>CAWACT010000012.1:0-681767 GCA_963780745.1 uncultured Actinomycetes bacterium | reverse complement strand
CCGGGGCTGCGCCCGTTCACCGGACCGACGTTCAAGTGCACCATGCGCGCGCCGCGCGCGAGCACGCGGTCGAGCTCCACTACCGCCATGTCGATGTCGACGAGCGAGACCAACGGCACGCCGAAGATGCGGCCGTCAGCGCCGAAGCCCCAGTCTTCCTCGAGCCACTGGTTGAACGCCTTCATCGCGGCGAACGTGGCTTCGGCGTCGTGGCTAAGCACGGTCTCGAACGTCACACCGAAGGTCGGGAAGAGCAGGATCGAATCCATCCCCTGCTCATCCATGACGGCCAGGCGCGCGTCGCGCTGCTGATACTCCGGGCGCATCGGCTTCAGGAACGACGCGGCGGTGCCCTCGCCGTGCCCCTGCATCATCTCCTTGAGATGGCCCGGCGGCGGCACCGCATCGAAGGTGGGCGGCGTGAAGTGGTGCTTCTGGCCAGCGACGAGGATCGTGTCCTTGCCGGACGCGTCCGTCACGATCTGCACGGCGCGCTCGGCCATCCGCGGATCGAGGTAGCGGAACGTGTTGCGCGGCTCGTAGTAATGGTTGTCGACGTCGAAGATTCCGAAGGTCATGGGGCCCTCCGTTGTGTTCGTGCGTATCGTACGATATCATACGATCCGCTTCCAGACGAGACATTCATGAAGCGACGCGATCCGAACCGCCAGCTCGAGTTCCTGCTCGTCGAGGTCGTGCGGCTGCAGCTCCGCGTCTACAACGGGCGCTTTCGCGTGACCGGGCTGAACCAGAGCCAGGTTGCGGCGCTACTCCACCTCCAACGCGCCGAGGAACTCAGCCAGACGGATCTCAGCGCGAGACTCGGTATGCGCAAGGCCGCGCTGGGCACGCTCATCGACGGCCTCGAAGGCAAGGGTCTCGTCGAGCGCTCGCGCGGTCGTGAGGACCGGAGGCTCCAGCCTCGTTTTGATCACCGACGCCGGCGAGCGGGTGGTCGACGAGGTCGATCACATGGGCGAGGCACTCGGCACGGGGCTCCGCCAAGGCCTCTCTCGCGAGGAGCGCACGCAGCTCGTCTCGATCCTGCAGCGGATCCGTCACAACCTGCGCGAGATGGAGAAGCGGACGGGGAGACGAGAAAGCTCGTGTCTGGACTCGATGGCCAGGCGTCGCCTCGACCCGCCCGCCGGCCCTAGCGCCACGTCGATCGGGCTCGTTGTGGTTGGCGCCATAACCCGATTCGTCTCCGGAGGGAGCACCGATGGCTGACCGATCCAACACGGCGACCGGCGTCTGCTACGACCCCTACGACTCCGAGATCGACGCCGACCCGTACCCGATGTGCCGGCGCCTCCGCGACGAGGCGCCGCTCTACTACAACGAGAAGTACGACTTCTACGCCGCTGAGCCGCTTCGACGACGTCGAGCAGGCGCCTCGTCGACTGGGCGACGTACATCTCCGGCAGGGGCACGATGCTCGAGATCATCCAGGCCGGACATCGAGATGCCGCCCGGGATGCTCCTCTTCGAGGACCCGCCGATGCACACCTGCACCGCGGCCTGCTCTCGCGGGTGTTCACGCCGAAGCAGATGAGCGGCGCTCGAGCCGCAGGTCCGCGACTTCTGCGCCGCAGCCCTCGACCCGCTGGTCGGCTCGGGCGGGTTCGACTTCGTCACCGACCTCGGCGCCGCAGATGCCGATGCGGACGATCGGCATGCTCCTCGGCATCCCCGAGCGAGGACCAGGAAGCGATCCGCGACCGGATCGACGCCAGCATGCGCACTCGCGGACGGCGAGACGATGCGACGGGTCGACGGAGTCGTCGCGCGACGGCAGCGAGCGTTCGCCGAGTACATCGACTGGCGGGCCGAGCACCCCTCCGACGACCTCATGACCGAGCTGCTCAAGGCCGAGTTCGAGGACGAGACGGGCGACCGCGCGACGCCTCACCCGCGAGGAGGTCCTCACCTACGTCGACCTGCTCGCCGGCGCGGGCAACGAGACGACCACCCGGCTGATCGGCTGGACCGGCAAGGTGCTCGCCGAGCACCCGGACCAGCGCGGCGAGCTCGTCGAGGACCGCGGCCTCATCCCGAACGCCATCGAGGAGCTCCTGCGCTACGAGCCGCCGTCGCCCGTCGCAGGCCCGCTACGTCACCCAGGACGTCGAGCACCACGGGCAGACGGTCCCGGCAGGCAGCGCCATGCTGCTGCTCATCGCTCGGCCAACCGCGACGAGCGCAAGTTCGCCGACCCCGACCGTTCGACATCCACCGCAAGATCGGCCACCACCTGACCTTCGGCTACGGCATCCACTTCTGCCTCGGCGCCGCGCTCGCCCGGCTCGAGGGCCGGGTCGCCCTCGACGAGGTGCTAACCGCTTCCCCGATGGGACGTCGACTGGGACCGCGCCGAGCAGGCCCACACCCGACGGTGCGCGGCTGGGAGAAGCTGCCCGTCCTCACCAAGGGAGCGTCGAGGGCGGCGGCGATCGTCCATCGATAAAGAAGCCGTCGGCGTATTGTGCCAATACTCCGTCGACGCAAAACGATGGGCGTCCCCAACCGCCTTCCTCCGTTCCGTTCGGCGGTTAAAATTCCCTGTTCCTCTGATTAATTCCCTGTTCGGCCTCAAAAAATTTCCTGTTCCTGTGCGCAGGGAATTCCCTCGTAAGTGCCCGAGAGTACGGGCCGAATTTGGTTCTAACGGTGCGCGGAAATCCTCGCAGATTCGAGGATATTCCCTGTTTTTTCCCTGTTAGCAGGGGAATTCGTCGATAATCGGAGACGAGTTCGCGACAGACTGGCACCGCCGCCAACTAGTCCGTCTCTGCAGCGATCTAGGGTGTCCTATGCCGCATAGGTCTGGACAGTTTCTCCCGTTCTTCGTGGGATTTCATCCTTCGTTGGCAGCCAGGACGATCGAAGCGGGCGTACGGCCTTGGGTGCGATAGCCATGGTGCGTGCGCTCGTGGTTGTAGAAGCGAAGAAAGCTTTGGAGGGAGGCATCGAGCTGCCCGAGCCGCGTGAAATAGCGGCGGCGAAACTCGATGCGCCAGTGCTCGTGCAGGATGGTTTGCTGGAGCCGCTCGACGAAGCCGTTGGTGAAAGCGTGTCGCGGCTTGGTTCGGGTGTGACGAATGCCGAGCTTCCGACAGGCTTCGTCGAAGGCGCCCTTGAATTCGCTACCGCGGTCGGTGAGCACGCGTTGCAGCGGGTAGCCCGCCTTGCGGAAGAAGGGGACCACGCGCTGTCGCAAGAACTCCGCGATGACGCGAGCGCGAGGGGCACCGACGAAGACCTGGGCCAGGGCGAAGGACGACAGCGGCGTCGCAGGCGGTGATCTGCCAGACGGGTCCACGCCCTTGAGCTTGCCGATGTAGAAGCAGTCGAGGCAGACGAGTTCGCCCGGCGTCTTCGCTTCGACGTGACGAGGCGAAGGGATCGGGCGAGCCTTCTCGAGTTGCTTCCGCGTGCGTTGGGTCAGCAATCCGGCGCGCTCGGCGCTGTGGGCTTCGAGCCGGCCGAGGCGTTCGTTTCGGGTGGCCAATCCCAGCCGCCGGAGAGCTCGGTAGGCCGTGCTGGAAGCGACACGGATCCCGCGAAGGGCGAGCTGATCCGAGAGCTGGCGCGGGCCCCAGGTCGGCCATGCCAGCGACAGGGCTACGAGCTGGCGTTCGACGGTGGCATCGAGCTGGGCGGGTCGTCCGGGCCGACCGCGACGGAGCGTGGGATGCAGCCCGTCGGCGCCATAGCGCGTAAACCGTTGTCGGAGCTGGTAGTAGAGCGAGCGGGAGACGCCCAGCTCGCGGCACGCGGCGCTCACGTTTCGAAGCTCCTGAGCGCGGCGGAAGAGAAGCAGCCGAAAGGCGTGTACTTTGTCTTCGAGGGTCATCGGACCGTCTCCTGTGTTCGTGTTTGGCGACAAGAACTTAGGAGAAACGATCCGCTGGCCCTCTTTACTTCGGGCTCAGAGGTGTACAGACCTTTGAGACACAGCTCAAACTAGTCCTTCTCTGCAGCGATCTAGGTGCAGAACCTGGAGCCGCCCCGCTGAATCTCCGCTGTACCGCGGGGTTAGCGCGAGCACTGGCTTCGAGAGGGAACCAGAGACGGCCATTGTTAGTCAAAGCAGTTGGCCAATAGCCGAATTATCTCTGCGCGCGAGTGAGACGGTGCCCTTTGGTCCGCAAAAGTGAACCGCGCGGCAAGCGTGCCTGCTCCTCCACCAGAGCACCGGGACCGTCCGACGCGCCGTGGCCGCGCGGTTCTAGGCGAATCACCGCCGAAACCAGCGCCCCTCGGCGGAAGGTCGCGCGCGGCGCCCCCTCCCCAGACTCGGAGTCGTAAATCCGTGGATCTAGGGATGGGGCTCCACTGTGCGGCGCGGCACATTGGTGGATTACTGGGCGGCAACGAAGAGTCCCACCCGGAGGTCCAGGCGATTCCTAAGAACTGGCCGGTCGAGAGCCGAGCACGCGGCTCGTATACCGGCGCCTATCTGCTCGGCGGCGGGTGGCGTGCTGTTGCGCTCCTGCTGTTGCGCTTCGTGTTCGCGTCTTGAGCGAGATGCACGTGAGGGCGATCCGAACGGAATCAGCGACGCGCTCGTGCGCATCTCGATCGGCAAGCACCGCGACGGATACTCGCGCGGTGCGAGCACCGTCCGAAGAGAGCCGCTGGGTGGAGGCGCTCGCGCATTATGGCGCTCCCGAAGCGAAGCGAGGCGTCGTCGAGCTGCTCGTGACGGCGGTGCCGTTCCTCCTCCTCTGGACGCTCATGCTGCACTGCCTCGAGCGCTATGGCTACGCGGCCTGTCTGCTGCTGGCTCTGCCGGCAGCAGGCTTCTTGATGCGGCTCTTCTTGATCCAGCACGACTGCGGGCACGGCTCGTTCCTTCCGGGGCGCGCCATCAACGACGGGCTCGGCCGGATCCTCAGCGTGCTCACCTTGGTGCCCTACGACTACTGGCGTCGAACCCATGCAGTCCACCACGCCACGACGGGCAATCTCGATCGACGCGGCATCGGCGACGTGGGCCTGTACACGGTGGCGGAATACCAGGACCTGCCGCGCTGGGGGCGCATCGCCTACCGGCTCTCGCGAAACCCGCTCATCCTGCTCGGACTCGGACCCGTCTATCTCTTCGTCCTGAAGTATCGGCTGCCCGTGGGCCTGATGCGCGACGGGAAGGGCATCTGGTTCCGAGTGATGTGCACCAACCTCGCAATCGCCGGCGTCATCGTCGGCATGTGTGCGCTGGTGGGTGCCCGGGACTTTCTGCTCGTCCAAGTGCCGATCACACTGCTCGCGGGCTCTGCCGGGGTCTGGCTCTTCTACGTGCAGCACCAGTTCGAGGATACCTATTGGGCGAGCCAGGGAGAGTGGAAATTTCATGCGGCCGCCCTACAGGGCGCCACGCATTACGATCTGCCGGGCGTGCTGCGCTGGTTCACGGCCAACATCGGCATCCACCACGTTCATCATCTTGCGAGTCGGATCCCCAGCTACCGGTTGCGGGAGGCGCTCGAGGATCATCCCCAGTTCCGCAACCTGGGTCGGATCACGCTACGCCAGAGCCTGGCTTGCTTCCGCCTCGCGCTGTGGGACGAACATTCACGCAGGCTCGTCGCATTTCGCGATCTGGCGAAGCCTGATGAGCGGCATGGCGCGCTTCCGCGCAACGCGCGCGATGCGAGCCGGATAGCGCGAATCGAGGCGTCGATGAGTGAGACTCCCTGACCGGTCATCGAGACCCGCTTCGATCAGATGTTTCCGCAGCTCGATCCGCCTGAGATCCGCGATCGCCAGCGCGAGCCGCAGCACACCGCGACTCTGCTCACGCCTCGCCTCCCCCCCACCTCTCCTGGCTTCCGCCCGTCTCCGGCTCCGCGTGATAGTGGCCCCGTGGGCCGCCGTAGAGACAGCGAGGGCAACAGGACCTGCACGATGCATTCGGAGTCGTCCTATCCTCTACGGGGCGTACGCAAAAACCGAGTGAAATCAATGCGGACGAATAATGGGAACGCACACGGATAGAATGGCAAGCCAAGACATCACATGGCCGAAGAAAACGCGAGAGATTGTTTCGTCTTACTTCGATCGACGCGCTGGAACGTGTTTGAGGCGAGAGACGGCGACATCGTGATTGCCACGTGGGGTAAGAGTGGCACGACATGGATGCAGCAGATCGTCGCGCAGCTCGTGCTCGGGCCCGATGCGGGCTTGGTCGGCGGCGGAGTCTCGCCTTGGCTCGATCTGCGCGTGCAGCCTTTCGAGCCGATGCTGGCGGCGCTTGAGAGCCAAACACATCGCCGCTTCATCAAGACGCATTTGCCGCTCGATGCGCTCGTGTTCGCGCCGAAGCTCAAATACATTTACGTCGGGCGCGACGCGCGCGACATTATTTGGAGCCTTTACGACCACGTCACGTCCTACACGGATGGCTTTCTCGACGCCCTCAATTCGCCGCCGGGACTGCCGGGCCAGCCGGTCGTGCGACCCGAGTGCGATGTGCGAAGTTTCATTCTGAGCTTTGAGAGACCGGCGAAGTGACCGTGTTTTCCCTGAAGTTTCCATCCTTATGGCGACACACCCGGGATTGGTGGAACGTGCGCTCGTTGCCCAACGTGCTGCTGGTGCATTTTGCCAATCTCAAGGCCGACCTGCGCGGCGAGATGGAGCGTATCGCCGATTTTCTCTACATCGGCGTCAAGCCTGCCGCATGGCCGACGCTCGTCGAGCGGTGCGGCTTTGAGCACATGAAGCGGGAGGCAGCGGCTGTCGATTCATTGGCAACGACGTTCAAAGGCGGCGGCAATACTTTCATCCACAAGGGCACCAACGGTCGCTGGAAGGATGTGCTGTCGGCGGAGGAAATCGCGCGCTGCGACGAGGTCGCGGCGAAGCATCTAACGCCCGAGTGCGCGCATTGGCTCAAGACCGGCGAATTGCCGAAGGAGAGATAGGATGGCGCTCGAGGTCATCGTGCGAACGGGCTCGAGCGCGGACTCCTGGATCTGAAGAGCACGAAGTAACGGGCGTCGTGTAGAGTGGCGCCCATGCGCTGGGCGGCTGCACTCCTCGTCGTCGGCGGATTCCTCGGGGCCCTGACCTGGTCGATCGCGAACGAGGCCCGGTACGAGTGCAACGTATGCCTCGAGTTCGGAGGGCGCACCGATTGCGCAGTCGGGAAGGCGGCCACCCGCGACGAGGCGATCCAGGCCGCACAGACGCCCATCTGCAGCACGCTGGCCCGAGGCGTGACCGAGTCCTTCGCCTGCACGGCGACGGCTCCGGTCTCGGTGCAGTGCACGCCCGAGTGACGTTCGCGAAGTGTCGCTGATGCCACGGGGATCTGGGAACGGTTCGTCGCGAGCTGCTGGATCACGTGGTGGTGTTCAGCGAAGACCACCTGAGACGGCTGCCGTCGGCGGAGTTTTCGCACAATACGAATCAACGCGGACGAGGAGCGCACAGGAGTGACTACGACTTCTGTTCCAACTCGCAAAGCGCAAAAGGAGGCGCACGCATGAGCACGAGCGAAACCTATCTCGCGGCAGTCTTCCTCAGCAATAAGACAAGTCCGCGCTGGCAGGCTTGGTATGCGATGTCCGAGGACGAACGGCGCGCGAAGGACGAGATAGGGCTCGCCGCCTTGAAAGCCTGGGACGAGGCGCATCGGGACGTCATCGTCTACATGGGCGGACCACTCGGCCCCACCACCGGAGTCCGGTTGGAGGCGGGCAAGTGGTTCTCCTATGGGCGTGCGGGGAAGAAGAAGATCAAGAACCCGTACCGACAGGCGACAGACTCGAAGCACTCGCTCGTCTCCTACCTCAAGGGCTCCAAAGCGGACTTCCCCTATCTGCCCGCTGGTCATGCGGTCACTTTCCCTGATCTCACCGGCAAGCCCGAGTTCGGCCCGGACGCGCCACCTCCGATCACCATCACCCGAAGCGACCTCGCCGACCCCGCACGGGCCATCAGCGGCGTCGTCGCTCATTGGGAGCTCGCCGCTGATCTTGACCACGCCCACATCGGAGCGATCACGTTCCTGTTGGCCCCGACAACCCAGGCGCGGCCGCTGCTGCGCGACCAGTTGCGCGAGGTCGGAGCGCGGCTGCTGCTCCTGACCCAAGAGCAAATGCAGGTACTCGATGGGCTGCGACGCAACCGACGCGCCGTTATCTATGGGGGCGCCGGCACCGGCAAGACGGTTCTGGCGGCGGAGCGGGCCAGGCGGCTAACCGGCGAGGGCTTCCGGGTGCTGCTGAGCTGTTTCAACCGTCCCCTCGCCGACCATTTGCGGGCCGGATTCGGCGGCGTGGACGGGGTGACGGTGCACGGCTTCCATTCGCTCTGCCGCTGGCAGATCGGACAGGCGGGGATGACTTTCCCCGACGAACCCGATTCCGACTGGTGGGAGCACGAGGCACCGGACCGCTTGGTTGAGGCGGCATACACCACCGGGTTCGAGGTCGATGCTGCTCGTGGTGGACGAGGGCCAGGACTTCGCCCCCAGCTGGTTCGCCGCACTCCAGATGCTGCTCGCCGACCCCGACCAGGGACCTTTCTATGTGTTCGCCGACTCACACCAGGCCATCTACCGGGATGACTGGCAACCGCCGTTCGATGGTGCCACCTACGACCTGACAGACAACTGCCGCAACACCCTCCCCGTGGCTCGAGTGGTGGCGACGGTGTTCGGTGACACCGTCCCCACCAAGGGGACCGACGGCCCCGCCCCCGAGTTCATCGCGGTCAGCAATGTCGAGGGCGCCGTCTCCAAGGTGCGGACCCTCTCCACCGGCTCCTCAACGAGGAGCAACTCGAAGACAACCAGGTGGCCGTGCTCACCCAAGCCAGCAAGACCCGCGATCTGCTCAGATCAGGGAAGTTTGCGGGACGTTCCCTGGTCCCCGTAGGTCAAAACGGCGTGGTCTGCGAGACCATCCACCGATTCAAAGGACTCGAGAGGGATGTGGTCATTGCCCTGCTCGACGAGTTCGACGACGACCGAGACCGGATGCTGACCTACATCGCCCTGAGCCGGGCCAACGCCCACCTAATCGTGATCGCGCCAAATCAGATCATCACGGCAGCTGTCAAGCCCTGAACCGACTGACCGTCCGAGCCTGCTCCCGCAACGGGCACCAGAGCGAGCGACGACCCAGGTGTCGCAGTTCCGCAGGACTGAACCACCGGTCCGGACCCCGGAAGGCAGATCGATGCTCCCGGATGGCGGAGTCCGCGACCGGTAACCGCCGTAGCCGAGGTCCCAGAAGCTGAGAGCTCGGAGCTTGCCCGAGGAGTCGCTGCGCTTCGGAGTCCTCAATGCCGATCCGAGCGTGGAATCCGCTCCTCGATCGCATCTCGTCCGTGACACACCTCGTTGAGCATGCGTCTTGCCGCTGCCGCCAGCACCGCAACAGCCAGCCCACGGCCGCGGCCGCTTCCCACATCGGTCGCAACGATCTCCATTTCCCGTCTCTAGTTCTGTGAGAGACTGGCGACCGCGACTCGGGACGAAAGCCGTTCCGCCGTCGGCCTCATCGGGTCACGAATCAGCCACCGTCCCGTCCGGCCCTCGCCAGAAAGCGGTTCTGGCCTCCAGTCAAGCCTCGACTTCTCTCCGACCTCGCATAGACCCGTTCGAGAGTGTCTTGACAAAGTCCCTCTTGAGAACATGATCCAAGGAAACTCGCCACGCTCCCATCCATGTGCACGTCGCTTCCGACGATCCGAGCCGCGGTGCGCCTGATGTCTCGAAGTGAAGATTCCCGCGACCCGAAGACTGGCCCAGCCACACTGAGCATTCAAGGATGGCCGAAGCTGCTGGACGACGCCGGGACCAAGCCTCCATCCGAGATCCGTCCGTGACGACGTTCGTCACGCGACCCGCGTCGTCGCCCGAGGAGCCATGGGAGATTCGGCCGAGCCCCGCGCGATTAACCGGCCCCAGGGGCGGCACGCGAGCCCTGGGGCCATCGAAGCCGAGCCGCGAATGCGCCGAACGAGCCCTGAATGACAGCGTTCGGCATTCGTGCGATGCCGGACGCTCCCGACGTAACACAACTGCTCATGCAGCGTGGATCGGCGGCCCAGCTTCGCACTTCGGAGCAGGTTGCTCATCCCCAGGCAACGATCTCGCCATCAGCACGACGCGGCGACTGCCAAGTACGACGCAGCTCACCTACTCCGGCCCCAGTCCAGCGCCCCACCTACAGTTTGGCGATGGAGCAGCAGGCGGCCGAGGCGGTCCTTTCGCCTGCGCCAGCAGGTCCCGGCGGGGGGCGACGTGTGCCGAGGGCGCTCCGCAGCGTGGTGGCGTTCCTCGCGGTGCTGGTGGTGCTGGCCGCGCTGTGGGAGGGATACAAGCTCCTCGGCGAGGCCACGGGCGGGGTCATCCCCTTCACCTCGATCGACCTCCCGGTCAGGCCCGACGACCGGTCGATGCCACACACCTGGGAGATGGTGACGACGCTGTTCGAGCCGGCACGACGCGGCGAGGGCCAGGACATCCTGCTGGTGCTGCTGGGGAGAGCGGGCGTCATCACATTCCGCGAGGCGCTGGTCGGGTTCCTGCTGGGAAGTGCGGCCGGCTTCGGCATCGGGGTGCTCTTCGCCCGCTCGAGACTGTTCGAACGTGGCCTCATGCCCTACGTCGTGGCCTCGCAGACCGTCCCGCTCATCGCCATCGCCCCGATGGTGGTGATCTGGGGAAGCCGCATCGGATGGCCCTCCTGGCTGTCGGTGTCGCTCATCGCCGCCTACCTCAGCTTCTTCCCGGTGGCGATCAACACGTTGCGCGGGTTGCGCTCCCCCGAGGCAACGGCGATGGAGCTGCTCAGGTCGTACGCCGCCACCCCCCGGCAGGTCCTCTGGAAGCTCCAGGTCCCCGCCGCCCTTCCCTACATATTCACCGCCCTCAAGGTGGCGGCGACCGCCAGCGTGGTCGGCGCCATCATCGGTGAACTGCCCGCCGGGCTTCCCGACGGGCTGGGCCGCCAGCTGCTCACCTTCAGCTACTACTACATCACCGGCCCGCCCAAGCTGTACGCCTCCATCATCGTGTCGGCGCTGCTCGGGATCGTCTTCGTCGGCCTCATCGCCCTCATCGAGCACGTCGTGGTGGGGCAACGGATGGGCTCGGCACCCCGAACATGACCGCATCCCTCGACGGTGCCGCCGCCATCTCGGTGCAACGGGTGACCATGGTCTTCAACCAGGGGAAGCCGAACGAGTTGGCGGCGTTGCGGGAGATCGACCTCGAGGTCGCCGCCGGAGAGTTCGTCTCCCTGATCGGGCCGTCGGGATGCGGCAAGAGCACCCTGCTGCGCCTGGTGGGCGACCTGCTCGCCCCCACCGCGGGGACGGTGGAGGTGAACGGTCGCCCGGCAAGGGAGGCGCGCCTGGGCAGGGACTACGGCATGGCCTTTCAGCAGGCGACGCTCCTGCAATGGCGCAAGGTCCTCGGCAACATCGAGCTGCCCCTGGAGATCATGGACGTCCCGCGCCAGGAGCGGGAGCGCCGCTCTCGGTCGCTGTTGCAGTTGGTCGAGCTGGAGCAGTTCGCCGACCATTACCCGTGGCAACTGTCGGGCGGCATGCAGCAACGGGTGGCGATCGCCCGGGCCCTGGCGGCGAACCCTTCGCTCCTTCTGATGGACGAGCCCTTCGGCGCCCTCGACGAGATGACGCGGGAACGCATGCAGATGGAGCTGATGCGGATCTGGCGGGAGACGGAAACCACCGTGCTCTTCGTCACCCATTCCATACCCGAGGCGGTCTTCCTCTCCAACAGGGTGGTGGTTCTCTCGGCGCGGCCCGGCCGGATCGCCGGCGAGGTTCCCGTGGACCTGGCCCAACCTCGGGAGTTCGCCACCCGGGAAGAGCCCCGCTTCTTCGAGCTGCTCACCGAGGTGCGCGAACTGTTGCGCCGGGTCGAGCCGGAAAACGCGCCGTGAGTCAGCAAACCGTTCCCAGCGTTCGTCCCAGGACCGAAAGCCGGCTCGGCCGCTGGCTGCCGGCGGCGGCGCTGTTCGTCCTCGGGCTGGTCGCCTGGGAAGCCCTGGTGGTCGTGTTCGATATCGAGGGTTTCATCCTGCCCCGGCCGAGCGTCATCGCCACCACGCTCGCCGCCCAACTGGGCGTCATTGTTCCTGCGGCGTTGTTCACCTTGGGCGAGGCGTTGGGCGGGTTCGTCATCGGCTCGGTTCTCGGCATCGTGGCCGCTCTGGCGACGGCCCGCTGGGGGCTGCTCCGGGCCGGGTTGCTCCCCTTCGCGGTGGCGGTGAGCGCGGCACCGATCATCGCTCTGGCACCGATCACCAACCAGTGGTTCGGGATCACCAACCCGCTGGCGAAGATGACGGTGGTGGCGGTGATCGTCTTCTTCCCGGTGATGATCAACATGGCCCGCGGGTTGGTCGAGATCGACCCCAACGAGATCGAGTTGGTGCGCTCCGTGGCGGGTTCCGAGCGGGACCTGCTGCGCAAGGTCCGGTTCCCCAACTCGCTCCCCTACCTCTTCAGCGCCCTCAAGGTGGGCGCCTCGCTGTCGGTGATCGCCGCCATCGTCACCGAGTACTTCGGGGGCTCCCGCCGGGCACTGGGCGTGTACATCTCACAACAGGCGGCGCTGTTCCACTTCGCCGACGCCTGGGCCGCCATCATCGTCGGGTCGCTGCTCGGGCTCGCCTTCTACGGTCTGATTCTCCTGGCGGAGCGGCTGTTCATGCCCTGGCATGTCTCCCAGCGGCTGGAAACCTGATCGAGCAGGCCAAACGGCGGAAGGGCGCGCTGGCGGGTAGCGTCCCCGGGTCGCAGTCGACGAATCGGTTAGGGCGAACCGGCTTGGCAGGAGGGTGAGGATGATGCGAAAGACGACGTGGCCGATCTCGTGCTTGGTCTTGTTGCTGTTTGTCGCTGCCTGCGGTGGAGGAACCGGTGACGGGGCGGAGACCACCGCCGGTGATGGGGCCGCCACCACCGCCGCCGGGGATACCGCTACCACGGCCGCAGCTGCCGGTGAGCTCACCCCGGTCACCCTCCAGCTGCAATGGGTGACCCAGGCGCAATTCGCCGGCTACTTCGCCGCGGTCGATCAGGGTTTCTACGAAGCGGAAGGGCTCGAGGTCGAGATCGCCGAGGGGGCGGTGGACATCGTGCCCCAACAGGTCGTGGCCTCGGGCGAGGCGGAGTTCGGGCTGGCGTGGGTGCCCAAGGCTCTGGTGTCCAACGAGGAGGAGGCCGACCTGGTCAACATCGCCCAGGTCTTCCAGCGCAGCGGCACCCTCGAGGTGTCGTGGGCGGACTCCGGGATCACCACGCCGGCGGACTGGGAAGGAAAGCGGGTCGGCACCTGGGGATTCGGCAACGAGTTCGAGCTCACCGCCGCCCTCGAGAAGTTCGACGTGAACGTGGACGGCGAGTTGGTGCAGCAGCCCTTCGACATGTCGCTGCTGCTCAACGACGAGCTCGACGCCGCACAGGCGATGACCTACAACGAGTACGCCCAGGTGCTGGAGACGGAGAACCCCGAGACCGGCGAGCTGTACACGCCCGAGGATCTCTCGGTCATCGACTTCAACAACCCCGACGTGGGGACCGCCATGCTCCAGGACGCGGTCTGGGTGCAACGGTCGTGGCTCGACGATCCGGCCAACCAGGACATCGCGGCGCGATTCCTGCGCGCTTCCTTCCGGGGATGGGTCTACTGCCGGGACAACTTCCAGCCGTGCGTCGACATCGTGCTCGCCGCCGGACCCGCCCTCGGCGCCTCGCACCAGACGTGGCAGCTCAACGAGATCAACAAGCTGATCTGGCCGTCGCCGGACGGCATCGGGGTGATGGATCAGGCCCTGTGGGACCAGACCGTCGAGGTGGCGACCTCGCAGTCGGTGATCCAAGAGCCGCCCGCCGAGGACACCTTCCAGACCGACCTCGCCGAAGCGGCCGTGGCCGCCCTCGAAGAGGAGGAACTCGACGTCCGTGGCGAGGGGTTCGAGCCCACCGAAGTGGAACTGGCCCCAGGCGGCGAATAGCCGGGATCGGGCGTTCAGGCACACGGGCTAGTGCCCGGCGAAGGCCTCCTCCAGCCACCAGGAGGCCTCGCTGGTCACCTTGGCGTCGATCAACAGGGGTTTGTCTCTGGGCCCATTCACCCACCGCCCCACCGGATCGAGGTCGGTGACGTCGCGAACGGTCAACGCCTCGAAGCCGAACCCCCGGGCGATCGAGGCGATGTCGGTCGGGGGGAACTTGACGATGTCGAGATCGTGGCCGTGGGGACCGAAGTGGTGGACCTCGGCGCCGTACGCCTCGTCGTTGTAGACCACCACCACCATGGGGAGTCCGAGGCGGACCACCGTCTCCAACTCCGCCGCCGCCATCAACCCGCCGCCGTCACCCAGCGCCGCCACCGGGAGCCGGTCGGGCCGGGCGAGGGCTGCGCCGATGGCCGTCGCCAGCCCGAGCCCGATCGACTGGAACGCCTGGGTGAAACAGAACCCCCACTCGTCGGGCACCGAGAGGTACATGCTGGGGTATCCCATGAAGTTGCCCGAGTCGACGCTCACGATCCGCTCGGCGGGGAGCAGGTCGTCGAGGGCGATGGTCAGGGTGCGAGGGTCGATCCGCTCCCCGGTGCCGTTGTCCTCGTAGGGGACGTCCCGCCAACGGATCGACTGGCCAATCCGCCGCTTGAGCTGCTCCGACCTGTACCCGGGCGACCCATCGACCCTGCTCAGCGCGGCCTCTGCGGTGAGCCTCACGTCTCCCACCACCCCCTTGGCCCCCTCCCGATGCGCCCCGATGGCGTCAGGATCGTCATCCACCTGGATCACGGTCGCTCCGTCGCCGATGAGCCGTCCGTGGCTCATGGTCCACATGTTGAGGGCGCAGCCCCACCCGACGATCAGGTCGGCGCCCCTGATCAGCTCGGCGGCCAGCGGCGAGGAGAACCCGCCCGACACGTCGAGCGACCAGTCGCTCCCGTTGAACAGCCCCTTGGCCACCGCTGAGGTCGCCAGCAGCGCACCGGTGGCGTCGGCCAGCGCCTCCAGAGCCCGGCGGCATCCCGGGCCCCGGGCTCCCCGCCCCGCCACGAACACCGGGCGCCGGGCCTGGTCGAGCGCCTCGACCAGCGTCGACAGATCGTCAGCATCCGGGACTCGGGGAGCGGCAACCACCTCCACCGCCGTCCCCCTGTCGGCCAAATCGCCGACGTCGTGAGCCTGGATGTCGAGCGGCAGGTTGAGGAGGACGGTCCGCCGCTCGCCTCTCGCCAGGCCGACCGCCGCCGCGGCGTCGGAGACCGCGGTGGCCGCCGAGCCGATCCTCATCGGCACCGCGCCAACCGACCTGGCCAGCATCTCCTGGTCCACATAGAAGTTGGACCTCGGCTGGGTGACCTCGGCGGCGACCACCACCATCGGGGTACGGCTCTTCGCCGCCTCGGTGATGCCGGTCATGGCGTTGGTGAGGCCACACCCCTGATGGACACTCAACGCCGCCACCTCACCGCTCATCCGGCCATAGGCGTCGGCCATGGTGGCGGCGCCACCCTCATGACGGGCGGCGACGAAGACGGCCCCGGCGTCGACCATGGCGTTGGTCACGTGGAAGTTGCCCGAGCCGACCACCCCGAAGACCTGCCGCACACCGCTCCCGACGAGGGTCCGGCCAACTGCCTCGGCGACTTTCATCAGGCGGCGACGAGAGCGAGCACCCGCACCGGCGACCCCGACCCGGTGACGATCTTCAACGGAGCGGCGATCACCACCGCACCCGTGGGCGGTAGCCGGTCCAGGTTCTGCAGCTGGGCCAGCCCGTATTTGCCGGCCCCGAGGAAGAAGGCATGGCAGGGAAACGGCGGGTCGAAGGAGTGGGCGGCGCCGGCGTCGGTGCCGATCGTCTCCACCCCGATCCCCTGCAGCGGCGACTCCTCGGCCACCCAACGGGCGCACTCCACCGACATGCCCGGGCTGGTCGGCCCGGTCTCGGTGTTGTTGATCATCTCCTCCTGGGTGGCGCGTGACGACCAGCCGGTCCGACAGAGCAGCCAACCGCCCTCCGGGAAGGGGCCGTGCTCGGCCTGGAAGTCGTCGAGGTGCTGCTTCTCGATCAGGAAGTTGGGGTCCGCGGTGACCTGCTCGGTCACGTCGATCACCACCGCCGGGGCGACGAAGGCGGAGACGGGCACCGAGGCGACGTCCGGCTGGTCCTTCCCGGTCACCCAGTGGATTGGTGCGTCGAAGTGGGTCCCGGTGTGCTCGCCGGTGTGGAAGTTGTTCCAGTACCAAGCCGGGCCGCGGTCGTCGTACCTGCTGATCTCCTCCAGCTCGAACCGGGCCGTCTGACCAAACTCGGGCGGCAGCTCGAGAAGCGGCGTGGCGCTCGACAGTGGCGCCGTCAGGTCGACCACCTGCACGGATCCCGATGACAGGGCCGCGGTCAGATCGGCAAGGACGGTCATGCTCTCTCCTTGGTGACTACGCGTACCATCGTGCCATGCCCGCACCCACCACCCCAGAGGAGTACCTCGAATCGGTTCCGCCGGGGCGCCGGGAGATCGTGGAGGCGGTCCGGGACGTCATCAACGAGAACCTCCCCGAGGGCTACGAGGAGGGGATCCAGTACGGGATCATCGGCTGGTACATCCCGCTGGAGCGGTTCCCCGACACCTACAACAAGCAGCCGCTCGGGCTGGCCGGGATCGCCAACCGCAAGCAGTACGTGACCCTCTACCTGAACTCGGTCTACGGCAACCGGGAGACCGAGGAGTGGTTCAAGAAGCGCTGGGCGGAGGCGGGCAAGAAGCTCAACATGGGCAAGTCGTGCGTCTACCTCAAGAAGCTCGACGACGTCCCCCTCGATGTGGTCGGCGACCTCATCGCCAAGGCGCCCGTAGACGAGTATGTCGCCTACTACGAGGAGGCCAGAGGATCGGCGCGCCAGACCAGAGGCAAGGGGTAGTCACTCCGCGACCTGCCTTCCGTCGGCGTTGAGTCCGAGCCTGTAGAGCGCTCGGTTATCGTCGATCAGTCGCTCGACCTCGAGGATCCATGGCTCACCGTCGCGCCGGGTAGATCTCGATGACGGGAACTGCGCTCTCGTGATTCACCTCGGCGAACTGGCCATCGGAGTCGAGATGAGCTCCGCCACCAGCTTCTCTCGGTCCGGGGCACTGGTGATGAGCGTTCCATGTCGAGTCTGCAGTGGAGCTCATGGTTTCTCTCATCGATGAATGATGAAATCGACCGCTCTCGTTCTGTAGACGAGCGTACGCGCCATCCGGGACGAATTACCTCGATCACATCGTCACGAATCGCCCAGTCCCAGTCCGTCCACAGAATGCGAGTTCGGGCTCCAGTCAAGCTCGACTCTCCGACCTCCATGACCCGTTCGACATGTTGACAAAGTCCTCTTGAGATTCTGAGCCAAGGAAGAGCTCGCCGTCGGCTCCCTCACGTGCTTCCGGTAGGCGTGTCCTGCTCCGGATAGGCCGCTCCGTCTTCGGCACTGGGCGGCGGCAGCCAGATCGTCGATGGCGAGACTCGCGCTCGAGGATCTCCTGACCTACCGGCGCCGGACTCCACCGGCTTCGTCGGCGAAGCGGGCGAGATGGGCGATGCGGGCCATCCGGCCCCAAGGCACCAGACCGGCGGCGAACCAGCCGCAGTCGGGGAGGCTGCCCTGGATGCACCGTTTGGCGTCGGCGACCCCGGACACCTCGGCGAGGAGACTCCCGATCGGGCCGAGCACGGTGCTCAGCGGGGGACGGTCGTCGGGCCACTCCAGACCGCGCTGGGCGACCGCTTGGCGGGCGTGCTGGCCGAAGCTCCGCCACGGTTGCCACATGGTGGACACCCCGGGGAGCTCCCAGCCGGAAGCGGAACCGTTGCCGCCGACATCGCCGACGACGGCACGGGGAACGGCCAAGCCCGTCGACCATCACACCGGAGCCGGCGAATGGGTCGTGACCCTCGGCCCACTCGATCCGGTCACGAAGCACCGACGCCCACCACTCCGCCTCGTCGGCGGTGCCAAGCAGAAGGTCGACCGCTCCAGTGGGTCGGTCAGCGAGCGCCAGCGCAGCGGTCACTGCACGGTGGCGGGCAGCCAGGGCTTCACTGAGCCGCTCCAGGTTGGTGACCATCCCTTCCAGAGCCACCGGATCGAGCAGCCGTGACGCCACGGTGTCAAACGTAACACAACGCTATATAGCGTGATAGTGCTAAGTTTGTGAGTCCGTGCGAGCACGGTTTGTCACACCCGAGCCGATACGTTCAGTCGCGGGCGGTTGGCCGGGAGGAGGAGGGAGTACCGTGAGTGCCCGAATCATGGAAACCCGGATCCTGGAGACGCTGCGCGCCGGCGACCGGGTGGCGATGTCCTGGGACGAGTACCAGACGCTCTCACCCGACGCTGTACGGGGCGAGTACGTCGATGGCGAGCTGGTGATGAGCCCGTTCCCCACTGGTCTCCACCAGGACGTGTGCCGACCGGCTGACCAATCTCATCGAGGCAGTCCTGCCCGCCGGAGTGGGGGTGCGTGAGTCGTGGGGGTGGAAACCGATGGCCGACGAGTTTGGCCCCGACCTCATGGTCTTCGACGACACCGAGGAAAACGTGCGATACACCGGTGTCCCCTATCTCGTGGTCGAAGTGCTCTCCACCGACCCCTGGCGAGACGTGGTCCGCAAACTCCGCAAATACGCCGAGGTGGGTTTGTCTCGCTATTGGATCATCGACCCCGAGCAGCCCGAGCTGGTGGTGTACGAGCGAACGGCATCTGGGGAACTGGAGGAGACAGGGCGGTTCGGGGAGAGAGACCACCCGGAACTCGACATCGGGCCCGCGACATGACCCTGCGAGTCGGCGACCTGGCTCGATAGATCCCGACTGTTATCCCAACCGGTACTCGAGACTCTTGCCGCGCTTGCCAACGACAGCCAGTGCTCCAATCCTCCGCAGGCAGTACGCCATCTGCTGGGCGGCGCGCCGGGGCCTGCCTAGCCTCTCGGCCAGATCGGCGGTCGTGAAGATCTCCGGCAGGCCTTCGGGCAAAAGTCTGGCCAGGTCATCGACATTCTCGAGGAGTAACGAGCTCACCACCTCGACAAGCCGGCACTCGACGACGACCCATCCCTTGCGGCGCCATGCCCGGCCCGGCATGTGCTCCCGGAGCTCCTCTTCGATCGTCAGCAGAACTTCGACTTCGAAGCGTGGATGAGCCACGAGGTCGGGGAGGCTCGCCAGGTCTGAGAAGATATCCGTCGGCTTGCCGTGCCTGGGAGAACGGCGTCGACTCAACACGGTGCCGTGGGGATCGACCTTGACGATCCACTTGTCGATGGGGATCGGGCGTACGACTCGGACTCGATGCCCGAGCTCGAGAAGCGATGTGACCTTCCGCTTCAGCGAAGAGAAGCCGCTTGTCTGGATCTCGACCAAGAGATTCCCTCGAACCAGATCGATGACAAAGCCATCAACTGGAACCTCGGCTCGATCGTCGGGGAGGGCATAGAACCGTTTCAAGGAGGCGTGGAGTGGCTTCTCCCTGAGGGTCCCGATGTGGGCACGGCCGACGGCACCCTCGGATCGTAAGAAGACAGCGATCGCCTTCTGTCGATTCCAGTCACGTCTCGCCCTGGCGTGGGTACGTGGGGTGCGCCTCCCGATGCGGGCAACTACCCCTTGATGGCGGTGTCGACCAGGGCGGCCTGTTCGGCTTGGTGTTGGGCGGCGTTGCCGGTGGCGGGCCGGCGGACTCGGGCCGGCCGGCGCAGAAGGGCTCCCGTCCCGCGAGGGCAGCAAGGCGGTGGCGGAGGAAGCTCCAGGCACCCATGTTGGCCGTGCTTGACGATCCGCCGGCCCGAACGGCGCAACCTGGACCGGTAGCTTGCCCAAGTGATGCAATGTCGGACCTGCGGGACGGGGCTGCAAACCGACGCGCGGTTCTGCTCCAATTGCGGTGCTCCACAAACCGCAGCAATGGACCTTCCGAGCGAGGTGAGGGAGCGGGTTCTCACCAACCTCCGGGGCGAGGAGCGACTAGTCACCGTGGTTTTTGCCGATATGAGCGACTCGGTCCGACGGAGCGTCGGGCTGTCCGGAGAGGAAGCCACCGCCCTCGTCAACCCCTTGTTAGAGACGATGGTCGAGTTGATGGTTCGGTATGGAGGGCGGATCGACCGATTTCTCGGCGATGGTGTTCTCGCTGTTTCGGAGTTCTCCTCCACCCACGAAGACGATCCGATCCGTGCGGTCCGTGCAGCTCTCGATCTCCGGGAACGAGCCGAAGAGCTGGGCTTCTCGGTGTCGGTGGGAGTCAACGCCGGCCGGGTCTATTTCGGCCCGGTCGGTTCGGCGCTCCACGAGGAGCTGACCGTCATGGGTCCCACGGTGAACCTCGCCGCTCGACTCCAAGCGGCTGCCGGCATCGGCCAGGTCGTCGTCGGTGACGCGACCCGAGCCCATACCAGCGCCGCCTTCGAACTGACCCCGCTGAAGATCGACGTCAAGGGGTTGTCGGCACCGGTGACCGCCTACCGGGCGGAACGCCTCGTGGACCGGCCGGAGAAGGTGCGCGGAGTGGAAGGTCTGCGGGCCGAGATGATCGGGCGCGACGACGAACTCGCCCGTCTCCGGCATGAGTTCGATGAAGGCGGTCATACCGTGGCCTTGGTCGGGTCGCCGGGTGTCGGCAAATCAAGGCTTGCCGCCGAACTGCGTCGATTTGGTCCTCGGCAACGGCGGCACGTGGTTGGAGGGACGCTGCCTCGAACTGACTGCGGGAGTGTCGTACGGGCCCTTTGTGGATCTGTTCGATCGCCACTTCGGTACCGAGGACCAGGCCGAGAACCTGGCCGTCTTCCTCGACGAATTGGAGGCGAGCGGCGGGTTGACCGCCGAGCGAGCCGACGACATCTCCCCATTTCTGTTTCATCTGCTCGACCTCCCTCTGGAAGAGAGCCGGGAGCGGCGGGTGACCGAACGAGCCGTCGAGCAGCGCAAGTCGCAAACCATCGCGGCGCTCGTGGGATCTCTGGTTGCCGTTTCGACCCACGGTCCGCTTGCCGTCTTCCTGGAAGACCTCCACTGGTCGGACAGCCTCAGCATCGACACCATCGTGAGACTCCAGCGTGCCATAGCGGGGAGGCCCTTCTTACTGCTCCTGAGCTACCGCCCGGAAATCGAAGCTCCTATCGCCGACCTGACTTCCCGACTCGCGCGATGTACCCGGCTTCGAGGAAGCTGAGACTCGACGAGTTGACTCGAGATGAGAGCCGGCAGCTCATAACGAGGATGCTGCGCGTCGACGACTTCCCCGACTCTCTCGAATCCCGGATCATCGATCTCGCCGATGGCAATCCGTTCTATGTCGAGGAGTTGCTCCGGTCCTTGATTCAGAGTGGCGCCATTTCTCGGAACGATGGAAGCTGGCTGGTGACCGACGACGCGGCCGATGTTCGTTCTCCCCGAGAGCGTCGAGGGCGTCATCATGAGCCGATTCGATCGGCTGGCTGATGTCACACGCAGTGCCTACCGCGCCGCCTCGGTGCTCGATCAGGCTTTCACCACCCGGTTCTTTGTGACGTTTGCCGGGGAGCGACTGGGCGCCGAGCTGCCCAGCATGGTCGACGCAGGGATCATCAGAGAGGAGCGAAGCGGCTCCGAAGCCGGGTATGCCTTTGTGCACGCCCTGAGCCGTCAGGCCGTATACGCCAACCTGCTCGCCTCGCAGCGGGCCGAGCTACACGGGCGAGCAGCCGAAGCCCTCGAGAAAACCGCCGGAGAAGAGGTCGAACCGATCGCCTATCACTATCAACGCAGTCATCTCCACCACAAGGCCGTGGAGTTCCTCTACCGAGCGGCCGCGGAGTCCCTCGATTCCTTTAACACCGATGCGGCCCGCATGTACCTCGACAGTGGGCTGGAGCGCATCGAGCGGCTCCCCGGCGACGAGCAACCCCCGTGGCGGAGCCGATACCGGGCCAAGAATGGGTGAGTTGTTGCTGAGGATGGGTGCTCCCCAAGCCGGCGCGTGTCGAGCTGGAAGAAGCGCTGCGCGAAGCGAACCTGGATCCGTACGAAGAGTCGAAAGCCCTGCGGATGCTCGGACAGGCTCTCCGCATGGTGCCAAGACTTCGAAGCGGCCGACCGCGCCTACGACCGCGCCGAAGCGGCGCTCGACCGGCTGGCCGACCGGGACTCGTCCACTGCTCACCGTGCCTGGATCGACGTGCAGCGGGAACGCGCCTTCGCTCTCTACTTCAGTGACAAGGGCGAAGAGCTGGCGGAACATGCCGAGAGGGTCGGCCCCCGTCGTCGAGCAGCACGGCAGCGCCGCCCAGCTGGCCGACTTTCTTCTCGAAGCAGATGATGGTGAGCTTCGTCCGGGACCGGTATGTGATCCCACCAGCCACCGTCGCGATGGGGAAACGAGCCCTGGAGGTGGCACGCCTCGGCGCCGACCCCGCCCGGGTGGCCCAGACCAGGTTCGCCCTCGGGTTCGCCCTGCTCTGGGCAGACCAGGTCGAGGAGGCCGCCGACGTTCTGGGCCGGACGGTCGAGGAATGTGGGCGGCTGGGAGATGTGCTCAACCAGAGCCGGGCGGCGGCGTACTGGGCGATCGCCCTACGACGGAGCGGACGACTGGACGAGGCGGAAGCGGCGGCGGGCACTGCGCTGGAGCTGGCAGACCGGATCGACCACACCTACTACCGGGGACATGCGCTCGGTGTCCTCTGCTGGGTCGAGTGGCGCCATGGCAGCCACAGGTGCCTCCAACTGGGCGAGGAGGCATACGAGGCGTGGGGACCCTTGGAACAGGCCGATATCGAAGGGGATCGGTCTGCGAGTCGGCTGGCTGGTGGTGTGGCCACTCGTCGCCGCAGCGGTCGGCCGGGGCGACCTCGAGACCGCATTGGACCACCTCGAGAACCTGCTGGCCCCCCGGGAACGCCCCCTCCCGCCCGAGCTCGCCGAGGCTGTTGACGCTGCGCTCCAGCTCGCGCTCCCCTCACCGACCTGGAAACGAGTCTGATTGGCCAAGAGTCACCGCTTCCTATAGCGGGAGGGGTTCGGTGGCCCTGTCGGTGGCGCCCTAGCGATGACCGAGGGACCCCTTCCGTCGATCACGTAGGGAGCTTCCTTCGCCCGCAGCGTCTGATCGAGGCGCCCAAAACAGGCGGGCGAGATCGATGCCGACGAGCTACGCCGGGCGGAAGACGAGAGCATCCACGACGTGGTGCGCGACAGGAGGATGTGGTATGAGGGGGATCACCGACGGCGAGTTCCGAAGGTTCATGTTCCATCTCGACTTCCTGGAGCAACTCGAGGGCGTCAAGGTGACGCAGGGGGACTTCCTGGCACGGTTCCGGAGGAGCGACGGGTCGAGGTGGAGTTCTCACCACCGACGCATGGAGGTCGAGAGCCGCATCCGTCACGCTCGACCGATCCAAGGCGCCGACTTCGACTTCCTGGCGTCGATCGTGTCCCAGACCCCCAAGGTCTGCATCCCGGCGCCGTCGATGCTGCACTTCCACGGCGGCCGCGCCATCAACGAGGAGGCCTATCCCGATTTGGACAGCTTCTTCGACGATCTGACCGCGGCCTACCGAGAAGAGATCGACAACCTGGCGAAGCGCGGCGCCCGCTACCTGCAACTCGACGACACCAACCTGGCCTACCTTTGCGACCCCGAGGTGAGGGAACGCACCGCGGCGGTGGCGACGACCCTGACGAGCTCACCCACCTCTATTGCCGTCTAGTCAACGACGCCATCGCCGAACCGCCCCGATGACATGGTGGCGACCGTCCACCTCTGTCGGGGGAACTTCCAGAGTGCCTGGGTCTCCCAGGGGTGGGTACCAGCCGGTGGCCGAGATCCTGCTCAACGAGATGTCCGTCGACGGCTTCTTCCTCGAGTACGACGACGAGCGCTCGGGTGACTTCGCCCCGCTCCGTCCTGGGCCGCCGACCAGATGGTGGTGCTGGGACTGATGAGCTCCAAACGGCCCACCGTCGAACCGGCGGAGGAGGTGAAGGCCCGCATCGAGGAGGCCGCTGCCTACGTTCCGCTGGAGCGTCTCGCCCTGAGCCACCAATGCGGGTTCTCCTCGACGGTGCACGGCAACCTGCTCAGCCATGAGGACCAGTGGCGCAAACTGGAACGCACTGTCGAGATCGCCGCCGACGTCTGGGGACTTGAGAAACGGCGCGCCCCAACGCCCCGGGTCGAGTGCTCAGCTCACTCCCAACAGTCTCTCCACGCCCTGGCGGCACCCATCGCGCCACTGTGGATGATTCTGCTCCCAGTCATCGGTCTGGATCCACTGCAGAAACGTTCCCTCGATGAGGGCTCGAATGTGGCGGGCGGCCATGTCGACGTCATCGACGGCGAAGACGCCCTGCGCCTTGCCGAAGACGATCACCTCGGCATACAGCCCGTTGATGATCTCGCGCAAGATCGCCGAGAGCTCGTGGAAGGTGGGGACCCGGGCCGAGTGCTCCATCAGATCGAGGTAGAAGAGCACGAAGTCACGGTTGGCTCGAGGACCTACGAACACGGCGTCGATCAGGGCCGCTATTGCCTGCCGCGGATCGTGGGTCTCGTCCACACTCTGGCGAATCCGCTCCGCGGTTCCTTGCAGCGCCCAGCGCATCGCGGCGAGGAGAAGGTTGTCCTTGCTACTGAAGTGGTAGAGGAGCAGCCCCTTCGACACCCCGGCCTCGTCGGCGATGTCCTGCAGCGACAGGCGGTGGCTGCCCCGCCTCGCCATGACCCGGTAGGCGGACCGCACGATGCGGGATTCGCGGCTTGGCTGCTGGGAAGCTGCTTCCGTCACCCGAGCGGGAGTCTAGCCCCCTGACCGACCGGTCAGTCACTGTTAGGCTCCAGGGTGTGATCGACTTCCGCACCGATCCCACCCGCTACCGACATTGGCGGATCGAGCTCCTACCCCCCGTCGCCCGGCTCATCCTCGATGTCGATGAGGGGGGAGGTCTCGGCGACTACGACCTCAAGCTCAACTCTTACGATCTCGGTGTCGACATCGAGCTCGCCGATGCCGTCCAGCGGCTCCGCTTCGAGCACCCCGAGATAGGCGCCGTGGTGGTGGAGTCGGGCAAGGATCGGGTCTTCTGCGCCGGTGCCAACATCGGAATGTTGGCGAGCGCCGACCACGGGCTCAAGGTCAACTTCTGCAAGTTCACCAACGAGACCCGGCTCGCCATGGAGGAGGCCACGGCGAGGTCGGGCCAGACCTATCTGTCGGCGATCAACGGCTCCGCGGCCGGAGGCGGCTACGAGCTAGCCCTGGCAACCGACCGTATCCTGCTCATGGATGACGGTTCTGCCGCCGTCGCCCTCCCCGAGGTCCCGTTGCTCGGGGTCCTCCCCGGAACCGGGGGTCTCACCCGGCTCACCGACAAGCGGCACGTGCAGCACGACCGAGCCGACGTGCTGTGCACCACCGAGGAGGGCATCAAGGGGCGGCGTGCACTGGAGTGGGGATTGGTCGACGAGCTGATCCCGAGGTCTCGCTTCGCCGCCGAGGTCATGGCCCGGGCCCGCCAGCTCGCCGGGGGCAGCGATCGGCCCGCGGACGCGCCGGGTTTCGCCCTGGGCAACCTGCAGCGCGACATCGCTGCCGACACCGTCTCGTATCCCCATCTGGTGGTCGAGATCGACCGAGCGCGGCGCACGGCGACGCTCACCATCGACGGTCCCCGGTCGGAGCCGCCCGATAGCTCGGCGCGCCTCGCCGAGATCGGGGCCGGCTTCTGGCCGCTCGCCGTGGGCCGGGCGCTCGACGATGCGGTGCTCCATATCCGGGTCAACGAGCCCGAGATCGGGACGTTGCTGCTCAGGACCGTGGGAGACCCCCAGCTGGTCGCCGGTCACGATGCCTTCCTGTACGACCATCGCGATGACTGGCTGGTGCGCGAGGTCATCCTCCTCCTCGGCCGCGCCCTGAAGCGGCTCGACATGACCGCCCGCTCGATGGTGGCTCTGGTCGAGGAGGGGAGCTGCTTCGTCGGGCTACTGGCCGAGTTGGTGCTCGCCTCCGACCGGTCCTACATGTTCGTCGGACCAAGCGAGCGGCCCATCATCCGGCTCACGGCGATGAACCAGGGCCAGCTCCCCATGGGCAACGGGTTGAGCCGGCTCGCCACCCGCTTCTGGGGTCGTCCCGACGACCTGGCGCTGGTGGAGAAGTCGGTCGGCGAGGACATCGATGGCGCCGCCGCCGCCGAGCTCGGCCTGGTGACCTTCGCTCTCGACGAGATCGACTGGGACGACGAGATACGGCTGTTCCTGGAGGAGCGGGGCGCCTTCAGCCCGGATGCGCTCACCGGGATGGAGGCCAACCTGCGTGCTGCCGGCCCGGAGACGATGGAGACGAAGATCTTCGGCCGGCTCACCGCTTGGCAGAACTGGGTCTTCCACCGCCCCAACGCCTCGGGGCCGGAAGGAACCCTGAGATCGTACGGCACCGGGCGCCGACCCGAGCTCGACCGGAGGAGAACCTGATGTTGCAAGAGACGGTCGACTACGACCAACTGATTCCCAACAACGTCGGTCTGTCGAGGGACCCCAAGCTGCAGACGGGCGCTCGAGGAGTGGCACCCGGGGTACATCGACTGGTGGATGGACATGGGCCCCGAGGGGTTCCAAACCGCCGACGTTTGGCTGCGCACCGCCATCAGCGTCGACAAGAGTGGTTGGGCGAAGTTCGGCTACGTGCGGATGCCCGAATACCGCTGGGGGATCCTGCTGGCCCACCCCGAGGAGGACCGGGTAATCCCGTGCGGGGACCACTACGGCGAGCCCGTCTGGCAGGAGGTGCCCGGCGAGTACCGAGCCATGCTCCGCCGTCTCATCGTGGTCCAGGGTGACACCGAGCCCGCTTCGGTCGAGCAACAACGCCTGCTGGGGAAGACGGCGCCGTCGCTCTACGACATGCGCAACCTGTTCCAGGTCAACGTCGAGGAGGGCCGTCACCTGTGGGCGATGGTCTACATGCTCCAGAAGTACTTCGGGCGGGACGGCCGCGAGGAAGCGCATGAGCTGATCCGGCGCCGGTCGGGCAGTGAGGAGCAACCCCGCATCCTCGGCGCCTTCAACGAGGAGACACCCGACTGGCTCTCGTTCTTCATGTTCACCTACTTCACCGACCGCGACGGGAAGATGCAGCTCGAGTCGCTCGCCCAGTCCGGGTTCGACCCCTTGGCCAGGACCTGCCGCTTCATGCTGGCCGAGGAAGCCCACCACATGTACGTCGGGACCACCGGATGCGGCCGCATCATCCAGCGCACCGCCGAGGCGATGAAGGAGGCGGGAATCGAGGATCCCTACGACGCGGAGCAGGTCCGCTCGCTCGGGGTGATCGACCTCCCCCTCATCCAGCGGAAGATGAACCTCCACTTCTCGTTGACCCTCGACCTGTTCGGGTCCGAGGAGTCGACCAACGCCGCCAACTACTACGCCGCCGGGCTCAAGGCGCGGTATCACGAGGACCAGATCGCCGACGACCACCGCCTCCACGGAGCGACCTACCCGGTGATGAAGCTGACCGGCGCCGGCTTTGTCACCGAGCAGGTCCCCGCCCTGAACGCGCTCAACGCCCGACTGCGCGACGACTTCGTCGGTGACTGCACAAGTGGCATAGGGAGGTGGAACCGCGAGATCGCCGAGAACGGGATCGATTTCGAGCTCGAGCTCCCCCACATCGCCTTCAACCGCAAGGTCGGAGAGTTCGCCAACCTCCGGGTGACCCCCTCGGGGGAGCTTGTCGACGAGCAGACCTATGAGGAGGGGATCGGCGACTGGCTGCCTACCAGCGACGATTCCGCCTTCATCACCGAGGTGATGAAGCCGAAGTACGACGCCGGGGAGTTCGCCAGTTGGATCGCCCGCCCCTCACGGGGCGTGATGGGCCAGCCGCTCGAGTTCGAGTACGTCAAGGTCCCCGGCTGAGTGTCGTCAGCGAGCCGTGAGGGCTCGGCGCCACTCGTCGGGCCAGGTCCGCTTCAAGCCAGTGGCTCGATCCACGAGGACGGCGACCACCCGACCGGAGACGGCGTGCCGCCCATCCCTGACGATCTCGATCCCGTAATGAATCGAGGAGTCACCAACCTCGGCGACCTCGAGCAACACCTCGACCGCATCGCCGAAGAACAGCGGCATCTTGAAATCGAACTCGACCCTCACCCGCGGGATGGCACCGAAGGTCAGGTCGACGATGCCGAGCCGCCGGTGCAACTCGGTCTCGGCCTCTTCTGCCCAGCGCAGCGCGGTGGAGTGGTGCCAGGTCCCGCCGGCGTCGGTGTCGATCCACTCCACCCGGCGAGGCATCGATACCGAAGCGCCGCCCATCAGCCCAGAGCCGCAATGAACCGGGCCGCCACCGGCACTACGACACCGGGATGGGACAGGTGAGGCGAGTGGCCCGCCCCCTCGACCATCAGTCTCTCCGCCGGGCCGGCGACGGCGGCCTCGATGGCGTCGAGCTGTCGCTCGGTTCCGTACCCATCGTCTGTTCCCTGGATCAGCAGCACCGGACAACCTATGGGTGGGAGATACTCCTCGATGTTCCAGGAGCGGAAGGCGTCGCTCAACCACACGTCGGCCCACCCCAGGAAGGTCCTCTCCGGCTCGGCGTGGTAATTACCCATCCTGGCAGCCATGTCCGATCCGTCGAAGGCCCGGCGGAGCGCCGATATCCGGTCGATGGTCTCGGGCTCCACGAAGACATGGGGAGCGATGAGGACGAGACCGGCCACCGGATGGCCGGACCCGGCGTGGATGAGCGCAATCGAGGCGCCATCGGAGTGCCCCACGAGGACCGGGGGCCGTTCGCATTCGGCATGGATCACCTCGGGCAGGCTGACCAGGGCCTCGTGGTGCATGTAACCGGCGGGGCGGGCCTCGGTGAGCGGTTCCGACCATCCGTTGCCGTAGCGGGCGTAGACGAGCCCGGGACGGGGACAGGCCTCGAGCAGCGAATCGGGGAAGTCACGCCACAGTTCCACGCTACCCAGACCCTCGTGGAGAAATACCACCGGTGTCGCCGACAGATCCGGGCTCAGCCGACGCAGATGGAGGTTCCTCCCGGCGAAGATGCGGAGCGCGAAAGTGTCCCCCGAGGCGGGCGAGGACATCGGGTCATCATAATGCAGGCCGTTGACTGACCGGTTAGTCTGATTGGGGAGCGGAGGGACAGTGCAGACCACCGCCAACGTCAGCACCTTGGTCGACGCCAACCTGGAGGCGGGGCGGGGGGAGGCCAGGGCGATCATCACCTCCGACGATCGCGAGCTGTCCTTCGCCGATCTGTACGGCTCGGTTTGCCGGACGGCATCACGCCTCGCTGATCTCGGGGTCCATCGTGAGGAGCGGGTGCTCCTGGTCCTCGACGACACCCCGGCCTTCCCGGCCGCCTTTCTGGGCGCCATGCGTATCGGGGCCGTCCCTGTCCCGGTGAGTTTCCTCGCCCGGTCCACCGACTTCGGCTATTTCCTCGACGACTCGTACGCCGTGGTGGCGATCGTCGATGCACCATTCCTGGACAGGGTCGAGCCCGAGGTGGCCAAGCGACCCAATGTCCGGCTCGTGGTGGCCAACGGCTCTGCCGGCGGGGCCGCCTTGCTCGATGAGTGGTTGGAGGATGGGGACGCCGACATCGACCCCGTGCCCACCCATCCCGATGACCCGGCCTTCTGGCTCTACAGCTCGGGCTCCACCGGACCACCAAAAGGGGTGGTCCACCGTCACGCCAACGTCGCAGCCACCTGCGAGCGCTATGCCCGTCCCACCCTCGACCTGAGCAGCGACGATGTCCTGTTCTCCAGCACCAAGATGTTTCATGCCTACGGGCTGGGGAACAACCTGACCTTCCCGCTGTGGGTCGGAGCGACCTCGACGTACCTCACCGGGCGCCCCACCCCGGACCGGTTGCTGGAAAGGGTCGCCTCTCACCGGCCCACCATCTACTTCTCGGTGCCGGCGCTCTACATCGCCGTCCTCGCCCATCCAGGCTTCGAGGAGACGGACTGGTCATCGGTCCGACTCGGGGTGTCGGCGGCTGAGCCCCTGCCCCCCGAGATCTGGCACCAATTCCATCAACGCGCCGGGATCGAGATCCTCGACGGTCTCGGCTCCACAGAGATGCTCCACATCTACTGCTCGAACCGGCCGGGTTCGATCAAACCGGGCAGCTCCGGGTTCGTCGTCGACGGCTACGAGATCGAGATCCGCGAAGAAGAGGGCGTCCCGGCGGCGCCCGGTTCCTCGGGCGAACTTTGGGTTCGGGGCCCGAGCGCCCTGATGGCCTACTGGCACCAGGCAGGGCGCACCAGGGACAAGCTGGCGGGAGGCTGGTTCGCCTCGGGCGACCGCTACCACCAGGACGGCGACGGGTACTACGTGTACGAGGGCCGGGTCGACGACATGATGAAGGTCGGCGGGTTGTGGGTGAGCCCCATCGAGATCGAGAACCGGCTCATGGAGCACCCTGCGGTGTCGGAGGCGGCGGTGGTGGCGGTCGACATCGATCACATCACGCGGATCAAGGCGGCGATCATCCTCGCCCAAGGCCACGACGGGAGTGAGGAGCTGGTCACCGAACTTCAGGAGTGGTGCAAGGCGGCTCTGCAGCGGTACCAGTACCCGCACCTGATCGAGTTTGTCGACGAATTCCCGAGGACGGCGACCGGCAAGATCCAGCGGTTCAAGCTGCGCGAATAGAGACGGTGGTGTCCAGCGCCACATCGCCGACTTGCCGGGGGCGGAGTATCGGCGACGCCGCCATCGAGTTCGAAGGGAAAGAGTCTTCAGAGCGGGCTGTGCCGCACTGAAGCGGAAGCTGAAAGGAGCTCCTGCCCGCCTGGTAACTCTCAGCCCTTGATCGCGGCGTCCACCAGGGCGGCTTGTTCGGCTTGGTGTTGGGCGGCGTTGCCCGTGGCGGGGCTGGCGCTCTCCGGGCGGCCGGCGTAGAAGGGCTCCCGGCCAGCCAGATCGGCCAACCGGTGGCGGAGGAAGCTCCAAGCGCCCATGTTGGCCGGCTCCTCCTGTGCCCACACCAGATCGGTGTCGCCGGGGAATGCCGCGAGGGCCTCGTTCAGCTCCTTCTCGGGGAACGGGTAGAGCTGCTCCATCCGGATCAGCGCCACCCCCTCCTCCTGCAGCTCGCGGCGGCGGCGCTCCAGGTCGTAGTAGACCTTCCCGCTGCACAGCACCAGCCGGCGCACCCCCGGCGTCTCGGCGGCGTGGGGGTCGCCGAGCACCTTGCGGAACCCGCCCCCGGTCAGCTCCTCCACCGTGCTGAAGGTCTCCTTGGTCCGCAGCAGCGACTTGGGGGTGAACATCACCATCGGGCGGCGCAGCGTCCCCGACACCTGGCGGCGCAGGGCGTGGAAGTACGAGCCCGAGGTGGAGGGGATCACGATCCGCAGGTTGTTGCCGGCGCACATCTGGAGGTAACGCTCGATCCGCCCGCTGGAATGCTCCGGCCCCTGCCCCTCGTACCCGTGCGGGCAACAGCATCACCAGGGCGCTGCGCTGACCCCACTTGTCGGCGCCGGCGGAGATGAACTGGTCGATCACCACCTGGGCGCCGTTGCCGAAGTCGCCGAACTGGGCCTCCCACATCACCAGGGCGTCGGGCACCTCCACCGAGTATCCGTACTCGAACCCGACGGCGGCGAACTCCGAAAGCAGCGAATCGACGATGCGCACCCTGGGGAACTCGCCGGGGGCGCTCTGCAGCGGGACCCAGTCCGCCCCGGTCTGGAAGTCGGTGATGGCCGCATGGCGGTGGCTGAAGGTCCCCCGCTGCGAGTCCTCCCCGGTGAGCCGCACCCAATGGCCCTCGGCGGACAGCGAGCCGATGGCGAAGGCCTCGGCCATCGCCCAGTCGATCGTCCCCGTCTCGACCATCTTGCGCCGCTCCTCGAGCAGCCGGGTCAGCTTGGGGTGGACGGTGAACCCGTCGGGCGGAGTGGAGACACGTTGGGCGATCTCCCTAAGCCGGTCCACCGATACCGGGGACGGCACAATCTCGCTGGGGGGCTCTTGGATCGGTTCGAAGGCGGCGGGGACCATGTCCTTGGTCGCGGCGAACGCCTCCTCCAACAGCCCGCGGTACTCCTCGAGCAGCGCCTCCCCCTCCTCGACCGACAGCTCCCTGGTGTTGACCAGACGCTCCATGTAGAGCTTGCGCACCGAGCGCCGCTGCTCGATCAGCCGATACATCAGCGGCTGGGTGTAGGACGGCTCGTCGCCCTCGTTGTGCCCCCTGCGTCGGTAGCACACCATGTCGATCACCACGTCGCGGTTGAACGCCTGGCGGTAGTCGAAGGCGAACTGGGCGACCCGGACCACGGCGTCGGGGTCGTCGCCGTTCACATGGAGGATGGGGGCCTGCACCGTCTTGGCCACGTCGGTGGCGTAATGGCTGGAACGGGCGTCGCCCACCGAGGTGGTGAAACCCACTTGGTTGTTGACCACGATGTGCACCGTCCCGCCAGTGCGGTACCCGGGAAGCTGGGACAGGTTGAGCGTCTCGACCACCACTCCCTGGCCGGCGAAGGCGGCGTCGCCGTGGATGAGGACCGGGAGGACCTCGTTGTGCCCGTTGGGACCGCGCAGCTCCTGCTTCGCCCTCACCTGGCCCTCGAGAACCGGGTCCACCGCCTCGAGGTGGCTCGGGTTGGCCACCACCTGCACCGAAAGCTCCCGGCCCGCGGGGTCGGTGTGGCTGCCCTTGGCCCCGAGGTGGTACTTGACGTCGCCCGAGCCCTGGATGGTGTCGGGGCTCAAACCCTCGAACTCGCCGAAGATCCTGCTGTAGCTCTTCCCGATGGTGTTGGCCAGGACGTTGAGCCGGCCGCGGTGGGCCATCCCGATGACGACCTCCTCCATCCCGTCCTCGGCGGCGGCGTTGAGGATGGTGTCGAGCAGCGGGATGAGGCTCTCCGCACCCTCCAGCCCGAACCGCTTGTGCCCGACGTACTTGGTATGGAGGAACCGCTCGAAAGCCTCGGCCTGGTTGAGCTTGCGCAGCGTGCGCAGCCGCTCCTCACGGGGCAGCTCCGACCGGGGCGCCTCCACCCGCTCCTGGATCCACGCCTTCTGCGCCGGCTCTTGGATGTGCATGTACTCGACGCCGGCGGTCCGGCAGTACGAATCGCGTAGGTGGGCAAGGGCGTCGCCCAGCTTCATCACCTCGTGCCCGGCGAGGCCACCGGTGGCGAACTCGCGGTCGAGGTCCCAAATGGTGAGCCCGTAGGTGAGGGGGTCTAGCTCGGCGTGGAGTTGGGGCGGTTTCTGGCGGAGCGGGTCGAGGTCGGCGATGAGGTGACCCCGCACCCGGTACATGTTGATGATCTGGAACACCCGCCCCTGCTTCTCCGCCCAGTCCGGGCTCCCTATGGCCGGGTTGTCATCCGTCGCCCACCGAGCCGGGGTGTAGGGGATCTTCATCGCTCTGAAGATGTCGTCGTAGAAGCCCGACTCGCCGAGCAGCAGCGCCTGCATCCGCCCGAGGAACTCCCCCGACAATGCTCCCTGGATCACCCGGTGGTCGTAGGTGCTGGTGAGGGTGACCACGCGACCGATCCCCTGCCGGGCGAGGAACTTCTCGTCGGCGCCGAGGTACTCCGGCGGGTAGTTGATGGCACCGACGCCGACGATCACACCTTGATCGGGCATGAGTCGGGGCACCGACTGCGCCGTCCCGATCATCCCCGGGTTGGTCAGCGTCGCCGTGGTCCCGGCAAAGTCGTCGGGGGTGAGCCGGTTCTGACGGACCCGGTGGATCAGCTCCTCGTAGGCGAGCCAGAACGACTGGAAGTCCATCTTCTCGGCACCCTTTACGTTGGGGACCAGCAGCACCCGGGTCCCGTCGGGGCGCACCTGGTCGACCGCCAGGCCAAGGTTGACCGAGGTGTGGCTGGCGAGGTGTGGCTTGCCGTCGATCTCGGTGTAGGAGACGTTCATCTCCGGCATGTCGGCCAGGGCGCGTGCCACGGCGAACCCGATCATGTGGGTGAAGCTGACCTTTCCGCCCTGGGTGAGCCGGCTGAGCTGGTTGTTGATCATCCGCCGGTTGACCTCGAGCAGCCTGGCGGGGACGGTCCGCACCGAGGTGGCGGTGGGGACCCCGAGGCTCTCGTCCATCCGCTTGGCGATCGTTGCCGAGATCCCGATGAGCGGCCGGAGCTCGACCTCGGCTTCCTCCTTCTCTTCGGTGGAGGGCGGCTCGGGCTGAGCGGGCGGTGCCGGTGTGCCGGGGCGGCGGGTGCCGGTGTCGGGGCGGCGGGTGCCGGTTTTGGCGCCGCAGGTTTCGGTTCGGCCGCCGCTGGCCGCTCCGCTGGCTCGGGCTCTTCGTCTGCTGGAGGAGCCGTCGCCGCGGCTTGTTGGGCTCTACCGTCCGGAGGTTCTGGGCCGGCTTCCTCCACCCCGGTTGACTCGCCGGTGGGTCCGCCGTAATCGGCGAAGAACTCCTGCCAGGCGGGCGACACCGACCCCGGGTCCTCGGCGAACCGGCGGTACATCTCGTCGATCAGCCAGATGTTGGGCCCGAAGCTCTCCGCTTCGATGGTGGGGGTATCGGCCATGGATCGCCTTCGGTCAATCGTAGCCCTGGGTCAGCCGTTGGCCTGTTACGACCTCTCTCCCGCCGGCGGGGGGAGTACCCGACGCCGAAGGCGTCAGGGGAGGGGGGCTGGTTCACTCCCAAGGGTGCGAAAGGCGCGCGTCGAGCACCGTTGGGAGCGCGGCAGCCCCGCTACCCGCTGCTCCGCAGCGGGGCCCTTCCCCCTGCGGGGGACGGAGAAATCGGCGCAGCCGGGCCTTTCCCCTCTGCGGGCGACGACGGAGGAACCGCCTCAGTCCCCCAGCGATTCGAAGGTCCAGTCGCCGTGGTAGAGCAGGTTGGTTGCCCCGAGCTGGCGGAGCGCGTCGGCGACCTCGACCCGCTCCTCCTCGGCTTCGACCCCGACGACGAGGACCGCTTTGCCGGCGGCCAGCTCTCTCTCGTAGACCTCGAGTTCGAGCTGCTCACCGCCGAATACCGACACCGCCTTGGCGATCGCCCCCACCACGGGGGGACGCTCCTCGGATCGGTCGAGGTGGTCGACCCCCGACTCGCCGCGAAGCACCTCCACCCGGTCGTGGCCGCATGGCGGCCAGAGCCGCCACGAGCCTCTTCCACCCCGGATGGCTCGACGACGGCGAGCACCTGCTTCCCGCTGAGCGAGTGGGTATCGGTCACGTCACGATCCTATGGCCCTGGCGGGGGTGCGCAAACACCGCTCTCCGTAGACTGTCGCCGGTGAACGACCCGGCGTCTGTCCACCGGCACCGCTTCCCCATCCTCGACACCTGCACCTACCTGGTGAGCCACTCGCTGGGGGCGATGCCGGTCGAGGCCAGGGTGGGGATCGAGCGGTACGCCGAGCAATGGGCTACCCGCGGTGTCCTCGCCTGGGAGGACGGTTGGTGGGAGGCACCGCTCCGGGTGGGTGACCGGCTGGCGCCGCTCGTTGGCGCCCCACCCGGGTCGATCGCCATGGTCCCCAATGTCACCATCGCCGAGGCGGTCATCGCCTCCTGCCTCGACCTGCAGCCGCCCAACGGCCGGGTCGTGATCGCCGACCTCGATTTCCCCACCGTCGGGTACGTGTGGCACTCGGTGCCTCGGGCCGAGGTGCGGACCGTGCGGAGCTGGGACGGGATCACCCTCCCCACCGAGACGGTGCTCCAGGCGATCGACAGTCGGGTAGCGGTGGTGCTGTTGAGCCACGTCCTCTTCCGCAGCGGTTTCCTACTCGACGTCGAGACGATCACCCACGCCGCCCACGACGCAGGCGCGATGGTGGTGCTCGACTGCTACCAGTCGGCGGGGACCATCCCCTTCTCGCTCACCGAGCTCGGGGTGGACGCCGCCGTCGGAGGCTCGGTGAAGTGGCTCTGCGGCGGTCCCGGGGCGGGGTGGCTCTACGTCAGACCCGACCTACAGGACACCCTGGTGCCACGCTTCGCCGGCTGGCAGGCCGACCGCGACCCCTTCGCCTTCCGGCCCGGTCCCTTGGAGCCGGCTGGCGGGATGTGGCGCTTCCTCTCCGGGACGCCCAACGTCCCGGCGCTGGCCGCGGCCGAAGCCGCATACGGGGTCATCGAAGAGGTCGGTGTCGAGCAGATACGACGCCACTCGCTATGGGCCACCCAGTGGCTCATCGACCTCGCCGACGAGCTGGAGATACCGCTCCGCTCGGAGCGCCGCCCCGAGTGGAGGGGCGGCACCGTGACCCTCGGCGTCGAGGACGAGGAGAAAGTGGCGCAGCGGCTGATCGAGCGGCGGGTCATCGTCGACAGCCGCCCCGGCGCCGGGGTGAGGGTGGGACCGCACTTCTACACCACCAGAGACGACCTGGAGCAGTTCCGCGCCGCTCTGACCGAGATCTTGTGAGAGGAGCACCGTGATCGAGATCAGGCTTGATGCCGAGATCCACTCCGAGGAGGGTGGCTGGTTCTCGGCGCGCTGGCACTTCTCGTTCGACAATTACCGCGACCCGAAGAGGATGGGGATCGGACCGCTCCGGGTTTTCAACGACGACCGGCTCATCGCCGGCGCCATATGGCCGATGCACCCCCACCGCGACGTCGAGGGGATCACCTATGTGGTCGAAGGGCACTTCCGGCACGAGGACAACGTCGGCGGCGGCGGAGTGCTCGAGCCGGGAGCGGTCCAGCGGATGACGCTTGGGTCGGGGGCGTTGCACTCCGAGCAGAACGCCTCGGAGACCGAGCCGATGCGGTTCCTCCAGTTCTGGATCCTCCCCGACACCGCCGGGCTGACGCCGGGAGTGGAGCAGCGGCAGTTCACCAAAGAGGACTTCACCGACCGGCTCCTCCCGGTGCTCGGTCCCGCGGGTGGCGACGTTGTCAAGGTCCATCAGGACGCCCACGCCTACCTGGCCCGGCTCAATCCGAACATGTCGATCGAACACGAGGTGGCCGACGGGCAGGGGCGGATACCTCTACGTCATTGGAGGTTCCGCCGCCGTCAACGGCGAGCAGGTGACCACTGGTGACGCTGCCGTGATCACCGGCCCCGAGAAGGTCACGGTCACCGCCGACGACCGTCACCGAACTGATCCTGGTGGACGTCCCACTCGACTTCGAGCCGGTCGGGGTGTGGGCCGGCCGCTGAGCCCGGCGGCCGTGAGCCAGTGACCTCCCCGGTGTCCCCGTGCCGATAGGCTCGGGCCGGGCGGAGCACCCAAGGCACGGCTGATGGACCTGGAACCCGGCACCTTCTACCTCGGCGGCGAGATCGACCCCAAGACGGGCGAACGGACCGACCAGGCGCTCCTCTACGACGCCCCCGACCTGACCACGCACGGCGTGATCGTGGGGATGACCGGATCGGGCAAGACCGGTCTCGGTCTCGGGATGATGGAGGAGGCGCTGCTCAACGGCGTCGCCACCCTGATGGTCGACCCCAAGGGGGACATGGGGAATCTGCTGCTGCTCTTCCCCGAGTTGCGCCCCGAGGACTTCCGGCCCTGGATCGACGAGGCCGCCGCCCGGCGCGAAGGGACCACCCCGGAAGACCTGGCCGCCAAGACCGCCGAGACGTGGAAGGAAGGGCTGGCCGGCTGGGACATCACCCCGACCGCATCGCCAGGCTGCGCGACTCCGCCCCGATGACCATCTACACCCCGGGCTCACCGCCGGGGTCGCCGTCAACGTTCTCGGCTCGCTCGACCCGCCCGGCCTGAGCTGGGACACCGAGGCCGAAGTACTGCGCGACGAGATCGAGGCATACGTGTCCTCGCTGCTCACCCTCGCCGGGGTCGAGTCCGACCCGGTGTCGGGACGGGAGCACGTCCTGCTGGCCAACCATCATCGAGCCGCTTGGCGGAGGGCCGGGCGATCGACCTGGCCGGCTTGCTCGGCCAGATCTCCGCAGCCGCCGTTCCGCAAGCTGGGCGTGTTCGAGGTCGATGCCTTCTTCCCGGAGAAGGAACGCACCGCCCTCGCATGAAGCTCAACGGGCTGGTGGCTTCGCCCTCGTTCGCCGCCTGGCTGGAGGGCGACCCGCTCGACATCGGCGCCATGCTCTTCCCCGGTGGCAAGCCGGCGGCCGCCATCCTCTATCTGGCCCACCTCTCCGACGGCGAGCGCCAGTTCGCGGTGACCCTGTTCCTGTCCAAGCTGGTGACCTGGATGCGGCGCCAGTCGGGCACCTCGGATCTGCGCGCCCTGGTCTACATGGACGAGATGTTCGGCTTCTGCCCGCCGACGGCAGAACCCCCGTCGAAGAAGCCGATCCTCACCCTGCTCAAGCAGGCCAGAGCCTTCGGTGTGGGGTTCGTCGCCTCCACCCAGAACCCGGTCGACCTCGACTACAAGGCGATGTCCAACGCCGGCACCTGGATGATCGGGCGGCTCCAGACCGAGCGCGACAAGGCGCGGATCCTGGAGGGAATGACCTCGGCGGCGGGAGGCGTCGACATCGGGGCGATCGACCCGCTGATCTCGGGCCTGGGCAAACGCCAGTTCGTGATGCACAAGACGGGGGGCAAGCCGCCGATCACCTTCACCACCAGCTGGGCGATGTGCTTTCTGGCCGGCCCGCTGACCCGGGACTCGGTGGCCAAGCTCATGGCGGGACGAAAGCCGTCCCCCGCGACCCGACGCCGAGCCGGCGGCACACCGGCGCCCCGCGGCGGCGGCCCGGCAGCCGGTGACACCGTCCCCGATCGCCCCCGATGTCGCCCCCTCGGTCCGAACCGCCTTCCTCGACCCGGCGGCGACCTGGGCGGCTGCGGTGGGTGCCACCCCCGGTCGACAACGCTCCAACCCGGGGTGGCGGCGACCGTCCATCTCCGCTACGACGACACCACGGCCGGGGTCGACCATCAGGAGACCTACGAGGCGGTGCTCTTCCCGTTGGGCACCGCCTTCGACCCCGAGACGGTCCACGCCGTCGACCACGATCCTCGTGACCTGCGCGACGAAGCACCGCCCGGTGCGGGGTTCGCCCTCTCCGATCTCCCCCTCGACAAGGCCTCCTATTTCAACGACATCTCCCGGCGACTGGCCGACCACCTATACCGCAGCCGCAGCGTGGCCCTGTTCCGCAACAAGGGCCTCAAGCTCTATTCCCGGGTGGGCGAAGACCGTGAGGCCTTCCTGGCGCGCTGCCGGGAGGCGGCGGAGACCGCGGCCGACGCCGAGACGGCCAAGCTGGAGGAGAAGTACCGCACCCGGATCCAGTCGGTCCAGGCTCAGTTGAGCAAGGCCGAGTCCCGGGTGCGTGAGCTCGAAGCCCAGGCGAGCGCCCGCAACCAACAGTCGCTGATGACGGGCGCCGGTGAGCTTCTCGGGGCGCTGCTCGGCGGGAAGATGCGTTCTACCTCGCTCTCCAAGATGGCCTCGCAGGGCCGTCAGGCCGCCGCCGCCGGCGCCCGGCTGCAGACGGCGCAGGACGCCATGGGCGAGAAAGCGGCCGAAGTGGAGCAGTTGGAGACCGATCTGGCGGACGATCTCGAGGCCATCACCGCCAAATGGAGCGAAACCGTCGACCAGATCGAGGAGATCCAGATCGGTCTGGAGAAGACCGACGTCACCGTCGACGAACTGGTACTGGTCTGGATCCCGAGCTGATCAGTGGATCTCGGGCGGCGCGGTCCCCGGTGCCAGGATCGCCCACAGCAGGTCGCGGATGCTGACGATCCCGAGCAGCTCATCGTCCTCGATCACCGGAAGATGGCGGTACCCCGCCTCGAGCAGCCAAAGCGCCGCCTCCTCCACCTCGACGTCGGGCGACACCGTGTCCGGCTCGGACGACATCCACTGGCCGACGGAGGCGGTGGTCACATCGGTGCCAGAGGCGACGGCACGGAGCAGGTCGCGCTCGGTGATCAACCCGACCAGGTCGCGCCCGTGGATGACACCGAGTGAACCGGTGGATGCGTTGATCATCGCCTGGGCCGCCTCGGCGAGGGTCGCCTCGGAGCCGCACAACTCGGCCCGACCCCCGATCAGACTGCTCAGCCTCACCCCGCTCCCCTTCCCGCGTGTCCGCCGAGGGTACAGGCGGCGAGCGATGACGAGCAGACATCGCCTCCGCGCTCTGGACGAGCATGAGTCGGCGACCTCTCCGCTCGCGGTGCTCGCGCCTGACCATACCGAGGTTGTCAGACGCGGACGGGCGGGCCGTTGGGCCCGCCCGCTGCTCTCACCGGCCGTCCGGCCGGCTCAGATCAGGTCCTGCTCCCGGATGCCGAAGGAGGGGTGCCGCAGCCGGCACAGCGCCAGCTTCTCCAATTGGCGGATCCGCTCCCGGGTCAGGTTGAACTCCTCGCCGATCTCCTCCAGGGTGCGGGGCACCCCGTCGTAGAACCCGTAGCGGAGCGCCAGGATGCGCCCCTCCCGGTTGGGAGCCGCTCGATGGAGACGCGGAGGCTGTTGGCCACGTCCATCTCCTCGGTGAGCTGCACCGGGTCGGCGGCGTCCTCGTCCTCGATGAAGTCACCGAGCTGGGCGCCGTCCTCCCCCACCGGCTGCTCCAGCGAGACCGTGTCGGCCACGCCCAGCGCCAGCTCGACCTTGTCGACGGTCACCCCGGCCTCCTCGGCGATCTCGTCGGGCCGCGGATCGCGCCCCAGCTCGGCCTTGAGGCTGGCCTGGGCGGCACGCACCGCCGCCAGCGTGTCGTGGAGGTGCACCGGGATGCGCACCGTGCGCGACTTGTCGGCGATGGCCCGGGTGATCGCCTGACGGATCCACCAGGTGGCGTAGGTGGAGAACTTGAACCCCTTGCGCCAGTCGAACTTCTCGACCGCCCGGATCAGACCGAGGTTCCCCTCCTGGATGAGGTCGAGGAAGTCGATGCCCGAGGTGTTGGCGTAGCGCCGGGCGTTGGCCACCACCAGCCGCAGGTTGGCGGTGAGGAAGGCGTCCTTGGCCTCCTTGCCGTGGCGGGACTTGCGGCGGAGCTCGAGCTCCTCCTTCTTCCCCTTGTAGTCGCCCCGCTCCAGACGGGAAGCGGCCTCCTCGCCGGCCTCGATCTTCTGGGCAGCTCGACCTCCTGCTCGGCGGTGAGCAGGTCGTATTCGCCGATGGCGGTGAGATACTGGCTGACCAGGTCGGTGGTCAGACGACCACGCTCGTCGGTCAGCTTGCTGCGCTCACGCTCGCGCTCCCGATCTCGCCGCGCCTTGAGCGCGGCGTCAGGACGCGACGTGTCGGCTGATGCCATCTGCGGTGCCTCCGAAGGGTGGGGAACGCCGGGATGGAACCGCTTCCAGTCCCGACTCGTCAACACTATGACACACTCTGTTCACCTTGTGAACCCCCAACTTCTCCACAACGGGAGCATCGTGGGGGAGGCCTCTGAGCAGGCCATCGAGAGGGTATCCACAGGCTTATCGACAGAACGTCGGGGACGCTGTAGAGATTCCCGAGCGACGCCGGCCCCTTCTACCCTCTCCGGCATGCCCATCCCGATGGCCGTGGCGCGCTTCAACCGCCGGGTCACCAACCCGCTGCTCGGCGGGCTTTCCAAGCGGGCCCCGGGTTTGGCGACGATTCTCCATCGGGGGCGGAAGTCGGGGAAGACCTACCAGACACCGATGATGATCTTCGATGCGGATGACGGCTGGGTCATGGCGCTCACCTACGGGAGCAAGGTGGACTGGGTGCGGAACCTGGTGGCGGCGGGCGGCGGGGAGATGATCCACCGCCGCAAGCGAATCGGGCTGGAACGCCCCCGGCTCATCTCCGAGGCCGAGGGCATGGCGCTGATGCCGGCGTTCGTCAGGGTGGTGCTGCGCACGATCGGGGTGACCGAGTTCCTCCGCGTCGACAGGCGCCCGATTCGATCTAACCCCGGCTGAGTGGATACGGTGCCGCCATGCGGTCATTGAGGGTTGGCGGAGCCATGTCGTTGCTGGCGGTGATCGTGGTGGGCCTGACTCCCATCGCCTCCACCCCCGCCGCTACCCAGTTCGAGGATGTGCCCAGCGATCATCGCTTTGCCACCGAGATCGCCTGGCTGGCTGCCGAGGGGATAACCAACGGGTGCACCACCGACACGTTCTGCCCCGACGAACCGGTCACCAGGGGCCAGATGGCGGCGTTCCTGGTGCGGGCGCTCCCCGACCTGCAGCAACTCACTCCAGGTCCGCCCTTCGACGACGTCCCGCCCACCCACACCTTCTACACCGAGATCGGCAAGCTGGCCAAGGCGGGGATCACCCAGGGGTGCGACCCCGCCGGGACCCTCTTCTGCCCGGAGGACCCGGTGAGCCGAGGACAGATGGCCGCCTTCCTGGTGAGGGCGCTCCCCGACCTGCAGCAGCTCACTCCAGGTCCGCCCTTCGACGACGTCCCGCCCAGCCACACCTTCTACACCGAGATCGGCAAGCTGGCCAAGGCCGGAATCACCCAGGGGTGCGACCCTGCTGGGACCCTCTACTGCCCGAACGACCCGGTGAGTAGGGGCCAGATGGCGGCGTTCCTCTACCGCGCCCTGGCCGATACCAGCGGGCCGACCACGACCACCAGCAATGGATCGACCACCACGGACCACGGCGACGGGTCAGGTGGCGATGAAGCTCGTGCCCGTGGTCACCGAGGGTCTCGACCAGCCGCTGTTCCTCAGCCACGCCCCGGGCGACTCCACCAGGCTGTTCATCGTCGAGAAGGGCGGGGCGATACGGGTGGTGCGCAACGGCGACCTGCGGGACTCACCCTTCCTCGAAGTGGAGGTCAACACCGACGGCGAACGGGGTCTGCTCGGGCTCGCCTTCCACCCCGGGTATGCCAGCAACCGTCGCTTCTTCGTCGCCTACACCGACGACGCCGGGACCATCCATGTTGACGAGTACCTCCGCACCGACAACGCCAACTTCGCCGACGAGGACTCGGCCACCCCCGTCATCTCGATACCCCACCCCGGGGAGAGCAACCACAACGGCGGGATGCTCGCCTTCACCCCCGATGGTCTGCTGCTCATCGGCACCGGCGACGGTGGCGGGAGCGGCGACCCCGACGAGAACGGCCAGGACACCGACAGCCTGCTGGGGAAGATCCTCCGGATCGACGTCGATGGCGGCAACGCCTACGCCATCCCCGAGGACAACCCCTTCGCCGACGGCCAGGGCGGGGCGCCCGAGGTGTGGCTGTGGGGTTTGCGCAACCCGTGGCGGTTCTCGGTAGACGCCGCCAAGAACCTGGTGTTCATCGGGGACGTCGGCCAGGGCTCCCGTGAGGAGATCGATGCCATTTCGCTGGGAGCGGGCTCGGCCAACCTTGGTTGGAACACGATGGAGGGGAACGCCTGCTTCGACCCGCCGTCGGGGTGCCCCCAATCCGGGCTGACCCTTCCCATCCACGATTACGGCCGCGACGTCGGTGGCGCGGTCACCGGGGGTTATGTCTACCGGGGGTCGGACCTCACCGGTCGCAAGGGCCTCTATTTCTTCGGCGACTACGTCACCGGCCGGGTGTGGACCTTGCGCTACAACAACGGCGACGTGTCCAACCTCACCGAGCGGCCCAAGCTGAGCGTCCCTCGCTGGCGTCCTTCGGGGTGGATGCCGGGGGCGAGCTCTACCTGGTCTCACTGGGAGGGTCGGTGTACCGCGTCGCCCCCGACTGATCGTCACACCTCGAGGTAGATGCACTCCCCGGGGCACTCCTGGGCCGCCTCGATGACCACGTCGAAAAGACGGTCGGGGACCCGGGCCATCCCGGAAGCTCCCTCGGGACCGTGACCCGGCCCGGCGCCGCCGTCGAACACCGTGGTCTCGCCGAAGTCCTCGGCCAGCTCGCGCACCGCCCAGATCCCGTCTGAGCGGGGGACGAACACCTCGGGGGCGATGCTCGCGCAGGTGCCGGCTCCCATGCACTGGTCGGCGTCGATCCATACCTTCATGGTTCCTCCTTGTCGTACAGCCGCCCACCATGAGGCAGCCGACGACAAAGGAACCTCAAGGGAGTATGAACGTGAACACTCCCCCCGGCTTGCCCGGCGGTGAGGGCTACGGTGTCCAGGTGGGCAACCGTCTGAGGCGAAGCGAGCTCGCCCTACCTTCGCCAGCACTCCTCCAACCCGGTGGACTGGTACCAGTGGGGTGCGGAGGCTTTCGCCGCCGCCCGCAGCCGCCAGGTCCCGGTCCTGCTCAGCGTGGGCTACGCCTCCTGCCACTGGTGTCACGTCATGGCCCACGAGTCGTTCGAGGACCCGGCGACCGCAGCCGAGATGAACCGCGCCTTCGTCAACGTCAAGGTCGACCGCGAGGAGCGGCCCGACGTCGACGCCGTCTACATGGAGGCGGTGCAGGCGCTGACCGGGCGGGGCGGCTGGCCGATGACGGTTTCCTCACCCCCGACGGCGAGCCCTTCCACGCCGGCACCTACTTCCCGCCCGAGGACCGACACGGGATGCCCTCGTTCCGCCGAGGTCCTCGCGGCGGTCGAGGAGCGTGGAGGAGCGTCGCCAGAGGTCGTCGAGCCAGGCCGGCGAGCTGACCCGGGCGATCGCCCGCCGGGTGCCCGCCCGCCGACGAGGCCCCCGTCTCGGCCACACTCCAAGCGGCGTACGAGGCGATCGCCTCCAGCTTCGACCCCACATATGGAGGGTTCGGAGCGGCGCCCAAGTTCCCCCAGCAACCGGTCTCGAGTTCCTGCTGCGGTCGCTCCGGCTTCCCTGGGCGGGCGGCGCCGCCTGCATGCTCGGCTCGACCCTCGACGCCATGGCCCGGGCGGGATCCACGACCAAATCGGCGGCGGGTTCGCCCGCTACTCGGTCGACGCCGGGCTGGCTGGTCCCCCACTTCGAGAAGATGCTCTACGACAACGCCCAGCTGGCCCGGCTCTACCTGTGGGCGTGGCGCGAGCTCGGGGGAGGACGCCTACCGGGCGGTGCGCGGTGTCCACCCTCGAGTACATGCTGCGCGACCTCGGCGCAGCCCGACGGGGGCTTCTGGTCGGCAGAGGACGCCGACAGCGAGGGTGAGGAGGGCCAGTTCTACGTGTTCACCGCCGACGAGATGCGGGAGGTGCTGGGCGAGGAGGACTTCGAGCCGGCATCGCTCTTCTTCGGGGTTACCGCTGCGGGCAACTTCGAAGGGAGCAACGTGCTCCACCAGGCGCGCACCATCGAGGAGGTGACGGCGGCAACGGGGGCGACCGCAGACGAGGTCGAGGCATCACTGTCCCGGGCCCGGGACCGTCTTCTCGAGGCGCGCTCCGCCCGGGTTCGCCCCGGGTTGGACGACAAGGTCGTCGCCTCGTGGAACGGTCTGGCGCTGCGGGCGGTGGCCGAGGCAGGCGCCGTGCTCGAGGAGCCGCGTTATCTGGAGGCGGCGCGCCGCACCGCTCGGTTCCTGCTCGACCGCCTCCACCGCGACGACGGGCGGCTGCTCCGCTCCTGGTCGCCCCACGGCTCCGACGGTGGCGGCGTCCCCGGGTTCCTCGAGGATCATGCCGCCCTGGCGGTGGGGCTCTTGGCGCTGTACCAGGCGACCGGGGAGACCGATTGGCACGCCGCCGCCCGGCGCACCGTCGACGCCATGCTCGACCTCTTCGACGACGGCACCCTCCACCGTGTCGGGCGCGACGCCGAGCAGTTGGTGGCCGACCCCCAAGATCTGTTCGACAACCCGCTCCCCTCGGGGAACTCGCTGGCGGCCGAGGCGCTGCTCCAGCTCTCGCTCTCCACTGGCGAGCACCGCTATCGGGAAGCCGCCGAGGCTGCTCTCCGGGCGGGGTCGGGGATCGCAGCCCGTTACCCGACGGCGGTGGGGCATCTGCTTGCCGTGGCAGCCTCGGTGGAGATCGGGGTGAAGGAGCTGGCGGTGGTCGGTCCTCAGGCGGAGGACTTCGGCAGGGTGATGTGGGAGCGGTTCCGACCCGGGATCCTGATGGCGTGGTCGACCGACGGGAGCGGGGCGGATGAGGTGCCGCTGCTCGCCGAACGGTGGCGCCCCGGAGAGACCCTTGCCTACGTCTGCGAGGGATTCGTCTGTCAGGCCCCGGTCTCCGACCCGACGGCGCTGCGAGCCGAGCTGGGCTGATCGTCGGCGAGTGACTGGAGCCCGGCGGCGGCGAACCAGACGAGCCCACCCAGATGGCGTCGGCCAGCAGCAGATGGACAAGCTGCATCCACACCGGGGTGAAGAGAACACGTTGGCCAGCCCGCCGCCGAATTGGATACCGACGATCACGACGCAGCCCCCGGCGACCCGGCGGTGCTCACACCGCCGACCAGCGCCGCGGGCCAGCAGGATCAACGCCAGGCCGAGGGCGGTGGCGCGAGCGGGTGAATCGTCCGCATCCGGGTGAGCAGATGCTCCGAACCGGCCAGGTCGGCGAGGGCGAAGCCAACCGCGTCCTTGGGGAAGAGCGTGTCGGCCAGGGCGGTGACCGCCCCGGTGGCGGCCACCACGATCGTCCCGACGGCGATGGCACCCGCCGACGGCGAAGTCGCGGTTGGAGCCGGGACGGAGCGGTCCGCCGCCGTCCGCCCAATAGGCAGTGAGGGTCAGCGCCGCCAGCAGCAACAGCGTGTTCACCAGGTGGACGGCAGCGACACCGTCCGGGCGACCGATTGGTCGCTCCCCACCAGCGCCCCCGAGCACCAGCCAGCGCCGATGAGCGCCTCGCCGACGATGGCCAGCACCGATAGCACCGCTCCAACCACGCCCGAGATGGCCCCGCGGCAAGGAGCCGAAACACCCACACCGCCAGCACCACCCACCGCAGACCAGCGCCACCCCGCTCAGCCACCCGGTGGGTGAAGCTCGACGGCCCTCGCCCCTTCGAGTATGGAGGGAAAAGAGCTGCCCGTCACAGGTCGGCCAGGAGCGGCCGCAGCCCGGCACGAGACCCGGTAGGCACGCACCAACGCCCCCAACAGGATCACCCCCACGTTGAGGGCGAGCGTAGGCCCAGGCGAACCGGACGGAGGCGGGGATCACGCACGCCAGGGTACCGGCAGCGAAGGTTCCCCAAACGGTGCGGGGTAGTGAAGCCCCTAACCTCATCGGCATGGAAGATCATGGACAGCGCCGAGCGGGCCATCGGGCGCACTCCCCTGATCCGCCTGGGGCGCTTCGTCCACCCCCCGGGCAACCTCACGGCGAAGGTCGAGCTAACCAGCATCGGCGGGTCGATCAAGGACAGGATCGCGGTGGCGATGATCCGAGCCGGGCGGAGGACTCGGGCTGCTCGCTCCCGGGGGCACCATCGGTCGAACCGACCAGCGGCAACACCGGCGTCGGGCTGGCCATCGCCGCGCCGGTGAAGGGCTACCCGGTGATCTTCGTCATGCCCGACAAGGTGCCGCGAGGAAAGACGCCCTGCTGCGCGCCTATGGGGCCGAGGTGGTCATCACCCCGACCGCGGTCGCGCCCGATCAGCCCGACAGCTACTACGGGGTGGCCGACCGCCTGACGCGCGAGATGCCGGCGCGTTCCAGCCGAACCAGTACTCCAACCCGGCCAACCCCCGCACGAGCGAGACCACCGGCCCCGAGATCTGGGAGCAGACCGAGGGCGGGTGACCCTTCGTGGCCGGGGTCGGCACCGGCGGCACGATCTCCGGGCGGGCCGTACCTGAAGAGCAGAACCCGGCGATCCAGGTCGTCGGGGCCGACCCCGAGGGAAGGATCTACACCGCGACCCCGACGACGTGCCACCATACATGGTGGAGGGGGTCGGCGAGGACTTCTGGCCGGGCACCTTCGACCCGACCTCGTCGACGCCATGGGTGAAGGTCGCCGACAGGACGCCTTCCCCACCGCGCGACGCCTCACCGCGCAGAGGGATTGCTGGTCGGTGGCTCCGGCGGGATGGCCGCCCACGCCGCCCGACGGTCGCGGAGGGACGCCCCGACGCGCTGGTGGTGGTGATCCTCCCCGATTGGGGCCGGGGCTACCTCTCCAAGGTGTTCGACGACGGCTGGATGGAGGAGCAGGGGTTGGAGGTGTGATGCGATTCGAGACACGCGCCATCCATGCCGGTCAACCACCCGACCCGACCACGGGGGCGGTGGTGGTCCCCATCTACGCCACCTCGACCTACGCCCAGGCGGGGCCGGTGAGCATCGGGGCTACGAGTACTCCCGGACCGCCAACCCACCCGGACGCCCTGGAGACGGCGCTGGCCTCACTCGAGGGCGCACCCGAGTAGGCGGTGGCCGTGGCGACCGCATCCGGGATGGCGGCGACCGCGCTGGTGGGCTATCTGCTCCGCCCCGGCGACCACGTCGTCCTGCCCGACGATGCCTACGGCGGCACCTTCCGCTTTTTCGCCCAGGTGCTCGGCGAGCAGGGGGTCGAGTGGACGCGGCCGATCTGACCGACCCGGCGCACCTCGAGGCGGCGCTTCGGGCAAACACAGGCTGGTCTGGGTGGAGACACCCACCAACCCGCTGCTGCGGCTGATCGACCTCCCCATCGTCGCCGACGCGGCGCACGCCGCCGGGGCGATGGTGGTGGTGGACAACACCTTCGCCACGCCCTTTCTGCAACGGCCGCTCGCCCTGGGGGCGATTGGTGGTCCACTCCACCACCAAGTACCTGGGCGGCCACTCCGATGTGGTGGGGGGCGCGGTGATCGCCGCCGACCCTGCCCTGGTCGAGCGTTTCCGCTTCCTGGCCAACGCCGCCGGGCCCGTGGCCGGCCCCTTCGACGCCTGGCTCGTGCTGCGGGGGATCAAGACGCTGGCGGTGCGGATGGAGAGACACGCCGCCAACGCCCTGGCGGTGGCCCGCCACCTCGGGCCAGCCGGCGTCATGGAGGTGCGCTACCCCGGGCTCGCCTCGCACCCCCAGCACGATCTGGCTGCCGTCAGATGGCCGGGTTCGGGGGGATGGTCACCTTCTCGCAGAGCGGAGGCGAAGGAGGAAGCCCCGGGTGGCCTCCTCCACCCGCATCTTCCGCCTCGCCGAGAGCCTGGGTGGTGTGGAGAGCCTCATCGAGGTCCCGGCGGTGATGACCCACCTCTCGGTGCAGGGGACCTCCTTCGAGGTACCCGACGACCTGGTCCGCCTCTCCGTCGGGCTGGAGCACATCGACGACCTGCTCGAGGACCTCGACCAGGCGCTGGGCTCCTAGCAATAACACCTCGGACGCGGCGAAGCCCCCACCAGCGGGGGCCTCGCATTTGCGACCTTGAGCACGTTTACGCGCTAGGTGCGCGCCGCGATCGGACAGCTCGCGGGTCTAAGGTCACGGTGGTCCGGGTAGGAGTCGCCACCTGTCCCACGTTGGTGGGAGCGGCGTCTCGAGTGGCGGCGCCGCTAGCGCCCGGCCACCTCCAGAGTCCGTTGACTACCTGACAACTAGGACCACCTCCTTTCTCTGGTAGGTGCATTCTCCACATCCCTGAGGTGGTACAAGCAGCATTCTTCGAAGACACCTCCTGCGACCCCGCAGCGCTAACTACCATCAGCGGGTCGTTTCCCGAGGTACGGGGTTGCGGCATCGAACCACCCGAAGGAGTCTTCAAGGATGACGATCCGTGCTCGCTCGGTCGAGGAGGGCCTGAGCGTCGATGAGCTGCGCGCCCTTTCCGAGAGCAGCCCAACGCCCATCTGACCGAGTTCGGCAGCCTCGACATCATCACCACGGTGACGTCCCATCGACCAACGAGACCGTGATCGTGTCCGACCGGCCGGAGGACCATCTCTGTCCCACGATTAGCCGCCAGGCCTATGACGATGTCGCCGCCGTCCAGGACCGCTACCTGGAGGACGCCGAAGTCGTCGTGCTCGACGGGTACATCGGCGACCACCCCGACGGGCGCGATGGCGACCAGGCTCATCGTGGAGAAGAGCCACGCCAACCTCGCCGGGATGCAGCAGCACCTCTACTTCCCGGCGGACGGCGGGTTCGAGCCCGAACTCACCGTGATCTACACACCAAACCTCCGCGCCACTGGCTACCTGAACGAGCGGTTGGTCACGGTCGACCTCGAGGCCCGGGTGACGCGGGTGCTCAACTCTGACTACTTCGGCGACTCCAAGATGGGCGGCATCCGGATGTGGGACGCCGAGATGTACCGCCGGGGCGGGCTCGCCTTCCACTCCGGGCTCAAGGTGATGGACCTGGGGGACGGTCCCCGGGTGCTCCTCATCGTCGGGCTCTCCGGGACGGGCAAGACCACCACGACCTTTTCCGAGCCCGAGGTGAGCCGCCCCTCGCAGGACGACTTCGTGGCGCTGCTGCCCGACGGCCGAGTGTTCGGGACCGAGGCGGGGACATTCGCCAAGGTGTACGGGCTCACCCGACATCGGAGCCGGCCATCTGCCGGGAGCCATCGCTCCCGACACCTACCTGGAGAACGTGGCCATCGACAGCAGCGGGAAGATCGACTTCGGCGACAGGCGGCACACCGAAAACACCAGGGCGATCATCGCCGGCAGCCATCTCCCTCCCTGGGCCTGCCTCCGGCCAACGTGGAGCGAGCCGACTACGTCCTCCTGCTCACCCGCAACGTGAACGTGGTCCCTGCGGTGAGCAAGCTCGACAAGGAGCAGGCGGCTGCAGCCTTCATGCTGGGCGAGTCGCAGGGGACCTCGGCGGGGGCGCCTCCGAGGCGGGCAAGTTCCTCAGAATCCCGGGCACCAACCCATTCTTCGCCTACAGGGACGACTGGCAGGGAAACCGTTTCTACGAATTGCTCCAGCAGGTGCCGCTCGAGGTGTACCTGCTCAATACCGGCCGCGTGGGGGGGCCCGAGGGGGACGAGCGCTCCAAGGATGTCAACCCCGGGCACACGTCCGCGGTGGTCAGGGGGATCGTCTCGGGGTCGATCCAATGGGACAACGACCCGACTTTCGGGACCCTCGTGGCCAACTCGGTCCCCGGAATCGACGACATCGAGTTGCTGCAACCGTGGCGGCTCTACGAACGCCAGGGCCGCGCCACCGAGTACCAGGGATTTGTAGAAGATCTCCGCGAGGAACGGAGCGCCCATCTCGACGGCTACGACCAGCTTCACCCCAGCATCTGCGACGCCGTCTAGAGCCAACTCAGGGGCAGATCTAGAGTCGGCCGATGCCGCGATCCGTGGTGGCGCCGAGCCTTCAACTTCGTCAAGGAGGCGTTCACCCGGTTCGGCAAGGACCGGGCGGCGATGCTCGGGGCGGCCCTCGCCTACTACGCGGTGTTTGCCCTCGGTCCGATGCTGGTCATCGCCACCGGTATCGCCGGAATCGTCTACGGCGAGGAGGCGTCACAAGGGCTTGTCAGCGAGCAGATCGGCGAGACGGTAGGCCCCGAAATGGCTTCGCTGATCGAGCAGCTCGTGTCCTCCGCAGGCCAAGGTGGCGCCGGAGTGGCGGCAACGGTGTTCGGCGGGGTCCTCCTCCTCATCAGCGCCTCGGCATTGATCTTGCAACTCGAAGCGGCTCTCAGCGCGGTGTTCGACGACGAACACGAGGAGAAGGGGATCAAGGCGACGCTCTTCAAAAGACTGCGGGGGATCGCCGGCGTCCTCATCATCGGCGTGATGCTGTTGATCATCGTGGGCGCCAACGCAGTGGTCAGGTTTGTCGCCGACCGTCTCACCGGGGTGGCAAGGGAGGCTGTGGAGTGGGGGACACCATTGGTGTCGCTGGTGCTCGTCGCCGGGCTGCTGGCTCTCACCTTCCGCTACCTGCCGGACACACGGACCAGGTGGCGGTCGGTCCTATTTGGCGGCGCAGTGACCGCGATCCTGCTCCTCATTGGAGCGGTGGCGATCAGCTTCTACCTCGGTATCGCGAGCGGCGGCGCCTTCGCCGCCGGACCGATCGTGGCCCTCCTCTTCTTCATCTACTACATGGCCCAGATCGTGCTGTTCGGTGCCGAGCTGACCGAGGTTCACGCCGACGGTGGAGCACCCAAGCCAATACCCGTCCAGGCCCAGCCAGCGGTCCCGACACCGGCGGTCAGGGTCGTTTCACCACCCTCGGGTGGCAAGGGCGTCGTCGCCGGTTTCCTCGCCGGGTTCATCGCCGGCCGAGCGGCCGGCCGCGGCGGCCCGTCCGATTAGCTGACGGCGATCAGTAACCGGCCGTTGCCGACCAGCGGCTGCTCATACCGTCTACGAACTCGGGGTCGTCGAGCACCGTCTCGGATGACGGGCCCGCCTCGCCACCCGGCTCCTCGATCGTCACCCAGAGTCGGGGAAATCACGGCGGGACACGCCCACGGTCATCTCGAAGCGCCCGTCGTCGCGGAAGCTCCCCGCCGACACCGACGACCGGTCGGCGGACAACCAGAGCTCGTAGACGGTGCCCGATGCTGCCGGACCAAGCCCCGCCACCTCGACCACCATGTGCGAACCGTCCTCGGTGGCCCATCCGTCGACCCGCGCCGTGGCGCCGGGCGTGTCGCCCACGCCCATGAGCTCCACCCGCCAATCCGGCCCCGAATTGGCGACCAGCAACCAGGCACCGAGCAGGACGACCACCACCGCAGCGGCGACGCCCGGCCACAGCCACTTCCGCGACCGCGGCCCCGCTTCGGCCCCTCCGGCGACGGCCTCCACCACCCGCCCCTCCAGATCCGGTACCGGCTCCTCCCAGAACACTGGGTCGGCGAGCGAGGCCCGCAGCCCATCCAACGAGGGCTCGGCAGCGCGGCATCCGCCGCAGGTCGACCGGTGCGACAGGGCGGCACCGTCGAGGTTCCCCTCCAGGTAGGCGGCGCGGTAGTCCTGGCAGCGGACCCCGTTCATGCCGTTGCCTCCCTGACGTGCGCCAGCAATCCAGCCAGCCGCCGGTGGGCCCGGTGCGAGCGGGACTTCACGGTACCCACCGGCACTCCGAGTCGATCGGCGGCCTCCTCGTGGGTGAGCCCCTGGAAGTGGGTGGCCCGAACCACGGCGCGTTCGTCTTCGGGCAACTGGTCGACGGCGCAGCGCACCTCCCAGGCTTCCCAGGTCTTTTCGAATGATGGGGGCAGCGCCGCGATCTCGGGCTCCTCGTCTCGTGTTACCAGACGGTGGCGTCGTTCACGCCGGTATACGTCCACCGCCACCCGCCGGGCTATGGCGTAGAGCCAGGGGCCGGGGTCCCGGCTCGGGTCGAACCGCTCGGCGGCCCGCCACGCCTGGAGAAATGTCTGTTGGACGGCATCCTCGGCCAAGACCCGGTCTCCCAAGGCGCGAAGGGCGATGACAAACACGGCGCGCCCGTAGGCTCGGTACAGCTCGCGTACCGCTTCGGGGTCGCCGGAGCGGAAGCGACGCATCGCCCGTTCCATTCACCTCCAGTACGCACCCGACCAGCCGGCCGGTTCCCGGGTCGGAGCCACCGTACGCCCGCCGGCCGGCGGTGTGCTGGTCAGGTGACGGAGCGGATCGTGTCGAGAATGGCGTCGAACAGGTCGCCCGCCCGCCCCATCGCCCAGCCGATCACATAGACGAGGGCGGCCAGCCCGAGAAGGGTCACGATTGCCCGCCCCCGGTATCGGGTCCGCTCTCCCGGAAGGTCGAGGTAGGAACGGGGACGGTCAGGGACCGTCTTTGGGGTGGCGACCGTGACGTCCACCGTTGGGTTGCGCCTGGTTTCGTCCTCGGGGAGGGGCGGCGCCACGGCGACAAGGGCTGGTGACACCATTGCCGCTTGCGGCCATTCAGCGGAGCGGTGGCCGTCTGCTGGTCGCGGCCCGTTGGGGAACGGCGGCTCGTCCACGGGGAGGATCGAGTCCTCGACCGGCACCTCTGCCAGCACCCGGGCCGGATCGGCCCAGGGCCGGACGCCACTCCACGAGCTCGGGGCACCGTCCGGCTCGCTGGGACCAAACGGAGACGGCCCAAATGGAGACGGCACAGCAGCCTTCGGTTCCTCCGGCTGCGGCTCTTCGGAGGGTGCCGGGACCGGGGGAAGAGAGGGCACCGCCCCGTCCACGGTGAGCGCCTCCCAAGCCGGCTCCGGATCGAGCGCCACCGGTGCTGTCGGCTCGGCGGAGTGCTTGGGAACGTAATGAACGTTGGTGACCGAAGAAGACAGTTTCAACTCGGTGGTCAACGCCGCCATCGTCGCCGGGTCGGGAACGGAGCGACCATTCTCGTAGCGGCGGATCTCCTCCGCTGAATGCCCGATACGAGCGCCGAGCTGCTCCTCAGATAGGCCTCGCTCCAGCCTTCCGGCACGGAGCATGGATCCGATGGACGATTTGGCGCGTTGGGTCATGAAACTCTGGGGCGGGGACTGGGGCTCAGGTTACCGGCTCGGGTGGCGATCACAGCTGCAGAACGAAGGTTTCGACGCCGCCGTTCCCCGGGAGGGAAGCTGCCGACTGTCGCTCACTACCCTCGCCGACGGAGGCGAACGAGCGCCTGGTGGGCTCCCCGGTCTTCAAAACCGGTGGGGGGCGGCAACGCCCCCGGCGGGTTCGATTCCCGTCCGCCTCCGCCACCGATTGCCCCCGGTTACTGGGCGGTGTAGCCGCCGTCGAGCACCATCACCGTGCCCGTCATGTAACGGATGTCGTCGCCGATGAGGAAGCGGACCGCGGCGACCAGCTCCTCGGGGCGACCCATCCGCCCAATGGGGAACGCCGCCATCAGGGCCGACGGTTCGATGTGCTGGTCGTCGAGGAAGCGCCAGATCATGTCGCCCGGGATGTCGATGGCGGCAAAGGCGAGGGCGTTGACGTTGATGTTGTCCTTGGCCACCTCGACGGCCGCCGCCTTGGTGATCGTGTCGACACCTCCCTTGGTGGCGGCGTAGAGCCCGTTGGCCGGGACTGCGGTGATGTCACTGGTGACCGACGACATGTTGACGATGGCGCCCCCGCCCCGGGCCCGGAGCGCCGGGATCTCGTGCTTCATGCAGAGCATCACCCCTCGCAGATTCACCGCCACCAGGCGATCGAGAACCGCCGGGTCGCCCTGCTCCACCATCCCCGTGGTCTCGGTGCCGGCGTTGTTGACCGCGGCGTCGAGCCCGCCATAGGTGCCGACCGCCGTCTTCACCAGCGAGGCCACCTGCTGCTCGTCGGAGACATCGGCGGTGACCAAGGTGGCGGTCCCTCCAGAGGAGGTGATCGCCTCCCGGGTGGCGTTGAGGCCCGCATCGTCGATGTCACAGCCAACGATCTTGGCGCCCTCGGAGGCGAAGGACTCGGCGAGCACCTTCCCGCACCCTCGGGCGACACCGGTGATGAGAACAACCTTGCCCTCGATCGAAGCCACCGGCACAAACCACCTCCCCTCGGGAGATCGGAGTGTATGGATCGAGTGACGGTCACCATGTGGAGCCGCTCAGCTTGCTTTAGGGGCAGTCCGTCTCCAGGCGTCCGTCAGCCGGTTGCTGCGACTCCTTCTAGCGTTGGAGTCCAGTGGCCAATATCCCGTCGTGGACCGTGACGTTCCTGTTCACGGACATCGAGGGCTCCACCAGGTTGCTCCAGGAGCTCGGCCGGGAGCGGTACGGAGTGGTCCAGGACGACCATTCTCGCCTGATGAGGGAGGCCATCGCTGCCGCGGGTGGGGGAGAGATCCGCACCGAGGGCGACTCGTTCTTCGTCGTCTTCCCCACCGCCGGCGGAGCCGTGCAGGCGGCAGTGGCCGCGCAGCGGGCTCTCCACGCCAACCCCTGGTCGCACGGGGAACCGGTGCGGGTGCGGATGGGGATGCACAGTGGGGAGGGGCATCGGGGGGGCGACGACTACCTCGGGATCGACGTCAACCGGGCCGCCCGCATTGCCGCCGCAGGGCACGGCGGGCAGGTTCTGCTCTCGGCCACCACCAGGTCGCTGATAGAGCACGATCTTCCCGAGGGCGTGTCCCTCCGAGACCTGGGGGAGCACCGCCTGAAAGACCTGGCCAATCCCGAACATCTCCATGATCTGATGATCGACGGTCTTCCCTCGGACTTTCCCCCGATCAAGACCCTGGAGATCCCCACCAACCTCCCGGCGGAGTTGACGTCGTTCGTGGGGCGCGAGCGGGAAGTGGGGCGGGTCACCGAACTCGTGGACCGAAGCCGCCTGGTCACACTGACCGGCCCTGGAGGCACGGGCAAGACCCGGCTAGCCGTGCAAGCGGCTAGGCGCCTCATGGGCTCGTTCCCGGATGGGGTGTTCTTCGTCGATCTATCCTCCGTCACGGATCCCCAGCTCGTACCTGACACCATCGGATCGGCGCTCAAGTTCCGGCAGGAGAGCAGCGGTCGGCCGGTGCTCGAGATCCTCACGGACAACCTCCGCGATCGGACCATGCTCCTGCTCCTCGACAACTTCGAGCAGGTCCTTCCGGGCGCGGAGGCCGTGGCGACCATCCTCCGAACCGCTCCCCGGGTCCGCGCGCTCGTCACCAGCCGTGCCCCGCTCGGCCTCTCGGGCGAGCAGGAGCTCCCCATCCCCCCTCTAGAGCTCCCCGACCCAGGCGGCAATCTCGACGTCCTCCGGCGAAACGAGGCCGTGAAGCTGTTCGTAGAGCGAGCCGCGTTGGTCGATCCGACGTTCTCCCTCACGGAGGAAATGGCTCCCCTCGTTGCCGAGATCTGCGCTCGACTCGATGGCCTTCCCCTGGCGATCGAGCTCGCGGCCACGCGGGTTCGGGTGCTGCCCGTGGGCTCCCTCCTCGACCAGCTCGAATCACGGCTTCCGATGCTGACCGGCGGCCCGCGGGACGCGCCGGAACGACAGCGCGCCCTCAGGGCCACCATTGCCTGGAGTTACGACCTCCTTGAGGAGCGCGTTCGGACCTTCTTCCGACGCCTCTCCGTCTTCGCTGGGGGATGGACGCTGGAAGCGGGTGGAAAAGTCGCTGATCGTGGAGAGGAGCTCGGCGACGCGTTCGAACTGTTGGAGATTCTCCTCGAGCACAGCCTGGTGCAGCGGTCTCCCGACGATCCGGAGGGGCGAATCCGCATGCTGGAAACCATCCGAGAGTTCGGGCAGGAACGACTGGAGGAGAGCGGGGAGGCCCAGGAGATCCGCCAGCTGCACGCCGCTTGGTTCCTCGAGCTGGCAGAAGAGGCCGAGAGGTACCTGACGGGGCCGGACCAGGGCCGTTGGCTCGACCTACTCAGGCTCGAGCACGACAATCTTCGGGCGGCCCTGGGTTGGGCCATCGGGGGGGACCGGGGGGAGATCGCCGCGCGGATGGGGAGCGCACTGTGGCGTTTCTGGTACGCCCGTGGCCACCTGGACGAGGGACGTCGCTGGCTCGATCAGTTGCTGAGCCTCCCGTCGAGCCAGGAGCGGACAGCCGCGTGCCCGGGCACACACCGCTCTTGGGGGGATCGCCTATTGGCAGGGCGACTTTGGGACGGCTCTGAGCGCGTATCAGGAGGCGCTGGAGATCCACCGCCAGCTTGGCGATCGGTCCGCAACGGTGCAGGCGCTTCTCGATCTGGGGACCGCCAAAGGCGTAACGGGCGACCCAATGTCGGCCCAGTCGCTTATCCAGGAGAGCCTGACTACTGCGCGGGAGCTCGGGGACCGGCCAGGGGAAGCGTGGGCGCTGTGGGGGAGGGGCGGGCGCGTATGTTCGGCGGCGATCTGACTGGGTCCCAGGGCGACCTCGAGGAGAGCCTTCGGATCTTCGAAGAGTTGGGAGACGACACGTGGGGGCTGGGCAATGCGCGCCGGCCTGGCCGGCCTCGCCGCGATGCGCGGCGATCCCGTTGAGGCCCGGGACCTGGTCCTCCGGGCCATCGACGATTGGGAGGACCAGGGGAACGCGCGTCGTACTCTCGAGCCAGCTCAGGTTCCTGGCGATGGCGGCCAACGACGCCGGCCACCCGGAGCGCGCCGCCCGGCTGGCCGCTGCCGCGGAGGCCTGGCGGCAGAAAGTGGGCGGGCAAGTGCCGGGGCCTTCTTTCCGTTCACCGACCCCCGGGAGACGGCCGCCGAGGTTCTTGACGAGCGCTCCATGGAGCGGGCGTGGGCCGAGGGATCGGCCATGACCCTCGAGGAGGCCCTGGCCTACGCCCGCAATGAGGCGTAACAAGGCGCCTGGGCCCGCTTGGCTCCCGATTCGCTTAACGCGTCCGCGGAGGTATTCCGCCAGGCGCGGAGAGTAGGGAGCCCTTTCACGTCTTGGTCGCGGCGTCCGTCTCCCCATAGGTAAGGCTTGGTATCGCTCACGTTGAAGACCGCTCCCTGAGGGTCGGCGAGAACCGCGATCCTGGCGGCGCCGGCATCGAATGGCGCGACCAGCACGCTGCCCCGAGCCGCTCGGCGGCGGCGACGACGGCATTGGTATCGTCCACCGCGAAGGTAACGCTCCAATGTGACGGCACATCTTCGGGGAACTGATCTGGTGACATTTTTGACATCCAGCCGATGGCATCGGCGAATCCAGGAGGAACGCCGGCTTCGGTCTGACGACGGCGGATTTCCGGTTCCAATTGCTCGAGGAAGTCGCCGTAGCCGGGGTCCCGCCCATGGTGGCCTTGCCCAGGTCGCCCAGATCGACCTCCTCCGCCACCCAGCCGAACACCGCCTCGTAGAAGGCCTTGGCGGCTTGCGGGTCGTGGGTGTTGAGGTCGCTCCAGTTCCAGGTGTTCGCTTCGTTGACAGTTCGGCGCCGCGGTGGGTGCCCGCCTGCCACAAGCTGAATACGGCACCGGTCGGATCGGACAGCACCGCCATACGCCCCGCGTCGAAGATGTCAAACGGCTCGACGAAACCCGTCCCTCCGGCCTCCTTCGCCTTGGCCGTGGTCTCCTCGGCGTTGTCCACCCAGATATAGGTGCCCAGTTCGGGTTCGGGGGTGATCCCTCCGGTTGGGAGCCCACCGCGGCCACCTGCTTGCCGTGGAGCCGGGCGACGTAGTAGCTGCCTTCTGATCCGGGCGGCATCCGATCGGTGAACTCCCAGCCGAAGAGGCCCTGGTAGAAGCGGACGGCGGCTTCCGGGTCGGGCTGCGATGTGTCGATCCAGCAGGGCACGCCTGGCGGGTAACCGTCACGCTCGATCACGATCGTCCTCCTTGCTCGCCTCCTGCGACCATAGGTCGGCGGGAGGCGTCATCAAGCGCCGCCAAGAGAACCTCTACCGCCCGTTGCACCGCCGCCCGATCCTCGTTCTCGAGCCCTCGATGATCGAGTCGAGCCACCGCAGCTCGGCACGATCCACCGCCTCGAGGAGCGTCCTGCCCAGGGCGGTGGGCGCGACCGCCACCTTCCGTCTGTCATCCTCAGCCGGGATCCGGACCGCCAGCTTGGCCTCGACCAGGCCGTCGACCATCCGGCTCATGGTGGCTGCCGTCACCCCTTCGTTGGCAGCGAGCGCGCCGACCTGGAGCGGACCCTCGGACACCAGCCGGCGAAGCGTGGCGGCGCCGCGGACCGGTCAGCCCGTGGGCGCCGGTTCCCTGGCGGAGCCGTCGGGTCACGATTACCGCCAGATCGGCCAGACCGGTCGCGATGGTCATTTCCTTAGCTATGCTAACCATTCCTCTCTGGAGGTCCGTGTGAACGCTGAGCAGTTCTTCGCCACGATCGAGCGCGGTGAGCCGGCCACGGTCATCGCCGCCCTGGATGACGACCCCGACCTGGCAACGGCACGAAACGCTGAGGGTCTCTCCCCGCTCGCCGTGGCCGCCTACTGGGGCCGGCAAGACCTGGTCGACCTGCTCAGACAGCGGGCCGGTCCCCTCGGTCTCTGGGATGCCGCCATCGCCGGCGATAACGCTGCGGTGGCGAGGCCCTCGACGCCGATCCCAATCTGGTCCGATCCGAGTCACCCGACGGGTTCACCGCCCTCCACCTCGCCGCCTTCTTCGGATCCCCCGAGACCGTTGCCTGCTCATCGAGCGAGGCGCCCCCGTGGATGCGTGGACCAGCAACACCTTCCACAACCAACCGCTCCACGCCGCCGTCGCCGGGTCGGACCCGCCGACGAGGATCGCCATCGCCCGGCTACTGCTGGATGCCGGGGCGGAGCCGGGCACCCAGCAGTCCGACGGGAGCACACCGCTCATGTCGGCCGCCCATAACGGTGATGAAGCTCTGGTGGACCTGCTCGTTGGTGCCGGAGCCGATTTGACCACACGCGACCAAAGTGGCCGAACTGCGGCAGATCACGCAAGGGAGGCGGGCCACGACGAACTCGCCAAGAAGCTGACGCCCGCCTGACGGCTATCCGGTGGGCGCCTCGACTCGCTGTTTGCGGTCTGCGTCGATGACGGCGATGGCGGTGAGGTTGACCACATCGCCCACGTCGGCGTCGAGTTGGAGTATGTGGACCGAACGGGCCAGACCGGTGAGGATCGGACCGATCACCTCGGCATCGCCCAACCGGTTGAGCAGCTTGTAGGAGGCGTTCGCTGCGGTCAGGTTGGGGAAGACCAACACGTTGGCCGACCTGCCGCCGAGACGACTCCCCGGCTTGCGACGCTCCAGCAGTTGTGCGACTACTGCGGTGTCGGCATGCATCTCCCCTTCGACCGCCAGCCCTGGGTCGAGCTCGGCACACATCTCGACCGCCCGACGCACCCGGGCGGGCTCCTCTCCCCCGGCGCTGCCGAAGTTGGAGTAGCTGATGAAGCCGACCCGGGGGTTGACGTCGAACTGGTCCCTGGCCACCGCCGCGGTGGAGACGGCGATCTCCGCCAGTTGCTCGGCGGTGGGCTCGATGTTGACCGCGCAGTCTGCGAAGAAGTAGGGACGCCCCGAGATGACGACCACGTAGATGGCGGCGGCGATCGACCTCCCCTGCTCCAGCTTGATCAGCTGCAGCGCCGGCCGCACCGTGTCCGGGTATGGCGTGGTGAGCCCGCCGAGCACCGCGTCGGCGTCGCCCTGGCGGACCATCATCACCGCAAAGAGGTTGGGGTCGAGCAGGTCCTTGTCGGCCTGCTCAACCGTCATCCCCTTGTGGGCGCGCAACTCGGCCATGGTGGCGGCATAACCGGCGCGCAGGTCGGTCTCCGCCGACGGGTCGAGAACCCTGACCCCGTCGAGGGGGATGTGGTACCCGACCGCCGCCCGCTCCACTGATTCCGCCGCCCCAACGAGGATCGGCGAACCGAGGCCCTCGTCGACCACCCGCCGCGCCGCTCGGATGATCCGCACGTCGTCGCCCGCTGAGTAGGCGACGGTCGTCGCCCTTTCCCGCGCCTTGACGGTGACGTTGTGGATCAGCCCGTACGACGCCTGGAACCGGCGGCGCAACTGCTCGCGGTAGTCATCGATGTCCTGCAACGGGCGCCGCGCCACTCCCTCCTCGGTGGCCGCCTGTGCCACCGCCGGAGCCACCCACCAGAGCACCCGGGGGTCGAACGGCTTGGGGATGAGGTAGTCGGTGCCGAAGGAGAGGTAGTCGAGGTCGTAGGCCTTGAGCACCACGTCGGGAACCGGTTGCTTGGCCAGAAGCGCCAGGGCGTTGGCGGCGGCGATCTTCATCCCCTCGGTCACCGCCGTCGCTCGGACGTCCAGCGCTCCCCGGAAGATGAAGGGGAAGCCGAGCACGTTGTTCACCTGGTTGGGGAAGTCGCTGCGACCGGTGGCGACCAGGGCATCGGGTCTCACCCGGCGCGCCTCGTCGTACCCGATCTCTGGGTCGGGGTTGGCCAGTGCGAACACGATCGGCCTGGGCGCCATCGTCTCCAGCATCTCGCCGGTGACCGTCCCCCCCACGGACACGCCGACGAACGCGTCCGCGTCCACCAGGGCGTCGGCGAGCGTTCGTCTCTCGGTGACACGGGAGAACTCGGCCTTGATCGGGGTGAGGTCGTCGCGCCCGTCGTGGATCACGCCGCGGGAGTCGCACAGCAGGATGTTCTCCGGCTGGACGCCGAGATGGCGGAAGAAACGGGCGCAGGCGATGCCCGCCGCCCCGGCGCCGCTGAACACGACCCGTGTCTCCTCGATCCGCCGGTCGGAGATCTCGAGAGAGTTGAGGAACGCCGCGGCGCCGATGATCGCCGTGCCGTGCTGATCGTCGTGGAAGACGGGGATCTGCAGGCTCTGGCGGAGGGTCTCCTCCACCACGAAGCAATCGGGTGCCTTGATGTCCTCCAGGTTTATCCCGCCGACCGTGGGCTCCAGCAGCCGACAGAACTTGATCAGATCCTCGGGATCGTGCGTCGCCACCTCGAGGTCGTAGACGTCGATGTCGGCGAAACGCTTGAAGAGCACGGCCTTGCCCTCCATCACCGGCTTGCTGGCGAGCGGGCCAATGTCCCCCAGACCGAGCACGGCCGATCCGTTGGTCACCACCGCCACGAGGTTGCCCCTGTTGGTGTAGCGGAAGGCATCGTCGGGGTCGGCGGCGATGGCGAGGCAGGGCTCGGCGACACCGGGGGTGTACGCCAGGCTCAGGTCCTGCTGGGTGGCGGTCGGCTTGGTGGGGCGGATCTCGAGCTTCCCCGGCCGGCCACGCTCGTGGTAGTCGAGCGCTTCGCTGAAACGGCGTCCGTCGGTCATTGGTCCCTGCTTGGGGGCTTGAGCCAACAGTAGACCGGGGAGGCCGACGGTCCGTGCCGCTGCCTGGTCGTCTCGGGGAAATACCCGATACCAGCCCAGGGTGGGTCCGTGGCATTATCGAGGCTCGTCCCAAGGGAGAGCTCCATGGCAACCGGCACCCTCCAGCCCACCGCAGAGCCGGCGCTCAGGCCGACCACCACGCGCCGCCAGGACACCATCACCGTTCTCTTGGCCTTGTGGCTGATGATCGGGCTCTTCGTCGACGGCTGGGCCCACAACAACCTCGACCAAATCGAGACCTTCTTGACGCCGTGGCACGCCCTCTTCTATTCCGGGTTCACCGCCACCGCCCTTTGGATCGCCTGGTTGGTCGCCCGGCAGCGTTCCGCCGGCCGGACCTGGCGTGAGGCCATCCCGCTCGGCTACGGAGGGGCGGTCGTGGGCGTGATCGTCTTCGGTATCGGTGGTGTGGGCGACTGGTTGTGGCACACCATCTTCGGGATCGAGGTGAGCATCGACGCCCTCCTCAGCCCCACCCACCTCGTCCTTCTCACCGGGATGCTGCTCATCTTCTCCGGTCCGCTCCGCTCCGCCTGGGCCGATCCGGTGGAGCCGGAAGGGCTGCGCTCTTTCTTCGCGCCACTCCTGGCGGTGACCCTCTCGGCGTCGCTGCTCACCTTCTTCTTCATGTACGCCTCTGGACTCAACACCGACATGCCGGGAATGCTCTACGTCCCCGAAACCGATTTCAATTGGGAATGGGTCGCCCTCGGTGTGATGTCGATGCTGTGGACCACGCTGCTGCTGGTGGGGCCGATGGTGTTCCTCATGCGGCGCTGGACGCCGCCTTTCGGCAGCTTCACGCTGATGTTCGGGGTCGTCGGGGTGCTGATGGCATCGATCTTCGCCTTCGAGACGCCGCTCGACATCGTCCCACCACTGATTGCCGGTCTGGCGGCCGATGTCATCGTCCGGATCGTCCGGGCCGGACCGACCAACCCTCGAGGCGTGCGCGTGGGCGGCCGCACTGACCCCGGTGGTGCTGTGGTCGGTCCGTTTCGCCGGCATCGAGGCCATTGGGGGGATTGGCTGGCCATGCGAGGTCTGGTCGGGGACGATCTTCTTCGCGGCCCTCCTCGGGCTCGGGCTCGCCCTCCTCGCCTTCCCGCCCAAGCTCCCGGTTGCTTCGCCGCACCGCGAGGAGGCTGCAAAACTGGAGGCGTGACCTCCGGTAACGGACGCCGCCCCATCGACGCCGACGGCTATCAGATCCTGCCCGGATGGAGGGTGGGTCATCTCGCCGAGGAGTCACCCACCAAGTCGGGGCTGTTGGTGCCGGCGGGCACCGAGTCGTCTCACGACGCTTTGGCTCTCGTAGACGTCGACACCGGTCAGCGGTTCTGGGCGGTGCCGACCGGCGCCTGGCGGTTTCTCTGGCCACCCAACGGGAGGGTCGTCGTGGCGGTGCGCGAGTCCCAGATCATCGCCCAGGAACAGCCACCCGAGGCGACCGACGGGCAGTACCTCTAGGGCTCACTCCTCCGAGCGCCGACGAAGCAGAACCACCGGACTCTCGGCGATCACCTCGAAGTCTGGGTCTGCACGGAGTTCGTCGAGGATCGGTGCGACGTCGGGGAGCCAGCTGATCGACTCGAGGACCGCGACGTACTCGACCTCCTCTGTGGGCGGCAGCGGGACCCCGGGCACCGCCCAGTTAGAAAAGGCGGGGTGGAAAGGAACCGGGAACTCGTAGACGGTGTTTCGGTGCGACAGGTGTGGCCCTATGGCCCAGTCGGCCACCACGACGGCGTCTTCGGGGATGGTGTCGAGTACAGCATCGACCGGACCTGGGTCGGCTGCCCATCCCTCCCATTGGGTCCCCGCGGCGCCCGGCCACGGGCCGGCGGCGACACTCCCGGCAATGGCGAAGCAGAGAATGGTCAGCGAGAGCGGGCCGATGGGTATGTCGGGCCGGCGGGTGACGATGCGACGCGCCCCGACCACGGCCGCCATCGCCACCACGGCGATCAGATAAGAGGTGTAGTGCCACTTCAGCTCGTGCTGGTAGACGTGGATCGAGAGGAGGTTGGCCAGCGTGATGGGGAGACCGACCGCCAGCAGCTCGGGGGCGAAGAGGCACGTGGCCAGCGGGAGAAGCATCCCCGCCAGGTACCCCAGCCGGTCCATGGTGGCAAGCTCGGCAACCACCTTTCCCGGGTTGGTCACCATCCCGACGAGCGCCCCTCCGAGCCCTTCGCCGAACTGGGCGTAGCGCCCCGTGTAGATCAATTCGCCGGTGGGCGAGAACATGGGGAGCAACACCAGCGTGTTGAGCAGGAAAGCGCCGACAGCCAGCGCAGCGACCGCCACCGCCACCCCGGGGCGACGCCAGCGCCACCAGACGTACAGGGCGAAGGGGACCACCACCAGGGCGGCATCCTCCTTGGCGGCGAGCACCAGCACCAACAAGGCAACCATCGCCACGAAGCGGTTGCGTTGACCGAGGGCGAAGGCGCCGATCAGCAGGGGGATGGTCAGGGTCTCGGGGTGGAAGTTGTCCCACGTGCTCCACTGAGTAGCCGGATGGAACAGATAACCGACGGCGAGCGCCGCCGAGACCGGGGGAGACAAACCCTCGCCCCGCGCCGCAGCCCACACCACCGGCGCACCGAGCGCCAGCACCGCCACGGTGAGGATCAGCATCGCCCGCACGTCGGGGAGCACCCAGTACAGCGGCACCACCGGCAGCATCAGGTACGAGGAGTGATCGCCGAAGAGGTGGAGTCCCGCGCAGCGTTATGAAGGGCGTCTCGCCGCGACTGAGCAACCAGAGACCCTGGTCGAAGATGCCGAGGTCGAAGTTGAAGGTCCCGAAGGTCCGGTGGCGCTGCAGGATCAGCAGACCGAAGACGACGACGAAGACCCCGGCCGCCACCCACACCACCGCTCGCCAGCGGCGTAACTGTGGGTCGACCGCGACCGGCGGTGTGGCAGCGGTGGCGACGGCGGCCATGGCTGGGCCATTCAAGCCGCCTAGCCCGGATCAAAGACGCCGCACTAAGGGTCACCGAGCGATACCGTGCCCCTATGACCTCAGGCAATGCCCGCCAGGGCCGCCGTCTCACCGCGACCGTCACCGACGTCGATGTCGCTTCACCAACGGGCCCTCCTTGTCGGGGTGGCCTTGGGCAGTGCCGACACCGAAGAAGCCGAAGCCTCGCTCGAGGAGCTGGCCCGGCTCACCGAGACCTCGGGCTCCGATCCGGTCGACGTCGTGCTGGTGAAGCGTGACGCCCCCGACCCGGCCACCTTCGTCGGCAAGGGGAAGGTCGACGAGTTGGCGGCGATCTCGAAGGGCCTCGACATCGACGTTGTCGTGTTCGACAACAGCCTCTCGCCGGCTCAGCAGCGCAATCTGCAACGGGCCTTCGACTGCGACGTGGTCGACCGACAGGCCATGATCCTCGACATATTCGCCCAGCACGCCACCACCCGTGAGGGCATGGCCCAGGTCGAGATGGCGCTGCTGCAATACCTTCTCCCCCGGTTACGGGGCAAGGGCAAGACCCTCAGCCAGCAAGGTTTCGGGGTCCTCGCCCGCGGCCCCGGCGAGACCAAGTTGGAGACCGATCGGCGCCGAATCGTCTCCCGGATCGCCCGGCTCAGAGACGACCTGGCGGCCATGGCCAGGACCAGAGACACTCAGCGCAAGGCGCGCAAGCGCACCGAGCTCCCCCAGATCGCGTTGGTGGGTTACACCAACGCCGGCAAGTCCACGCTGCTCAACAAGCTGACCGACGCCAAGGTGCTCACCGAGGACCGCTTGTTCTCCACCCTCGACTCGACGGTGCGCCGCCACGATCTCGATGAGGGGCCGACGGTGCTGCTCGCCGACACCGTCGGTTTCGTCCGGCGGCTGCCCCATGACCTGGTCGAGGCGTTTCGCTCCACCCTGGCCGAGGTGAGCGGCGCCGACCTGCTGCTCCACATCGTCGACGGGTCCGATCGCGACGCCGAGACCGAGCTGGCGACGGTTCGCCAGGTCCTCGACGATATCGGCGCCGGGGAGATCCCCGAGTTGATCGTGCTCAACAAGGCCGACATCGCCCCCGCCGGGCTGCTGCAGCGGATGCGCAGCCTCCACCCCGACGCCGTGGTCATCTCGGCGGTCACCGGCGATGGGATTGGGCAGCTCGAGGCGGCGATCAGCAAGGCACTTGCCGACCGCTCCGACGAGGTCGAGCTGCGGATCCCCTACGAGCGTGGCGATGTGCTGGCCACCATCCACCGCGTCGGCGAGGTCCTGGTCGAGGAGCACGAGGGCGACGGCACCAAGGTGCGCGCCCGGCTTCCCCGCACCGTCGTTCCCCAGTTCGATCGGTACCAGGTCAGCTGATCGGGGCGACCCCCACAGCGGCCAGCGCCGCGCCGACGATCCCCGCCTCGTTACGCAGACCGGCAGCCACCACCTCGGTGCCCGGCGACAGCCATTCGGAGAATTCGTCGAACCGCCGGCACACCCCACCCCCGATGACGATGAGGTCCGGTCCGAAGAGATCGTTGAGATAGGTCAGGTAGCGGTCGACCCGACGCGCCCACCGTTTCAAGGTGAGGCCCTCGGCCTCGCGGACCCGTGCCGCGCAGTAGTGCTCGGCGTGCATCCCCTTGAACTCGATGTGCCCGAACTCGGTGTTCGGCATGAGATGACCCTCTACGAACACCGCGCTCCCGATCCCGGTGCCGAAGGTGAGCACGAAGACGACGCCTTCTCGCCGGGCGACACCGAAACGGAACTCGGCTATCCCGGCGGCGTCGGCATCGTTGAGCAGGGCGACCGGGCGGCCGATGGATTCGGCGAACAGCTCGCGGCCGTCGACTCCCACCCAGTCGGCATCGACGTTGGCGGCTGACAGCACGATCCCCCGTCTCACTACCGCGGGGAAGGTGCACCCCACCGGGCCATCCCAAGAGAAGGATTCGACCATCTCGGCCACTTCACCCGCGACCGCTTCGGGCGATGCCGGTTGAGGAGTGAGGATCTTGCGCCGTTCCGTGGTGAGAACGCCCCGGTCGACGTCGACGACCGCTCCCTTGATCCCCGACCCTCCGATGTCGATCCCGAGAACTTCCACTGCTCCAGCAGGCTACCCCCGAGCCGCTGGGTACCCTCGGGCGGCCGACGGATCGAGGAGTACATGGCCGAGAACGCCGACATCGGGCTGGTCGGGCTGGCGGTGATGGGACAGAACCTGGCCCTCAACATGAGCGACCACGGTGCGGTCGTCGCCGTCTTCAACCGCACCACGTCGAAGGTCGACGACTTCCTCGCCGGACCCGCCACGGGCACCACCATCGTCGGCACCCACAGCCTCGCCGAGATGGTCGCTGCGCTGCGCCGCCCACGACGGGTGATGCTGATGATCCAAGCGGGGCCGCCGGTCGACGACATGCTGGCTCAACTCGCTCCGTTGTTGGCGCCGGGGGACATCGTCATCGACGGGGGGAACTCGCTCTACACCGATACCGCCAGGCGGACGGCACTGCTGGAGGACCAAGGGATCCTCTACATCGGGATGGGGATCTCGGGCGGCGAGGAGGGCGCTCGCCACGGCCCTTCGATCATGCCAGGAGGATCGGCGGAGGCGTGGCCGCACGTCCGTCAGCTCTTCCAGTCGATCGCCGCCAAGGTGGAGGACGGGACACCCTGTTGTGATTGGATCGGGCCGGGCGGGTCGGGGCACTACGTCAAGATGGTCCACAACGGGATCGAGTACGGCGACATGCAGGTGATCGCCGAGGCTTACCTGCTGATGCGTGATGGGCTGGCGATGAGCCCCGCCGAGATGTCGGATGCTTTCCGCAGCTGGGGCGCCGGCCGGCTCGACTCGTTCCTCATCGATATCACCACCGACATCCTCGCCTTCGAGACCGCCGAGGGGTCCCCGCTCCTCGACGAGATTCTCGACGCCGCCGGGCAAAAGGGGACGGGGCGTTGGGCAGTTGCCTCGGCGCTCGAGCGGTCGGTCCCGACCACCCTCATTGCCGAGGCGGTGTTCGCCCGAATGGTCTCGGCGCTGCACGACGAGCGCGCCGCCGCATCGGCCATCCTGGCCGGTCCCGACACCGTCCCGGTGGCGGATCGGGGGCCGATGCTCGCCGCCCTCGAGGACGCGCTCTACGCCTCGAAGATCGTCTCCTACGCCCAAGGGTTCATGCAGCTCCGGTCGGCATCGGAGCAATACGAATGGGACCTCGACCTGGGACGGATCGCATCGCTGTGGCGCGAGGGGTGCATCATCCGAGCAGCGTTCCTCGACGACATCACCGCGGCCTTCACCCGCGACCCCGAGCTTCCCAACCTGCTGCTCGACCCATTCTTCCGCGAGGCCCTGGCAACCGCCCAGGATGGCTGGCGCCGGGCTCTCGGGTTCGCCGTCGCGTCCGGGATCGCAGTGCCCGCCTACGCCACCGCCCTCGCCTTCTACGACGGCTACCGGGCGGAGCGCGGCGCCGCCAACCTGATCCAGGCGCAGCGCGACTACTTCGGCGCCCACACCTATGAACGGATCGACAGCCCCCGGGGTGAGTTCTTCCACACCAACTGGACCGGCCACGGCGGAGAGATCACCGCCGGCAGCTACCAGGGCTGAAAAAACCGCGAACCCAGGGTTCGAAGCGTCACACAACGACGCTTCCGGCCCACAGAACCGGCGGAGGAACCAGCGTTGCGGCCATTCCAGCAACCCAGGGTTTGAGCGGTGCCGGTGGCGCGCTTCGGACCCACAGAACGACCCTCTTGTAGAGACGTCCTCCAACGTGCACGATCCCGCGATGAACATCGAGCGTCGAGCAATGGACCTTGCCATCCGGCAGGGTGGCGAGATCCAGACATCGCAGCTTCTCGCCTCGGGATGGAGCGAAGCGATGATCCGATACCGTGTCAACACTGGCAAGCTAGAGCGGATCACTCGAGGACGTTTTCGGGTTGTCGAACTCGACGACGTTCGGTCGAGGCTTCGTTCAGCAGTCGGGGCGCTGCCGGATGCCGTCGTCTCTCATCAAGCAGCGGCTGAATTGCACACCATCCCCTTTATCCCCCGCCAACTCGCGGTTGTCACTGTTGACGCCGCCACGACCCATCGGTTCCCCGATGTGGCCGTCCGTAGGAGCCGGAGGCTCCCGGCGCATCATCGGACTGTGATCGACCGACTGCCCGTCACAACTATGGAACGGACCCTCGTCGATCTGGCGGGTGTCGTCAGTCCACGGAGGGTCGAGCTAGCACTCGATGATCTGGTGGCGGCGGGCCGGACCCGTATCACTGACCTGAGCGCAACGGTCGACGAGCTGTGTGGACGGGGGCGTCCTGGGTCGACAGCGCTCCGGAAGATGATCGAGGAACGGGCAGATGGCCCGGCGCTCAATGGCACGAGGTTGGAGAGGCTTGGTCTGGCGATCCTGCGACGGGCCGGTCTGCCGGAACCAGAGCTCGAATACCCCGTCCCATGGGATCCGATACGGCGCTTCGACTGTGCTTGGCCATGGTGCTGCCTGGCTGCCGAGTGGGATTCGCGGCGTTGGCACACTCAGGTCGAAGCCTTCGACTCGGACCGAGCACGTGATCGTGAAGCGGTGGTTCACGGTTGGAGACTCCTTCGGTTCACCTGGAAGGATCTGCGCGACCGGCCAGGCGAGGTGGCTGAGACGATGGCCCGCGCCCTCGGCCTCGCCGCCTGACCGGGGCAACTCCCGATCCCTTCCACCAACCGTTCCGTGGGCTCGAGCCGTGGTTGTGCGACCGTTCGAACCCTGGGTTGCGGGGTTGGCGCATTCCTCTCCGTTCCACCAACCGTTCCGTGGGCTCGAGCCGCTGTGTGCGACCGTTCCGAACCCTGGGTTGCAGGTTTTCAGCCGGTCTCGTCGGCGGATTCGACCTCGTCACGCCGGATGCCGAGGAGGAAGAGGATGGCGTCGAGGTAGGGCACCGAGACCGTGGTGTCGGCCGCCCGGCGCACCACCGGTCTGGCGTTGAACGCCACTCCCAGCCCGGCCGCCGCCAGCATGTCGAGATCGTTGGCCCCGTCACCCACCGCCACCGTCTGCTCGACGGGGATGCCCTCGGCGGCCGCCACGCGACGCAACACGTCGGCCTTCCCGGCGCGATCCAACACTGGCCCAATCAGGCGGCCGGTCAGCCTGCCGTCCTGCACTTCCAACTCGTTGCCTACGGCATGGTCGAGTTCGAGTTGAGTGGCGAGCCGATCGGTGAAGAAGGTGAAACCCCCGCTCACCGCGGCCACCTTGTAACCCAGACGTTTGGCGGTGCGAACGAAGGTGCGAGCCCCCGGGGCGAGCCGGACCTTGGCGGCGACCTTCTCGAGGGCCTCCACGGGCAATCCGGCGAGCAGCTCAACCCTCCGCCGCAGTGCTGCTTCGAAGTCGATCTCCCCCTCCATCGCCAGGGCGGTGATATCAGCCACCTCGGAGGCCACACCTGCCTCCTCGGCTATCAACTCGATCACCTCGTCCTGGACGAGGGTCGAGTCAACATCGAGCACCACCAGGCGCTTGGCTCGCCGAGCGAGCCCCTCGAGTTGCACGGCCACATCGACGCCGTGTTGGCCAGAGGCCTCGACCAGATCGGCACGCAACCGGTCGAGTTCGGCGCGCGAGACAAGCATCTCGTAACAAGTGACCGGGTACCGGGCGAGGCAGTCGATCCGCTCGATGTTGCCGCCGGCCAGCGCGATCGACTCGGCAACAGCATGGAGTGCCGCCGCCGAGAGGTCGGCGCCGAGCACCGTGACCACGGCGCGCTGCTTGGGCTGAGGCGGAACCGGGTCGGCCAGCAACTCGAAGTCGAGGTGGAGCTTCTGCTCCCAGCCGAAGAGGAGAAGCTCCTTCAACACCTCGCGGCCCCCGGGGACACCGACCAACAGCCCGAGAGATAGCCTGTCGCGCACCACCACCTGCTCCATGTCGAGCACGTCGGCGCCGCCGGCGGCGAGCACGCGCAGCAGCCCCGCGGTGATCCCGGGACGATCGGTCCCGCTCACCCTCACCAGGATGGTGTCGCGTTCCATCGCCGTGATCGTATCGGTGGGGTCGGAAACTCAATGCTCGGGGGCAGATACCATCCGGTCCACAGGAGGACCCCATCCATGATCGATGAATACCGACTCCCGCGTAGCGTCGTGCCGCACCGCTATCAGATCAGGCTCGAGCCCGATCTGAACGGCGCCACCTTCGCCGGGTCCGAGACCATCACAGTCGAGGTCAGCGAGCCGGTCGACCACATCGTGCTCAACGCCGCCGAGCTCGACCTGAAATCGGTGTCGCTTCGTGCAGGTGGTGAGACCATTCCCGCCGAAGTGGAGTTGGACGAGAAGCTGCAGCGCGCCACATTGCGCTTCCCCCGCACCATCGAACCTGGCGAGGCGGATCTCGACATCGAGTTCAGCGGAGTGCTCAACGATCAGTTGCACGGCTTCTACCGCTCGACCTTCACCGATGTGGATGGGGTGGAGCAGACGATCGCCACCACGCAATTCGAGGCGACCGACGCTCGGCGGGCATTTCCTTGCTGGGACGAGCCCGACTTCAAGGCGTCTTTCCAGGTCACGATGGTCGTACCTGAGGACCAGTTCGTGGTATCGAACACAATGGAGGAGTCGCGCCAGGCAGTGGGCGAAAAGGTCGAGGTGCGGTTCGCCGAGACCATGGTCATGTCGACCTATCTGGTGGCATTCGTCGTCGGGCCATTTGAGGCAACCGAGCCGGTCGACGTCGATGGGACCCCTGTCCGGATCGTGGCACCCAAGGGCAAGCTGCACCTGGCGCCATACGCTCTGGAGTGCGCCGTCTTCTGTCTCAGCTATCTGAGCGACTACTACGAGATCCCGTACCCGGGCGACAAGGTCGACCATTTGGCCATCCCCGATTTCGCATTTGGGGCGATGGAGAACTTGGGCTGCATCACCTACCGCGAAGCGGCACTTCTCCTCGATGCCGAAAGGGCGACCCAGGCGGAGAAGCTCCGCATCCTCGACGTGGTGGGGCACGAGTTGGCGCATATGTGGTTCGGCGACCTGGTGACGATGAAGTGGTGGGACGGCATTTGGCTCAACGAGGCATTCGCCACCTTCATGGAGATGAAGTCGACCGACGCCATGCGACCCGAATGGAAGCGATGGCTCATGTTCGGGGCGGTGGACCGGCCCTGGGCGTTGGAGATTGACCAGCTGTCGACCTCGCGTGCCGTCGAATTCGAGGTGCAATCGCCCGATGAGGCAAACGAGATGTTCGACGCCCTGACATACGGCAAGGGGTCATCGGTGCTGCGGATGATCGAGCAGTTCATCGGTGAGGAGGCCTTCCGCAATGGTGTCGGGACCTACCTCCGGGCGCACTCCTATGGGAACACTGTGACTGCCGACCTCTGGGCGGGGCTCGACGCCGCCAGCGAGTGGCCGGTGGGCGAGATCATGGACACCTGGATCCTTCAGCCGGGCTATCCGCAGATAGAGATCGACGCGATCGACGCGGGCCTGAGGTTGAGGCAGCGCCGTTTCCTGGCGATCCCCGACGACTCAGACACATCGTCATGGAAGGTCCCGGTGCAGATCCGGGGTGTGGCCGGTGGCGAGAGCTTCGAACGGAAGGTCCTTCTCGACGATGTCGAGGCGACGGTCGATCTCCCCGGAGAGGTCGAATGGGTGGTGGCCAACGCCGGTGGGCACGGCTTCTACCGGGTGAGCTACTCCGCTGATCTCTTCGAGGCGCTCGTCTTGCGGCTTCAAGAGTTGGAGGACCTCGAGCGGTATGTGCTGCTCGACGATGCCGACGCCTTCGTCCTCTCAGGCCAACTCGATGCCCCTTCCGTCCTTCGGTTGTTGGAGGCGTACGCCGACGAGAGCGAACAGGCGATCTGGCAGTTGGTGTTGCGTGTGCTCGCAACCACCGAGCACCACGTCATCCCCGACGAGCAACTTGACCGATTCCACCGGTTGGTGCAGCGGCTGCTGTCCCCAACTGCGGAACGGCTCGGGTGGGAACCGCAGCCAGACGAGTCCGACCTCACCCGCCGGCTGCGCGGGCAGATGTTGCTCGCCCTCGGAGGCCGCCTCGGACGGCATGAGCCATACACCGAGCAGGGGGTAGCGATAGCCGAGAAGGTCATCGACCGGGATCCGAGCGTCGACCCCGACGTCGCGCTGGCGGCGCTTTTCATCGCCGCCGATAACGGCGCCATTGCCGACTACGAGCGGATGCTGCACGGATACAAGAGCGCTGAAGATCCTCAGGAGGAGAGGCGATTCCTCGATGCGGTTTGTCGGTTCGACGATTCGGACCTGGCCGAGCGGACGGTGACGCACACGCTCGACGGGACGATCCGGCTACAGGAGAGCTTTTGGATTCTGGCGCGGGTCCTCGGAGGCCGCGACTCGGGGACCAGCGCCTGGCGGGCCATCCGCTCGAGGTGGGATGAAATCCTGGCGGCGGTGCCACAGAGGTTGATCGCTCGGATCCTCGATGGCATCCCACTGCTTTCCCACCCTGAGGTGGCGCGCGATGTCGAGTCGTTCTTCGCCGAGGCCGAGGTTCCGGAGGGTGCCCGGACGGTGCCTCAGCGACTCGAGTTGCTCCGAGCCAATGTCGGGTCTGAGAGAGCGGGAGACCGAGAGGGTCGCCGCTTACCTGGAGGCCGGGGAGAGCTGACGGAGGGTCCCGAGGGACCGTCCGATCACCTCAACTCAACGGTGGCGCCGGCGCCCTCGAGTTGCTCCTTCGCCTTCTCGGCGGCTTCCTTGTCGACGGCTTCGAGCACGGCCTTCGGGGCGCTCTCCACGAGTTCCTTGGCCTCGCGCAGCCCGAGGCTGGTGAGGGTGCGGACCTCCTTGATCACCTGGATCTTCTTGTCGCCGACGGCGGAGATGACGACATCGAACTCGTCCTTCTCCTCCTCGACGGCGGCGGCCGCACCATCACCGCCAGCCACGGGGGCCGCAGCCACGGCCATCGGGGCGGCAGCGGTCACCTCGAAGCGCTCCTCGAAAGCGTCGAGGAAGTCCTTTAGCTCGAGAACGGTCATCTCCTCGAAGACCGAGAGCAGATCCTGGGTCGTCATCTTCGCCATGGTCATTCCTCCTCGGCCGGCTCACCCGGCGTTTCAGTGTTGGTGTCCTCTTCGGCAGCAGCCACCGGCTCGTCGCCACCTTCGGCTTCGGGCTCCTCCGCCACCTCGGCAGCGCTTCAACCTCAGGCTCCGCAGCGGCCTCGGGCTCGGACTCGGCGGCAGCCTCGGCTTCAGCGACCTCAGGCTCCGCAGCGGCCTCGGACTCGGCTCCGCCACCTCGGCAGTCGCCTCACTCGGACTCCGCGCGGCCTCGGACTCCTCCGCCACCTCGGCAGTCGCTTCAACCTCAGGCTCCGCAGCGGCCTCGGGCTCGGACTCCTCCGCCACCTCGGCAGTCGGCTTCAACCTCAGGCTCCGCAGCGGCCTCGGGCTCGGACTCCTCGACCACTTCGGCAACCTCAGCCGCCGTCTCAGCCGCCGTCTGCCGTCTCTGCCGTCTGCCGTCTGCCGTCTGCTGTCCGCAGGCTCATCTTCCGTCTTCCGACTTCCGTCTTCCGTCTCTTCCGAAGCCCGCTTCTCCAGCAGCTGCGACACCACCGATGCCGTGTTGCGAGTGAGTGCCGAGAACAGGCCGGCGGCCTGGGCGAGTGGCGCTTGGAAGGCACCCGCCAGCTTGGCCAGGAGCACCGGGCGAGGCTCGACATCGGCCAGCTTGCTCACCTGCTCGGGGAGGAGCAGCCTCCCACCGAGGATGCCGGCCTTGACCACGAGTTGCTCGTGGTCACGGGCGAAGTCGCGTAGGGCCCTCGCCGACTCGACTGGGTCGCCACCGGCGAACGCGAGTGCGGTCGGCCCGGTGAGCCACTCCTCGACGCCCTCGATCCCCAACTCACCCGCGGCAAGACGGGCCAAGGTCATCTTGACGATCTTGTAATCGGTCCCGCTGGCGCGAAGGCTTCGCCGCAACTGCTGTTGCTGGGCAACGTTGAGACCGCGGTACTCGGTCAAGAAGGTGGCTTGAGCCGACTCGATCCGGCTTCTTATGTCCTCGACTGCCTGGACCTTCTCAGGTCGTGGCATGTGTCCTCCTCAAAGAGAAAGGTCCCGGCCAGAGACCAGGACCTCGAGAGAAGGCCGCCCACATCGAAACGACCCGAATTGAGGTGACCTGCGCAGGCGGGTGGCTGACCAACCCTTATGCGAAGCGGCCTGCGGTCTCTGGCCTTGTTGCGACAAGGGTAACAGGTGATTACCGACCAACTTCCTGCCGGTGAATTAGCGCTGGACAAAGCGACCTTGGCGGCGCGACACTGCACGGGACAGGGGGGCCTCGCCGGGCGGGACGTCCTCACCTGACCGCTACCGTCCCGGGAGAGGCACGGCGAACGAGAGCCTCGGTGGAGTGCAGCCCCTACCCTGCCCCACCGCAGAGGATCGGCTCTCTGGGTGGCACCCTGGCGGCCGCCCCGCCGCTCACCGCTGAGCAGCCGCTCCAGAGGCGAGGCTCCCCTGTGGCCTTTGCTCAGTGGGCGAGCGCAGCCAGGTCGTCGAGCTTGGCGACGTCCACCGCCACGCCGGGTCCCATCGTTGACGAGACGCTGACGTGCCTGATGTACCGCCCCTTGGCGGCTGCGGGTCGGGTTCGGACCAATTCGGACGTGAGCGCCGCCAAGTTGCCGATCAACTGGTCACGCTCGAAAGAGACCTTGCCAATCGGGGCGTGGACGTTGCCGTACCGGTCGTTGCGGTATTCGATACGACCCGCCTTGAACTCCTCCACCGCCTTGCCCACGTCGACGGTCACGGTTCCCGCCTTCGGGTTTGGCATCAATCCCCGGGGACCGAGCACCCGGCCCAACTTCCCAACCTCGGACATCAGGTCGGGCGTCGCCACGGCGATGTCGAAGTCGAGAGGCTGCTCGCCTTCCTGAATACGCGCCACCAACTCGGGACCGCCGACGATGTCGGCACCGGCGGCCTCGGCCTCGCGCGCCTTGTCGGCTTGGGCGAACACGGCCACCCGGACCGCCTTGCCGGTGCCGTGGGGGAGGCTCACGGTGCCCCTGACCATCTGGTCGGCGCGCCTCGGGTCGATCCCGAGCCGGAACGCAACCTCGACCGTCTCGTCAAAGCTGGCCGGGGCGAGCACCTTGACCAGGTCGACCGCCTCGTCGGCGGTGTAGGAGGCGTTGTGATCAAAGCGACGCATCGCCTCGAGGTACTTCTTGCCGTGTTTCGGCATTGCTCATTCCTTTCGTGGTCCAGACGAGCAGCTCAAACACCGCTCTCCCACTTCTCTTGTCTAAGTACTAAGTACTGAGTACCTCGATACCCATCGACCGCGCCGTCCCCTCGACGATCTTCATCGCCGCGTCTATGTCGTTGGCGTTGAGATCGGGCATCTTGGTCTCTGCGATCTGACGAATCTGCGCCTTCGTCACCCGCCCCACCTTCTCGGTGCGAGGGCTCGAAGAGCCCTTTGGCACCTGGGCGGCCTGGCGGAGCAGGACGGCAGCCGGCGGCGTCTTGGTGACGAACGTGAAGCTGCGGTCCTCGTATATCGAGACCTCGACCGGGACGATGGTCCCCGTCTGGCTGGCCGTCGCCTCGTTGTACGCGCGGACGAAGTCCATGATGTTGACCCCGTGCGGACCGAGGGCGGTGCCCACCGGCGGCGCCGGGCTGGCCTGCCCGGCGGGGATCTGCAGTTTCAATGTCGTGACGAGTCTCTTCCTACCCACGTGCGCTTCTCTTCTCTTCTAAGTACTAAGTACTGAGTACTCAAGTACTTACTGCTTCGTGATGTCCTCGAACCCGAGCTCCACCGGGGTGTCGCGCCCGAAGATGTTGACCAGCACCACGACCTTGGACTGGTCGACGTTGATGCTCTCGATGACCCCGTTGAAGTCGGCGAAGGGCCCGGTCACCACCCGAACGGTCTCCCCGACCTCCCACTCCGGCTTGTAGCGGGGCTCCTTCTTGACTTCCTTCTTCTCCACCCCGAGGAAGCGCTCCACCTCGCGTCGGGACAGCGGTGATGGCTTGCTCCCGCCACCGACGAACCCGGTGACCCCGGGAGTGTTGCGCACCGCGTACCAGGAGTCGTCGTCGAGCACCATCCGGACCAAGATGTAGCCGGGGAAGACCTTCTTCATGACGGTGACCTTCCGGCCCCCCTTGAACTCGACCACCGGCTCGAGCGGTATCACGACCTCGAAGATCCGATCCTCCATGTGCATCGACCGGATGCGGGTCTCGAGGTTTGCCTTGACCTTGTTCTCGTAGCCCGAATAGGAGTGGATGACGTACCAGTCGCCCTCGAGGTCGTATGGGCTGGTGGTCGGCTCCTCCTCTTCGACTACCTCGGTCTCCTCGATGATGTCGACAGCGTCGGTCATCGCATCATCCCCCAGCTCCTTGGAGCAGCCAGAGGATGCCCTCCTTGAGCACGATGTCGAAGGCGAAGACGATCAAGGTAACCGCGGTGGTGGTGATCAGGGTCACCGAGGTGAAGGCGATCATCTGCTCACGGGTCGGCCACTGCACCCGGCGGAGCTCGGTGCGAACCTCGCGCAGGAAGATCCCCAGCCGTCTGCCAGAGGCTCGGCTTCTGCTCGGCAGGCTTGCCGGCGGGACGCTTGGTGCGCGCCGCCTGGCGACGCTGTTGTTGCGTCTGCTTCTGCCGTCGCTCCTCGCGCTCGACGAGGCGCCTCATCTCTCGGTTCATCTGATGTATCGCTTCCTTGCGGAGCAGGGGCGGCGGGACTCGAACCCGCAACCTCCGGTTTTGGAGACCGGCGCTCTGCCAATTCGAGCTACACCCCTCCGGATCCCCTCGGCTCGATCACGCGGGGAAAGGGCGGCGAGCCCGCCTGGGCGAAGTCTACCGGTGGGCCGACCGCAGTGTACACCCCAGCCCCGCCGCCTCATCCAGAGGTCGCGATGCCGCGCCGACGAGCCGCCACCATGACCGCGGTGGCCGCCGCCGCCGTCAGCACCGAGGCCCCGGCGATGATCGGCCCGCGGATCCACGAACCGCCCGGGGCGACTTCCATCCGCGCCAGCACCAACGTGACCAGCCCGGCCGGGGCCGGGATCAGCTCGTGGCGGAGCGCCGCCAGGCGTCGCTGCAAACGCCGGTCCTGGGCGGCAGACGCCTGACAGGCGAGGCAGCCTTCCACGTGCTCCTTGGCCGCGGCGGCGCCGGGGAGGTTCGTGGCCGCCAACGCACGCCGGGTGATGTGGGTCCGCCCAGTCATGGGCGCCTTCCGTCGAGCATCTCTCGCAGCCGGAGGTGGGCCCGATGGAGCCTCACCTTGGCCGCGGTCTCCGAGATCCCGAGCGCCCGGGCCACGTCGTCGTGACTCCACCCGTAGACGTCCTTGAGCACGACCACCGCCCGCATCCCGATGGGCAAAGCACCGATCGCCTCTCCCAGGGCCCGGCGCAGATCGGCCACCTCGCCGACCCGCTCTGGCTGGCCGAGCGGGTCCGTGTCAGGGACCGCAAGGGCCTCGTCGAGTTGCGACACGGGACGAGCCGCCGCCCGGCGTCTCTGGCTCCAAGCGGCGTTGACGGTGATTCGGTGCAGCCACGTGGCGAAGGCAGCATCACCCCGGAATTTGGGCAGAGCCCGCCAGGCGCGGATGAAGGCGTCCTGCGCCACATCTGCCGCCACCGTCCGATCGGCAACCAATCTCACCGCCAAGGTGAACACCTCGTGCTGGTGGAGCCGGACCAGGTCGCCAAAGGCGTTTCGATCACCCTGCCGGGCTCGATCCACCAGAAGATCGACGCTCGATTCGACCCTCAGCTCTTGCATGGGGTTACCCACCGTCCGACGGCACTTCGGCAAGCACAACCGTAGCCGTGACCCGCTCCTCGCCGCCCGAATCGACCCGCAGACGGAGCGAGCCTTCCTCCAGCACCTCGCCCCCTATGACGGCTGGCTCTGCCGGGCGCAACGGGGATCTGAAACGGAGCCGCGCCTGACGGAGCGGCATGTCGCCGTGGGCATGGCGGGCCGCGGCCTGGACCACCCACGCCGCCATCAGCAAACCGTGCGCCACGATCCCGGGGAGCCCGGCGGACACTGCGGCGTCGTGGTCCCAGTGGATCGGGTTCCAGTCCCCGGTGGCGGCGGCATATCGGAGCAGATCACCACGGCTGGCCGACTTGGCCAGCGGAGGTAGCGGTGACCCGACGGTCTGGCAGCGGCTGCTCGACCGGGATCTCGTTGAGCCCACGCTCCTCGGGGCCGGGCTCGGATCCGAGGTCGTCTGACTCTGCTCCAACCGTCTCGACCACGACAAAGCTCGATGCCGAAGTCTGCATCGGACCGGATCCGTCGCTGGCGGTCACCTCGAGACCGACGAACGTTGTCGGGCCTCGTGAGCGGACCCGGCCGACGACACCCTCCACCTCGACCTCGCTCCCGATGTTGTAGGGGCGTTGCCAGTCGAAGGTCTGCTCGGCGTGGATCACACCTCGTCCGGCGAGCTCCGGTGCGGCGAGCAGGCTCTTGGCCACGGTGAACAGGGTCACCGCAGCGAAGGAAGGCGGGGCCGCCGCCGTCCATCGATCGGGGTCGTCCCCCGTGGCCGCCACCACGTCCGACACCCGGTCGGCGCTGACGGTGAGGGAGGCCGGCCCGATCCGCCAACCTTCGAGGCGGTCCAAGGACCGGCCGACGTCAGCTACCACGGCGAACCGACGCGATCGGGACGGGGTCCCGCCGGTTCTCGGCGCTGCCCCGTCCCGATGCAGACCTGCTCACTCCGCCCGCAGGGTCGGCTCGGCAAGCTACCACCGGCATCTCCGACCCGCCCCTGGGATCAACGGGTTTCTCGGTGCAGCGTGTGGGTGCGGCACCAACGGCAGTACTTGCGCAGCCCGAGTCGGTCCCTGGTGTTGGTCTTGTTCTTGGTGGTGACGTAGTTGCGACGCTTGCACACGTCGCAAGCCAACGTCAACGGCGGTCGCTTGTCAGAGGGCATGGCTCGCTCGTTTCACTCGCTCGCAGTTTTGGGTATTGGGTGTTTGGGTTTTGGGTTTGACTCCAGAACTCAGAACCCAGAACCCATGAACCGAAATGAGCTCCGCTCATTTCAGGATCTTCGTGACCCGGCCCGCACCAACGGTGCGGCCCCCCTCCCGGATGGCGAAACGCAACCCCTCGTCCATGGCGATGGGAGCGATCAACTCCACCGTCATCGGCGTCTGGTCACCGGGCATCACCATCTCCGTCCCCTCCGGCAGGGTCACCGAACCGGTCACGTCGGTGGTGCGGAAATAGAACTGGGGGCGGTAACCGGAGAAGAACGGGTTGTGCCGACCCCCCTCCTCCTTGGTCAACACGTACACCGCCGCCTCGAAATTGGTGTGCGGGGTGATCGACCCCGGCTTGGCCAACACCTGACCCCGCTCCACCTCATCCTTGCCCACCCCCCGCAGCAGCACCCCGACGTTGTCCCCCGCCCGCCCCTCGTCCAACAGCTTGCGGAACATCTCCACCCCGGTGGCCACGGTCTTTCGGGTGGGGCGGATCCCGACGATCTCCACCTCCTCGTTGACCCGCAGCACCCCCTGCTCCACCCGACCGGTCACCACCGTCCCCCGCCCGGTGATGCTGAACACGTCCTCGATGGCCATCATGAACGGCTTCTCCACGTCACGCACCGGCTCGGGCACGTAGGAATCCACCGCCTCCATCAACTCCACGATCTGGCCGGGGCCCTCCCCCTGGCCCTCCAGGGCCTGGAGGGCGGAGCCGCGCACCACCGGCACCTCGTCCCCGGGGAACTCGTACTCGGTCAACAGGTCCCGCACCTCGAGCTCGACCAGATCCAACAGCTCGGGGTCGTCCACCATGTCCACCTTGTTCAAGAACACCACGATCGAAGGCACCCCCACCTGACGGGCCAACAACACGTGCTCCCGGGTCTGGGGCATCGGGCCATCCGCCGCCGACACCACCAGGATCGCCCCATCCACCTGCGCCGCCCCCGTGATCATGTTCTTGATGTAATCGGCGTGACCCGGCATATCCACATGGGCGTAATGACGGTTCGGGGTCTCATACTCCACGTGGGCGATCTGAATCGTGATCCCCCGCTCCCGCTCCTCCGGCGCCTTGTCGATCTGATCGAAGGAGGTGAACTCCACAGAAGAATCACGCTCATGCAAGACCCGGGTGATCGCCGCCGTCAGCGTCGTCTTCCCATGATCAATATGACCCATCGTCCCCACATTCACATGAGGCTTCGTCCGCTCAAACTTCGCCTTCCCCATCACAACTCCTTCTTCGTGTCCACTGGTAGCGGCGGGCAGACTCGAACTGCCGACCTCTCGATTATGAGTCGAGCGCTCTCACCGACTGAGCTACGCCGCCACGCTGGGTGCGCCGATCGCACCGTCCTCATTTGTCAACCCGGCCGGAACCGGCCGGGCGGAGCCCCCTTCCGGATTCGAACCGGAGACCTCCTCCTTACCATGGAGACGCTCTGCCAGCTGAGCTAAGGGGGCGGGGTTTCGACCCTGCGCCTGAGCGAACCGGCGGCAGTGGCGCCGGATCCTCGGGGTCGCCAAGTATCGCACATCGCCACAGGGGGCGGCGCCGTCGTGGCCACGTGGTCTGCGGTGCTCCAGGTGAACTCAACGAGCCAGCGGTGCGTACCACTCAACAAACGGTTGACTCGGATCTCCCCAGGGTGTAAAACCAATATTGACTAGCAATAGAAGCGACCGCGGGGCGAAGTGGACGAGGAGGAGTCATGGCCGAGTCGAGTCTGTACGAGAGGCTGGGTGGCGTATTCGCCATCGCGGCGGTGGTGGATAGGTTCAGCGATGCCCTCATCGATAACCCGATCGTTGGCCAAGGATCAGACAATCCCGCCCTGCGCAATTGGCACACCAACAACCTGGAGAGGCTTCCCGGGCTGAAGTTCATGCGAACCCTGTGGGTTTGCGACGTGGCGGGAGGGCCCTTCGACTTCGCCGCAACGGAGCCGGGGACCACGCCTTTGGGGCTCGAGGAGGCTCATCGCGAGTTCCGGATTACCTCAGCAGAATTCGACGAGGTCGCCGCCGAGCTCGGGCGCACCCTCGACAGCTTTGGTATCCCTGCACAAGAGAAAGAGGAAGTCCTGGGCGCCTTCGCCGCACACAAGGGCGAAGTGACCGAGGGTTCGATGACTCCGGCATAGATCGAAGTGCTTCGAGCCCTCAGTCGGTGACCCGCACCACCCCGGTCATGAAGTCGTGGATCGTGCAGATGTAGTTGTAGGTGCCGGGCGTGGTGAAGGTGACCGGATAGGACTCGTCCGCTTCGATGGTCCCCGAGTCCCAGAACTGCCGGTGGTGGTGTGGTCCGCATCCCCGACGTTGGTCCACCAGACCTGGGTCCCCTCGGCAACGGTGATGTCGTCCGGCGAGAAGAAGAAGTCGTCGATCGAGACGAAGACATCGTCGGGCGGAGGCGGGGCGGTGGTCGATGTAGTCGTCGTCGGCGGTGGCGGAGTGGATTCGAGCCCGAGGGCGCGGCCCAGGAACGACGCCATCTGGTCGCGCCGCACCGAGTCGTCGGGGCAGAACAGCGTCCCCGCCTCGTCACAACCCAGCGTCACCCCCTCCTCGGCGATGGCGTTGATGTTCTCCTCGTGCACCCCGGACACGTCAGCGAACCGGTCCCCCGGCACCGGGTCCAACCCCATCGCCCGGGCCAGGAACGAAGCCATCTGCGCCCGCGACACCTCCAGGTCGGGACCGAAGGTGCCGTCTTCGAACCCGAGGGTGATCCCCGCCGTTGCCACCCGGTTGATGTTGTCCTCGTGGACGCTGCCCTCGTCGTCGGGGAAGAAGTCCTCGGTCGCTGCCGGAAGATCGAAGCCGCGGGCGAGGAAGGACGCCATCTGCCCCCTGATCACCGGCCGCGTCGGGCAGTACAGGGTTCCCTCCGGGTTGCACCCCAGGGTTATCCCCGCGGCGGCGATCGCCTCGATATACCCCTCGTGCTCGTTCCCGTCATCATCGGTGAACGTCCCCCCCGGGGGCAGCTGAGCCACCGCCGCCGTACCGCCAGCCACGAGCACCACCACAACCGACACCGCCAACCACCGACGCCACATCACAACCCCGTCAGGGCTCGACGATGATCGTGCCGGTCATCGTTTCGTCGTGAACCGTGCAGAAGTAGTCGAAGCTCCCCTGCGTGTTGAAGGTTCGCGAGAAGTCCTCATTCATCATGAGGATCCCGGAGTCCCAGTGTGCCGTTCCCGGTTGGGTGGGGTGCCCGACGTGCTCGAGTGGCTCACGTTGTCGTTGTTGACCCAGATCACCTCGGTGCCCACCGACACGGTCGTGTCCCCGAAGTTCTGAATACCGGTTATCGAGATCACTTCCGTCTCGCCCGCCATCGTGCTGCTGGTGCTGCTGGAGGACGTGCTGCTCGACGAGGAACTGGTGCTCGACGAGCTGGTGCTCGAGGTGCCCGGTGGCGGTGGGGTCGCTTCGAGACCGAGGGCCCGTCCCAGGAACGAGGCCATCTGGTCGCGCCGCACCGAGTCGTCGGGGCAGAACAGGGTCCCCGCCTCGTCGCAACCCAAGGTCACCCCCTCCTCGGCGATGGCGTTGATGTTCCCCTCATGCACCCCGGACACATCAGCGAACCGGTCCCCCGGCACCGGGTCCAACTCCATCGCCCGGGCCAGGAACGAAGCCATCTGCGCCCGCGACACCAGAAGCGTCGGACCGAAGGTCCCATCGTCGAACCCCAAGGTGATCCCCGCCGTCGCCACCCGGTTGATGTTGTCCTCGTGGGTGTTCCCCTCGTCGTCGGGGAAGAAGTCCTCCCCCGCCGCCGGCAGCTCGAACCCCCGAGCGAGGAACGACGCCATCTGGTCGCGCCGCACCGGCTCAGCCGGGCAGTACAAGGTCCCCTCCGGGTTGCAACCCAGCGTTATCCCCGCCGCGGCGATCGCCTCGATGATACCCCTCGTGCTCGTTCCCGTCATCATCGGTGAACGTCCCCCCCGGGGGCAGCTGAGCCACCGCCGCCGTACCCCCAGCCACCAGCACCACCACAACCGACACCGCCAACCACCGTCGCCACATGACAAAACCTCCCGGCGTATCGGGCATCCATGAATACGGACGCGGCGACGCGCTCGGTTCGGGTTCAACCCGAGGAAAAGCTCAATGCCCGGTGATGATCCAGGCGTGCCCGTATGGATCGACGAGCCGCCCGCCCCGCCCGTAATCGCGATCCTCGACCGGGAACACGACCGTGGCGCCGCCGGCGAGCATCCGCTCCGCCAAGCCGTCCACGTCTTCGACCTCGAGATCGAGCAGGGCGGCACCGCCGCCCGAGCCGGGTGACCGGTCGACCTCGTCCTCGTCCTTCAAGGTGAACCCCGCCGGCCCGACTGCGAGCTCGGCGTGGACCACCTTGCCGTCGGGTCCTTCGAAACGGGCAACCTCTCGTGCGCCGCAGCGCTTGGACATACCAATCGATCGCTCCGGAGGCGTCGGACACCACCAGTCGTGGCCGGATGCGGGCATCACTCATGCACCGATCGTATCCCCGGATGACCGAGTTGGCGGGGCCGGCGTAGGTTCCCTCTTTCGCCGGGGAAGGAGGTCGGAGCCATGGGTGATGGTCCCGAGCAGAAGGGGCTGGAGAAGGCGATGGCCTTTCCGCTGATCGAGGCGATCCACGGGCGGCGGGCGCGCCGCTTCTCCCTCGGGTCGGAGATCCCCGACGGCCCGCTGGCGTACAAGTCGGCGCATCCGCCGCTCCCGCTGACCGATTTGGAGAAGATGCTCGTTCTCACCTCGGCGGCGGGCAACACCGGGTGGCACTACGCCATCACCCGCAATGCCACCTACGCCCCGCATCTGGCCAACTACTCCGGCGCCGCCGGGGGCCGCACCTTCCCGTCGGCCGCTGGGTTCCACACATCGGAGGTCTTCTTCACCGACGACGACGGCGTCTATCTCTTCGAGACCCGCGACGCCCCCAAGCTGGTCGAGCGGGAACCGGGCGACCCGGTCGACATCGAGCAGGTCATCGAGGCTCACCGGTCGAGGATCCGCAAGCTGGCCGACGGACGGCTCAACATCCCTCCCGAGGAGCCCTACATGGAGGGCCACAACACCTGGTGCGTCAACCGGCCGGGAAGCCTGCTGCTGATGCCGGTGGCGGACATCGCCCAGCAGATGATCGCCATCCTCTGCTTCCTCACCCAGAACGGCTACTCGATGTTCGACGACGTCAGCGGAGACCGCGTCCCGGGGATGGAGCAGTTCCGCGATCTGGTCGACATCGACGAGCCCTTTCCGCTCTCCTTCCTCGAGCAGTACGCCCTCACCGAGGCCACAGCAGAGCTCAGCACCTCGTGCTTCGCCGGGATGCTGATGCTCCAGGCGATGGGTCTCGGCGGGTGGATGTTCGACGGGATCGACCGGCACACCGTGCTCGGGGCGAGCGGCGACCCAGCCGTCCCTGGGCTCGGGTTCCGCTACGACACCGACGAGCGCTGGGCGCTCCCCAACCCGACGGGGCGGGACGGGGTGTTCACCGCCTACTGCCCGCCGCACTATCCCGACATGGCGGCTGCGGTGGAGGCGTTCGCCCAGAGGAAGTTCGGGCCGGGGGGCCCATTCCACCCCGGGACCCCCGGCGCCTGGAAGGAGAGTGCTCGGGTGAGAGGCGCCGCCCAGGTCCACTCCGACGAGTTCAAGGCCTGCGTCGCCCTCCAGGCGCAGTACGTCCTCGACCGGTACGGCAAGTTCCCGGCGACCGTCCCCAGTCTGTTCTGCCTCACCTATCTCCAGGCGCACCACCTCGACCTCGAGTTCTACGACGAGCACTTTGGGCCGGGTGCCTACCTGCCCACCCAGGCGGAGCACATGGCCGATTGGCATTGAGATGTTCAATGATCTGCTTGACTATCAACTAGCTCGTTGACTAATCCTCCATAAGTACTTAGTACTTAGTACTTGGTACTTAGACAGGAAAGAAGAACACGAGAAGTACGGGACACCTGGATTCCGGGTACTGAGTACTGAGTACCTGCGAGCGAACGAAGTGAGCGAGCATGACCAAGTTGATGCCGATGTTGGACTACGCCGATGCGCCCGCAGCGATCGACTTTCTGCGCGACGCATTCGGTTTTGAGGAGACGTTTCGCATGGACGGCGAGGACGGCACCGTCGCCCACTGCGAAATGACGCTCGATGGCGCCGTCATCGCGTTGTCGACGGTGTGGCGAGACGGGGGGTTCTCCACCCCGCACGAGTTGGGCGGCGTCCACAGCCAGGTGTGGTGCGAGATCGACGACATCGATGCCCACTACGACCGGGCCCGAGCGGCGGGGGCGGTCGTACTCGGCGAACCGGCCGACCAGGACTACGGATACCGCACCTACCGAGCGGTCGACCCTGAGGGCCATCGCTGGTATTTCGCCTCCGAGACATGACCACCCCGATCGACGCCACGCTCGATGCGCTCGCCGACACCACGAGGCGAGGAGCGATTGAGATGCTGGCAGGCGGGCCGTTGACCCCGAGCGAGATCGCCGCTCGTCTCGGGGTGAGCAAGGCGGCACTGACCGGGCATCTCCGCTCGCTGCGCCTGGCGGGCCTGGTCGAGGTCACCCTCGACCCGGCCGACAGCCGCCGTCACATCTACGCCATCCGACCGGAGCCACTCCGAGAGCTCAGCGAATGGTCGGAGGAAGTGACCCGGTTCTGGGCCGATCAACTCGCGCTCGTATGCCAGGCACGTCGCCGAGGTGGCCGATGGCTGAGGGTGCGGTCAACGTCACATGCCTGGTGCCGTTGTCGGTGGAAAGCGCCTATGCCCTGTTCGTCGATCACATCGATCGATGGTGGGTCCGCGACCGCTCTCCCGAAGCGATCATCCGCTTCGAGGGAGACCGACTGGTCGAGGCAACGAGCGAAGGGGCGAAGGTTCTGGCCACGATCTCTGCGATCGAGGAGCCAGCCAGGATCGAACTCGCCTGGGAGGGACCGCACGCCCAGCCGGGCGACACCGTCGAGATCCGATTCGAGCCGGAGGCCGCCGGGACCCGGGTGACAGTGACTCACCTCAGGCCAGCGCTGCAGCCAAATGACGTCGCCGTTGCAGTGATCGGTCTCTGGTGGGGAGACCTTTTGTCGCGACTGGTCGGAGACGCGCCACCTTCGTAGACCCACTGCGGAGCAGGGATAGGAGGGAATCCCGAACTCCCACCGGTGCGGAACCACCCCCTCCGCTCGCTGCGCCCGCGGTTCGGCTCCCCCTCCCGGGTGAGGGAGGGGGTTGGGGGGCAGGGTGATTCCCGCCGCCGCCCTGAGTCACCCCCTCCGCTCGCTCCGCTTCGCGCCTCCCCCTCACCCCACCGGGGGAGGCAGCCCCCTCGCTACTCCTCGACCTGGGGAAGCTGTGCCTTGGCTTCCTCGTAACCGCCCTCCGGGGGCGATTCGTCAGGTGCGTAGACGAGGTTCAGCACGCCCGTCTCGAAGGTGTTGGACGAGATCAGCTTCAACGGGATCGTGCTCTCGCCCTCCTCGAAGAGCCGCATGCCATGTCTGACGGCGATGGGGTGAACCAGCAGGTGAAGCTCGTCGAGGAGACCGGCGGCGAGCAGTTGGCGGACCACCGAGACCGAGCCACTCATGGTGATGTCGCCACCCGGTTCGTTCTTGAGGGCAGTGACGAACTCGACGAGGTCGCCATCGAGCTGCTCCGAGTTACGCCAGGTGAACTCGAGTTTCTGGTTCGATGCCACGATCTTGCGGATGTCTCCGAGCACCTTGGCGAAGTGGGCGTCCTCCTCGCCGGCCGCCTCCCGCTCGGGCCATGCTCCGGCGAAGCTGTCGTAGGTCTTGCGCCCGAACAACATCGTGTCGCCTTTGCCGAGCGTTGCGTCCACGGCGTTTCCCATCTCGTCGTTGTAGTAGGGGAAGTGCCACTGGTCGGGTGCTTCCACCACCCCATCGAGCGAGATGAACAGGCCCGCCTTGATCTTTCGCATGGTTCTCCTCCGTTGCGGGGATCGGTGCTCACGTCATCCGACCAGACGGTCCGGCCGAACAAAATCACCGGGTCGACCCGGTCAGGACCCGGATGTGACCACCGTGAAGCCTCCGGGAACGACCGGCGCCGTCACGACGCCACCTCGACCACGCAACGGTACGCACCAGGACGCCAAGGTCGTTGTAGGCGCGTGCTTCAGGTCGGCCGCCATCCCCCATCTCGATGCGTTGGTGACGCAGTCGGTCACTGAAGCTGCGTAGGACTCCCTGGTGCTCGCCGTCCCCAGCGAGAACCAGCCACTCGATCTCGGGCTGGAGGAGGACTGCGTCCAATCGCGCCTCTCCACCACTCCCGGCGAATGCGGCGCTCACCACGCCGGTCCCCGCGTCCACCATCGTCCTGGTGCGGGACTGCCCGACTCCGAGGTACCCGGGCGTAGGGGTGATGCCCTGAAGGCCGGCGCCACCCTGTGGCTGACGTCCGGCGGCGACCCCATCGAGCTCGTAGACGAGCTCCACCGCACGAAGAGGGATCTGCTGCCGCTCGGAGACCCCGAAGACCCGGTAGCGGTCCCCAGCGAGAAGGTCGACCTCCACGTCCACCGACCCGCCGGAGGCGAGCGACACGTAGGCGCCGCCCGACCACAGGCTCTCTCCGGTCCAGGCGGACGGTGGCGTCACCACCTCCGCCGCCCCGGACAGATCGCCCGCCTCGGCCTCGACCATTTCCCAAGTGACTTGGTCGGTTCGTCCGGCGACGAGAGCACGGGCTGCAATATCGGGATGCTCGTCCAGCAGCAGCATGGAGAGCAGACCGTGGATGGTGGATTCGGCGCCCGAGTTGCGATTGATTGCCCCGCCGGGGTCGATGCCGTCGTAGGTCCGCCCAGTCTCGGGGTCGTACATCGGCTCGCCCGCCGGGTTGTTACCGAAATACCAGGCGGCGGCGATCCCGGCCAGATCGAGGAACCCGCTCCGTCCGCTCGCTTCGCCGGTGCGTACCAGGTTCTGCAGCGTGGCATCGGCGCCATAGGCGATCTGGGTGCGGTCGGCCGGCGCCGGCAGCCAGCCGTTCTCCGGGCCGCTTTGGATCAAGAGGTGGGGTGTGAAGCTGCCCACCTCGCGCACCGCCACCCCGACCCACCCGGGTTCCCCGATGGTGTCACCGGCGGTCGCCAGGGCTCCGGACATCTGATCGCCCCAGGCATGCCATACCGATCGCGACTGGGCCCAGGGCATGATCGCCCGGTAAGGCCAGCGACCAACCGACCCAGCTGCATCAGTGCCACACCTTGCCCCAACCGCTGCAAGGCGAGAAGCCCGGCGGGACTGCCGCCCGCTTCCTGATAGGCGGAGAGGCCGTAGATCGCCTCCGAGGAGGCGTCGGCTCCGTCGACGATCAGCCATGAGGGCCACTGCAACCCGTCGACCGTCTGCATCTCGCCGTAGTTGGGGGCGAGGACCTGGCGGTCCACGGCGTCGATGGCAAGCTCGAGTCGCTGCCGCAGGAACTCGGCGAAGTCCGGATCGTCGTCCCGGAACGCCCGGTAGCCCTCCCCCAGCGCCCAGATGGTGCGCGCCAGCCAGTACGAAGCTCCCGAGTCGGAGGGGTCGGGAAGCTCCGGAGGGTCGGCGCTCGGGTTGAGAGTGCCGTCGGGCTGCATCCAGAGCACGACGTTGCCCTGATTCTCCCCGCTCACCGTCTGCAGATAGGTGAGCCCGCGCAGCAACTCATAGGCCTGGGTGCGGCTGTGGTCGTCGCCGAACTGAATCCAATGCCTCACGTACACCACGGCGGCGCGCGAGATGTCGTCGGCGTTGAAGGCGCCCTGGCCGTAGGTGTCGGTCTCGGGGTCGTAGACCCCACCCCCGAGCCGGCGGTACTCGCCATCAGGCTCCGGCTCGGCGTATGTCCAGAGCACACCGATCGATGGATCGGTATCCAACTGATAGGTGGTGTGGCCTTCCTGCTCCGGGGGTACAACGCTGTCGCCGAGGAAGTCGAGGTGATCGAGATTGGTGAGCGGGTCCGGCTGCGCCAGAGCAGTGGCCGGCGGCAGGCCCGCTACCAGGAGAACAGCCGAGGACCATGGCAACGGCTCGACGAGTACGGTACATGGGAACCCCTTTCCCAGAGCGGCGCGACCGTTGAGGGACCACATCCAAAGGGTTCATACCCCGAAACGAGGGACGCCAACACCAGCCGACCTGACAGGAACACCGACGCCGGACAGAAGGGGAGATAGGCCATGACCCGAGCCCGCACTATCGCGTTGATCGTCACCGTCTTTGTGGTCCTCGTCGCCGCCTGCGGAGACGACGGCGGCACCGCCACCACGACGGGAGGCACCGGGGGCGACACCGCCACGACGGGAGGCGCCGGGGGCGAGGCTACCGGCCCCATCACCATCTGGTATTCGAACAACGCCGCGGAGATCGAGTGGGCCACTGCCCAGATCGAGGCCTGGAATGCCGAACACCCCGAAGAAGAGGTCACCGCCCAGGAGATCCCGGCGGGTGAGACCTCGGAAGCGGTGATCGCCGCCTCGATCACCGCCGGCAACACGCCGTGCCTCATCTACAACACCGCCCCGGCCGCGGTGCCCGCCTTCCTGCAACAGCAGGGTCTGGTGGCGCTGAACGAGTTCGAAGACGGGGCCGTCGTTCATCGAGGAACGCAGTGGTGAGGCCGCCGCCCAATACCAGTCGCCCGATGGCATGTACTACCAGATGCCGTGGAAGACCAACCCGGTGATGATCATCTACAACACGGCGCTGTTCGAAGAGGCGGGGCTCGACTCGGAGAACCCGCCGCTCGGCACCTACGAGGACTTCGCCGCGACGGCGCAGACCCTGGTCGATTCCGGCGCCGCCGAAGCCGCCATCTACCCGGCGCCGACATCGCAGTTCTTCCAGTCGTGGTTCGACTTCTACCCCTGGTTCGCCGCCGAGACCGGGCAGCCGCTGGTCGTTGACGGAGAAGCGCAGTTCAACACCGATGAGGGCAAGGCGATCGCCGAGGTGTGGCGCCAGCTTTATGCCGATGGCTTGGTCCCTCCGGAGGAATACCCAGCCGATGCCTTCGCCGACGGTGTCTCGGCGATGAACTCCGCAGGGCCGTGGGCGGTGGGGGTCTACACCGACGTGGAATGGGCGGTGGTCCCGCCGCCGACGTCGGGGGGGACCGCCGCCGAGGAACTGTCCACCTTCGCCGATGGGAAGTCGGTCGGGCTCTACACCAGTTGTGAGAACCGAGGCACCGCCTGGGAGTTCCTCAAGTTCACCATGAGCGAGGAGGCGGACAGGCAACTGCTCGAGATCACAGGCCAAATGCCGTTCCGGCCCGGCGTCACCGATGTCTATGCGGACTTCTTCGAGGAGAACCCCGAATATCTCCCCTTCGCCGAGCAGGTGGAGCAGGGTGGTCGAGGTCCCCTCGGTTCCAAACTCGGTCGAGGTGTGGCAGACGTTCCGCGACGCCTGGTCGGCGTCGGTGATCTTCGGCGACGAGGAGATCGACGCCGCCTTCCAGCAGGCGGCGGACAGCATCACCCAACTCGCGAGCGAGTGAGCCAGCCGACTACGACCACGGCGTTGGCGGCCACCGCCAACCGGCAGCCGCTGAAGAAGCGGATCTTCGGCGAGCATCCCATCGGGTACGCCTTCGCCGGCCCCTACTTCCTCTTCTGGTTGGCGCTGTTCGCCTTCCCGCTCGTCCTCGCGGTCTACATGTCGTTCCACGACTACTTCTTCGCGGCACCGGGGGCCGTGGTCGAGCGGCCTTTTGTGGGGTTCGAGAACTTCGAAACCGTGCTCGCCGACCCGGCGGCGCAGCGAGCCGCCCTCAACGTCGTGATCTTCGTGGTGATCAATGTTCCACTGACGGTGCTCCTGGGCCTGGTTCTCGCTGCGGCGCTCAACCAGGCCCTGCCGCTGCGCGCCTTCTTCAGAGCGTCCTACTTCGTGCCATACGTGGCGGCGAGCGTGGCGCTGATCGCGGTGTGGATGTACATGTTCTCGATCAACGGGATCGTCAACCAGGTGCTGGGACCGGTGGCTCCGGATCCATCCTGGCTGGTCAACCGGTTCTGGGCGATGCCCATCATCGCCATTTTCGCGACTTGGAAACAGCTCGGCTTCTACGTCCTCCTCTACCTGGCGGCGATGCAGAACATCCCCCACGAGCTGTACGAAGCCGCCGAAATCGACGGCGCCGGAACCTTCCAGAAGTTCCGCTCGGTGACGGTTCCCGGGGTCCGGCAAACGACGACCTTGGTGGTGATCGTGGCGTTCATCGTGGGGGCCAACTTCTTCACCGAGCCCTACCTGCTCACCGGTGGCGGTGGGCCGAACGGCGCATCCATGTCGCCGGTGCTCTTGATGTACCAGAAGGGGATCGAGCAGGGGAACGCCGGCATCGGAGCCGCTATCGGCGTGATGCTCGCCGCGTTGGTCATGATTTCGTCGGCCATCATCTACCGGGTGCAGGGGCGGGAGTGATGGCTGGTCCGACGCGACGACCTTGCCAGGACCCGAACCGAGGTCGCCGAGGGCAGCGGGCGGGAGACAACCACCGCCGGCTCAGCCGCCCCCGGCCGACGTTTCAGCACAGGCCGCGTCCTCAGCCTCGTGTTGCTCCTGATCGGGGCGCTCGTCTTCTTGTTCCCCTTCTGGTACATGGTGGTCGGCGCATTTCAGGCCGAGCCCGACCCCACCGTCGCCGGTGCGTTTCCCGACCCGAGCACCCTCACCGTCGACAACTTCATCGCGATAAACGAACGCCTCAATCTGTTGGTGACACTGAGGAACTCGCTGATCTTCACCCTGGGCGTCATCATTACCACCCTCGTTCTCGGGATGCTCGCCGGCTATGCCCTCGCCGTCTTGAACTTCCGTGGGCGCGGGGTCGTCTTCGGGATCGTCCTTCTCAGCCTGATACTCCCGTTCCAGCTCCTCATGATCCCCTTGTTCGTGATGATCGTGCGCGCCTTTGGACTCGCCGACACCTTCCTGGGGATGATCCTCCCCTTCGCGGTGAATGCCACGGCGGTGTTCATCTTCCGCCAGTTCTTTTTGGGGGTCCCGCAAAGCCTGTTCGATGCGGCCAGGGTCGATGGCGCGGGTGAGCTGCGCATCCTGCTGCGGGTGGCTGTCCCCCTCGCCCGACCTGCGATCCTCACCGCCGTCCTCGTCACCTTCATCGGGCCCTGGAACGAGTTCCTCTGGCCGTTCCTCATCACCAAGCAGGCGAATCTGCAGCCCTTGGCGGTGGCACTGGCCAACTTCATTTCCACGGTGGCCGGCAGCACCGCCAACCCGGTTGGAGCCATCATGGCGGGGGCAACCGTGCTCGCCATCCCGGTAGTAGTCCTCTTCTTGATCTTCCAGCGCTACTTCCAGGCATCCGACCTGGGAGCGGGCGTCAAGGGTTGAGCATCTCGGCTGCCGCCGGGCACGGCGCCCATGACCCGGGTTACCGGCTGGAGCGGCGGGGCGTGTTGATGCACCCCGTGGCCGATGATCCCATCCAGCAATGGGGCGTCCTCAACCCGGCTGCTAGCCGAGATCGACAAGGCGACCTCTGGATCTTTCCCCGCTCGTCGCCGAGCAGAACCACTCCCGGATCGGGCGAGCCAGAGTCCGCTTCGATGCCTCGGGCGACCCCGTGGGAACTGATCCGCCGAGCATCGTGCTCGAGCCCACCGAGCTGTGGGAAATCAACTCGCGTACCGCCGGGGTCGAGGACCCCCGCATCACCTGGATCCCGACGCTCGACCGTTATGTGATGACGTACACCGCCTATGGGCCGCTTGGTCCGCGCATCGGCTTGGCGCTTTCGGCCGACCTGGAGCACTGGAAGCGTCTCGGGCCGCTCCGGTTCGACTACGAGCCGGTCCTGGATACCGATATCGGGCTCTATCCCAACAAGGACGCCCTGTGGTTCCCCGAACCGGTCACCGCGCCTGACGGATCCTCCGCCTACGCCGTCATCCACCGACCTTCCTGGGACTTGTCCGAGTACTGCGTCCTCGGCTACTCGGCCCCGCCCACCGGGGTCACCGACCCCCGGCCCGGCATCTGGGTGTCCTTCGCCGACGCCGAACGTGTCGGCGAGGACGTCGCCAGCCTGGTGAGGGTGGGCCAACACCGGCAGGTGGCCACCAGCGAGCAGCCATGGGAGTTGATCAAGATCGGTGGCGGCACCCCACCGATACGCACCCCCGGCGGCTGGCTCACGCTGTACCACGGTGTTGCCGGCATCTACGAGCCGGGCAAGGACCAACAGCAACGGCTTCATTACGCCGCAGGGGTGATGGTGCACGACAGCGAGGACGTCACCCGGCTCCTCTACCGCTCGACCGAACCTCTGCTCGAGGCGGAGACCACCGAGGAACAGGAGGGGATCGTGCCCAATGTCGTGTTCCCCACCGGGATCGACGACCGGGGCGAGGGCTGGGCGGACGTCTTCTACGGGATGGCCGACAGCCGTATCGGCTGGGCTCGGCTCACCTACCCATCTGCCTGAGTCCCATCGTGCAACCCGGTGTTCTCCTCCGGCCAGAAGTGCTGCCGGAGATCTCCGATCGGGTGGCGATCCCGACCTACGACCGTTCCCGGTTGCGACGAAGCATCGTCCACATTGGTGTGGGTGGTTTCCACCGCTCCCATCTCGGCTCGTATGTCGATGACCTGTGCCGAGGCCGGCCACCGGGACTGGTCGATCGTCGGGAGCGGGGTCCTGCCGGCCGACGCCGCCATGGCGTCGGCGCTCGGCGGCCAGCAATGCTTGTACAGCCTCATACTCCGCGGGCCCGATCTGACGCAGGTGCGGATCATCGGAAGCATCGTCGACTACATCCACGCTCACCCCAGCCCCACCCGACTGGTGGAGCGGATTTCGGATCCGGACACCCAGATCGTGTCGCTCACCGTCACCGAGGGCGGCTATCCAATCGAGGAGGGCCAGCGCCGGTACGACCCCGAGTCACCCATGGCGGGGAAGGCTTCCGCCTTCGGCATCCTGGTCGCCGGTCTGGCGCTCCGGCGGGCACGCAACGTCGGGCCCGCTGAGCGTCGTCAGTTGCGACAACATCGTCTCCAACGGAGACGTGGCCCGGACCGCCACCCTGGGCGAGGCCGAGAGCGTCGATCCCGCTCTGGCGGCGTGGGTCGAACGGGAGGTCGCCTTCCCCAACAGCATGGTCGACCGGATCACTCCGGCCACGACCGACGCCGACCGTGAATGGCTGCTCACCGAGACCGGTGTCGTCGACGCCTGGCCGGTGGTTGCCGAGCCGTTTCGGCAATGGGTGATCGAAGACACCTTCGCCGCAGGGCGGCCGCCGCTGGAGGACTTGGATGTCGTGGTCACTTCGGACGTCGAGCCGTACGAGCAGATGAAGCTCCGCCTCCTCAATGGCGCCCATTCCGTGCTCGCCTACCTGGCGGCTCTCCGCGGCTACGACCAGGTGCACACCGCCATGTCGGACCCGCTCCTCCGTCGCTACGTGCAGGGCCTTCCTCGATCGTGAGGCAGGCCCGGTCTTCCGGCGGTGCCCGGGATCGATGTCGAGGACTACAAGACGACCATCATCGAGCGCTTCTCGAACCCGGCGATCGCCGACCAAATCTCCCGGCTGTGTCGCGACGGCTCCGCCAAGCTCCCCAAGTTCGTGCTGCCGACGCTTCGCGACCAGCTTCGTCGTGGCGGCCCGATTGGCCTGAGTGCTCTCGGGCTCGCCGGGTGGTGTCAGTACCTCGTCGGCGTCGCAGATGACGGATCGGTGATCGAGCCTGCAGAGCGACCCGCATCTCGAGGCCGCACGCCGTCACGCTCGGGCCTCGCTCTCGGACCCGGCCCGGTTTCTCGACTTCCGGGCGGTGTTCGACGACGACCTGGCAAAGGATCGGCGCCTCATCGCAGCCTTCTCCGGAGCTCTCACGTCGATCCGGAAGAGAGGGACCCAGCCCGCACTCGAGAGCGCCCTATACGGTGACCGCGGCGTTCCCGAGATAGTCGACCGGTGAAGCGAACCCATCTTCCCGCGACTATGCTCGTCGCTGGGACACTGAGCCGGGTCGAGGTAGCGGCGGCACTCGTCGGCCCCACTCCGCTCGCTCCGCTCGCGCCTCACTCATCGGGGGAGGCAAGAACTTCCCCCGGCACGGCCCTAACCGAACGCCCGGTGCAGGAAAGCGGCCATTTCTTCGCGGGTCACCGGCTGGTTCGGACAGAACCTCTTTCCTTCTGCGTCGCAACCCTTGGTGATCCCGGCTGCAGCCAGGGCATTGATGTTGGGCTCGTGGAGCCCCGAAGTGTCGCCGAAGGCGTCTCCGGGGATCGGCTCGAGCTCGAGCGCCCTGGCGAGAAACGACGCCATCTGACCGCGGCTGACAGAGTCGTCGGGACAGAACATCCTGTCACCGCAGCCGTTGCTGATTCCGGCCTCTGCCACCCGGTCGATGTTGTCCTCGTGTGCGTTGTGCCCATCGTCCTTGAAGTAGCCGTGGCCGGCTTTTGGGAGCTGGAGACGCGCGGCTCAGGAAGCTGGCCATCTGGCCCCGAAGGACCAGGTCATCGGGACAGAACAGCGTGCCCTCGAGGTTGCAGCCGAGGGTGATGCCCTGCTCCTTGACCCAGGCAATGTCCTCGGTGAACGTGCCGCTGCCGGGAACGTCGGTGAAGGGCCCCGGGGGCATCGGCGACACCCCACATTGAGGAAGGGCTCGGAACAGGTAGTCGTCGTAATGCTCCGCAAGGAAAAGCCGGACCGCTTCGATCGTCTGCGACTTCCCCTCGGAATTGTGCAGGATGATGATGTCGCCGTTCTGCATCATCTCCAGATCAGCGAGGATCGACCCCACCCCTGGCAGCTGCCAGTCGTATGGGTCGATGGTCCACGTCCATTCCCGCATGCCGAGGGCGGCGCCATCGGCGCGGATCGAGTCGCTGGTGGCGCCGAACGGCGGTCGGTGACACCCGATGTTGATATCGGGTTCCACCCGGTCGTTCACGAACTGGTCGAGCTGTTCAAACTGGCTCCATCGTCCTGACGAGCTCATCCCCGTCAACAACAAGTGGTGGCAGGTGTGGTTCCCGATGGCGTGCCCTTCGTCGATGATCCGTTTCATCACCCCGGAGATCGGTTCCTTGCAATTCACGAAGAAGGTGACCCCGACCTCCGGATAATTGGCGAGCACATCGAGCAATACCGGAGTCAGGCTCGAGTTTCCATCGTCGAACGTCAGGAACAGGTTCGGCTTGGAGCCGATCGTGTCGTACACCCGGCTGTTCTCGGGCAGGAAGTTCTGGGGAACCATCGACGGAAGACCGAACCGGTCTCGGTCCTCCTCCTGGTAAACCGGATCGTCATCGGGTGCGGCTGCCAGCTGCGGTGTCACCGTCACGAGGACCGTGAGCACCATGACATCAGCGCCAAGAGACGTGTGTTCAACGCCCCCTCCTAACCCGCTGAAATCTAGGCGTCCTTGGCTGCGCCGCGACGCCATCCTGGTTCATCCCGGCGGGGATTACGTTGGTGGCCGGGTTCCTGTCAATCCGCCTAATTCCCTGGGAGTGACGCGCCGTCCCTTCCTGAACGGGGGGATGTAGACCCTGGGGGTACCGTGCCGGGCGATGGTGCGGAGCGATCTCCCGTTGGGACGGTCACCTTCTTCTTCGGACATCGAGAACTCGACCGGACTGGCGACTCGGCTCGGAGAGCGCTGGCCGGCGGTCCTCGAAGAGCACGCCGCGGTAGTGCGCCGGGCGGTCTCTAACACGGGGTGGGGTCGAGGTGTCGACGGACGGCGACTCCTTCTTCTGCGTCTTCGCCGGGGCGCCGGCGGCGCTGGCGGCGGCGCTGGCAGCGCAGCGTGGTCTCGAAGAACGAACCTGGCCTTCCGACGTTCGGCTCCGGGTCCGCATCGGGCTCCACAGCGGCTCGGGGGACGCTGGGCGGCGACAACTACGCGGGTCTCGACGTCCACCGCGCTGCCCGAATCCGAGGCCGCGGGGCACGGCGGTCAGGTTCTGGCATCCGGCGCCACCTGGGCGCTCATCAAAGACCATCCGCTCGAGGGGGTGCAGCTACGGGATCTTGGGGAGCACCGGCTCAAGGGGCTCGAGGACCAGGTGCGGCTCTACCAGGTGGTGGCCGATGGGCTCCCCGATCAAGTTTCCCCCCTCTGCGGACCCTTACCGCTCCCATCCGGGTCCCGGTCCCGCTCACCACCTTCATCGGGCGCCGCCGTGAGTTGGAGGAGGTGCTCGGCCTCCTCGAGAGGGCGCGCCTGGTCACCCTCACAGGCCCGGGGGGAACGGGGAAGACCCGACTCGCCATCGCCTCCGCTGTGGAGGCGGCCCCGCGGTTCCCTCACGGAGTGTTCTTCGTCCCCCTCGACTCGATCACCGACCCTGACCTGGTGGCTTCCGCCATCCTGGGGGTACTCGGGGTCCAGCAGGTCACCGGGTCACCCGAGAAGCGCCTTGTCGAGTACCTCGGCGAGAAGGACCTGCTGTTGGTACTCGACAACTTCGAGCAAGTGCTTGAGGCCGCTTCGGTGGTATCGAGATTGTTGGCCGACGACGCATCGGTCCGGATCATGGTCACCTCGCGCGCTCCGCTCCGGGTCTACGGCGAGCATGAGTTCCCGGTCGATCCGCTGACGGTGCCGGCACCCGACCATCTCCCACAAGCCGAGGAACTGGAGGGGTTCGATTCGGTGGCACTGTTCGTCGACCGGGCCCGGGCAGTCCAGCCCGACTTCCGGGTCGACGCAACTAACGCCGAGGCCGTGGCTCGGATCGCTACGGAGCTCGAGGGGCTCCAGTTGGCTATCGAGTTGGCGGCGGCTCGGGTCCGCCTCCTCTCTCCCCGGGCCATAGTCGACCGGCTTGGCGATCGCCTCACTCTGCTCGCCGGGGGTGCGCGCGACCTTCCCCTCCGGCAGCAGACCTTGCGGGCGGCGATCGCCTGGAGCTACGAACTGCTCGCCGTCCCGGCGCAGACCCTGCTCCGCCGGGCCGCGGTGTTCATCGGTGGCTTCAACCTGGACCAGGCCGAGACGGTGTGCCATGCCGGGGAAACAGATGTCGATGTTCTCGAGGGTCTGGGGCACCTGGTCGACCACAACCTTCTTCGCCACCGCGACCTCGAGGGTGAGCCCAGATTCCGCATGCTGGAGACCGATCCGCGACTTCGCTCTGGAGGAGCTGGCTGCCTCCGATGAGGCGGCAGAGATCGAGCGACGACACGCTGCCGCCTATCTGGCACTAACCGAGCAGGCCCACGACAAGATGCTCGGCCCCGACCAGACCCGCTGGCTCGACCGGCTGGAGGCCGACCACGACAACATCCGGGCCGCCTTCGCCCGGGCGGTGGAGCAGGGGGATGCGAGCACCGCCGACCGCCTCCTCTGGGCGGTATGGCGCTTCTGGCAGATACGGGGCCATCTTCACGAAGGGAGCCGACGGGCTGAGGCGGCCCTCGCTCTCCCTCCGGCCGACCGTGTGCAGCGTTGCCGTGCCTACGAGGCGGCCGGGGGACTGGCCTACTGGCGGGCCGATTTCGAAGCATGTCGCACCTTCTACCTGGCGGCGCTCGACCTGGCGAGGGACATCGGCGACCGCGCCCTGCTTGCCGACGCGCTCTACAACTCCGCCTTTCATGTCCTTCCAGGCGGAGCCTGACCCGGAGCGGGTGGCGGAGGGCGAGGCCCACCTCGCGGAGGCGCTCACCCTGTACCGGGAGCTGGGCGATCGAGCGGGGGTGGGCCGGGCCCTCTGGGGCCAGGGGACGCTGGCCTGGATGCTGGGCGACCGGGGGAGCATCGAACGGGCGGTCGGGCTCTTTGAGGAAGCATCGCTGGTGTACCGCGAGATCGATGACGTATTCCAGCTCGGTTGGACCGAGCGGATGCTGGGCCGGGCGCTGCTCGTATTGGGGCGGGTCGACGAGGCGCGAGTCCGGATTCGGGCTGCTATCGACGTGTTCGTCGCGGCGCGGATGTTTCGGCGGTGACCCTGCTGTTGCTCGACTGCGCCATCATCGCCCTTCGCCGAGGCGACAGGGAGCGCGCCCTGCGCCTGGCCGGAGCCATGCGGGCCCTGCGGGACACCACGGGGACGGGGTTGGCCGACTACCGCGTCAACCTGGTCGAGGAAATCGACCAGATGATCCGTCGACGCCGGGGAACAGGGGCAGAGGCTCCTCGACGAGGGGGCGGCATTGCCGTACGACGAGGTGGTCGCCTACGCCCTCGAGTCGGTGTAGCCCCAGCCGGTGGGTCACACCCGCTCAAACGCGAAGCCCGCTAACCCTCGGCCCGAATAGGTGGGAGCCCGGCCTGCGTGGACCGGGCTCCCCTTGTCGCGTGTCCCCGGAGCGGTCCTACCCGCCGCTCCCTCAGCGACGTACTCGGGAACGCGCTGCTCCCAGATCGCAAAGAACTCTGGCGAGAACTTGTTCCCCTCCAGTTCGGTAGATGTCATGTTCCCCAATTCCTCAGGGTGATTCTCCTCTAGCCAATTAGCGAAGGCGGACATCCCGCTCCCGATGTAGTTGGAGTCCTCCCGAGTTCTGCACCGTGGACGATCTTTCCATCCTCGATGTCGAAGATGACGAAGGTGTCGACGCTCGGCACAAGGCCGAGGGCACGGCCCAGGTCGTTCTCCATCGTGTAGGAGCATTGCACCCGGGACGTCAAGTCTTCGACGCAGGAATGGACTTCATAGGTCCATCCCGTGATGCGCTCGAACTCTGCTGCCTCCGGGAGGTTGTCCTCCGTTCATCACAAGCTCTTCTCCCGGGACGAACACGGCGTCGTCGGCGAGCAATGCGAGACATCGCCTCGGCATCGTGGGCGTTCACGCGCCTCCAGGAAGCTTTCGGCGACATCGACCGGGCTGGCCACCACCTCCGGGCTTCGGTTGGCAAAGACGATGACCGCGACGGCTGCCGCGACGACGATGATCCCGGCAGCAACCAGGCCGATGATGGGCCGCTGCTTGGGCTGTTTGTCGAGCTCGGGCTCGATCGATTGCAACTCACTCATCTCGCTGCTCCTCTCGGATTGGTCCGTGAGGCGATCGATGTCAACCAGCTCGATCGGGTCGAACTGGGCCAAGGACGGCACCGGGTTGGCCCGGGCGAAAATGGCCGCGACCTGATCTTCGATGGTCACGATCTGCCTCCTTTCCGAGCAGCGGGGGGTTGATCTTTGGTCAATCTCTGGTATTCGATGGCCAAGGCGCGTCGGGCTCGATAGGCACGCTGTTTCATGGCAGCCGGGTCGAGATCGAGCACCAGGGCCACATCGGCAAGTGGGAGCTCCTCCCACAAAGTCAGCCGGAGGATCTCCTGATCGATCGGCCTCAGCCGCGATGCCGCCTTCATCACATACTGATCCTCCTCACGTCTGAGCAGTACAAGTTCGGGTGTCGGCGGCTCTACCTGGGCGAGCCCGCCGAGCCGGGTGACGAGCCTTCGGCTTCGTGCCTTGGATCGCCAATGATGGGAGACAACCCGATACGCCACGCCATAGAGCCATGGGAGGGCGGCCGCTCCTGGAGGGACCTGGTCGATCCTCTTCCATGCAACCAAGAAGACCTCGGCCACGGCATCGGCTGACTGAGAGGCTCGGGTACGGCGCGCGCAATAGGCGTGGAGGAGCTTGCCGTATTCCTTGTAGATCTCGGCAAACCGCGACTCCTCATCCGACGGCGTCTGGCGGTGCTGTGGCGACACCCTTCATCACAACCTTCTTGTGCCCGGTCACATTGCCAGGTAACGGCGGGGGACAACATTCTCGCATCGCGTGACCATCCGGCCGATTCGGGCATTTAGAGGTCGAGCAACCGGGGGGTTGCCGGGCCGGCCCCACGACCGCGGACGTGGGGCCAGCTCATTTGGGATGCCGTCTCGCCCACCAGACGCTCTCGGTACTAGGTTTTGGTTCATGGCCGAGAAAGACATGATCGCCGCAGTCCAAACCGCCCTCGATCACATGGGGATCGACGACAGGATCGAGGAGGTTGGACAGTTCGAGCCGAGAGGTCAGAGTGGGGCGCTGTTCGCGGGCGGCATGATCGGCAGCGAGGTCGGCGGCGCCCTCGGCGACGTAGGCGACGCGATCGGACTGGGCCTCGGCGCAGTCGCGGGTAGCGCGGCTGCCACCGCTTCCAGCGGCCTGCCTCGCCTGATGCTCGTCGGTGCGTCGGCATCGATGATCTACGGGTTCCGAATGGCGAAAAAAGGAAGGCAGGGCGTGCCAGACGAGCTCCTGTTCCAGGTCGCACGCCAAGGGCTGGAGATCAAGGTGCACGGTCGGGTGAACGTGCGGACGCTCGAGCTGGTGGAGCCCGAGACCGGCGCCAGGATCGAGTTGGAAGGCAGTCGCCTGCCGCTCACCCACTCGAACGACCTGATCAAGTACCTCGCCGGTTCCGAGGCCGCCGATGCCGCCGATGCCCAAGCCGCCGACGCCGGTGAGGTTGCCGAGCCGGACCCGGCGTGACTATCAGAACGGAGAAAGCCACAGCAAGGCAACTCGGGCACGATACTGCCTGGTAGAAGGCAGTTTCCTGGACGTTCTGGCTTGTGCGTGCCGGGAGAAGGATTTGAACCTCCGAAGGCTGAGCCGGCAGATTTACAGTCTGCTCCCTTTGGCCGCTTGGGTATCCCGGCAAGGGTCGACAGGTTAGCGACGGGCCTCAACCGGCCAGGCTGCCCGGGCGAGACCAACCGCGGCTCCCAGCTAGCTTGCCCGGATGGCCGGCCTCAGCGATCTCCAGCGTTATCTGTTCGACCTCGAGGGATACATCGTGCTCGAAGGGGTCCTCTCGCCCGACGAGGTGGCGCACCTCAACAGTGTCTGGGACGCACAGCAGCTACCGCCTCCCGGCGAGACCGTGCGGAGCCAGCGGTTCGGCAACGAGTTCCTCGGTTGGGACGGAGCTTGTCGCCGCCTCATGGACCACGATGCCGTACTCCCCGTCATGATCGAGTTGTGTGGGTCCACCGTTCGGCTCGACCACGCCTACGGGATTGTCATGGCACCGGGGACCTCCGGGCTCGGGCTTCACGGCGGAGGGATCCCCTTCGACCGTTCCCAGTACTACGTCACCGAGAACGGCCGGATGCACAACGGGCTGTGCGTGGTCTCCTGGGCGTTGGTCGACTCACCACCCGGCCAGGGCGGCTTCTGTGCCGTCCCAGGGAGCCACAAGGGTGCGTTCCCCCGCCCCTCCGAGGTGCCGACGCGGCTGGTACACCAGGTCTCCCACCGGGCGGGAGACGTCGTGATCTTCACCGAGGCCCTCACCCACGGGACCCTCCCCTGGACAGCATCGTTCCAGCGGCGCCACCTGCTGTTCAAGTACAGCCCCGGCAACTCGGCTTGGGACCGCAGGCCCTCGGTCCCGACCGACGTGCTCCCCTTGCTCACCGACCGGCAACGGCTCCTTGCCGAACCACCTTACGTCGGGGGCCGGGTCGCTCTCACCTGAGCTCGCGCGCCGTCAGAGCGTTACACTACTTACCGGTCAACCTGATTACGGCAGGGATCGTCCGCGCCAGGATCCGTAAGTCCATGGAAATAGACCACGAATCGATGTACTGGAGGTCGAGCGCTACCCAGTTGTCGAAGTCTTTCTCGTTTCGATTACTGACCTGCCAGAGACCAGTGATTCCGGGTTTCATCGATAGCCGCCGCCGGTGCCAGTTGTCGTACTGCTCGACCTCGCTGGGAAGAGGTGGTCGAGGACCCACAAGGCTCATCTCGCCCCGAAGCACATTCCAGAGCTGAGGAAGCTCATCAAGGCTGGTAACGCGGAGAACTCTTCCGACCTTGGTCATCCTTGGGTCCTTGGTGGCCTTGAAGACCGGCCCGTGACGTTCGTTCATGCCCGCCACTTCGTCCAAGCGAGTTTCGGCATCTGAAACCATGGTCCGGAACTTGCGCAGGATGAAAATGCGTCCATGGAGTCCCGCTCTCGGCTGAGAAAAGAGCACTGGCCGACCATCAGTGAGCGCAATGGTTATCGCGATGATTGCCATCAACGGAGCCAGGATGAGTAGCGCACCAGCGGCAACTACTACATCCATCAATCGCTTGCAAGCGTTGGCCAGCGGTTGATCCGGAGTAGGGACTACGCTCAAAACCGGGACACCAGCCAGATGGCCGATCCGGCTATTGGCGTGGGAGGTTCCCGGAACATGGATCGGGATGCGGATCGACTTGCCCTGCAACTCAAGGGTCGTTGAGATCTGGCCTATCCGGTCCCAATCGTCGAGTGGTAGACAGACAACGACCTCGTCCACGACATGACTCTTGAGCACCGTGGCGACATCATCTACGCTCCCCAAACGTGGATAACCCGGCAAGTCGCGGTCGACCGAGTCCAAGAACCCAATTACGTTGACTCCAGCCTCGGCATGTGCAGTGGCTTCGGCGATGAATCCTGCGGCAACCGCTCCCGACCCGACTACCAGCACATTGATGATCCCTTTTCCGGCCTCCCGTCGCCTTCGCAACCAGGCTCTCGCCATTCCCCGCATGCTCGCCATGCCGAGCCAAGCGACGGGGAAGTACACGATCAGAAAGAGGCGGCTCACGTCATCGCGGTCGAACATGAACAGCAGAGCCAGCGTCGTCAGAGCGAGGATCCCGACAGCCGAGCCGGTTCGGATAAGGTCGCGCCGCCACGACGTTGGACGGACCTCGTAAAAGCCGAGTAGCCATCCTACGGCAATACTGGCCGTCACGTAGATCGGAACTACGATTCTCCAGTCCGGCAGAGCGATATCCCAAATCATGGACCAACTCGCTCCGAATCGGACCCGGGATACGGCGGCAAACGAGAGTATCAGCACGAACCAATCCGAGAGGAGGATGACTGCTGAAGTCGTGAGCAGGCGGGAGTTGACGAACCCAGGGTGCCCCTGGCGCGAAGGCATCCAGGCATCGCCCGAGTGATCGAGCAACTGCGTAGTAACGGTCGCCGCGCTCGGCTCATCCATGACCTTCCTCACCATCCTCCCTACCCCGCCGGCCGCGTGAGACGATGGTCATGCGCGGCGCCACACAGTGTGGCCCGGGATGAATACCCCCGGGCCAGAGCAACGCGCGGCTAGTCTTCCTTGATCGCTTGCCCCGGTCAAGGATCGTGATTCGGTTTTCTCATCCGCGAACGCCCAGGGCGACTTCGGGCTTGAGGTCTTTGACCCTGGTTCCTGTGGCACTTTTCGTGGGGCTCACGGGCTGTTCCTCGTCATCCGTTGGTCAACCGCCTGCTCAAACCGCTCCATCGGAGACCTCGCCGCCGCCGACCGTGGCGGAAGCGACGGCACCGCCGACCAGCTCGGTACAGGCCACCCCGGCGGCTGTCATGGCCACGATCGAATCGGAAGCGGCATCCGCCTTTATCGCTCCAAAAGCTCTGGGAAGCGGTGATGGCAGCAGCAGGAAGAATGCCGCCGGCCTTCACCGCTTGAACGAGTTGATCAAGAAGTCTGAACCCGGCGACACGATCGAGCTGGCCTCGGGGGTCTACCAGGTCCATCAATCGATAAGCCTGAGTGGGGGCGGTGCCCCGGGTGCGCCCATAACCATCCGAGGGCCTGTTGGTGGGCAGGCGCCGGTCCTCGCCGGCACTCGGGCTCATCCCTACGATCCGGCCGCCGACCCGGGCCTTCCACTGTTTCGATTGGGTGCCGGAGCGAACCATCTCGTCTTCACGAACTTGGATTGCCAAAACATCGGCAACGGCTGCTTCGTGGTCACCGCCCCAATCAGTGGTCTGCTCATTTCGAGCGTCGACGCCACCAATGTTCGCCGTTTCTTCGAGCATGCCGCCAAGGAAGGCGTCGGTGAAGCTGCCATCAGCGGTTTGGAGATCTCCAGCGTAGACGTGCGGGGTTTCTCCAAAGGCGCAATCAGGATCCGGTACGACAGCCATGATATCCGAATCGTCGATGTCCTCGGAGACTCTCTACATCAGGATGGCGACGATTTCGCCATAGGCGTGCATCTGCTGGACACGGTCCATGACGTATTGATCGAGCGTGTAACGATGAACAATGCGCGCGACACGATACACGACTACTGGAACGGTGACGGCTTCGCCGCCGAGTCCGGCGTCCACGACCTTCGGATGCTCGACACGAGTGCATCAGGTAACACGGACGCAGGCTACGACATCAAAGCGAATAGTGTCACCATGGTCAATGCAGAAGCAACGGATAACAAACGCAACTTCAGACTCTGGGGCACTGACGTAATCCTTGAGGATTGTCATGGCACCGATCCCCACCTCCGGGGTGGGACCGGAACGCAAGTTCAGGTACAGGTTCTCGAACAGGCTGAGGTCGAATTGGATCGATGTTCCTTCATCGACGCCGACGAGGACACGATCGTGTTCCAAGTCGACGACCAAGCCCATTTGGTACGTGCGCGATACGGTCGTCGAGAGAGCGGGTGCCGCAGTGATGTCACTCGTCGCAACCGAGGCCATGATCCAGCTGGTCCGAGTGGAAGAAGTGATCCGGTGACCCAGGCAACCGGGCAGACCACGAGAGGCAGGACATGGACTGTAGTCGGGCTGATCGTGGCCTCCATTGCGATCCCCGCGGCGGCAGTGATCGCGGCGCGCTACCCACTCGTCACGGCGGTTGTGGCTGCGGCTATCGGTCTCGTCGCCGCCCTCACCCTTGCTCTGACCAACTTCGAGCTTTTCACGCTGATAATGGTTGCGGCGCGTACTGCAATCGACATCAGCTATGCCACCGACACCGACCAGGGACTTCGACTCTCAATGCTCGTCACCGGGGCCTACGTCGTGGCGGCCGTCGTTTGGCTGCTCACTCGCCAATTGGAGCGACCACTTCGCATTTCCTTCGTTACAGGCGCAGCGACGGTCGTAGCATTTGCCGCTCTGCTGAGCGCAGCTTTGTCAACCGACAGGGAGCAAGCCCTACTGGGAGCGGCGCGGTGGGTCTTCCTTGTTGTTTTTCTCGTCGTGCTGGAGAATCTCATTACCGATCAGAAGAGCGTTCGCCGCTTGCTCATTGCTGTCGGGATCTCGACAATTGTGCCCTTGACGCTCGGCACCCAGCAACTCATCAGCGAGTCCGGACGGCTGATCGATGGCATATCAAGAGTTGAAGGCTCCTTCGCTCACCCCAACACGTATGGATTCTATCTGGCGATGATCGGTATCGGACTAATCGCAATACTGAGGCATGTTCCTCGAAGATGGCGAGTCATATGTACCTTCTTGTTGGCCGCAGTTCTAGTCAATTTGGTGGCTACATACTCTCGAACCAGCTACGTAGCCTTCGCAGTCGGCCTGTTCGTCGTCATAATCCTCAGTCGCCGGTGGTTGCTCTTGGCCGTGACCGTAGTGGCAATAGCGGCCATGCCTTTGATTCCGGGTGTCGCGGAGCGCATCACCGACATCGGTGCAGATAGAACCCTCCGAGGAACCCCGGGCGACTCCCTGGCATGGCGCATCGAGTATTGGGGGGATGTCGTCGACGCCGGCGAGGGGAGACGTGCTACGGGTCTTGGCTTCGGGGTCGTCAGCGATACAACCGCTCAGGGACGTGAGCCGCACAATGATCTCTTGCGCGCCTACGTCGAGTTGGGCGTCATCGGTTTGGCTGCGTATCTGCTCTTCCTGGTCGCCCTGGGTTCGCAGATTCGAAGATCCTTGGCGGGCGCAACCCCAGCGGCGGGCCCAGCAGGGTTGCCCCGCGCACTGGCAGTGGGCTATGCCGGGATCTTCGCGGCATACGTCGTGGGGAGCCTCACCAGCAATCTGATGACGCAGCTCGTCCTTCTCTGGTACGTGGCGGCACTCGCCGTTGCATCCGGGCTGCCGGCTCGCGCGAAGAGCCTCGCCTTGGCGGAACCGTCCCGTGCCTGAGAAGCTCCCGGTTCTGTATGTCGCTGGAACCGGGCGGACGGGGAGCACGCTCATCGCCCGGGCTCTCGCATCCTCGCCCGGTGCCGTCGCGCCGGGCGAGATCCGCCACATATGGACGCGAGGTCTCGTCGAAGACTGGCAATGCGGTTGCGGCAGGCCGTTCCGCCGGTGCCCGTTCTGGGATGAGGTGCTGACCGAGGCCTCGTTCGATCGTGACCGGGCCGATGTCGACCGACTGCGTGCCTCCGAGCGCGAACTGCTGCGCCTAAGGGCCAGCGTCAAATCCCTCCTTTGGTCCCGTCATCCCCAGCGGATGAGACAACGGCACGGCTATTACCTCGACACGGTCGATCGCCTGTACCGGGCGATCGCCAAGGTCGCGAACGCGGACGTGATCGTCGACAGCTCCAAGAACCCTCTCTATGGAGGCCTCCTCTCGACCCTGAGTGCGATCGACCTCAGGGTCCTCCATCTCATTCGGGACCCCCGTGCCACCTCGTATTCCTGGCTCAACCCCAAGCCGTCTCCCGATAGAGGGGACGGAGCAGCAATGGATCGGCTGGGGATCGCCAAGAGCGCATTCCTCTGGAGCTGGTGGAATGCTCTGGCCGAAGCGTTATGGCCGAGAGGCGGCTCTGTGCCGGTGTTGCGGGTCCGCTACGAGACGCTCACCGCGCAACTTCGAGCCATCGCTACGAGTGATCCGCGACCTGCTGCTGCCCGAGCATGCCGGGCGTCCATTAGAGGTAGTGGGTGACAAGGTTCGGCTGCGCCCGGTCCACTCCGTTTCCGGAAACCCAGATCGGATGAGGTCCGGGATGCTCACCGTCCGACCCGACGACCGGTGGCGAGTGGGTCTGGCCGGGCGCTCGCCAGGCGGCGGTTGTCGCCATCGCAGGCTTCCAGATGGTGAGGTACGGATATCCATGGACCGGAGCGTGAAGGATCGAACCGGTGGCCGCTGGCTCCCGGTTGGGGCGGGAGAGCGCAGCCGCCGGGCTTGGATCGTTCGTAGCACTCGGGGTCGGGCTCCTCCTCGAACTCTCCCTGGCATTCCTCCTGGGGGCCGACTCCGAGACGGACGCACTGTTCGTTGCCCTCCGCATTCCGTTGGGAGTCGCCGTCTTCTTCCCCCCAACAGCGATCCAAGTGCTGGTCCCGGTGATGACGCGCTGGCTCGATGGGCAGGGCACGCGGGCCACCAACGCCCAGACGACAGGGGTGTTCGCCGGGACGTTCCTGCTCTCGATGGGTCTTTCGATAGGGGGCATCCTGGCTGCACCGGTCCTAATGCCGTTGCTCGCTCCCGGTTTGTCGGTCGCCACGCAACGGCTAGCGGCGGAACTGGCACGAATCGCCTTCCTGATGGTCCCCATGATTGCGTCGTCGGAAGTGCTGCGCGCTTATCGGCATGCTCGTCGCACGCACGGTATGGCCTCGGCCCTGCACAGCCTCTCCGGAATCACGATTGTCACGGTCCTCCTCGTGTCCCTGCCGAATGTGACCGTGCGTGTGGCAGCCTGGGCGTACGTGGCGGGAGCCTTGGTACAACTCGTGGGCGCCTGGCTGATGGCACGTACCTCGGGGTTCTCCTTCGTTCGCGGATCGGTCATGAGTCGGGAGACGAGGGCCATCGGGGCGATGGCGATGCGCCCACTCGGCGCCTCGGCGATCCAGTTGGGGACGAGACTCATAGAGCAGATGGTGGCCTCCTTCCTGGCCCCTGGCTCGATCACGATCCTGACCTACGCCAATCGGTTGGCCAGTGCCGTTGGCGGAACGCTCTTCTTCCGCCCGATCACGACCGCTTTCCTTGTCCCGATGAGCCTTCTCCATGCGAGCGGCGATATCACAGGAATTCGAGGGTTGCTGCGACGTGGCTTACGGTTGATGCTCGGAATCTCGGCATCTCTCACAGTCTTGGTGGTTGTGGCGGGCACGCCCTTTGTGGCTGGGATGTTCGCCATGGGAGACCTCAGCGCCGATCAGGCCTGGCTCCTGGGCATAGCCGTTGCAACCTATGCGTTGAGCTTTCCGTTCGCCGCATTGCAGAGAATGTTGCTTGGTGTCTCCTTTGCCGGACTCGACACCGGCGCCTACCTCCGGAATACGATCTTTGGAGCGGTCGTCAATGTCGCACTTCTATTTCGCGATGTATTTCTTCTGGCAGCCTCGACTGGAGATCTTGATCGTTCCCATCGCATACGGTTTGGCTCAAGCCGTGAACGTCTGGCATGCGGTGGTGGTTGTGCGCCATGATGTTGGTCCCCCGTTTGCGGGCGTGAGCAGGGGGGGTCTGAGGTTCGCTGTTGTCTTGTTGGTCACATTGGGCGCCATGCTGGTCGTCCTCATACCGCTGTCTCGCGGCTTGACAGGATCACCGATCACCCTCGTCGCAGCCGGGATAGCCTCCGCCCTAGTCGGGATGTTTGCGCTTGCCGCGGGGTCGATGTGGGTTGCTCCATCTGAGGTCCGAGGTTTCCTGAAGCGAAGGCAGAAGCCGCCGGTCACGTCACCAGCGAATCGAGCCGACGACTGAGATCGTCGCACAGGGCGAGAATCTGCGGATGTATGTCGGTGCTCGGAAGTGGGCCTTGAGGCCTCGTCTCGATGAACCTGACGAGATCCGACGAATAGGGGAGGGCCAGGAAGCCACACACCCGCCGCATGGTCTCTTCGGGCGCCGCCACCAACCGATCGTACGAAACGACGTGAACGTCCTCGCGCTCGTGGAGGCCCAGTTCGAACAGGAGCCGATTGCGTATCAGCCAGAAGAGGGCTGCGCCATCGGCCGGAGTGAGTTCTCGGGTGTCGAGGCTGTCGAGTAGTGCGCTGCTCGCCTCGCTGAGGCCTGCGTCGTCATTCAGCTGCCAGTGTCGCAGTCCAGGGTCCTGGGTCCGCCTGCGGATGATCCGAAGGTTCGAGTCCCAGAACTTGGAGAGCTCCGAGCGGACTCTTCCTCGAACGTCGCGATAGATCCAGATTGCTCGCGGTGGCGCTTCAGTGCCCAGGTCCAGCAATTCGCGTATCCGGTGACTATCCACGAGGGGCTTGAAGAGCACATACCGGTGACGGCTTCGGCTGACAAGTGCCGCGATGTGATCGCGCTCACGCAACCGGTAGTTCGCAAATGCCCTTCGGTTCCCCTCGTTGTACACCTCAAATTCGGGCGACATTGCCAGACCATGCGTGAGCATGTTGGTTCCCGATCGCTGGACGCCGACAACGAAGACTGGCCTTGCGGTACCCGGCGGCGACGGTGACCGGCGGCGCCACAGGAACTTCCGCAATTCTCGAGGTACGCGGACCCGAAGATTGAGATCGTGCTCCTCGAGCAGGTTGGCCCAGCCATGCGATCGACCCCAATAGACATTGCGCGCCGCGACCGCCGCCACACGTCGGAGACCCGATAGCTCGGCCACCGGAACGGACAGAGGGTGTTCCCGCTTCCTCATCGACTCCGTCGGGATTCGGAGAAATCGACAGTAGCCTCACTGGTGGGAGATTTGGCTGCAAGCACCCGATGCCGTCATGGTGGATCCGACCGCGACGACCTCCGGTCGAATGGCAGCGGCCGCCGGGCCCGCCCGGCCAATCAGGCAACACGGAGACTTCGCCGAGGGCTGGTCGGCGAGCACATAGAGTGCTACGGACGAAATAAATACTTGACTTGGCCTCAAAGACAGGCAAGTTTGTTGCGAGGACCGACCGGCTCACAGATGCCGGAATCCCAATAAGGCCTGGGGGTTCTCATGTCGACTTTCGCTCGCGCTCGCTGGATGGTCGCCCTGGTGGCCACGCTGCTGGTAGCACTCGCCCTGCCGGCGGCCGCGCAACCCACGACCTGTCTCGGCTTTCCGGTCACTCCACCCATTGGCACCGATGGAGCCGACACGCTTGTCGGAACCGGTGGCGCCGACGTGATCAATGCTGCAGCTGGCAACGACACCGTCGAGCCCCTTGCTGGTAACGACGTCGTTTGTGGCGGCGACGGCAACGACAAGGTCGTTCACAGCAATGGTAACGACCGCATCCACGGTGGTCCCGGTAGCGACGACATCGAAGGCGGCGCCGGCAATGACACATTGGAAGGCACCGGCGGCAACGACGTCGTGCAGGGTGGGAAAGGCTCCGATGTCGTGACGGGTGGGCCGGGGCACGATATCCTCCGAGGCGCCCAAGGGGACGATGATCTGACGGGCGGCGACGGCAACGACAACCTCTATGGCGGGACAGGAACCGACGTGCTGAACGGTGGAGCAGGCGTCGACATCTGCAACGACGAGGATCCGGGGACAGTCTTCCGCAACTGCGAGATCATCAACCCATAGACTCGGCGTTCGCCGTTCCCGATGCGGATCGCAATGATCGGCCAGCGCGGGCTGCCGGCGACGTATGGGGGCATTGAACGTCACGTGGAAGAGCTCGCAACCCGACTCGTGGAACGTGGCCACGAGGTCGTGGTGTTCTGCAGGACGAACTACACACTCGGTCGGGCGCGCTCTTACCGGGGAGTCACGTTGGTCCACGCTCCGACCCATGGGTCCAAGCACCTCGAGGCGGCGGTGCACAGCGGAGTCGCCAGTCTCATGGCTTTGGGCTTGGGACTCGACATCGTGCATTACCACGCAATGGGCCCCGGCCTTTGGTCGCCGGTTCCACGCTGGCTGTCGGGAGCAAAGGTCGTCCAGACCATCCATGGGCTCGACCAGGATCGCGCCAAATGGGGTCGATTCAGCAGACGCGTGCTCCGGGCAGGAGATTGGTTGAGCAAGCGGGTGCCCGATGCCGTGATCGTTGTCGGCGCCTACCTCCTCGACCACTACCGTGATCGAGTCGGGCACACGGTCCACATCTCCAACGGGGTGACGCCCTCTTCCGGAAGAGACGACGGGATTCTCGGTCGATTGGGACTCCGCACCGGCGACTACGCCCTGTTCGTCGGACGACTCATTCCGGAGAAGGGTGTCGACCTTCTCATCCGTGCGTTCGCTCAGGTGAGCACCCAATGCTCTCTCGCGGTCGTTGGCAGCACGAGCTACACCGACGACTATGAGCTGGCGCTCAAGAAATTGGCACAGGCGGATCCACGAGTCGTGATGCCGGGGTACATCTACGGCGACGAACTCAACGCCCTCTTCGCCAATGCCCGGGTATTCATCCAGCCGTCTCTGCTCGAGGGCCTGCCCTTGACGGTGCTCGAGGCCATTTCCCATGGAGTACCGGTGGTGCTGAGCGCCATCCCCGGTCACCTCGAGATCCTCCCCGCCAGCCGTCCGGGAGGCCGCCTCTTCCCAGCAGGTGACATCGACGCTCTCAGCGCTGCTCTAGCCGAAGCCCTGAGGAACTCTGATCACGAACGTGAGTCCTGGCAAGGCGCCTCCCGGGAGATCATCGACCGGTATAGGTGGGAATCCATTGCCGAGCAGACCGAGGATCTCTACCGGCGGGTGCTCGGGCGATGATGCAGGTGCTGCACGTCATGAGCCGGATGTCTCCGGGAGGAACCGAGCACCAGTTGGTCAGGATGCTCGAGGCGGCCCACTGCCGGCATTGGGAAGCGACCCTCTGCGTGCTCCATGCCGGATCGGACCTGACTTCGACAGTGCGAGCTGCCGGGGTGCCGGTCGTCGAACTGAACGGCAACGGCATGGGCGACATACGCCGAGCCGCCGCTCTGCGCCGCCTGGCCTCACGCCACGATGTCGTCCATTCCTCGCTACCCGGGGCCAGCGCGTTCGCCCGCCTCTCCACCGCCGGCCCCAATCGCCCCGCCATGGTCGTTTCCGAACGTGCCGCCGACGACCACCGGACGCTCCTTCAGGTGGTGAATCGCCTCCTGCGGGGAGTGACAGATGCCTTTATCGGGAACTCGTCGGCTGTCGTCGACTTCCTTCGCCGGACGAGTGGGATCAGTGCCGACGATCCCCGGCTGGCGGTGATTCCCAATGGGCTCGACGGTGAAGTCTTCCACTCCGCCTCTCGTCCTTCTCGACACGAGGGCAGCCCATGGCGGCTGGTGGCCGTTGGCCGTCTGATTCAGAGCAAACGCTTCGACCGCGCCGTTTCGCTGCTCCCCCGCCTCCGCGAGAGTCATGACGCGGAACTGGTGATCGTGGGTGACGGTCCGGAGCGACGCCGTTTGGAGATCCAGGCTCAATCCCAGCCGGTGCGGTTCTTCGGCCACCTGGCCGAGCGTCACCTATTGGCTGACGCCCTACGAGCCAGTGATGTTCTGTTGATGCCTTCGATGAGCGAGGGATACCCAAATGCCGTACTCGAAGCGTTGGCGTGCGGCACTCCGGTTGTCGCATCGGACATTCCGGGAAACCGGGCGCTCGCTGGTGCCGGTGTCCATCTCGTTGACAACGACGAGGATCTGCTCCGGAGCACTCGGGCGGCAATTGATGAGGGTCCGTTGAAACCCGGCTTGGTGGCGGATCGCGTTCTGTCCTTTGACGAAGTGGCCCGACGACACTTGGCGGTCTTTGAGGCTGCGCTGGCGCGCCGAGCTTCGATTGTCCCACGACCTGTCGCAGCGAGTCCATGAGACGCAGACTCATCAGCGGCCTCCTCATCGCCCTTGCTGTGGTGCTCTCGTTTGCCATCGCGTCCTCGACAGCATTCTTCACTTATAAGACGTTGCCGGTGCCGGCGGAACGTCATCGAGCGACAGTGGAGATCAAGCCGCCAAGCACCGTCCAGGAGTCGGCCAGCGCCGTGAACCTCTTCATTGCGGACGTGGGCGAGGAGATCGAGGCTGACTCGATGGTGGAGTTCGTACTCGACGAGGTGCCGGAGTTGGATCGAAGAGACCTACCTGGCGGGCATCGAGGCCGAGCGGCGCGGAGTCACCTCTTTGCTCGACCTTTCGTTCGTGCACGCCGACCCGGTTGTCGCCGAGCAGACGGTGGATCTCGTCTCCCACCGCCTGCTTGACGACGCTGCCAAGGGCGACTTCGAGCGAAGCCGATTCCTACTCAATCGAGCCACCAACCGACTCGAAGAGGCGCAACAGGCTATGGATGAGTTCTTGCGCGACGAATCCATGGTCGATCCCGAATTCGAGTACCGCAACGCTCTCAACCAGGTGGCGCAACTTGACCAACAGATCGCTGCCGCAGAGACGCTCACGGACACCGATACCGCCACGGATACCGCCACTGACACTGACACCGACACCGACACCGAGATCAATGAGTTATGGGCGGAGCGCTATCGAATTCAGTCTGAGCTCCCTGGTCTCGAGCGCGGCGGTGCTCGAATACCGACGGCTGGCGACGAATCTCGAGCAGGCACAATCGGCTTGGCAACAGGCCATGGTCAACAACGACACCGCCGCATTCGACTACCGCGCGGTAAACACACTCGAGAATCTCGTCACGAATCGAAGCGTCACTCCGTTCGTCGATGACAATCCGCGGCAACAACGCACGGCGCTCGCCGGGGTGGTGGCGTTGACGTTGGCGTTGCTGATCGTCACTCCGATGGCCAATAGCCTCCGACGGTCCGGCGGTGGTGGAAGGCGAGCGGTGCGCGTCGCACATGGGCTCATCGACGATTCGGGTCCGACCATCATTCCCGACAAATCGGAGCGACCGATCGCATGCTGCCGCCGGGGTCCGATGTCGCCGACCGCGGTGCCTGATGCCAGGGGATTCGGGTACACCTGAAGTTGTGTTCATCATGGGGGCGGCGCGCTCGGGCAGCACACTTCTCGGTGTGCTCATTGGGCAATCTGACGAGGTCTTCTTTGCCGGGGAGCTCTGCGACTGGGCGGAGCGCGACGGATTCAGCACGATCGACCACAGTCGGGAGTTCTGGAAGAGGATTAGGGACCGCGTCGGCCCACCAACGATCGAGGCGCACGATTACAAGCGCCTATTCGAGCACCCAGCCGGGATCGGCCGAGTAACGGCCCAGCGGAATACACGGGTCGACTACGAACGGATGACGTTGCAAGTCCTCTATGCGGTCGCCGGCGAGAGCGGTTGTGCCGTGGTCGTCGACAGCTCACACTATCCGCGCCGGGCGCGGGCGCTCCGTCGGCTCCTGGGGGAACGCAAGGTCCGCCTCGTCTATCTCGTCCGGCGCCCCAGCTCAGTGGCCCGGTCCTTCCATGGCGAGCGGGTACAAGGAAGCACTGTCGTTCAACCTCTACTTGATGGTGGTCAGCCTTCTGTCGTGGGCGGCCTACCTCACCCATCCGCGCTCGAACCGGGTGATCGTGAGCTATGAGAGTCTCACCGTCGATCCGCTGGAGATCGGCGCAGTCGCCCTCGGTCACGCACTCGATGGGGTCGACCCCAGTCGTCTGCAGGTGCCGCCGATTCTCACCGGCAACCGGTTTGTGCGATCCGGCAGCCATGTCGCAATCGAACCGGCCGACTCGGCGGCCGAGCTCACATGGCGGGAACGACTCACCGACCTCATCCAGATTCCCACGTGGATTGCCGTCCGCAGTGCCGGTCGTGGCGTCCGGCCAGCACGGCCGACTGCCACACCTCGGGATCCCGAAGTCCCCGAGCGTCCGAGTTCAGCGACCGCCCGTTGAGAGGGCCATCTCCCGGAGCCGCCGGATCCGGTCCTCGATCGGTGGGTGGGTGGAGAACAGCTGGGTCAACCCGCGACGCTTGACAGCCTTGGCCGGATCCTCGATGTAGAGCTCGGCGAACGCCGGATTGACATTCATCGGGACCCGGGCACTGGCTGTACCGATCTTCTCCAGGGCGGATGCGAGTGCCAGCGGCTCGCCGGTGATACGGGCGCCGGAGGCGTCCGCCTCGTACTCCCGGGCACGGGAGATGGCGAGCCGGATGATCATGGCTGCGATCGGGGCGAGGATGATGCTCGCCAAAGCGAGCACCGCCCCGATCGGGTTGCCCGAGTCCCTTCTGCCCCCGAAGAAGAAACCGAACCGCACGAATACCGAGAGCGCCGCGGCGAGCACGGCGGCAATGGTCGTGATGAGGATGTCCCGGTTACGCACGTGGGACAACTCGTGGGCGAGCACGCCCTCCAGCTCCGCTCGGCGTCATCGCTTGGAGGATCCCGGCGGTCACCACCACCGCGGCGCGGCTCGGGCTGCGCCCGGTGGCGAAGGCGTTGGGCTGCGGCGACTCGATGTAGTGGACCGTCGGCATCGGCATGCCTTGCGACGTGGCCAGCCGGCGGACGATGGCGTACACCTCCGGGAGCTGTTGCTCGGTGACCGGTCGGGCACCGCTCGAGGAGAGGGCTAACCGGTCGGAGAAGAAGTACATGAGAAGGTTGAGCCCGGCAGCGATGCCGAGACCGGCCCAAGCCGATAGCCCGAATAGCTGAGCGACCAGCACCACCAGGGCGCTCAGGAAGCCAAGGAGGGCAACCGTCTTCAGGTTGTTCATCGCCGTCTCAGCGTAGAAGTCCGCTGCTCTTATTCGAATGGCAGCTACGTATCGGCCCACCTCTTCCGGGTATCTCTCAACCTGAGGAGCCGAGAGGCCGATCCATGCCTTTGGAGCCGAGCAAGATGCTCGTTGCTAGGGTTTTCAACGCCGGGTGGCTCGGGATTAGGGGAGCTGCGCGGTGCGTAACACATTTTCGACTGTGGAGGAGAGTCTCGGGTGCGGAGACTGATCACGTTTCTGGTAGCTGCGGCCCTCGTGGCCGGTGCCGCGCTCCCGGTCGGGGCCCAAGAGGCACCCGACCGTCGTTTTGAAGAGGTGTCGCTCGCCGGGATCGACGCCGAGTTGCTCCCTGCACTCGCCGACCCCAACCGGATGGTCACGGTCATGATGGAGATGACCGGAACCCCGGTAGCCGTCGAACAGGGCAAGGCAATCGCCCAGGGCAGCGAGTTGAGCAAGCCGCAGCGGGCCGCATTCCGCGCCAGCTTGAAGGTCAAGCAGGACGCCATCGCCCCCTCGATCCGCCGTCTCGGCGGTGTCGTCCAGTCACAACTGCAGGATGCCTACAACGGAATGCGGGTACGCATCGCCGCTTCCAAGGTGGCAGAACTGCGCGTACTCCCCAACGTCAAGGCCATCAGGCACATCGAGCGGCACTCGCCGACCAACGCCGACTCGGTCCCCTTCCTCGAGGTCCCCTCTGTCTGGCAGGACCTCGGTCTCACCGGCGAGGGGGTCACCGTCGGTGTCATCGACAGCGGGATCGACTACTACCACGCCAACTTCGGCGGTTCGGGCGATCCGGCCGACCATGCAGCCGACGACCCGACGGTTATCGAGCCGGGCACCTTCCCCACCGCCAAGGTGGCGGGAGGCTATGACTTCGTCGGGAACGAATACGACCCCTCGAGCGACGACCCGGCGCTGAACACGCCCAAGCCCGACCCGGATCCCCTCGACTGCAACGGGCACGGCTCACACGTCGCCGGCACCGCAGCGGGTGCAGGCGTACTCACCGACGGCAGCACCTTCACCGGTCCTTACGACGAGACGACCCACACCAATTCCTTCCTGATCGGGCCCGGTGTCGCCCCTCAGGCGACCCTTTACGCCCTCAAGGTATTCGGGTGCGACGGGGCGACCGATACCGAAGTCGTCATCGATGCCATCGAGTTGGCGGTGGAGAACGACCTCGACGTGATCAACATGAGCCTCGGATCGCCCTTCGGCCGGTCGAACGACCCCAGCGCCGTGGCGGCTACCAACGCCGCCATCGCCGGTGTCGTCGTGGTCACCTCGGCGGGCAACTCGGGGCCGGGCCGGTACATCACCGGTATCGCCGGGCGCCGGATCCGGGCGTGCTCTCCGTGGCGGCGATGGACACCATCGAGGGAACACCCCACGTCGACTTCATCGCTCCCGCGGGGACGATCGACATGCAGAACTCGAACGGTTCCACCGACCTGCCGGTGACCGGACCGGTGGTGGTGCTCGATGACGACCCGGCGACAGCAGATGTCGACGAGTCGCTCGGGTGTGCCGCCAGCGACTACGCCGCGGTTCAACCCGGAGACATCGCCGTCACCTACCGCGGGGTGTGCGCCCGGGTGGACCGCGCCATCCTCGGCCAGGCAGCGGGTGCCGCTGCGGTGGTGATGATCAACAACGAGGACATCCTCCCTCCGTACGAGGGTTCAATCGCCGGTGTGACCATCCCGTTCCTCGGCGCCAAGCTCTCCGATGAGGCGGCCGTGGTGGCGGCGGCGGGACAGACGGTGACCATCGAGGACGCCGGCGAGGTCCCCAACCCCAACTACACCGGGTTCGCCGGCTTCAGCTCGGGCGGTCCGCGCAACGGTGACAGCGCCCAGAAGCCGGACGTCATCGCACCTGGGGTGAGCATCATCTCCACCCTGGTCGGATCGGGTACCGGGTCGCTCCAAGCTCTCCGGCACTTCCCATGGCTTCGCCCCACGTCGCCGGAATCGGCGCACTGGTGCGTCAGGCCCATCCCCGCTGGCAGGTCAACCAGATCAAGGCGGCCATCATCAACACCGCCGACCCAGCGAAAATGACCGGCTACGTGACCACCAGGGCCGGCTCCGGGGTGGTCCAGCCGGTCGACGCGGTGGCCACCGAGGTGGTCGCAATGGGCAACCCCCATGGTGGCGGGCTCTCCTACGGGCTGGTCCAGTCGACCGGGACCGTGGACGACGACCAGGACCATCACCCTGTTCAACAACGGGACCAGCACGGCGACCTACTCGCTGAGCCCCGAGTGCAACACAGACGCATCGGGCAACGCCATCGGCGAGCTTCTCGTCGGCGACGGTCTCGGTGCCGGCTGGCGCCGAGGTATCCGTCCAGGTCACCCTTTCGGTCGACGCCGCATCGGTCCCACCCGGCTTCCAGACGGCCTCGGGGAACATCGTCCTAACCCCGACCTCCGGCGACGCCCCGGCCCTGCGGGTTCCGTTCGTCGAGGTGGTGAGGGGGGTGTCGTCGATATCGACCACGCCCAAGGTGGTGACCGCAGCCGACGTGATCGAGTTCACCAGCAGCAACGCGGCGGGTGCCACCGGGACCCTCGACGTCTACGCCTGGGGTCTGACCGACCTCAAGGGTGACGCCCTGACCACCGACGTGCGCGCCGTGGGCGTCCAGTCGTTCCCCGACTCCGACTTCGGGGTCTTCAGCATCCAGACGTTCGGCGCCGTCTCCAACCCTGCGGTGAACGAGTGGGACGTCCTACTCGACACGACGGGCGACGGTGACCCCGACTTCGGGGTGATCGGGTTCGATCTGGGTGCCGTCACCGACCGGGGTGTTCAGCGGGACCCTGGCTTCGTTCACTGTCGACCTGGCCACCGGGGAGGCCATAAGTGCCTTCCTGGCAGGTGGCGGGCTCAACAGCTCTGTGGTGCTGTTGCCATTCCTGCTGTCCGACGTGGGGCTCGAAGCCGGCGGTGCCGAGGAGTTCTCCTATGAGGCGGGTGTGTTCTCCATCGAGGACGCTCGGCGACGACATCGTCAACGGGGTTGCCAGCTTCAACGCCTTCACCCAGCCGGTAGAGACGGGCGGGTTCGCCGAGCTGGCGGCCGGGGAGTCGATCGATTGGACCGCCGGCGGTCAACGGCGACCAGCTCGCCGAGACCCCGGTCAAGGGTTGGATGGTGGTGTACGCCGAGAACCACTCCGGCGCGAAGCAGGCGGATCTGATCCGGATTCGCTGAGCCGCATTCCGGATCGACCATTGAAGGGGGCCGGTAAATACCGGCCCCTTCGTCGTGCGTATGTCCTGACTCGCCCTTTATGGTTGCCTTGCCGATCGGGGTGGGATCGGCCCAACTCGACAAGAGGGGAGACATCGTGGTGCGACGATTCCTCGGAGTCCTCACGGCGCTGATTGCGGTGATAGGGCTCGCCATCCCGGCGGCGGCTCAGCAGGCTCCCGAGCGTCCTCGGCCAGACCGTCTCGATTCGCTTCGTCTGGCTCAACCGGCCAGCGCCGACGCATCGGCGATAGGCAAGCTCGACCCGACACTCCTTGGTGCCAACGGCGAGGTAGCGGTCAGGATCAGGCTTAGCACCCGACCGGTGGCACTCGTCGCCGCCGCTGACGGCACCGCCGCCCAGCAGCGTGCGCAGGGCCGCAAGGTGACCGCCGAGCAGACCGCCTTCCTCGGCACGGCCCGCTCGATCGACCCTGGGCTCAACACCCTGGCCACCACGACTACCGCGTTGAACGCGGTCGTGGTCGAGGTCGATGCCGCCGCCCTCGAGGAACTCGCCGCCGACGACCGTGTGGTTTCCATCGCCCGGGTGCGTGACTACGAACTGGCGCTGTCCGAGACCGTGCCCTACATCGGCGCATCGGCGGTGCACAACCTCGGGTTCGACGGTAGTGGGGTAAAGGTGGCGATCCTCGACACCGGGATCGACTACACCCACGCCGCCTTTGGAGGACCGGGGACGGTCGAGGCGTACGAGGCGGCATACGGGACGTCCCCGGACGATCCCCGAAACACGACCACCGATGGCCTCTTCCCCACCGAACGGGTGGTGGGGGGCTTCGACTTCGTCGGCGAGTCATGGGTAGGCGGGGACGACAGCCCGCCGCTGGCGCCCGATCCGGACCCGATCGACGGCGAGGGTCACGGCACCCACGTGGCCCATATCGCCGGCGGCAGCAACGGGGTGGCCCCCGGGGTCGACCTCTACGCCCTCAAGGTGTGTGCAACGCAAGCCACAACCTGCCCGGACGTGGCCCTGCTCCAGGCGATGGATTGGGTGCTCGATCCCGACGGCAACGGGGACACCCGCGACCGGGTCGACATCGTCAACATGTCGCTCGGCTCGGACTACGGCCAGGCGTTCGACGAAGACCTATCGCTGGCGGTGGAGAATGCCACCCGCGCCGGGATCCTGACTGTCGCCTCCGCCGGCAACGGCGGCGACAAGCCGTACGTGCTCGGGACGCCCGCTGCGACCCCCTCGGCCCTGGCGGCGGCGCAGACCAATATGCCATCTGCGGTCCTGCCGGTGCTCCAGGTTCTGACACCGGACGACATCGCCGGCGAGTACACCGGGGTCTTCCAACCCTGGTCGGTGGCGCCTACGGAACCCATCGAGGCGCCGCTTCAGTACGGAGACGGCGCCGGAGGGAACCTGCTGGGCTGTGAGCCCTTCGCCGCCGGGTCGCTCACCGGACTGATCGTCCTGGTCGACCGGGGCGAGTGCAACTTCACCCTCAAGATCTCGAACATCAGTCAGGGAGGCGGCCTCGCCGGGATCATCGGTCTGGTCACTCCGGAAGAGCCGTTCGCCGGTGCCGACGGCGGCGACCGGCCGATCGACATTCCCGGCTACATGGTCAGCCAGGACACCTCGGAGACCTTCAAGAGCGGTCTCGACGACGGCGTCACCATCCTGATCGACCCGGCGGTGGGTATCCCACTGGTGGGGACAATGGTCGGGTCGTCGTCACGGGGACCGTCGATGAGGTCGATCGTGGCCAAGCCGGAGATCGGCGCCCCCGGCGAATCGGTCTCAGCCATCGCCGGCACCGGCTCCGAGGAAGGGCCGTTCGGCGGGACCTCGGGGGCGGCCCCGATGGTTACTGGCTCCGCCGCCCTGCTGCTCGACGCATTCCCACGCCAGACCCCAATGGACCTGAAGAACTCACTTGGTCAACACGGCAGAGACCGAGATCTTCAATGGTCCGGCCGAGCTCGGCGCCGGCCTGGCACCGATCGCCCGGATCGGCGGCGGCGAGGTGCGGGTTGACCGCGCCATCGAGGCCGCCGGGGCGGCTTGGGACGCCGATACCCGTGGCGCCCTGTCCTTCGGCCTGGCCGATGTGACCTCGACCAAAACACTCACCCGGCAGGTGCTGGTGAGGAACTTCAGCGACTCCGCCACGACCTACTCGGTGACACCCCAGTTCCGGTTCGACAACGACGCCGCCTCTGGGGCAGTCTCGGTGAGCGCGCCCACTTCGGTCACGGTGCCGGCCCAGGGACAGACCCTTTTCGACGTGACCATCACCATCGCCGGGTCGGCTCTGGCCGACTGGTCGGCCGACTCGGGTGCCGGCGGCGCCGACTCCGGGCCGATCACCGACCTCGAGTACGACGGTTACCTGGTGATGGAAAGCTCGAAGGGCAGCCTCCACCTCCCCTGGCACGTGCTGCCCCGCAAGTCGGGTGATGTCACGGTCCGCAAAGCTGGTCCCGACTACTCGCTGACCAACAACGGTGTGGGCACCCAGACGGTCGAGGCGTACTCGCTGATCGCAACTAGCGATGACCTACCCGAAGGGGGACAGGGTGAGCAAAGCCCGACGCCCGACTTCCGCCGTATCGGCTACAGCACCTTCCCAGTGCCGGCCGGGTTCTGCAGCGATGTCGAGTCGTTCGTCATGGCATTCGCCGTCAACACATGGGAGCGGCAGACCCACGCCAACGCCCCGGCCTCGTTCTGGTTCGTGCTCGACACCGACCAGGACGGCACCGACGACTACATCGTCATCAACCGGGACCTCACGCTCTCGGGGCTTGAGGACGGTCGTAACGTCACCTGGTCGGTGAACCTGGAGACCGGAGACGCCGAGGCGTTCTTCTTCACCGATCACGAGACCAACAGCGCCAACACGGTGCTGCTGTTCTGCGGTGAGCAGGTGGGGCTGAACGCGACCAACTTCGGCCAGCCGATGGACGTCACCGCCATCGCCCAGGACTTCTATTTCGGAGGGCCCGGTGACGAGATCGGCGGAATCACCATCGCCCCGCTCGGAGAGCGGTTCCTCGCCGACTTTGCCGCCGGCGAGATCGGGCTGACCGTGCTCGAACCCGGCGCATCGGACACGATGAGCGTGATCGACACCGGATCCGACACCAACAACACCGAAACGGGGATCCTGCTCCTTTACCGGGGTGGGTCCAGGGCTAACAACGAGGCGAGGGCGATCGTCCTCGCCAACTGAGCGGAGCCATTCTCGTGGCGGGGGCAACTGGTCCCCGCCACGAGGCTCAACGGCTCAGCTTCCCGATGGGCGACTCACAGAGCTTGAACTGGCCGCGGCCGTCTAGTCGGTAGTCGTAGGTCTCGCCGCCGGCCTGGACCACGATCTGGGATCCGTCGACGATCGCCTGCGTGTACATCATGCCCGGCTCCGGACAACCCAGCGACCCGTCGGGCCACTGCACGGCTGCTGCGGTGGTCACGACGACCGACGATTCGTCTACGCCTGCACGAGCCGCAGCGTCTGCCACCACCTTGTCGACGAAGCTCTCCGGCACCTCGCCGGTCACCCCGGGCGTGCTTGTCGTCACCACGGTGGGGAGCGTCTCCTTGGGGGGGAGGCTGGGGGCAGGTCGGCCGGTTGTCGGCGGCGGCTCGGCGGTGTTGTCGGTCGTGGTGGTCTCCTCGCCGGCCAGCGTAGACCCGGCGAGATCGCCTCCGCCGCAAGCGGCGAGCGCCGCAAAGAGAGCCAGCACGATGGCAATCCTCCTCATGCCGATGGGACGCCGGGACCGGCCGGCTGGTTCCCCACCCGGGCGACCATGACTCTGAAGTCGCCCAGCCCGCGGGGATGGAGCAGAGTCTCCACCTCGGTGCGGCGCGACCGGACCCGGAGCCGTCGAAAGTATCGTCGGAGCGCGCCAGCTCCAGCTCGAGGTGACGTAACTCGGAGAGACGGGCGCGCAGCCCCAACCCGCGAGGAAGTCGTCCTGACGATGGATCTCCACGGCGGCACCGGCCTCCTCGGCCACGGCGAACGAGCGCGGTGAAGTTGACATCGGCCGTGATGTCGGCGGCACCGGGCTCGTCAAGCGGGTCGGGGCCGAGGTGGTGGGCGCGGTAGGTACGGATGGTGCCCTGAGCACGGCGCGGCAGGAGACCGTCGGCGGTGTCGCCGTAGTCGATCACCACGACCGCACCCACTTCGAGCAGTCGAAGCGCCGATTCGAGCCATGCACCCGCCGCCAATTGGACCTCGACGATCGAACCGGTGGTTACCGGACCGGCGAAGCGGTCCGCCCACGACGCCACCTCGGGCCGGGCGGGCGCAGTGACCAGCACCAGGCCGCCGTTGGACTCCCCCACCAGCCGCTCATCCCAACCGCCCGGGGTCCGCACCGCCATGGCGCTGGGGAGGTTGTCGAGCAGCTCGTTGGCGATCACCACCCCCTCGAAATGCTGCGGAAGTTCCGCAAGCGAGTCCACCACCCTCCCGGGCACCACCAACTCGAGGGCCTGCCGGGCCGCCGGTGAGGCCTCGACCGCCCACGCCTCGACCGGACCCGCCACCGCAAGCAGCGGGGCCAACAGTGAGCCCGAACCGGCGCCCGCCTCGACCAAGGTGAACGCCGGCGGTAGGTCGAGGCGGCGGCGCTCGGCGTCGACGAAAACGGCCAGCGTCTCGCCGAACATGGGGCTCACCTCGGGGCTGGTGAGGAAGTCGCCCGCCTTGACCGATCGCAGCGGCCCTGCGGTGAAGTAGCCGCCATCGGGGTGATAGAGCGCCGTCTCCATGAAGGCGTCGAAGCCGATCGGTCCATCGGATCGCATCCGCTCCAGCAGCCGGCTCTTCAGGGTCACCCTGGCTTGGCGGGACCGCAGCGGAGCATCACGCCGGCCAGAGGGGGCAGGGTGAGCCCGATCGAGAACGGCCTCCCGTGGGTGCCGTTGGGCACCGCCTCGACTTCACCCATGTTGCCGTGACCGCTTCCGCCGTAGACGAGGGCATCGCTGTTGAGGATCTCGGTCCAGATCCCGCCCCGAGGAACGCCCACCCGGTAGTTGTAACGGGGCACCGGCGTGGCGTTGAGGACGACCAACACCACCTCGTCGCCGTCGTCCTTGCGCAGGAAGGCAAGGGTGCTGCCCTGCCAGTCGTTGGCCTCGATCCATTCGAACCCGGCCGGATCGCAGTCCAGAGTGTGGAGCGCCGGCTCGTCACGGTAGGCCCGGCACAGATCGGCAACGAGCCGTTCCACCCCGGCATGCGCCGCGAACTGGCGGAGGTGCCAATCGACCCCGATCGAGTGGTTCCACTCGCGGCGCTGGGCGATCTCGGCGCCCATGAAGATCAGCTTCTTGCCCGCTTGTGCGAACTGGCTCACGAAGAGCAACCGCAGGTTGGCGAACTTCTGCCAGTCGTCGCCTGACATCTTCTCCAAGAGCGAGCGCTTGCCGTGCACGACCTCATCGTGGCTGAGCGGCAGGCAGTAGTTCTCAGTCCAGGCGTATAGCCCGCGGAAGGTGAGTTCGGTGTGGTGGTGGCTGCGGAAGATCGGGTCATGGCCCAGGTAGTCGAGAGTGTCGTGCATCCAACCCATGTCCCACTTGAACCCGAACCCCAGCCCACCCAGGTAGGTGGGTCTCGAGACCCCGGGCCAGGCCGTCGATTCCTCGGCAAACGTCTCCACCCCCGGGAAGGACTCGTACACCGCCTCGTTGAGCTTGCGGAGGAAATCGATCGACTCGAGGTTCTCGTTGCCGCCATAGCGGTTGGGTACCCATTGCCCGGCGGGCCGCGAGTAGTCGAGATAGAGCATCGAGGCCACCGCGTCCACCCGGAGCCCGTCGACGTGGTACCGGTCCAGCCAGAAGAGCGCCGAGGAGATGAGGAAACTCCGCACCTCATTGCGGCCGAAGTTGAAGATGAAGGTCCCCCAGTCGGGGTGAAACCCCTGACGGGGGTCGGCGTGCTCGTAGAGATGGGTGCCGTCGAAGTAGACCAGTCCGTGGAGGTCGACGGCAAAGTGAGATGGCACCCAGTCCAAGATCACCCCGAACCCCGCCTGGTGGAGGGTGTCGACCAGAGCCATGAAGTCCTGCGGCGTCCCGTAGCGCGCCGTCGGGGCGAAGTAGCCGAGCGACTGGTATCCCCACGAGCCGTCGTATGGGTGCTCCATGACCGGGAGGAACTCGACGTGGGTGAAATGGAGATCGTCGAGATGGGCGACGAGACGGTCGGCCACCTCGAGGTAACCGAGAGGGCGGTTGTCGACGTCGCGCATCCACGATCCGAGATGGACCTCGTATATGGCCACCGGCTCCCGCCGCAGGTTCCTCTCCGGGCGTGCCGTCATCCAGGCCTGGTCGCCCCATTGGTAGCTCAGGTCGCGCACCCGCGACGAAGTCGCCGGCGGCATTTCGCTGTGGAAGGCGAAGGGGTCGGCCTTGTCCACCCAGTAACCGCGGTGGCGAGAGGCGATGTGGTACTTGTACGAGTGCCCATCCCTCGCCCCGATGACGAACCCCGTCCAGATGCCAGACGCACCAACCGCGTCGAGCGGAGCGGCGTCCGGGTCCCAATCGTTGAACTCACCGATCACCGACACCTGCTCGGCGTCGGGCGCCCAGACGGTGAACGAGGTGCCATCGACCCCGCGCTCGGCTGCCGAGGTGGGCGCCGAGCTTCTCGTAGAGGCGGAAGTGGCTCCCCTCGTTGAAGAGGAAGAGGTCGTCGTCGGTCAGCTGAAGCGGAGCCGGATCGGCGGTGGCTTTGGGCACGTCGGTCGAGGCTAACCGTGCCTACCACGAACCCAGGGTTCGAAGCGTTGCACAGCGACGTTTCCAGCCCACGGATCGATCCAAGCCACGCCCCTCAGGCGAACCCAGGGTTCGAAGCGTCGCACAGCGACGCTTCCAGCCCACGGTTCGAGGCGCGCCTCGCTCCGACCTATGTAGCTGGAGCCGGATAGCGTGTCGCTGATGACCGACCGCGTTGCGGAGTTGTTTGCTGCCCCGTTGGACGAGTTCGTCGCCACGCGCAACAGGATCGCCAAGGAACTGCGCGCCGAAGGCGAGGAGTCCGAGGCAGCCGAGGTGGCGGGGCTCCGCAAACCGACAACAGTGGTGTGGGGTCTCGACCAGTTGGCCCGCGAGGCTCCCGAGCTGATCAAGGCCTTGGGAAAGGCGCACGTTTCGCTCCGAGGGGCGGGATCGGTTGCCAACATGCGGGAGGCCTCAGACGAGCGCCTCCGGCTGGTTGGGCAGATGGTGGACCGCGCCGCCGGCATCCTCGAGGAGGCTGGGCTCGGCGCCGCCGAATCGACCAAGGAGCGGATGGCCCGAACCCTCATGGCGACCGCCTCCGATCCTTCGGCCGAGGAGGCGCTTGCGCAGGGCCGGCTCACCTCCGAGTTGGAGCCCTCGGGGTTCGGGGAGGTTGCGTTGACGGCCTCCCCGGCGGATGAGCCGAAACCGCCCCGCACCAAGAAGGCCGATGCCCGGCTCGCCGCTCTCAAGGACGAGGTGGCCACGCTCGAAGAAGAGGTGACCGCGCTCGAGAAGGACGCCAAGGAGGCGCGCCGTCAAGCCGACCAGGCGCAGCGCGCCGCGGACTCGGCGCGGCGGCGGCTCGACCAGAAGAAGGAGCAGATGGCCAAGGCCCGGGCGGCGGCGCGATCATGATACGACGAGGCTGATGGCCAAGGCGTCTGAGTACGACCGCAAGCGCAGCTTCGAGCGAACACCGGAGCCGCCGGGATCCTTCCATGGAGACGTCGACCCTGCGTTAGCTCGAACCGGCACCCACTTCGTGATCCAGCAGCACTACGCCACCCGCCTCCACCATGACGTCAGGCTGGAGATGCTCAACGGCGACACCCCAGTACTGGTGAGCTGGGCGGTGCCAAAGGGGTTGCCACTCCGCTCGGGGGTACGCACCCTGGCCATCCACGTCGAGGACCACCCGTGGGAGTACCGCACGTTCTCCGGGTCGATACCCAAAGGGGAATACGGCGGCGGGGAGGTGAGGATCTTCGACCAGGGCAGCTACGAGATGCTCGACCGGGAACCGGGAAAACTGACGTTCCGCTTGGAAGGGAATCGGCTGCGGGGTATATGGCACCTCATACGCACCGGCGTCGAGAGCGGCAAGGAACAGTGGCTCGCCATCCTCTCCGAGGATCAGCGCCCCGACCCTGCACCATTGCCCCCGCCCGACCCGATGCTGGCCACGCTGGGTGGCGACGCCTTCGACGACCCGGAGTGGAGCTTCGAGCCAAAGTGGGACGGGATCCGCGCCATTGCGATCTGCACCCACGAGACCCGGCTGGTGTCGCGCAACCGCCACGACGTGACGGTCGCCTATCCCGAGTTGGCCGGGCTCCACGACAGGCTGGTGGCGACCGATGCCGTGCTCGATGGTGAGATCATCGCCTTGGAGCGGGGGGTCCCGTCGTTCCAGGCACTGCAGCACCGCATGCACCTCCGCAGGCCGGCTGACGTCGAGCGGGCCTCTCGATCGGCGCCGGTGACCTATATGGCGTTCGACCTCCTCTATCTGGACGGTGAGGACTTGACCGGCCGGCCGCTCGACGAGCGGCAGGGACTACTCGACGAGACGGTGGTCGCATCGGCCAGCCTCCAGGTGTCGCCAGTCGTGATCGGCACCGGCCACGCCCTGTACACCGCGGCCGAGGCACAGGGCCTGGAGGGCGTGATGGCGAAACGCATCGACTCCCGCTACCACCCGGGCCGTCGCTCGCCCGACTGGGTGAAGATCAAGACGGTGCTCGACGCCGACGTCGTCGTCCTGGGCTGGCGTCCCGGGTCGGGGAACCGATTGGGGACAATCGGGTCGCTGGTACTCGGCGTCTACGACGGAGACCGGCTTCGTTATGTCGGCAACGTCGGCACCGGGTTCGATCGCGACTCGCTCGCAGCCGTGCTGGCCGAGGTGGAAGCCCGAGAGCGGACCGAACCGGTGCTGGATCCCACAGAGCGGAGGTCCATCCCCCAGGTACGCCAAATCCGTTGGGTCGAGCCCGAGTTAGTGGCGACGGTCGACTACCGCCAACTCACCGAGGCGGGGCGGCTCCGGGCTCCGTCGTTCAAGGGGCTGCGAGACGACAAGGATCCCCGCCAGTGCAGATTCGAGGACCTGGCTACCGTTGGTCCGTCGGGTTAGTAGTTCCGGACGCCATCGGAAAGCTGCGGCAAGGGAGGCTGGGGCTGGTCACGTCGTATGACCTGATCGTCGTCGGGGGCACGCCGGCGGCGCTCTCCCTTGCGGTCGAGGCCGAGCACGCCGGGCTTGAGAACGTGTTGGTCCTCGAGGAGAGCGATGGGGTCCGGCCCCAGGACGCAGTCGGCCGTTACGGTCTGACCGTCCGCTACCAGTCGCCGGTGAAGAGCATCGCCAGCGGTCCTGAAGGCTCGGTGCTGGTCGAGTCGGCCGCCGACACCTATTTGGCCACGGTGTGCGCCCTTGCGGAGCGGGCCGGCGAGACGCCGCTCCTCCCGGCCTACGAGCTGTCCGAGACGCTGAGCGGGCGTATCCACTACACGAGCACCGGCCTGGCTACCCGCGACCTCGACGTCCTGGTCGTTGGGCCGGGCGAGCGCGCCGCCGCCGCGGTGTTCGATCTGGTCGAGGGCGACGCCCGGGTGGTGCTCTGCTTCACCGGAGAGTTCGCCGACCTATCGGCGTTGAGCCGCCGCACCCTCTCGGACCTGGAGCGACGCCAGTTGGTCACCGTCCTGTGGCGGTCTGCGCCTTCGGGCATCGACGAGGTAGGGGGTTATCCGATGGCGGTGTTCGATGACCGCCGCACCCCGGACCTCCAGTTCGACCACGTGGTATTCGCCCTGGGCGTGGCACCCGATCCGCCGCTAGCCGGGCTGCTGGAACCGGGCTCCCCGGCGCCGGATGGTCTGTTCGTCCTCGAGGACACCGCCGAGCAATCGGAGGATCATCTCGTCCCGGCGGGGCGGGCCTGGGAAACCATCCGCTCGGTCTGTTTCCCTCACCTCCCCGACCTGGCCGGTTCGCAACGCAGCATCCAGATCGATGCTCACCGCGTCGAGGAACTGCGCGCCGAGCACTACAACGCCACGATCACTCACTTCGACACCGCCCACAATGAGCTGTGGAGGCTGCGGGTGCGCCCCGATGGCGTCAACGCATCCTGGCGGGTGGGGCAGTACTGCACGCTCGGGGTTGGGCGCGTGGGAGCCGCGCATCGACGATGTCGACGACCCGATACCCGAGGCGAACCGGGAGAAGCTGATCCGCCGCTCCTATTCGATCTCGAGCCCGCTCTTCGACACCCGCGGCTACATGTTTGACCCGGTTCACGAGGAGGAGATCGAGCTGTACATCGTCTTGGTGGCGCCGGACGACGTGCGCATCCCCGGTCTCACCCCGCGTCTCGCCCTGAAGCGTGTCGGCGACCGGATCTACCTGGGCCCGAAGATGGCGGGGAGGTACACCCTGGACGCGGTGGACGGCCCGGCCACTTCGGTTCTCTTCCTCTCGACGGGTACCGGCGAGGCACCGCACAACGCAATGGTGGTGGAACTTCTCCGCAAGGGCCATTACGGGCCGATCCTCAGCGCAGTATCGGTGCGCTACCCCAACGATCTCGCCTACGTCGAGGAGCACCGGCAGTTGGAGAAGCGCTACCCCAACTACCACTACTTGACGGTCATCACCCGCGACCCGGGCGGCGCCCCCAAGCGCTACCTCCAGGAGCTGGCCGCCGACGGCTCGCTGGCCGAGGCGCTGGGAGCCGACCTCGACCCCGCCACCACCCACGTCTACCTGTGCGGCAACCCGGCGATGATCGGTCTTCCCGAATGGGAGGGCGACCAGCCGACATTTCCCGAGACCGTTGGGATGTGCCAGGTCCTCCATGAGATGGGCTTCACCATCGACCGCCGCGGCGTCGCCGGCAACGTCCATTACGAGGAGTACTGGTAGGAAGGTACCCTGACCAGGGGTTTTGCCGCTCAGTCGGCGCTCATTGACAGGTTCGTGACACGCGAGCGACTCTTGAAGTCGGCTAACTCGGCCTCTCGATGAAGAGTGAATGAACCGGGCGAGCTGGGACGGCGCCGGCTGCGAGCCGGGCTAGATCGGCGAACTCAATTTCTGTTCTGTAGGCCATGCTTCTGCGAGCCGGGCGTTCGGACGATTCAGGGACCGCTGCCCACCCCCACCAAGGAGCAGCGACGGTCCCAGGGGATGTCGCTGGTCGAGGCTATCGGCCAGCATCTGAGCCGCCCCATCACCGACATGGGGCGGTGCGCGTTTCGGGTGTCACCGCCCAGCCGCGGGTCAGGCGCAGGCTTGACCGGGAGCGAAAACGGTCGAATCATCAATCCTGACGATGACAGCTAATGGAAAACGAGGCACGATTGCCGTCAGTAACTGATGACTACAGCGACCGCCCTCGCGGCCGGTTGTTAGGGAGATGAAGTGGTTTATCCGTTTTTGCCCGAGGGGCAGAAACCCAAATTTGACTGTACGGCCTGTATGGTGCAAGTAGGTCATCGTCATGATGATGAAGCTGTTCTCGTAGAGCAGCCCAAAGTGCCAGCCCAACCCGCTCCACAGTTGGTGCAGCCCATATTGCCGGCTCAGCCCGCTCCACAGCTGGTGCAGCCCATATTGCTGGCTCAGCCCGTTCCTCAGTTGGTTCCTCGTAAGTCGGTGGCAGGCGCCGTGGTCCTGGCGCTGCTGTTCGGAGCCTTTGGCATGCTGTACGTGAGGAAATTTTGGCTGTCGGTGCTTGCGATAGTGGTGGCGGCGGTGGTTGCCCTTCCGACCGGCGGAGCATCCGGCGTCCTTGTTTGGCTTGGCTTGGGTGTCTGGGCCGGCATTGAGGCGAACCGGATTAACAAGATTCCGGCCGTGGATGTATACATCAGACGATGACGGGACTTATGCCCTTTCTTGTGAATGGGTTTGAGTACGAACCTGTCCCATGAAACGACTCATAGCATCACGACAACCACGATCCTCGAAGCCCCGGTGATCCACTGGACAGACTGAGACACGGTTGAAACCACCGTCCGGCCGGACCTGCTGCCACGACGACCAGGTCGAACGAGTCAGCCGGCCGATGGTAATCGGTCACGATCTGTTGCCTCCGACGCGTCGGCCTGACCCCGGCGGGCATACGACTCGGACAACTGATGCGGTTCGGGGTGCTCGAATAGCACCACCAGCCCTTAGCGCGCGCGACCCCACTTGGCGCTAAGGGCTGGTGCTGCCGTCAGCCGACTGGGTACGGTCGTTACCGCACCGTTGGCCCCAGCACTTGTTTGCTTTATATCGTCCTCGCCTTCCCTCACGGCATCCCCAAAGTTGAGGATTTCGGACGACGTGTCATACCCGCCACGTAACGTCCGCGGATGTCATGTCGCCCTAAGCACCGATTGGCTTCTCGACTCGGATCCGGCGATTCGTTGGCAGGTGATCCGCGATCTGACTGGCGAGCCAGTGGACGTCGTGACTGCCGAGCGTGCACGCGTCGCAGTCGAGGGCTGGGGGGCGGAGCTGCTCGTGCTTCAAGGAACTGACGGCAGGTGGGATGGCGGTACCTACCGGCCGGGTTGGGTCGACGCCCTCTACTTCGAGGGCGAGACCGAGCCGTGCATCAACGGAATCGCGCTTGTGAACGGTGCCTACTTCGGGGAGGCCGTCGATGGAATCGTCGACCGCCTCGTCAGCGAGCAGCTCGACGATGGGGGCTGGAACTGTTTTGCCGAGTACGGGGCGACCGTGTCGTCGTTCCACACGACGATTTGTGTGCTCGAGGGGCTTCTGGAGTGGGAACACGCCGGGGGATCGTCGGAGGTGGTGGCGGCCGCTCGCTCGAAGGGCGAGGAGTACCTCCTTGAGCGTGGTCTATTCCGTGCTCGCTCGACGGGGCAGATCATCGACCCGAGATTCACCATGTTCTCGTTTCCGACCCGTTGGTACTACGACGTGCTCCGCGGCCTGGACTACCTCCGGCTGACCGGCGCGGCGCTCGACGATCGGTCCGTCGAGGCGATCGACTTGGTTGCGGCCAAGCGCGATGGCACCGGCCGATGGCCGCTGGAGAACACACACCAGGGCCCGACGCACTTCGAGATGGAAGGACCTGAAGGCTTCCCCAGCCGCTGGAACACACTGCGCGCAATCCGTGTACTGGATTTGGCGGGTAGTGGCTAACGACCCCGCATTTTCTCCGGATGGCGACGTTCGCGATAATCACCATGTGACCACGTCGCCGCGGATGGTTTTCCTCGGGTACGGCAAGTACGCCCGGGCCGACCGCATCTACGCCCTCGAGCCTTTGGTGGGCGAGGAGAGGGGTGGTGGCCGCCGCACTCTGGTGTGGGTGGAGGGCGTCGTCGACCCAATAGTCGCCTCGCGAACCGAGAGGACCATCCTTCACGAGATGGGGCAGGAGGCGGCGGCGACAGCGCCCATCATCGACGATGCCATCGACCTGGCTGAGCGGTTGGTTGCTGCTGCCGATGCCGGCCGCGTCGACCTCGGCGATCTGGGGCGCCGCGGCCCGTCGGCTGTTGGAGACGACGACCGGCACCCAAGGCGACGAGGGCCACCTCTTCTGACTAACCGCCGGCGACGATCACCCGGGTGGCGTCGGCGAAGGCGGCGACGATGCCGGGGAGGAAACCGAGCACGACGGTGATCACGGCGGCGATCCCCAGCACCAGCCCGAGCGATGTCGCCACCGGACGGTCCCTGCCCGTCGGGTGCCGTTTCCGGCGCCGGGTCCATCCACACCACCTTGGCCACCCGGGCGTAGTACACCAGCGCGATCACCGTGTTGATGGCGGCGATCACCGCCAGCGCCAGCGTCCACGGGTTGCCGGTGCCTATCACCGCCCGGAACATGACGAACTTGGCGAACCACCCGGCCAGCGGTGGGATCCCGGCGAGCGAGAAGAAGAACAGCGCCAACGCCAGCCCGAGCCCGGGGGCGTAGGACCCGAGCCCGGCCCAGCCGTCGATCTCGCCGGTCCCGGTCTTGCGGGCCCCGGCGATCACCACGGCGAAGGCACCGAGGTTCATGATGGCGTAGATCATCAGATAGGTCACGGTGGCGGTGACCGCGACTGCTGAGATCGCTCCCGTCCACGGCGGCCCCGGCGAAGGGCACCATCATGAACCCGGCCTGCGCCACCGAGGAGTAGGCGAGCAGCCGCACGATGTTGCGCTGCCGCAACGCGCTGAGGTTGCCCAGTGTCATCGACACCACCGCCAGCAGCCAGAGGGCCGGCCCCCAGATGGAGGCCGCGTCGGGCAGCGCCAGGTAGGTGATGAGCAGCAGCCCGACGAACCCGGCCGCCTTCGACGACACCGAGAAGTAAGCCGTCACCGGGGTCGGGGCTCCCTCATAGGTGTCAGGCGCCCACCAGTGGAATGGCGCCGCCGTCACCTTGAAGGCGAACCCGACCATGACGAACAGCACGGCGAGGACGAACGCCGGGTTGTCGACCAGGTCGCCGCTGGCGGCGGCCAGGCCGGCGAAGTCCACCGTCCCGGTCAGCCCGTAGAGGAACGACATCCCCCACAAGCAGGAGGGCGGTGGAGAGCACCCCGATGAGGAAGAACTTGAGCGACGCCTCGTTCGACTTCACATCGCCCTTGCGCCAGCCCGCGAGGAGGAAGAGCGGCCCGGTGACCAACTCCAACCCGATGAAGAGGGTGATCAGATCGCGCGACGAGGCCATCACCACCGAGCCGAGGATCGAGGCGACGAGCAGGAAGTAGTACTCGCCCTGGTAGTAGCGCTCGGACTCGATGTAGCTGACCGACATCAGCAGGACGAGATAGCCGGAGACCACGAACAGTCCCTTCAGCGCCAGGGCGAACTCGTCGACCACGTAGCCGCCGTCGACCATCACCGAGGGGAGGTCGCCCTCGATCGCCAGGTAGATCAGCGGGATGGCGGTGAGGGTGACCCCGACCAATGCCACGATCGCCACCCAGTACTTCCTGGTGCGAGGGAGCAGCAGGTCGGCCGCCAGCACCGCCACCAGCGTCACCGACAGCGCTATCTCGGGGAGGAGGGCGACGTAGTCGAGGTCTGGACTCAAATCACCCTCCGAAGGCGTTGCTCACCAGGGCGGCGACCGCCCCGTCGGTGGCCCCGAAGACCAGGTCGGGGAACACACCGATGGCGACGATGAGGATGATCAGCGGGACCCACGCTGCCAGCTCGTAGCGGTCGGCGTCGTGGAAGTTGTGGCCGAGCCACTCTGAGTTGGGCTCGCCCAGGTTGACCCGCTGCAGCATCCAGAGCAGGTACCCGGCGGTGAGCACCGTCCCGATGGCGCCGAAGACCATGGCGGTTCGGAAGACGGCGAGACTGAGTCCCTCGAGCGGTTGGTAGGAGCCGAGCAGCGACATGAACTCGCCCCAGAACCCGGCCAGCCCGGGCAGACCGAGCGAGGCCATGGCGGTGAAGGCGAAGATCCCCCCGAGCAGCGGCATCAGCTTGAGGTTCCCACCGAGACGCGACATCTCCCGGGTGTGGTAGCGGTGGCTCATCGACCCGGCAAGGAAGAAGAGCAGCCCGGTGATCACGCCGTGGGCCACCATCCCGATCAGCGAGGCGTTGATCCCCTCCTCGGTGAGGGTGGCGATCCCGAGCATCACGAAGCCCATGTGCCCCACCGACGAGAAGGCGATGAGCCGTTTCATGTCGCTCTGGGCGAGACACGCCAGCGACCCGTAGATGATCCCGATCACCGCCAGGATGGCTATGGCGGGCGCCCACACCCGGGCCTGCTCGGGGAGGATCGGGAGCGAGATACGGATGAAGCCGTAGGAGCCGAGTTTCAGCAGAATCGCAGCCAGCAGCACCGAGCCGACGGTCGGGGCGGCGGTATGGGCGTCGGGGAGCCAGGTGTGGAGCGGCCACATCGGGACCTTGACGGCGAACCCGAGGAAGAGGGCGGCGAAGATGAACCAGGCGACGCTCCCGGTGAACAGCCCGCTCCGCTCGATCAACTCGGGGATCTGGAAGGTGGGGGCGGCGCCGCCGCCGTCGGAGTTGAAGTAGAGAGCGAGAAATCCCAACAGCATGAACGCCGAGCCGAACAGGGTGAATATGAAGAACTTGATGGCGGCGTAGAGCCGGGTCTCCACCTCCCGTTTGAACCCGGGGATCTTTCGGATGGTGCGGTCACCCCACACGCCCACCATGAAGTACATCGGGAGCAGCACCAACTCGAAGAAGATGAAGAAGAGCACCAGGTCGAGGGCGACGAAGGTGCCGTTCATCCCGGTGAGAAGGACGAGCATCAGGGCGAGGAACGCCTTGGGGTTGCGCGGCTCCTCCCAGTGGTTCCAGGAGTAGACGACCGACAGGACGGTCACGAAGCAGCTGAGAACCAGCAGCGGCAGGCTGATCCCGTCGATCCCGATGTGGTACCTGGCGTCGATCGCCGGGATCCACGACAGGTCCATCCCCAGCTGGAACATGTGCGAGTCGCCGAAGTCGAACCGGGCGATGGCCACCAGGGAGAGGACGAAGCAGGCCACGGTGATCAACAGGGCGATGCCCTTCTGGGCGGTCTCCTGCGGCCTTGGGGGTGAGCAGCAGCAGGAGCACGCCCACCAGTGGCAGGAACACGATGAGGGTGAGCCCCCAGCCGCTGTCGAACCAATCCATCGGAACCACCCCTCCTAACCGAAGACGAAGAACCCGAGAAACCCGAACACCACGAGCACCAACGCCCCGACCACGAACGCCGCGGCGTACTCCTGCACCTTGCCGGTCTGCAGGTGGGTGACCGCCCCGCCCGCCTCATCGGTTGCGGTCGAGAGACCGTTGTAGGCGAAGTCGATCCCTCTCTGGTCGATCCCGCCGTATACGACGCGGCCCAGCCAGGTAGTGGCGAACGCGACCCCGTTGACCACCGCGTCGATCGACATAGTCGTTGGTCCAGTTGACCGCCCTCGCCAGCGGCCCCTTGATGGGTTGCACGATCCCGTTCCAGTAGAGATCGTCGATGTAGAGCCGGTGCTGGAGGAAGGGCCAGAGACCGGGTACCCGGAGCCGGTCCCTCGCCTCCTGGGTGGCGGCGTCGCGCCCGTAGATGGACCAGCCGATGAAGATCCCGAGCAGCGTGGCCACCAGACCGGCGACCAACGGCAGGAACTCGAACCCCTCGGGGTGGAACTCCTCGAAGAGCACCTGCCTGGTACCCGAGCCACTCGGTGAGACCGGTGTACACCCCGGGGACGTTCACCCATCCGGCCACCACGCTGAGCACGGCGAGAACGACCAACGGGATGGTCATCAGCCGTTCGGATTCGTGGGGATGACCGTGACCCTTGTAGATGCCGAAGAAGGTGAGCGCCGTCGCCCTGGTCATGTAGAGGGCGGTGACGAACGCCGCCCCCACCCCGATCCACATCACGCCCTGGTACCCGGCATTGTCGAGCCGGGCCAGGATCTCGTCCTTGGAGAAGAACCCGGCGAAGGGGGGCAGCGCCACCAGGGCGAACGCCGCCGATCATCCAGGTCACAGAATGTCACCCGCATCGGTTTCCTCAAGCCGCCCATGTCGGACATGTTGTTGGAGTGGACGGCGTGGATCACCGACCCCGAGCAGAGGAACAAGAGCGCCTTGAAGAAGGCGTGGGTCCACAGGTGGAACAGACCGGCGGTGTAGGCGCCGGCCCCGAGCGCCACCATCATGTAGCCCAGCTGGCTGACCGTCGAGTAGGCGAGGACCCGCTTGATGTCGTCCTGCACCAGCGCCAGCAGCCCCGAGCAGCGCGGTCGCCGAGCCGATGATGAGGACCCAGTTGCGGTGCTGGCCGGCGAGCGACTCGAACAGCGGGAACATCCGCGCCACCAGGTAGACGCCGGCGGTGACCATGGTGGCGGCGTGCATCAGCGCCGAGACCGGCGTGGGCCCCGCCATGGCGTCGGGGAGCCACACGTGGAGCGGGAACTGGGCGCTCTTCCCCATCGCCCCGAAGAAGAGGAGGATGGCGCCGACGAAGGCGACACCGGTTATGGCGGCGGCGCCCTCCGGCGGCGGCGGCGTTGATCTCCTCGATGCGGAAGGTGCCGAGGGCGGTCCCCAGGATGATGGTGCCGATGGTGAGCCCGATGTCGGCCACCCGGTTGGTGTAGAAGGCCTTCATGCCCGCCGACGAGTTGGCCTTGTCCTCCCAGTAGTGGCCGATCAGCAGGTACGAGGCGACGCCGACGCCCTCCCAGCCGACGATCAGCTGGATGAGGTTGGGCGCCGAGACCAGCAGCAGCATCGACCCGGCGAAGAGGGTGAACGCCGCCCAGAAGAAGGTGTATCTGACCTCGCCGCGCATGTAGCCCACGGCGAAGACGAACACGAGGAACCCGACCACCCCGACCAGGAAGAACATCATGATCGACAGGCCGTCGACCAGCCAGCCCCACTCCAAGGAGAAGGCGCCCACCTCGGCGACGGTGACGCTGCTCTCGAAGATGACCCCCTGGGTGATGTTGAGGTAGAGCAGGACGGCCCCGTAGAGCATGACGAAGCCGAGCGCCCCCACCGCCAGCTCGGCGCCCTTGCCGGGGAGCCGCTTGCCGACCAGCACGATGAGCAGCGAGGCGACATAGGGCACCGCCACGATCAACCAGGCCCACTCGAGCAGCGGCCCCGAGGTGAGCACCTCGCGGGCGGCGTGCTCGGCCTCGGTGGCGAGGATCACGGCGGGACCTACCACTTGAGAAGATCCAGTTCGTCGATGTTGGCCGACTTCCGGTTGCGGAAGATCATGAGGACGATCGCCAGCCCGATGCCGACCTCGGCCGCGGCCACGGTGATCACGAAGACGGTGAACACCTGGCCGACCGCCAGGGCCGAGCGCAGTGTCGCCTCGAAGGCGATCAGGTTGATATTGACCGCGTTGAGCATCAACTCGACGGCCAACAGCACCAGTCACCGCGTTGCGCCGCACCAGCAGCCCGTAGACCCCGAACGAGAAGAGCAGCGCCGCCAGCAACACGAACTGGATGGTCGTCATACCAGACGTCCGCTCCTCTTCCTCGAGCGGGGTGAGGTCGCGCCTGGCGACGGTGATCCCCCCGATCAGGGCGGCGAGGAGGAGGAACGAGACCACCTCGAATGGGATGACGAACCGACCCAGCAGGGCGTCGCCCAGCAGATGGTGGACACCACCTCGCCTGCGGCGGCGATCGTGGTGAGCTCGAAGGCGGACACCGTCGCCCACGCCAGGACGGCGAACAGACCGGCGGAAACCAGCGCCGCCGGTGCCTTCCGCTGGTGGTCGAGGGCGATGTCGCTCCCCATCGGAGCGCGGGTGATCATGATCCCGAAGAGGAAGAGCACGATCACCGCCCCGATGTAGACCAGCACCAGCACCCAGGCGACGAACTCGGCGGAGAGCAGCAGGAAGAGCCCGGCGGTCCCCGCCAGCGTTATGACCAGGTAGAGGGCGGCGTGGACCACGTTCTTGGTGGTGACGACGCGGAACCCGGCGAAGGCGACGGGCACCGCCAGGATCAGGAACGCCCAGTTGGCCGGCTCCGAGATCCAGTCCCCGAAGGTCATTTCATGACCTTCGAGACGGCAGACGGCAGACGACGGCCGAGGAACAGATCTCACTTCTCGAGCTCCGGCGAGGGGGGAACGGTGGCCAGCCAGTCCTGGAGCCGGTCCATGTCGTGGAGCATGTCGCCCATGCGGTACTCGGAGTACTCGTACTCGGGGCTCCAGAAGAGGGCGTCGAAGGGGCAGACCTCGACACAGATCCCGCAGTACATGCAGAGGGCGTAGTCGATGTCGAAGCGGTCGAGCGTCGAGCGCACCCTGACCCGGCCCCCCGGCTTGTCCGGCTGCTTCTCCTCCTTGTGGCCCTCGATGTAGATGCACCAGTCGGGGCACGACCGGGCACAGAGCATGCAGACGGTGCACGCCTCCTGGTCGAGGGCGATGACGCCTCTCGCCCTGGGGACCGGGGTCTCCTTGACCACCGGGTAGTTGACCGTCACCGGTCGGGTGAAGAGGGTGCGCAGGGTCACCCACATCCCCTTGGCCAGGCCGGCGCCGGGGACCGTGAGCGCCATCAGAACACCACCTTGAAGATGGCGGTGATGCGCGATGTTGAGCAGGGCGACGGGGATGAGCACCTTCCAGGCCAGCGACTGGAGTTGATCCTCGCGCAGCCGAGGGAAGGTCCAGCGGAACCAGATGAAGCCGAAGATGAGGAGCGCCGCCTTGGCCCGACGACCAGAACGGCCCGACCAGGTTGAGATCGACGTCGAAAGGGCACCCAGTAGCCGCCGAGGAAGAGGGTGGTGGCGATGCACCGCCAGGGCGAACATGTTGGCGTACTCGGCCAGGAAGAAGAAGAGGAACCGGAAACCGCTGTACTCGGTGAGGTAGCCCATCACCAACTCGGACTCGGCGATCGGGCATGTCGAACGGGATCCGGCTCAGCTCGGCGAGGGCGGCGATCATGAAGATGACGAACCCGATGATCTGGGGGATCACGTAGGGCATGCCCGATCGCCCCCTGGGCGTCCACGATCCCGACGAGCGACATCGTCCCCGCCTGGATGACGACGCCGACCACCGCCAGGACGAGCGGAAGCTCGTAGGCGATGAGCTGTCCGGCGGCGCGCAGGCCACCGATCAGCGAGTACTTGTTGGCGGACGACCAGCCCGCCATCAGCACCCCGATGGTCCCCAGCGACGAAACGGCCAGGGCGTAGAACACCCCGACGTCGAGGTCGACCACCACCAGGTCGGGACCGAGCGGGATGATGGCGAAGAGGAGGACGGTCCCGACCAGCACCACGGCCGGGGCCCAGCGGAACACCGCCTGGTCGGCGTCGCGGGGGACGACGTCCTCCTTCTGGATGAACTTGACCCCGTCGGCCAGCAACTGGGCCCATCCCCATCTGCCCCCGGCGAAATAGGGCCCGATCCGGCTCTGCATGTGGGCGGAGATCTTGAGCTCGGCGTACCCGAACACCAGCGCCGTGGTGGGGATGATGATCGCAGCCGCCAGCAGCTTGATGGCCAGCTCCAGCGGGAAAGGCACAGCATGCCCGGCCGTCCTGCCGTCTGCCTGTCTGACTCATCTATCCACGTCCCCTAGGACGAAGTCGAGGCTCCCCAGGATGGCGATGATGTCGGGGACCAGGGCACCCTCCATCAGCCAGGGGATGATCGAGAGGTTGGAGAAGGATGCCGAGCGGATCTTGAGCCGGTAGGGACCGAGCCCGCCCAAGCGAGACCAGGTGGTACCCCATCTCCCCCTTGGGGTTCTCGGCGCGCACGTACGCCTGCGCCGGCGGGAACCTTGATGATCCGCGGCACCTTCGCCTGGAGCGGGCCGGAGGGGATCCCGTCGATCGCCTGGAGGATGATCCGGGTCGACTGGCGGATCTCCTGGAGCCGAACCCACCAACGATCCCAGCAATCACCGTTCGAGCCGACCGGGATCTCGAAGTCGAACCGGTCGTAGGGGAGATAGTCCTGGTTCTTGCGGAGGTCGAAGGCGACCCCGGACGCCCTCAGGTTGGGCCCGGAGACGCCGAAGGATGCTGCGATGTCGGGCGGGATCACACCCACGCCCTTGGTCCGGGCGAGAAAGATCTCGTTCCCTGCCACCAGCGACTCGAGCTCCTCGCAGCTGCCGAGGACCTTCTCGATGGCGCGCCGCGTCTCGTCGAAGAACCCTTTGGGGAGGTCGGGGATGTCCTTCTTGGTGGTGGGCCCGGCTCCGTATGCCGGCTTCACCCCGCCGATGCGGTTGAAGTTGGGGTGGAAGCGGCCACCGGTGACCGACTCGATCAGGTCGAGGATCCGCTCCCGATCCCGCAGGGCGAAGAAGAGCGGGGTGGCGGCGCCAAGCTCGAGCGGATAGCTGGCCATGAAGATGAGGTGGGAGGAGATACGCGCCATCTCGGTGAGGATGAGACGGATGTACTGGGCGCGCTCGGGGACCTCGAGCCCCATCAGCCGCTCGGCGGCGACGATGAAAGGTATCTCGTTGGCGTAGCCGGCCACCCAGTCGATCCGGTTGATGAGCGCCGTGATCTGGGGGTAGGTCCGAACCTCGGACAGCTTCTCGTAGCCGCGGTGCATGTAGCCGATCACCGGCTGGACATCGCGCACCCGCTCTCCGTCCACCTTGGCGATCAACCGCAGCACACCGTGGGTGGACGGGTGCTGCGGTCCGATGTTGAGGGTCATGTCCGGGGTCTCGAGCTCGACCGAGACGGCGACCTCGGAGAGGTGGTGGGCGACGTCCTGCTCGGTGACCGTCATGAGAGCCCTCGGGCGGGCGGCCAGGAGGAATTCATGCTTCCGGGTTCTCCTCGCTCGGTCCCGCATCGGCGGGCTCGGCTGCCGCCGGCATGCCCTCGACGTCCACCTTCCCCGGCCATGGCTTGACCTCGCGGGTGAGCAGCGGGAACGACTTGCGGAGCGGGTGGCCCTCGAACTGGTCGGGGAGATAGAGCTTCGCCAGGTTGGGATGGCCCTTGAACTCGATCCCGTACATCTCGTGGGCTTCCCGCTCGTGCCAGTTGGCGCCGGCGTAGACGCCGGTCAGCGTGTCGATCTCCGGGCGGTCGGAGGGGAGGTCGGTGCCGATGATGAGCAGCCGCCCCTGGTCGAGGTCGGAGACGGCGCACAGAACCTCGATGCGCTCCTCCACCTCGGCTCGGCGGGCGGGTCGCCCACCGCGACGTCGTTGGACCAGTCGATCGCCGACAGCCAGGAGAAGAAGACCAAGCCCTCATCGCGGGCCGCGGTGGCAGCCTCCACCCACCGTTCGGGTGTCACCCGGAGTCGAGCCGTCGCCGTGGTCCACGTCCTGGCTTCCCGGCGTCGGCTTCGAGCCGCCCGGCCACCGCCTCGGCCAATTCCTGCAGGGGGTCGGTGCCGCTGTTTGCTCTCGGTGTCAGACGGGCTGACGGTCACGCTCGCTCCACTTCTGGCGCATGTCCTCGTTCTGGATCTTCTGCTGGAGCAGCACGATGCCCTCCATCAGCGCCTCGGGCCGGGGCGGACATCCCGGGACGTACACGTCGACCGGGATCACCTGGTCCACGCCCTTGGTGACCGAGTAGGAGTCCCAGTAGGGACCGCCGCAGTTGGAGCACGAGCCCATCGATATGACGTACTTCGGGTCGGGCATCTGGTCGTAGAGACGCCGTATGGCCGGTGCCATCTTGTCGGTGACGGTGCCCGCCACCACCATCAGGTCGGCCTGGCGGGGCGATGCGGGGAGCGGGATGATCCCGAACCGCATGAAGTCGTAGCGCGGGCCGGAGGCGGCCATCAACTCGATGGCGCAGCAGGCCAAGCCGAACTGGAAGAACCACAACGAGTACTTCCGCCCCCAATTGAGCAGCCAGGAGACCGGTTTGGGGACGCCGAAGCGCTCGATCACTCCCACCGCAACACCCCTTTCCGCACCGCATAGAGCAGCCCGAGAATGAGGATGGCCAGGAAGACCAGCATCTCGACCAACCCGAACATCCCGAGCTCCTCGAGACGCACCGCCCAGGGGAAGATGAACACGGCCTCGACGTCGAAGATCACGAAGAGCAAACCGAAGATGTAGTACCGGACGTATGTCTGGCTCCAACCAGAGCCCGACCGGGTCGATCCCGCACTCGTAGGTGAGCAGCTTGGCGACGGTGGGATTGGAGGGGCGCACCAGCGACGACACCCCGAGTGTCCCGACCACCAGGACGACCCCCAAGGCGGCGAAGGCGGCAACGGTCAGGTACTGCTCGAAGTAGGGGCTCACCGCTCTGTTTCCTACAGCTTGGCTTCCTACGCCTGGCATCCGCCGGCGAGTATAGGGAGCGGGTCTCCAGGGGCCGGAAAGCTGCGCCGACCATGGCGGGCGTACCCTGGCACGCCGTGACCGCACAGATCCGGATGCCCTCATACGACGGACGCGGCCTGCTCAACCTGGCGGCCGAGCTCGAGTTGCGGCTGACTGGTCGGTCTCCTTCTCCCGGTCTCGAAGCCGGGTTGGCCGCCTGAAATACCGGACGGCGGAGAGCTACGTGCTGCTGGTGATCGACGGCCTGGGTGACCGCCAGCTCGGCCACCGCGGTGCCGAGCCGCTGGCGATCGGCCCGACGGGGCGTGATCGACGCCCCCTTCCCCACCACGACCACGGTGAGCCTCTCGTGCCTGGTCACCGCAGCGGCGCCCTCCGCGCACGGCGTCATCGGACACCTCCTATGGCTCCCCGAGGTCGGCTCGGTGGTCAACACGCTCCGCTGGGTGACCATCGAGGGACGACCGCTGGACTTCGACACCGCAGCGATGCTCCCCACGCCCCAACCTGTGGGAGCGCCTGCGCGAGGCGGGCCGGGAGCCGGTGACGGTCCAGTCCGGTGGCTTTCTCGGGTCGCCGCTGAGCCGGATGCTCTACAGAGGATGCCGGTTCGAGCCGGTCTGGGACACGGTGGACTTGGTGGAGGCCACCATCCAACTGGCATCGGTTCCCGGGCGTCTGGTGATGACCTACCTCCCCCATCTGGACGTGGCCGCCCACATGACCGGGCAGCGGTCCGAGGAGTACGACGCCGCCATGGGTCTAGCCGGCCAGATCTGGCGCCAGCTCGTCGAGAGGCTGCCAGACGACGTCGCCCTGATCGGCACCGCCGACCACGGCCACATCGACTACCCGGAGCACGCCAAGCGACTGCTGCGCGGGCCTGACATCCAAGGTGCACGATTCTGGGGCGACCCCCGTGGGGTGCTCGCCAGCGGCACCCCCAGAGGTGATTCAGCGACTGGGGATCGGCTGGGGATTCAACCTGTCCGATGGCGACGGACTGGCCGACCTGTGGGGCCCGGGACCGCGCCACCCGGCGCTGGCCGAACGGACACCCGATGCCCTCTTTCTCGCCGGCGACGGGGAGGTGCTGCTGCCCCCGGGTTTCGATAAGCGTTTGATGGGCTACCACGGCGGTCTGGACCCTGACGAGATCGAGGTGCCGTTGCTGGTCCGCTGGCGGTCCCCCTCGAGGATCTGCTGATCACGGATAACACACCAGCCCCCGAACGCCTTCTTACGAGGCGGAGAGGGTGGTGCTTATCGAGGTCGGCTTGGTGAGCGCCAGGTACACCGGGCACCGCTCCAGCCAGACCGCGGTACAGCTCCTCGACCCGGTTGGCTGAGTCGGGCGAGCTGATCTCGATGGCCAGTTCCAGATCGCCGAGGTCGGGCGCCACCCCGCCCATGCCGAGAAGGCCCCTGAAGTCGGCTTTGCAGGACGCGGCGGCCGACACCGAGTCGACCTGGATGCCCAACTGGGGAGCAAGGGTGTCGGTGATGAAAACCACGGCGCATCCGGCCAGGGCTCCCAGCAGCTGAGCGGTGGGGCTCGCCGCAGTGTTGCCACCGCCGAGAGGAGGTGGGAGATCGGTCTGCCAGGTGAAGTGGCCGGACTCCAGCGTGACCGCCCCGTCGCCGTCGAATCGTGCGACCACCCGAGGAGCCACGGCCGCCTTCTCGGGTTCCTGCTCCCAGAGCTCGATGGTCTCATCGATGACGCTCATTCGTCTACCCCCGATCTCAGCACTGGACACAGGCTATATCGCTCGGGAGCCGAAATGCCCCTGCCATCCGGATTCGTTCTTTGACAAACACAGCCGTTTGGACCCGGAAGAGATCGAGGTCCCGTCGCTCGTCGTGACCTTTCCTGCGCAGTGCAGGCCGCCGCCTTTTGCACTACGGCGATGGTGTTTAGTAGCGTCAGGCTGGCCTTACAACTTCTTCGTTTGGGCCGATCGTCACCGAATTCATGACTTCCTGGGAGTTGGGTCGATGAGAGCCAGGGCGGTCCTGTTTGTGGCCGCCGTGGCTCTGTCTCCTTGCCGCTTGTGGCTCCGGATCGGCGGACGGACCCGCTTGTGGTGTACTCGGGTCGGAGCGAGGACCTGGTCGGCCCTCTGCTCGATCGGTTCACCGAGGAGACCGGGATCGAGTTGGAGGTCCGCTACGGGGAGAGCCCCGAATTGGCGGCCACGATCCTCACCGAGGGGAAGCGCTCCCCGGCCGACGTGTTCCTTGCCCAGGACCCGGGCTCCCTTGGTCTGGTGTCGCTGGAAGGTCTCTTCCAGCCGCTCCCCGACGAGATGATGGCCCGGGTCGACCCCCGTTTCGCCGACGCCGATGGCAACTGGATCCCCGTCTCCGGGCGGAGCCGGGTCGTCGTCTACAACGGCGAGGAAGTCGGGGACGAGGACCTGCCGCGGAGCCTGGACGAGGTAGTCGACCCCCGCTGGGCGGGCAACGTCGGGGTAGCGCCGACCAACGGGTCGTTCCTGTCGTTCGTCGCCGCCATGATCCTCTCCGAGGGCGAGGAGGCGACCGCAGCCTGGCTGGAGAAACTCGCCGCCAACGACCCGGTCACCTACCCGGACAACAACTCGATCGTCGCCGCGGTCGAGAGCGGGGAGATAGCGCTCGGCCTGGTCAACCACTACTACCTGTTGCGCCTCGACGCCGAGCAGGGCGGCACCGTGGCCAGGAACGAGTTCCTCGACGACGCCAGCGCCGGGTCGCTGGTCATGCCCGCCGGCGCCGGCGTGCTCGCCTGCTCCGACCGCTCGGCCGAGGCCACCCAGTTGGTCGACTTCCTCCTCTCCGAGGAGGCGCAGAGCTACTTCGCCGAGGAGACCTACGAGTACCCGATGATCGATGGGGTAGAGGCGGACCCGGCGACTACCCGAGCTCGACCAACTGCACCCTCCCGACGTCGACATGTCCGAGCTGGCGACGGTGCTCGACAGGGCCGCCGAGTTGGTGACCGAGTCGGGGCTGGTGTGACCGTCGGCGCCGATCGCCCAACCGACCCCGGGGCATTGCCGCTGGCCCCGACCCCCGAGCTCGCCGGTGGCGGTCTCCGGCCGGCGGTTCGGCACGCCCCGGCCGGGCTGTGGATTGCTGGCGCTTCTCGTCCTCATCCCGGTGGTGGCGCCGCTCGCCTACCTCGGCATCAACATCGCATCGGAGCCGGAGCAGGTCGCCGAGACGCTCACCTCGGGCCGCACCGGCGAGCTGCTCGTCGCCACCGTGGCCCTGGTGGTGGCTGTCACCGTCTCGGCGACGGCGCTGGGCACCGCCACCGCCTGGGTCACCGTTCGGACCGACCTGGGGAGCCGGCGCCTCCTCTTCACGCTGCTTGCGCTGCCGCTGGTGATCCCCTCCTATGTCGGGGCGCTCGCCTACGTCGCCGCACTCGGTCCGCGGGGCATGCTCGCCGAGGTGCTTGGGATCGACCGGTTGCCCGACATCACCGGCTTCCCCGGTGCCTGGCTCGCCCTGACCGTGTTCACCTACCCCTATGTCCACCTCCTGGTGGCGTCGTCGCTGCGGAGGATGGATCGCTCGCTCGAGGAGGCGGCGCGCAGCCTGGGCGCCTCGCCGGCCCGGGTGTTCCGCACCATCGTCCTCCCCAGGATCCGCCCGGCGCTGGCGGCAGGGGCGACCCTGGTGGCGCTGTACACGCTGTCCGACTTCGGGGCGGTGTCGCTGATGCGGTACGACGCATTCACCCGGGCCATCTACGCCCAGTTCGCCGGTCGGCCCAACCGGGTACCGGCCCTTGTGCTCTCGTCGGTGCTGATCGTGCTCGCCCTGCTCGTGCTGCTCGGAGAGCGTCTTGCCCGGGGGCGGGTGGCCCCGCCCAGCACGACCACCGCCCGGCCACCGGCACTGGTCCATCTCACTCAGTGGCTGGCGGGTTGTCGCCGCGCGTCGGGGTCGGTGCGGTGATCGTGCTCGGGGTGGTGGTGCCGGTGACCGTGCTCGGTTACTGGCTGCGGCGCGGGCTGGCCGAGCAGCAGGCGCTCGGCTCGGTCTGGGTGGAGGCGGGGCGCTCGCTGCTCGCCTCGGGCGCGGCCGGCGTCGTGGCCGTCCTCGCCGCCATCCCGTTGTGCGTGCTGGCGGTGCGCTACCCGAGCCGCTCGTCGGCGCTGGTGGAGCGGACCTCGTGGGTGGTCTACGCCCTGCCCCACATCACCGTCGGTCTCGCCTTTCTCACCCTCGGCCGCCCGGCTTGGGCCCGCCGATCTACCAGAGCCTCGCCCTGCTGGTGGTCGCCTACGTCGTGCTCTTCCTCCCCCAGGCGCTCGGCGCCGGCGAGGCGGCGCTCCGCCAGATACCACTCTCGCTCGAGGAGGCCAGCCGGAGCCTGGGCAAGTTCGTGGTGGTCGACACTGCGCCGGATCACCGTCCCGCTGATGGGCAAGGGGCTGATCGCCGGCGGCGCCCTGGTGTTCCTCACCGCGATGAAGGAGCTGCCGGCAACGCTGCTGCTCCGCCCCACCGGATTCGAGACCCTGGCGGTCCGCATCTTTGCGGCGGCATCGGAGAGCCTCTACACCCGGGCCAGCGCCGCCGCCCTCGTCCTGCTGTTGGTCTCGGCGGTCCCGGTCTACCTCCTCACGATCCGGCGGGCCCATGGCTGAGGGCTCGTTCGCTGCACGGCCGGAGATGGCACCGCTGGCGATCCGCGCCCGTGGTCTGGTCAAGCGGTTTGGCGACACCTTGGCGCTCGACGGCTTCTCGGTCGACGCCTGGCAGGGCGACCTTCTCGGACTTCTGGGGCCATCCGGTTGTGGCAAGACCACGGCGCTGCGGGTGATCGCCGGGTTCGAGCGGCCCGATGACGGGCACGGTCGATGTCGGCGACACGCACCGTTGTCGGGCCCGACATCGACGTGGCGCCGGAGCGAGCGCCGGGTGGGGATGGTCTTCCAGGACTACGCCCTCTTCCCCCATATGACCGCCGCCGCCAACGTCTCCTATGGGCTCGACGCCAAGGGTGAGCGGCGCAGGCGGGTCGGCGAGGTCCTCGAGCTGGTCGGGCTCGCCGGGCTGGAGGATCGCCTCCCCCACGAGCTTGTCCGGCGGACAGCAACAGCGTGTGGCCCTGGCCCGGGCACTGGCCCCTCGTCCCGAGGTGATCCTGCTCGACGAGCCCTTCTCCAACCTCGACGCCGCCTTGCGGGACCGGGTGCGGCGCGAGGTTCGCTCGATCCTGGTCGAGGCACGCACCACCTCGGTCTTCGTCACCCATGACCAGGAAGAGGCGCTGGCGATGAGCGACACCGTGGCGGTGATGCGGTCGGGCCGGGTGGTCCAGGCCGGCCCACCGACCGATGTCTACCTCCGCCCTGCCGAGCCCTGGGTTGCATCGTTCCTCGGTGACGCCGACTTCCTCCCCGGTGTGGCCAGCGGCGGGATGGTGGAGACCCCGGTAGGGAACTTCGCCACCGAGCACGAGGGCCGGGTGCAGGTGATGGTCCGTCCCGAGATGGTCGACCTCGTCCCCGACGAGGAAGCGGCGGCCTTCGTAGTCGACCGCGAGTTCTTCGGCCACGATCAGATGGTCACCGTGGCGCTGCCCGGCGGCGGGACGATCAGGGCACGGCTCGGACCGGCACCGTGGGTCCGACCGCAGGCGCGGGTCCGGGTGGCCATCGGGGCGGTCACCACCTTCCCGGACCGGTCGCACTGAATGGCCCAGCCGGTGCTGGGTGCGATCCTCGCCGGGGGTCGGTCACGCCGCATGGGCGAGGACAAGCTGCTGCTCGAGATCGACGGGCGTGCCCTCCGTGCTGCGCATTGCTGCGGCGCTCTCGGTGGTGGCCGAGCGACGTCGTGGTGGCCGGCCGCGCCGGTACCTGGTTCGGGCTTCCCGGCATCCCCGATCTCGGACCGCCCCATCGCGGACCGCTGGCGGGGATCGTCACCGCGCTTGTCCGCCGCCGGTAGCGGATGGGTCGCCGTCGCCGGCGTCGACCAACCGTGGCTGCGCCCGAGCCACGTCCTGGTCGAGCTGGCGCGGCTGGCCGAGAGGGATCGGGCAGTTGTCCCGATAGACGGCGGGATCCCGCAGGTCACCTGTGCCTTCTACCCCGCTTCGTGGGCCGAGCCCGCCGCCGCCCTGCTCGCCGCCGGACGCCCCGCCCAAGCTCTGCTCGACGACCTCCCCTGGCGCGCGGTGGAGCAGCCCGAATGGAGCGCCTGGGGTGAGGACGGCCGGTCGTGGTTCTCGGTGGACACGCCGGCTGCGCTCACCGAGGGGCTGTCACGGTTTGGCGAGCCGTCCCCGGCCGGCCCTACAACCCGATCTTGATCACGGTCTCGCCCCCAAACGCCATGGGCGAGGCGATCTGAAAGGCATCGGCGCGCTCGTTCCACGCTTTGAACCCGGGATGCGAGTCGTGCTCGTGGTGCCCTTCGCCGGTGGCGAAGATCGCCACAACCAGGTACTGCACCGCTCCCTCGACTTTCCGCGACGAAATGTCGAGCCGGGAGAGGGTCGCCGCCACCAGGGTCCCCCGACCGTGCAGGTCTTCCCAAACAGGAAACTCGTTTTCGGTGAAGCCACTCTCGAACGCCTCTACCTGGTCGGTCCCGACGTTGAGCAGAACTGCGACGGTCTCCATTGGCCCCTCCCGCCGGTCGCGCGGGGGAGAGGTTACGCCGCGTGACACCCCGCCTGCAGCAGACTCAGGGCGGTCCGGGCCCGACCGTGTAGACGTGGCCGAGACGGCTGGTCCATCGGAATACGCCCGGCTCGAGTTGCTCCAGCCGCCACTCGCCTTCGTGCTTCAAACGATGGTGGTGGCGGCACAGCGGTCCCAGGTTCGAGACGTCGGTGGCGCCGCCCTTGGCGAAGTCCCTGGTGTGATCGATGTCAGAGTCCATCGCCGGCATCCGGCATCCGGGGAACACACAGCTTCGGTGGCGCGCCTCGAGGTAGCGGCGTTGGGTGACGGTGGGTCGACGGCGGCGTGGTCCCGTTCCAAACCACGGTCCCGCTGTCCGGATCGGTGACGGTGACCCGCCACTCCGAGTCGTGCTGGCTGGCCGCCACTCGCCGGGCGACGTCGGCGATGATCGGCCCGAACCCGGGGATCTCGGCCGGGTTGGCGTCGAGCCCGGCCAGGGTGGTGAGGTCGATGTGGAGGTCGACCACCCCGCGCCGCCCCGTGGTTGAGCGGTCCACGTCGAGGCGGTCCAAGAGGATGTCGGTCCGCAACTGGTCGATGCTCCGGGGATCGCCGGCCCGCTTCGCCTCGTGAGCCTCGGTGTTGAGAGTCCGCATGCACGCCGCCGCTCGCTCGGCGGGAAGGTTGCAGGCCACCAGGTCAGCGGTCCCATCGGCATTCGGAAGGCACATGACTCGCCGTTCCTCGACCGCCGCCTCGTACCGCCTCGCCGCCTCCTCGGGTTGAACAGACATGGCAAGCCGACGAACCCGGGCTCCGAGTTGACCGGTGGTCAGCCTGGGTGCCTGCTCCAACACAGCGTCGGCCACACGCCGGGCCTCTGCTTCCTCGAGGTGACAGGTCCCCTCGCAGATCACCCGGGCCCGGGCCAGATCGATCCGGCCCCTGGCGCAGGGCCTCCCCCACCTTGGGGAGCCTTTCAGCAAGGTCGAGGGCGAGCCCGAGATGCATGTCGGCGGCTCGCCTGGTGAAACACAACGCCGCTCCGATCTCCTCGGCGGCGAACTCGTCAATGGCTTCGACCCGCTCCGCCGACATCGGATCCGAGGAGCAATGAGCCACCTCGGCCATCGCCGCGTAGACTCGGCTTGGTAGAGGGCGACCTGACGGGCAACGGCCTGCATCAGGCGACCACATCGTCACCGCTCAAAGAGGATCGGTCGATGCCTCCCAGGACCACCCCGAGCTCCGGTCCGGGCGGCATCTCCGCCAACCCCTCCGGCAGCGGCACCGCTCTGGGATCAGAGCGTTCCTCGGTCCAACTCGGCGCTTCCCGACCAACATCATCATCTCCCAGCAACGGTTTCCCACATGGGGAAAAGCAGGCGCACAACGCTGCGACAAACCGAACACTGGGGACATGTATCGGCGTCTCCAGCGCGGAGACTCAGGCTGCACCCGAGGTCGGTCACATTTCGCGGCTCGATCGCTGCGACCCTCGGGAAGCTCTGGCTGTCGTAGTTGGCGCAATTCCACACCGTCGAGCCGCTGCCAACCGAGCGAGGTCGACCAGCGCCCGCTGCTCAACTCTTCGTACAGGGCCTGGCCGGGGCAGAGCGTGCGGCGGTCGCTGCCAAGACCCGGCGCCAGGATCGTCGAAGGGTGCACCCGGTATTGCCTCGAGCCCCATGCCAGCAATAGGTGGCCAAGGATTCGATGGCCTCGGGCGTGGGGTTGTTGCTCCTCGAAGTTCCCATCGACACAGGGAGGAAGTGGCCAGTCGGATCGTATTCGGTGAATGTCTCACCTCGGCATCGACCGGTCGGCCCTCATAGACGTTGCCGTTGCGATCGACGAAGAAGTGATATGCAACATCAACGAACCCCTCCCTTTGATGATATGCCTGATAGGCGGCGATCTCTCTTGCTCGGCGCCTGCCTATTGTCGGTCGAGTGCTTGCCGTGTGATGGATGGTGATGGTGTCGATCGAGTGCTCGACGTACTCACCGACCATCCGCTTCCGCCAGGCGTCTCGCGGTGTTCATGTCGACGACTTTTGGCGCCACTTCGGCTTTCGTCGTGGCTGTCGGTGGAGGCTGACATGGTTGGAGCGGGTTGGCTGCGGCTGAGCCGCAATATCATCGAGTTCGTTGGCGGCGTTAACAGTGCCTCCAACCGGAGGCGTTCCTTCCCGGATCACTGCGGTGGTTGCCGGGGGGAGGTGATGTCGTCGAAGTCTTGGGAACCGCGTTTGATGCTTTCGGATCCGCCGAAGTGGCTGGGCACCAGCTCGCAGCACGCCAAGGAACACGGCACCCGAAGCCATCCCAAGAGTTCTGAGGAACTGACGGCGTTCCAAGGCGAACTGGTCAGGTGATCTCTCACTCACCGAAATTCTCCGTAGGAACTGAACATACCGCGGGTAACAGTCACCAACTATCGGTTCGATTGAGCCAGAACAATGATCAAGCGGCCTCTCGGCCGGCCTCGAAGATGCCCGTGAAGACAACCCCGGTTGCCCGGCACGAAGCCGACGGGAAGATGTCGGCCGAGCAGGTACCTGATGGGTACCCCATGGCCTATTCTCGGCGGCTCGAGCAGTGCTTCGGTTTCGGTGTAGTCGCCGACGGCGAGGAAAGGCGGCGAGGATGACGGTCCAGACCCCTTCCTCCGGCATTGGAGGCGTTTCGTCGGTCGGGAAGAGGCGTCTGACTGGTCCTGACAGTTCACCATCGGGTGAACCAGGTTGGCGCAGGACCGCATCGACTCACTGGCTTCACATAGTCAGCGGTGTAGATGAGCGGACGAGCTTGAAGGTCCTTCGCTGTTCGGTGCCGATAGCGGATGGCGATGTCCAGCTACCTCGCCGTGCTCCGTCAGTGCAGGTCCTCCAGGCTGTTCCCGCGATCCAGTCGGGTATTGATCCGGATCAGCTGGCAAATTCCATTCACTTCCTCGAAGCTGACGATTGACCCCGGGGTCCATGGCTGGAAGTCGAGTCCCAGGCACCGGGTAACCGAGGCGCCACGAGCTTGTCCGCCTGCGGCCAGCGAAGAAGTCACCGCCCATTGGAGCGAGTTCGGCCAGCCGTTGCGGCGAGTCCGAGCAGAACGGCGACGTCTTCGGCACGCTCCATCCAATGGCTTTGCCGCACCCGTCCCCGTTCCCGGGAGACCGGGCCCAGGGCGGTATCGAACTCGATGACGTGGTTGTTGGTCACCCGGTCAATGTCGGTCTATCAGCAAGGCACTACCCCGACCGGCGATTCCGCACCCCGCGAATCCTCGACCTCGTAGACGCCGTGGGACCCGGCTCGGGGCCGCGGGGGTGTCATGACAACGTCGACTGGGGACTCGAGCTGGAAGTGGACCGCGGAAGAGTGGCGCGTGGCAGCTCATCTTGCGGCCTCCGGGTGCTGAAACCCGACGTCGCCTGAGGAGGAACCCATAGGGACCATCGTCGGCGTCGGTGGTGCACTGCGGCCATTCACGACCAGCGTACTTCCAAGTAGAGCCGCCGCTGTCACCGAAACACCGAGGGCGAACAGTCATAAGGCGCCTTCGGGCCGCTCGACTGTGGACTCAGACCCGGTGGTTGCGACAGCCCCACGACACACACCCGATACCTGTCGTCCACTCGAGCTCTCCGACCCGCGATCTGGACGCCACTCACTTTGTTCGCAGCCCTCATCGCTCGATCCTCCACTCCCGTCGCCCAACTAAATGTGTCGACCGGGTACGACAAGAACCGCACCGGGATCGGGACAAACTAGGAAATGAGTGGGATGGACCGACTCGAAAATCGTGGACCTCAAGCAGCTTCCAGATGGGTCGAGCCAAAGTCGGTGCCTACATGCTGGGATGCTGGTTTCCCCAGCCAGTCGGGCGATCGCATAGGAGAGACATCCCCGAAGTTCAGGCGTGCCGGGCGTCGGCCCCGGCCGAAGCGCAGGGTTGCAGTCCATCCCCTGCCGATGGCGAGGCGAGCAGCTCTCTATGCGAGTCGTAGCACCGGGATGTTTGGTGACGATGGCGATCAGAGCCAGCTGTCGACGATCACGCCGTCCGGCCCGAGCCGAGGACTCCGCCTCCTCCTCGACTGTCAGCCGCCGACCAAGCTCGTCTCGGGCACGAGCGGCCAGACGTCGACCTCCAAGAAGTCGTCACCCTGCCCCGGCGATCCGCCGACCTGCCCATCATCGTGCTTCGACGGGCAGCCGTAGGCGCCCAGCCGGTGGTTTGACGGAAGCGGCTGTTGGAGACGGGCTCGCCGTCGGCGACCACGTTGTAGGTCCCGGCGGGAGCTTCGAGGGCGGCCACGATCGCCCGGGCGGCGTCGCCGATCTCGAGCGTGCTGCCGAAGGAGTCGTCGGGGCCGTCGGAGCCGGTACCGGGCCCGTACAGCAGCCCGAAGCGGAGAACGATCCCGCGGCGACCAGGGCCGGTGAAACCAGCGACCACTTGTTCTGCGGCGACCGCCGTCTCCAGGTAGTAGGGCAGGTCGTCCCTGATCGGGGTCGACTCGTCCGACGGGCCTGGCGGGTAGACGAAGGCGACGGTGGGCATCAGGAACAGGCCGGCCGAGGCATCCATGGCGGCACGCGCCAGGATCGGGGTGCATTCGCCGCGCAGGCGGTCGTTCTCGATCCAGCTCTCACGCTCGTCCCGTGCCTCCGGGGGCGGGATCCTGGTGGCGAGGTGGAGCACGCCGTCCGCCGGAGCAACGGCGGCGCGCACCGCATCGGGGTCGAAGAGGTCGAGATCAGCACGCCCGGGGGCATCGACCTCGTGCCCCGCATCCTCGAGCAGCGGGATGGTGTGGCGGCCGATCACGCCGGTGCCGCCGGTGACGAAGACCCTCATACCGATCGACGCTACCCGCCGATGTAGCTCATCTCGATCTTGACCGCCGTCGAGGTCCCGGCGGTGCGGATCTCGGAGTAGCGGTCGCGCGCGGCGGCGCCAGACGCCGGCCATGGCATCTCGAAGCTCCTCGTCGGTTGCGCCGTCGCGCAGCAGCGCCCGCAGATCGGTCCCCCGCGAGGCGAAGAGGCAGGTGTACAGCGTCCCCTCTGCCGAGATGCGCGCCCTGTGTGCACGACCCGCAGAACGGATGGGTCACCGATGCGATGACCCCGATCTCGCCCGACCCGTCGCGGTAGCGGTAGCGGTTGGCCACCTCCCCCGGGTAGTTGGGCGGTACCGGGTCGAGAGGGAAGACCCGATCGATGTCCTCGACGATCCGATCCGCCGGGTAGACGTCGTCCATCCGCCAGCCGTTGGTGGTGCCGACGTCCATGAACTCGATGAAGCGGAGGATGTGCCCGCTGCCCTTGAAGTGCCGGGCGAGGTCGACCACCGAGCCCTCGTTCACGCCCCGCTGCACCACCGTGTTCACCTTGACCGGGGTGAGGCCGGCGGCTGCGGCGGCCTCGATCCCCTCCAACACCTTCTCCACCGGGAACCCGACGTCGTTCATCGCCTGGAACACCGTGTCGTCCATCGAGTCGAGGCTCACGGTGACCCGGTTGAGACCTGCGGCGGCCAGCGACTGCGCCTTGCGTGCCAGCAGCGACCCGTTGGTGGTGAGGGTGAGGTCCTCGATCCCGGGGACCGCGGCGAGCATCTCCACCAGCCGCTCCAGGTCGCGCCGGCAGCAGCGGCTCGCCCCCGGTCAGCCTCACCTTGCCGACACCCAAATCGGCCGAAGCCCTCACCAGACGCTCGATCTCCTCGAAGGAGAGCAGGGCATCGCGGGAGAGGAACTCCCACTCACGGTTGAAGATCTCCTTGGGCATGCAGTAGGTGCAGCGGAAGTTGCAGCGGTCGGTGACCGAGACACGGAGGTCGTGCATCGGGCGCTGCATGGTGTCGACCGATTGGGGTGACGGCCACGCCGACAACGGTACCTTCTCGGTGGGATTGAGTCCGGCCGTGGAGTTGGGACCGTCGCGGGTACGATCCCCACGTGGAGGTCGTCCCGATCCGCACCCCATCGCTGGGCGACACCTCGTATCTGGTCCACCATGACGGGGTCGGTGTGGCCATCGACGTCCAGCGCGACATCGGCCGCGTCATCGACGCCGCTCGAGCGGGCCGGAGTGACGCTGGTAGATGGTGCTCGAGACCCACGTCCACAACGACTACATCAGCGGCGCGCCCGAGCTGGCACGGCTGCACCGGCGCCGATCTGGTGCTCCCCGCCGGGGCAGGGGTCGCCTACCCGAACCGGCCCGCCTTCCACATGGAGGACGTCGATGCCGGCGGCGGGATGACGCTACGGCCCCTCCACACCCCGGGCCACACCCCCGAGCACACCAGCTACCTGGTCCTGCTAGACGAAGACTCCGGTGACTGTCTTCACCGGTGGCAGCCTGCTGGTCGGGTTCGGCAGGACGCACCGACCTGCTGGGCGACCGGTACGCCCGATCGCTGGCCCGGCTCCAACACGGGTCGCTGCAGCGGCTCGCCCGGCTCCCCGATGCCGTCGCCGTCCGCCCCACCCACGGCGGTGGTTCGTTCTGTACGTCATCGAACGTGGGTGGTGTGCAGTCCACCATCGGCGAGGAGCGGGCAGGCAACCCGCTCCTTTCCATTTCCGACCCCGAGGCATTCGCCGACCGCCAGCTTTCCGGGCACGTGCCCTACCCGACCTACTACGCCCACATGGGGCAGATCAACCGAGACGGGCCTCCGGCATTCGAGGACGACGAGCCGCCCGAGCTATCGCCCGAAGCGGTTGAGGAGCTGATGGCCTCCGTGGCCGTCGTTGATGGGCGGCCCGCGACCGAGTTTGCCACCGGGCACATCGCCGGGTCCATCGGCGTCGAGCTGGGCGACCGGTTCGCCCCGTGGGTGGGGTGGCTCGTCCCCTTCGGCACCCCGTTGGTGCTGGTGCTCGACCCGGGGCAGGACGGGCCGGCGGCCAATAGCGACCTCGCTCGGATCGGCTATGGCGTTGCCGGGGTGCTGCGGGGCCTCGATGGCTGGGCGGACGCCGGGCTCCCGCTGGAGTCACACGAGACCGCCCCGGTCGATCGCCTGGCGGAAGCCCTCGAAGATGGCGCTCAGGTGGTCGACGTCCGCGACCCTGCGGAGTGGGAGTCCGAGCACCTCCCCGGATCGATCCACCGCTATGTGCCCGATCTGATCAGACGACCTGACCGACCTGGACAGGTCTAGGCCGGTATGGGTGGTGTGCGCCACCGGGTTCCGTGCCTCGATCGCCGCCGGCCTCCTGCAGCGAGAGGGTTTGGAGCCGATCGTGGTCACCGGTGGCGGTGTGTCGGAGACGCTGGCCCTGCTCGAGCGGTCCTCTCAGGGCTGAGCCATCTCCGCCGGTCGGGGGCCGCCTCCGCGGTCGTACTCCCCGGACCCAGGCACCGAGCCCGGTGATGGCGACCACGGCGAGTACCGGCCAACCGACCACGGGGACGAAGGGCATCGCCACCACCAGCGGGGCCGCCACCAGGAAGTGGGTGTAGGGGCTCGCCCGCCGCGCCACCATCCCGCCAACGGCGGTGGCCACCGGTACCGGACCGAGCGCCAGCCCGAGGCCCAGGATCCCGACGGCGCCCAGCGTGAAGGGGAGCGATACGGCGACGATCGCTACCGCCAGGTCAGGTGCCGAGAGCAGCAGCACCGACGCAACCGCGGCGAGGAGTGCGGCCACCGAGAGCAAGGCGATCAAGCCGGCCAGAACCGACATGAAGGGCCTGCGGCGCACCGAGTCGGCGGCGCGCCCGCTCCACCCCGGCGCGGCCAGGTGGATGAGCAGCCCGCCGACCAGAAAGGCGAGGGCTCCCAGCACCCAGGTGACCACGAGGACCGAGCGGGCACGCACCGCAGGGACATTGCTCCTCCGCCCCACCGTCCCCACCACCTCGACGTCGTCTCCGATGATCAGGTCCGAAGGGGACCGATAGCGGACGTCGCCCCCTACCCGGGCGCCATCTGCCAGCTCGAGCTGTCTGGCGTCGATCTCGACGTTGCCGCCGACCTCCCCCGAGATCACGGTCCCTGCCAAACCCGGCCGAGAATGTCTACGACCGACCTGGCCCGCCATGTCGAGGCTGAACGCCGCGGTGATGATGTCGCCCCCGACCGAGCCGTCTTCGCGACGACTGACCCGACCGGCACCGGCGAGGACGTCGCCACCGACGCGTCCCCGCACCTCGACGCTCCCCGACAGCACCCGGACCGATCCGCCGACGGTCCCATCGATGACGAGCGAGCCGCCCGCGACCAAGGCGTCGCCGTCGATGGTGCCGGTCACCAGAACGTCCCTGGTGACGGCGGCCACCATGTCACCCCGCACCTCGCCCTCCATCCGCACCTGGTTGCCCACTGCGTAGAGATCGCCGGGGATCACCGTGTCCGAGGTCAGCAGGACGAGATCGCCCACGGCACGGGTCGGCGCCGGCAGAGGCGCCGGTTGAGCGGTGACCGCCAGCAGAGCCAAGCCGGCTGCAGCCAGCCGGGGCGCTATCCTCATACTGGAGCTGTCCGCATCCCGCCCTCCCGGCTGGCGGACTCAGGGGGCGCTGTCGGCGAGCAGTTCGAGCAGGGGCCCGGGGATCACCCCAAGCACCAGAGTCACCGTCACCACCACCACCGCCAGCCAGCGGACCGTCGCCGGCACCTCGGGCCGGGCGGTGGCAGTACCGGGCGCCTCCGCCTGGACGGGGGCGGTGAAGTACATCACCACGATGACGCGAAGGTAGAAGAAGAAGGCCGCCACCGATGCGACCAGGCCGAGGATCACCAGCCACTCGAATCCGGCACCCCATGCCGCGGCGAATACGCCGAACTTGGCCACGAACCCGGAAGTGATCGGGATCCCGGCCAGGGCGATGAGCAGCAGCGCCAGCACCGCGGCGAGGAAGGGCGAGCGAGTGCTCAGCCCGCTCAGCGACCGCATCGAGGTGTCGCCGCCGCTGGTGGCCGCCACCACCGCGACTACGGCGAAGGCGGTCACGAGCACCATCGCTGTACGCCACCAGGTAGAACCACAGGTTGGGGACCGCGGCGGCCCCGGCGACCAGCCCGGTCAAGAGGAACCCGGCGTGGGCCACACCCGAATAGGCGAGCATCCTCCTGGCGTCGTCCTGGACGATGGCGAAGATCGTGCCCACCAGTACCGAAACCCCGGCGACCCCGGCGATGGCGCCCTGCCATACCTCCTCGACCGGCTCGAAGGCGTCGAGCAGGACGAGCATCAACCCGGCGAACCCGCCCACCTTGGCTACCGCCGCCATGAACCCGACGAACTCGGCGGGAGCCCCTTGGTAGACGTCGGGCGCCCAGCTAGTGGAACGGAGCGGCGGTCATTTGAAGGCAAGCCCGCCCACCAGCAGCGCCAAGGCGACGTAGGCGACGGCCGGCACCGTCTGTTCGCCGAGCGCGGCAGCCACCTCGTCGAAGGCGAGGGCGCCGGTCCCGGCGTAGGCGAGAGCCACGCCGTAGATGAACAGCGCCGATGCGAACGACCCGAGCAGGAAGTACTTGACCGCGGCCTCATCGGATCGGGGTGATTCCCTGCACGTACCCGGCGAGGACGTAGAGCGAGATCGACCCGACCTCGAGCCCGAGGAAGAGAACGAAGAAGTGGGCCGACGCCGCCATGAGCATGAACCCCGTGGCGCTCACCAGCGCCAGCGCCAGTGCCTCGGCACCTCGCGTGCCCAGACCGCGACACGAGCGTCCACGCCGCCAGCATCCCGAGGGCGGTGGCGAGCACCACCACCCCCCGCCCCACCACGGCGAAGTCGTCGAAGCGCACCATCCCGGCAAACCAGGTCGAGGCGCCGTCCGCTCGCACCACCGCCCCCTGCCAGACGGTGAGCCCGGCGGCGGCGGCCAGGCTGAGCGTCACCAGCCCGGCATGGACCCTCGGCCCGGGGTGGCGGGCCACGTCGACCAACAGGATGAGGACCGCCCCCGAGCCCGAGAGCTATCTCCGGAGCTACGGCCAGGAAGGAGACGCCTGCGGCCTCACTCACCGGGAGCCTCCGCCAAGCAACCGTTGGTTGGCCGGCAGCACCACCCGGTACCCGGTCGCCTCCGCCACCCGCTCGATCACGGCATTGGTGGACGGCTCGATCCGGTCGAGCAGCACCTTGGGCTGAAGCCCCAGGATAGAGCATCAGGACCACCAGAGGGACCATGAGGGCGATCTCGCGCCCGCTGAGGTCGGGGACCGACTCGTTCTCCGGCCGGTCGAGCGGCCCGGTGAAAACACGCTGGTAGGCCCACAGAAGGTAGATCGCGGCCAGGATCACCCCGAGCGCCGCCACCACCGACCAACCGGGAAGCGCCACGTAGCTCCCCAACAGCACCATGAACTCGCCGACGAAGCCGTTCAACCCGGGGAGCCCGATCGAGGCGAAGGCGGTGAAGAGGAAGAGACCGGCGAAGATCGGCATCGACCCTGCCAGCCCGCCGAAGTCGGCGATCTGCTTGGTGTGCCTCCGGTCGTAGAGCATCCCGACCAGGAGGAACAGGCTCCCGTGGTGATCCCGTGGTTGATCATCTGGATCACGCCGCCCTGAAGCGCACCCGCGGTGAGGGCGAAGGTGCCGAGCACGATGAACCCGAGGTGGCTCACCGACGAGTAGGCGACCAGCTTCTTCAGGTCGGGCTGGACGATGGCCACCACCGCCCCGTAGATGATCCCGATCACCGCCAGCGTGGCCAGGACCGGGATCAGATCGACCGAGGCTTCGGGGAAGAGCGGCAGGTTGAAGCGGAGGAACCCGTAAGTCCCCAGTTTCAGGAGGACGCCGGCGAGGAGCACCGAACCCGCAGTTGGGGCCTCGACGTGGGCGTCGGGCAGCCAGGTGTGGAAGGGGAACAGCGGCACCTTGATGGCAAAGGCGAGGGCGAAAGCGACGAAAAGCCAAATCTGGGTGGTCCCGCCGAGGTCGAGTTGGAGCAGTTCGGTGTAATCGAACGAGATCGACCCGGTCTCTGACTGGTGCTGGAAGGCGAGGGCGATGATCCCGGCGAGCATGAATGCCGACCCGAGAGCCGTGTAGATGAAGAACTTGATGGCGGCGTAGATCCGCCGGTCGCTCCCCCAGATCCCGATCATGAAGTACATCGGGATCAGGATCGCCTCGAAGAAGACGAAGAAGACGAACAGGTCGAGCGCCAGGAAGACCCCGATCAGCCCCGCCTCGAGCAGCAGGGTCATCACCACGAACAGCCTCCGCTTCTCGGTGATGGCGGTGGAGGCGCCGAGGGCGATCGGCACCAACAGGGCGGTCAGCACCACCAGCGGCAGCGAGATCCCGTCCACCCCCAGGTGCCAGGAGATGCCCCAAGGCCCGTACCAATCGGCCTGCTCGACGAACTGGAACCCGGGCTCGCCGGCGGCGAACACGGTGAACAGGTAGACGGAGAGCGCCAAGGGGAGCAGCGACAGCCCCACCCCAACCGGGAGCAGCACCTCGTTGCGACGGGCGGGGATCAGCCCGACGATGATCGCGGCCACCACCGGCATGACGATGAGCGCGGTCAGCATGGGATGCCCCTTCGGGGCGTTTTGGGTTTTGGGTTTTGGGTTCTTGGTTCTTGCTCAACACGGATTGCGAGCGAGCGAGTACGCCACCGTTGGGAGTTCGGCAGCCCCCCTACCCGCTGCTCCGCAGCGGGGCCCTTCCCCCCTACGGGGGGACGGAGAAGAGAAGGCTGCTCCGCAGCGGTTTGGATTTTCACCCATAACCCAGGACTCAGAACCCAGAACCGCGAGCGAGCGGAGCGAGCGAGCGAGCGGTCATGTTCCGGCCGCCACGAACCAGACGACCAGGGCGACGGCGCCGGCGGCGAGGAGGACGGCGTAGCTCCGCACCATCCCGCTCTGCACCGGGCGGAGCGAGCGGCCGATGGTGGCCACGAGGCCACCGACGCCGTTGACCGTCCCGTCGATCACCTTTGGCGTCGACATCGAATGCGGCGATCCGGGCCAGCCGGCGCCCCGGCTCGGCGAGAGCCCGGTCGTATGCGACGTCCATCCCGTAACCGGTCTCCCACATGCGGAGGACGCCGGAGAGCCGCTCTCCGAGAGCGCTGCCGGAAGCCAGCCGGGCCGAGGTAGATGACGGCCGCGATACCGATGCCCGCCAGCCCGGCGAAGTGTCGAGACCGCGGCGATGATCCAGACCAGGGGGCTCCCCGGCGGGTGAGCCTGGGTGACCCCCTCGAACGAGGGCTCGAGGAAGTGCTCCAACCCGGGGTAGAAGGGGGTGTTGACGAACCCGGCGACCACGGTGAGCACGGCGAGACCAACGAGCGGCAAGGTCATCACCCGGGCGACTCGTGGGGGTGCGCTCCCTCCGCCCATCTCGGCTCACCGAGGAAGGTGAGGATGAACCAACGGGCCATGTAGAAGGCGGTCAGCCCGGCGGTGAACAGACCAACCGCCCAGAGGACGTAGTACCAGCCACCGCGTTCGAAGGTGGCGGCGAGGATGTCGTCCTTTGACCAGTACCCGGATATGGGCGGGATCCCCGATATGGCGAGGACGGCGATGGCCGAGGTCACCGCGGTGACCCGCATCGGCCGGAACAGCCCGCCCATCCTGGTCATGTCCTGCTCGTCGCCCATGGCGTGGATCACCGACCCGGCGGCGAGGAAGAGCAGCGCCTTGAAGAAGGCATGGGTCATGAGGTGGAAGAGGCCGGCGGTGTACGCGGTGACCCCCACCGCCATCACCATGTAACCGAGTTGGCTGATGGTGGAGTAGGCGAGCACCCGCTTTATGTCGTTCTGGGCGATGGCGATGGTGGCGGCGAGCAGGGCGGTGGCGGCCCCCACAACCGCCACCGTGTCCGAAGCGATCGGCGAGAGCGCAAAGATCGGGGCGGTCCTCGCCACCAGGTAGACGCCGGCCGTGACCATGGTGGCGGCGTGGATCAGGGCGGAAACCGGTGTCGGCCCCTCCATGGCGTCGGGGAGCCACACGTAGAGCGGGATCTGCGCCGACTTCCCGGCGGCGGCCAGCAACAGGAGCAGCCCGACGGCGGTCGCCGCACCCCCGGAGAGCAGCGCACCGGGGTCCTCGAGCACCTCGCCGAACGACAGCGTCCCGAAGGTGGCGAACACGATCATCAGCGCGACCATGAAGCCGAAGTCGCCGATCCGGTTGACCACGAATGCCTTGGTCCCGGCCGATGCCGCCGTCGGCCTGACGAACCAGAACGAGATCAACAGGTACGAGCACAGCCCGACCAACTCCCACCCGAGGAAGAGGACGGCGAAGTTGCCCGCCAGCACCAGGGTCAGCATCGAGGCGGCGAAGAGGTTGAGGTAGCAGAAGAACCGCCCGAACCGGGGATCGCCGTGCATGTACCCGATGGCGAAGACGTGGATCAGCGTCCCCACCCCGGTGACGATGAGAGTCATCATCGCCGACAGCGGGTCCCAGGTGAACTCCCACGAGGCGCCGACCGCGGGCATCCACTCCGCCAGGGTGACCAGTTGGGGCTCACCGGCTCCGGTGAAGAAGGGGACCGATGCCACCGCAGACAACACGAAGGCGAGCCCGAGGAGCATGGTGGCCAGCCATCCGGCCATGGGATCGCCGATGCGCCGGCCGAAGAAGAGCAGGATCGCCGCCCCGGCCAATGGGAGGAGCGGGACCACCCAGATCCAGTCGGCCAGCGATTCCAGGGTCACCTCGCGATTCCCCCAAGGAGAGCCATCGCCTCAGCCCCGCAGCTCGTCGAGGTCGTCGACCGATGCGCTGGCACGGCGGCGGAAGACGGCGACGATGATCGCCAACCCGACCACCACCTCGGCCGCGGCCACCACCAGCACGAAGAACACCGCCACCTGGCCGTCGAGGTCGCCCAGCGCCCGCCCCGCCGAGACGAAGGTCAGGGCGACGGCGTTGAGCATCAACTCGATCGACATGAACATGATGAGAGCGTTGCGGCGCAGCAGGAGACCGACGGCTCCGATGAGGAACAGGACCGCAGCGAGAGTCATGTACCAACCAGGGGTGACGGTCATTGCTCGACGCTCCGGCGCTTGCGGACCGGCCTGAAGTAGGCGAGGGCGATCGCCCCGGCGGCCGCCACCACCAACAGGAGCGAGGTCACCTCGAAGGCGAGCACCCACTCCTCGAAGAGCACGGTCGACACCGCCTGGACCGTCCCGTTGGGCGCCTCGGCCGTGGCCGGAGCCGCCGGCACCCAGGTCCACTGGTCGCGCAGCACGAGCACCCCGGCGCCGACCACCACGATCAGCACCAAGCCGCCACCAGCGCCCGCTGCCGAGGGATCCGCTCCTCGGTGTCCTCGGCCTGGTCCACCCCGATGAACATGATCACGAAGAGGAACAGAGTGAGCACCGCCCCGGCGTAGACGATGATCTGGACCATCGCCACGAACTGGGCGGACTGGACGACGTAGAACACCGCCAGCGACACCATCGTGGCCAGCAGCCCGATGGCGCTGTAGATCGGGTTGCGGGAGAACACCACCGCCAGCGCCCCGGCAACCGCCACCAGGGCGAAGATCACGAAGAGGACGAGTTCAACCATCTGCGACCTTCGGTCGCAGGTTTTGGGTTATGGGTGATGGGTTCTGGTCAGACGGAAGACGGAAGACGGAAGACGGAAGAAATCGGCACGAAGGACGGCTGCTCACTCCGGCTCCTCGTCGTCAGCCCGGTTCTGATCTAGACCCGGTCTGAGCGGGTTCGGGGGCGGGGAGGCCGATGCCGGCAACGGGGGTCCAGGCGGCGACACCGGAGTAGGCGGCGCGCCCGGAGGGTGCGGTGGCCCGGAGCCACCCATCGGGCTGTTGCAGTTCGGCCAGGTCGGCCATCGGGTCGGAGGGGAACATGTGGGGGACGCTGCCCTCGGTGTCCATCAGCAGCGTCTCGCGTGTGTAGATGGCGTCGTCCCGGTTGGTCGTCGACATCTCGAAGAGGTGGCTCATGGTGATGGCCTCGGTGGGGCAGGCCTCGACGCAGAGCCCGCAGAAGATGCACCGCAGCATGTTGATCTCGTAGATGTAGCCATACCGCTCCCCCGGGCTCACCGGTGCGTCGGGGGGTTGTCGGCCCCGCGCACGTAGATGCAGCGAGCCGGGCAGGCGCCGGCGCACAGCTCGCAACCGATGCACTTCTCCATGCCGTCGGGGTACCGGTTGAGCACATGGCGTCCGTGGAACCGCTGCGGCTTGACCCGGTCGCTCCTTGGGGTACTCGGTGGTGATCCGCGGGCGGAACATCTGCGACAGCGTCACTCGAAGCCCCTTCGCCAGCTCGGTCAGCATGCCCATGTCGTCACTCCCACGGGAAGCCGAATTGACGGACCGAGATCACCACGGTCGAGACCATCAGCCAGACGAGCGCCGCCGGGATGAGGCGCTTCCACCCGAGCTGCATGAGCTGGTCGTAACGGAAGCGGGGCAGCGTTGCCCTGATCCAGATATAGACGAAGAGCAGCGCAACGACCTTGATCAGGAACCACATGATCGGCAGGAGCGCTGAGATCCAGCCGGGGATCGAGCCCTCCCAGGTCGGCCCGTCCCATCCCCCCAGGAACAGAGTGGTCGCCACCGCCGCCATCGAGATCATGGCGGTGTACTCGGCGAGGTAGAACATCCCGAAGCGGAGACCGGAGTATTCGGTGTGGAACCCGCCGACCAGTTCCTGCTCCGCCTCGACCAGGTCGAACGGCGCCCGGTTGGTTTCGGCGACGGCGGCGATGCAGAAGATGACGAAGGCGATGATCTGGGGGAAGAGGTTCCACCGGGGCACGAACCGCAGCACGGGGGCGAGATTGGGGAAGACCTCGGCCCAGGTGCCCCGCTGCCGCTCGACGATCTCGACCATCGAGAGGGTGCCCCCCTCGGGGGAAGCGGTGGCGGCGAACATGACCACCGCCACCATCGCCAGACCGAGAGCCGCCTCGTACGAGATCGCCTGGGCCGACGCCCTCACCCCACCGAGCAGCGGGTACTTCGACCCGGAGGACCAGCCGGCGAGCACGGTGCTGTAGACGGCGATCGATGACATGGCGAGGACGAAGAGGACACCGACGTTGAGATCCGCTCCGACCAGGGTGACCTCACGCCCGGCGATGGTGACCGTCCCCCCGAAGGGCACCACCATCATCGTGGAGAAGGCCGGGATGACGGCGAGGAACGGCGCCAGCAGGTAGAGCCCGATCTGAGCCTTGGTCGGGCTCACCTGCTCCTTGAAGAAGAGCTTGAGCCCGTCGGCAAAGGTCTGGAGCATCCCGAACGGCCCGGCCCGCTTGGGGCCTATCCGGTTCTGCATGTCGGCGAGGATCTTGCGCTCGCCCCAGATGAGGAAGACGACGATGACCACCACCAGGACGAAGACTGCGATGGTCTTGCCCAAGGCGATCAGAACATCGACCCCGTCCATCAGATGGCAGAGAAGGCGTTGCTGGTTCTGGTCATCGCCTCGGTTGAGCATAGGGAGCGCCTGGTAGGGCGGCCAAGCCAGGCTCGCTGCGCTCGCTGAGCTCGCTCGCTGCGCTCGCTGCGCTCGCTCGCGGTTATGGGTTATGGGTTATGGGTTATGGGTTCAAATCCAAACCCAGAACCCAGAACCCAAGACCCAAGACCCAGAACCTGATATCATCTTGATATCACATGATAGGAGGTCGTGATGGAGGAGCGCTCGGCGCCCTCGATATCCGGATGGGTGATGTTGGTGGTGGTCACTCGCCCTGCTCGCCGTCGCCGGATGGAGCGGTTACCAGATCTCGCTCGGCGCAAGACCAGGTCCTGTGGGGTTGGGGGGCGGGAGTCGCCGTGGTCCTGTTCCTGGTGCTCGTCAGCGGGTTCGTGGTCAACCCGCCGAACCTGTCGCGTGTCATCACCTTCGTGGGGCGCTACGTGGGGACAGTGCGGCGCAACGGCTTCTCGTGGACCTATCCGCTCACCGGTCGGGAACGGATCAGTCTGCGGATTCAGAACTTCGAGTCTGAAACCCTCAAGGTCAACGATGCCAACGGCAACCCGGTCGAGGTGGCCGCGGTGGTGGTGTGGCGCGTGCTCGACACCGCCAAGGCCGCATTCGAGGTGCAGGACTACGAGGGGTTCGTCAAGATCCAGACCGAGACCGCGATTCGCCACATGGCGTCGCAATACCCGTACGACGCCTACCGGGAGGGCGATCCTTCGCTGCGGGCCAACGCCGACGAGGTCACCGCCTCACTGCACCACGAGCTGCAGGACCAGTTGCTGCTCTCCGGTGTCGAGGTGATGAGGACCCAGTTGCGCCGGCTGGCGTACGCCCCCGAGATCGCAGCCGACATGCTGCGCCGCCAGCAGGCCGAGGCGGTGGTGGCCGCCCGGCAGCGGATCGTCGAGGGAGCGGTGGGCATGGTCGACCACGCGCTGGAGATGCTGAGCGAACAGGGCATCGTCGAACTCGACGAGGAGCGCAAGGCCGCCATGGTCTCCAACCTGTTGGTGGTGCTCTGCAGCGAGCACCAGGTGCAGCCGGTGCTCAACGCCGGCACCCTCTACCAGTGACCGGACGTTGGCCGAGCGCAAGTCCTTCCTCCTTCGCATCGACCCCGAGCTCCACGCCGCACTGGAGAAATGGGCCGCCGATGAGCTGCGCAGCCTCAACGGGCAGATCGAGTACCTGTTGACTCAGGCGGTGCGCGAGGCGGGGAGGGAACGCCACATCGCGAGCCGAGGAAGGAGCGCTGACCCTCTCAGGGTCGCTGCAGGCTGATGCGGGGGTCGCTCGACAGCACGGGGCAACCCGGCTGGTTGAAGGGCACGTAGACCACGCCGGGGCGGAGCGAGGGGTCGACCCGTACCGGCATCTCGATGTCACCGGCGGCGCCACGCGAGCACCACGGGGTCGCCGTCGTGGACCCGCATCCGCAGCGGCATCGTCGGGGTGGAGGTGGGCGACGGCCCCGGGCGCCAGCCTTCGCAGGCTCGGGCCCATCCGCATCAGCACCCCGTCGTCGTACATGACCCTGGCCAAGTGGAGGGCGATGGGGATGGGCCGCGCCACCAGACCCGGATCGGCCGGCGTGTAGATCGAGTGGCTGGTCGGCGCCGTCGTGGGGGACCACAACCCCGTCCCGACCCTCGAAGTCGAGGAGGTCCCAGGTCACCCCGCCGTAGGCAGGAGCCACTTCGGCGATTTCCTTGGCGATCCCCTCCGCTGAGGCCAAAGCCGAGCGGGGTCCCCATCCGCCCGGCGAGGTCGTCGAGCACCGACCAGTCCGAGCGGGTCTGACCCGGACCCGGAAACGACCCGGTTGACCCGTTGCACCCGGCCCTCGAGGTTGGTCACCGTCCCGTCCTTCTCGGCGAACCCCTCGACCGGTAGGACCACGTCGGCGAGGCGCGATGAGTCGGTGAGGAACTGGTCGAGCGCCACCACGAACCCGGCCGACGACAACGCCTCGGCGGCGAGCGGGCCATGGGCGACGTCGCGCACCGGGTCGGCCCCGACCAGGAGCAGGGCATGGATGCTCCCCTCCGCGCAGCCCGTTGAGAATGCGGAGGCAGTCGCTCCCAACCCCCTCGGGGACCGACCCCCAGCCCGCCGCCAACTCCGCGGCCGCCGGCGAGGACGCCTCCAGCCGGCCGGGGAGCAGGCCGGGCGCCAACCCCATGTCGAGCGCGCCGTAGGTGTTGGCCCGGCGCACCAGGGGCAGCACCTTTGCCCCTTCGAGACCGAGTACGAACGCCGCCACCGCCTCGGACAGGAGCGGGTCGTCGGTGTACGCGGTGCGGCCCAGCAGGGCGACGACGCTTCCGCTGTCCAGCGCCCGGCGCGCATCAGCGAAGTCACCCTCGCCCTCGGCCAGTCGGCGCAGCGTCTCGGGCCCTTCCCCGGGCCGGTAGTCGAACTTCCAGGTTGCCCGGTCGTCGAGCCCGGTGCGCCTCGGATGGACCACGATCAGCGGAACTCCCCGCTCCTGGGCCGCCCGCCGCACCCGCAGGTAGAGGGTCCCCAGCTCCTCCTTGAGGTCAGGACCCCAGAGAAGGATGGCGCCTGCCCGGTCCACGTCGGCGATCCGGGCCCGGCGCGTCACCCCACCAGGAAGCGCGGGTCGAGCCCGTCGTCCATCTGGGCATCGACGTTGTCGGTACCCACCGCCACCCGGAGGAACTTGGAGAGGGCATAAGCATCCTCGTTGGTGCCGCGGGCACCGCCCGAGCGCCGCCACCGCCGACCCACCGTGCTGCTCGATCACCTCACCGAGCCGACGCGCCACCAGGTCGAGCGCCTCCCCCCAGGAGGCGATGGCCAGATCGCCATCCTCGCCGCGGATCAGAGGCTCGGTGAGACGGTCGGGCGAGTGGACATGCTCGAAGCCGAACCGCTCCTTGTCGGTGAGCCATCCCTGGTTGGTGCCGTCGTGGTCGATGGCGTTGCACCGCAGCACCCGGTTCTGGCTGGTCTGGATCGAGAGCCGGGCGTGCACCGTGTCGTGCACCGAGCAGCTCTCCACCATCTGCAGGTCCCAGGGCCGGGCGCGGAACCGGTAGGGAGTGGCGGTGAGCGCCCCCACCGGGCAGATCTGGACGGTGTTCCCCGAGAAGTAGGAGCGGAAGGGCTCGTCGGGGAAGGTGTTGACCTGGGTGCCGTACCCGCGGTCCTGGAACTCGATCAGCGGGTCACCTGAGATCTCCTCGGAGAAGCGGGTGCAGCGGGCGCAGAGGATGCACCGCTCCCGGTCGAGCAGCACCAGGTCGGAGATGGGGATCGGCTTCTCGAAGTGCCGCTTCTCCTCGACGAAGCGGCTCTCCCCCGGACCGTAGGCCATGGTCTGGTCCTGGAGCGGGCACTCCCCTCCCCGGTCGCACACCGGGCAGTCGAGGGGATGGTTGATGAGCAGGAACTCGAGGATCCCCTCCTGGGCCTTCTTGACCGTGTCCGAGTTGGTGATCACCGACATCCCCTCGGCCACCTTGGTGGTGCAGGCCGTCGTCATCATCACCCCACGAGGGGTCTCCAACTCGATCAGACACATCCGGCACATGCCCACCGGGTTCATCCGCGGGTGCCAGCAGAAACGAGGGATGTAGTTGCCCACCTGCTGGGCGGCCTCGATCACCAAAGCGCCCTCCGCTGCCTCCACCGGACGCCCGTCGATCACGATGGGGACCGTCGTCGGGCCCGAGTCCTCCACGGGGATATCCGCACCGCCACTGCTGGTCATGCGAGCGGGCACCCCCCCTCGTGGACGTGGGCCAGCGCCTCGTCCTTGAAGTACCGCATCAGCGAGGTGACCGGCGACACCGCCGATGGCCCCAGCGGGCAGATGGTGGTCATCGCCGGGGGCCAGCGCAGACCGGGACTGATGTTGTCGGAGACGTCGAGCAGCACGTCGAGATCGATCTCCCTCCCGGCGCCGGTCTCGATCCGATGCAGCACCATCTCCATCCAGGTGGTGCCCTCGCGGCACGGGGTGCATTGGCCGCACGACTCGTGGGCGAAGAAGCGCACTACCCGCTCCGCGGCGCGCACCATGCAGGTGCTGTCGTCCATCACCACCACGGCGCTTGACCCCAGCATCGAGCCCGCCTGGGCGCAGGCGTCCTTGGTTATGGGGAGGTCGATGTGGTCGGCGGGGACGAACCAGGGGGCGGAGGCACCCCCCGGTATCCACGCCTTCAGCTGGCTCTCGTCGCGCATCCCCCCCGCCACTTCGTAGATCAGCTCCCGCCAGGTGGGGCCGTGGGGAAGCTCGTAGTTGCCCGGTCGGCGGACGTGCCCCGACACGGAGAACATGAAGGTGCCGGTGTCCACCGGGTCACCCAGTACCCGAAAGGCGTCGGGGCCCATCTCCAGGACATGGGGGAGGTTGGACAGGGTCTCGACGTTGTTGACGATGGTGGGCTTCATGTAGAGCCCGATCGCCGCCGGGAAGTAGGGAGGCTTCAGCCTCGGCTCGCCGCGCTTGCCCTCGAGGCTGTTGATCAGCGCCGTCTCCTCGCCGCAGATGTAGGCCCCTCCCCCGAGATGGACGGTCACCTCCAGGTCGAAGTCGCTCCCGAGGATCCCCGACCCGAGGTACCCGGCGGCGTACGCCTCCTCGACCGCCTGTTGGACGCGGCGCGCCGGCTTGGCGTATTCGCCACGGATGTAGATGAAGGCGTGGTGCACCTCGTTGGCGATGGCGCAGATGATGATGCCCTCGATCAGCTGGTGGGGATCGCGCTCCAGAAGCTGCCGGTCCTTGAAGGTGCCCGGCTCGGACTCGTCGGCGTTGACCACCAGATATGCGGGCCGGTCCTTGCCGAGGAAGCTCCACTTCATCCCGGCGGGGAAGGCGGCGCCGCCGCGGCCCAGCAACCCCGACGCCTTGGTCAGCTCGACGAGCTCGTCCCTCGTCATGCCGACGGCGCGGCGTGCCTGCACATAGCCGTCGGTCGCCAGATAGCGGTCCAGGGTGTTGCTGTCCGCCGGGTGCTCGGTCATCCGGGCGGTCACCACAAGTTGGCTGGTCACTCCTGCTCCTCGTCGGCCACCGCCACCGTCCCGATACGGTTGGAAGGCGGGGACCGGCGCGACCGCGCCCACGCGGTCGGGGATGGCCCAGTCGAACGACGTCGCCCCACCGAATCTCCCCTGGAGATCCTCGGACACCACCACATCGGGCTTCTCGGCCAGTAACCAGGCGACCATCGCCTCGGCGCGCTCCGGGGTGAGGCCCTCGACCAGCTCGTAGTTCACCTGGACGGCGGGGGCGCCGCCGCAGGCGCCGATGCACTCGACGTGCTCCACCGATAACTGCCCGTCGGCGCTGGTCTCGCCGTGCGGCACCCCAGTCGATTCTTCGACGGCGTGGAGGACGTCGTCACCGCCGAGCAGCATGCAGCTGATCGAGGTGCATACCGAGACCAGGTAGCGGCCAACCTCGGGCTTGTACATCGTGTAGAAGCTGGCGACCGCCAGGACCTGCGCCGGGGTCTGCCCGGTCATCTCGGCGACCTCGGCCATGCCCTCGCGGGTGAGCCGGCCATCGTGCCGCATGGCCAGATAGAGAAGCGGCATCGTCGCCGAGCGCTTCTCCGGGTAGGAGTCGATCAGCGCGGCGGCCCGCTCCAGGGTCTGGGGCGACCAGCGGCTCACTGCGTGGAGACTAGAGAGCGCTCCGAGGGAATCCCAAGACGGAAGACGGAGGACGGAAGGACGGAGAGGACGGAAGGCGAACCTTCCGTCAGGGCGCGGCTGAGTCAGACGGCGGGCGGTGGCGAGATCGGGGGCGATTCCCCACCAGACGTTTGGACCGTCGCAGGCGACGACGGCGCTGCGGCCGCTTCCCTCCCGGGCCGCCTGCTCCGTCTCGCCCTGGGTATCGGTCTCGGTTGCGTCGGGGAAGGCGGCCCTCTCCAGGGCGAGCACCGTGTCGCACAGCGGCGCCGAGCCCTCACCACCGTCGACCATGGTGACACCGACCGCGCTCTCGTCGCCATCGGTCCACAGCACGATCTCGCCCCCATCCCACCCCGCGGCCCGCTCCTTGGCGTCGGGCAAAGCCGCTTCACGGTCCCCGCCGGGCGACAGAGCGAGCAGGTAGAGGTCGGCGGCGCCGAATGTGGTGCGGCGCTGCTCCTCCCAATTGCCACTGGGCGCCCCGCTCTGCGGTGGGCTGCTCGCCTCGTACCCGGCGGTGTATCGCTCGGGGAACATCACCTCGGCGGTGGTTGCGGGCGGGCCGTCGTATGCGGCATCGACCGCCTCCCAATCGCCGTCGGCCAGCAGTGCGCAAGTCAACCCAAGGCCCTCGTTGTAGGGGAACTGGAGGGCATCGCCCAGATAGGGCGGAACCGATTCGAGACCTTGCTGGGCGCCGAGCACCGCCGGGTCGAGCAGCGAGCCCATGAGCGCCATCGGGTCGAGCGCACCGCCGGCGTAGCGCTGCATCGCCACGGTGGCGTCTCCCTCGACCAGCGACAGGGCGGCGAGCGCCTGGTCGGGGTCGGCGGCATCGTCCTCCACCGCCGCGGGGAAGGCCAGCACCTGGTCGGTGAGGGCATGGGTCTCCTCGTGGGCCAGACTGATCTGGTCCAGCGCCGGGAGAGGCTCCCCCTCGCTCCCCGTCCTCACCACCAACTCCCCGGTTTCGGGGTCGTAGAACCCGGCGACGCCACTGGCCAACAACTCCGACTGTGCCTCTACGAGGTCGGTACCAGGAGGAACAGCCCCCAGCGCCGCCAGGGTGCGTGAGTCGAGATCGGCGACGTCTGCCGGATAGTCCTCAGCGAGGATGGCGTCGATGCGGTCCTCCATCCCGGCGGCGTCCACATATGTCGGGGTGACCTCGGAGACGAACTCGAGCTGTCTGATCTGCTCCACCGCATCGGCGATCGAGGCGATTTGAGCGTCGGCCGAGCTGTCGTCGACATCGAAGTCGGTCTCCCCGCCGACCAGGCATGAGGGGTCGATCCCGCCCCCGCCCAACAAGCCTTCGAGACCCGGGCTCCTTCGCCACCGAGCAGTCCACCGAGCAGGTCCTCCAACGACCCATCTCCGCTACCGCCGAGTAGCCCACCGAGCAGGTCCTCCAAGGAGCCGGCGTCCCCACCACCGAGCAGCCCGCCCAGCAGCTCCTCGAGGTCCGCTGGAACGGCCGCCTCGAGTTCCTCGACCTGAGCCTCGAGAGCGGCGATCTGCGCCTCCTGCTCTGTCACCTGTGCCTCGAGCGCTTCGATCCGTTCTTCGGCGGTTGCGAGGCTTTGCTGCCTGTCGTAGCCCCAGATGGCGGCGCCTACCAGCGCCAGCACCAGCACGATCGATACCACGACGGCCGATACCGGCCACCGCCGTTTGCTTGGGGGAGTCGTCACGATCGAGCAGCGTATCTGGACACGGTCGCTACATCGGCCGGTAGCGTCGCAACCCATGCTTGTGGAGCGGGACCACCAGCTGGCTCGGCTTCACGACCTGCTCGGTGCTGCCACCGCCGGGAAGGGGTCGGTCGTCTTCGTCGCAGGCGAGGCCGGCGCCGGAAAGACGGCGTTGATCAGTACCTTCCTCGACGGGTTGGGACCGCGGGTCACCATCCTCTCCGGGGCCTGCGATGCGCTGACCACTCCGCGGGCGCTGGGACCGGTGCTCGACATTGCCCACGAGGTGGGCGGCGGGTTGGCCGACGCCGCCGACTCGGGAGACAGACATCGTCTCATGACCGCCTTGCTCGACGAGTTGCGGCACCGGTCAGTTCTCGTCATCGAGGACGCCCATTGGGCAGACCAAGCCACGCTCGACGTAATCCGTTTCGTGGGTAGGCGGGCCGGTCAGACCCGAAGCGTCGTGGTGGTGAGCTATCGCGACGATGAGACACCTCCGGGCAACCCTCTGCGATCCGTCATCGGGGATCTCGCCAGCTTCGACCATGCGGCCCGCATCGAGGTGCCGCCGCTCTCACCGGATGGGGTCGCCTCTTTTGGCGGCCGAGCACGGCGTGGACCCGGAGCGGCTCTCGGAGCTGACCGGGGGTAACCCCTTCTACGTCACCGAAGTCCTTGCGGCGACAGGCTGGACCCTCCCCGCAACCGTCGGCGACGCCGTGCTGGCGCGGGCCGGCCGGCTGTCGGAGGGGGCGCGGCGAACCCTCGAGGCGGTTTCGATCGTCCCGGGCGAGGTGGAGACACAGCTGCTTGGCGCCCTTACCGATCTAACGGCGCTCACCGAGTGCCGGGACGCCGGCATGTTGATCCTCACCCCCAGCGGGGTCGGGTTCCGCCACGAACTGGCTCGGCTGGCTATCGAAGACTCGGTCGAACCGCACAGGCGTGCCGAGCTCCACCGAAAGGCGATCGACGTGCTCGAGTCGTCCGGGCACCCGGACGCGGCAAGGCTTTCCCACCACGCCGAGGCGGCCGGTGACCGGGACCGGCTCCTCCGGTATGCCGTGATCGGCGGAAGAGAGGCGGCAGGGCGGGGCGCTCATCGCGACAAGCGCTCCGGTTGTTCGGGTTGGCGGCCCGGTTCGTGGACCTGCTTCCACCGCCCGAGGCGGCGGACCTGCTCGAGGCGCAGGCGGCCGAGATGATCGCCGCCGACCGGGGGACCGACGCCTACATGGTCAGACTTCGCGCCCTCGAGCTTCGTCGACGTTCGGGAGACAGGATCGCCGAGGGCGCCACCCTGACCAGGCTCGCCGGGGATGCCTTCGCCTCAGGTCGGGGCGCCGATGTGCACCGGCTTGCCGCCGAGGCAGTGACCCTCTTGGAGCAGTTGGCCCCTTCTTCGGAACTGGCGGATGCATACGCCATATCGGCATCGATGAGCATGTTGGGGCGCGATCGCGCCGGTGCCATGAGTTGGGGAGCGATGGCGATCGAGACCGCGGACAACTTGGCAACCATACGGCAAAGGCGTGGGCCTGAATGCGATCGGCTCGACCAAGATCGTCTCGCTCGAGGACACCGGGGGGATCGCCGACCTAGAGGAGAGCGCCCGGATCGCTGCCGCCATGGGCGACGACTCTGGAGTGGGCCGCGCCCTGCTCAACATCGGCTCCGGCTGCGGCGAGGTCCATTGGTATCAGAGCGCCGAGAGATACCTGGCGGAGGCGGTCGCATACACCTCGGCCCGAGATCTCGACTCGCACACCCACTACGGCATCGCCTGGCAGGGGAGGGTCAACCTCGAGCAGGGACGGTGGGAGGAGGCGGAGCGGTTGGCGCTCAGTGTCGCCACGCTGCCGGAATTGGCGGTGTCGACCTCGATCGTCGCCCACCGGACTCTGGGCCGGCTCGCTGCCAGACGGGGCGAGGACGCCGCCTCAGAGCACTTGGACCACGCATGGCGGCTCGCCGAGGCCACCGGCGACCTGCAGCGGATCTGGCCGGTCGCCGCCACCAGGGCGGAGCACGCCTGGCTGCGGGGGCTGGCCCCGAACACGGACGAGTTGCAGAGAGCATTCGCCCTAGCTGAGAGGTTCGATTCGCGCTGGGCGATCGGCGAGGTGGGGTTCTGGCTATGGCGGGCCGGAGGGCTTCGACGTCTCGACGGCGACACGCCGTACGCCCTCCACGCCGGCGGCGACTGGCGCGAGGCTGCAGAGGCCTGGAGAGCGCTGGGTTGCCCCTACGAGCAGGCCGATGCGCTGTCCGAGGGCGACGAGGACGCCATGCGACGAGCGCTTGCCATCTTCACCGACCTGGGAGCGGCGCCGGCGGCCGATCTGGTGCGACGGCGGCTCAGGGCGAGCGGTGCCCGTTCCGTTCCTTCCCGGCCGCGCGCCTCCACCAGCGCCGGCCCGGCGGGGCTCACCAAACGGCAGATCGAGATCCTCGGATTGGTCGAGGAGGGCGCCACCAACGCCGAGATCGCCCGCCGGCTCTTCATCAGCGAGAAGACCGCTGGCCACCACGTTTCGGCCATCCTGGCCAAGCTCGGGGTGAGGACCAGGGGCGAGGCGGCGGCGGCCGCCCGCCGGTTGGGCGTTCCCCGAGAATAGGGAATCCTCCCGATGGACACCGCCGGCGTCGTTCCTTACCTTGTCAAAGCCGGCGAGAGATGAGGAGATGACATGCCGCGCTATCTGGTTCAACGGAGCTTCCCGGGGGCCTTGCCCTGCCGGCCAATGAGACCGGCGCCGAAGCCAACCGCTCGATCGTGAAGAACAACGCCCAGGTGGGGGTGACCTGGATCCACTCCTATGTCACCCCGGACAAGGAGACGACGTTCTGTGTCTACGACGGCCCCGACCAGGAGGCGGTCCGTCAAGCGGCCGAGCTCAACCATCTCCCCGTGGTCCAGATCACCGAGGTCTCGGTGCTCAACCCCTACTTCTATCACTGACGGAGGATGACGATGAGACGCCGATTCATCTTGGGAGCGCTTCTCGCCCTGCTGGTGCTGGTACCCGCCACCGCCACCATTGCCGCCGATGGCCCCCTAGCCGACGTGAAGCGGGCTACCGCCCGATTCGCCAACGTGGCGCTGGCCGAGGCGGCGGGGTACGAGGAGTTCCTCGACTGCTTCGACTCGGAAGCCGGTGGGATGGGGCAGCACTACGTCAACTTCGGGCTGCTCGACACCACCGTGCAGCGACAGAAGCCCGAGGCGATGGTCTACCAGGTCGATGGGTCCCGGCTCCGGCTGGTTGCGGTCGAATACCTGGTGCCCATCGCCGATTGGACCGAGGATCATCCGCCCCGGTTGTTCGGCCGCCACTTCCACCCCAACGAGGAGCTCGGGGTGTACGTGCTCCACGCTTGGATCTTCAAGCGGAACCCCGCCGGGCTCTTCACCGACTACAACCCGAACGTGCCCGCCTGCCCGTAGAGCTGACAATCGCGATGGGAGACGTCGTCAGCGGTCGACGTCTCCCATCACCGGGTCGAGCGAGGCGATGGTGGCCACGGTGTCGGCCACCAATGAGTCGGCCATCATGATGGGGAGGGCTTGGAGGTTGGCGAAAGACGGGGCGCGGATGTGGCACCGCCACGGCTTGGCGCTCCCGTCGGAGACGATGTAGCACCCCAGCTCACCACGGGGAGACTCGACCGCCTCGTAGACCTCGCCCTCGGGCACCTTGAACCCCTCGGTGAAGATCTTGAAGTGGTGGATCAGCGCCTCCATCGACTGGTCGAGCCGGGCCCGGGGTGGGGGCGTCACCTTGCGGTCCTCGGTGCGCCAGTCTCCGAGCGGCATCCGCTCCATCACCTGGCGGACGATCCGCAGCGACTGGCGAATCTCCTCGACACGGATCAGATACCGGTCGTAGACGTCGCCGTTCTCCCCGGTGATCACGTCGAACTCGTACTGCTCGATACCGGAGTAGGGCTGGGTCTTGCGCAGATCCCAGTCCACCCCGGCCGAGCGGAGGGTCGGCCCGGTGATCCCATAGCCGAGGCACTCCTCGGCGGTGATCACCCCGATGTGGCGGGTTCGCTCCAGCCAGATCGGGTTCTGCTTGAGCAGGTCGTCGTACTCGGCCAGCTTGGCGGGGAGGGTGTCGATGATGTCCTCGACGTCGTCCTCCCAACCGGGGGGCAGGTCCGCCGCCACCCCCCCGGGACGGATGTAGTTGTGGTTCATCCGGAGCCCAGTGACCTTCTCGAAGAAGGCGAGGACCGTCTCCCGCTCGCGGAACCCGTAGAGCATCATCGAGATGGCGCCGATGTCCATCCCATTGGTGGCCAGGGCGACGAGATGACTCGATACCCGGTTGAGCTCGGTCATGAGGACCCGTATCGCCTGGGCCCTGGGTGGCACCTCGATCTCGAGCAACCGCTCCACCGCCATAGAGAAGACCAACTCGTTGTGGAGCGGCGCCAGGTAGTCCATGCGGGTGACGTTGGTGGGCCCCTGCATGTAGGTCAGGGTCTCGCCCGTCTTCTCCATCCCGGTGTGGAGGTAGCCGATCACCGGCTTGGTCCGCCTGATGATCTCCCCCTCCAACTCGACCTGGAGACGGAGAACACCATGGGTGGAGGGGTGCTGGGGGCCCATGTTGACGATCATGCGCTCGTCGTCGGGGCTTTCGTCTTCGATGATGTAGTCGTCGCCGACGACCGTGCCCAGCTGCTCGGCGAGCCGGGCACCGGACTCGATCTGCTCCATCTCCTGGCTGCCCTCGTCGGTCGAGTGGAGCATCCAGTCGGTCTCCTCGCTACCGGCGACCCACATGTCGGCGACCCGGGTCTCCGGTGGCTCCTCGACGGCGGTGGTGACGTCTCTGTCGTCTTCGCTCGGCCATCACACCGCCTTGGGGGCGCCCTTGAACTGCACCGGGACCGCCCCCACCTGGTAGTCCTTGCGGAGGGGATGGCCGATCCACTCGTCGGGCATGAGGATCCTGGTCATGTCGGGGTGATCGGAGAAGCTGATGCCGAACATGTCGAACGCCTCCCGCTCGAAGAAGTTGGCACCGGGCCAGATCGGGGTGAGCGAGGGAACCTCGGGGTCATCGCCCGGCACCGGCACCCGCAACCGGAGACGGAGGTTGTGGCGATGCGACAGCAGACCCGCCACCACCTCGAAGCGGATCGGGCTTGTCCGGAGGTAGTCGACCGCGGTCACATCGACACAGACCTCGAACCCCGCATCCAGTGCCGCCTCGGCGAAGCCGGCGCAGCGACTCGCGGGGCACCACCGCCACGTTCTGGCCGAACGATGGCGACCACTCCACATCGTCGAACGGCTCGAGCAGCTCGCGAAGGACGGGATGGTCGGGAAGGTCCCGGCCCGCCGGCTCCTCCTCTGGTGGGGCCGCTTCACCGTTGGTCAGACCAGAACCCCCTCACGAGCCAACTCACCCGACATGATCTTGTCGTGCAGGGTGAGGATCCCATGCATGAGCGACTGCGGACCCGGCGGGCAACCCGGTACGTAGATGTCGACCGGGACGACCTGGTCAACGCCCTGGACCAAGGCGTAGTTGTTGAACATGCCGCCGGTGGAGGCGCACGCACCCATCGAGATGACCCACTTCGGCTCGGGCATCTGGTCGTATACCTGGCGCAGCACCGGCGCCATCTTCTGCGACACCCGCCCGGCGACGATCATCAGGTCGGCCTGGCGGGGCGAGGCGCGGAACACCTCCATCCCGAACCGGGCGAGGTCGTAGCGGGCGGTCCCGGTGGCCATCATCTCGATGGCACAGCAGGCGAGCCCGAAGGTGGCGGGGAACATCGACCTGGTCTGCGCCCAGTGGACCGCCTTGCCGAGCGTCGTGGTCAACAGGTTCGGTGGCGCCGACGACTTGGCCATCAGGCAGCCTCCTCCCCCGGTTCGACCTGCGCCTGGTAGCGCGCACGGCGGGGGATGTTCCAGTCGAGCGCCCCGCGACGCCACACGTAGACCAGCGTCTCGAGCACCAGGAGGGTGAAGATCCCGATCGCCACCACCCCGTACCAACCGAGTTCGGTGAAACGGGAGGCCCAGGCGAAGAGGAAGATGATCTCGACGTCGAAGATGACGAACAGCATCGCCACCAGATAGAACTTGACCGGGAAGCGCTGCACCGGCTCGACCTCGGGGACGATCCCGCACTCGTACGGCGCCAGCTTCTCCGGTGTGGGGCGCTTTGGCGACAGCAGGTACGAGGCGCCGAGCGACACCGCCACGAACCCTGCGGCGAGCAGGAACATGAAGGCGATTGGCAGGTACTCGCCGAGTTCCACAGTCCGCTCCTCTCTGCACCTCAGCCTAGAAACCGTGCAGGGTTAGCTCCAAGACAGGCGAAGCGCTCAAGGCGGAGGAGAGGGGTTGGGGGGAGAGTGACAGGCGCTCGGAGAGTCACCCCCTCCGCTTGCTCCGCTCGGGGGATCGGCTCCCCCTCCCGGTGAGGGAGGGGGTTGGGGGAGGGTGATTGCTCGTCCTAGTCACCCCCTCCGCTCGCTCCGCTCGCGCCTGACTCCGCTTGGCGATCTCGGGCGACTCGGTCGGACGTCGGCTGGCGCACTATCTAGCGTCCCCCTATGGCAACTCCCTACCGATCGCTGTACCGCGACGCTGTGGCGACGGTTCGTCGAAGCCAACCCCAGGTACGACGGCTACGGAAAAGCCGCCGGTCGGCGCATTCCGATGATCCTCTTGGAGACGAGTGACGGCTGACCGTCAGCTCCGGGCGCGGTCCTTTGGTCGCGAGGCGTCCACATATCACGCCGGGCGGCCCGGGTACCCGTTGGAGGCGGTCAGGTGGGCGACGCCGAGCGGCAGGAGGGTGGTCGATCTCGGTGCCGGGACAGGAAAGCTGACCGCTGCCCTGCTCGCTCTGGGAAGAACCCCGGTGCCGGTCGAGCCCGACCCCCTGATGCTGGCCCGGTTGCGCACGACGGTGGTGGGTGTGCCAGCCGTTACTGGATCCGCCGAGGAGATCCCGCTCGCCGACTCTTCGGTGGACGGTGTGGTGGCGGGGCAGGCGGCCCATTGGTTCGATATGCATCGGGCGGTCCCCGAGATGGCTCGTGTGCTCCGTCCCGGCGGATCACTCGGGCTCATCTGGAACCGGATCGACCCGACGAGCCCCTGGGTCATCGAGCTGGTGGCAATTCTGCGGGAGGCGAATGCGGGCCGTGTCGGGCGCGGGGCGGACCTCTCGGCGCTGCCCGGGGGCGGCTTCGACCGGCCGGTACGACGAGCCTGGCGGTTCCGCCAGACGCTCGACCGCTCGCGCACTCATCGACCTGGTGGCGAGCCGCAGCTACGTCATGGGCCTCGACGACAAGGACCGCAAGGAGGTCCTCGACAGCGTCGAATCCCTCGCCCCGGCGTGGGACCGCTTCGAACTGCCGTACACCTGCGAGGTTTGGCGGGCGTTTCGTCGGGAGTGACCGGATTTCGCCACCGATGAGTTCTCGATCCTGCCACTGTCACAATCTCTGATGAGGAAAGTCGGATGACAGAGACCATGGATGTCGAGCACGCCCCCAGAGCGGGGAGGCGGGAGTGGATCGGGCTCGCCGTGCTGGCGCTCGCCTGCCTGCTCTATTCGATGGACCTGACGGTGCTCCACCTGGCTGTCCCGGCGCTCAGCGCCGACCTGCGGCCGACGAGCACCCAACTGCTCTGGATCATCGACATCTACGGGTTCATGGTCGCCGGGTCGCTGCTCACCATGGGGACCCTTGGCGACCGGATCGGGCGGCGCAAGCTGCTGCTGATAGGCGCCGCCAGCTTCGGGGCCATGTCACTGCTCGCCGCTTTCTCGGTCAGTGCCGAGATGCTCATCGGGAGCCGGGCCCTCATGGGTATCGCCGGGGCGACATTGGCACCGGGGACGCTGTCGCTCATCTTCACCATGTTCCGCGACCATGCACAGCGGGCCGTCGCCATAGGGGTCTGGATCACCGCCTTCTCCGCCGGTGGCGCCATCGGCCCCGTGGCCGGCGGTCTGCTGCTGGAGCGGTTCTGGTGGGGCTCGGTATTCCTCCTCGCCCTCCCCGTGATGGCGCTTCTCCTCATCCTCGGGCCTCGGGTTCTCCCCGAGTACCGCGACCCCGACGCTGGAGAAATCGACCTGATCTCTGCCGCCATGTCGCTGGTTGCCATCCTCGCCGTGATCTATGGGCTCAAGGAGACCGCCCAGCGTGGGTTCGACGCTGCTCGCCACCTTTTCGATCCTCGCCGGTCTAGGAGTCGGCGCTCTTTTCGTCCGCCGTCAGAGGCGATTGGAGAGCCCGCTCATCGATATGTCGCTCTTCCGGATACGCCGGCTCAATGCGGCGCTTGTGACCAACCTGCTGGGGATCTTCATCGCATTCGGCTACTTCCTCTTTGTGGCGCAATACCTCCAGCTGGTACTCGGGACTCACCCCGCTCGAAGCGGGTCTGTGGTCACTTCCCTCTGCCGCCGGGTTCATCATCGGATCGAATGTCTCGCCACACTTCGTCCACCGCTTCCGGCCGTCGTTCGTGCTCGGCACTTCGCTGGCGGCCGCATCGGGCGGGCTGCTGGCGCTGACCCAGGTGGGCACCAGCCAAGGTCTCGCATTGGTCGTCGTCGGGTCGGTGGTGATCTCGCTGGCTCTGTCGCCGGTGTTCACGCTCACCACCGAGCTCGTGGTGGGAAGCGCACCGCCGGAGAAGGCGGGGGCGGCCTCGGGGATATCGGAGACCGGAGCCGAACTTGGCGGCGCCCTCGGCATCGCCATGCTCGGGAGCATCGGTGCTGCTGTCTACCGAAGCGGTCTCGCCGAGTCGCTGCCTGGTGACCTTCCCACCGAAGCGGGCCGGGCGGTGCGGGAGACGCTGGGGGCGGCGGTGGCGGTGGCGGAGGACCTTCCGGAGCGGCTTGGGCTTGCTGTGCTCGACAGCGCACGCGAGGCCTTCGTATCCAGCCTGCAGGTGACGGCCGCGGTGAGTGCCGCCATCGCCCTGGCGTCGGGTCTCCTCGCCGCGTGGCTGCTGCGCGGGGTGCCGCCCCAGCACGATCAAGGAGAGAAAGAGCCCTCGGCCCCATCCAGGTCGGCCATGGAGTAGTCGATATTTGCGGCCCGGCCGTGGAACCGCCCGTAGGAGGCGACCCCGGCCTCGACGGCTGCCCGCTCACCGGCGTTCAACGGCCGCCCCAGGATCATCTGGACGTCGACCCGATCGGGGCCGATGGTGCGTTGCCACTCACCCGCAGCCTGGCCATCGACGAACATGAGCCACATGGCGAAATCCCGGCCCTTGGGCATCGCCTCCACGACTCCAGCAAGGTCGCCGATGAAGCGGCTGGCGCGATACCCCACCAGGTACTCGTCGAGCTGTTGGAGCAGTTGGACCGTCGGACCACGGGGGCGGGTGAAAGCGGAGCGGTCGGTGCTACAGAAGGTCATCCCGGCGAGCTCGCGGGACGACAACCGATCACCCAACAGGTCGAGCCCGCGGCGGATGTCGGCCACGGTGAGACTCGACCACCATCGGAAGTCGTCGATCGTCGCCGGACCGTGGCTGCTGAAGTAGCGCCAGGTCAGCTCGGCCAGGGCATCGTCGGGATCGAGTATCACTGCCTGGGGGGCCCGCTGCGACACCAGTGCATACGTGTGCTGCTTGCCCCGCCGCCTCCCGTTGCAGATGACCGCCTCCAACTCGGCGTTCATCAGGATGTGCGCCAACCTGGGCCCTTCGGCCTCGATCTTCTTGGCACGGAGACGCGCTGCGATCTCGGGCCTCGTCATCTCTCCTTCCTCTCCGAGCCACCTCTCCAAGAGGTCTTGGGTTCGGGAGCGGAGCAGCTCGTCGACACCGAAGTTGCGATATGCGGAGGCATTGGCGACATGGACCCTTGGTGCGGTCAGCGCCTGGATCCACCTGATGTCCTCTGGAGCCACGAAATGCCAAGTCGGCCGGAGCGCATGGGTGCGCAGGATCTGACCGTCGTCGATCAGCTTGTCGATATCGGCGTCATTGACGGTTCTGCACCGTGAGGCCAGCGACCACTTGGCCGGCTCATAGTCCTGCCCCTGCACCGCCCCGAACCAGGACACCACCGCCTTCGGATCGGAGAACGGCTTTGCCCAGAGCCCGCCGTTGCGCAGCCGCCGGTGGGCGATGTCGAGCACTCGGGGGTCGATGGGTGCGTCGTTCATCGGGCGCGGCCAACCCTAAGGGGCGTACGCTCCGTCGGGATGGCGAGGGGACGACAAATCATCACAGCTTCGGCTGCCCTGGTTTTCGTGGTCGCCACCGCCGCCCCGGCGGCCGCTCAGCCCGGCGGGAGCTTCGTCGACGACGACGGCAACCACCACGAGGGGATGATCGAAGCGGTCTTCGATGCCGGGATCACGCTCGGTTGCGACCCGGCGGCTTCCAACCTGTACTGCCCCGGCAAGCTGGTCACTCGTGGCCAGATGGCATCGTTCCTGGTGCGTTCCCTCGGGCTCTCGGGGGGCGCCGACGCCTTCGAGGACGACGACGGGTCGACCCACGAGACGGCGATCAACGCGCTGGCCGCGGCGGGGATCACCAACGGGTGCACCGCGGACCGGTTCTGCCCATTGGACCCGGTCACCCGGGACCAGATGGCCAGCTTCCTTGCCGCTGGCTACCAACTCGCCGCGAGCAGCAGCGATTTCTTCGACGACGACAACGGCAACCTCCACGAGGACGCCATCAACGCCCTGGCCGCATCGGGGATCACCGAAGGGTGCGACAGCGGTAGCTACTGCCCCCGCTCCGGTGTGGAGCGTGACCAGATGGCGAGCTTCCTGGGGAGAGCCGAAGGGCTCACCCCGCGCCGGCCGCCCCTGCGCAGGATCGCCTGGCAGCTCTACCGTGCTGACGGGAGTTGTTCGCTCATGGTCAACGGAAAGGAGTTGTCCGAGGCGTCCTGCTTGTTCGGAGGATTGTCATGGTCGCCCGACGGTGAGCGGCTCGTCTTTCCCTTGGGCGACGATCTCTGGCTTATCGACCGCACCGGACACAACCTCACCCAGCTCACGTCGCAGCCGGGATTTGAGGGCTTCCCCGACTGGTCTCCCGACGGCTCGCGCATCGCCTTCATGCGCTGGGACGACGAAGACGACCTCGGCGATCTCTATCTGGTGGACGCCGACGGCGGCAACGAGATGCTGCTCACATCGAGCACCTCGGACCTAGCAATCAGCATGCCCGATTGGTCACCGAGCGGAGGCCTCCTGGCGGCGAACGCCTTTCACATGCCGAGCGGCGAGGTAGGCATCGTCATAGTCGCTCTTCCCCAAGGCTTCACTGAACTTGTGATGGAGGGAGTGGGGGGGCCACCGGATTGGTCAGCCGAAGGGATAGTCTCGACCTACGTAGTCGGCGGGAAGACAGTAATCACCCGCTTCACCGTCTTCGAGGACGACCGCGTAGACCTCACCGACGCCAGCTTCAGTTCGTCCGATCCAGGGTGGTCCGCCAACGGAAATCAAGTGGTGTTCACCACCCATCTTCCCGGTTCCCCGGATGCCGGTGTGCAGAACATCTGGATCATGAAGTCCAACGGGGCCGGCAAGTTCCAATACACCTACTACGAGCATGATTCGCCCAGGTTCCCCAGGTGGTCGCCTTAAGGCAATGGCCTAGTCGGTCGGTGCCGCCTTCACCAGACCGGCCAGGGTCGAGTAGACCTGCTCGCCGATCCCCTTCTCGTCCTCTTCGAGCAGGTTGGTCATCACCTTGAGCGTCCACTCCATCAAAGGCTTGCTGTTGAGTCCGGCGTGGGCCAGGGTGCGCATGACCCACGGGTTGCCGATGGCCTTGACGAAGATCCGGGCCATCTTGAAGTAGAGGCCGTACTCCTCGTCGAGCGATTGCTCGTAACGAGGAAGAAGGGTGAGGTCGTCGCGTTGCAGCGCCTGGGAGACGTGATGAGCGGCCAGCCTGCCCGTCTCGTACCCGTATGAGATCCCCTCGCCGTTCCAAGGGTTGATAGCCCCGGCCGCGTCGCCCACCACCACCCAGTTCCGCCCGACGCGGGGGCCGACCGAGAGCGACATCGAGAGCTTCCCCCGCGGGGTTCGCTCAGCTTGCTGTCCTCGCTCAGCTCCCAATAGTCCGGTGCCGTGGCGACGTAGTCCCTCATCATGTCGGTTGTGTTGACCGACTTCCACCGCGAGAAGGTGGAGAGCAGGCCGACGCCGACGTTGACGGTGCCGTCGCCGAGCGGGAACACCCACCCGTAGCCGGGCAGCGTCGCCCCCGATCCGTCACGCAGGTCGAGTTGGCTCTCCATGAAGCGGTCATCGGAGCGTGGGCTGGCGTAGTAGCCCCGTGCCGCCAATCCCATCGGGTAGTCCCGGCGCCTTTCGGTGCCTAGCACGCGGCCGAAACGCGAGAGCGAGCCATCGGCGATCACGATCACTTGTGGATCGAGCCGCTGGATATCGCCGTTCTCGGCCAGATCGACCCCCGCCAGCCACCCACCATCCATCACTGGGAGGGCTTCTGTGTGCTCGCGCACCTCAACGCCCTCCTTCGCGACCAGCGTGGCGACCTGAGCGTCGAGGTCGAGGCGCCGGATCACCCCTCCCCAATCGGGGAACCGGGAGTTTTTCGGCCAGCGCAGCTCGACAAAGCGCTCGCCCGCATAGGAGCGCAACCCGTCGATGCGATGGAACTCGCCGACGGTGAAGTCGAAGCCCATGTCCTCCAACTGGAGGATGGCGCGAGGAGTCAGCCCGTCACCGCAGGTCTTCTCCCGAGGGAAGCTCTTCTTCTCGACCAGCATCACCTCGTGCCCGGCCCTGGCGAGCCAGAAAGCGGCGGCGGTGCCTGCCGGGCCTCCGCCCACCACCAGTACCTCGGGGTCGCTCGCCACGCCTCAGAGGCTAACGGGGCGCCAGGCCAAACTCACCGGTGACTCAAGTTCACCCGGGCAGCGCCGCGCTCCAGACGCCGGCTTGGCCCAGGTACTGGCCGACGATGACGATCCTCCGCTTGAAGATGGCGATGTCGCTCACCGATTGCTGCCCCTCGGGGGCGAGGAACACATCGTCGGGAAGCACCGTCGCCCGCCAGGATTGCCCCGCCGGCCCGGAGCGGAAGAGAACCGGTCGGATCACACCGTCCACTTCTGCGGTGGCGACGGCGTAGAGCCGTCCCTCCCTGTCGGCGTCGACGGCGTGGATGGTCCCATTGCCACCCAAGACCAGATCTGGGTCCTCGACGCGACGGAAGCGACGGCCGTCACTTGTGATCCAAACCGCCGGATTCGTTTGTCGCCCGCGAACCTGGCCGACGACAACCACCGATCGGTCGCGGCTGGCACAGTCAAAGACCGCCGAGCCGCTCGGATGGAGGGTGCCGGGCGGAGCGCTCTCCACCCAGGCCCGCCCGTCCTTGCTGGTCCAGGCGATGGCCTGCGTTTCGTCGCCGCCGACTGCCACGCCGAAGGCCACCCAGCCGTCGCCCAGGGGACATACCACCTCGGCGCTGACCCACTGCTGGTAGCTCGGACCGTTGGCTGGCTGCCATGCGCCGGGTTCGCTGGCGAACCAGAAGCGCGGGTTGAAGCTGTCGGCGCCGGTCCCCTCGTGACCAACGGCCACCGCCATGCTCCCCCCGACCACACCGAGCATCCTGGTCGTGTTCACAGAGGCCGTTCCCTCCGACCGCTGCGGCGACGACCATGGACCACCGCTCCCCGAGCGTGACCAGGTGATCGGGTTGACCTGTCCGGTGGCTATGAAGAGCGTGGTGAAGACGTCGTAGCCGACCACGACCTGACGCCCCTTCTGGGCGGTGGCGGCGCTGAGGACGGCGTCGCCAAACTGAGCATCGCCGGTGAGCCGTGTGCGCCTGCCGTCATCGCTCACCCAGACCAGCCCGCCGAGGCTGACCGGGGCCGGGTCGACATCCTCTTGTCCTCCGACGATGATCAACTGGTCCTGGGCGACGTCGGCGGTCGCGGCGTACCGGGTGGGCGTTCTCGTGGGCAGTGCCTCGCTGATCACCTCGGCAGTGGTTTGGCCCTTGGCTGCCACCAAGGCTGGTCGGGTGGCGTCCGAGGAAGCCACCAGCGCTCTCGCCCCGGCGGAGGCGAGGAGATCAACCGCCGGCCCCGCGGGGTCGGAGAGCCCGAAGGGCAGAATCACCTCGTTCCAAGATTTCCCATCGTTGGAGCGGAGCAGCACGTAGACGGCATCGATGTAGGCCGTGGCCCACCACTCGCCCCCACCGCCGCTCAGTGATTCGAAGGACTCGCCGTAGCTGTTGTACAGGGTCCTGCCCGAGGTGCTGATTGAGGGGGATTGGACAACCCACTTGCCGCCGGCCAACCGCCACACCGCTGGGCGGTACCCGTTCGGTCCGAGGGTTCCGCCGACCGCCAGCGCCTCCCCGGAGTCGGTGGCTACGCCGGTGACCACGTGCCCGTTCCCGGCAAAGGTCTCGGTCCGCCAGCGCCCGCCGTTTGGCTTGCGCCAAATGGTCCCGCGGCGCCGGCCGCCCGCCTGGACCGTGCCGGCCACCAGGATCCCCCCGTCGCCGATCGTTGCGCTGGAGACCTCGGCGGCGGGTGCCGAGGCGAGGGCGCGCTCCAGACCACGGTCGTTCACCCAGTCGCGGCCGTCACGGCTGCGGAGAACCACCCAGGGGTCACTCGTCGGATCGGTCGTCGTGCCGAGGACGATGAACCCACCTGACCCGGCGGCCACCTCGGAGAGCCGAAGCCCACCGGGCACCCGGAGGACCGGCGCCTTCACCCTCCTCAACGATCCGTCGCCGCGGCGCACGTAGAGGAGACCGGCGCCATCCGCCCCCGATCCCGTCTGACCCGCAGCAACCAGCACGTTGCCTGTGGAGGCGACCGCGAGGAGGCGGCCGCCGTTGGGCGACTTGAGCTCGGCCCGCCGCCACGAGCTGCCATTGGGGGCGCTCCAAACTGTCGGGTGCGGCTTGAGGCTCCGGCCGAAGGTTGTGCCGGCGGCCACCCAGCCACCGTTGGGGAGGGTGGCGACGTCGGCGTACCACCCCCCAGGTGTACCTGCGGTCAGGTTGGGCGCCTCTGACCGAACCCAGCGGAGCGGGGGAGGCGGTTCGGCGACGGGACCGCCATCGCCTTCGGTGGTGGTGGTCCGGCCGGCGGCACCGGTGGTCGATGAAGAGCCGTCTCCGGTCGTCGGCTCTTGTGTCGATGGTGAGCCCGATGTTGGGGCGGTGGATGCCGGTCCGCCGGTGGTGGGCTGGCTGCATGCCGCGGTCAAGACGATGCAGAACACCATCATCAACCGACGAACGCTCATACCGTCTCCCAACGGTTGCCCTGGCGCGCAGCGTACCAGGGCACCCCACGCTCTCCTGTGCACTCCGGCTGAGCGTTGACAGCGAGGCTCTAACGTGCGGCGCGATGCGCCGTCCGATCCCGCGGGCCACGGTGGCCCGGCTCCCCCTGTACCTGCAGGCGCTGGAACGGATCGGCCGCGACGAGCCCACCGTCTCCTCGGAGCGTGTCGGGACACTGACCAACGTCACCGCCGCCAAAGTCCGCAAGGACCTCTCCTACCTCGGGTCGCAAGGAGTGCGCGGGGTCGGATACCACGTCGAGCATCTGCGTGGCCGGATCGAGCGCGAGCTCGGGTTGACCCACGACTACCCGGTTCTCATCGTCGGCGTCGGCAACCTCGGGTCGGCTCTCGCCAACTACAAGGGTTTCGCCGAGCGGGGGTTCTTCATCGCCGGGCTGTACGACGCCGACCGCCAGAAGATCGGGAAGCGGGTCGACGGGCTGCGGATCCGCCACATCGACCAACTGGAGGAGGATGCCGCCCGCCTCGGCGTCGCCATCGGGATCATCGCCACCCCCGGTGTTGCCGCCCAAGAGGTGGCGGAGCGCCTGGAGCGCGCCGGAGTGCGCTCCATCCTCAACTTCGCCCCCGCCACCATAAGGGTGGCCCCGCCGGTCGTGGTCCGCTCCGTAGATCTCTCAACGGAGTTGCAGATATTGAGCTACTACCTGAGTAGGGAGTGAGAGCGGCGTTCCCTCCCCCGGCGGGGGGAGTACCCGACACCGTAGGTGTCGGGGGAGGGGGGAACGGCTCATTCCCAAAGGTGCGATGACCGCGGGTTGAGCACCGTGGGGAGTTCGGTGCTCCCCCTACCCGCTGCTGCGCAGCGGGTCCCTTCCCCCCTCCGGGGGGACGGAAAGAACATCCGTCTTCCGTCTTCCGTCTGGGGCGCCGCTAGGCGCCCCGTCAGGCGCCTCGTTCTTGGTTCTGCTCGAAGCGCGAGAGCGCGGTGACGAACATGGCGAAGAGGATGCCCGAGGCGAGCATGTAGGCCATTGGGATGATTCGGATCTCGAAGGCGTTCAGGCCCTCGATGTCGACCGGACGGGGACCGCGTGGGGCGTAGAGGACGAAGAGAAGGCTGTTGATGGTGATCCACCCAAACGTCGCCGTCCCGGTGAGGAGGAAGGCGAGTCGGCTCCCAAGGTTCGTGTAGAGCAACAGGTACACCGCGCCCAGGAACACGACGATGGCGACCAGCACCAAGAGCACCCCGGTCACGGTGAGGTTGGCCGAGAGGATGCTCCGGAACAGCTCGCGCATCTCTACCTCCCGGTGAGCGTGGGGCCACGCAGGTAGCGGGTGATGAGCTCGATGTCCGCTTGTTGGAGCACTTGGCCGAACCCCGGCATCCGGCCGGTGCCCATCCCGTTGACGCCATATCCGATGTTGGGCTCCGACCCGGCGAGAATGAAATCGACCATGTCGACCTCGTCGATGAACTGGACGTTGGGCCTGTTGTTCCACAAAGCCGGGCCGAGTCCGCCAGCGCCCACTTGCAGCGTGAAGGCCACACCTGCCGACCAGTCCGAGGTATGGCAGCGGGCGCAGTAGGCGTTGAACAGACCAACGGCCCTGCTTGCCTGGTCGGCGTCACCCTCGAACGTGGCCTCGGCTACTGCGTCGATGTCGACCTCCCAGGCCTTCTCCTCGTCGGCGTTCAACAGGAAGTCCAGGCCCTGTTGCGCCTGCTCTACGAGCCGCTCCTGGTTGGAGGCGGACACGCCGAGCGAGGTGGCCAGCGACTCGAGTGCGCTGACCGCTTGGCGGGCGACCACGATGTCGGGCTGCGAGCCGTCGGTCTGCGGGCTCTGCGGGTCGAGTTGGATGGCGGGAAGCTCGGTCGGCTCGAGCAGTTGTTGAGCTTGGGAGAGCAGCGAGGAGATCTGCTGCTCCGACTCGTCGGAGAGCCCGTCATCGTCGAGATCCTCGCCCTCTCCCGCTCCTTCGAGTGCGGCAGCGGCGTCCTCGGCCAGCAGCCGCAGCGCCGGGACGTTTTCCGCCACTTGCTCGAGCGAAGCCACCATCGCCTCGGCGGTCTCGGCATCGGGTGTCCCCTCGACCGACTCGGGATTCTCGGGGTCGAGCGTCTCCACGACGAGACCCTCGGGAATGAGAGCCGTCCTGGTCTCATCGACGATCTGGACCAGCCCCGTCTCGGCGGTGTCGGACAAGCCGTCGCCGTCGGCGTCCACACCTTCGCCACCGCTCTCCACCAACTCCGCGGCGCGGGTGGCGGCATCGAGCGCCGCCGGCGCCTGACCGGGGGCAGCCTCGATGTCGGCGAGCAGTTGCTCCTGGTCGACGATCGCTTGGGCGACACTGCCGTCGGCCTGGTTGAGCCGCTGCAGTTGTAGGTCCACCGCCGGATCGATCTTGGCCAGCGCCGCCTGCTGGTCGATCTGCTGGGTCGCCAGGTAGTTGATCACGTCGGATACCTGCTGCTCATCGAGGGGCCCGCCACCCTCGGTCCCCCAAGCGGGCATAGGCGTGTTGGCTCGGCCGTAGACGATCCAGTATCGGATCTCGTCGTCGGTGTAGCGGAAGAAAACGTCGTTGAGAGCGGGAGCCGCCCAGTTGACGTTGATCCCGCTCCTCTTCTCCACATAGCTGGCGCCGCCACCGCTCCAGTCGGTCCCGTGACAGTCGGTGCAACCGACTGCGGCCACCACCTCGGCGCCCCGTTCGAGCGACTCCTCGTCGAACTGCTCTACAAAGCCGGCCTGCCTGTCCTGTTCGCCCAGGTAGTAGATGGGGAGATAGAAGGCGAGGAAACCGGTGAGTACCACGGCAGCCGCCTGCACCTTCTCCAGCCGCTTGCTCTCCAACTCGTCGTCGGTCTTACCTGGCGCCACGTTGCGCGGCACCTCTTCGTTGCTCCGGTTGCGGATGCTCGACGCGACGAGGAAGGCCAGCCAGCCCACCACGAGGACAGCCACCACCGCGATGACGACGGTGGCGGTCAACAGACCTCCAGTCCGGGTGGCGCGCACTACTCCTCCGCGGGGACTTCCTCGGCGACGATGCCGATGCAAGACGGACCCTGGGGGTACTCGACCACCCGATCGGTGGCCCGGGCGGTCTCGACGATGGTGCCGGTCTTGATCACCAGGTTGCCGTCGATCACCTCCACCCCGAAGCGGTCGAGGTTGCGTGGTGCCGGACCGGCGAAGTACTCGCCGACCGAGTCGTACTTCGAGCCGTGGCAGGGGCACTCGAAGCCCTGCGAGGGCTGGCACCAGGGAACCCGACATCCCAGGTGGACGCACCGCTGGTATAGGGCGATGAGCCCTTCGGCCGAGGTATCCGTGTCGGCGAACTGCGACGCTGCCAATTCCTCCTCGGTCATCGGCATGATGTAGCTGCGCGCCGACGGGATGAACACCGGGGTGATCGATCCGTCGGGCTGCACCAACTCGGCGGTCAGGTCCTCGACCGACCCAGCCACCGACATCGCTCCCGAACCCTCCCGACAGCTTGGGCCAGACCATCGCCAGCATCGAGACGCCGAGGATCGCCGAGAATGCCCCGAAGGTGGCCACCATCGCCCGGTTGAAGAACTGCCGGCGGGTGACCCCCATCTCCTCAGGAGAGATTTCTTCGAGTCGTTCCTCCTCGACCACCCGGAGCGGCCCGGGCTCGACAGGTTGTGGTACGGCCGGTTCCGGCTCGGGGGCGACCTCCTCGGTCACCTCAACCTCAACCGGCGGGGCGCCTGCGGTGACCAACTCCAGCGGGCGATCGGAGCGGTCGGCGGCCACCGTTTCCCGGCTCACCGTGCGCCTCCACGCCTGCTGAGCATCCTTCGACCCCCGCCGGGCTGCGATGGCGAAGGCGCCGACGGCGGCCGCGATGCACACCACGGCGATGGCAAGCAGGAGCAATTGGAGCGTCGTCATTCGAACGAAATCCAATCCTTGAGGTCATCAAAGAAGATGCCGTCGGACCACGGATAGGAAAAGTTGAACCCCTGGCCGCGGAAGAGGACACCGAGGATGGTGAGGACCGAGGCCCCGGCGAGGAAAAAGGTGAACATCAGGATGGCGAACTTGCGATCGGATGGCTTGGTCGATGGGTTCCGATCGAAGTAGGGAATCGCCATCAGCCCGATGAGCCCGAACGTCGGCACCAGGACCCCGGCCACCTGCGGATCGAAGTAGGACAACAACTCCTGGAGCCCCAGGAAGTACCAGGGCGCCTTCGAGGGGTTGGGCGTCTCGTTGAAGTTGGCCGCCTCCAGCAGTGGTGCCTGGAGGATCACCGAGAGCACCACGACGAACCCGGTCATGGCCAGCAGGCTGGCGAACTCGGCGATCATCAGGTGGGGCCAGGTGTTGACCTTGTCGGTCGGCTCGGTCTTGACCTGCTGGATGGCCTTCGCCTTGACCACGGTGAGCAGCCGCTGGGTGCGCACACCCTCGGGCACACCGGTCGGTGCCGCGACCGGTCGGGCGGCGACGGCTGCGGCCACTCGTCCGGCACCCGCCGCGGCAACCGGCACCGGCTCTTCGTCTCCCGCTCCGCCGTCCGGGGCGCCGGCACCATCACCCCCGGGCGGCGGTGTCGATGACCCCGAGCCATCCCCCCCGGCAGCCGGCTGGGCTTCTCCTGCTGCCGGCTCTGCCTGCTCTGCTTCGGCCACCGGCTCCGGCTGCTCGACCTCTGCCACGGGTTCCGCTTGTCCGGCTTCGGCGGCAGGCGCTTCGTCCGCTTCCGCCGCAGGAGCTTCCGCCTCGACCTCTGCGGCGGGCTCCTCCTGCTCGGCTTCCGCCGCCGGCTCCTCTTGCTCGACCTCCGCCGCCGGCTCGGCCTGTTCCACTTCAGCGGCCGGCTCGGCTGCTCGACTTCGGCCGCCGGCTCGGCCTGCTCGGCTTCCCGCCGGCTCGGCCTGCTCCGGTTCGGCTGCCGTCTGCCGTCCGCCGTCTGCCGTCTCTTCGGACGCCGTCTCTTCGGACGCCGTCTCCTCCTGGGGAGGCACCTCGCCCCGCATCTCGGCGAGCACCTGCTCTACCGGGATGCCGAGCGCCTTCGCCTTCGCTTCGGCCGATCGGCGCAGCAGGCTCTCGGGGATCTCAGGCATCGGAGGCCCCTCACAGTGGCCCCGAGATCCCGCCGTCCTTCCGGACCCGCCAGAAGTGGACGGCCATGAAGATCACGATGATGAAGGGGAGGAAGAGGACGTGGAGCACGTACCACCTGAGCAGGGTGTTGGCCGTGACCTCCGGCACCGCCGAGCAGGGCGAACTTCACCTGTGCTCCGAACACGGGAACGAACCCGGCCATGTTGGTCCCCACGGTCACCGCCCAGAGCGCCAGCTGGTCCCAGGGGAGGAGGTACCCGGTGAACGACAGCAGCAGAGTCAAGAGCAGGAGCACGACGCCGACGATCCAGTTGAACTCGCGCGGCGGCTTGTAGGCGCCGTGATAGAACACCCGGCTCATGTGGAGGAAGACGGTGAGCACCATCAGGTGCGCCCCCCAGCGGTGCATGTTCCTCACCAGCGAGCCGAAGGCGACGCTGGTGGAGAGCGCCTGGGCATCGGCGTAGGCCTGGGTGGCGGTGGGCGTGTAATAGAACATCAGGAAGATGCCGGTGATGGTCAACAGGATGAACAGGAAGAAGGTGAGCCCACCGAGACACAGCGTGTACGAGAGCCGGACCCCGTGCCGCTTCACCTTCACCGGATGCAGGTGGTAGCAGCACGTTGTTCATGATCACGTAGGAGCGGTTGCGCGGGGTGTCGGTGTAGCCCTGCCTTGAAGGGCGACCCGGGACGGAAGACCGACTCCCAGAGCGACGAGGTGCGCATCTTTTCGCCCGCCTCGCCCATCCGCTCGCGGAGCCTCAACCCCGCCGTTGCCGTTGCCGATTCCCGTTCGTCATTACCACCTAACCCCGTAGGTGTACCCGTTCTTGAAGTCGCGCTGCCCGGTGTCTACCTCCCACGGGACCTCGTATAGCCCCGCCTCGGCCGCTTGTTGCGCCAGCGAGCCCTCGAACTTACCGAGGGTGATCACGTTGGTCGGGCAGCGGTCGACGCACAAGGCGCATCTGGTGCACTCGTCCTCGTCGACGACGAAGAACCCGTAGTTGGTGCCGTCCTCCCTGGGGTCTGACACCCCGACGGCCTCGCTGATCGCCTCGAGCGACAGGTAGTGGATGCACTTCCATGGGCAGATGTCGACGCAGCCCTCGCAGAGGATGCACTCCGACTGGTCGATGTGGAGGAACTGCTTGGGGCGCAGCTTGTCCTTGAAGTAGTCGGCCTCCACCAGGCCCAGCTGATAGTCGTCCCGGAACGGAGGGGTCTCGTCGACCACGCCGCGTGGCATCAGTCCTCCACCCTGATCAGGGGGCGGCCGTACGGCGAGGTACGCACCTTGGGCTCCTCACCACCGGGGGCGATCTTGCCCCAATCCTGGAGCATGTAGGCGACCACGATCCACGCTGACAAAGACCACCACGTAGTAGCCCCCGGAGATGGCGTCCTTGATCGCACCAAAGCTGATCTGCGACCTCGTTGCCCAGCACCAGCCACGGGGGGATGGTGAAGGCGATGTTCTGACTGGTCCAACCGAGCGGGCCCTGGCTGAGGTTGAGCCACTCCGAGGGGACCACACCGAAGAGCAGGACGAACTCGATCCAGGCGAAGAAGGCGCCGAAGGCGGTGCGGGCCCAGGTGAGCGGTTGGTTGGCCACCCAGATCATGGCGGCGCCGAACAGCATGAGCTGCGACCCGCCGAGGGCGATGAGTCTGGCCGGCGGTGAACCACGGCCACCCACGGGGGATGAACTCGAAGATCCCGCGGTCGACCTCGGGTGGGAGGAGGGCGAAGTGGGCGATCAGGACCCCCACCACGATCGCTGGGATACCGAGGAGCAACGACGGTCCAGCCGAGCCTCAGGCGCTGCGACTCGTCCAGCCGGCTCAGTCGGGCGATCACCGTCAGGTCCTCTGCTCCTTCCCTGACGGCAGCCGGTTGGAGCCGCCGCACCGGTACGGCCCCATCCTTGCACACGCTGGTAATACGCGGGGAATCGCGCCTGCGCTCGACGGCTCCGCCCGAACACCCGACCTCTTCCCGTCCGACCCGGCTCGTTATCCTCCGGCGACCATGGAGGGACCGGCATGACCGAAGACCAGGACTCCGCCGCCCGCCTCCATCTATTCGCCTCGGTCGCCTTCTCCGTGGTCGTCCGGTCTACTACTGGTCGCTCTCTACCTCTCCTTGCGTTTCCCCGCTGTCGTCGGCCAGCTCCCCCAGCTCACCTACGGGCGGCTCAAGCCGATGGTGCTCACCACGGCGGTGCTCGGCTGGCTGACGCTGGCGGGTATCGGTGCCGTCTACTACCTGCTTCCCCGGCTCACCGGCGCGCCGATGTGGGGTGAGCGCATCGCCCGGCTCAACCTGATGGCTGCGGTCCCCATCTACGCGGCAGCCTCGCTCGCACCGGTGCTCGGTCTCTCCTCGGGGCAGGAGCTGCTCGAGGTTCCGTGGTACCTCGACCTGCTGATACTGGCGACGCTGGCGGTCCCGTTGGGGGTCACCATCCAGACGCTCCGGCGCCGCACCGAGGAGGGCCTCTACGTCTCGCTTTGGTACGTCGTCGCCGGGGTCACCGCGGCGTTTGGGCTCTGGCTGGTGGGCAACCTGCCCGGCGTGATCGGCGACCTCCCCGGGCTGGGTGGGATCACCACCGCGCTGCAGAGGGTGATCTTCTCCTCCGGGTTCCTGACGTTGTGGGTGGTGGGGATCGGGATCGGCGCCGCCTACTACTTGCTCCCCAAGGAGACGGGCAACCCGCTGTTCAGCCGGGGGCTGGCGGCGGCCGGCTTCTGGTCGGTGGTGTTGGCGGCTCTCTGGGCGGCTCCCACCGCGCTGACCCACACGCCGGTGCCGGGCTGGGCGCAGACAGTGGCGGCAGTGATGGCGCTCGGCCTGGTGATCCCGGCGCTGGCCGTGGCCACCAACTTCGCCGGGACCCTGCACGGAAGGTGGGACACCTTCACCACGCTCGCTCCCTGTCCGGTTTGCCGTCGCCGCAACCTCCTTCCTCGTACTGGTGACGCTGGCCTCGGCGGGCAGGGGGTTCCCATCGGTATCGACGGTGCTCGGGTTCACCCCCACCGCGGACGCAGTACTGATGGTCACCATCTTCGGGGTGGCCGGGCTCTTCTCCGCCGCCTTCACCTATCACGCCATCCCCCGGATCGCCGGGCGGCACGTGTTCAGCGACTACTCCGGGCGGCTCCACCTGCGAATGGCGTCGCTGGGTAGCGCCGCCCTCGGGATCCTGCTGTGGGTGACCGGAACGGTGACCGGGTACACCTGGGTCGGAGCCGCCCGCACCGGCTCGTTCGTCGCCGCCGGTGAGGGCTGGTCAGGAGGTGGAGAGCTCCACCCTCGTCTTCACCAGCCTGCTGCCGTTGGCAGCCCTCCTCGTCGCGATCGGGCTGCTCGCGTTTCGGGTACAACGTGTTCCGGTCCTACACCTCGGGCGAGACGGTTCCCCAGGAGGTACTGGTGCCATCGGGAGCCGAGAATGGCTGACGCCGAGCTCCTCTCCCAGGCGGCGACGGCGCTCGGCGTCCCGGAGCCCATCGTGCAACGCTCGGCGGCGGCGCGGGCCACCGCCAACGGGGTGGACGTCGACGAGGTGCTCAGGGCGTGGGCCGGGGGCGGCAGCGTGGCTGCTGCCGAGGACGGCGCAGCCCCGGCGGAGGCAGCACCGGCCGAAGCGACCCGAGGCAGAGCCAGCAGAGGCTGCGGAAGAGACGGAAGACGGAAGCAGAAGACGGAAGGCGAACCCGCTGAAGTGACGAGCCTGCGGTAGTGGTGTCCAGTTCGTTGCAACCCGCGGTGCCGGCCGCGGCGGCACCGGCGGCAGCCGCGGCTGTTGGAGCGGCCCCGTGTCGTGCCCGTCCTCGAAGGGCGCCGGGAGAGCCACTGGAAGCTGATCGCCGGGGTGGTCGGGCTGCTGACGCTCGGGCTGCTGGGCGGCTGGGTCCTCCCCACGCTCGACACGCTCGACGACCTCGGGCCCCCGCTGCCCTCACCGCCGCCGGGAGCCGAGGGCCGTCGGATCTACCTGCGCGAGGGTTGTCAGTCCTGCCATACCCAGGTGGTGACGGCCGATCGTCACCGACGCCGGGCTAGGCCCGGTGTCCAACGCCGGATCGGTCGGCGGGTTCCCGGGCGACACCATCGGTTCGGTCCGCTACGGCCCCGACCTCACCCATTTCGGGAGCCGGGAGGGCGTCGACCTGGCCTCGGTGACGGCGTATCTCCTCGACCCGCAAGCGGTGCCGCCCGGAACAGCCTCATGCCGCCAATCGACTACCTCGACGACGCCGAGCTAGAGGCGTCTGGCCCAGTTCCTGGTGGAGTCGAAGTGACCCCCATAGGATGCCCCCGAAGGATGTGTCGTGAGCGACGATCAGCTGGCAGCGGCGGCAGCAGCGCTCAACGCCCCGGAGGCGATCGTCAAGCGCTCCGCCGAGGCCAGAGCCAAGGCGGACGGGATCCCGGTCGAGCAGGTGCTGGCGGCATGGGCCGGTGGGGAGAGCACAGCCGCCCCGGAGACGGAAGACGGAAGCCGGAAGACGGAAGACGAACCGGAGGCTGGGCCGAAGAGACCGGCCTGAGCGCCTGCGCGGGCAGAGGTAGCAGAGACCGGCAGACGGCAGACGGCAGACGGTACCCGAACCAGCAGCTGCCGCAGCTGCCGCGGCAGCACCGGCGCCGTGCCGGCCGTTCCGGCGGCTGCAGCGGTCGCCGCCACCCCACGTGCCCGACTTACCGCCACCACCGGAGACGGTCTCGCCGGCGGCGGCGATGGAGTACCCCGAGGTGGTGACGGTCCCCACCGTCGGGATCAAGGAGCGGACCGGGAGCGGCGTCCCCGGCTGGCTCACCAGCGTCTTCGTGGCCGTCCCCCTCTTCGCCCTCTTCTATCTGATCTCCAACGCCAGCGGGGTCGAGTGCGGCCAAGGCGGCGCCCTTGCGGTGGACCCGATTTCCGGAGAGTTGGTCAACTGCGACGGGACGCCTTACGAGGGGTCGGGCGCCGGTGGCGGAGCGGGCGGAGACTTCCTCGCCAGAGGGTGAGCAGGTGTATGTCGACGTGGCCGCCTGCCAGGCCTGCCACGGCGACCAGGGGCAAGGGGTGAGCGCTCCTCCTCTCGCCGGCGGGGCCGTCCTCACCACCTTCGGGAGCTGCGAGGACCATCTGACCTGGGTGCGGCTGGGTACCCAGGGTTGGGCGGCCGAGGTAGGAGACTCCTACGGGGACACCGGCAAGCCGGTGGGCGGCGGCGGGACCATGCCCGGCTTCTCGACGCTCTCCGACGAGCAGCTTCGGGCGGTCGTCTACTTCGAGCGGGTCAGGTTCGGCGGGGCCAACCCCGAGGAGGCGCTGGCCGATTGCGGTCTGGGTGAGCCGGCCGAAGGCGGCGGTGAGGGCGGTGAGGGCGAAGGCGGGGCCGGTGAGGGCGGAGAGCCGGCCGATGGCGGTGAGCCAACCGGGACCACCGTGGCCGGGGTGGCGGGGCCACCGCCACCACCGTCGCCGAGGGCGGCACGGCCACCACCGTGGCGCCCTAGCGGATCCGCGGTCTCCAGCTGCGCCCGGCGACGACTTTCGTGATCCTGGCCCTGCTGGTGGTCATCGCCATCGCCGGGGCGATCATCGCCGTCCAGCTTCTCAGCCGCTGAACGACACCACGGTCGGGCGACCAGCCCGAGGTCGCGATCGGCCCGGCCGCCGCGCACCGCCAGCGCCACCAATCCGTAGGAATCGACGTGGAGCAGTTCCTCGCCGGGCTCGACGTCGGCGTAGGCCGCGACCCACGGCACCTCGTGCTCGGCGCCGTGGAACCGCACCGTCACCATCGACCCGGGACCCAGCCCGATATCGGTCAGATCGTCGGGGGAGACGTTGGTCTGCACGTTCCCGAAGGTGTCCACCCACCATGCCTCGCCGCGGACCACGTCGCCCTCCCGCTCGGGGAGCGGGAGCAGCAGCGGGGTGAGGCTTCCCGGGTCGATCTCCGGTCCCGAGATCGTCGAGACCGGCTTCACCCGAGGCGAGCAGCGCCGCAGCAGGTGCGAAGCGGTCCCTCCCCTCGAAGGTGGCTCCGGAGGAGGGGATGACCAACTCGGGGTTCTCGATCGAAACCACCCGCTGGGCCCCCTCGACGATGGCCACGGCCGGTGAGAGCAACCCGTTGTCGGGCCCGACGAACTGCCCCCATGCTGTCTCGGCGGCGATCGCTCGCCGGGCGGTGCCCACCCCGGGGTCGACCACGGCGAGGGCGACTCCTTCGGGGAGATATTGGATGGCCCGCATCAGGGTGAGCGCACCGGATCGGACGTCACCTGGCGGGAACGCCATGGGTGATGTCGATGACCCTCACCTCCGGCGCCAACTTGGCGATGACGCCGTGGACCACACCGACGAACTCGTCGTCGCGCCCGTAGTCGGACAGGAAGGAGAGCGGACGGACCACCAGGATACGACGTTACAGGCCGCCACTGCGCCACCTTCCGCCACGAGGGCCGGTCGGGGTACCACGAAGGGTGGCCGTACACTGGCTCGGTGGTGACCGATCCGGCCCACATCGATCTCGCTCGCCGGCTGGCCGAGGCCGGGGGCGCGGTGATGGTCATGGGAGCGATGGACACCGGGAAGTCCACGCTGTCGCGTCTGATCATCTCCGCCGGGCTCGAGCTGGGCAGGTTGGTGGCTTACGTGGATGCCGACGTCGGGCAGAGCACGGTCGGCCCACCTACCTGCGCCGGGCTCAAGTGGCTGCGGGAGCCTGCCGACCTCGACGCCATCGATCGCGCCGACGAGCTCCAGTTCGTCGGGTCCACCACCCCCGAACGGCTGGTGCTCCCCCATGTGGTGGCGACCGCCACCCTGGTCACCGTCGCCCGGGAGCGCGCCGACCTGGTGGTCATCGACACCACCGGGAACGGTGTCCGGGGTGGTCGGGGAGACGCTCAAGTACTACAAGACCGAGTTGTGCCGCCCCGACAAGGTGGTGGCGCTGCAGCGCGGCACCGAGATGGAGCCGATCGTGGGGATGCTGCGCCGATTCTTCTCCGCCGAGGTGATCGTCTCCGGTGTCGACCCCGAAGTGCTCCCGGTGGCACCCGACCAGCGGGCGGCGCAGCGCACCTTCCGGCTGGCCGACGCCTTCGCCCCGCCGCTCGAGCGCTGGCGGGTGCGTCCCGACCGTCTTCGCCCCCACCCTCCCGGCCGGTCTCGACCTCTCCCGGCTCCACGGCGTCCTCGTCGGGGTGCAAGACGGAGCCGGCCGCTGTCTCGGGCTCGGGGTCCTCGAGTTCTCCGAGGATGTGCTTCGGGTAATCACCAACGTCGGAGGCGGGATGCAGGGCCTCCGGCTGGGATCGCTCCGGATCGACCTCTCCGACTTCGCCAGCAAGCAGATCAATCTGCAGGAGATGATTTTCGGCCTGGAGAGCTAGGACGGCAGACGGAAGACGATCCAAGACGGAAGACGGAAGACCGAGACACAAGACGGAAGACGGAAGACGGAAGACGGAAGAGCAGCGGAAGGCCAACGGTGCGGTGCTCGCCCGGAGGCCGGCTTGCCGGCCCGACAACGGAAATCGAGATTCGGCCGCGGCGGGGGTGGTTCGGGAGGGGGCTCGCCCCCCTCCCGCTGTACCGCGCGCACCCGAGGAACCTCCCCGGATCGTTCCCCGCACTTCCCCTGACAGGGCTGCGGCCCGGCTCAGCACCTCGGGTGTCGCACAGCGACCATACGAAGAGGGCCATCGGAGCGTCAAGGGGTCCATCCCGTGACAAAACCGGGCTTGAGGTCGCTACGTTGTTTGGCATAAGTGGGCCTTCTTGACGTCTTTTCACTCCGTGGCAGCGGGGTAATCCACAGATCCACAGCAATCCACAGGGCCTTGTGCACAGCCTGCTGTGGACCACTTTCTATGGCGAGTTTTCGCGCTCGCCGCCGGCCAGCCACGCCGCCAGCATCGGGCGGAACGAGCACCTCGATGGTCTCGTAGATCTCGCCCGAGCAACCAGGTCAAGCTCCTCGGCGGTGACCCGCTCCAGCGGCAGCCGGCCGCGGAGAACCACCGCCCCCTCGCGGTCGACGGCGAAGTGGACCCGCCATGCGGTCGCATTGCGGACCAGGCACTGGCGATGCACCTCGCTCGGGTCCCTCTCCGGGGCGGGGAGCACGTACGCCTCGCACCGCAGGCTGCGTTGCCCGATCTCCCACCAAACGGTGGTGGCGTCGCGCACCGTCTGTCGCATCCGCACCGCCCAGCGTTGCTGTGCTGGGCTCGATGCCCGATTCGTTGACCTGCTCGACGTGGACCACGTCCGATTCGGGATCCTCCAGCCATCGCCGGAAGGTGGCTTCTAGGACGGCATTGGCCTCAGGACGTGATCCCGGCATACAGCTCGAGAAGCCGCTGCGCGGTCGCCTCCCACGAGAACCGCTCCGACACCTCGAGAGCCCCCTTGGACAGCCGGCTGGCCAGCTCGTGGTCGGTCAACACCTCGACGACATGCTCGGCATACTGCTCCGGGTCCCAGCCGTCCACCAGGTAACCGGACTCGCCGTCTTCGACGGCGTAGGCAAGCCCGCCAGCGCCAGAGGCGACCACCGGTACCCCACAGGCCTGCGCCTCGGCCGCCACCAGACCGAACGTCTCGCTGCGCGAAGGGAAGAGGAGCACGTCGGCGGCCTGGTAAACGGTGGGGAGGTCGTGGTGGGGCAACGGCTCCCACCAGTCGACTGCCTCGTCCAGGCCATGCGCACCGACCCGGCGGCGCAGCCGCTCGAGCTCGCCGGGGCCTTCGTCGCCACTGGGGCCACCGACGACCACAAAGCGGGCGGAGGGCACCCCCCGCCGCACCAGAGCGAAGGCGTCTATGGCGACGTCGAGCCCCTTGAGCGGCTGGATGCGCCCCACGAAGAGAACCGTCGGCTGGTCTGGCAATCCCAGGCGTGTTCGTGCGAGGGCACGGTCACCCGGGCGGAACCGGTCGTGGTCGACGCCTGGTGGCGAGGTGCACAGACGGCCGGGGTCGGCGCCGTAGTGGAGCATCAAGTCCTCGGCCTCGAACGGGGTGGATGCGATCACACAGTCGGAAAGGGCGATGACCTCGTGCTCGGCGGCGATGCGGAGCAGAGCTCTCCGGCGGCTGGTCGATCCGGCGAGCGGCATCCTTGACCCGACCGAGAGTGTGGAAAGAGTTGGCAAGGGGGATTCCGAGACCTCGCTTCACCAGGATCCCGGCCCACCCGGAGAGCCAGTAATGCGAGTGCACCAGGTCGTAACTCACCCCTGCGGTGCCCGCCCATGAGACCACTCCGGAGGCGAAATCGCCGACCAACCCCGATTGGGCCGCGGCGGGGATCGGCTTGGCGGGACCGGCGTCGATGTGGATGACCCGGTATCCGGCCGGCGTGTCGACTACCGAGAGAACCGACGGGTCGGCCCGCCTGGTGAACACGTCCACCTCGACGCCCCTCCCCACCATCGTCGCCGCCAGCTCGTCGATGTAGACGTTCATCCCGCCGGCGTCGCCCCGGCCGGGGAGAAGCAGCGGCGAGGTGTGCATCGACAGGTAGGCGACGCGCTCGATCACTTGGTCGCTCGCAGCTCGTAGAGGGGGCGGGGCTCGGCGCCCAGCCGGAACTTGTAGGTCTCGTCTCCCTTGAGGAAGTCGAATACCGCCCTGCCATCCTCGATCGCTCGATGGATGAGGTACCAGAGCAGCACCACTCCGGGTGAGGTAGGCGCATCGTCGGGCTCGTATGCCGAGTTGTACAAGTAGTAGCCCGCGTCGTCCTCGAACGAGAAAGCCCCCGCCACCGGACGACCGCCGGCGATGAGCAGGTCGACATGGAAGCCGTCGTCCCCCAGGTCTCCAAAGAACTCGGTCATGGCATCGTCCATGAACCTGCCTTTCGCCCCTTCGGCGCGCTGGTGAAGGCTGATGAAAGCCTCGAGCCCGGGACCCCTGCCATGGGAGCGCTCCAGGGTCGCCGGTCCCAAAGCCCCCTCGAACCTGCGTACCTTGCGACGCAACTCGTGGCGGTCCTTCTTCCCCAGGTTGCCGAGCCAGGTGTCGGGGTCGGCGGGGAGATTGAGCACCGCAGCCACGGTGTGCTGCGACGGCTCCGACTCCATTCCCACCTCGGCCATCGCCTTGGAGAGCGGGGCAGCAGCCTCCTCCGGAAGCGAGTCGAACAGGACTTCGGTCCCCGGAGGCATGTCTTCCAACGCCGCGGCCATGGTGATGGTCACCGCCCCTTGCTCGCCGAGCGGGCTTCGATAGTCCACCAGGTCTGCCATGCCTGCGAAGCTCGCCAGGGCGCGGACCTGTCTCCCCGCGGCGCCATTGCAGGGGGACGAAGGCATCCTCACTCTCCACCGGCAGGGCGACATCGAGGCGATGGCGCCGGCGCCAGACCGCATCGATGAAACGGCGGTGCGGGAACGGGCCGACTCGGTGGGCGATAGGGGGCAGCACGAAGCCAGGACAGTCCCAGGGTGATGCCTCGTCCTTCATCGGTTGGCCCTCGTTTCGGGGGATGGTGTGATGGATGGAGCCCCCCGACGGCCCACCCCTGGGGACGCTAAAGCGAGACTACAGGCAGGCAAACTCGCTGCGGCCTCGGGGCATTCCCGCTTGGTGGGCCGGCTTAGCCCAGCTCGGCGCCCGATCGATAGCGGACGGCAAGCTCCTCGTGAAGGGCGTCGATGACGGCGTGGAGGCGGTGCCGTTTCTCGGAGACCTCGCGCTCGGCCTCCTCGAGGTCGGCGACGGACTTCTGCAATTCCTCGTCGTCGACATCCCCGAGCCGAGCGATCACGTCGTCGGCCAGGATACTGTCGAGTTGCCGGCGTCTCTCCTCCGGCATCTCGGGATCGGCCAACACGCCCTGACGGGCCGGGCGACCACTATGCCTCTCACCCCCGAGGATGTCGGGCAGCGCCTCGATCAGGCTCCGTCCCTCGCGCCCGGCACGGCGCTCCACCTCGAAGGCAAGGAGGTCGCGCCTGCCCTGGAGCAACCTCCGCTCGTAGCTGAGCAGGTTCTCCTCCTGCTCGGCATACTCCCGCCGTCGCCTCAACTCCTCGATGTCGAGCGAGCCGAGATCGGCGACGAACTCCTCACCCAGTGCCTGGTCGAGGGTTCTTCGAGAAGTCTCATCCATGGTGCTCATCCGCAAGCTCGCTTCAACGTAGGGTAAGGGTTCACCGCTCCATTCCGGACACCACCGGGGTGGATCTCGAAATGGACGTGTGGTGCCCCCCCGGCCGCGTTCCCGGAGCTCCCGTTGTAGCCGATCACCTGCCCGGTCTCCACTCGTCCCCCATTGCCGACCCCGCCGGCGTACCCCGAGAGGTGGGCGTAGTAGTAGGCGGTGCCGATGTCGGAGCTCAGCCAGATCGAGATCCCGCCAAGCGAGCTGACGGACAGGTAGGCGGTTCCGTTGCTCACCGCCATCACCGGCTGTCCGTACGGCGCCATCACGTCGGTGCCCTTGTGGCTGCGGCCCCCCGATCTGGGTGCACCCCAGCTGTCGTTGAACGAAACCGCTGCCGGGTTCATCGGGCAGATGAACCCCGGGGTGGCGGCATCGCCGATCCCGCCGGAACCGCCCGAGCGACGGGCCGCCTCCTCCGCCTCCCGGCGCGCCTTCTCCGCCTGGTAGGCGGCGTACAGCTCCTTGCAGTCGCCGGCGAGCTGCTCGTATCTGGCGAGGTGGTCCTCGGCGGCGGACTCGAGCAGCGCCGCGTTATTGGCTGCCTCGTCCGTCTTTTCGGTCAACTCCGCCCGGGTGAGCGACAGCTCGCTGCGGAGCCGCTCCAGCTCGGCTCGCAGCGCGGTGAGATCGTCGAGTGACGATATGTCGACTGCGGTGATCGTCTCCAGGAACTCCTGACCGGTCACCAACTCGTCAACGGAGCCAGCCGTGAACACCATCTGGTTCATCCCGGCGCCGCCGCTCATGTACAGCTCGACGGCCTGCTCGTCCACCTGTTGCTCGAGTTGGGCGAGCTCACCCTCATGATCCTCGAGGATGGCGGACAGGTTCTGCTCCCTGGTGGAAACGGCGTCCAACTCGATGGTCAGCATCTTCCCATTCCGTAGTTGCCTCGTCGAGGCGCGCTCTTGCCGCAACCAGAGCGTCGAGCGCCGCGTCCTGCTCGGCGCAGGCACGCTCGACGTCCTCCTCCGTGATCGACCATGCGGGCACTGCCGATGCCACCAGCCATCCGGTGACACCCAGCGCCAGACCGATCCGCACCCACCGGGAGAGGCGCATAGCGATTCAGGGTAGCCATAGGCGGTCCGCCTTCGCCGAGCGGATGGAATATCAGCCGAGGACGAGACGGAGCACGCTGAAGTACAGGGCAGCAGCAACGACCGCCCCGTCGTACGAGGTGAGCGTGCCTGGTGCCCGCTCGGTGAGGACCACGCTGCCGTTTCGCACCATCGATCCGAGCGCCCTTCCTGCGATGGTCCCGGCGGCAACCGCCACCGATGCCAGCAGCATCGCCGCCACACCGAAGTCCCAGATGAACGACGCCCCGACTCCGGCGAGGAGAACGGCCACCGTCCCGATGGTGAAGGGGTCGAAGCGCGATTCGGGGAGGAATCGCATCACCGCCCAGGCAAGGAGCGCGCCGGCGGTGACCATGAGCAGGAAGGCGAAGATGAGCTCCATCCCGTCGGCCCTCGCCCTGACCAAATAGAGCGATGCCACCGCAAGCCCAGAGACCAGGCACACCACCGCTGTTGAGGCAATCGATTCCAAGGCGCGGTCCTCCGGGCGCAGCACCGCCCAGGCCAACGTCGCCATGACGGCGAACCCGGCGGCGAGCCCGAGACCGGCGATCCCGAGGATGTGGGCTCCGGCCATGGCGGCGACGATGGTCGCCAGGATCGGCGGTACTGCCAAGCGGACACCGGAGATGCCACCCTCTCGCTTCAGATCGATCACCCAGACGGCGGCTACGCCCACCAGCGCCGCGGCGAAGGCAGGTTGACCGAAGACGTTGGCTGCCACCAGAGCGGCCAGCCCAACCAAGGCCACCGCCGACTGGGCCGAGCCGAGCGAGACGACCGCCTGGGCGCCACCGGAGACCGGCGGGATCACCGCTACCTCGTCACCGTCCTCGAGTGCGTGGTCGGATTCGGCCGGGTCGCCGTTCACCCACACCGCCGACCTGGCCAGGCCTCTCCTGAACTCCTCACCGAACTGCCTGGCGGCAAGATCGAGCAGTTCGCCCACCGTGGCGGCGTCGGCCTCGAGCCGCGACTGCCCGGCAGCCTCGCGCAGACCGGCGAACAACAGGAGTCGGGCCATCGGTTGGAGGGTAACGGGCGGCCGAGTGGTGGCCACCGCCGGTGTCAGCCGGGGGTCGTGCCTCCTCCGGCAGGTGGGGCGGCGCCCTCGATCCGCTCGTCCACCTGGCGGAGCGTGTCGTCGTCGGGCAGCTCTCCGTTCGGCGTCAGGGCGTCGACCATTCCCGGGATCACCTTGGCCAGCCCGTCCTCGACCTCCTCACGGGACTTGCCGGTCTCGCTGGCGATCTGGTCGATCGTCTCGGTGCCGAGCGCCCGCTCCACCGTGGCCGCATCGACCGGCTGGTTCTCACCGGTGGACACCCACGAGGCTGCCTGTTCCTCGGCGCCGGCTCCCTTGAACTTGTCGAGCATGCCGTCGAGGGCACCGCTGCCGGCGGCACCGCCGAACAGCCCGCCGAGAACACCGCCGAGGCCCCCGCCCATCGCCCTGCCGGCGAAGACGCCGAGCATGGTCGTCGCCGTCGGGCCGACCCAGTCGGGGATGTCGATCTGCTCGTCCCCGGTCTTCCCCAGGACCTTGTTGAGCGCCTGCTCGATGCTGTCGGTGACGTTTTCGGCCATCGCCGCCTCCTCGATGGTGCCACCTAGCGAACCTACCCTCATCGGCGGGTCTACCGTCGCATGCATGATCACCAAGACCATCCGGCTCTCAGGCACCTCGCCCACCTCCTTCGAGGACGCCATCGGAGCGGTGCTGGCCAGGGCGGCGCTCACCATCGACGCCATCGAGTCGTTCCAGGTGGTGGAGATGGGGGGCACGGTGGACGCGTCCGGGGCGCCGGCGGCCTTTCGGGTGAGCATCGACGTCACCTTCGTCGTCAAGGAGAGCGTCCACGGGTGAGCGAGGATGGTCCCCGGCCGCTCGGCCACGGCATCCATGTCATCCCGGTCCCGCTTCCCTTCCCCGGATTGCGCTGGGTCAACTCCTACGTCATCGAGGGCGACGACGACATCACGATGATCGATTGCGGGGTGAATACCTCCGAGGGGCGAGCCGCCATTTCCGCCGGGCTATCGGCCCTCGGTCTCGCCGACGCCCCGGTCGGGCGGCTCATCGGCACCCATCTCCACGTCGACCATGTCGGCGTGGCGCCCCGTCTCGTCGCCGACAGCGGTTGGCGGCTGGTCATGCACGAGCGGGTCCCGTCGCTGATCGACCGCTACAACGACCCGGCCCGGTTCGTCCGCAAAACCGCAGCCATGGCCACCAGACACGGCGCTCCGCCCGACGAGGTTGCCGAGCTGTCGACGATGGAGCCCATCCCCGACTACTTCCTGCCAGCCGAACCGCCCGCCGAGACGGTCGCCGATGGCGACCGGATCGCTCTCGGCTGCCGGCCGGCACCTCGAGGTGATCCACACGCCGGGGCACGAGGCGGCGCACATCTGCCTGCGCGACTCGCGCACCGGCGTGCTCTTCGCCGGCGACCACCTCCTGCCGCGGATCACCCCGGTGATCATGTGGCGCGACGAAGACGACGACCCTCTGGGCGACTACCTCGATGGCCTCGAGCGGTTGGTCGGGATCGATGCCGGGCTCACCTACCCCGCCCACGGCGTCGCCATCGACCGCGGCGCCGCCCGCGCCGCCCAGATCAAGGCCCACCACCGTCGCCGGCTCGACGACGCCGCTGCGCTGCTCGCCAGCCGGCCCGATGACCGCATGGACCATGATGGGGAGGCTCTTCCGGCCGCACCTGATCACGTTCGAGAAGCGGCTGGCGCTCCGCGAGACCCTGTCCCACCTCGAGCACCTCCGCCGGGTCGGGCGCGTCGAATCCTTCACCGAGGACGGGGTCATCTGGTATCGACGCTCGTAGAACCCCGGCGAGCGCCCGATGTAGCTTCGAGCGGTGCCCCTCGACGAATTCCGCGGCGCCAACCTGGAGAACTGGGAGGACCGTGTCCCCCTCCACGCCGCCTCGCACGGCTACGGGCTCGACCGGTACCGAACCGACCCCGAACACATCAGCACCATCGTGCGAGTTCGATCGCGGACTACGTCGGCGATGTCCGGGGCGCCCGGCTTCTCCACCTCCAGTGTCACATCGGCACCGACACCATCTCCTGGGCCCGGCTCGGCGCCGAGGCGACCGGCGTCGACTTCTCCCCGGGCGCCCTGGCGGTAGCCCGCGCCCTGAGCGAGGAATCGGGAACCCCAGCCCGGTTCGTGCAGTCCGAGCTCTACGAGGCGCCGGCCGCCCTGCCCGGGGAGACCTTCGACGTGGTCTACACGGGGGGAGGCGCTCTCACCTGGCTACCCGACATCGCCGGCTGGGCCAAGGTGGTGGCCGGGTTCCTCGCCCCCGGCGGTCTCTTCTACATCAAGGAGGGCCACCCCGTGTTGTTGGCGCTGGGAGATCGCGACGACGGCTTGCTGGCTCTCGAGTACGCCTACTTCGAAGGTCCGGCAATGAGGTTCGAAGAATCCAGCACCTACGTGGATCACGAGCGGCCGCTCACCAGCACCGTGACCTACGAGTGGAACCACGGGATCGGTGAGATCGTCACCGCTCTACTGGACGCCGGACTGGTTATCGAGGGCTTGGTGGAGCACCGCTTTGGCGAGTGGCCAGCGATCCCCGGGATGGTCGAAGTCGGTGAGGGGAGATGGGCCCTGCCCGAGTCGCTCTCCGACCGGGTGCCGCTCATGTACTCGCTGTGGGCGCGCCTGACCCCGTGAAGCCAGCCGTTCAGGCGAGCGCCTCCAAAACCCCTCCGATGACCCGGTCGCGGTCGGCGGGACCGAGGCTGGAACCGCTGGGAAGGCAGAGGCCCTGCTCGAAGAGCCGGGCGGAGACCGACCCGCCGACCACCCGGCACGCGGCGTAGTACGGCTGGAGGTGCATCGGCTTCCACACGGGCCGGGACTCGATGTCCATGGTCTCCAGGTGGAGCCGCACCGCCTCGCGGTCGACACCGGTGACCGCCGGGTCGATGGTGATGCAGGTGAGCCAGAAGATCGAGCGGCAGCCGGGGGCCTCCGGCATCAACTCGACCCCATCGATACCGCCCAGTGAATCCAGATAGGCGGCGCGGTGACCCCGCCGCACCTCGATGCGCCGTTCCAGATCGGCCAACTGGCTCCGTCCCAGGGCGGCGAGCAGGTTGCGACATCCGGTAGTTGAACCCGAGCTCGGAGTGCTGATAGTGGGGCGCCGGGTCACGCGCCTGGGTGGCGAGGAACCTGGCGTGGCCCGCCCACTGCTCGAGATCGGTGACCAGCGCCCCGCCGCCGCTGGTGGTGATGATCTTGTTGCCGTTGAAGGAGAGGGCCGCAGCGGCGCCGAAGCTCCCCGCCGGGCGTCCCCGGTAGGTGGAGCCGAGCGCCTCGGCGGCATCCTCGATCAGGGTGACGCCGGCTCCTTCCAGGGCGGGGACGATCCGGTCGTAGTCGGCGCACTGCCCGTAGAGATCGACGACCAGCGCGGCGGCGTACCGGCCCTCGGCGAGAGCCTCCGCCAGCGAGGTCGGGATCCATGTTCCAACTGGCGGTGTCGGCGTCGACGAACACCGGCTCGGCGCCGACGTAACGCACCGCGTTGGCGCTGGCGGCGAAGGTGAGGTCGGAGACCAGCACCCTGTCCCCCGGCGTCGACCCCCGCCTCGATCAGAGCGAGGTGGAGCGCCGCGGTACCGCTCGAGAGCGCCACCCCGTGACTCCGTCCGGTGACCGCGGCCAATTCCCGCTCGAAGCCGTCGACCTCGGGACCGAGCGGCGCCACCCACCCGCTGTCGAGCGCGGCGAGCAGCCTTTCCTTCTCGGCAGGGCCGACGTCGGGTGGGGAGAGGTAGATCCGGGCCATGGGCGTGTCAGGTTGGCAGCTTCGCCCGGTCGCCGGCCAGCCGGGCGTAGCTTCTGCCTGATGCGGTCTATTGCCCGATCGGGTCGTGGTCGCCGTCACGCCACCGACCGTCGGCGATGTCGTGGCGGTGGCGGCCGGTGCCGGCGTCGAGATCGCTCCCGAGGCGATGGAGAGAATCCGAGCCAGCCGAGCCGTTCTCGAGCAGGCGCTGGCGAGCGAACAGCCGGTCTACGGAGTGACCCGTGGCGTCGGCCACGAGCGCGACACGCCGGTCCAAGCCGGCAGCCCGATGGCCTCCGAATCGATGCTGCTCTTCCTTCATGCCTCGGCGATCGGGCCTCCGCTTCCTCGGCCCTGGGTGCGTGCCACGATGTTCGCCCGGATCGCCGGTATGGCGGCGGGCGGTGCCGGTGTCTCACCAGGTGTCGTCGAGACCCTGGTTGCGATGCTCGACCGAGGGGTCCACCCCGTGGTCCCTTCCGTGGGATCGGTGGGCGCCGGGGATCTCGGTCAACTGGCGGCCGTCGGGCTGGTGGCGATCGGGGTCGGCCGTGCCGAGCTCGATGGGGAGGAAATGGATGCGTCCGAAGCGCTGAGGAGGGCCGGGATCGACCCGGCCGAGCTCGGACCGAAGGACGGGCTGGCGCTGATGTCGGCCAATTCGATGTCCGTCGGGGCGGGCGCGCTGGCCATCGACCATGCCGATGCGACACTGCGACTTGCCGACCTGGCCGCGGCGACATCCATGGAGGCGTGCGCCGCCAACCCCGAGCTGGCGAATCCGATCGCGGCTTCGGCCAAGCCGGTGCCCGGGCAGATCGAGACGGCGAGCCGGCTCCGCCGACTCCTGGCCGGCACCAATCTCGAAGGCGAGGCGGTGTCGCTCCAGGACCCGCTCTCGTTCCGGGTCGTTCCCCAGGTCCACGGCGCGGTGCGGGCCATCATCGAGTCGTTGCGGACGGCAGTCGAGACCGAGCTTGGGGGTCGCAACGACAACCCCCTAGTCGCCATCGAGGAGGGTGTGGTGGTTCAGTCGGCCAACTTCCACCCCATGCTGATGGCGCTCGGGTTCGATGCGCTCCGGCCCGGGCTGGTCCACGTCGGTGCGATCAGCGAGCGGCGGATGAGCCATTTGTGGGAGCGGGTATTCGCCGGAGGCACACCCGATCCGGGGATGATGGCCTCGGTCTCGGGCGGCCCTGGGCTGTGGTACACGGCGGCAGCGAGGTTCTCCGAGCTGCGGCCGCTGGCCGCTCCCGCAAGCCTCGCCGTCCCCCCCTCGACCTGAATCACGAGGACCATGCCACCGCCGCGCCCGCCACCGTCGTCGCCACACACCGGGCCCTTGACATTCTCGATGACATCCTGGTGTCCGAGTTGATCTTCGCCCGCGACGTGGTCGTGGCAACGGGGGCCCGCCCGGTGGAGGCGCTCGGCTCAGGGGTACGAGCGGCGATTGGGCAGATCGAGTCCGTCCTGCGGACGATTCCGCCACCGTGGACACCGGCTGCCGTCCACGCTGGAGTGTCAGCGGCGAGCAGCGATATCGTCGCAGCCGCCGACGCTGCCGGGTGGGTGGCAGGTATTTCTGAGTACTAAGTACGAGCCGTATCACCGACGGGTTGGATTGGGTTGTCGGTTGTGGGTTATGGGCCTCGGCGCACCCAGTCTCCCAGCAACCGAAAGGACCGCGTCGCAGGCCGCTGATTGGCTACATGTTCCTGCGGTACTGCCCACCCACCCCGTACAGGGCGTGGGTCATCTGTCCCAGCGAGGCCACCTTGGCAGTCTCGAGCAGGGCGTCGAACAGGTTGCCACCGCTGACAGCTGTCTCCTGGAGCGTGTGGAGCGCCTCCGGGGCGCGGTCGGCGTTCCGCTCGTGGAAGGAGGCCAGATCGGAGATGAGCCGATCCTTCTCGGCATCGGTGGAGCGAACCAAATCCTCGGGAACCACGAAGGGTGAGCCCTCGGCCGAGAGGAAGGTGTTGACCCCGATGAGAGGAAGCTCGCCCGATTCCTTCTTCCGCTCGTAGAGAAGGCTCTCCTCTTGGATCCTGGTCCGCTGGTACTGCCGCTCCATCGCCCCGAGGACCCCGCCGCGGGCGTCGATACGCTCGAATTCGGCGAGGACCGCCTCCTCGACCAGATCGGTGAGCTCCTCGATGACGAACGACCCCTGCGTCGGGTTCTCGTTCTTGGCCAGCCCGTACTCGCGGTTGATGATTAGCTGGACCGCCAGGGCGCGGCGCACCGACTCCTCGGTGGGGGTGGTGATCGCCTCGTCGTAGGCGTTGGTGTGCAGGCTCTGGGCGTTGTCGTATACGGCGTAGAGCGCCTGGAGCGTGGTGCGGATGTCGTTGAAGCCGATCTCCTGGGCGTGGAGCGAGCGACCCGATGTCTGGTTGTGGTACTTGAGCATCTGCGATCGGGGGCTCCCGCCGTAGCGGTGCTTGATCGCCTTGGCCCAGATCCGGCGGGCCACCCGACCAAGAACCGCATACTCGGCATCCATCCCGATCGAGAAGAAGAAGGACAGGTTGGGGGCGAAGTCGTCGATCTCCATCCCCCGCGCCAGGTAGTACTCGACATAGGTGAAACCGTTGGCCAGGGTGAAGGCAAGTTGGCTGATGGGATTGGCCCCGGCCTCGGCCATGTGATAGCCGGAGATCGACACCGAGTAGAAGTTGTCGACATCGCGTTCGACGAAGCTCTGCTGGATGTCACCCATCATCCGTAGGGCGAACTCGGTGGAGAAGATGCAGGTGTTCTGCGCCTGATCCTCTTTGAGGATGTCTGCCTGCACCGTCCCCCGTACCAAAGAGAGTGTCTCGGCCCTGATCCGCTGGTAGACGTCGGGCGGGAGCACCTCGTCGCCGCTCACCCCGAGCAGCATGAGCCCGAGACCGTTGTGGCCGGGCGGCAAGTCGCCGTGGTAGCGGGGCCGGGGGCGATCACCGTAGAGCGAGTCGATGCGGTCCTCGACCTGATCGGCCATGCCCTGCTCGGTGATCCACTTCTCACAGCCCTGGTCGATGGCGGCGTTCATGAAGAAGGCGAGGATCATCGGGGCCGGGCCGTTGATCGTCATCGAAACCGACGTGGCCGGGTCGGTGAGGTCGAACCCCGAGTAGAGCTTCTTGGCGTCGTCAACCGTTGCCACCGATACCCCGGAGTTGCCCACCTTGCCGTAGATGTCGGGACGACGGTGCGGGTCCTCGCCGTAGAGGGTCACCGAGTCGAAGGCGGTGGAGAGCCGCTTCGCCGGCATTCCCCCGGCCAAGTAGTGGAATCGGCGGTTGGTCTGCTCGGGTGGACCTTCGCCGGCGAACATCCGGGTGGGGTCCTCCTCGGTCCGCTTGAAGGGAAAGGTCCCGGCGGTGAAGGGGAACTCGCCGGGGACGTTCTCCTGGAGCATCCAGCGGAGCTGGTCGCCCCACCCGCGGTAGCGGGGAGTCGCCACCTTTGGCACGCGGGTGCCGGACAAGGTGGTGTGGTAGAGCGGAACCTCGATCTGGCGGCCCCGCACCAAATAGACGAAGTCCTCGCCGGCGTATTCGGCGACCCGACCCTCCCACCGCTCCAGCAGCTTGCGGGACTCGGGATCGATGCGGTCCTCAGCGGCCGCCACCGCCTCGTCGATCAGATTTGGCGTCACCTGTTGCGGTTGGGCCGCGTCCAGTGACGCCAAAACGGATTTGGCGCCCTCGAGCCGGTACAGGTCCTCGACGGCGTCGGCCTGCTCCTCCACCCAGGCGTCGTATTTGCGGATCGACTCGACGATCTCCGCCAAGTAGCGGGTGCGCCCCGGCGGGACGACGTACTGCTTCTCCGCCGGGTCCACGGGCAGGCTCAGCCGGACGGGGAACGACAGCCCCGTCTTGACCGACACGGCCGCCGTTAGCGCCCGGTAGAACAGGTTTGTCGCCGGGTCGTTGAAGTCCGAGGCCACGGTGAGATACACCGGGAGGTCGGTGTCGTCACCATGGAACTGGACCCGGTTGCGCCTCACCTGCTTGCGGACGTCGCGCAGCGCGTCAAGGGCCCCCTGCTTGTCCGCCTTGTTGATGGCGACCAGGTCGGCATAGTCGAGCATGTCGGTCTTCTCGAGTTGTGTGGCCGCCCCGTACTCAGGGGTCATCACGTAGACAGACACGTCGCAGTGGTCCACGATCTCGGTGTCGGACTGGCCAATACCCGAGGTCTCCAGGATGACCAAGTTGAAACCGGCGGCGCGGGCCACGTCCACCGCCGCCTGGACGTGCGGCGACAGCGCCAGGTTGGGTTGGCGGGTGGCCAGCGAGCGCATGTAGGCCCGAGGGTGGTGGATGGCGTTCATCCTGATCCGGTCGCCGAGCAGCGCACCACCCGAGCGGCGGCGCGATGGGTCCACCGACACCACGGCGATCGTGCGGTCCAGGTACTCGGCCAGATAGCGGCGCACCAATTCGTCCACCAGCGAGGACTTCCCCGAGCCGCCGGTCCCGGTCACCCCGACCACGGGGGCATCACTCGCTGCGGCGCGGCGGCGGACCTCCTCGAAGACCTCCGGGTACTTGTCGGGGTAGTTCTCGGCAGCCGAGATGAGCCGTCCTACTAGCCGCGGGTTGTCGGTCCCCAATTCGGCCAGGTCGACGCCGTCGAGCTCGCCCAGTGGGAAATCGGCGCGGGACAACATGTCGTCCACCATCCCCTGAAGACCGAGGCTGCGACCGTCGTCGGGCGAATAGATGCGGGCGATGCCATACGCAGCCAGCTCCTCGCCCTCCTCGGGGAGGATGGTCCCTCCCCCGCCACCGAAGATCCGGATGTGTTCGGCACCCCGGTCGACGGTCAGATCCCTGAGGTAGCGGAAGAACTCCATGTGACCGCCCTGGTAGGAGGTCACCGCGATCGCCTGGGCATCCTCCTCGACTGCGGCGTCGACGATCTCCTCGCCCGAGCGGTTGTGCCCGAGGTGGATCACCTCGGCGCCCGAGGCCTGGAGGATCCGCCGGAAGACGTTGATCGAGGCGTCGTGCCCGTCGAACAAGGTGGTGGCGGTTACGAACCGGACCTTGTTCGCCGGCCGCGTGTTCGCCGGCTGGGCCTGATCCGCTCGATCGCTCATCATCGGTGACAATCCTGGCACCGTTGGCCAGTAAACGCCGCCCAGCCAATACCGCCCAGACAACGCCCCCCTGTCAACCGGACCGAGCTCACCTGTACCTATCGAGCATCTCGTCGCTGAACGCAGGCCACGCGGCCATCGCCCACTTGTCGAAGGCCCGGTCGGTGAGGGCGACGGCGGCCAGTCCTGCCACCGGATCGACCCACAGGAATGTCCCCGCCCCGCCGAAGTGGCCGAACGTTGCCTCGGAGTTCGTCGTCCCCGTCCAATGTGGTCGCTTCCCATCGCGGATCTCGAAGCCGAGTCCCCACGGGTTCGGGTCGAATGCGCCAACGCCGGGGAGCACTCCCCTGAGGTCGGGGAAGTGGGGCCGGATGGCGTCGGCCAGCGTGCTCCCACCGACCAGGGTCGGCGCCAGCAGCTCGCGGCCAAAGCGGAGCAGGTCGCCGACATTGCTGTCGATCCCGTGGGCCGGCGAGCCTCGCACCACGGTCCGGTGCATTGCAAGCGGCTCGATGACTGCCTCCGCCAGGTACCGCTCGAACTCCATCGCCGGCGCGCTGGGCCAGGTGGTCGGCCAGCTTCTCGAACCCGACGTTGGAGTAGATGCGGCGCTCTCCGGGCTTGGCCGACGATCGGTCGTGGTCGAATGACAATCCGGAGGCGTGGGCCAGCAGGTGACGCACCGTCGATCCCTCGGGTCCGGCAGGCTCATCGAGAGTGAGGGTCCCCTCCTCCAATGCGACCAGGCTGGCAAACGCCACCAGGAGCTTGCTCACCGAGGCGATACGCGTCTGCCAATCCACGTCGCCGCCGGCGGCGACGGGTTCGACGGCAGTCGTCACCCCGGCGGCAACGGCGTCTACCGGCCACCCAGCCAGGATCGGGCCGAGATCATCCATCGGGTCGAGAGTTGAGGAGAGTGGCCAGAGGTGCTCTGCCGTGGGCCACTCGGGCACTGTAGGGAGGGCACGATCCAATGGAATCGGCCCAATAGAATCGAACCATGGAGGAAGAGACTCGCCACAGCGTTTTTGGGCCTCTCAACGGTGTTCGCACCGTTCTTGTGGTAGGAGCGGCCGTCGCCGCACTCATCGCAGCGGCCCTTGGGCAGTGGGTGGTCACCGTCGTTCTCGCTGTCGGCATCGCGGCCCACGGGCTTCTCTGGGGGTACATGTGGCGACACCGCGACGAGATCGAGGATGAGGTCGGTCCTTAGGGCCCGACCAAGGAAGAGATCTCAACGCGGCCCAACTGAAGGGTCAGGCGGCGTCGACCATCGCTCTGACCTCCCCGGCAAACCGCTCCATCGTCTCCCCGTCATAAGGCGCAGGCACCTCGGCGATGGCTGTGCCAAAGCCGAGCTCCTTGTAGGCGATCAGCTGCTCGGCGATCCTCTCAGCGGTGCCCACCCAGAAGGTGACATCGTCCTCGACGTCACCCATCGGGGTGCGGTTGTGCTCCATCTGCGACTCCCACACCCGGCGAGCCTCGGCGGGGTCGTCGCGGATCAGCGGCTTGCAGCCCACTGTCATCTCGATCTCGGCCGGATTCCTCCCCACCTCTTCGCAATGGCGTCGGAGCACTTCGACCTTGTGGCCGAGCGTCTCCAAGGTCCCCATCCCGTTCCAGACGTCGGCGTACTTGGCCACAGTGCGCAGCGTCTTCCGCTCGCCGGTTCCACCGATCATGATGGGAAGGCGCGACTGGAGCGGCAGGGGCTGGTGTCTGAGCTGCTCGAACTGGTAGTGATCGCCCCGGTGGGTGACCTCCTCGCCGTCGAGGACTCGTCGCATGACCCCGACGGCCTCATCGAGCCAATCGAGGCGACGGCCGGCGCTGGAGCCGAACTCGATGCCGTGGGCGACGTGCTCCAGCTCGAACCAGGCTCCGCCGATCCCGAGGATGGCGCGCCCCCCGCTTATGTGGTCGATGGTGGCGGCGAGCTTCGCCACCAGCGCGGGGTTGCGGAAGGTGTTGGCGCCGACGAGCAATCCCAACCGGGTGCGCTCAGTCACCTTGGCCCACGCGGCAAGCGTGGCCCATCCCTCGAATATCGGCTGGTAGGGATCACCGAAGATGGCGTAGAGGTGATCCCAAACCCAGATCTGGTCATATCCGAGCCGGTCGGCGTCCACCGCAAACGCCTCGACCTCCGGCCAACTGGCCGCCTGCGACCAAGGCAGGATGCCGAGTTTCAAGTCGCTCACGATCTGCTGCCCAGTGCCATGGTCATCTCACCGATCACCTTTCTCGCCTCCTCTCATCGACACCGGTCAGGTCTACTCGGCGGGCCACCCGACCGCGTGATGTGCGACATCTCATCGGCCCGCACCGGTTCCGACGACGCGACGGCGCCCTCACCGACCGCCGCTTGATCACGCCATGGCGGCATCGATCCGCTCCATCACGTCGTCGTCGATGGCTTGGCGCACCTCGAGTGATGCCATGTTCTCCTCCACCTGCTCGGGCCGGCTGGCGCCGGTGATGACTGAAGAGACGTTCGGGTTGGCGGCGCACCAGGCGATGGCGAGTTGTGCTGTGGTGCACCCGAGATCGTCGGCGATACCCCGCAGCGCCTCGGCGCGCTCCAGTCGCTCTTCATCGGTGAGCCGCTCGTGGAGCCACTCGTACCCGGTCAGTGAGCCACGACTCCCTTCGGGTATCCCCTGGCGGTACTTCCCCGACAGGAGCCCGGAGGCGAGTGGGCTGAAGGTGGTCAACCCCAACCCGATGTCGCCGTAGAGCCGGGCGAACTCCACGTCGACCTTGTGCCTGTCGAACAGGTTGTACTGAGGCTGCTCCATCTGCGGCGGGTGAAGGTGGTGGCGCCGGGCGATGTCCCAGGCAGCTTGGATCGCATCGGCCGGCCACTCCGAGGTCCCCCAGTACAACGCCAGCCCCCGGTCGACCATGTCGTGCATCGCCCACACCGTCTCCTCGATCGTGGTCTCCGGGTCGGGGCGGTGACAGAACACCAGGTCGACGAAGTCGAGCCCCAGCCGCTCCAGCGAGCCCTCGATCGCCTGGCGGAGATACTTGCGGTTGAGGGTGTTGGTGGTGTTGACCCCCTTGCCGAGCCCCCAGAAGAACTTGGTCGAGATCAGATAGCTGTGCCGCGGCCAATCCAGCTCGGCGAGAGCCGATCCCATGATCCGCTCCGACTCGCCCCCGGCGTACACCTCAGCGTTGTCGAAGAAGTTGACGCCGGCCGCGTGGGCGGCGTCCATGCAGGCCAGCGCCCTCTCCATCCCCATCTGGGCGCCGAAGGTCACCCAGGATCCGAATGACAACACGCTGAGCCGTACCCCGGCGCTGCCGAGTCGTCGATACTCCATCTCCGCCATCACCATCACCTCTCGGTTTTAGAGGAAGCCTATGAGGTGGTGGGTGCGGTTCGGTCGCTCGACGAGTAGGGACTTTCGACTGTTCCCTCGGCAGGGGCCCGTTTGTCATGATGAGCGCGCAATCGTTCTGGAGGAAAGATGACCTGGGGACCTTTCGATCTGACCGGAAAGCGCGCCGTCGTCACCGGTGGCGCCATGGGCATCGGGTACGGGATCGTCTCCCGCCTCGCCGAGGCCGGGGCCGATGTGCTGCTCACCGACCTCGACGGCGACCTTGCGGAGAGCAAGGCAGCCTCGTTGGCGGAGTCCGGGTCCAAGGTGATGTCCCAACGAGTCGACGTCTCGGCGGCGGATGCCGGCGACCTGATCGTGGCGGCGGCGACCGAGCACCTCGGCGGCGTCGACGTCCTGGTCAACAACGCCGGCATCTATCCCCAGGTCCCGATGCTGGAGATGGACCGCGCCCTTTGGGACAAGATCCTGGCGGTGAACCTGACCGGGCTCGCCTTTGTCTCACGCGCCGTGGGACGGCGACTGGTGGAGCAGGGCTCGGGAGGCGCCATCGTCAACATCGCCTCGATAGACGCCCTCCACCCCTCGATGGTTGGTCTCGCTGCCTACGACGCCTCGAAGGGAGGCGTGCTCATGTTCACCAGGAACCTCGCTCTCGAGTTGGCGCCGCACGGTGTACGGGTCAACGCCATCGCTCCCGGCGGGATAGCCACCGAGGGCGCATCGCGTCCCTTGGAGGTCAGCGGACTGACGCCCGAGCAGATGGAGGCGATGATGGCCGGCTTCATCGAGAGAATCCCCCTGAAGCGCATTGGGACGCCCGACGACATCGCCACCGCGGCCGTATTCCTGGCGTCAGATGCAGCGAGCTATGTGACCGGCGAGCTTCTCGTGGTCGACGGAGGAACCCTGCTCGCCTAAGCGGTGTCACTCCCCGGCCACGAGAGCGCCCCGCAGATCGAGCACGCGCTCTGCGAGCACCCGGTCGCCCTCGAGTCGCGACATCGACACGGCATCGGCGCGACCGGTCATCCGAACCGCCCGCCGCCACAGCAAGTCGGGATCGGCGTACACCACGGCTGCGGGGTGACGACCGCGCTTGACCATCGACCACCCGGTCCCGGTGGAGGCCACCGCCCAGTGCCGGTCTATCGGCTCACCGGCGACAACGTGCACCTCGGTGCCGGCTGGGGCGTCTATGCCTTGGAAGGTGGCAGGAAGCGCCCGCATCATCGTGTCGAGGACCAGCCTCGCCAGGTGGGGATCGGTGAGCGTCGGCCGGTTGGTGGCCAGCCTGATCTGCTGCTGATGGACCCAGCGCTCCACCAGTTCTCTGGCCACATCGAGCCAGGCCGGTGCCGGTTCGCCTGCCATCGCCCACGAGACCACCCATCCCGGCCGGTTGGGGGGCAACATCCGGAGATGAAGCTCGGTGCGGGGACCAAGCCAGCTGACCAGGTCGAGACACAGCTTGTAGCTCCACATCTCGGTCGCCTCCACCTGGGTTTGGTTACGCCGATCCAACTCGGCGACGATCTCTTCGAGCGGCTTGTCCACCGGGACCCGGTCGATCACATGGCCGTCGCGTTGTGCAGACAACCGGTTCAGGTCGTTGTGGATGACATGCCTCACCAGGGCATGGACATCCCACCCGGGGCATACCGTCTTCTGCTTCCAGTCCTCGTGCTGGAAACTGGCGATCAGGGCGAAGCAGGGCCGAACGCTCCCGGTTGAGAAATGGCCCCGCTCCGATCGGCTCACCCAGTGCGTCCCAGTCCAAGCGCTCACCGTACCTCGGTCACCCGAATGGGTCGGTCGTCAACCCTCCCCGGTTCCGGCGGCCCGCCAGGCTTCGAAGAGGCGCACCCTCGTCCCCGTCCGGAGGATGGCGCCGCGATAAAGCCTTGCCGCCAAGGGGATCAACACCGCGATACTGGCCAGGCAGACCGCAGCCGACACCACCACCTCCCACGGGGCCACCTCACCGAGTGTGATCCGGGCGGGCATCACCATCGGCGCCACCGGCGGGATGAACGATGCCACCCGGGCCAGGGTCGAACTCGGGTCGTTGAGGGCGGCGAACGCCAGAAAGAAACCAACGAGAACGACCATGGTGAGCGGGGTGGTGACATTCTGGAGCTCCTCCTGTCGGGACACGAGCGACCCGGCGGCGGCGAAGAGCGCGGCGTAGAAGGTGAAGCCCAACAGGAACCAGCCCAGCACCGACCAGATCGCCGGCCATGCAGCCTCTGGTAGCTCGACGAACCCGGTCAGCAAGACGGCGGCCAAGGCGGCGCCCACGGTCAGCAGTAGTTGGAACATCGCCACCACGCCGATGCCCATCACCTTCCCCGCCAGCAGCTGGCGAGCGGAGACCGTCGAGAGGATGACCTCCACCACGCGAGTCGATTTCTCCTCCACTACCCCGGAAGCGACGGCGAACCCGTAGCCGAAGATCTGGCCGTAGAGGAGGAAGACGGCGAAGAAGGCGATGGCGCCGGCGCCCTCGGCTGCGCCCGGTTGGGGGTCGAGCGCCCGCACGTCGAGCGGATCGGGTGTGATCACCTAGGTCACCTCGTCGGGGTTGAGCCCCGCCTCATTGAGCGCCCCCGTCACCTCGAGTTGCGCCGAAGCCGCCTGCATCGCGGTCTAAGGGCGGGGTCGAGCTCCTGGTCGACCACGATCTGGTCACCGTCGACGATCGCCGCATCGACCTCGCCATCGGTCAATGCCGACTCGACACGGTCAGCCTCGAGCTGCTCGGCGGTGACCACGATCCCGAAATTCGGCGCTGCCGCCTCCACGGCGTCTGCCATGGCGGCGGAGTCTTCGCCCACCACTCCGAGCACCCATTCCTCCGGCTCCCCGAAACCGAGCAGTTCGGGGGACGAGTGCGAATGCGGCGAGCAGGACGACGCCGACGATCGTCGAGATGATGAAGGAGCGGTCGCGCACCCGCTCGGTTATCTCACGGCGGGCAACGAGAATCGTCGGGTTGATCACTCGGTGCCTCCGTCGGAGCTGACGACGCTGCGGAACAGGTCGACCAACGATGGTCGGGCGCTGGAGAAGTACGTCACCCGGCCGGCACCACGCGCGCCGCCAGCACCGACTGGTCATCGACCCCGTCGCCGAGCCGGAGCAGCACCGAGCCGTTGGAGCGGCTCACCACCTCTACACCTGGTATCGAGGCCTCCCACCCGGGAAGAGCACCATCGACCTCAACCCTCAAGGTGCGGTCGCTCCGCTCGGCCCGCACCTCGTGGACCGGGCCCTCGGCGACGACACGGCCCATTGTGGAGTATCACCACCGAGTCGCAGATCCGCTCCACCAACTCCAGCTGGTGGCTGGAGAAGACCACGGGCACTCCGGCATCGACCCGCTCCCGCAGTACGTCGGTGAGCACATCCACGCCGACCGGGTCGAGCCCGGAGAACGGCTCGTCGAGGATCATCGCATCCGGGTCGTGGACCATGGCCGTGGCGAGCTGGACCCGCTGCTGGTTGCCGAGGGACAGAGCCTCTACGCGGTCGTCGGCGCGCTCCTCGACGCCGAGCCTCTCGAGGAGCCGACCAGCGGCGGCAAAGGCCTCCTCTTTGCCCAACCCGTGAAGCCTCCCGAAGTAGGCGACCTGGTTGGCCACCCGCATCTTGGGGTAGAGACCGCGCTCCTCGGGCATGTAGCCGAACCGGCGCCTGGTGTCGCTGTCTACCGGCCTGCCGTTCCACTCCACCTCGCCACGGTCGGGCTCGAGCAAACCGAGCACGATCCGCATACAGGTGGTCTTGCCGGCGCCGTTTGAGCCAACGAATCCCAGCATCTCCCCAGGATGCAGGCGGAAGCTGACCCCGGCGGCGGCGACGATCTCGCCGTACGACTTGCTTATGTCGTGCAACTCGAGCATCAGTCAGATCTCCTGGTCATGGACCGACGGTACGACGTCGCCATGAGATCCGAAAAGCTGCAACTATCGTAAGATGTAGGCACGCATCGTTCGACGGGGGCATGGTGGGTAAACCGCGCATCGCCGGGACCGCACTGATCGCCGCTCTGGTCGTGGCTGGGGCAGTGGCGACGGGACTCGCCCTCATCGCGGGGGAGATCATCGCCGGCGACACCGAAGGGACCGTGGTCAGCGCCGAGGAGCCTCGCTTCGAGCAGACGGGTGCCGAACCGACGACCACCGCTGTCGCTGGTGAGTCGGTTGCCGCTGCCGGGGACACACCCACCCCGGGCCCGATCCTCGCCGGGGCGGTGCTAGTCGCACCCACCACCGCGCCGGCAGAACCCGGCGAGCCGACAACGACCACATCCGTGGACGCCACCACCACGACAGGGGTATCCACGACCACATCGCTTGGTGCGACGACCACGACAACCCCTGCAGGCACGACGACGACCACGGCCACCACGACGCCGAACAGCACCACCACCACGACGAGCAGCACCACGACGACAACGACAACAACCACAACGACGACCACCGCGCCAACCACAACGACGACCACCCCGCCGACCACAACCACTACAGAGCCGCCGGTACTCACCATGGCGGTGAGGTCGATCACCGGGGACACCGACGGCGACGACGACGACGAGTGGGACGCCGAGGTGGAGGTCGTGGTGGTGTCGTCGGACGGAGATCCGGTAAACAACGCCGTGGTGATCGGCTTCTGGTCGGTCGGGCGGGAAGATGCGGAGGACACCAACGGGAATGGCTCCGCAGACTTCGACATCGAGGTCGAAGATGTCGATAGCGTGACCTTCACAGTGCTCGTGGTGTTGCACGACGAACTGCTTTACGACCCCTCGGCAAACGGCGCCACTTCGATCTCGCTCGAGGCTCCGGACGACGACGATGACGACTGACACGCCCGTTCCCGGACTGAGATCCGTTAGCCACGCAACAAACCAAAATCTCCATCGTCGGTCGTCCTCACCGGGTGTACGGTGCCGGTCGACGAAAGGCTCTCAAGTGGCTGTCACCTCGACCATGATCGCTCTCGGCACCCCCGCACCCGATTTCTCGCTCGCAGACGTGGCTTCCGGAGAGACGGCATCGCTCTCCGACTTCACCGGAGACGGACTGTTGGTCATGTTCATCTGCAACCACTGCCCCTACGTCCGCCATCTCCAACAGGGCCTGGTCGACTTGAGCCGGGATTACGAGAACGGCCCTCTCGACATGGTGGGGATCGCCAGCAACGACCCGGCGACGTACCCCGATGACGCCCCCGACCGTCTCGCCGAGACAGCGAACCGCCTCGGCTACCGGTTCCCGCTCCTCTTCGACGAGACCCAGGATGTGGCACGCGCCTACTCGGCGGTGTGCACCCCCGATTTCTTCCTCTTCGACCGCGACCATCTGTTGGTGTACCGCGGCCAATTTGACTCGAGCCGTCCCAGCAACGGTCTGCCGGTGACCGGCGCCGACCTCCGCGCCGCCATCGATGCCCTCCTCGCCGGCCGCCCGATCGATACCGAACAGCGGCCGTCGATGGGTTGCTCGATCAAGTGGCGGGAGAGCTGACCCGCTCGGTCAAGTGGTCCGCGCCCTGGTCATCCGCAGGATGAGCAGGACGACCACCGCTCCGATCACCGACCCGATGATTCCCGCCGGGTCGATGTCGAATCTGGCATCGAAAAGGAGGTTTCCGAGAAAGCCTCCGACCAGCGAACCCCCCAGCCCGAGGAGCAGGGTCCCCAGGAATCCCATCGAGTCGTCACCCGGCAGCAATGCCCGGGCGATGAAGCCGGCCAACAGGCCCACTATGAGCCAGATGATGATTCCCATGTAGTCCTCCGTCTGATGGCCGCCGCATGGGCGGCGACTCCTGGCAGGCGGGAAGCTACCCGTTCGCTCTGACCGCCAAACGGCGCCGCACCTGTAGGTTCGCCGGAAATGCCCAACATGACCGACTACGAGGCGACCCACGCCGGATACAGCCTCGAGGTCCCCGAGTTCTTCAACTACACGACCGACGTGGTCGACCGGCGCGCCGACGAGACACCGGAGCATCCGGCACTCATCGCGCTCGATTCGGATGGGGTCACGGCGCACCGTTTCGACTGCGCCGCCGTCTCCGCCCTGGCCAACCGGGCAGCCAACCTCCTCGAGTCGATCGGAGTGCGTCGTGGGGACCGGGTGCTCGTCCAGTTGCCGCGCATCCCGGAGTGGTACTGGGTGCTCCTCGGCTGCTTCAAGCTGGGTGCGGTCCCTCTGCCGGGCACCACGATGCTCACCGAGGGTGATATCGAGTACCGGATCAACCAGGCGGAGGCAACAGCCGCGGTCGCCGACCCCGATGGGGCAGCCAAGGTCGACCGGGTGCGCCCGCGGTGCCCATCGCTCCGCTCGCTGGTCGTCGTCGGGCCTCCCACCGACGGATGGGTGTCATTCCCCGAGGGAATGGCGGCGTCGTCCGACGAGGCGATGGACCGTGGGCCGACCCGCGCCGACGACCCCCTCCTCATCTACTTCACATCGGGGACCGTTGCCTACCCCAAGATGGTCCTCCACACCCAAGCCTCATACGGGATCGGTCATGAGATCACGGCGCGCTTCTGGCACGACCTCGGGCCGGACGACCTCCATTGGACCGTGTCCGACACCGGCTGGGCAAAGGCGGCATGGGGCAAGCTTTTCGGGCAATGGCGGGTCGGGGCGGCGGTACTGCTCTGGGACATCAGGGGCAAGCCCGACCTCGATCGGATGCTGCGGATAATCGGCGAGCAGAGGGTCACCGGCTTCTGTGCCCCGCCGACTCTCTACCGAGGTTTCGTGCAACTGGACCTCGGGGTGTACGACTGGTCGAGCCTGCGACACTGCACCTCGGCCGGCGAGCCGCTCAACCCCGAGGTGATCGCGGTGTGGAAGGAGGCGACCGGGCTCACCATCTACGACGGCTATGGGCAGACCGAGACGGTCAACATCGTGGCCAACTACCCGGCGTTGCCGGTCAAGCCCGGGTCGATGGGGCGACCTGCGCCCGGGTTCGACGTCAGCATCGTCGATGACGACAGGATCGAGTTGCCTCCCGGTGAAGAAGGTCACATAGCGGTTCGGGTGGCGCCGGAGCGGCCGGTCGGGCTGTTCAGGGAGTACTGGCGAGACCCCGAGCGGACCGCCGAAGTATTCCGCAACGGCTGGTATCTGACCGGCGACAGGGGGACGGTCGACGACGACGGTTACATCTGGTTCGTCGGCCGGACCGATGACGTCATCATCTCGGCGGCCTACCGCATCGGACCCTTCGAAGTCGAGTCGGCGCTGATCGAGCACCCGGCGGTGATGGAAGCGGCGGTCGTCGGCAAGCCCGACCCGGAGCGAGGCCAGATCGTCAAGGCATACCTGATCCTGGCTCCCGGCTGGCAGGAGAGCGACGAGCTGGTCGAGGAGCTCAAGGCTCATTGTCGGCGCGTCACCGCCCCCTACAAGTACCCCAGGGAGATCGAGTTCGTTTCCGATCTTCCCAAGACCGTCTCGGGGAAGATCAGACGGGTGGAGCTGCGCCAGCGGGATTGACGGGTTTCTCCGCCCGGCGCGACGGGGACCAGTTCGAGCTCTTCCAGTGGTTGTCCGATCTCATCTGGAGACGTCGTCGGGTGAATTGATCTCCGCCGGCGCCAAGACAGAGAAAGAGGAGTAGTTACGTCACTGCTCGACGGCGCGCCTGAGTCCATCGAGCGACTTGGCCAGCAGCCGAGAGACGTGCATCTGCGAGATGCCCACCAGGTCGGCGATCTCCGACTGGGTGAGACCTCGGTAGAACCGGAGATAGAGGATGCGGCGCTCCCGCTCGGGCAGCGCCCCCAGCGCCGGGGCAACTACCTGCCACTGCTCGGCTATGGCGAGGGCCTCGTCCTCGCCGCCGAGTAGGTCGATCAGGCTGGGGTGCTCCTCGTCGGACCCGGTGGGAGCATTTAGCGACACGGCGCCAAACGCATCACCCGCTTGGAGGGCCTCGATCACATCTTCCTCGGTCATGTCGGTGGCTTCGGCGATGTCGGCCAGCGTTGGGGTCCTGCCGAGCCGTTGCCCCAGTTCGCTGCTCGCCCGGCTCACCTCGAGCGAGGCCTCTTTGAGGCCCCGGGGAACACGGACCGACCAGACCCGGTCACGGAGGTGTCTTTTGAGCTCTCCGAGGATGGTGGCCGACGCGAAGGTGGAGAAGGTGGCGCCGTGCCCGGTGTCGAAGCGCTCCATCGCCTTGATCAGCCCGATCGAGGCAACCTGCTCCAGATCCTCGATGGACTCGCCGCGCCCGGCAAAGCGTCGGGCCAGATGGCGGGCGATCCCCGAATAGCGATCGAACAGCACGTCGCGCGCCCCCCGGTCGGGGAGGGCGGCAAAGAGCTCCGCTTCTACCACGTCACCTACCGGGACGACGAGTGCGGTATCGACCTCGAACCAGACCCTGCCCCCAGGCGGGCGTCCGATCCCCCAGCTGTCGGAGAGCAGCTCGACCAACCGGAGACCCCAACCGGTGGCGCTTTCGGCCATGTGTGGGTCGATCCCCGGTCCCTCATCCGAGACCTCGACCCGGACCCGCCCCGGCCGGCTCGTCACGGCCACCTCGATGTCCGCTCCCTCGTCGGCGTGGATGATGCTGTTGCTCACCAACTCCGAGACGAGGAGCAACACGTCCGTGCGGCGGGCGGGCGGGACACCGTCGATGAGCTGTGACACAGCCGCCCTTGCTCGGGCAGGTACCGCTACCGACGATTCGAAGGAAACCACCATCGGATCAGCCGACAGGATCCCGCCTTCCCGCACCCTCCAGCACGGTGAGGACCACCTCGCCGTTGGCCACCGAACACCCATCCACCAGAGCCTTGGCAATATCCACCGGATCGAACAACTGACCGGGGCGAGGGGCCGCGGAGGGAAGCCGCACCACCAGCCCGTCGCCGTTGAGGTCGGCGGTCACCTCGATGACCTCAGACCCAGCCTCGACAACCGCCGTCGCCAGTTCGGACACGGCCAGTTTCAGGTCGGCGACACCCTCGTCGTCACATCCTGCTTGCCGGGCAAGACCCCCCACGAACAACCGGAGGGTCGCTACGTATCGGGGCGTACCCGGGACCGAGATACGGATTGGCCCCATTTCGGGCACCCTTCAGCCGACCATGGCCTCTTCGACGGTGGCGAATACGGGGAAGGCCCCGTCCAGCCCAGTGATCGCTAGCAATCGGGTAACAGGACCATCCTGGGCGACGAGCGCCAAGTCGCCGTCCTCGGAGAGGCGCTGACGAGTGCTGATCACGAGACGAAGCCCCGTCGAGTCGATGAAGCTCACTCCGCTCAGGTCGAGGACCACACGAGACCCTTGCTTCAAGCAATCTTCGATCCGCTCCTCGAGCAAGCCGACGGTCGAGATGTCGACCTCGCCCTGGAGAGCCAGAATCGACCAGGTTTGGTCGGACCGGGCCTCGATATCGAGAATGGCTGTCATCGGTGGATCCCACACTAGGAGAGCGTCATCGTAGTATTGGTCGGTGAGCGAAAAGGCGCCGGTGGTGCGAGTAGAAGTACCCGCTCAGGCATCGATGGTGCACCTACTCCGTACCACCGCCGTGTCACTGGCGCCTCCGGCCACCGACGTCGACCGTCTCTCGGACTTGGCGCTGGCGGTGAGCGAGGCGGCGGTCGAATTGCTCAGGCTGGACGGTGTCAGTCGGGTCGACATGCGAATCGATGAACGACCCCAAGAGATGAGGGCGGCACTAACGGTTGCCGCCCCGATCCCAGAGGGTTGGATAGACAGTTGGAATCGGTCGATCTCGGCCTTGGTCCTCAACTCGGTAGTCGAGGAGGTTCGTGCTGAGACAAACGGTGAACAAGCCGAGATCCGATTCCTCTTCCGCCCGCAACTCGCCGATGCGGCTCAGTGATCGATCTCGAACCAGACGACCATGCCCTCTGACTGGATGATCCCCCAACGGTCGGCGATTGCGTCGATGATGGCCAGCCCGCGTCCAGCGGCAACGTCGGGTTCAGGCAGCCCCGTGGGCGCGACGAACACCGGCCCGGGGTAAGAAACCTCGAGTCGGATCCTGTTGGCGTGAGCCGCAGTCGTGACAACCACTTGGCTCTCCTCCGGAATGCCACCGTGCCTGACCGCATTCGTAACCAACTCGCTGATCCCGAGCAACAGGTCGGGCAGCCTGGGATGATCGGCGAAAACTTCCGCAACGAACGCCCTCGCCTCGGAAGGCGCAGCCAGCACAGGAAGCATTGCCAGTCGCGAGGTGACAACGCTCTCGCCGTTCGACCCGCGCACCTCGACGGTCGGCGACGGCACCTGTCCCGGGGGTTCCCGGGTCGGCCTATCTCTCATTCAGATCTCGTACCCGGATCTCCACAGCTTCACACACACCACGGCAGTAATCGTGGATAGAGCGAGGTTTCCCCATCGACCATGCGGGTAGACAAGCGACCGATGACCAAGAAGCGCGACCCATCTCCCGCCGTCGCCGAGTTGCTCGTCGCCTTGGACGGCGCGCCCTCGTATCAGATTCTCGACGAGACCCGGCGTGTCGTGGGCCGTCAATCACCGGTTGAAGGGGCTGTCTGTCTACCTCCAGGATTACGGAGGGCAGACGCTTCGCCAGCTCGAAGGCGGCGAGGAGATCCCCATCGAGTACACCGCAGCCGGAGCGGCGATTGACCGCAACGAGGTGGTGGCCGAGGACGACACGGTGTGGGTGCCTTTGGCGCATAGGGCGGAGCCGCTCGGCGTCCTCGAGTTGACCAACCCCGACCCCGAACTGCGCCAGTCGGCGCGTGCCCTGGGGCTTGCCCTCGGCTCGGCCCTGGTCAGCAGCACCCGTCAGAGCGACATGGTGGAGACAACGAGGGGTGGGGGGCGCCTGCAACTCGCCGCCACGCTGCAACGGGCGGTCCTGCCGACCCCGTACTACGTGGACAAACGCCTCGAGCTGTCCGGGCAGATCGAGCCCGCATACGACATCGCCGGGGATTCCTTCGACTATGCCGTTGATCACATAGCCCAGGTCGCCGTCTTCGACGCCGTCGGCCACGGATTGCGGGCGGCCATCCTTTCCGCGCTCGCCACCGCCGCATATCGGTACTCCCGGCGGCGGGAGGAGCCGCCAGATGCAGGCCTACAAGCAGATCGACGAGGCCGTGGCCATCGAGGGACTGTCCCACGAATTCGTGACCGGACTGCTATGCCGGATCGACCCAGACGAGATGGAGGCGACGGTAGTAAATGCAGGCCACCCACCGCCCCTTCTTTGGCGGCAGGGGAACGTTGAAGCCCTGGATTGGGTCAGGCCGACGCTGCCACTGGGACTGGGCGGCTCACCCGCAGAAGTGGTGGTCGAGCTCGAGCCGGGAGACGCACTTCTGCTCTATACCGATGGGATCGTCGATGCCGCGCCCCTCGATGGGAGCGCATGGGGACTGGAACGGCTGGTCGAACGGCTAACCAGCCATCATGAAGCCGGCACGCTGAGTCGGTTCTGCCGGAGCCTGCTCGAGGAACTCAAGGCTTACGTGGGAGCGGAACTGCGAGACGACGCCACGCTGCTGGCGGTCAGGGTCGCCGGCTGAGGGGCGCAGACCCGGCGAGTCGTTTACGCTCCGTTCTTGGTGACCCATCCCCAGATCGAGATCCAAAGCAACGAGCAGTCTGGCAGCGCGGTCCTTACCGTTAGCGGTGAGGTGGACCTGGCGACCGCCCCGGCGCTTCAGACAGCGCTGCTCGCCATGATGGAGCGTGGATCAGCCAGAGTGATCTTGGACATGGCCGAGGTTACGTTCATGGATTCGTCTGGGCTCAGCGCACTCCTCGCCGCCCGCGATGCGGGCGGCGAGGATTTCGAGATGGTGCTCGTTGTTGGTCCGGGGATGGTGCGCCGTCTGTTGGACACTACGGCCATCGGATCTCTGTTCACAGTGTTCGAGACCCTCGACGGCGCCCTCACCTGACCTCGTGTCAGATGGTTTTGCTGTCGTCGTCGGAGAGCATGTCGCTGAGCCGGCTCTCGATGTCAGCCTGGGTTTCGCCGGTGCGCTCCTTGATCGTGCCAACCAGCTGGTCCCATTGACCCTGTGAACGATCGAGATCGTCGTCGGTCAGCGAACCCCAGGCTTCCTTGACCTGCCCCTTGACCTGGTCCCATTTGCCCTCTAGCTGCAAACGCTGCGCGTCCATGGTGCCTCCTTCTTGGCTGTTCGGACTTATCGGATGATTCCCGGAGCGCGCCGGTCCCAAACCTCCGGTCATCTGGTTTGACCCGCCACCGGGGCGGGTATGCGGCCTCGGTCCGGAAGGAGAGGAAACTGACATGTACATCGGATTGGGCGCTCTCATTCTCATCCTGATCATTCTTCTGCTCATCTTCTGATCCCGGCGCTCTCAACAGCAAGAAGCCCGGCAACCAGCCGGGCTTCTTCTTTGGGCCGGTTGAGAATGAACTACTTCGGGCGGTTGCGCCCTCGCATCCTGGGGAACCGAGGCGAGGCGTGGACATAGCAGAGGCTCCCCGGGTTGTACCGCGCCAGCAGAGTGTCACACCCCCGGGTAGCACAAACACGCCCCGCGCCGTGGTCGAGTGGGGCGCTTCCCTTGGGGAGCGTGGTGCGTCCACGCTCTATCGATTGGATGAGTTCCATTTGCCACCTCCCTGACCTGTTCACACGTTCCTTCCCGCGCATCGCCCAGCCGAAACTCCGGTTTGTCCTCTTCCCGCGCCGGGTAACCCGCTGAGGAAATCGCCGAGGAGGAACTGAACATGACAACAGCAACCGTCACGACAAGCCGGTGGGAGGAATTGCGCGAGCGATTCGGAGGAGTCGATACCCCAGCGGCGATCGCAGGGATGTTCACCGCCATGGGCGTGTTCTTGTTCCTGGCCGGTCTCGGCGCTGCCGGCGTCGGCGGTCTGGCGTTTCAGGTAGACACGGTCGACGTCGAGGGTGCCGCAGAAGAGATCTCACTGGTTGGGGGCATCCTCGCCCTCGTAGGTCTCTTCGTGGCGTTCCTCGTGGGAGGTTGGGCCGCGGGACGGATGGCGCGTTACGACGGCGGTCTAAACGGGGCGATGACCGCCTTCTGGATGGTGCTGCTGATCGTGATATTCGCTGCTCTCGGCGCTTGGATAGGCCAGGAATACAATGTCTTTGCCCAGATGAACCTCCCGGATTGGGCGGCCGGTTGGAGCGGTGACGAGATCACCGCCGCCGCTGTCATCGGTGGGATACTGGGCATAGTCGTCATGTTCCTCGGCGGGTACCTCGGCGGGAAATGGGGGGAGGCCTACCACCGCAAGGCGGACGCCGCCCTCGCCGATGCCGCCCGTCACGAGCCTCCCCCAGTGGTCTGATCGCACCGGGCGGCGGCGAGATGGCGCCGACGCGACATACAATCCGGCAATCATGACAATCGCCGCACCCGCCGCCGCGCCCCCATTCGGCTCGGTGTTCGCCGCACAGATGGCGCTCACCAGATTCGAAGGGGAGCGGTTTGAATCGGCTTCGATCCGCCCCACCGGACCTGTAGAGCTCCATCCCGGAGCCCACGTCCTCCACTACGCCAGTTCGTGTTTCGAAGGGCTCAAGGCCTATCGGGCACCTGACGGGACCGCTCGGATCTTCCGTCTCGACGCTCACATTGCCCGGATGCAGGACAGCGCCCAGCTGCTTTGCCTGCCCGTCCCACCGACCGAGTTGCTCCGGGGCATGGTGATCGACACGGTGACCGCCAACCGAGATGAGATACCCAAGCCGCCCGGATCGCTCTATCTGAGACCCACCATGATCGGCACCACGGCCAATGTGGGTGCGGCGGCCTCGCCCCCAACCGAGGGAATGCTCTTTGTCCTCGCTTGCCCGGTGGGCGACTACTTCGCCGGTGGCATCCGGCCGCTTCGCTTGGTGATCGAAACGGAGGCGATGCGGGCGACACCCGGTTTTGGCAGGGCGAAGGCGGGTGCCAACTACGCCGCGGCGCTACGCACCGTGGTGGCGGCACGGGACGAGCATCAGGCCGACCAGGTGCTGTTCGCCCCGGGCGGCGACGTCCAAGAGACCGGTGCCTCGAACTTCTTGCTGCTCGACGACAGAAGGGTGATCACCAAGCCGCTCGACTCGTCGTTCCTTCACGGTGTGACCCGATCATCCGTGCTGACCATCGCCGCCGACCTCGGCTACGGGGTGGAGGAGCGCCAGCTAGTCGTCGCCGAGGTCCTCGACTGGGCTCGCCGCGGCGAGGCGGCGCTGTCCGGCACCGCAGCCGTGCTGTCCGGGGTGGGAACCCTGGTCCTCGACGGCGAGGAGCACCCTGTGGGTGAAGGCGAAGTCGGCCCCAACACTCTCCGGCTCAGAACGGCGCTGACCGACATCCAGTTCGGTGCGGTCGAGGACACCCACGGCTGGGTCACTCTGGTCTGAGGATCAACCGGGCGCATCGAAGACGGCCACCAGCTCGGGGAGCCGACGGCGCAAGCTCCGCTCGGCCAACGCCGAGCCGAATCGCCAGATCATCGCCCCGTACACGGTGGCGACGATTGCGCCTACCACTCCGAAGGCGGGACCTCCCCTGATGATTGCAAACACCACGGCCGCCAGGGCCGGGATGAGCAACAGCCCGGCAACGATCAGCCCAATTAGCCCCAGGATGGCCTGTCGGCCGTTGTAGGTCCTCTTCCCAAAGGCGGCGCCCTCGGGAAGCGGGTACCCGGCATAGATCGAGAGCACGTTCCCCACGCCAAGCCAAAGCAGGAACCCTGCCAGCGAGGCAACCACCCCACCTGGCAGCGTCTCCCACGAGTCCCCCATGGCGGCACCGACGACCGACCCGATCAGGGCGGCGGGGAGCACCACGAGCGCCAGCGCCAGGTTCTTGCCGCGCAACACCGAGCCCATGGAGAGCGGTGCCACCGCGTAGCCCCAGAGCGTCTTCCCATCGGGACCGAATTGGTTGGTCGCCATGGTGATCATGGCCGACATGGCGACAACGGCGCCGAGGTAGCCGCCGAAGCCAGAGGCGAGTATCTCCGAGGCCGAGCCGAAGACGAGCACCACCACGACGGTGGCGGCGCCGAGCAGCTGTTGGCGGATCCGGCCGTCGCGGGCGAGATACCGCAGCTCCTTGGCCGCAACCCCGCCCGCCGGTCCCGCCGGGAGCAACCCGGCGACGAGCCGCGGTGGCAGGGCGAGGATGCCGTGCTTGGCGCGCACCCGCTCGGCATGGACCGACCGGGGAGAGGTGAGGAGGCGGGCGAGACCCCTCCACCAGGCCCACAGCCCGACCACCACCCACAGGCTGCCGTAGGCAAGCCACAACACGCTCTGGGGATCGGCCGACGGTGGCAGCCGCCCGGCCAAGAGCCCCAGGTGGGAGCCAGGAGAGAGCGGTGCGCAGCGCTGGGTTCTCCCAGTCAGCAAACCCGGTCAGCAGCCCCTCCATCTGCTGGGCGCCGAGCGCCACGGCGATCCCGAGCAAAGCCGCCAGGACGCCACCGAGCTCGCGACCTCGGCGCGAGGCGAGCACGGCTGCGAACGTGGTGGTCACCACCCTGGCCCAAACCACCGATGACACCAGCGCCACGGCGACCGCCAACACCACCACGGCGACGGCGGGACCGTCGGCACCGAGTCCCCTGGCAGCGCCGCCGAGGGTCAAGGCAGTGGTGAGCGCTCCCGGGCCTACCAGGGCCGCCGCGGCAAGACCGGAGACCATGGTGGCTCCGCGGAGTGGGAACAGGGCGAACCTCCTCGGGTCGAGCGTCTCGTCGAGCCCGGCGGTGAACAGGGGTATCACCAGCCAGAGAGCGAAGACGAGCGTGAAGACCAGCGAGGTCATGAGGACGGGATCGGCTGCGCTCTCGATGAGCGCACCAGCCCCGAGACCGGCGCCGACCCCGAGCGCAGCAGAAAGGAGCCACATCAAGACGAACAGGACGATCCCGATGACACCCGAACGGGTAACCCCGCGGCGGAGAAGCCGCAGCTTCAGTCGGACGAAGACCCCAACCACTCCAAGTCTCCCTGGGCTGTGATGGTCCCACCGACCAATTCCACGAAAACGTCCTGGAGGCGGCGCCCGTTGGTGACCTCGCCCATGGTCCCGTGGAGCAGGACCCGGCCCCGGTCGATGATGACCAGCCGGTCGCACACCCGCTCCACCTGATCGAGCACGTGGCTGGAGAAGACCACCGTGCCCCCGGAGGCGGTGTGGCGGTGCAGCACCTGCTCCATCACCTCGGCGGCGACCGGGTCGAGACCGGAGAATGGCTCGTCGAGGAAGATCACCCGCGGGTTGTGGAGCAGCGCGCAGCAGATGGCGATCTTGCGCCGCATCCCCGTGCTGTAATCGGCCACCAGGGTGTCGGCGTCGTCTTCGAGGTCGACCAGTTTGAGCAGCTCGTCGCGGCGGTGAGAGATGGTGGAGGGATCCATTCGACGCAGCAGCCCGTTGAACTCGATCAGCTCGCGGCCGCTGAGCCGGTCGAACAGGGTGGGGTCGTCGGGCACCACCCCGATCCGGGACTTGGCGGCGACCGGGTCCTCCCACACGGCGATGCCCTCGATCCGCACCTTGCCGGCGTCGGGCCGGAGCAGGCCGGTGGCCATACGGATCAGGGTCGACTTTCCGGCGCCGTTTGGGCCGAGGATCCCGAACATCGATCCGGCGGGGATCTCGAAGCTGAGGTCGTCAACCGCCGTCTTCTCGCCAAAACGCTTGGTCAGTCCCTCGAACTGGACCGAGGCTGTCAACGTACCTGTCATGGCGTCGCCGCCGGGCGGCTGCTCGGCAGGATTGTCCCGGAAGCAATGAGGAGCTGAAGATGAGCGAGTTGATGGACCTTCGACAAGGCTTCACCCAGGACGATCTCGACGACCGGGGCATTCTGGTCGGCCAGGTGGACAACGCCCGGGTCGCCGTGGTTGCGGTGGCTGAGCAAATCCATGCCATCGGCGCCTCGTGCACGCACTACCACGGCAATCTCGACCAGGGCATCTTCGACGGGACGTGTCTGCGCTGCCCGCTCCACCACGCCCGTTACGACCTGCTGACCGGGGAGCCCACGGCTCCCGCCTTTGCCGCTGTGGCTGTGTACGACATCGTGGCTGATGGGGACCGGTTCCGGGTTACCGGCAAGCGCCCGGCTGCTCCTCACCCGCAGAGCAGGGACACGCACGACGTCGTGATCGTCGGCGGTGGGGGCGCTGCCTTCGCCGCCGCCGACCGGCTCCGCCGACGGGGACACCTCGGTCGGGTGGTGATGATCAGCGACGACACCAGACCGGCGTACGACCGGCCCAACGTCTCCAAGGACTACCTGGCGGGCGAAGCGCCGGACGAGTGGATGCCGCTGGCCTCGGACGAGGACCTGAGCCAACGGGGTATCGAGGTCCTGACCGGAGAGAGCGTCACTGCCATCGACCGGGAGGGAGCCCAGGTCGTGCTCGAGAGCGGTGCTCGCATCGGCTACGACTCGCTGCTGCTGGCCACGGGGGCGGAGCCGATCAGGCTTTCGGTTCCCGGCGCCGAGCGCGGTCACCTGCTCCGCACCATGGATGACGCCGACCGGGTGATCGCCGCCGCCGCCGAAGCGCGCACCGCGGTGGTGGTCGGGGCAGGGTTCATCGGGCTCGAGGTGGCCGCCTCGCTGCGAAAGCGAGGGCTCGAAGTGACCGTGGTGGCGCTCGAGGCCGAGCCGCTCGAAGCGGTGATGGGCCCCGAACTGGGGGCGGCGATCCGCTCCGACCACGAAGCCAACGGGGTCCGCTTCCGGATGGGATCCTCGGTCGTGCGGGTCGAGGACGAGGCGGTGGTCATCGACGACGGGTCGAGCATCCCGGCTGACCTGGTGGTGATCGGGATCGGGGTGCAGCCCCGCACCACCCTGGCCGCCGAGGCAGGGCTGGATGTAGACGACGGCGTGTTGGTCGACAACCGGCTGCGGAGCAGCGACCCGGCGATACTGGCGGCGGGCGACGTGGCACGGTTCCCCCACGGTGACGAGCGGATCAGGATCGAGCACTGGGTGGTAGCCGAACGCCAAGGGCAGGTCGCCGCCGACGTCATCCTCGGCGCCGACACCGTCTATGCGGACGTGCCCTTCTTCTGGAGCGTCCACTTCGATGTCCGCATAAGGTTCGTCGGCTTTGCAGACGGGCACGATGAGCGCACCATCGTTGGCGATCTGGGGTCGGACGGTGCCGTCCTCTTCCGCCGCCAGGGCCAGATCGTGGCGGTGGCGACCGTGGGCCGGGACCGTCTCGCCCTCGAAGCGGAACTGGCCCTTGAACAGGGCGACCAGGAGTCGCTGGAGCGCATGGCCGCTGGATGAGCGGGGCGCGAAAGGTTCCGGAGACGAATTCGGTCGGGGAACCTCGCCGCGCCCTACTCTCGGCTAGCGGTCCCTGCGGGCCGTTCTTCCCCAGACGCGGTGAGAGCGCGAAATCTGAGCTCCTGACAGCGTCGGATACCATTGACGTAATTACACCGATGGGAGTAAGGTGGTGGTTCCGAACCACCACATCCTGTGGGTCGCTTCCCCCGAGCCACAACATGTTGTGGTCCCCGTCTTGGCCGGGGTCATGGTCGACAGCACCGGTAGTCACCTACCGGTAACCCTCGTCGGCCGTTGTGCTGGCCGGTAGTGGGACTGCCGGTGGTCGGTAGGGCTGAGAGTCGCTGAGGCACGGGAGGCAGGAAAGATGGCAGGCCGCACCAGTCTTCGGATCGAACGCCGCTTCACCCAGCCGGGCGTCGATCCCTACTCCACGATCGAATGGTCGCGGCGCGACTCCAGGATCGCCAACCCCGACGGATCGGTGGTCTTCGCCATGGAGGACGCCGAGATCCCGGCGTCGTGGTCGCAGGTGGCGGCAGACATCATGGTCTCCAAGTACTTCCGCAAGGCCGGGGTCCCTCAGGTCGACGAGTCGGGGAATCCTCGGCTCGACAGCGACGGCAACCCGGTAACCGGGCCCGAGACCTCGGCACGTCAGGTGTTCGACCGTCTCGCCGGCACCTGGCGGCGTTGGGGCGAGGAGAACGGCTACTTCGACTCGGCAGCCGACGCCGACGCCTTCGAGGACGAGCTGAAGTACATGCTCGCCAACCAGATCGCCTCACCCAACAGCCCCCAGTGGTTCAACACCGGGCTCCACGACGCATACGGGCTCACCGGCCCCGCCCAGGGTTTCTGGTTCATCGACCCTGAGACCGAGCAAGCGGTCGCCTCCCCCGACGCCTATAGCCGCCCCGCACCGCATGCTTGTTTCATCCGTGCCGTGACCGACGATCTGGTCGATCCAGGCGGGATCATGGACCTTGCCGATGCGAGAAGATCGCGACCGGGAGATGAGCGTTCTCACGCCACCGTGAAGGCCGTCTATCCGCATCGTCTCACCGATGTCGATGCGAGACGAGCAGGTCGAGACGATGGATCTGGTCCGCATCGACATCGCCAAGACTCCCAGCACTCTCCGCTGATCGCCACCAGCAAACCACCCGGTCCTGCGCGGTCTGCGTGCCGCAATTGGCAAGGTCGTTCGGCTGACACGAGCGCTATATGGCAAATAGAGTCCGCAGTGGGTTCCAGCCGGCGAACTCAGGGTGGCCGATTACGTATCGTGGTAGGCAGACGCACCGCCACCGGTATCACACCCGGACCCCGTGGACTTGGCGCCTACTGCGGGCTGCACCACGAGGTGGGAGCCTGTCCGAGATCCTCACCAGGAACAGTGCCGCGCCGTGTGACGCATGCGCCAGACACGTTCGATTCGAGTCATCGGAGATCATCGCGTTCTGTTCGGCCGGTTGCTGGGCGACGGGCAGCATCGGGATCGCCCGCAATCGCGCACCACGAGAATCGCTAGCGTGCCAATTTCGGTACTTCAAGGCGCAAATGGATTCCACGACGGACGACGAAAACCTAACGACGTGTTCGAACCATCATCGGCGAAGCACTTCGGCTGCAAAAGCAATCGCTCAGCAATTGGCGAAGAGCCAGGCAACGGCTCTATCTACGTTACGGCCGTACGGCCACTTGCCCGCTGCTTCGAGGCGTCTCTTCGGATCCAGGTTTCGCCTAGCAAGTGGCATTCCAGCCTTCGTGTATGACATGCCACGCCGAGCACCGACTTGACGTTGCTCGTTGGCCTCATTCACAGTCCGATGGCTGCGTAATGACACAAGGCACTGAAGCTTCTCTGCTTCGACCATACGAACGCGGCAGCTCGCCGGAAGGTATCTGGACACTCGCACGTTCGCTTGGGTACTCACCGAGTCTTATGGGCGGAACTGTGAGGCCAGGCGGGTCACGTCACCTCATTTCCGTGTGACCACTGGCCCGCCACGGATGCTCCCGACCTCGCTGCTTCGCTGCGGGGTACTCCGATGTTCCCCAGCGGGCGTATAGGGCGCAGATCCCCTCCGGCTCGGCGAGCTACGTCGCTTATAGGGTCAGGCGCTCTACGAAGAGGCCTCGTTCTTCGGAACCGTTTACAACTTCCAGGTCGATGGCGATGAGTCTGTACATCGCACAACGGCGTCGCCGTCCACAATTGCTTCATAAATGCCGTCACTGATGACCTGGTCACCCCTGGCGGGATCATGGACCTCTGGCTCCACGAGAGGCGCGGCTTTTTAAATTACCGAGCGGGACTGTGGTAACACTGGCTCGAATTTCTCGTCTATTCGGGCCGAGAATGAGCCGCTGTCTGGTGGTGGCAAGTCGTCCGGAGTGATGTCTTTCCTCAAGATCGGCGACCGGGCGGCGGGCGCCATCAAGTCGGGCGGCACCACGAGGCGAGCCGCCAAGATGGTGATCCTCGACCTCGATCATCCCGACATCGAGACATTCATCGACTGGAAGAAAATCGAAGAGGACAAGGCCAGGGTCCTCATCCAGCATGGCGGCTACCCGGCCGACTTCAACGGCGAGGCCTACGCCACGGTGTCCGGGCAGAACTCGAACAACTCGGTGCGGGTACCCAACGATTTCGTCCGCAAGGTGATCGAGGACGGCGATTGGGAGCTCGTAGAGCGGACGACGGGCAAGGTTCGCAAGACGATCAAGGCCCGTGACCTCTGGCGGCGGATCGCCGATGCGGCGTGGTCGTGTGCCGACCCCGGCGTGCAGTTCGACACCATCATCAACGAGTGGCACACGTCTCCCGCGGGCGGGCGAATAAGGGCAACTAACCCATGTCGCGGAATATGTTTTCATCGACGACACGGCGTGCAACCTCGCCTCGATCAACTTGGTGAAGTTCCTCGACGAGGAAACCGGGGTCGTCGACGTCGAGGCATACCGGCATGCCATCCGGCTGTGGACCATCGTGCTCGAGATCTCGGTGACCATGGCCCACTTCCCCTCCGAGGAGATCGCCTGGGGCTCGTACTGGTACCGCACGCTCGGTTTGGGGTACGCCAACCTGGGCAGCCTCTTGATGCGGTCGGGCATCCCCTATGACTCCGAGTCTGGCCGCGCCATCGCCGGCGCCCTCACCGCCATCCTCACCGGCGTCGCCTACGCCACGTCGGCCGAGATGGCGGCGGCGGTGGGGCCATTCCCTCGCTTTGCCGAGAACCGCGAGGCGATGCTGCGGGTGATGCGCAACCACCGGCGCGCCGCATATGGCGCCAGCCAGGCGGAGTACGAGGGGCTGTCGCACCATGTCATGGGGATCGACCCGGCGCACACTCCGGCCAACCTGCTCGAGGCGGCGCGCAGCAGCTGGGACCTCGCCCTGGAACTGGGCGAGGAGCACGGCTACCGCAACGCTCAATCCAGTTGCATTGCTCCGACCGGTTGCCTTGTCGGTGGATCGCTGATACCGACGGAGCGCGGGTTGGTACGCCTTCGCTCGTTGGGCGACCCGAACGGTTCCCAATGGCAGGATCTCGATACGGACGTTGGCACCGACGAAGGGCCCAAGCAGGCTCGAGGTTCTATCGTCAACGGCGTCGAGCCTGTCGTCACAGTGGAGACCGGACGCGGCTACCGGATCCAGGGAACACCAACTCATCGGATCAAGGTGGTACAGCCGGATGGCGCCTGGGTCTGGAAGCGGTTTGGGGATATCGAACCGGGAGACCTCGTTCCGCTCCAGCTCGACCAGTTCGTGGGTGAGCCGAGCGAGGTATCTCTCCCGCCCCTTGGTGAGACGCACTGGACCGGCGATTTCACCACCACCGTCCCCAGCCATATGACCGCCGAACTGGCCGAATTCCTCGGCTACTTCATGGGTGACGGCTCGCTGCACTCCAAAGGCATCCGGTTGTGTGTCGCCGCCGACGACTTCGATGTCGCTGAGCGGCTTCGTCAACTCGGGAAGCAGCTCTTCAACCTCGAGGCTCACATCACCGAGCAGACCGGGTACAAGGAGTTGGCTTTCCACTCGGTGCGGCTGGCCATGTGGTGGCAGGCATCGGGCTTCGCCAAGCATCTCCCCACTGAGAACCACACCGGCAAGGGCTACCACCCGCACATCCCCGACGCCTTGCTTGCTTCCAACGATCCGGCGGTGTATTCCGCGTTCGTGCGGGGCCTGTTCGAGGCAGACGGAACCGTGACCTCGGGTCTGCCGCACTGGTCGACGACCTCGATCGAGTTCTCGCATGACGTGCAGTCGCTGCTTCTCGCCCTCGGCTACCCGACCAACCGGAGATTCGACATCACCGGGTGGGGTCAGTCCGAACTCGCAGTGCTCAGCATCGCCGAACTCGATGTACAACGAGCGGTTCGCCGCAGAGATCGGGTTCATCGGTGGAAGGAAGCAGGCCGCAGTGCGGATCGCGGTCGGTCGCCAGGCTCACCCCCAGGCAAGTCGCCGCGATCACGTACCCGTACCAAGAGCATTGGTGGATGCGCTGGCCCCGGCCAACGACAGTCTGCGCAAGACCATGCTGCTGGCACTTTCCCGCCACGGGATGGTGTCGCGGCGATCGGCGCTCGAACTCCACCGACGCACCGGCGACGCCCGGCTGTCGCACCTGCTCGGTTTCTTCTACGACCGAGTCTCAAGCGCCGAGCTCGGCGACGAGCAATACACCTACGACCTGTCGGTGCCAGAGAACGTCACCTATGTCGCCAATGGGTTCGTGTCGCACAACACCATCGGCCTCCAGATGGATTGTGACACCACGGGGGTCGAGCCCGACTTCGCCTTGGTCAAGTTCAAGAAGCTCGCCGGCGGTGGCTACTTCAAGATCGTCAACCAGTCGGTGGCACCGGCGCTCCGGACGCTCGGCTACGACGAGCACCAGATCGACGACATGGTCCGCTACGTGATCGGCACCTCGAAGCTGGAGGGGGCACCGCACATCAACCGGCAGACGCTGGGCGAAAAGGGCCTCAGCGAAGCGGAGCTCGACCAGATCGACGCCACCCTCGGCGGGGTGTTCGAGCTGCGCCATGCCTTCAACGTGTTCGTCCTCGGTGAGGCGGCGCTGCAGCGGCTCGGGTTCGAGGTGGACGATTACACGTCGTTCGACTTCGACCTGCTGCAGCGGCTCGGCTTCACCCGCGAGCAGATCAGGGAGGCGACCGACCACATCTGCGGGGCGCAGATGATCGAAGGGGCACCACACCTGCTGTCGGAGCACCTCGCGGTGTTCGACACCGCCAACAAGAACGGCCGGCTCGGTGAGCGGTACATCCACCACACCGGCCACATCAAGATGATGGCGGCGGTGCAGCCGCTGATCAGTGGCGCCACGTCGAAAACGATCAACCTCCCCAACGAGGCGACGATCGAGGACATCGAAGAGTCCTACATGCTGTCGTGGGAGCTCGGGGTGAAGTGCATGGCGCTCTACCGCGACGGCTCCAAGGCGAGCCAGCCGCTCAGCGCCGGCTCCGACGACGGGCAGTCCGACGAGGAGAGTGATGAGCTGGCGGCGGCGCACCAGGTGGAGAAGCAGATCCTGTGGGGACGGATCCCCGCCGGTCTCTCACCCACCCAGGCGTACGCCCAGGGGATGCACCCGCCGAGGTTCATGCTCCCGGCGCGCCGTGCCGGTTGGACGCAGGAGGCTCGCATCGGTGGACACAAGCTCTATCTCCGCACCGGCGAGTACGACGACGGGACGCTCGGCGAGCTGTTCATCGATCTCGCCAAGGAGGGCGCCACGCTGCGGGGGATCCTCTCCTGCTTCGCCATCGCCGTCTCCAAGGGTCTGCAGTACGGGGTGCCGCTCGACGAGTTCGTCGACACCTTCACCTTCCAGACCTTCGAGCCGCGGGGGATGATCGAAGGCCATCCCAACATCAAGATGGCCAACTCGATCGTGGACTACGTGTTCCGGGCGCTGGCCGTCGAGTACCTCCACAGGGACGAGCTGGCCCAGGTGCCGCCGCAGCGTGACGGCGACCTGCCCGAGCCGCCCAAGGGGATGGCGGCCGAGGCGGGTCTCCAGGTCGAGCTGTTCGACCACGCCGCCGAGCGCGACGTCGATGCCCTCAGAAGGCGGCATCGTTCGTTGACGGCCAGACGCCGAGGCCAGCCGTCCGACCTCTGGCGTCAAGGCCCCGGAGCACAGGCGGTCCGCAGCCATCAACGGTGGCTGCGGCGGCAGAGGCCGGGACCCGCGCCATGCAGTCGGCGTTGGAGGACATGATGGGCGACGCACCGTTGTGCGACGTGTGCGGCCACATCACCATCCGCAACGGCAGCTGCTACAAGTGTCTCAACTGCGGGAACTCCTTGGGTGCAGCTGATAGAGCTTCGGCCGAACGGGAAGGTCCTGCAGTGCGACGATGTTGCAGTACTGCAATAACCCGCAGCTGGAGGCGAAGTGAAACCCGTGCTGGAGCTGGTCGAGCTCTCGATGCCGTGGATCGGGGTCGACCCGTTCATCATGACCGTCCACCACGTGGATCATTACCCGGCAGGGAACGAGTGGCAGGGCCCATCGGCCGACCTGGGCGGGCGGCGTCTCAGCGCCGACTTCTCGTATCGCGACGGGTGGAGCATGTACCACGGGATCAAGGTCCCCGGTTTCCCCCAGCATCCCCACCGCGGTTTCGAGACGGTCACCGTCGTGCGGCGCGGGTACGTGGACCATTCCGATTCGCTCGGGGCGACCGCTCGCTACGGCGAGGGCGACACGCAATGGCTCACCACCGGGTCGGGGATCCAGCATTCCGAGATGTTCCCACTGGTGGACGCAGAGGGCACCAACGACCTCGAGCTATTCCAGATCTGGCTCAACCTGCCACCGCAGTCGAAGATGGTCCCGGCGCACTTCTCGATGCTGTGGGGAGAGGAGATCCCCACGGTGGTTGCCGAGGGAGGCTTGGTGACGGTGGACGTCATCGCCGGCGCCCTCGACGGGCATCGCGCTCCTCCTCCGCCGCCCGACTCGTGGGCGATCACACCCCGGCTCGGACCTCGCCATCTGGCTGATCCGGGTGGCGCCCGGCGCCACATGGAGTCTCCCTGCCGCCCCGGCCGGGGTGAACCGGGTGCTCCACTGCTACCTCGGGTCCGATGTCACCGTCGGAGGGGTCCCGGCCGGAGCCGGAATCGGTCTGCGGCTCGCCGACACGATGGACATCCCCATCGTCAACCGGGCCGACCCCGCCGAGTTCCTGCTCCTCCAGGGCCGGCCCATTGGTGCTCCCGTGTTCCAGATGGGACCGTTCGTGATGAACAGCGCCGAGGAGATCCAACAGGCGCTGCTCGACTACCGGAGCACCGAGTTCGGCGGCTGGCCATGGCCAAACCGGGAGCCGGTGCACCACCGCACATCGGGTCGCTTCGCCCTCCACGCCGATGGCCGCGTAGAGGAGAGAGATCGGCCGATCAGGGTCGAGGAGCCAGCCGGCTGAGCGATCCACGTCCTGCCGAGCGTTCTTCGTGTAGACATGTCGGACTGATGGATCAGGGGCCACCCGAGGACGGATCGGACGAACCGGCTGCCGAGCCGGTTGAGCCGATCGAGCCGGCCGAGCCGGACGAGCCGACCGAGCCGATCGAGACGATCGAGCTAGTCGCCGATCCGGTCGAGCCGATCGAGCCGATCGAGCCAGCCAGCCGATCCGAGTCGAGCCGGCCGAGCGCAACCGAGCCGTCGACCTGGTCGCTGCAGCCACGCCGAGCGAGCTGGCTCTGAGCGGGCCAGATTGCCAGAGTCGGTGGTAGCCGTGCCGGTTGCTGCCACCGAGCCGACCCGGGAGGAGCTCGAGGCGAGGATCGCCGAGCTCTCGTCGGAATTGGAGGCGGCTAAGTCCGCCGGTCCCCCTCGTCACCCCGTTCGAACCACGATCAGCTGGGTTTTGCTGGTGCTCGCCTCGTTGGGGGTCGTGGCGTCGACCTTGTCGGTTTGGGTGCACGAGACGCTGTTCGACACCGATCGGTTCATGGCTGTTGTCGAGCCGGTACTGCGCGACCCCGCAGTGGATAGAGCGCTCGCCACCCGGCTCGGCGACCAGGTGGTGACCGCCCTCGATCCGGAGACCCGGGTCAACGACGCTCTGGACCGCATCCAGGAGAGAGTGGCCAACGAGATCAGCCAGGACGTGGGTCAGGGTGGGGTGGTGCGAACCGCCATCGAACAGCGGTTGTCGGGGGCGCTCGACAACCTGGGAGCGAGCATCGCCGGCGCCGTCGAGGGGGCACTTCGCAGCGCCATCGATGCGATCGTGGGCTCCGATCAATTCGAGAACTTGCTGGTCGAAGTGACCGAAAGAGCACAACCACGCGCCGTCGCTCTCCTCCGTGGCGATTACGACCAGCTCCCCAACACCGTTGTCGCCGAGGGCAAAGTCACCATCAACCTGCTGCCGCCGATAGCCGAGGCGTTGAGGAACGTGGCCCAGCGCGGGCTGGACCTGCTTGGGATCACTGCGACCATCCCGACGATCGACTCCCGGAGAGGAGCACGGGGCTGCGCTCCAGAAACTCTCGACCGCCCTCGGCTTCGAGCTACCTCCGGACTTCGGGCAGATCACGGTGATGGACGCCGACACCCTCGCCGAGTACCAGGCGGCGGTAAGGACCTTCGACCGGCTCGTCTGGTTGCTGGTGGTGATCACCATCCTTCTGATGGTGGCTGCGGTGCTCGTGGCGGTGCGCCGCCTCCCCATGATCGGCTGGGTCGCCCTCGGCGCAGTGGTGGCGTTGGTCCTGACCGGCCTCTCCATCCGGTTGGTGGAGAGCAGGATCCTCGAGGCGTTCACCCACCCCGAGGGTCAGGCAGCGGCCGAGGCGATCCTCGACCAGCTCATCGGCAGCCTGCGCAGCACCGGGATCGTCGTCGCAGTCGTGTTTGCGGTGATCGGCATCGTGATCCTGGTCATGTCGCTGCGGAGGCGGACCGCCACCGCCTGACCTCAACGTGGCGGCGATCGAATCCGCTAGGCCGGAGCCGGCTGCTGATTGCCGACCGATCCCACAACGGGAGCCAGCATCCACATGGCGATCGCGGCGAGCACGTGCCATGCGGCGTGCCCTTGGAGCAGGCTGTCGGGGTCGCAGAGAGGTGCACCACTTCGGGTGAGTGTCCCGATGAGCGCCCCCACGCCGAGTACCGCCATCGAGGTGACGATGGTGCGGCGGAGTGCGGGGCGGACCCGGGCTCGTTGCAGCGAGAGCGCCACGGCCACCACCGCCAACCCGGCCTGAACAAGATCCCCCAATTCCGGGGCCACCGCCACTATCGGCGCCGCCGCCACCACCGGGGTGAGCCACCACGCCGCCGAGAGCGGTCCTCCTCGAAGGTCCGCCGCGGCGTCCACGGCGACGTAAGCGGCCAGCGCCACGAGAGGAAGGTCGTGCGCCAGGTCGGCCCACGGGGGGTAAGGGCCATGGAGCGCCACCGACCCGGCGCCATTGAGGGCGACCAGACTCCCGTAGACGACGTGCCGCGGGTTGCGGGCGATGATGGCCACACCGGCGGCAACGAAGGCCAGGCTGGAGACGGTGTTGACCGGCTGTCCGAGAAACCCGGTGCCGAACCGCTCGCAGTCGAAGTCGGGTACAACCGTTATGGCGTCACTTGACGGGCTATAGCCGCGCTGAGTGACGCCAAAACGAGACTCGTTCATGATCGTCGACACGGTACCGGCCCCGGCATCACCACCCGTTGCCAGCTTTCGCGTTCGGGTTATGGTTGGGCCTACAAACGATTGCGAACCTCGTGCTCCGAGTCGTCGCCCTGTCGAGGCGACGAAGGGAGAGTGTCGATGTCGAGCCCGGTTCTGAGCCGAGCCGTCGGGTGGATAGGCACTGGCCGCATGGGTTTCGCCCTCGCCGGCCGTCTGCTCGACGCTGGTGCCGATCTGCGCGTGTGGAACCGAACGCGGTCCAAGGCCGAGCCCTTGGCGGCGAGGGGGGCGAAGCTGGTGGACTCGCCCGCCGAGCTGGCCGATGCCGACGTGGTGTTCACCATGGTGGCCGGTCCCGATGACGTCCTCGAGGTCACGGTTGGGCCCAACGGGGTCTTGTCGCGCCAGGACTCCAAACCGGCAGTGTTGGTGGACTCGACCACCATCGACCCGGCGACCTCGGCCAGGCTGCGCGAAGAGGCCCCGGCGCGGGGCACGGCGGTGCTGGCGGCACCCGTCTCGGGAACCCCAAGGTCGTCGCGTCGGGCGGCTCACCGTCGTGGTGTCGGGGCCGAGAGATGCTTTCGAGATGGCCCAGCCCTATCTGGAGCATTTCGGACGGCGGGTCACCTATGTGGGACCGGGGGACGAGGCCCGCCTGGTCAAGATCTGCCACAACCTGATGCTGGGCGTGGTCACTCAGAGCATGGCCGAGATCACCGTGCTGGCCGAGGCTGCGGGGGTGAGCCGGGCGTCATTCCTCGAGTTCCTCAACGACAGTGTCATGGGTTCCACCTTCACCCGCTACAAGACCCCGGCATTCGTCAAGCTGGACTACTCGCCCACCTTCACCATGGAACTGCTGCGCAAGGACTTCGAACTTGGGCTCGACACCGCACGCCAGCTCGATGTCCCCCTGCCCCTCTCGGCACTGGTCCACTCCATGGTCATGGAGGCCATAGGCCTCGGGTACGGTGATCAGGACTTCGCCTCTCTCTTGGACAAGGAGGCCCGGGCGGCGGGCCGGGAGCTCGAGGCCGAGCAAACCGACGTAGGCGACGGGCTGGGATGAAGGACGGTTGACGATGCGGCTTCTGAAGGAACTCATCGAGGCCGGCGGAACCCGGCTCTGGATCAGCGGCGAGTGGCGCGAGGCATCCGATGGGGCCGCCTTCGACGTTCTCGACCCGGCCACCGGTGAGCCGATCGCATCTGTGTCGTCGGGGTCCACCGACGATGCGGACGCCGCGGTGACCGCGGCGACCGAGGCAGCCGAGGAATGGGCGGCGACACCCCCTCACGATCGGGCCGAGATCCTGCGACGCGCCTTCGAGATGATGGCCGGTGAGGCCGACGGCTTCGCCGAGTTGATCGTGGCCGAGATGGGCAAGGCGTCGACCGAGGCACGGGGCGAGGCGACCTACGCCGCCGAGTTCTTCAGGTGGTACTCGGGCGAGGCGGTTCGCAACGAAGGCGCCCTCATGACCGCCCCCGCCGGCGACAAGCGGATCATCTCGATCCACCAACCGGTGGGGGTATCGCTCCTGGTGACACCGTGGAATTTCCCGGCCGCCATGGCCACCCGCAAGCTCGGCCCGGCGATCGCCGCCGGTTGCACCACATCCTCAAGCCGGCTTCGGACACGCCGCTCACCGCGCTGGCCATGGCGCGCCTGCTCGACGAGGCAGGGCTCCCCCCCGGCGTGTTCAACGTGCTCCCCTCCAACCGCTCCTCGGAGGTCGTCCCCGCCATCCTCGCCGACGACCGGGTTCGCAAGCTCTCCTTCACCGGGTCAACCGAGGTCGGCCGGAGCCTTCTCGAGCACGCCGCCAAGCGGGTGGTCAACTGCTCGATGGAACTGGGGGGCAACGCCCCCTTCATCGTGTTCGGTGACGCCGACCTCGACGACGCCGTGGCAGGGCTGATGGTGGCGAAGATGCGAAACGGCGGACAGTCGTGCATCGCCGCCAACCGGATCTATGTCGAGGCCAGCGTCGCAGAGGACTTCGCGGCGCGCTTCACCGCAGCGATGGCGGCGGTCAACGTCGGTCCAGGTCTGGATCCCGGTGTCGAGCTCGGGCCGGTGATCAACCAACGGGCTCGCGACGACATGGCGGAGATGGTGGAGAAGAGCGTCGAAGCGGGCTCGGAGGTAGCCCTCGGTGGCGCCCCGCTCGACCGGCCCGGTTGGTTCTACCCGCCGACAGTGCTCACCGAGGTCGAACCTTCCGACCCCATCCTCTCCGAGGAGATCTTCGGACCGGTGGCCCCGCTGATTCAGTTCGGTGACGAGGCCGAGGCGATCGCCATGGCCAACCACACCGAGCACGGCTTGGCCTCATACGTCTACACGTCGGACCTGAGCCGCGGGTTGCGGGTCGCCGAGGCAGTGGAGGCGGGCATGGTCGGGGTCAACCGGGGTCTCATCTCCGACCCGGCCGCTCCTTTCGGCGGCGTCAAGCAATCAGGGATTGGGCGCGAGGGCGGGCACCAGGGGCTGCACGAGTTCCTCGAGACCAAGTACATCGCTGCTTCGTGGTGAGATCACCCTCCCGACGCAATCTCCACCAGCGGCGGGCCGGTTGAGTCACGAACCACCAGCGAAGGCGCCAGTCGCACCGACACCGCGCCTTCACTGGCGGCCCAACTCGATCGCCTCGAGGACTGCCTCCGCCGACTTGACCCCGATCAGGTAGTGCGGGATCCGGATGGTGGTCAGCGCCGGGTCGAGCTTGTCGGCGAAGGGTATGTCGTTGTAGCCGACCACCGAGCATCTTCGCCCACGGTCAACCCCCGCTCCTTGAGCACGTCGTAGCAGCCGATGGCGATGAGGTCGTTGGCGGCGACGACGGCGGTGAACCCCAGTCCACGGTTGAGCAGGCTGCGGAAGGCGGTCGCTCCCGGCTCTTCGGAGAACCACGCCGCCTCGACGATCAGCTCGGGGTCGGCCTCCAACCCGACATTCTGCATCCAGACCTTGAAGCTCTGGTAGCGAGCCAGACCGGTGGACACGCTGTGTGGCCCGGACACATGGGCGATGCGGCGGTGGCCGAGCGAGACGAGGTGACGAACAGCCAGACCGATCCCGGCGTGGTCGTCACCGACCACCGAGGGGACCGAGGCGTCGTCCATGGTCCTGTTGACCAGGACCACGGGGACCTTCGAGGCGATGACCTCCTCGATCCCGGGATCGTTCCGCTCGGCGGTGGCGAGGATCAGGCCGTCCACCCGGCGATTGAGCATCGTTTGCAGCATCTGTTGCTCCCGGGCCGGGTCGTTGTCGGTGTTGGCCAGGATCAGCGTGTAGTCGGACCGGCCGAGCGTGTCCTCGATCCCCCGGGCGATGGGTGGGAACAAGGGATTGGTCAGGTCGGGGAGCAGCATCCCCACGGTGTACGTCTTGTTGGTCTTCAATCCCCGGGCGAGCGAGTTGGGTTGGTAGCCGAGGTCCCGGGCGGCCCTGACCACCCGGTCGACCGTGTCCTCGCTGACCAGGGCGCGGGTCTCCCTGTTGAGGGCACGCACGCCGTCGAGGCGTGGACCCCGGCACGTCTGGGCCACGTCGCGCAGGGTTATCGGCCCCCGCATCACGGTCTCGATTCTACGGCTTTAGCCCAATGCCATGCCCTCGACCGAACCCGTTGGATCTGGCAAGCGCATCATGCGAAACGAGTTGAAGAGACCGATGAGCCCAGCAAGGATCGGGATGAGAAGGGCGACCTGAAGGGCAAAGGGTCTCGCCTCGGTGTTGATGCGGATCATCTCGTCTTGGATCACCTCGGGCTGGCCCACCAGCAGCTCGTCGAGCGCCGTGTTGCTCATCAATTCCGCATCGTCTTCCAGCGCCTGTGCCACTTGCTCCTTCTCGTCTGGGGGAAGCACCGTGCTCTGCTCCGCCATGTCGGTGAAGGTGAGAGCAAGGGTCGCCAGCATGATGGCGCCGGCGAACGCCAGCCCGAACGACAGCCCAAACGATCCCGCCGCCGAGTTCACTCCTGCAGCCTCGCTGACCCGCTCCTCAGAAATCGGGGACAAGGTGTAGTTGTTGAGCTGGGAGACCAACAAGCCGAGCCCCGATCCTGCGATCACCAATGGGATTACGAGCCACCAGCCGGAGTCCGCTCTCGGCACTATCGGGATGAGGATCGCCATTCCTATCGTGAGGAGGGCGAATCCCAGGCGAATGATGCTTGCCGGGCGTCTCGCACCCGCCTTCTTCCCGGCAAGTATCGCCACTCCGAACATGCTGAGGGAGAGCGGGGCGAGGGACAAGCCCGCCCCCATCGCGTTGTACTCGAGCACCATCTGCAGGTAGATGGGCAGCGCGATCATGGCGCCCCCGAGCGCGATCTGCTGGAGCATCTGCTGGGAAACCCCGAACCTGAACATCTTGGATTTGAACAGATCCGGGTCGAGCAGCGTCGGCTTGTCCTGACGTTTGCGCCGAACCAACCAATAGACCAGCGCTCCCATGGCGATCGCACCGATCGCCAGGAGAGCAGCAACTGACTCACCGCCTTCCTGCCACACCAGGATGCTGAGCACGATGCCGCCCATGCCCAGGACGGAGAGGACCGAACCGACCGCGTCGACGCGGCGAGGTCCGGTGTAGGGAACGTCACGAACGAGTCCCAGGCCGGACAGCACGATGGCGATCACCACTACCTCGAGCGCAAAGGCGACACGGTACGAAAGGTAGGTGGTGATGAAGCCCCCGATCAGCGGTCCGACGGCGGCGGCGATCGCAGCCGCCGCCCCCACCAGGGCGTAGACCCTCTTCTGAGCGGCGCCCTCGAAGTTGCCGTGGATGAGGGACTGCATCGATGGCAGCAGGAGCGAGGCGCCCAGCCCACCCACGATCGCCCAGAAGATGATGATCGTGGTGAGGTCCTGAGCCAGCGTCATTGCCAAGGCGCCGACGGCGTAGCCGAGCAGGCCCAACACATAGGCCCGCTTGCGACCGAAGAGATCCCCGACCTTGCTCCCGATCAAGATGAAGGCGGCGGATACCAGCGCCTCGAGCGCGATCGCCGACTGGACGCCGCTGACCGTCGTGCCGAGATCCTGCACCACCGCTGAGATCGAGACGTTCATCAACGACGTGTCGACGACGAGCACGAACATCGCCATTGCCAGCAGGAGGCCGAGCCGCCGATCGCCGGACGCTTCCTCAGGAACGACGGCTTCCGCTCCTTCGGTCATATGTCGCTACCTGCCCTTGGCACGCCGGAGATGCTAGGACTCCTGCGCTGCACAACGGCGGCCATCCAACCGCCGGATGGCAGCATCGCTCGCCGGCTCATGCCCAATCGCATCCGTCATGCGAGGAGCGCCCCCACGCCCAGGACGACTATGGAGAGCGCCGCCAACATTGCCAGCAACGGCCAGACCCAACGCAGATAGCGGCCATATGGAACACGGGCAATGGCGAGGCCACCCATTACCACCGCGGACGTTGGTATGAACAGGTTCATCACCCCTGAGGCGCTCTGGTATGCGGTTACGACCAGGCTTGCGGGCACATCCACAAAGCCGGCCAGCGGCGCCATGATCGGCATCGCCACCGTCGCCAGCCCCGAGGTAGAAGGGATCAGGAAGGAGAGCGGGAGGAACAGTACGTACATCACGACCGCGAAGGCGGCCTGACCGACACCTTCCAAGGCGACCTCGGCCCAATGGAGCACGGTGTCGGTGATCTGGCCGTTGTTCATGATCACGGTGATTCCTCGGGCGATCCCGATGATGAGGGCCACTCCGAGCAGTTCGCCCGCGCCGGTGACAAACGTCGAGGTCAGGTCGCCCTCGCGCATCCGACCGATCAGGCCGATCACGACCGAGAACAGCAGGAACGATGCGGTCATCTCCGGGAACCACCACCACAGTGTCGGCAGCCCAATCCCGAGGTCCTCCCAGGGGATGACGCCGTAAATCATCACCAGGAAGGCCAGCCCGAACACGACCAAGACCACCTTTTGAGTGCCGGTCATCACCGTGGCGCCGTCTCCCAGGTCCGCCGCTCGGAACCGCCGCTCGTTCTCCTCCTTCATGTCGGCGACCATCGAACGCGCCGGGTCGTTCTTGACTCGGGCGGCGTACCGCATCACGAAGAAGATCCCGATGGCGAGGCCCACGATGAGGATGACCAGTCGCCCGATGAGTCCGTCGCTTATCGGAATGCCGGCGAATCCGGATGCGATGCCGGTGGCGAACGGGTTGATGGTGGAACCTAGAACCCCGATGCCGCATCCCAGCAGGACGATTGCGGCACCGGTGAGAGCGTCGTAGCCGGCGGCGATCATCACCGTGATCACCAGCGCGAAGAAGGCGAGGCTCTCCTCCGCCATTCCGAAGGTGGTACCCCCTATGGCGAACACCGTCATCAGGAGCGGGATCATCCACCTCTCCCGGCCCCGCAGCTTCGCCACCAGCCTGCCGATCCCCGCCTGGATCGCCCCGGTCTTCATGGTGACGCCGAGGAAGCCTCCGATCACGATGATGAAGAGGGCGACGTCGATGGCCCCAAAGAGCGTCCCGGTGTTGTAGTAGTTGATGTTCCCGGTCTCGTCCTCGATCCCGTAGAGCCCGTTGATCGGAGCGGTGATCGAGTCGACGAGGATCCGCTGCGGGTTCGACTCCACCTCGTGGTAGGTGCCCGGGATCGGCTCGCCCTCCTCGGTGAGCGTCGTAGTCGCCGGCGGGGACGATCCAGGTGGCGATGGCGGCGAGGACGATCAGTGCGAACAGGATGGTGTAGGCGGAGGGAGCGTGAAGCCGCCCGCTTCTTCGGTGCTTCCGTTCCGTCGGGTCGACTGTCGTCCCGTTACTCATCGGAGCCTCCTCTCGTGGGTCGATCGATCTCGACGTCGGGGAGAGAGCAGTCTCGCCCCTCCGGTTGTGACGGCTGAAGCTGCGGCACCTTGAACCCGACGTACCCGTAGATCACATCGAGGATCGGGCTCAAGATGTTGAAGAAGCAATACGGGAAGTAGGCGGCGGTGGGGACGCCGAGAACTCCCGGAGATGTACGCCCCGCAGGTGTTCCACGGGACCAGCACCGAAGTGACCGTTCCCGAGTCCTCTACCGCCCTGGAGAGGACCTGCGGCGCCAACCCGCGCCGTTGGAACTCCTCGCGGAACATTCTGGCGGGCAGGACGTCGGCGACGTACTGGTCGCCGGCAATGACGTTGAGTCCGATCCCGCTGCCGTTGACGGCGAGGATGAGGCCGCCCCGCGACTTGGCCCGGGTGACGATCGGGCGGAGCAGACGCTGGAGGAAACCGGCCCGTTCCATTACCGCGGCGAAGGCCAACGCGGCGAGCACGAGCCAGACCGTGGTCAGCAGGCCGGCCATGCCGCCCCGCCGAGAACAGCTCATCCACCGCTGGAACCCCGGTCGTGCTGACGTAGCCCGTCGCCATCGCGGCGTAGATGGCATGGATGCGAGGTGCCGACCGGACCCAGTGCCGGGTCGCCGACGAATGCCTCGACCGAGGCTCTCTGCGTGAAGCAGCCAGGATCCCGGCGAAGAGTGCGGACCCGACGATGGCGAGAAATGGCGGCGCCTTTCTCACGGAGAACAGGATGAGGAGCAGCAACGGGATCAGGGCGACCACGGATGATGTTGAAGCTGCTCTCCAGAGCGTCGACCGCCGCCTGAGGGCTGGCTTCGCCCTCGGGGACGGCGGTGAGCCCGAGCACCAGGAAGATGACCAGGCTGATCCCAATAGCGGGCCCGGCGGTCCAGAACATGTTGCGGACGTGTTCGCCCACCGTGAGACCACCGCCCACCAGCTTCGGCACCAGGATGGTCGTCTCCGACAGCGGCGTCATCTTGTCGCCGAAGTACGCCCCGCAGATAACCGCCCCGGCGGCGATCGCCTCGGACAGGCCGAGCACCCGTCGCCATGGCGACGAAGGCGACCCCGAGCGTCCCCGCTGTGGTCCATGAGCTTCCGGTGACCATGCCGACCAGGGCGCAGATGACGGCGGTCGTCAGGTAGAACCACCTCCGGGGTCATGATGCTGATCCCGTAGGTGACCACGGTTGGGATGGTCCCCGCCATGTTCCAGGTCCCGATCAGCGCACCGACCGCGAGCAGGATGAAGATGGCGCTCATCGCCGTGGAGACTCCGGAGACGATTGCCTCGGCGACCTCGGCCACCGTATAGCCGTTCTTGAAGGCGACCAGGCTGGCGAATGCGGCGCTCAACAACAGCGCCACCTGCAACGGCCCGTCGGTTGCACTCGACCCCGAAGAGCGCGATGGTCAGCGCGATCAGGCCGATGAGAACGACGATCGGCGCCAGGGCGTCGAGCAGGCTCGGCTCTCGAACCCTGGCCGGCGGGGTGGGACCTGGTTCCGCCGCCGGTGGCGGCTGGTCAGCCACCGTCTTCCGCCGGCGGCGAGCACGCTGACAACGCTGGTGGCCGAGGTCCCGACGTCGTCGCCGCGCTGGTGGACGCGTCCCCGGGCGAATACCACCAGACCCAGGACCAGCACCACCGCCACGATGATGATGACCCACCTCACGGTATCGCTCATCTCGTCGCCTCCTCTTCCGTCGGCGTCCTCCCTCAGAGCGGGTCGCGCTCAGCGGACAGGTCATGCAGTGCCCTCCGCCCCTGCCCTTGCCCAACTCGAATCCCTCGATGGTGACCACCTCGACACCGGCGCGGCGCATGGCATCGATGGTGTAGGTGTTCCGCTCGTAGGCGACGACCACGCCGGGCTCGAGGGCGACGACGTTGTTGCCGTCGTCCCACTGCTCGCGCTCCTGCTGGTACTCGTTACCCCCGGTCTCGACCACCTGGAGGTCGCTCACGCCGAGGGCATCGGCGACCGCAGGGAGGAAGCCCTCCTCCTCGGTGACGTGGAACTTCCCCGGCTCGGTTCCGGGGCGCAGGCTGATCGCCCGGACCTGGCTCATGACCTTTGGATAGACGGTGACCTTATCCCGGTCGAGCAGCGTGAAAACCGTGTCCAGGTGCATGTGCGCCCGGTCCTTGGTCATCACGACCGCAATGACCCGCTCCGCCGCCCCCTTGGCAAAGAGCGCTCGGGCGATCTGCTCGATCATCCGTGCCTGGGTCCGCTCGCTGAGCCCGATCAGTACCGTCCCGTTCCCGATCGGCTGCACGTCACCGCCCTCGAGCGAGGACCGCCCGAAGTCGGCCGCCTGGAAACGCCCATCGTCACCCAGTTCCGGATACCAGTACTCGAAATCGGCGTCGGCGAACATCGGGTGGTAGCGGTAGATGGCGGCGACGTTGTAGGCCTCGAGACGTCGCGCCGGCCAGTACATCGGGTTGACCGACACCCCCCCCATACATCCAGCAGGACGAATCCCGGGTGAACAGGGTGTTGGGCAGCGGGGGGAGGATGAACGGCTGGTGTCGTCCAGCGCCGCCGCACCGAGCGACGAGCCTCCCAGCTTGTCGAGGTCGAGGTCGGCTTCGGCGACCGTCATGCCGCCGATGAGGTGCCTGGCGAGGTCTTCCGGCTTGAGCGCCCAGAGCACGGCGCGCACCTCGTCGACCAGCGAGGTGCCCACGGTGTACTCCGACACCGCCAGCTCGATCAGGCGGCGGCGTCCCTCTTCGCTGGCAGCCAGCGCCTCGGCGAGCAGCTCGCGGAGGATGAAGACCTCGACGCCCCGCTCGCGCATCTTCGCCACGAACTGGTCGTGCTCGTATTGGGCACGCTCCACCCAGAGCACGTCGTCGAAGAGCAACTCGTCGTGGTTGGAGGGTGTCAACCGCTGCAGGCTCAGCTCTGGTCGGTGGACCATCACCCTCCGCAGCTTCCCGACCTCGGAGTGCACCCCGAATGCGCTCATCCCCGGCTCCTTCCCGGACGGGTCATCGAGGCACCACCTGGGTCCCCGCTGCGCCGTCCACGATCTGCTCGATCTGCTCCAGACTCCCGATCGCGGCACGCTTGCCGGTGCGCTCGACGAACCGCCTCGCCGCCTCGACCTTTGGGCCCCATCGATCCGGCGGCGAAGTCCATGGCCTGCAACTCGCCCGGCGTGATCCGGTCGAGGCGGCGTTGCGCCTCGGTGCCCCAATCGGCGTAGACGCCGTCGACGTCGGTCACCATCACCAGCAGGTCGGCTTCGACCTCCCTGGCGAGCAACTCGCTGGCGAAGTCCTTGTCGATCACGGCCTCGACGCCAACAGCGTGCGTTCGGCGTCCTGGTCGTACATGGTCGGGATGCCGCCGCCCCCGGCGCAGATCACGACGACGCCCTTCTCCAACAGCCAGCGGATAGGCCGGATCTCGAAGATCCGCTTCGGTTCGGGCGAGGGCACCACCCGGCGCCAGCGGTCTCCGTCCGCCTTGACTACCCAACCCTTATCGGCGGCGAGCTGGTCGGCCTCCTGCTTCTCGTAGACGGGCCCCACGAACTTGGTCGGGTCCTCGAAGGCGGGATCCGCCGGGTCCACCTCGATCATGGTGAGGATCGTGGCGAAGGGGACCTCGAAGGGCAGGCGATTCCCCAGTTCCTGCTCGAGGAAGTAGCCGATCATGCCCTCGGTCTGGGCACCGAGGACGTCGAGCGGGTATGCCTCGACCTCTTCGTAGGCCGCCGACTGGAGGGCGAGCAGCCCGACCTGCGGTCCGTTGCCGTGCGACAAGACCAGTTGGTGTTTCCCGGCCACCGCGGCGAGCGCGGGGGCGGCCGTCCTCACGTTTTCCCGCTGCACCTCGGCAGTCATCGGCTCGCCCCGCTTCAACAGGGCGTTTCCTCCGAGCGCGACCACCACTCTCATGCCGGCTCCGATCAGTCGCCCAGCGTGGCCACCATCACTGCCTTGATGGTGTGCATCCGGTTCTCGGCCTGGTCGAAGACGATCGAGCGCTCCGACTCGAACACATCGTCGGTGACCTCCATGCCCTCGAGGCCGTACTTCTCGTAGATCTCCTCGCCGACCTTCGTCTCGCGGTTGTGGAAGGCGGGGAGGCAGTGCATGAACTTGACCCCTGGGTTCTCGGTCCTCCGGACGACGTCCGCGTTCACCTGGTACGGCTTCAGCAGTTCGATCCGCTCAGCCCACACACCGGGGTCCTCTCCCATAGACACCCAGACGTCCGTGTAGAGGTAGTCGACACCCCGAACACCCTCGTCGACATCCTCGGTCAAGGTCAGCCTCGCCCCGGTCTCCTCGGCGATCTCCCGGCAAGTCTTCACCAGTTCGTCCTCCGGCCACAGATGCTCGGGGGCGCACAACCGGACATCCATCCCGAACTTGCACCCGCCGACCATGAGCGAGTTGCCCATGTTGTTGCGGGCATCGCCCAGATAGCAGAAGGCGATCTCCGACAGGTGCTTGTCGGAGTGCTCCGTCATCGTCAGCACATCGGCCAGGATCTGCGTGGGGTGGAACTCGGTGGTGAGCCCGTTCCAGACCGGCACACCGGCATGCTCTGCCAGCGTCTCGACGGTCTCCTGGCCGAAGCCGCGGTACTCGATCCCGTCGAACGTCCGCCCCAGGACCCGGGCCGTGTCCTTCATCGACTCCTTGTGCCCGATCTGCGATCCCGAAGGCTCCAGATAGGTGACGTGGGCTCCCTGGTCGTGAGCCGCGACCTCGAAGGCGGTCCTTGTCCGGGTGGACGTCTTCTCGAAGATCAGGGCGATGTTCTTCCCGGCCAGTCGCTGCTGCTCGAAGCCGCCGTATTTGGCAGCCTTCAAGTCTGCCGACAGGCTCAACAGGAATCGCATCTCCTGCGGGGTGAAGTCGAGCTCCTTTACGAAACTCCGGTTCCTCAGATTGAAGGCCATTGTGGGCTCCTCCTAACTCACGGCAACTGCGTGACGTGGCGCCCCCTGGGCGCTGCTCCCTTCGTCGGACCACGAACTTGATCAACTCCTCGATGACGACGAGGGTCGCCGCCAACCCGACGCACATCAACCATTGGGAGAGGCTGAGATCGACGGTCCCAACTATCCGCTGCAAGAAGCCGATTGTCGTGACCGCGATGATCGCCAGGAGCGCGATGCCGTAACGTCGGAGTTGCGTCGCTCCAGGTAATAGGCGTCGGTCGAAGATCGTGTTTCGCTGGTCGCGCGCCAGGTAACCGGCGGCAAGGTGGAAGAGGGACAGCGTGGTGAGCAGCATGGTGTTGGCTACGGCCGGCCCGAACCTCGGCTCGGCCCACTGGTAGGCGACCAGCGAGCCCACAGTCATCACGAACCCCTGGACGCAGAGTCGGACCCAGTCGGTCCTCGAAAGGACGGGTGCGCCGACCGGACGGGGAGCACGATCCATCAGCCCGATGGAGGGCACGTCGAAACCGAGCGCGATGGCGATCGGGATATCGACGACCATATTCAGCCACAAGATCTGCAGCGGGTTGAGTGGGATCCCGCCGGCTATGGCGAAGACGCCGGCAGCGATGAAGAGGGCGATGTAGGCGACCAGGGTCGACATCTGAAAACGCAGGTACTTGAGCAGGTTGTCGTATAGCCCCCGGCCGTACTCGACTGCGTTCACGATGGTGGCGAAGTTGTCGTCGGTGAGGATCATCACCGCTGCCTCTTTGGAGACCTCGGTTCCGGTGATGCCCATGGCGACGCCGATATCGGCTGCCTTCAGCGCAGGAGCGTCGTTGACGCCATCGCCGGTCATGGCCACGATGTTGCCGCTCTCTTGGAGCAGCTGCGGACAAGACGGATCTTGTCCTCGGGAGCGACCCGTGCCACCACGCCGATATCCGACGAGCTGCGCCAGTCAGCTCCTCGTCGCTCATCGCGGCGAAGGTGGTGCCGGTGATTGCTTGTCCTTCGATTCCGAGCTCCTTGGCGATGGCTCCGGCGGTGGTGGCGTGGTCTCCGGTGATCATCCGAACCCGAATTCCCGCCTGTTTGCACTCGGCGATCGCAGCCTTCGCTTCAGACCGAGGAGGATCGACGATTCCGACCATCGCCAGCAGCGTGAGGTCATCCACGAGTCCGATGAGGTTGCTGCCACCATCGAAGGACGAAGGATCGAAGTCCTTCTGGGCCACCACCATGACACGCTGGCCCGGCCTCGGCCATGGCGTCGTTGGCGTCGGTTGCCAGGTGACGGTTGTCGTCGGAGACCGGCACGAGTCGCCCCATCCGGAGCGAGATAGGAACCCGCCCGCGAGATCAGGACATCGGGTGCTCCCTTGACATAGCAGCGGACCACCGGGGTGCCATCCGCCCCCTTCATCTCGTGGAAGGTCGCCATGAACTTGTATTCCGAGTCGAAGGGGACTTCGGCGACACGGGGATAGGTCTGGCGTGTGGTCTCTATGTCGAGCCCACCCTTGGCTCCGAGCACGATGAGGGCGCCCTCGGTGGGATCGCCGATCAGGCTCTCTCCGTCCAAGACGGCATCGGCGCAGAGCACCATCGGAAGCAGGTAGGGATCGAGGTCGAAGTGCTCGCCCCCGACGTGTTTGATCTCGCCGTCGATGCCGTATCCCTCGCCGGAGACGGTGAACCGGTTCTGACCCGGGATGGCCATCTCTCGGGCCGTCATCTTGTTGAGGGTGAGCGTGCCCGTCTTGTCGGAGCAGATCGCGGATGTAGAACCGAGGGTCTCAACGGCCGGAAGCCGCTTGACGATCGCGTTGCGGTTTGCGATCTCGCGCGTTCCGATCGAGAGCAGCGCGGTGACGACTGCCGGAAGCCCGGTCGGTATGGCGGCGACCGCCAGCGCCACACCGGTGATGAACAGCGTGTCGAACGACTCGCCTCGCACCAATCCCATGATCACGACGAGAACCAGCGCGATTCCAGCGATCGTTGCAATTATCTTGGAGAGACCGTCGAGCTGCTTCTGCAGCGGCGTCTTGTCCGCTTCGGTGCTGGCGAGGAGATCTGCGATGTGCCCGATCTCCGTTTCCATGCCGGTGGCGGTGACGATCATCTCCCCCCGCCCCCGGGTGACCGAGGTGTTCATGTAGGCGAGGCAGGTCCGGTCTCCGAGCGGGACTTCGTCTCCGGTTACCGGTTCGGTGCTCTTGGAGACCGGCAGGCTCTCCCCGGTCAGTGCCGCTTCCTCGATCTCGAGGTTGGCGGCAAGCGTGATTCGGCTGTCGGCGGGAACGACGTTGCCCGCCTCGACCAGCACCACGTCACCGGGCACCAACTCACCGGCATCGATTTCGAGCACTTGGCCGTCACGCCGAACACGGGCGATCGTCTTCATCATCTGGGCGAGCGCCTTGACGCTCTCTTCTGCCTTCGCCTCCTGATGCAGGCCCATCACCGCGTTGAAGAGGGTGAGACCGGCCAGCACCACTGTCGTGCCTGTATCCCCGGTGACGATCTGATTGACCGCCGCCGCCACCAGCAGCACGATCTGCATGAAGTCCTCGTACTGCCGGAGGAATGCCTGGAAGCCCGACTCCTTCTTCGCCCCGGTCAGTTGGTTCGGGCCGTATTGCTCTAGCCGGCGTTGCACCTCTTCGGCGCTGAGACCTCGACTGACGTCAACCCCCAGTGTTGCGGCCACCGCCTCCGCTTCGACTAGATGGGGCAACGGAACAGAAGCGCCGACCGCGCTTCCTTCGGCTGGCGTCGCTGTCATGCCGGGGTCGCCGCTACTCATCGATCCTCCGTTCGACTTCTGACATCTCGATCCCATCCACCGGTATCACCCTGAGGGATTGACCGCCGCATCTTATGTCGGGGTGGCGACCCGGTCCCCCGGCTGAGCACGTTCATTGGCGAAGAACTCGAGAGCCCTCCTCGTCTTGGTTTGCTGCTCCGCGGTGAGGTCGATCCCGCGCTCTCCGAGGAAGACACGGGTCTCGGCGGCGACACCGAAGGCTTCGGCGGGCTTGCAATGGCGCGCCGGGATCTCGATAAGGCGACCCGCGCCCCCTGGTGCCTCACATTCCGACCGGCCCACTTCATGATCGACTCGAGCCGCCAGTCACCGTCGATGGGATGATCAGGCGAGAATTCGGGCCTTCTGGATGGCGAACTCCTCCTCGGTGAGGATGCCTTGGGCTTTGAGCTCGCCGAGTTCTCGCAGTTGGGCCAGGGTGTCCTCGGTACCGGCGGAGGATGAATATTGCGGCGCCGGCTGTGGGGGCGGAGCGACCGCCTGATCGTAGGCCTGCTGGCGGTCTGCATAGATCTGCGCATCCCGATCTGCGTAGCGCTCGGCCTGCCGGCGCTGCACTCGGCCACTGACTGCGGTCGCCGTACCGGCGACGACGGCAGTGCGCGCAATCCCGCGCATGAGTCTTGGCATTGCTTTCTCCTCTCAGTCAGCCGCCTCGGCGGCGTCCAGCGCGTTCATGATTTCCTCTGCGGAGAGGCGGGAGGTGGCGACCATGTGGCCATCCTCACCTCGAGCCGCGGCCACGAACGGGACCGCCCATGCGTTCTCGTAGACCAACACCGCGGCCGCCTTTCCCGGTTCGAGTACCCCGGCCAGGTCGACCACGTCATCCGTCGTCAGCAGCCCCGACCGGGCTCCCGAGAACCTGGCGAGTGCGGAGAGCGGCCCGTCGGATGACAGCTCGACCTCGGTGCAGGAGCCGTCGGCATCGGTGGTGACGACCATCAGGTCGTACAGCCGCACAGTCGCGCTGTCAACGAGATCGCCAAGTGCCGTGGCGGTATCGGCGCCGTCGGCACCGCTGGGAAACTCGATGACGATCACGTCGATTGGCCCGTAGGCGTCGGGCTTGGTCATTACTCCTCCTAGATCAGGGCCAGTGTCCCCCTTGCCCAGGTCGGCTTGTTCGTGGACAGTCTGTTTCAGGCGAGGATCTTGGCCTTCTGGGCGGCGAACTCATCGGCGGTGATCACCCCCGAGTCCCTCAACTGAGCCAGCTTGGCCAGCTCCTCAGCACTCGAGGCGCCACCGGTAGAGCTCACCTCCTGGATGTACCGGCGTGTTGCCTTCTCCTGCTCCGCCGCCTGAGCAATGGCACGCTCCTGCATCGACTTGCCCCGGGCGATCAGATACACCAGCACCCCCAGGTAGGGGAGGATGATCACGAACAGCACCCAGAGCGCCTTTCCCCAGCCAGACAGGTCGTCGCTGCGGAAGATGTCGGCGAAAACCGTGATCAGCAGCCAGATCCACACGAAGAAGAGAAAGAACCACAGCATCGCCCAGAACACGTCCAACAGCGGCATAACTCACTCCTTGCTCAGGGGCCATATCGGTCCCGGAACCGAGAGTCTCACGACATGGCACCTCTGTCACCACCCTCTGAGTGGTGGTTTGAGCCGCCACGGTTCGCGCCACGCCGTTTCTCTGCGGTACACGGGTCTTGTGTCGAGCACGGTATACCATTCACCAACAGACCGGCGAGTCGGCGAATCACCCAGCTGCAGGGTGGTGCGGTTCAGATCGGTATGGTGTAGTGGCCCACCGAACCGGCGACGAGGAGGTCACCATGTCCGATGTAAGCGACGCCGCACGCGATATGCCGATTCTTCAAGAGGCACTCGCCATGACGGTTGACAGCTTTGAACGATCCGGCCTCGATGATCGGACGTTCGTGATGGTGAGAATTGCCGCTCTCGCCGCCACCGGAGCCAATCCCGCTTCGTGGCTATTCAATCTGGAGGCCGCCGCCGACAGTGGTGTCAGCCTCGAGGACGTGCAGAGCGTCCTCGTAGCCGTGATGCCTGTGATCGGAACCCCGCGGACGGTCGCGGCCATCGGAAACGCCATGCGGGGAATTGGGATGGCTGTCGCCGGCTCGGAGATGGACGAAGACGAAGCCTGACCGGTATCAGCCCTGGTTCGGGGCCCGGCAAGCCGGAAAAACGGCATTCCGCGGCCGTAATCAGTGATGGGCGGAGTTCGTCAGTCGGTCGAGACTGACGAGTCGCGGCGCCGCTTCCACACCAGGTCGAGCACGACACTCAACGCCAATATCACCACAATCGCCACCGCCGTAGCGGGTTCCTCCACCAGAGTCGTGAAAGCGAAGGTCAACAGAACTACAGCGGTGGTGATGACCCCGACGATCAAGAGCCAGGCACTCGCTCCCGTTTCAGCGCGAACCCGTAGGTGGCCTGCGGTCACCAATGTGAAGACCAGCAAGGCGATCGCACTACCGATCGAGGCGATCGCCGACAGATCGAACCAAACGGCCAACACGATGGCCGCCAAGGCCGTGACGAGCAACCCGGCAGGTGCCCGTCCTGCCAACCGGCGACCCATCAGGGGCGGGAACTGACCGATGGTGGCCATCTGCTCGGACAACCCGGCCGCTGGATACAGCCCGGCATTGGTCGCGCCCGCTGTGGCGAATAGGGCGGTCACGCTCATCAACCAATAGCCCGCCTGACCCAGGATGGGTTCGGCTGCGACCGCCAGGGCCGTGCCACCTGATTCGATCACTTCGTCGACTGTGAGAGTTCCGAACACGCCCAGCGCTACCGCGACGTAGATCACCGTCGCGATGCCCAGCGCCAAGAACACCGCCCGGGGGAGTTGGCGAGCCGGATCAGAGAGATCCTTGGCGGTGAATGTGATGACACCGAATCCGAGAAACGCAAAGAAAGTCAGGGCAACGCTGGCAACAATGTCACGCAAGGATGGGTACCCCGATACGGCGAGAAGACCGGGTTCGATGTTGGCAAGTGTGGTAACGGCGAACACAATCAGAATCCCGATGACTACAAAGACCACCAAGCTTTGAACCCGCGCCACCGCCTGAGATCCCGCCAAATTGAGCGCCGTCATGACCACAACGACAAGGACGGCGAAACCCTTGATCCAACCGGCGCTCCCATCGGTGAACATCGAACTGGCGTAGCTGCCAAACGAAACTGCAACCATGCCAGTGATGATGGCGTTGGTGGCAAATATCAGCCATGCGATGATCCCAGTGAAGTGGCCCTCACCGTACCCCCTCACCACATATTCGAGGAGCCCACCCGCCGAGGGGTAGCGGGCACCGAACTTGGAGAAGGAGTAGCCCTGGAGTCCGGCGATCGCTCCTGCGATCAGGAACGAGAGCCAGACCGCGGCTCCGGCCACCTCGCCAGCCGCACCGAGGAGGGAGAATATTCCCGCACCGACCATGGCCGCCACGCCGATGAACGCCGCCTGCCGAACCGAGAGCCTCGTTGAAGGGGACTCGTCGCTCATCACTTGCTCCTATATCAGGCCGCTGTTTCCACTACGCGCTGTCTGATAGATTTCGAGTCGGCGAAATCATTGAAGTCGGAGGTGTGCGCATGGCTGTAGATCGCCCGGATGTCTCCGACCTTTCGAGGAAGCTGGAGACCCTTCTCCCAGATCTTATCAGCGATCTCAAGCACCTGACGGCCATCCCCTCGATCGCCTTTCCCGGCTACCCGCCGGAGATGGTCGTCATGGCCCACGACTTCGTCGTCGAACTGCTACGCGATGTCGGAGTGGAGAAGATTGAGACCATCGACCTTCCCGATACGTCACCGATCATCTTCGCCGAGGTTGAGGGTCCTCCCAATTCGCCGACCGTCCTTCTCTACTCGCACTACGACGTTCAGCCGCCGGGCGACGAGTCCCTCTGGGCTCATGAGCCGTTTGAGCCGGTAGAAGAGGACGGCGTCATCTACGGACGGGGTGTGGCTGACGACAAGTCGAACTTGATGGCCCACATAGGCGCCCTGCGGTATTTCGATGGCAAGCCGCCGGTCAACCTCAAGATCGTCTTCGAAGGCCAGGAGGAATTCGGCAGCCCGTTCGACTACTACCCCCCCAAGGACCCGATGAGGTTCGCATGCGATGCCATGGTCATCGCCGACATGGGCAACATCAGCCCAGGGATCCCGACCTTCACCACTGCCCTGCGCGGCGACGCCGAGGTGACGGTGGAAGTCCGCACGCTTCCCGAGCCCAAGCACAGCGGCGAATACGGAGGTCCCGCACCGGACGCCCTCATCACGCTGATCCATGCCCTTTCCACTCTTCATGACGAGAAAGGGAGTCCGGCTGTCCAGGGTCTGCTGCGCGATAAATGGCGGGGCGCACAACCCATAGATGAGGCGCAATACCGCGAAATGGCGGGCTTGGCGCCAGACAGCCCCCTCTTTGGCGAGGGCACCATCGCCGACCGCCTCTGGGCCGGCCCGGCGCTGACCGTCGTCGGGCTCGACGCCCCGAACACCGAAGGGGCGGTGCTGGCGGTAGTGCCTCAGGCAAAGGCACTCATCAACATCCGTGTACATCCACAGCAGAAATCCAAGGAAGCCCAAGCCGCGGTCGTCGAGCATCTCCGACGGATCAAGCCGTTCGGAGTCGAGCTCATCGTCGAGCCCGTCGAGGCGGGCGATGGCTTCGAGACCACCACCGACGGACCGGCCTACGCCGCAGCCCGGGAGGCCCTTCGCCTGGCGTGGGGTCGAGAGCCCATCGAGATCGGCAGTGGAGGGGCGATCCCTCTGGTCAGCGGGCTCCAAGCCGCCGTACCGGAGGCGGAGGTCTTGCTCTTCGGCGCCGAGGACATGCTCTGCAACCTCCACGCTCCCAACGAGCGCCTGGTCATCGACGAGTTCCGGAGAACGGTCATCGCGATGGTCGAGTTCTTCGAGAGGTTCGCCGCCCAGCACAGGTGACGACTGGACGGCGAAGGCGGGTCGTGGGCGACGGTGCGCCTCGGCAAATGGGGTGCAGGTTCGAGGTCCATTGCATTTGCCCCGACTGGTGCGAACATCGACCCTTCACTCATCCGAGGGAGCTCCCTGCATATGACGTGGATGACCCGTGGGCGTCGATCCGTGGTGGTCCTAGCGGCTGTCGCCCTGATGATCTCGGCGTGCAGCCAGGATGCCGGCGTGAACACGACCGCGGGCGCCGACACCGAAGCACCGCCGACGACCGAGCGGAGAGATCCAGTGGCGGCGGCCGAGGCGCAGGTCGAGGCGGCGGAGTCGGGTGTCACCGAGGCCGAGGACGCCCTGACCGCGGCAGGCGAGCAATTCTGCAACGAAGCATCCGGTTACGTCGAAGCGCTCGATCGCTACGGCATGCTGTTCACGGACGATGCGGCCACGGTCGGCGATGTCACGACCGCCGGCGCTGACCTCGTCGAGCCGCGCGAGTCGGTCGCCTCAGCGGCTGACGGCGTCGGCGAGGCCAAGGCCGATCTCGCCGCTGCCGAGCAGGAGCTCGTCGACGCGAGGTTCGCGCTGGCGGAGGCGGTCGCCACCGCTTCCAGCGTGCCCACCAGCTCGACGACCACCGGGACGACGACCACGACGACGATCGTGCCGACAGCCACCATCGAGCGGATCCAGCGGGCTGAGGACGATCTGGCCCAGACCGCCAGGGGCATCACGGATGCGACACCGCTGGCGGAGGCGACGGCCGAGTACAACTCGGCGGCCTTCGCGCTCCAAATCGCCTGGCTGAGGCTGCTCTCGGACGCCGGTTGCCTCAGCGACGAGCAGCAGGCCGATGGCGTCGCGCAGCTGACCGCCTACACGACGACGCTGCAGACCGAATTGCGGCAGTTGGGCTACTACGAGGACGAGGTCGACGGGATCTACGGCCCGCAGACCGTCGAGGCGGTGAAGCGGCTTCAGGCCGACAGCGGCTTGCGCGAGACAGGATTCGTGGACCGGGCGACCGCCCAGGCGCTCGACGACCTGTTGGCGGAGCTCGGGGAACAGGCCGCAGCTGCGGAGATGACACACACCGCGGCGGTCCAGACCGTGCTCATGCTGACCGGTCATTGGACCGGCCCCATCGACGGACAGTGGACCGAAGAGCTCACCGCCGCGCTCCAGGCGTTCCAGACCGAACTCGGCGTCGAGCCCACCGGGGAGGTCGACGCCGCCACGCTGGCCGCCTTCGAGCAGGCACTCGCCGCGCTCGAGGGGGCGGCCACGCCGACGACCACCCCGCCGCCGGCCACCACCACCCCGCCACCGGCCACCACCACCCCGCCACCGGCGACGACCGCCCCACCGCCGGCCACGACCAGCCCGCCAGGCTGAGAAGGCGACGAGAGGCACCTTTGGGATCACGGCCGGCAGCAGCCAAAGCGCACGCATTTCCCTAAGGTTGTGCTCGGCTAGAACGAAGCGGCAGCGCAGGTACTCGGCGCGATCCGACTGCTGCTTGGCTATCGGATGACTGAGAGATTCCCACGATCGGTTGCAGGCCGGGGTGCCGGTGATATATCGTCGATCCGGTCTCTGCAATCGATTGCTGGTAGTCGGAAAGGAGACGGCGATCGATCAGAGGAGGATCGGCGTAATCCCGCCGGGACGGGATACCACCGGTCGGCAGACTGCGGACCTCACGGTTGCGACAGTCTCTTCGGAGGTAGGTCGAGGCGATGCGTGATGAGATTTGGGTCGGGGGCCATACCACAGGCAGGACGCACGCGATGCAGCGACGGGAGACGAGACCGCTAGTCGCCTCGGTGCGGGATCTTCGGGTTCATTTCAACACCAAGGCGGGCATCGTCCATGCCGTGGACGGCGTCTCCTTCGACATCAGGGACAACGAGACCCTTGGTCTCGTGGGCGAGACCGGCTGTGGTAAGAGCGTGACCGCCCGAGCTTTCATCCGCCTGATCCCTACGCCGCCCGGCATTTATGCCGGCGGGGAGATTGACTTCTTGTCATCGGAGGCTCGGAGATACAACCACGATCCGATCGATCTGCTCACGATCCCACACGAAGAGATGCTGTCGATCCGCGGCGATCGTATAGCCATGATCTTCCAGGATCCGGGCAAGGCGCTCAATCCGGCCCTCTCGATTCGAAGCCAGATCGCCGAGGTCTTCTACCAGCATCGGTCGGATGAGATCCTGAACGCTCTAGGCCCCAATGTTCCGACGATCATCCGCAGGGCGGCCACACAGGAGACGAGAAGCTTCGAGCGGTTCTTGATGAGGATCCCACCTTGGCGGGCCAAGGCAGACAAGCTGAAGCAACGGGTCGACGAGCTGGTGATCCACGCCCTGGCCGAGACGCAGATCGCGAATCCACGCAAGATCATGGAGAGCTACCCCCACGAGCTCTCCGGGGGCATGAAGCAGCGAGTCCTCATCGCCCAGGCCCTGGCCTGCAACCCCGATCTGCTCATTGCCGACGAACCGACAACGGCCCTGGACGTGACCATCCAAGCGAGGATCCTCGAGCTTCTCGCCGAGCTGCAGGAGCGCCTCGAGACCTCCGTCCTCTACATCAGTCACGACCTTTCCTTGGTCAGGGAGATCTGCGATCGGGTCGCCGTCATGTACGCCGGTCGGATCGTCGAGACCGGAACCACCGAAGAGGTCTTCCGCAACCCTCTGCACCCCTACACGAGAGGACTGATGGCTGCCGTCCCTTCGGCCGCCCACAAGCGGGGTGCGCTAGCTGCCATCCATGGGAATGTGCCGGAGTTGGTGGAGCCGTCTCCGTCGTGCCGATTCAACACGCGATGCCCCTACGCAGTCGAGATCTGCCGGACGACCGATCCGTCGCTGGTGACCGTGGAGGATCAACACTCGGTGTCGTGTTTCGCCTACGACACGGTTGACGGCAACGTCCTGCTCCCCTCTGTGGAGAGGTGGGTCTCTTGACCTCGGTCAGGACCCGGGATGGCGCCCAACAGTTGGCGAGGGCGGATCGGTCGGTCATCTCGGTGCGTGAGGTCGAGAAGTACTTCCCCATTCGGGAAGGAACCCTGCAGCGGGTAGTCGGCAATGTGATGGCCGTCGACGGTGTCTCCTTCGAGGTGCGACCCGGGGAGACTGTGGGGCTCGTGGGTGAGTCCGGGTGTGGAAAGACCACGCTCGGCCGCTGCATAACCGGGTTGGTCCCCACGACCGGTGGCAGCATCTACTTCAGGCTCTCCGACAAGGATGCCGCCTTCCTCGACGTGATCGAACCCATCCCCGAGAGCGAGCGCACCCGTGAGCAGAAGGCAGAGGTGGAGCGGATCGACGCCAACCACCGCATCGGTGGGATGGCGAGACATGCCTGGCGTACGTATCGCCGCAACTGCCAGATCGTCTTCCAAGACTCGTTCAGCTCGCTCAACCCGAGACATCTGGTCAAGGACCTGGTGGGACGTCCCCTCCGGGTGTACAAGGAAGCATCGGGCCAGGAGATCACCGAGAGGGTCATCGAGTTGTTGGAGAGCGTTGGCCTCGGGCGGCAGCATCTCTACCGCTTCCCCCACCAGTTCTCCGGAGGTCAGAGACAGCGGATCTCGATCGCCAGGGCGCTGGCGCTCGATCCCGAGTTCATCGTCCTCGACGAGCCGACCAGCGCCCTGGACGTCTCGGTGCAGGCGCAGATCCTCAACCTCCTGCACGAGCTGCAGAAGGAACGCGGTCTCACCTATCTCTTCATAAGCCACGACCTCGGCGTGGTGCGGTTGATGAGCGATCGCGTCGCAGTCATGTACCTGGGCAAGGTCGCCGAATACGGCACCGCCGAGGAGCTGTTCCAGGATCCCCGGCACCCATACACCGATGCTCTCCTCGCCGCCAATCCCGACATCAACTCCGAGCAGTCCCAGATGAAGGGTCTGCGGGGCACGGTCCCTGATCCCTCCAGCCCACCCGAAGGCTGCCGCTTCCACACCCGTTGCCCGGTCGCCACGCCGGTCTGCGGTTGGGAGGTTGACGACCTCGTTGCCTGGCTCCACGCCAACGACCTACTGCTCAGCGGTCTCACCGATGTCGAACGCCGATCCAACTTCGACGCCACTCTCGTTTTCCAGGATGAAGCAGCAGCATCGACCGTGGCCAAGGCCGCCGAAAATGGCGACATGCCGCCTTCGATGAAGGCTGCCCTCAACGAGCTATCGATCGAAGACCGGAAGATGCACATCCGGTTCGCGCCGGTCGAACCGGTTGAATTGGAGGACATCGGTGGGGGTCACCTGACCGCATGCGTCCTCCACACCGGACAGCGGCCCGAACTGAATCCTTAGGCAGGCCGCCGAATCACTCCGCTGCCAGATCGGGCGGGTTGAGCCCCAGCGCCCTGAGGAGACCCAATTCGTCTCCGAAGTACCAGGCCTCGGCGATGGCCCCGTCCTCGACCCGCCACAACCCGACCTCGATCACGTCGATGTGGCGACCGGTCGCCGGGATGCCGTACAACGAACCGGTGTGGGTACCGACGACACGGAAGATCCCCCAAACCTTGTCGTTCTTGGCGGTCAACTCGAGAAGGACGTTCTGACGGTCTCGCATCGACTCGTCATCCATGCCCTTTGGCCCCTCGGCCTCCCAAAGATCGCCGATGTGGGTGAATCCGGCCCGATGCCGCTTGAAATCCGCAGCCAGGAATGGACGCCTCTCCGAAACCTTCGCCACCCGGTACCCAGCGACTACGGCGAGGGCCTTCGCCTCCTCCTCGGTGCAAGTGCACTCGGTCGAGCCGAACATCGAGATGTGGGGGTGCTCCACCAGGGCCATCGTCACAACTCCACTATCGGCCGAACTGCCTCACGTGACTCCAAGGCGGCCAGGGCATCCCCAACGGATTCGAGCGGATAGACGTGGGTGACGAGAGGACTGAGGTCGACCTTCCCCGAGCGCATCAGTTCGATCATTGCCGGGTAGGCGTTGGGACTCGATCGGATCCCCATCAGGTCGATCTCGTCCAACGTGAGGCGGTCGACGTCGATGTATGACGGCTTGCCTCCGGTGAGACCGAGTACGGCGACCTTCCCGCCGCGTCGGACCGCACCGATGGCCTGGGCGGGCACGTCCGGGTTGCCAGTGCAGTCGAACACGTAATCCACCCCCCGCTCCCCGGTGACACGGCGCACTCCGGCAACGGCATCCTCCTTCTCGTAGTCGACCACCTCGTCACATCCCATCCGGGTGGCAATGTCGAGCCGGCTACCTCTACCGACCATGATCGACTGGGACGCCCCCGACGCCGAGGCCACGGCCGCGGTGAGCAAACCGAGGAGACCCGGGCCGAAGATGGCAACGCTCGACCCGGGGAGGAACTCGACGCGGCGCAGGGCGTGCACCGCCAAAGACCCTTGGTTCACCAGCGCACCCTCCAGCGGGCTGACCGAGTCGGGCAGCTTGTGGAGCATCTGGGCGGGCCTGACCGCGTACTGGGCGAGAGCACCCGGAGCGGTATGTCCGTAGAGCCGGTACCCCGGCGTCCCCGATCTCTCGCACAGGTTGTACCGGCCCCGACGGCACATGCGGCAGCGGCCACAGCCGACGTGGTTCTCGGCCACGACCTTGTCTCCTGGAACCAGAGTCAGGTCGTCGAGACCCTCACCGAGGGCAACCACCTCCCCGGACCACTCGTGGCCCATCACGAAGGGCAGAGACGGCGGCCATCCCCGGTCTTGGAACGCCCCGCGGACCATCTTGAGGTCAGTGCCGCACAAGCCACACGCCCGCACCCGGACCAAGACCTCACCTGGGGCCACTTCGGGCACCTCGACGTCCTCGACGGCGAGGTCGTTCCACGCCCTCAGCACGGCGGCCCTCATCGTGGTCACGACCCATCCTTCCCGGGTGCCCGCTCCGCCAGGGCCTGCCAAACCTCCTCCACCGAGCGGACGATGTATTCGGCGACGACGTCGATGATCTCCCTGGAGCGCTCTTCACTGATCGAATCCGGTGTCCCATACCACCCCGACGCCGCCACCTCCCTGAAGTCCGACAGGATCGGGAACACATCGCGGCGCCGGAACAGCGCATGTCCCTCTGATGCCCGCTTCACCGGGTCGCCTTCTAGCCGCTGGTCCAGCCTCACCAGCTTTGGATCGTGGGCGAGGACCGCCGCCGTCTCCATCGACCCCCCATGGGTGAACTCCATCTCGTCCGGAAACAGGGCATTGGTGATCACATGAGACTCGGCGACGACGACACGCAACGGGGACTGCTGTTGGGCACGATCGGCGCCCAACCTGATCGCCGTCGAGTTGCCCTCGTGCCAGTTGACGACCACCACCCGCTCCACGCCGGCGCCGGCGAGTCCCTCACAGACGTCGACCATCAGTGCCACCAATGTCTCCGGTCTGACGCTCAGCGTCCCCGGCCAGGTGAGGTGGTACGGAGCCACGCCGAGCGGAGTCAGCGGGACGACGGGTGCCTGCAGCCGCTCCCCGACGCGCAGCGCGATGGTCAGGGCGGCGAAGGCGTCCGTGCCAAGGGGCAGGTGGCCGCCGTGCTGCTCGATGCTCCCCATCACCAGCACCGCCGTCCCCCGCCGCAACGCCTCCTCGGCCTCGGGTTGAGTCATGTTGGCGAGGAGCATGCGCTCGTGACTCAAGTCGAATCTCCCTCCGGACCATTCGGGGTGCACAAACGGTTGTTCAGGACATTAACCCTGGGCTTGTGGCGTGTCAGGTCCGAGGTGGGGCCGTCGATCCCCTGACCATCAACTCGGGTGCCACGAGCTGGGTTTCGGCGGGCCGTTCCTGGTCGGCGATCGTCGCCAGCAGAATCCTCGCTGCCATCGCGCCGAGCTCATATTGGGAGATGCGCACCGTGGTCAGTGGTGGGGAGAACCGGTCGCTGTAGGGCATGTCGTTGAACCCCACGACTGAGACGTCCTCTGGGCATGTCGTCCCGCGGGCCCTGATGGCATCGATGGCACCCAAGGCGAGACGATCGTTGGCTGCGACCACCGCGGTGGTCTCGGGCGCCTCTTCGAGCAGTTCACTCGTCACCCGGTAGCCCTCGTCCTCGGTGTGACGATTGGCGAAGCCTCGGCCGCCGGTCAGACCGGCGTCCCGGAGTGTCTTCTCGAATGCCTCGAGGCGGTTGACGGTGGAGGACACGTCCTTCGGTCCCCCAACGTGCACGATGTCCCGATGACCCAACGAGAGCAGATGCTCCACCGCCATCGTGGTGCCGGCGTGATCGTCGGGTAGCACGGCGCTGATGGAGGAGACATCCAGTGCCTCGGTTGAAGAGGACGACGGGGATCCCCTCTTCGACCAGTCCGGCGAGCACCCGATCGTCGTCCCTGGCGATTCCGTAGAGCAGACCCTCGGCTTGGACGCCGAGCATGGCCGACACCTGCACCTCGGCGTGCTCAGGGTCGTCGTCCGTGCTGGCGAGTATCAGGGAGTAGCCATCCGCGGAGAGGACGTCGCCTGCGCCGCGCGTGATCCCTGCCTGATACAGATTCGCCACGTCGGGGACGACCATCCCGACGACGAGAGTCCTTCCGGTGCGGAGGGCACGAGCAATGGTGTTCGGCCGGTAACCCAACCTTCGGGCCACGTCGCGGATCCGACGCTCGGTGTCCTGAGTGATCCGGCCCGCGGCCGCCCGGTCATTGAGAACACGGGAGACGGTGGAGACGTGCACTCCCGCCTCTCGGGCGACATCACGCAGCGTGGGCTTGGCCGACCTGGTCTCGCCATCAGACACGGAGGCGAGCGTACCCAAGCGGGTTTCACCACCCATCTGGCGCACACCGGCCGGTTGTTTCCTAGCTTGGGCGCACTGCCGGAAGAAGAGGCGAGAAGTGGTGCATCCCGAGGACACGTCCGGATTCCGACTCGTCGGTCACTCCGACCTGATGGGGCACGGCGACGGGATGCAGGTCATGCCCTACGGCGACGTTCTCTATGTCGGCCATTTCGGCCCGAGCGGCAAGGGCACCTCGATCCTCGACATCTCGGATCCGACGACGCCGCAGGTGATCCGGCAGTGGGATGCGCCCCCGGGATCACACACCCACAAGGTGCAGGTGGCAGACGACCTCCTGCTGGTCAACCACGAGCTATTCCGGAGTGAGGGACCGGCTCCGGTGGGTATGGCGGTCTACGACCTCGATGACCCGACGAACCCGATGCAAGTCGGCTTCTTCGACACCGGTGGACGGGGTGTTCACCGCATCGTGTACGAAGGGGGCGACCATGCCTACGTCTCGGCGACGCCAGACGGCTACCGCGGCCGGATCTGGCTGATCGTCGACGTATCCGATCCGACCAACCCGACCGAGACGGGGCGCTGGTGGTGGCCGGGGATGTGGGAGGCCGGTGGCGAGACGCTGGATGACTCCGGACGGGGAGGAATGGCAGGTCCACCATGCCTTGGTCCACGGCGATCGCGCCTATTTGGGCTTCTGGGACGGGGGGATGGTGGTGATCGACATATCCGATCTCGCCGCGCCAAAGACGATCTCACGCCTCGGATGGGAGGAGGGTGGGCACACCCACACGTCGCTTCCGCTCCCCGACCGCAACCTGGTGGTGGTCACCGACGAGGCGGTGACCGAAGGCTGTGACGGAGACAGACACATGGTGAGGATCGTGGATGTCACCGACGAGACCGCACCCTTCGTCCGCTCGATCTGCCCCGTCCCCGAGGGCGACTTCTGCGAACGGGGCCTCCGATTCGGGGCACACTGCTTGCACGAGAATCGCCCCAACAGCTATCGAAGCCAGGAGTTGATGTTCGTCACCTACTTCAACGCCGGTCTGAGGGTGTACGACGTCGCCGACCCCGACGCTCCCGTAGAGGTCGCCCACTGGATCCCGGAGTGTCCACCCAACCAGGTAGCGGCCCAGATCAACGACGTCTTCGTCGCCTCGGATCACACCGTGTACGTGACCGACAGGGTCAACGGTGGCGTCTACATCCTCGAGCCCGACGCGGCGCTCTCCGCAAACATGACGAAGTCCGCAAGTCGGTGACAGAACAGTTCGTTCGGGATAAGGGCCGGTTTTGGTCAGCGCAACTCGGTACGGGGGTCGAGCACGTCGCGCAGACCGTCACCGACCAGGTTGAACGAGAGCGCCCAGAGGAACACCATGGCACCGGGGATGGTCGAGGTCCACCACCGCCCGGCGACGATGTCTGCCTGGCCCTCGCTCACCAGGGTCCCCCACTCCGCCTGACCGGCGACCGATAGGCCGATGAAGGCCAGGGTGGCACCCAGCAACAGGGCGTGGCCCATGTCCAGCGTTGCCTGCACCGCCACCGGCGTGATCGAGTTTGGCAGGATGTCGCGTCGGATGATCCCGAACTTGGAGTCGCCGATCGCCCGCGCCGCGTCGACATAGTCCTCTTCGCGGACCTGGAGGATCTGACTTCGGATGATCCGGGCATAGCGCGCCCACATGATGACTGCCAGCGCAACGACGATATTGATGAAGGATGGCCCCAAGACGGCGGCGATGGCGAGCGGGAAGATCAGTGCCGGGATGGAGAGGAAGACGTCCACGACACGCATGAGGAAGGAGTCGACCTTGCCACCAATGATTCCCGCCGTGCACCCCACGATCAGCCCGATGAATACGGCTCCGGTGACGACGGACAGCGACAGAAGCAGGGAGAGCCGCGCCCCCCAGACGACCCCGTAGAGGACGTCGCCGCCGAGGCGCGTGGTGCCCAGCGGATGGCCCTCGGTACCAGGGGGAACCGCCACCGCACTCAGATCCCTCGGCATCTGATAGGCACCGCGGCGGGTTCTCGGGAACCAATAGCGGGGCGAAGATCGCCATCCCGATGAGGACGAAGATGATGACCGCTCCGACCCTCGTGCTCCCTCTGCTGAACACGTCCTTCGTCGTCGACCACAGACGCCTCGTCCTGACCTTGAACGGCGTTTCGTGGAGCACCTGAGGCGGCGGCGCAGTCTCGACTTGGACCGTCTCGATCGACATGGCTAGGCCTTCCTCAAGACGACGCGGCGGTCGAGATACCCGTACAGGACGTCGACGATCATGTTGATGGTGAGGAAGAGAATGCTGGTGAAGATGACGAAGGCCAGCGTGGTTGCCTGGTCGCCTCTCAAGACGGAGTCGGCCATCCAGCTGCCGAGCCCCGGCCAGCCAAAGATGGTCTCGACCACGACGGTGCCCTCGAACATGATCCCGACCGAGATGCCGATGACGGTGATCGTCGGGATGAAGGCGTTGCGGCGGGCATGGCGGCGGACCACGAGGCGCTCGGGAAGACCACGGGCCCGGGCGGCATCGACATAGTCCTTACCCATCTCCTCGAGAAGCGAGGAGCGCATCATCCTGGTCACGATGCCCACCGCGGCGTAACCGAGCGTGATCGCCGGAAGGACCAGATGCCAGAGGGCGTCCCGCAGAGCCGAGAAGTTTCCGGCGATCATCGAGTCGATTATGTAGAAGTTGGTGGGATGGGCGATGCTGTTCCATATCTCCGGATCCGATCGCCCGTGGGGGAACCATCCCAGGTTGGCCCAGAAGATGATGAGGAGGACGATCCCGAGCCAGAAGGTGGGCATGCTCGCCCCTCCCACGGCGAACACGCTGGAGAACTGATCGGGCAGTCGATTCCGGCGCCTGGCGGCGAACGTCCCGAGCCCGACCCCAAGGGTGACCGCCCAGAGCGCCGCCGCCGCCCCCAACTCGAAGGAAGCGGCGATCTTCTGGGGGAAGACGTCGATGACCGGTGCGGCGGCCACCGCCGACCAGCCGAACTCGCCTCGAAACACCCCGCCGAGCCACGCCAGGTATTGGATCGGCAGCGGTTCGTCGAGGTTGAACCGCTCCTCGAGAGCCGCGATCTCCTCGTCGGTCATCCCCGGCTCCAGATAGGAGCCGATGGGCGATCCGCCGATACGGGTCAGGGTGAACACCAGGATGCTCACCGCCAAGATCACGAAGGGCAGTGCCAGCAGCCTTCGACCGATGTACCTATGCAACCGTCAAGCTCCTAGAGCCAGCCTAGGCAACCCTCCCCTTTACGAACCCGACCCGTTCCTCACTTGTCGTAGATGGCCCAGTACTGGGAGGGCCGCGGCCACATCGGGTTCTCCACATGGCCCGTCACCCAGTCGCCAACTGCCGACGGCGCGCCCTCGTTGGCCGGCATGATCCACGCCGCCTCCTCGTAGAGCACCGTCTGGATCTCGGAGAGGATCTGGAGCCGCTCCTCTTCGTCCAGGGAGGCGCGCGCCGCCGCGACCAGGTCGTCGACCCTCTGGGCGTCGGTGTAGCCGTCGGCGAAGCTGTTCACGCTCCCGTACCGGCCATCCGATAGCGCGGTGTCGAACAGGTAGGCGTCGGGGTTGCTGTACTGCGAGCTGGTGTACGACCACATCCCCACCGGCAGCGGGTCGGTGGCCAGCTGCTCGTCGAATTGCGCCTCAGGCAACTGCAGCACGTTGATGTGGAAGTTGGGGTTGAGCGCCTCGATGCTGTCCTTGAGAGTCAGTGCCGCTCCGGTGAATCCCTCGTGGGTCTGGTCGGTGATGATCGAGACGGTGAACCCCTCTTCCCAATAGCCGGCCTCGGTGAAGAGCTGCTCGGCCATGGCAGGATCGGTTTCGTAGATCGGGGCTTCCGGGTCGTACCCGAACATCCCGGTGGGGAGGACGAAGCTGGCCCGGCCACCCTAGCCCGCCGAGGATCCCGTCGATGTATCCCTGATAGTTGAAGGCGTAGTTGAACGCCTGCCGAATCCGCACGTCCTGGAAGAAGTCGGGCTCGATCGTGTCACCCTCGGGAACCTCGGCCATGTTCATGTTCATCCCGATCAGGAGCACCTGGAGGTCCAAGGTCTCTGTGTCCAGCACTGCATGCTCGATCGGCTCGACCGAGGGCACGTCGGTGGGACTGATGTCGATGATGTCGTATTCCCTTGCCTGCAGACCGGTGGCCGGCGAGTCGTCGATCAACTCCCAGCGCACCGGCAGGTGGGCCGGCTCGCCCCAGTAGTCCGGGTTGATGTCGAAGCTCATCCGGTCGCCACGCTCCCAGGTGGCGAGGGTGTAGGGACCGCTGCCAACCATGTTCTGCGCCATGTACTCATTGGGCGTGCCCGCCTCCACGCCGCCATTGGCCTCGACCGCGTCCATGCTGACGACGCTGGCCGGGGGAAAGGCGACCAGGTGGAGGAAGGCGGCGTCGACGCTGCTGAGCGTCACCTCGAAGGTGAGGTCGTCCACCACCCTGGTCTCGTGCCACGTTGGCGAAGCAGGGGGGACTGACCCTCGGGGAGGTTCATCTCGATGACCCGGTCCCAGGAGTACTTGACGTCCTCGGCGGTGAGGTCGGTCCCGTCAGAGAAGACGACGCCCTCGCGGAGCGGGAAGGTGTAGGTGAGCCCGTCCTCCGATATCAACCCGTTCTCGATGGTGGGAACCTCGGTGGCGAGCGAGGGAACGGGAGAACCGCCGTCAGGGGGTATGGCCACCAGTCGGTCGTAGACGTTGAGGATCACGTTCATGCCGACATCGTTCCCGCCAACCGCGGCGGGGTCGATGCTTGTTATGTCGTCGTTCACCGTGGCGATGAGCACGTCGGGGTTGGGAACGTCACCGCTCGTCTCGCCACCTGCCGCGGTCGAACCCGAGGCTGCGGACGTGTCTGTAGTGGTGCCTTGCCCGCACGCCGCCACGACCAGCGAGAGAACGGCGCACAGGGCCAAGATCCTCCACGCAATCGAAGCTCGTCCCATGGGAGTCCTCCTCAGTTCCATCCTTTTGCGAACGGTTCTCGATCGGCTGCCCAATCGTTTGCAACGTAACTAGCTGAGCAAGCCAGTGTCAACCGAAACCGGGGTTCGATTCTCGGTCGCACTCCCCCATTGTGAAGCTAACTCGCCACTATGGTCGCCCGCCCCCGGCGACAGGAGCGACATCGTGGAGCCGAACGACCTGTACCCCCGATTCGGCGAGGAAGAGATCGCCCGCCGCCACGATCTCGTTCGGTCGTTCCTCGCCGAGTCCGGCCTCGACGGGCTGGTGGTTTTCGGCTGGTCGGCACAGAACCGCACCGCCCAGGCCGACGTCTACTACCTCTCCGGCTACCTGGGGATGAGGGACAACTACGTGATCTTCCCTCGCGACGGAGAGCCCACCCTCTTCGCCCAGAGCTACAACCACGTACCCAACGCGGCGCAGGTCTCCTTCCTCGACGACGTCAGGTGGGGTGGCGCCGACAACGGCGTCACCGTAGGGGAGGACCTTCTGGCCCGGGGTCTCGGTGACTTGGGGGTGGTCGGTTGGATGCCCTATCAGCAGTACGAGTCGATGCGGAAGACAACCGGCGACCGCTGTTCCTTCGAGGATGTGACCCGTGAGTTCCGCACGATCCGGCTCAAGAAGAGCGATGAAGAGCTGGAGTGGCTCAAGCGGGGAGCCGCATTCACCGATGCCGCCCTCGCCGGACTCCGGGATGCGCTGGCCCCCGGGATCAAGGAGTACGAGTTGGCCGAGGCCATCGAGCACTCCTATCTCGGTGCCGGCGGGTTGACCACCTTCTATTACATCGCATCGACACCGATGAGCAATCCGGACAGATGCGTCCCGGCACAGGTCCTGTCCAATCGGGAGATCCAGGCCGGTGACGTGGTGACCTGCGAGCTCAGCGCCTCCTACGCCGGCTACGCCGGTCAGGGTCTTCGCACCTATACCGTTTCGGAGGAGCCCACTCCCCAGATCGCCGAGCTGCATGCCCTGGCCGAGGACGTGTACCACAAGGTCGCCGCCGCCATCCGGCCGGGGGCCACGGTCGGGGAGGTGTGGGAGGCGTCGGAGGCGATCTCCGAACGTGGCTTCAGCATCAGAGACGACCTGGTGCACGGGTATGGCATCGGTCTGCTGCCGCCGTGGATCCGCACCAGGCAAACCACCCACGGGCGGGATGACGACTGGCGCTTCGAGGCCGGCCAGACGGTGGTGATCCAGCCCAACGTCATCACCACAGACGAGACCGCAGGCGTTCAGGTGGGAGAGCTGTGCGTGGTCACCGCCGAGGGGGCGGTCTCGCTGCATTCCTTCCCGCTCCAGCTCATCAGGACGGGTTGACCGGGCGCGCCCTGCGCAGTTGCATGCCGGCAGCAGAGAGGAGACACGAATCATGACCGCGCTGGGCCCGGCCAAGGAGGCGGCATTCGAGAAGGTGAAGGGGCTGTGGATCGCGATTCCCACGCCTTTCACGTCAACGGGCGAGGTCGATGAGGGGGCATTGCGCAAGGCGGTGGACCACTACATCGAGGGCCTGGAGGTGGATGGCATCTTCTGCGGCGGGGTGATGGGCGAGTTCTGGGCGATGACCTTGGAAGAACGCGCCCGCGTCCACGAAGTCGTGCTCAGCGCCGCGGCGCGACGGGTCCCGGTGATGGTCCACATCGGACATCACGTGTACTCCGAGGCGGCGCAGCTCAGCCGTCACGCCGAGCAGATCGGTGCCGACTTCGTAATCGCCATCAACCCCTACTACCCGATCAAGCCAAGCGAGGACATGGTGCGCGACTGGTACCGGCGCCTGACCTCCGAGTCCTCGGTGCCCTTCTTCCTCTTCAATACCTCGTACTCGGGTTACGCCTTGAGCCCTTCCCTGATCGCAGAGCTCAGCGAGCTCGAGACGGTGTGCGGGATCAAGAACCCCAAGCCGATGGATCACCTGCTCCAGGTTCACGACCTGGTGGGTGACCGCATCGTCGTATGTGATGCCGACGAGGGCGACTGGCTCTCGCTGCACCTCGATCATGGGTTCCCGGCACTGATGTCGACCCCTGCTCTAGCCATGTACCAGACACCCGAACACCGCCCCGTCCTCGACTACACGCGCCTGGCCGACGCAGGGGACATCGACGGGGCCTGGGCAATGCAGAGAACCCTGGGGCGGGAGCGAGATGCCTTCGAGCGGTGGATGCGCGACCAGTGGCTGGCCCACGGCGAGGGGGCGATACCGATCGCCGAACTGAAGGCGTGGCTCGGGCTCATGGGACTGCCGCAAGGACCGGTCCGCACGCCGCTGATTCCCTTGAGCGAGGCACGGATGAGCGCGCTGGGCGCCGACCTCGACGGTCTAGGACTGCTCGATTCGATCTCTGCGTGAACCGTCCGGAAGCCGCCGTTCAAAAGGAGAACCGATGACACCTGGTGACGTCGATTTCAAGGAAGCCGCGGGGAAGCTCCACACCGAGGTCTTCGGTCGGGTTGCCAACACACCCTGGTACTCCGACGCTGTGTACCCGCGGTTCTCCGATGAGGAGTACCAGCGTCGCTTCGACGCCACCCGGGAGAAGATGAAGCGCCTCGGGCTCGACGTGCTCATCGCCTCGGGCGGTCCCAACCACTGGAGTTGGGGCGGCGGAATGCGCTGGCTCAGCAACCATTGGGAGTGGCACGGCATGTCGGCCTATGTCGTAGTGCCTCCCGATGGCGAGCCCGTGCTCATCTGTGGCCCCGGTGGCGCCCACCGTGAGGCAGTGCGCCGAGCCACCCCATTGAAGGACGTGCGCCACTCGCGCTGGGGGCGGTCGGGCGAGGTGATCGTCGAGTTGGTCAAGGAGTGGGGGCTCGCCGACGCCACTATCGGGATCTCCTGTGTCGACCCCGTCTTCGGTCACCACCTGCCGGTCGACGAGTGGGAGCGGATTCGCCAGGGGCTCCCCGAGGCCACGCTGGAGAGAGTCGGAGACTTCTTCCACGAGCTCGTCCACGTCAAGAGCGACGAGGAGATCGAGTGCGTCCGCAGGGCCGGGGAGCTGATGGATCAGGCGTTCCACGCCATGATCGCCACGGCCCGCCCCGGGGTGACCGAGTATCAACTGGCCGCAGCCGCCACCCACGCCGTGATGGACGGCGGCGGGCAAATGGACTTCACCATCATCGGATCGACCCCCACCAGCAATCCGGGCATGGTGTTCGGCAACCCCTGGCCATCGAGCCGACGGCTGGAGAAGGGCGACATCATCATCAACGAGCTGGCGTGCGGCTACCGCGGGTACACGGTGCAGCTGGGCACGCCGATCTGCATCGGGGAACCCCCGGCGTGGATCCGCCGGTTCTTCGAGGACATCGTCCTCCCCGGATACGACCTGATGGCCGAACAACTGTTGGGAGGCAACACCTGGGACGATGTGATGAAGGCGAACCGGTTCTTCCAGGACAAGGGCTACGACTCAAGGCCCTTGTTCCTCCATTGCATCGATTTCGTGAGCCACCCGCCACACGTCATGGCTGATCACGTGGCGGCCGAGCCGAACGAACTCGAGCTGGCCCCGGGGACGGTGGCCATGCTGGAGCCGACCATCATCACCCCGGATGGTCTGCTCGGGATCTTCTTTGGACGCACCTATGTGATCACCGAGGGCGGCAACGAGAAAGTGACCAGGTTCCCCCACGAGTTGATGGTGATCTGACCGGCTTTCCCTCAGATGACCGTGCCCCCCAGCCGCTCGGCCATCCAGTCGTTCACCCAGGGCTCTGCTTTGTAGCCCAGGTTGCTGATGCCGTGGGTGGCGTCGTCGATGGTGAGCAGGGTCGCGTTTGGCGCCTCATCGGCTATCCGGCGGGCTTGGTCGACACCGATGAGGGGATCGAACATCCCGTGGACGACGACGAGAGGCTGGGTGATCTTCTCGGCGACGCCGTTGAGGTCGAGGGCGCCGGCCTTTTCCTTCGCCTCCTCGTCCGACGACGACCACGAGTAATGACGGAAGGCACCCCGTGTCACTCCGGGTAGCTCATCCCAACAGGCGCCAAAGTCATATGGCCCGCAGTTGGCGACGGCGGCGGTGACTCTGTGCTCGAAGGCAGCCGCCCGGCAGGCGTAATAGCCACCGAGGCTCACCCCGATGAGGCCCACCCTTGCGGCGTCGATGTCGTCTCTCGACTCGATGGCATCGATCGCCGCCGAGACGGCGACCTCGTAGTCGTGGCGGATGGGCAGCTTGGTGCTGATCTCGCCTTGCCCCGGTCCATCGAGGCTGAGCACGGCGAGACCGCGGCGGAGCAATGCGGCCCGAGCGCCGTGACGATTCTCCTTGGTGGAGTCGAGCCCAGGCAGGAGGATCACCAAGGGAGCGGGTCTCCTGATGCCGGGAATGCTGCCGCCGGGGATGCTGAGCAGCCCGGCGAGGTCCGCATCCTGGAAGGGGATGGTGACCTTCTCGACCGGGGGTGCCAGGTAGGGCAGGACCCGGTCATGGCATTCCACCATCTTGGCCAGGCCATGGGCATGGCCCTCGAGGTCGTCCACCGACAGGAAGTAGGAGAGGTGGTAACAGCGCGACGCGGCCAGGAAGCACTCCACCGCGGTGATGCGGCGCCCTTCGTCCCAGGCCGCTTCGCCCATCGCTTCGTGGACCCGGGCCGTCGCCATCCACTCGGGCGCCCAATCGGACCAGTTGCCGATCCTCCCCACCGTCGTGGTCAGGTCGCCTAGCGCGATGTGTCCGGCGAGGAAGCGAGCCGCCCAGATGTCGAGCACCTCTTGGATGACCGGATCGGGGTGGTGGAGGGTCCGGGTAGTGGCGGGATCGACCCTCATGACTCCTATCCTATCTGCCCTAACGTTTGCGCGAATCGGTAGAGAGAGGGCGGCAAATGGGACTGGACCCCGAAAACGTCACGATCATCGAGGAGGTCGATGGCTCTGACATCCCGGTGGAGCTCAAATACCTCGAGACTTGGGACGGGCTGTACGCCCCGATAGGTCTCCGGCTCCCCGAGGGGGCCGGCCCGCATCCCGTCGTGCTGCTCGCTTCTGGCAACGGGGGCGGTGGCATGGCCTGGATCCGTGATGCCGTGGCCAACCGGGGATACATCATGGATCGTCTCCTAGAGCGCGGCTACGCCTGCGCCTGGATCCGTTACCGCACAGAAGTCGAGCTCGGTTACGAGAACGGGGGCCGTCTCATCCGGGACACACGGCAAGGCAGAGACATGTTCAACCGGTCTCCGCTCGAGTACGAGGACGAAATCGCCATCATCGAGCAGCTCAAGAAGGACCCGCGCCTCGACCCAGACCGGGTGGGCATGATCGGGATGAGCCACGGCGGAGAGATGGTGCTCAAGATCACCTCGGAATACCAGGGCGTGGCCGCCGCCGTTGCCTCCGAGCCGGCGTCCCATGAATTCCTCGCCCTCTCCCCCGACGACACCGCCTACGTAGATCCCGATACCGGCCTCCGCAACATCGAGGAGATGCAAATGGTGGAGACCGACAAGGTGCGATCCCGCATCGATCTCGCCAAGGCGAAGGAGCGGATCTCCACCATCGACACGCCGATCCTCGTCATGGGCCGGGAGAGCGATCACCTCCAGGGGATCTTCCGCACCAGCTACGAGCTACTTGCCGAACAGGGCAAGCCGGTCGAGTGGGTGAGCTGGGACCACGACCTGCACGGCTACATCTACCCGCAGCGCGGATCTGATGGCGAGTACGAGGTTGATGATGTCCAGCACAAGGCAATCGACGAAGTCCTCGACTTCCTCGATCGCCATCTCTAACGGGGCTGCCTCCCCCCGGCGGGGGGAGTACCCGACGCCGGAGGCGTCGGGGGAGGGGGGCTGGTTCAGTCCCAAAGGTGCGAACGCCGCGTCTCGAGCACCGTTGGAGGTCCGGGAGCCCCCCTACCCACCGCTACGCGGTGGGGCCCTTCCCCCCTACGGGGGGACGGAGAAGAAACGGCGCAGCGAGTCCCCTTCTCCCTTTCGGTTCCCTCCCCCCGGCGGGGGGAGTACCCGACGCCGGAGGCGTCGGGGGAGGGGGGCTGGTTCAGTCCCAAAGGTGCGAAAGCCGCGTGTCGAGCACCGTTGGGAGTTCGGCAGCCCCCCTACCCGCTGCTCCGCAGCGGGTCCCTTCCCCCCTACGGGGGACGGAATAGCTGATGACCACGACTGACTCACCACCATTGGCACGGAGCACGGTTGCGCTGCTCACCGACCGCACTTTCGGCCCTTACTTCTTCGGGAACCTCGCCTCCAACATTGGAACGTGGTTCCAGCAGGTGACGGCGGCGGTAGTCGTGTTCGAGCTCACCGGATCGGCTCTGGTCGTCGGCCTGGTCGCCGTGCTCCAATTCCTGCCTTCTCTGCTGCTGGCGCCCTGGAGCGGAGCGGCGGCCGACCGGTTCGATCGGAGGCGGCTCTTGCTGGTGGCACAGACCCCGGCTGCCGTGGCGGCGGCGGCGCTGGCCGCCATCACCCTGACGGTCGGTCTGGACGACTTCCCTTACGCATGGCCGGTGCTCGCCGCCGCCGCCGTGATCGGTCTCGCCCAAGCCTTTTCCGTCCCGGCGATGCAGGCGTTGGTCCCCGGTCTGGTCCCCGAGGCCGACCTGGCTCAGGCGGTGGCGCTCAACTCGGTCACCTTCAACCTGGCGCGGGCCGTGGGCCCGGCGCTCGGTGCTGTCACCCTTGTCGCCCTCGGACCCGGTGTCGCCTTCTCGGTGAACGCGGCCAGCTATCTGGCCTTGATCGTTGCCCTCAGCGTCATCCGCTCCCGCCCGGTGGCGCGGCCGGCGCGGGCATCGGTGTGGGGAGGGTTCCGCCATCTCCGCGCCGATCCGGTGATGGCGGCGCTGCTGGTTGGTGTTGCGGCACTCGGGTTCGGTGCCGATCCTGTGATCACCCTCGCACCGGCGCTGGCCGAAGGGCTTCTAGGTCCCGCCGGCACCGCGGCCGGGCGGGCGGCGCTGGTGGGCGCGTTGGTCAGCATGTTCGGGGTCGGGGCGGTGCTGGCGATGCTGGCGGTGCCGGCCTCCCGGGATCGGCTCGGGCACCGGGGCACAGCCATCGCCGGGCTGTGCGTGCTCGCCGCAGGCATGATCTCCGTTGCGCTGGCACCCTCCCCACCGTGGGCGATGGGAGCCATGGCGATAGGAGGGTTCGGGTTCCTCCTTGCGGTGACCGCTCTCACCAGCCTGATGCACCTTCGGATCAACGAGCAGATGAGGGGCCGGATGATGGCGTTGTGGGGGATCGCATTTCTCGGATCGCGGCCCCTGGCAGCCTTCCTCGACGGTCTGGTCGCAGATGCTTTCTCCCCGGAGCTGGCTGCCGCCGTGGCGGCTGCCGTGGTGCTGGGCTGCGGTTTGGTGGTTGCGAGATTCGTCCCTCGGGGTGCTCAATGACCAACGGGAGGAGCAAATGATCACCGACGTCCACGCCCATTGCATACCCGCTGAGCTGATCAGGTTGCTCCGCACCGAGGGACCCGACATCGGGATCGAGGTGGTGCCCGGTGAGCGCGGGGAGGATGTGCTGATCGCCGGACGGGTCCGCAGCGGGCCGCTCCGTCCTGTGCTCAGCGACGTCGCCGCACGGCTGGCGCATATGGACGCCACCGGCGTCGAGGTGCAGCTGCTGAGCGGGTGGGTCGACCTCACAGCCTATGCCCTCGAAGGCGATGCCGGAGCAACGTATGCGAGGCGGTTCAACCGGATACTCGCCGACGAGGCCGGTCGCTTCCCAGATCGGTTCCGCGCCCTGGCGACGGTTCCCCTACAGACGCCCGGAGCGGCCGCGGAGGAGCTGGCCCACGCCGTGTCTGAGCTCGGGATGGTCGGGGTCGAGATAGCCACCACGGTTGACGGCAAAGACCTCGACCAGGCCGAGCTGGACCCGTTCTGGGCGGCGGCCGAGGAGCTCCGTTGCCTGGTGCTGCTCCACCCCTACGCCCCGCTGGCCGGGGTCGACCTGAGCAGGAACTTCCTCGACAACATGGTCGGCCGGCCCGCCGAGACAACGGTTGCCGTCGCCCACCTTTTCTTCAGCGGGGTACTCGACCGCTACCCCGGGCTGGTGATGTGCGTCGTCCACGGCGGGGGGTTCCTCCCTTATCAACTTGGCCGGATGGAGAGAGGCCACACCGCCGTCCCCCACCTCACAGCCCGTCACATCGGCACTTCCCCACGGACCATCGCTCGGCGCCTCTACTACGACACCGTGCTCCACTCCCCCGAGGCGATCAGGTTTCTCATCGACACGGTGGGGGCGGATCGGGTCCTCCTCGGGTCCGACTACCCATTCGAGATGGGCGACCCCGACCCGGTGACCACGGTCGATGCGGTCCCGGGCCTCGATGATGACGAGAGGCGGGCGATCCTCGAAGGCAATGTCGGCGCGCTCCTTGCTGTGGTCGGGCGTCAGGCTGGAGCCGGGTCGGCCGCAGGCGGCGGAGGGGCACGTCCGGGACCACTGCGGTAACGCCACAGCTCGGGCATGAAGCGGGCGATGGCGAACGCCCCGATGACGCAGAGCACTCCGCCGGACACCACCGAGAACTGGGGGGAGGTGACCGCAGCAACCGCTCCGGCTTCGAGGTCGCCGAGCCGGGGTCCGCCGCTCACCACGGCGCCATGGATGGCAGAGAGCCGTCCCCTCAACTCGTCGGGGACGGTCAACTGGAGGATCGTGTTCCTGAAGACGGCGGATATGACGTCGGCCGCCCCGGCCACCGCCAACAAGCCGAGTGCCAGCGGCAGCCATGTGGTCAACCCGAAGGCGGCGATGGCTAGCCCCCAGACGATCACCGAGATGACCACCACCCGGCCCCGACGACGGACCCCGCCCACCCAGCCGGCGGTGGCCGCAGCAAGCATTGCGCCGACGCCGGGGGCGGCGAAGAGCAGCCCCACCGTCGTTGCATCGCCGCCGAGGACGACCGTCCCGATGGCGGGGAACAGAGCGCGGGGCATCCCGAAGATCATGGCGTTGAGGTCGATCAGGAAGCACGACTGGATGAGCCGCTGCCCCTTGAGATAGCGGAGTCCCTCCTTCACCGACGACCACCCGGCCGCGGTGCCACCGCCCTCGGGGCGAAGCGGCCGGATCCCGATCATTGTCAGTGCTGAGAGGACGAACAGCGCCGCCTCCAAACCGTAGGTGGCGGCGAGGGAGAACTGGGCGATGAGCAAACCTGCCAGCGCCGGGCCCACCGCTCCCCCGACCTGCGCCACCGCCTGGTTGAGGGCGAACCCGGCGGGAAGGAGGTCCCGCTGCAGCATCGATGGGAGGACGGCCATGCGGGCCGGGATGTCTATTGCGGAGAGACCGGCGTTGACCCCGGTGAGCACGTAGATCACCCAAACCATGGGCTGGTCGATCGACGAGTTGACCGCCAGCCCGACTGCGGTCAGCGCCAGCCCCATCTGGCTGATGACCAGCAGCTTGCGGCGGTCGACCGCATCGGCGATCGATCCGCCCACAAGCGACATGATGAGCAGCGGCACCACCTGAACCAGACCTAGGGCGCCGACAGCAAGCGACGACCCGGTGAGCACGAAGATCTGATATGGAACGGCGACCACGGTGACCTGACGGCCGAGAAAGGCGAGCAGGTACCCGAGGAAGAGCCGTCGGAACTCCGGCGACACCCGCAACGGGGTGATGTCGACGACGAGTTGCCGCCCGCCTTGTCGCTTTGGAGGATCGGTCACCGCACCACTCTGCCCCGAACCGCAAAGAGCAACACCATGCACAATCGATTGTTGCAGTCCTCGAAGCCCCTGAGGCCAGCAGTAGCGCGTGTACCAGCGTCAGCATCAGCCCCTGGCGCTAACGTTTGCATTCCCGTCCCGCGGAGCAGTTGTGTCGGTTGAAGCGAGCGATCTCCCCTTCGCCCCCAGCGAAGACCCATTCGTCATCGAGCACGGTGGGTTCTACCGCCGCTGGCTGTCGATGATCGACGACCTCGACGAGTTGCGCTCGGCTGTGGACCGCCTCACCGGGACCACCGACGATGTCTGGGTCCCGGTATGGCGTCAACTCGGCAGCGCGCATGAGGAGCAGGGCGACCGCTTCGATGGCGAGGACGACGGCGATGGTGCCAGGGGGGAGTACCTCCTGGCCAAGACCTACTACAGCATCGGCCGGTTTCCCGACGCGTTGACTCCCTTGAAGGCCGAGGTCTCGGCCGACTGTGTGCGCGCCTACCTCAAGGCGGCCGCCTACCTCGACCCGCCGCTCCAGCAGGTGGAGGTGGTGTGCGACGGCAAGGCAATCCCATGCCACTACCGGGTTCCCAAGGGAGCATCGCCGAGTTCGCCGGTCGCCGCGGTGCTCATCATGTGCGGCGCCGATGTGTTCAAGGAGGATCGCGGCTGGGCGGCCGAATACGCCCTGGCCAGCGGTCTCGCCTCGCTGGTGATGGACGCCCCGGGCACCAACGAGAACCCCTTCCCCTACGAGCCGGAGTCGGTCAAGGCCTGGATGGCGGCCGTGGACTGGCTGGCCGACCGCCCGGAAGTAGCCGAGGATCGTATCGGAGCGTTCGGAATCAGCCGCGGCGGCTACTCGGTGATGCAGCTCGCCGGCACCTACCCCGAGCGGGTGGCGGCGGCGGTGGCCATCGCCGGCAATCACTTCGGGTACCGGATGTCACCGGATGAGGCCGAGGAGTTCGTCGAGATGCAGAATGTTCGCTCGACCTACGTGTTCGGCGCACCGGGTGACGGCCCGACGTTCAAGCCGACGACGCTCGAGGGGCAGGACGAGCTGTTCCGCAAGTGGTCACTCACCGACCTCGGGCTCGCCGACGCCATCGTCTGCCCGGTGTTGATGATCAACGGCAAGCGCGACCACCTGGCGCCCATCGGCAACATCTACTCGATGCTGGAACACGGCCCGGTGACCGGGCGCGAGGCCCGGGTCTATCCCGACGACGGCCATTGCGCCTTCAAGCACCGCCCGGAATGGGGCCCCGAGGTGTTCGACTGGCTTGCTCGCAAGCTGGCCTAGCCGCCACCCCATCGGGTGACAAACGAGCTCAGGCCATGCTGGCGATCTGGATGAGGTTGCCACACGTGTCGTCGAGCACCGCGGTGGTCACCGGTCCCATCTCCGTGGGATCCTGGGTGAAGCGGACACCCATTGCCGCCAGCCGTTCATGCTCGGCGCGCACGTCGTCGACGGCAAACGAGGTGGCGGGGATCCCATCCTCGACCAACGCCTCCTTGAATGGCCTGACGGCAGGGTGACCATCGGGTTCCAACAGAAGCTCGGTGCCATCGGGAGCCTCGGGTGAGACCACCGTGAGCCAGCGGTCTTCACCCAGCGGGATCTCGGTCTTCTTAACGAAGCCGAGCACGTCGGTGTAGAAGGCGAGCGCCTTGTCCTGGTCGTCCACGAAGACGCTCGTCACGTTGATCCTCATCTCCTCATCCTTTCAGTCCGCTCCAATCCACCGTTCGGCGATCGCCCGCAAGGGCCGGGTGTCGAGATGGTGGAACTTGTACCTTCCCTCACGCCTCGAGCTCACCAGCCCGGCCGACTCGAGCACCTCCAGATGCTGTGAGACCGCTTGGCGCGACAGCCCCAATCCGTGCTTCATGGTCAACCGGGTGCACAGTTCGAACAGGGTCTGGCCGTCCCGCTCCCGGAGCTCGTCGAGGATCGCCCTCCTCGCCGGCGCCGCGATCGCTGAGAAGACGTCGCCCACAGGAGCAACAATAGGCAAGTCACCACTTGCCTGTCAAGCTCCCCCCGACGTGTTGCTCGGTGGCGACGAGAACGTCTCCTCGATCCCGCAAGCACTTGCGTCGGCCGCCCGGGTGGCCGGTCGCTGCCCTAGCCTAAGAAGTCCCCGGCCGATGACGATGACACCAACGCGATTTCCAGAGGAGCGCCGAGCCCCGCGACGTGATCCGCTCGTGGCTGTCAGAGCTATCGCCCTCGGAGTGCGGGGTCCGACTGCGGTGAACCCGGCACCACAGTGACTGCCGGATCGCCGACGGTTTCAATGTTGCCAGCCGACAGGCCTGAGTCGACATGGTGGCGTCTGCTCACGCTCTGGGGATTGTTGGGCGTGGGCTTGATCCAGCCCTTACTCGACCTCTACGGCAACAACCCGGAGGTCTTCATCGCGGCCCGTGCCGGAGCCCTGCGCATTGTCCTGTTCGTGGTCATCGTCACTTTGGGGCCGGCCCTGCTTTGCGGGATCGTGCTGTTCGTCACCGGCCGGTTTGGTCGGCGCACCGGCGACATCGCTTACCGAGTTTTGCTCGCTCTCGCTGCGTTCGTGGCCGCCTCGGCGGTGATGCACCAGATCATGCCCGACAACGACGGTGCCTTCGTGCTGGCGGCGCTGGTCTCCGGCGGAGTCGTGTGGATAGAGGCGAAGATTGCCTGGACCCGCACCTGGTTAAGGATCCTCGTCCTGGTCGCTCTCGCCGCCCCGATCCTGTTTCTCGGCTTCTCCCACGCCGCTGAGCTGGTATGGGAGCCGGAGGCCGAGGTTGATACCTCCGTCTCGATGGTCGCCGCCACTCCGGTGGTGATTGTCGTCTTCGACGAGCTGCCGCTGTCGTCGCTGCTCACCCGAGAGGGCGAGGTCAACGCCGCCCTCTTCCCCAACTTCGCCCGGCTCGCCGAGGGCTCGCACTGGTTCAAGAACGGGCAATCCAACTCGATCGCCACAACAGACAGCGTGCCGATCCTGCTCACCGGCCGCATCGCCGAAGGGGCGCGGCCAACCTCGCGGATCACCCCCACAGCATTTTCACGATGCTCGGCGACTTCTACATGATGGATGTCCAGGAGACCATCACCAGTGTCTGCCCAACCTCGGTTTGCTCTGGCGAGCGCCGATTGACTGCGGCAACGGATGACGGCGTTGACGAGCTGGCGATGTCGGCGATGTTGGTCGACGCCGCCGTCGTGTGGGGCCATCTCACGCAGTCGCCACTGGTCACCGAACAACTGCCTGCCATCGACGGGCAGTGGGGCGGTTTCGTCGGTGGCGGGGCCGAAGGCCGCGAGGTCGATGCATCCGGGCTACCGCTGGCTCCCCCCGGGGAACGCTTGGCGTGGGTCGACAAGATGCTCAATACCGCCGAGAACCTGGCTGGCGCCTCCCCGAACTCCCTGCATTACGTGCATGTCGTCGCTCCCCACGTTCCATGGCAGGCCAACCCGTCGGGCACCCAATACGACCGCCCGGAGGACGTCGGGGCCTTCGTGACCGGCGTCGAGCACGGCTATTGGATCGACGCCCCGTCCCGGGCTGCGCAGGGGTTTCAGCGTCACTTGTTTCAGCTCGGTCTCATTGACCGGCTCTTAGGGCGAATGATCGACGCCATGGATAAGAGCGGGATCTGGGATGACGGCATTGTCGTGGTTACCGCCGATCACGGCGGTTCCTTCGTGCCCAACGAGCATCGCCGCTGGACGACGCCAACCAACCTCGACGCCCTGTACCGGGTACCGCTGTTCATCCGGGTTCCGGGCCAAACCGAGGGCCAGGTGCATCACGAAAGTGCGTACGTCATCGACATCCTTCCGACTCTGATCGACCTGCTCGACGTCAAGATCGGTCCGGAGTGGCAGTTGGAGGGGCAATCGCTCTTGGATCCCGATCTGCCCGCCCAACGACCCCATGCTTTCGATCATTTCATAGGTCATCGAGAGGCACTCGGGGGCACGACGGAACGCCTCGATACGGAGGTGGCGACGACATATCAGCTCATTCCAGATCGGACGAGCGGGCCGAGGTCGCCGCAGTCGGGCCCTACGACGACCTCGTTGGGGAAGCGATGGCGGCGCTCGACCCGGAACAAGCACCGGACGTCGAGGCTGAGTTCGACCAGGCCGAACAGGTCGCCGACCTCGACCCCTCAGCCGGCGTCGTTCCGACTCTGCTCACCGGCAGGGTGACCACTCCTGACACAGGGTCCCCGGACGTACTGATCGCGGTGAACGGAGAGGTAGCTGGAGCCGGGTTCATGATCCGTGCCGGTGGGACCACGTCGACGTTCCAGGCGCTGGTGCCCGAGGAGGCCTACCGGCCGGGGGCCAACGAGGTCGTGCTGCTCATCCCCGGATCCGACGGCGGCTGGATCGCCGCCGGAGAGGGCGCGGTGGCAACGCTGGTGCTGCGCGACGGTAACGGCGAAGAGCTCGCCATCACCCCGGCCGGCTCGCGCCGGATCGTGATCGACCGAAGCGTCGTGGTCGGCGACCGGCTCGAGCTGAGCGGATGGTCGGCGGACCCGTCCGAGAAGGTACTGCCCAGCGAAATCCTCGTGTTCTTCGGGGATGTGTTGGCCATCAGCGGTCCGCCCAACGAGAGCCGCAGCGACGTGACGCGATGGTTCAACAGCGAAGACCTCGCCAAGTCTGGCTTCGAAATCGAAATCCCAAGTGCCGACCTTCCGGAAGGCACGGAACGGGTCACCGTCGTAGCCCGATTCGGCGATGAAGCTGTCGTTGAATACAGCACAATCACCCGCTGATCGCCGCCAAGAACGGTCCTGGATCATCTACCCCCGGCCCTTCGGGCCGGCGGTACCTTCCCCGATTCGGGGGGCAGATTCGCGTAGTCGGTCTAAGTACTAAGTACTAAGTACGGAGTACTTCCTCAATGCTCGTTCCGAGGTCATTGAGAATGACCATGGCGGCGTTGCGGCCGGGACCGCCGGTTATCGAGCCACCGGGGTGGGTGGTGGCGCCGGTCTGGTAGAGCCCGGCGATGGGCATGCGGTGCTGGGCCCACCCTGGCACCGGACGGAGCGGGCCGCTGTTGGCCAGACCGCGGTCGCCACCGTGGATGGTGCCCCGCCACATGTGCGGGTTGGACCGCTCGATGTCGACCGGGCTCTTGGCCCGGCGCGCCAGCACCTTGTCGTCGGTGAGGTCGGGCGCACAGCGCTGCAGCACCGAGAGGTGACGGGTGGCGAGCTCGTCGCGGCACTCCTCCCAGGTTCCGTCGGTGAGCTCGTATGGCGCCATGCTCAGGATCTTCACCGTGTGGTGATCCTGCGGTGCCCGAGAAGGATCAACCAGCGTGGGGGTGGCGAAGAGAAGGAAAGCGCCCTCGTGGTGGAGGCGGCCTTCCTTGATGCCACGACCGAACTCGATGGTGTCCTCGGGCCAAGGCACGTACCCGGCGGAGACCGCGGTGCGGGTCTCACCATCGCCCACCGGGAACCGCGGTGGCTCCGAGGTGGCGTAGTAGGAGGCGAAGGACGGCATCCCCGGATCGAAGGTGTCGACACCGTCGAGGAACTCGTCACCCCATGCGGCGGCCGGCGCCATCCCGACCAACGACTTGACGTGGATCGAGGAGACCACGGCGGTGCGGGCCAGGAACGTCTCGCCGTCTTCGGTCTCCACCCCGGCGCACCGCTCGCCCTCCATGACGAGATCGGTCACCATCCGGTTGGTGAGGACCCGGCCACCGTGATCCTCGATGGCGCGCACCAAGGCGCGGGGCAGGGCGGCGGAACCGCCCAGCGGGATCGACCAACTCCGCACCTGCCGGCCCGCCACCAGCGACGTCGCCAGCACCCCCGACCCTGCAGAGTCGATTGGCTGTGCGGTCTGGAAGGCCATCCAGGCGAGGAATGCCTGGATGTGGCGGCTCTCGAAGAGACGGGAGATCACCTCCCATGCCGACTGTGCGTTGCGTCTCAGCCAGCGTCCGCCACCCGGCGCGGCGGCAAGGGCCTCCTCCAGGCTGGGCCCATATCCGATCGGGTTGAACCGCCATTTGCCGAAAACACCCTTCACCTGATCCCATTCCTTCAGCATCCGCCGGTATGCGTCGGCATCGGCGGCAGAGAACCGAGCGATCTCGTCGGCGGTCCGGTCGGGGTCGAGCCACATGGTGAAGTGCTCGCCGTCGGGGAAGACGACGTGGGCAACCGGATCGGGATCGACGTAGGTCAGCCCGTACTCGGCCACCAGACCGAGCTCGTCGCCGCTCAGCACCGGGTTGACCTGGATCAGCGTGTGTCCGGTGGAACAGCTGTCGAAGTGGTAACCCGGCAGGGTCAGCTCTTCGGTGGCGGCGCCACCACCCGCCTCGGGGCGGGCATCGAGGACCACCACCTCGAACCCGGCACGGGCCAGGTATGCGGCAGTTATCAGACTGTTGTGGCCCCCACCCGCCACCACGACATCGACGGTCTCCGCCATGATCGCTCCTCCTTCAGGCCGCCACGCCGACACCAGCCAGCAGCGGCGCCACCTCGACCGCCCGGCCCCCATCGCCGGAGGACTCGAGCGCCGCCGCCACCACCGCCAAAGCGCGGATCCCCTCGATGGCACCCACCTCCACTTCGGCCTCTCCCCTGATGGCCAGGGCGAACTCCTCGAGTTGCTCGCGGAACATATCGGTAGGCGGTAACTGCACGGCAGGGCGTTCCGAGCTCCGGTAGGCCTGGCTGACCAACTTGCTGGCACCGTCCACCAGATGCGACTGGTCCCACTGGGTGAAGTCGAGGTCGTAGATGAGGTTGGCATCGGTCCCGAGGAGGCGCATTTGGTACACGCCTGGCGAGGCCCACCCGGTGCCCAGGTAGCCGAGCGGTCCCGACTCGAACTCGAGAATGCACATCACCGCATCGGGGACCTCGGCCTCCGTGTAGAGCCGGCGAGCGTGGGCGCTCACTGCGGCGACCGGCCCGAGCAGGTACTGGAGCGTGTCGGCGTGATGAACACCGAGTTGGATGAGAGCACCGCCGGGGCTCTTGTCGGCGAAGAACCGCCATGTGGATGGGCTGAGCTCGAGCCCGCGTTCGTTGGAGAAGTTTGCCTCGGCCAGCGACACCCGCCCGATACGTCCCTGATCGATCCATTCCTTCATCGCCCGGTGCCCGGAGAGACGCCGGGCGCTGTGACCCACGGCGAAGACCATCCCGGCGTGATCTACCGCAGCCGCGATCTCGGCTGCGTCCTCGATGGTGTGGGCGATGGGCTTGTCGGTGTAGACCGCCTTGCCGGCCTCGAGGCAAGCGAGGATGACCGGCTTGTGGGCGTCGTTCGGAGTGGTGACGATCACCCCTTCGATCTCGGGGTCGGAGAGCAATTCGTCGAGGTTCTCCGCCGCCTTGGGTATCCCGAACTCCTCCCGGAAGGCGCGTGCGCGATTCCTCGCGGCGCGAGAAGCAGGTGGTCAGCTCGATCACCGATCCGCGCTGGGCGCCGCGGGCGAGGACACGGGCCCAACGACCCAAGCCTATGGGTGCGAGCCGGACCGGATCACTCATCGTCCGGCCGTTGGTCATGGTGCCTCCATCTCGGGTACGGCCATGTCGAGCTCTTCGAGATTGGCGTCAAGATCGGGGTGTGGGAAGAAGCAGGCAAGGGTGATCCCGTCCGGATCGGTGGTCACCGTGGCGTGGGGCACGCCGCGGCGGATCCTCACCCACGACCCGGCGGAGAGAGCGTGGAACGTCCCGTCGAGCCACACCGCCCCCGAGCCATCGGCGACGAACACGATCTCCTCGCTGTCGGGGTGACGATGGGCGTTGCGGCGCGCACCGGGCTCGATGTGGACCAACCGTGCGCTCGCCGTCCCACCGCCCGACCCGGCAAACGGGTCGGCGCTACTCCTTCCCGGCCGCTGACGCCGACCCGAAGCTGCCGGCGGCGACAACCGTCATCGAGAGACGCCCCTGACCGCGAGCACTTCACGCACCGCCTCTTCCAGCGCGGTCCCCACCTCGGTGGCGAATCCTGCAGCCAGTTGAGGCGTCGCCCAGGCGGGGTCGCCGTACCAGCCATCGGACGCCAGCTCGGAGACGTCGGTGACGTACCCGTAGACCTCGCGTGACCGCCGCATGGCATCGATAGCCTCGGCGCCGTCGGGACGGCTCGGCTCGGAGACCGACTCCCAGCGGACCAGATCGGGGTCGACCGCCATCACCGCCATCGTCTCGATCGCCCCGCCATGGGTGAGGTCGCCACCCCGCTCGGCATAAACCCGCTGCGCCGTGTAGCAAGCCTGGGCGGCCACGACCACGATGCCTTGGCGATCCTGCAGGTCGGTGGCCACCGCGTCCAGCGAGGCGATGTTGCCCTCGTGCCAGTTGACCAGGACTAGGACCGACGCCCCCATCGCGGCCAGTTCCTCGCAGACATTCGCCACATACTCCTCGAATACCCGGCGTCGCAGCGAAATGGAGCCGGGATGACCGGCGTGGATCGGGGTGACACCGTAAGGACCGCCCGGAGCCACAAGGGCGTCGAGCCGCTCGGCGAGGTCGGCGGCGACCAAATCGGCGGCCATGGTGTCGGTGCCGCACGGGAGGTGCGCCCCGTGCTGCTCGATGCTCCCGAACGACAGCACCGCGATCCCCGACCGGTCGAGGAGGGCGCGCACCTCGGGGGCGGCGAGCCGATCGATGGAACGGTTCAACGCGCCTCCACTTTGGCCGGAACCACCGGGTTGGCTAGGGGCATGCCCTGCAGCAGACGGCGCGCCTCGGCAGCGGCCTGACGACGCATTTCCAACTCGGTCTCCTCCGTGTACCACGCCATGTGCGGAGTGAGTATCAGCTGCTCGGAAGAGAAACGGTCTATCGGAGGCGGCTCCTCGGGGTAGACGTCGAGGGCGGCGATTGTGGGACGACCCTTGGCGAGGGCATCGATCAGGGCTCCGCTATCGATCAACGATCCGCGGGCGGTGTTGACCAACACCGATCCGGGCCTCATCAGCGCCAGCTCGGCTGATCCGATCAGTGGGTCGATGTCGCCCGGAACGTGGAGCGTGACCACGTCGGCGGTGGCGAGCAGCGTCTCCAACGGCACCACGCCCGCCTGTTGGCGCTCGTCGTCGAGGATCGGGTCGTTGACCAGCACCCGCCCGAAACCCACGGCGGTGAGCAGCTGACCGACCCGGCGGCCGATGCGTCCGAACCCGACCACCCCGGCGGTCATCGAACGGGGCAGCCGAAGCGGGCGCAGCTCGGCGAAACCCCAATCACCCCGACGGAGCCGGCGCTCCGCCATGGGCAGCCGGCGTATCCCGGCGAGGACGAGGGCCAGGGTGTGAACCGCCACCGCCTCGGTGCCGTAGTCGGGGGTGTTGGCCACCCAAATCCCGGCAGCGGCGGCGGCGGCCAGGTCGATCGAGTCCACCCCGACCCCATAGCGGACGATCCCCTTGCAGCGCAGACCGGCGATGGTGGTGGCGTCGAACCTGGGGGCGGCGCCGGTGAGGATCACGTCGGCATCGGCGGCCAGACCGAGGATCTCCTCGGAGGTCCGGCCGGCGCCGGACACGATCTCCACGCCGAGGTCGCCGAGCGCCTCGTGCTCGACACCGAAATCGGAATACCGGGTCCCGATGATGGCGACGGTTGCCGAGGTCACCGACCGAGTGTAGGCGACAATCGTTTGCACCGTTTTGTGCTGAGTGCGACCAAGGCTGATGCTGCATGGGTGATTCTGCCTGGGCTGATTCTGCCTGGGCTGATGCTGACCCGGGTCAGAGACCAAACAGGCGTTGGGCGTTGCCCCCGGCTATCGCGGTGCGTTCGGCATCGTCGAGGTCCGACACCCTCCCGACCAGACCCACCGGGTCGGTCTCCCCCATGTCGAAGGGGTAGTCGGTGCCGAGGAGCACCCGATCGACCCCGACCACATCGATCAGGTGTCTCAGGTAGAGCGGCTCGAACACCATCGTGTCGTAGTGGAGGCTTCGCAGGTAGTGGCTCGGGGGGTGGTCGGGGATCTTGATCCTCGTCTCGGGGCGGACCTCCCAGGTGTGATCGGCCCGCGCCGCGTAGAAAGGGAGGTAGCCGCCACCGTGGAGCAGGACCAACCGGAGCGTCGGGATGTCCTCGAGGAGCCCGGAGAAGATGAGCCGAGTGGCGCAGACCAGGGTCTCCAATGGGTTTCCGATGCAGTTGACCAGGAAGTACTCGCCCAGCCGCTCGCTCTCGGGGAATCCATTGGGGTGGATGATGATGGGGAGCCCGAGTCCAGCCACCGCCTCGAAGAAGGGGCGGAATCCGGGCTCGTCGAGGTTGCGCCCGTCGACGGTCCCGCCGATCTGGAGGCCTTTGATCCCGATCCCGGCGGCCCGCTCGGCTTCGGCGATGGCAAGGTCGACGTCCTGCAATGGGACCGTCGCCCCCAATGCGACGAAGCGATCAGGATGCTCGGCCGCGGCGGCGGCGATCCGGTCGTTCTGCATCCGACTCAACTCCGCCCCGATCTCGCCCGGTGCCCAGTAGCAGTACTCGGACACGAAGGTGGCCAGGCCCTGGATGTCCACCCCCATCCGGTCCATGTGCTCCAGCCGGGCCTCGGGCACGGTGAGCGCGTCGGCGATGGCGGGGAACATCTTCTTGTTGTGCTCCCGCGAGGCCTCTCCCATGAAGTGGTCGTACGGCTCCATCTCGGGGCGGAAGAAGGGGGCAGCCGCCTCACGCACCCCGGGCGTGGCTAGATGGCAGTGGATGTCTACGACCGGCATCGCAGCATGGCTCAGCCCTCGGGGACGGCGAGCCCTCCTCCGGGGTTCGTTGCTCGAACGCCCTGATCGCCACCTGGAGGTGCTCCAGCACCGCATCGACCGCGGCCTCGACGTCACGCCGCTCCAGGGCATCGAGGATGGCGGCGTGGTCCCGGTTGGCGCTCTCCCGCAACCCGGGGACGTGCTTGATCGAGGCGCCGATGTACATCACCGAGGCATCCTGCAGCCCGCGGATGATCGCCACCAACCGGGGCGAGGCGGCCTCCTCGTACACCGCCATGTGGAAGGCGCGGTTCTCGTCCACCCACTGAGCCGAATGTGGTTCGCGCTCCATCTGCTGGTGGAGGTTGCGCAGTCGGTCGAGCAGCGCATCCGAGATGCCGGGCACCGCCTGGCGCATCGCCAGCGGCTCGAGGAGCCGGCGGATCTCGTAGATCTCGTGAAGCTCGTCACCGCTCAACTCCGAGACGACGGCGCCGCGGTGGGGGTCGAACTGGATCAGCCCCTCGGAGGCGAGGTCGCGCAGCGCCTCGCGCACCGGCGTGGTGCTCACCTCGAGTGTGGTGGCCAGCTCCGCCTGGACAAGCCGGCTGCCCCCGGGGATGTCCCCGCTGAGAATGGCCCTCCGCAAAACCTCGCGCACGTATTCGTGGGCGGTTTGCCTGGTGGCCGTGAAGCTCTGCCCGGCCAGGCCGGGGAGTCTCTCCACCACGGAATCGGTCACTTTTGTCTTCTCCCCCGCTGACTTCGTGCATCCTATAACCTCGCTCGGAGAGGGGAGAACAGCTGCGCGCCGCACTGCTGACCAAACCGATGCATGTCACCCTGGCCGAGGTGCCACCGCCGGATGAGACCGGCACGGTGACGGTGCGCCCCGAGACGCTCGGGATCTGCGGCACCGACGTCAAGATCTTCACCGGCCTGGTGCCGGCGCAGTACCCCATCGTCATCGGCCACGAGATGGTCGGCGAGGTGATGGCGGCGCCCGAAGGCTCGATCTTCGCCCCGGGTGCCAGGGTCCTGGTCGATCCGGCGGTCTCCTGCGGACGGTGCGATCTGTGCCAACGCCATCGGCCCAACCTTTGCCGCTTCGGGGGGTTGATGGGTCGCGATTCACCCGGGGTGTTCGCCGACTTGGTGGCGGTGCCCGAAGATCGGCTGGTCGAGGTCCCGGCATCGGTGTCCGAGACGGCATCCGGGCTGCTCCAGGTGCTGGGAACATGCGTCCACGCCCAGCGCACGATCGAGGTTTTCCCCGGCCAGGTGGCGGCGGTGGTGGGTCTGGGAGTGTCGGGCCAGCTCATGGCGCAGCTGCTGGCGCGACGCGGTGCGTTGGTCGCCGGGTTCACCCGCTCCCCGGCAAAACGGGAGCTGGCGGAGCGGCTCGGCTCCACCGTCACCGCCCATCCGGACGAGGCAGCCGTCGTGCTCGACGAGCTCACCGAAGGCCGCGGCCCCGAGATCGTGGTTGAGGCCGCCGGGTACGAATCGACGCTGGCCCTGGCCATCGAGCTGGCCGGGATAGGCGGCGAGGTGCTCGTCTTCGGGACGATCGCCGGTGGCGACAAGGGGCTCCCCTACTACCAGATGTACTTCAAGGAGCTCACCCTGCACAACCCGCGGGCCGCCCTCATCGACGACTACGCCACCGCCGTGCGCCTGGCGGCAGCGGGCCTGATCAACCTGGAGCCGATCGTGACCGACACTCTCGCCCTCGACGACGTCGCCGCCGCCTTTGCCCTGGTGGACGACCCCGACTCGCTCAAGGTCTTGCTCCGGCCGCGATGACCGCCGAGCTCACCATCAGGGGTGGCTCGCTGGTGACCCCCGAGGGTGTGATTACCGCCGACCTGACCGCGGCCGACGGAGTCATCTCCGCGCTCGGACAGGTCGAGGCTCGCGGTCGGTTGGTGGACGCCACCGGGCTATTGGTGCTCCCGGGCATGGTGGACACCCACGTCCATCTCATGGACCCGGGACCAACAGACCGGGAGGACTTCCCCACCGGGACCAAGGCGGCCGCCGTCAGGGGAGTGACGACCGTCGTCGAGCACACCCACGCCAGGCCGGTGCGCACCGCCATCTGACCTGGCGGCCAAGCGGGAGCACCTGGCCGGCCGGTCGAACGTCGACTACGGGCTGGCCGCCCACGTCTGGCCCGAGGACATCGGGGGCATACCCGAGCTGTGGGGCGCCGGTGTCGTCTTCTTCAAGCTGTTCACCTGCACCACCCACGGCGTGCCCGGGCTCTCCGCTTCCGAGTTGCTCGCTGCCCTCACCGCATTGGCCAAGGTAGACGGGCGGGCGCTGGTGCACTGCGAGGACGAGACGATGACCTCCATGGCCGAGTGGTCGCTACGCCGTGCCGGGCGGGACGATCCCGGTCTGCTGGTCGAGTGGCGCAGCCGGAGGGCCGAGCTCTCGGCGCTGACCATGGTGGGGGCGCTCGCCGCCGCCACCGGGGCCGCAATCACCTTCGCCCATGTCAGCCACATCGAAGCCGTTGAGGCGGTGCAGACGGCCCGGAGCTGGGGGGCAGATGCCGCCGCCGAGGCGTGTCCGCAGTATCTGGCGCTGGACGAGTCCGAGGTGCTCGACCTGGGCCCGCTCCGCAAATTCACCCCGCCGGCGCGCAGCCGCAACGACGACGAGCGTGACCAGATGTGGCGCGCCTTGCGGAACGGGTCACTCACCCACGTCGCCACCGATCACGCCGCCCTCCACCATCGAACAGAAGCTGGCGGGGGACATATGGGAGGCGCCATTCGGGCTCCCCGGTCTCGACACCACCTACCCGCTTATGGTCGATGCGGCGCTGCGTGGTGTCCTCACCCTCGAGGAGGTCGCCCTCCGTTGCGCCGCCATCCCCGCCGAGCGCTACGGACTCGCCCCCGCCAAAGGAGCCATCCGGGTGGGCGCCGACGCCGACCTGGTTCTCGTCGACCCGAGCTCGACCTGGACGGTGGAGCGCGCCGACATCCTGTCCAAAGCTGGATGGTCCCCCTTCGAGGGACGCACCCTCCGCGGCCGCCCCGTCGCCACCTACCTCCGTGGCGAGGAGATAGCCGCAAACGGAAAGTGCCACGAGCTACGGAGCGGGAGGTACCTGCCCGGGATGGGAGCCGCGCGGTTCTGAGTCTTGGGTTATGAGTTGTGGGTCAAACCCAGAACCCAAAACCCAGAACCCAGAACCCAATATGCTCAGCATCCCATCTCCGGGAGGCCCCAGTTGGCCCGTTTCAAGGTCGTCGTTAGCGACCAGGTGTTTCCCAGCGTCGATACCGAGCGCTCGATGCTCGGGCAGATCGACGCCGAACTCGAGGTCGCCGAGGGCGACATGGAACAGGTGCTATCAGTCGCCTCCGATGCCGACGCCATCCTCAATACCTACCTGCCGTGGGACGAACCGGCGCTCGCCAGGCTGGATCGCTGCCGGATCATCGCCCGCTACGGAATAGGCGTCGACAACATCGACCTCGAGGCAGCCAGGCGCCACGACATCGTGGTCACCAACGTCCCCGACTACTCGGTGGAGGAGGTGGCGGTGCACGCCCTCGGACTCCTTTTGGCGGCGCTGCGACGCCTCCCCGCCGCCGAGAGAATGGTGGCAGAGGGCCGGTGGGGGATCGACGGGGTCCGGCCCATCCGCCGACTGAGCCTGCTCACCGTTGGCCTGCTCGGTTACGGGCGGATCGGACGGAAGCTCGGCGCCTTTCTCGACGTCGTCGGCGCCGATGTCATCGTCCACGACCCCTACCTCCAACCCGACCCGGACGGGCCATCGCTCGTCGGTTTCGAGGAATTGCTGGAGCGGGCCGACATCGTCTCGATCCACGCACCACTCACCCCGGAGACCAGGGGCATGATCGACGCCGATGCCATCGCACGAATGCGCCCTGGAGCGATACTGGTCAACACGTCTCGGGGGCCGCTGGTTGATCTCGACGCGGTCACCGCGGCGCTCTCCGAGGGCCGGCTCGGGGGAGCGGCCCTCGATGTCTTCGATGTCGAGCCGCTCGACGCGGCGCGCATCGCCGGTGTCCCCAACCTGATATCCACGCCGCACATGGCCTACTACTCCGAGGAGGCGCTGGCCGAGTCGCAAAGGAAGGCCGCTACACAGGTGGTCAAGGTGCTCACCGGCGAGCCGCCCGACTACCAGGTCAACTAACACCATTTCCGATCGTGCCTGCAATCGATTGTATGTGATACCGTCGGCGAGCCAATGGCCGCCGACCCGCAACGGCCCCTCTACCACCCGGTGGCACCGCCCCGCCGCGAGGACCACCGTCTCGTCACCGGCGCCGGCCGCTTTGTCGCCGACCTGGCACCGCCCGGCACGCTCCAACTCGCCTTCGCCCGGAGTAGCGAAGCCCACGCACTGATCCTCGGGATCGACACCACCGAGGCGGCGCGGGCCGAGGGAGTCGCCATGGTGGCCACCGCCGCCGACCTCGACCTGCCCGACATCCCCGGCCGCTCGGTGGCGGTGGATGCCGCCGGCTTCTCCCGACCGCATCTCGCCGGTGAGAGGGTGCGGTATGTGGGGGAGCCGATCGCGGTGGTCGCCGCCGAGGGGGCGGCGCGGGCGATCGACGCCGCCGAGTTGATCTGGGTCGAGTACGACCCGCTGCAAGTGGTCACCGATGCGACAGCCGCCGTCAATGACCAGACCATCCTCCACCCCGCGGCGGGGAGCAACGTGGTGGAGCGGTGGGAGCTTGGATCACCCGATGGAGCCGACCAGGGAGAGATCGCGGTCGAGTTGACCGTGCACAACCAGCGGTTGGCGCCGGTGGCGGTCGAGCCGCTCGCCATCCTGGTCGAACCGGGTAGCGACGGGACACTGACCGTCTGGTGCGGGCACCAGCGGCCCCACGAGCTCCGCAACCGGCTCGCCAGGCTTCTTGGGATCGAGCCTGCGGCGATCAGGGTGATCGTCCCCGATGTCGGCGGCGCCTTCGGGATGAAGGGGATGATGTTCCCCGAGTACACCGTTGCCGCCGCCATGGCAATCAGGCTGCAACGACCGGTCATCTGGGCGGAGCGCCGCCGCGAGCACTTCTCCGGGGGGACCCACGGCCGGGGCTCCACCCATACGGTGCGGCTCTGTGGCGGAGGGGATGCCCGGATCGTCCGGGCGGACCTGGCGGAGCTGGCCGACGTCGGCGCCTATCCCCACAGCGGGTCATCGATCCCCGCCTTCTCCCGCTATGTGGCCACCGGGCTGTACGACTTCTCGGAGGTCCATATCAGCACCACAACGGTGGTGACCAACCGGGCGCCGACCGGCTCCTACCGAGGTGCGGGGAGACCGGAGGCGGCATACGCCATCGAGCGAGCGATCGACGCCTACGCCAGGGCGGCTGGTCTCGACCCGGTCGAGGTGCGGCTGGCGAACTTCATCCGAGATCTCCCCTTCACCACTGCCACCGGCGCCATATATGACTCGGGCGACTACGCCGCCGCACTGCGCAAGGCAGTGGAAATGGTCGGTCTCGATGAGGTCCGCCAGCAACAGGAAGAGCGCCGCACCAGGGGAGGGCGGCCAATCGGTGTCGGGATCGGTGCCTTCGTCGAGCGGGCCGGCGGCGCGGTGGACACCGGCGAGTACGGCAAGGTGGAGGTGGACCCCACCGGGAAGGTGACGGTGCGTACCGGTTCCACCTCGTCGGGGCAGGGTCACGAGACCGTCTGGCCCGAGGTGGTCGCTGCGGCGCTGGGGATACCCGCAGACCGGGTGTCGCTCGTTGCGGGTGACACGGGGCAGGTCGCCAAAGGGACGGGGACCGCAGCCAGCCGGTCGGCCCAGATCGGGGCATCGGCGGCGTGGCGCACCGCGCTGGTGGTTCGACAGCAGGCGGTGGACCTGGCCGCCGACCTGCTCGAGGCCGCTCCGGTGGACATCGAGATCTCAGACGGCCGTTTCTCCGTCGCCGGCGTCCCCGGCGCCGGCCTCACCTGGGACGAGGTGGCGGCGAAAGCCGGGGAGCACGATGTCGAGCTTGCCGCCGAGGAGTGGTACGTCCCCGGCGCCCAGACCTTCCCCTACGGAGTGCACATCGCGGTGGTGGAGGTGGAGATCGAGACCGGTGAGGTGACCCTGAGGAAGATGGTGACCGTCGACGACTGCGGCACCGTGCTCAACCCCATGGTCGTCCAGGGTCAGATTGAGGGATCGCTCCTGCAAGGCATCGGACAGGCACTCTACGAGGGTGTGGTCTACGACGAAGAGGGGCAGCTGCTCACCTCGACCCTGGTCGACTACCAGGTCCCCCGGGCCACGGATGCTCCTCCGCTTAACCACGCGCGTCTCGTGCACCCCGCCCCCTCCAACCCACTCGGGGTGAAGGGAGCAGGGGAAGCGGGGTGCATCGGCGCCCCGCCAGCCATCGTCAACGCCGTGCTCGATGCGCTGGCGCCATATGGGGTCACCCACCTCGACATGCCGCTCCACCCCGCAACGGTTTGGAAGGCGATCGAGGCGGCCCGGGACGATCGCTAGAGCCTGAGGAGATCAGCGCACTGGTGCGGGGGCGTTGGTCTCGGCGCTCTCCACGATGGCTTCGAGGATGGCGGCCACGGCCACACCCTCGGATGCGCCGGTCTCGGGCTTGTCGCCGCTGCCTATGCAGGCGACGAACTCGGCCAGTTCGTCGGCGACCGTGTCGATCGTCTCCACCTTCTCCTCGGTCCGCTCGGAAGCACCGCGCGGCTGGATATAGAGACGGACACCATCACCCTCCGACCAGGCGCAGGCTTCGGTCCCGTATACGCCGATGGTGGTCACCGGGCCCACCGCCATGAGAGTTGTCAACGATGCCAGCGGTCCCGACTCGAGCCCGAGGACCACCGAGGTCACATCCTCCACCGCGTACCTGCCGTACACACGCCGGCTCATGGTGAACACCTCGGTCACCGCACCGCCGAGGTACCCGATGGCGTCAACCATGTGGACGCCGAGCGGGGTCATCCCCCCAGCGGGGAGCTGCTCGGGCTGCTGCCGCCACTCCGGGACGCTCGGCTTGAAGGCGACTGGGACTGAGATGTGGGTCTCGATGTACTGGACGTCGCCGAGGTCGCCGCCGTGGACCAACTCGGCCAGCCTGCGGTTGGCGGTCTGGCGGCGCTTGTTGTGCCCCACCTGGAGAACAACGCCGGCTGCCTCGGCGGCGGCGGCGCACGCCCGCGCCTCGGCGCCGGTCAGGGCGAGGGGCTTCTCCACGAACACGTGCTTGCCCGCCGCAGCCGCCGCCTCCACGATCTCGAGCCGTACCTGGTGCGGCGTCGCCACCATCACGCCGTCGATCTCCGGGTCCGACCAGATCTCCTCGAGATCGGCTGCCGCCCGGCACCCGTGTTTCTCGGCGAACTGAGCACGGCTCTCCGGATCGCGGGCATAGCAGGCGACCACCGTGGCCGACTTCGCCGCCGCCTCGGCCAATACTCCGCCCCACCACCCCAACCCGATCGACGCCAGCCCGACCGATTCATCCGTCATTGCCGACCTCCCTATCGAACCAAACTCCTCGATCGTATACCATGCACGATCGCATCCGATTGGCGCGAGGAGGGCGGGCATGGCCGACCAACCATGGAAGACGGACAAGTGGTTCTCCAGCCCGTGGAACTACCTCCCCGAGGTCACCGCCGGCTTCCGACTGCCGGCTGATCTCCAGGTGCATGATGTCACGTTGCGCGACGGCGAGCAGCAGGCCGGCGTCGAGCTCAACGCCGACGACAAGCTGCGGATCGCCGAGGCGCTGTCCGAAGCCGGGATCCACCGCATCGAGGCCGGCCTCCCCGCGGTCTCCCCCTCCGACGAGGCAGCGGTGCGCAAGATCGCATCGGCCGGTTTCGACTCGAGGGTGTTCGCCTTCTCGCGTTGCATGGTCGCCGACGTCGAACTCGCCGCCGACTGCGGGGTGGAGGGCGTCGTCATGGAGATCCCGTCCAGCCACCACCTCATCGAGGTGGCCTACCGCTGGCCGCTCGAAAAGGCCATCGAGGCCTCGGTGGAGACGACCAAGCTGGCCCACGACCGAGGGCTCACCGTCTCCTTCTTCCCCATCGACGCCACCAGGGCGGGGATGGTCGAACTGCTCGACGACCTGGAGACGGTGGCGCGTGAGGGCCACGTGGACACGGTGGGTCTGGTGGACACGTTCGGCGTCACCTCGCCTCACGCCATCTCCTTCTTCGCTCGTCAGGTGGCACGACGGCTCGGGGTGCCGCTGGAGACGCACTTCCACATGGACTTCGGGATGGGGGTGGCCAACACGGTCCTCGCCGTCGCCGAGGGGGCCTCGGTGATCCAGACGACGGTGAGCGGGCTCGGAGAGAGGGCGGGTAACGCCCCGATGGAGGAGACCGTCCTGGCGCTGCTCACCATGTATGGCATCGACATGGGGATCAAGACCGAGCACTTCACCGGGATCGCCCGGCTGGTGGCCGAGCTGACCGGTGTCCGCCAGCCGTCCAACCGCCCCGTCACCGGTGACCGGCTCTTCCACGTCGAATCGGGGATCATCGCCACCTGGGTGAAGAATGCCGGCGATCAGCTCACCGAGCCATTCCCCTATCGCCCCGAGCTGGTCGGCCAGCAGCAGCCCGAGATCGTGCTCGGCAAGGGATCCGGGCTCGACTCGGTGGCCATCTGGCTAGACCGCCACGGGATCGAGGACGCCACGACCGCCGAGATCGAGGAGGTGCTGCGCGAGGTCAAGGCACGGTCGCTGGAGAAGAAGGGGCTCTTGGACGACGAGGAGTTTCTCTCCATTGTGGAGAAGGTATTGCCAGGAGAGACTAGTGCTTAGTACTTAGTACTCAGTACTCAGTACCTAGACCGAACCAGATCCGAAAGGCACGGAGAGCTTCGTTCGCGGTACGTCGGTGTCTTTTCTGAGTACTAAGTACTAAGTACTAAGTACTCGACTCGAAGAGGAGGAATCAATGCGCGAAGCATTCGGTGTGCTCAGCACCGATTGGAAAGAGGGCATCAATTGGGCCGAGGTTCGCCGCTGGCGGCTGCAACGGGCCCACGAGGCGATGGAGCGCAACGGGCTGGGAGCCCTCCTCCTCTTCTACGACGAGAACATGCGCTACGTCTCCTCGACGCTGACCCCCGGTTGGAACCGGCTCAAGCCGGGGCTGCGCTACGTCGTGCTCCCCGCGGGGAAGCCGCCCATCGTCTACGAGCAGGGCGACATCGGGTTCCACCTCAAGGTGCACAACCCGTGGATCCCCGAGGAGAACATCCGTCACTCCTATGTCTGGATCAAGGGCGCCGTCGGCCCCGCCGCCGACCAGCAGGTCACCAAGTTCGTCAACGCCCTGGTCAACGATCTCGAGGAAGCCGGGGTGTCGGGACAGCCTCTCGGGGTCGACTTCATCGACATCAACCTGTTGCGCGCCTTCGAGCAGCGAGGGATCGAGTGGACCGACGGCATGTCCCCGATGATGGAAGCCCGCGCCATAAAGAGCCCAGACGAGATCAAGGCCTTCTCGATCGTGGCTCGATCTGCGACTCCGTCCACTACGAGATAACGAACTTCATCAAGCCGGGCATGACCGAGAACCAGGTCGCCGCCTTCGGGTTCGAGAAGCTGTACTCGATCCCGGGGATGGAGGATGTCGAGGACGTCATCGTCTCCTCGGGTCCCAACGCCTGGCCCAACTGGCGCAACTTCTCCGACCGGATGATCCGCCCCGGGGAGTTGGTCATCGTCGACCTGGCTGCGCTCACCTGGAACGGGTTCAAGTCGTGCGTCTACCGGACCTACTGCGTCGGCGGTCAGCCGACAGATGAGCACCAGAAGACCTACGACGCGGCGCACAAGTGGCTCTGGGACTCGATCGAGGCGACCAAGCCGGGCGTCACCACCGCCGATGTCGCCTCGAAGTGGCCATCGGCCAAGAAGGCATGGGGGTACGAGGAAGAGGACCAGGCCGCAGCCAACAACTGGGGTCACGGTTTGGGTCTCGCCCAGTACGACCCGCCGGTGATCTCGCGGATCTGGTCACTCGACCACCCCGTCGAGATCAAGCCGGGGATGACCTTCGCCCTAGAGACCCAGAACGGCAAGCTCCACGACCATGGGGTGCGTCTCGAAGAGATGCTCTACGTCACCGACACCGGGATCGAGATGGTCTCCACCTACAAGCAACACGAGATCATCGTTGTGGACTGATCAAGCCGGAAGGCGGAAGACGGAAGGACCGCCTCCCCCGGTGAGGGGGAGGACGCGAGCGAAGCGAGCGGAGGGGGTGACCATGGGGGGCGTCCTCAGTCCTCCAACGGTTCTCGATCCGCCGATTCCATTCCTGATCGATCTCGACGACGACTCGGCTGCCGATCCCACCGTCGCCGGTGCCAAGGCGGCTTTCCTCGCCAGGGGGCGGCGTTCCGGGCTTCCGGTGTTGCCCGGCGTGGTGGTGACGTCGGCAGCCTCGGCGTCCCACATCGCCACCGGGGTGGACGCCCTGCAGCGGCGCGGCTCTGGTGGCGCCCGGCTCGAGGTGTCGCAGCAGTCCCTTGACGATGAGCTCGTGGCCGAGTTGGGCGGAGTCCCGCTGGGAGAGCCCTTCGTCGTCCGGTCCTCTAGCCCGTTGGAAGGGTCCGGGGTCTGGTCAGGGGCATTCACGTCCTACATCGGGATCAATCGAGCCGAGTTGCCGGTGGCCATCGCCGGATGTTGGGCTTCATTGTTCTCCCCCGCGGTCCTCGACCGCCAAGAGGCGATGGGGATCGAGCCCGGTACCATCCCGCTCGCCCTGCTGGTGCAGCCCGAGGTGTCGCCGCAGTGGAGCGGGGTGGCCCGGTTCGAGGGCTCCTCGGTGACCATCGACGCGGTCCACGGGCCGCCGGCGCCGCTGGTCCAGGGCTGGGCCACCGGGGTCCGAGCTGTGGTACACGACGATGGCGCAATCAAGGGCGAGGTAGACCGGATCGGACCCGCCCGGCTCGGCGCCCTTGCCGATTTGATGCGGGTGGCCCAGGTGGCGGTGGGCGCCACCACGGCCGAATGGGCGTGGACCGCCGCCGGGGTGACCTTCCTCCAACTGGGGATCAGCCCGGTCCGCGAACAACCGCAGTCGGCACCGCCGCGAGTGACCATGTCGATGGACCGCGCCGAGTCATTCGCACGGTTGGTTCGCCGCTACCCGGGGCCGCTCGGGGAAGCCATGGTCCTCGGTTGGGCGGTCACCGACCCCGATGCGTGGTCGCACCCTGTGCCGCCTGCCGAAGCCGACCCTACTGAGGCGTGGCTAGAAGCGCAGGAGCTAGCCGGACGGCTCACCTCGTCCGCCTGGGACCTGCCGCCACATACTGCAGGTGACCATGCCCGACTCCTCCTCCGCTCTCTCCGAAGCGATCGACCCGACCTGGCGGCCATCGACCATGGTCGCATGGTGAGCCGGGATGACGGACACCACCTACTGGCCCAGCTCGGGTCAGTGATTCAACATCTCGATCGAATGGGCGTGAGACTCCCTTGGAGCCTCGACCCGGCCGAGGTGACCGCCATGCTCGATGGTGCCGAAGCGCCCCCGAGGCAGCGGGTCGGGTTCGACCGCTGGGAACCGTTCGGGGCGGCGGTGACTTTGGCTGCGGGGCGAAGCACCATGTGTGTTGCAGCATCTCCCGGGTTGGGCCATGGCCGGCTCGCCTTCGTCAGCCCCGAGCGCATCGAACCCGTCCACCCCCGCCAGGTCGTCTTTGCGCAGTACCCGGTGCCTCACCTGTCACCGCTGCTGTGGGACGCCGCCGGTCTGGTGACGGCCGGCGGCAGCCCGGCCGCCCATCTCTTCGAATCGGCTCGGGCGCTGGGACTACCCGCGGTATGTGGCGTCGATCTGCAAGAACTGCTGGGGATGTCACCTGCCGAGGCAACCGGTCAGGTGGCCATCGCGGTCGACGGGACCGCGGGTTCGGTGGCGGCCGTTCCATGGTGAGGAGGGAAGATGGCTGAGACGATCGGTGTCATCGGGCTCGGGGTCATGGGCTCCGCCATGGCTGGCCACCTTGTCGCCGCCGGGTTCGAGCTCCATGGCTTCGACATCGACGGAGACAAGATCGCCCGATTCGGGAAAGAGGAGGCATCCCCGAACCGTCGGCGGTCGAGGTGGCGTCCCGCTCCGACATCGTCCTCTTCTCACTGCCAACGGTGGAGGCGCTCGACCGGGTGGCTGAAGAGGTGGCGAAGGGAGCACACGAGGGTCTCATCGCGGTCGAGATGGGGACGCTCCCCCTCGAGGCGAAGCAACGCGCCAGGGCTCTCCTCGCCGATTCCGGCGTCGAGTTGATGGACGTCCCGGTGAGCGGGACCGGTCTCCAGGCAGCCGACGCCACGCTGGTCGTGCTGGCGTCCGGATCCCCCGAGGCATTCGACAGGACCAAGGCCGGTGTTCGAGGTCATCGGGCGATCTACCCACTACCTGGGCGAGTTCGGCAACGGGTCGGTGATGAAGTACATCGCCAACCTCCTGGTGGCGGTGCACAACCTCTCCACTGCCGAGGCTCACGCCTTGGGCATCGCCGCCGGGATCGACCCCGAGACCGTGCAGCGGGTCACCAGCGACGGCGTCGGGTCGTCGCGGATCTTCGAGATCCGCGGGCCGATGATGGTTGCCGACGAGTACCTTCCCGCCTCTGCCCGCCTCGACATCATCCTCAAGGACGCCCGGATCATCAAGGCGTTCGCCGATCGGGTTGGCGCACCGACCCCGCTGCTCGACGCCGCCATCCCCGTCTACGAGGAGTCGGCCGCCGCCGGTCTGGGCGACCTCGACGCTGCCGCGCTGTGCCGGTACCTCGAGCAAAGCGCCCATCTGGAGCGGACACCGTGAGCAGACTCCCCTACACGAGGAGCGAGGCCAAGCAGTGGGCGGCCGAGACCTTCCACGGAGCGTGCAACGTCATCATCCCGTCTTTCTCCTCGGACCTGCGCTCGCTCAACGAGGCCGGGATCCGCCACGACGTCAAGCGCAACATCGAACTCGGCTTCTGGGGCGCGCTGCTGGTCTCCGAGGCGGGCACGACCGCCGACGAGATGCGCCGCTTCATGGAGATCGCGGTCGACGAGGCGGAGGACGGCAGCGGTTCCTCATCCAAGGGGTGTTCGACACGGTCGCCGACATCGTGGCCATGGCCAACGACGCCGCCGCCATCGGGGTGGACGCCATGTTGCTGGGCCACCCGAACAGCTTCTACCCCGCCGATGCCGCCGCTGTCGAGGCCTACACCGAGGAGGTGTGCGCCGGGACAGACCTGGCGGTGGTCCTCTTCATCGTCGAGCACTCCAACCTGAGGCGGCTCGATGTCCGCGGGTTCCCCTCCGACGCACTGGTACGGATGGCAGGGCTGGAAACCGTCGTGGCGGTGAAGTACGAGGTTGGTCGCGACCAGCCGGCCAACACCTGGGAGGCGTTCACCAGGCTGCAGAAGACCGGGGTCCTGCTCTCGGACCCCATGGAGTTCCATGCACCGCTCTGGGTGGAGCGATTCGGAATGCAGTGGATCGGGACGAGCAACTACGAGTACTTCGGCAACGCCGTGCCCCGGATCATGGAGATGCTGTGCTCCGGTGACACGGAGAAGGCCATGGATCTGTATTGGCAGATCGACCCGGCGCGCCGGGCGCGGGCGGCGACCACCGGCTCGGGGGCCAACCTCGTCCACCGCTATCTCTGGAAGTTCCAGGCCTGGCTCAACGGCTACAACGGCGGCCCACTGCGTCAGCCGATGATGAAGCTGTCCGAGCGCCAGATGAAGCTGTCCGCCGACGGGGTGCGTGCCGCCGGCATCGCCCCCGCCGACGAGCCATTCGCCGAATTCTTCGTCGGCCGCAACCCGTGATCCGCGTCCTCGACGGTAAGGCGATTGAAAGTCTGCTCGATCCCCGGCTGGCTCTCGACGCCATGGCCGAGTTGTTCGCCATGCCGGTCGATGCCCAGGTCTACGGCAGGATCGATCTCCACCACGACAGAGGCTGGATCCGGGTCCTGCCCGGGTATCTCGAGCAACTCGGCGTGTTCGGTTACAAGATGCTCAATCGCACCGCCGAGGTGGGGATGCGGTACGTCGTTCATGTCCATGACCTGGAGAGCGGGGCGCTGCGCGGAATGGTCGATGGGCTTTCGGTCACCAACGCGCGCACCGGCGCGGTATCAGCCCTCGCCACCGACCGGCTGGCGGTGGCCGAGGTGGAGGTCGCCGCCCTCATCGGGACGGGTCCGGTGGCACGCGGCCAGTTGGCGGCGCTCAACCTGGTCAGGCCGCCTGCAGTGACGAGGGTGTTCTCCCCGACCCAGGCGCGGAGGGAGTCGCTGGTGGATCAGATGCAGGGCACGGTGGCCGGCGATTTGGTCGCGGCAGAATCGCTCGATTCGGCGATAGACGGAGCACAAATGGTCACGCTCGCCACCAACGCCACGGCCCCGGTGCTGATGGCAGGTCATCTCGCACCGGGGATGCACGTCAACTCGGTCGGCCCGGCGAGCAGGGACCGTCATGAGATCGACGCTGACGCCTTCCCGGTCTTCGATCAGGTGGTGTGCGACAGCGTGGCGCTGGTGCTCAATGAGGCCGGTGACGCCATCGAGGCGGCCCACCGTGGCACCGTGACCGCCGAAGGCGCGGTCGATCTGGCCACGATGCTCGGTGAGAATGGCGGTCGGCGGACTGCTGACGAGATCACGCTGTTCAAATCGGTCGGGACCGGTCTCCAGGATCTCATCGTGGCGCTCCGGCTCCTCGAAAAGGCAGATCGAGCCGACATCGGTCTGGTGATCGACGACTTCGTCACGCTCAAGCCATTCGGGGTGGGCAGATGATGAATGGAGTCCACGTCCAGATCGAGGGCGCCGGCGATCCGGTCGTCCTCCTCGCCGGTCTCAGCGGGAACGGGAGCGGCTGGGGTGACCAGATCAGCCGGTTCGCCGCCGACTATCGCACCATCGTCCCCGACCACCCCGGGGTGGGCGGCTCGGCGCCGGTGGACGACATCAGCATCGGACAACACGCCACCGCCATCGCCGGTGCGCTGCGCGACATCGGGTGTGGCCCTGCTCATCTGGTCGGGTCGTCCACCGGCGGGGCGATTGCGATGGTCATGGCGCTCGACCATCCCGATGTGGTCCGCTCGCTTTCACTCGTCTCTTCCTGGGCGCGGGGCGATGACTTCTTCCGCCACCAGTTCGCGGTCCGCAAGGATGTCCTGGAGCGGCTCGGCCTGGCTGCTTACATCGAGCTCAGCGCGCTCTCCCTCTTCTCACCGGAGTTCTTCCGCCGGAGCTACGCCGAGGTGAGGGCCTGGGCAGATCGCCCCTCTGAGGTGGAGCCCTCGATCATGGCGGCACGGATCGACATGATCCTCGCCCACGACGTTCTCGACCGACTGGGGGAGATTCGCCATCCCACACTGGTGCTTGTCGGGGATCGCGATGGGTGCACACCGCCCTACTTCTCCACTGAATTGGCCGCGGCCATCCCCGGCGCCGAGCTGAGGACGCTCGAGGGTGGACACCTCATCTACAAGGAGGACCCACAGGGGTTCCACGCCATTTTGACCGAGTTCATCAGTCATCACTAGTGGCGCATTGACCTTATTAGTCCTCTTGATCCCTCCAGGGTCCGACCCCATAGATCCGTTCCACGGTGACGTGGATGACGAAACCAGGCGGGACGTCGCGCATCGGGAAAACCTCTCCAGGACCGATGTAGGCCTCGGCGAGTCGGTCCATGACCGGCAGCGCTCCACCCTCGGAGACCCGGGCCGTTCCGCGGACGACCATGTAGGGGTGGAGTCCTTCACCCTCGAACTCGTTCGTCTGGAAGGAGACGGTGACCCGCGGGTCGCGGCGGAGGCAGTCCAGCTTGTGTTGATCGAAGAAACTGGCGAAAACCAACTCGTCGCCCTCGAAACCCGCCCACACCAACGTCACGTGCGGGGTCCCGTCCGGGTTGAGCGTCACCAGATGCCCGAGCGGGCCCTCCTTCAAGAACTCGCGGGCGCCTTCGGTTATCACGGCCATGCCCCCGATGCTATTCGCCGGCGGCCTGTGCCATCCTGCAAGACATGGATACCGAACCCTCTGTCTGGCCGGTTCTGGTCTATCGCGATGCCCCCGCTGCCATCCGTTTCCTCGTCGAAGCGCTCGGGTTCGATGAGCAGTTGGTCGTCCCTGGGGAAACAGACGGCGTCGTGGTCCATGCTGAGCTCTCATGGCCCGAGGGGGGTGGCGTGATGCTGGGGAGCGCCGACCGCGACGACAGCGTCTTCTCGCGCAGGCCGACTGGGGCGGCATCGGTGTACGTGGTCACCGACCACCCCGATGAAGTCCACGACCGGGCAGTTGCAGCCGGTGCAGAATTGGTTCAGCCGCTGCGAGACGAGGACTACGGATCCCGTGGCTTCACGGTTTCGGATCCGGAGCAGAACCTCTGGAGCTTTGGCACTTACCGGGGAGAATGACCGTGCACGGTGTGACGACGGGCGGCATGGAGACCGAGTGGGATGTCCCCATCACCATGGACGACGGGCTCGTCTTGCGCGCCGACGTGTTTCGCCCATCGGACAACGAGCCTCACCCGGTGATCCTCACCTATGGGCCATATGCCAAGGGCCTCGCCTTTCAGGAGGGCTACCCCGATCAGTGGCGGCGGATGGTCGAGCAGCACCCCGATGTTGCCGCCGGTTCGAGCAACGTGTACCAGAACTGGGAGGTGGTCGACCCAGAGAAGTGGGTGCCAGAGGGTTACGTGTGCGTCAGGGTGGACTCCCGCGGCGCCGGCAGGTCACCCGGTTTCATCGACCACTTCTCACCCCGCGAGACAGCGGATTTGGCGGCCTGTATCGCCTGGGCGGCGGAACAGCCGTGGTCCTCGGGCAAGATCGGTCTCAACGGGATCTCTTATTACGGGATCAACCAGTGGCACGTCGCATCGCTTCAGCCACCTGCCCTGGCGGCGATGTGCGTCTGGGAGGGCGCCGCCGACTGGTACCGGGATATGACCCACCACGGCGGCATCGTCTCCACCTTCTGGGCCAATTGGTACGACATGCAGGTGAAGACTGTCCAACACGGGTTGGGAGATCGCGGTCCGCGCCACCCCGTCACCGGGGTCAATGCCTGTGGCGACGAGACCTTGACCGAGGAGCAACTCGCCGCCAACCGAGCCGACTTCGGCGCCGAGATCAGTGCACACCCGCTCGACGACGCTTATCACCGCGACCGTTCCGCCCGGTTCGAGCGGATCGTCACCCCGCTCCTCTCGGCGGGGAACTGGGGCGGCCACGGACTCCATCTCCGTGGCAACACCGAGGGGTTCACCCGGTCCGCTTCCAGCCAGAAGTGGCTCGAGATGCACGGGATCGAGCACTGGACCCACTTCTACACCGACTATGGACGTCTTCTCCAGCTCGACTTCTTCGACCACTTCCTCAAGGGGGCGGACAATGGCTGGGACCGCCGGCCACCGGTTCTGCTCCAGGTGCGCCGGGTGGACGGCTTTGTCGAGCGAGCCGAGGAAGGGTGGCCCATTCCACGGACGGTCTGGACCCGCCGTTACCTCTGGCCGGACGGGACGCTGCAAACCGAGCAGCCAGAGGTGGCTGAGGACTCCTTCGACGCCCTCGGCGAGGGTCTCGAATTCACCACCGAGCCGTTCGAGACCGAGACCGAGATCACCGGACCGATATCCGCCCGCTTGTGGGTCTCCTCCTCCACTGAGGACGCCGACCTCTTCCTCGTCCTCCGCCTGCTCGATCCGGATGGTGACGAGGTGACCTTCCAAGGGGCGCTCGACCCGCACACCCCGCTCGCCCACGGATGGCTCCGGGTCTCGCACCGCCAACTCGACCCGACCCTGTCCGAGGAGTGGCGGCCGTATCACACCCACAGTCAGCGACTGCCGCTGGACCCGGGCGAGGTGGCCGAGGTCGAGGTGGAGATCTGGCCGACGAGCATCGTGGTCCCACCTCGGTTCCGGCTGGTCCTGTCGGTCGGGGGAAAGGACTACGAGTACCGGGGCACCGACACCGGCGGGGAGGAAATCGCCAGCTTCAAGAACCGGTTCACCGGGGTGGGACCGTTCCTCCACAACGACCCGGAGGACCGATTCCCCGAAGTCTTTGGAGGTGTCACCACGCTCCATTTCGGCCCAGAGCGACCCGCTTCACTCCTTCTCCCCGTGATCCCGCCGCCTCCCGGCTAGGAGGTTTACGTAGACCGCGTGGCCAAGGGCAACGTCATCCGCAAGTACGTATCCGGCGAGCAGCCGGGCCCCGGCATCGAGACGGTCGGCCTTGGCGGGGTCACCGCCTGCCCGGTACAACTCGGCGGCCGCCTGCCGCTCCGCGGCCTCGGAGCGGATCACTTGGGCGAGATCCTCCTCGGTGAGCTGCCGTCTCGTTACCTCGGTAGGCCTGATGACCGGCTGTGAGCTCGAGGTTGCCGGCGGCACCGCTTCGGCGTTGCCGATAACCGCCAGCGTGGTTCGCAACAACGCAACCACTTCGGTGTCGCGCCGCTCCATGGCGTCGCTGAGGTCGGCCGTGATCCGCTCCCGAATGTGCATGGGCGGAAAACGCTAGTCCTCACGGGTTCGATGGTGGCCGGTGATGTCACTTGGCCTGGCGTCAGCTCTCCGAAGGGACAGATCCTCCGAGATCTTCGGTGGTGGCCCGACGACCGGCCATGATCTCGTGGTTGCCAGCGGCACCGCTTCGGCGTTGCCGATAGCCCCATTGTGGTTCGCAACACCGCCACCAGTTCGGTATCGCGCCGCTTCATGGCGTCGTTGAGGTCGGCCGTGATCCGCTCTCTGATGCTCCGCCCCATGATCGGGCGACGGTAGGCCCGACGCCTACGGGCACTCGCCGAATATCGGCGATCCTGCCGTCAGGCCCCCGCCACCACCACGATGGCGGTCCCGCCGAGCATGGCGGCGGTCCCGACGAGGAATCGTGGGTTGAAGCGCTCGAACGGCTCGTGGAATAGGAGCGGCACCAGGGCCACCACGACGAGCGTTGACAATTGTTGGATGGTGATGGAGATGGCGATAGTGGTCAGCCCGAACGAGAGCCACTGGGCTGATATGGCGAGGGTGCTCACCGCCCCGCCGAGCGATATCCACCCGAGGGCGGCGCGTGGGAGCGGGCGGCGCCAGGCGCCGCTCATCGAGAGAACGACCCCGTAGACCAAGACGCTCACCGCCAAGCCGGCGGTGAGCCCGAGGAGCGGCTGGTCGAAGCCCCGAAGCCCGAGACGGATCAGCAGCGGGCTGGTTCCCCAGAGAAGGGCGACCCCCAGCGCGAACCACGGTCTCGCCCAGTCTCCGTCATCCGACCGCCCACTCATCGAGATCAACGCCACCCCCGCAGCCGCCAGGCTCACGCCACCGGCGGTCGCCCAGGTGAGCGGCTCGTCGAGAAAGGCTGCGGCGAGCAGAGTCCCCACCAAAGGGGCGGCCGCTACCAGTGCACCCGTCCGGGCAACCCCGATCCGCTGCTGGCTCAGACCGAGCAGCGTCCACGCACCACCGAAGTGGATGAGCGCGGCTACGACGAAAGCCGCCAGCGATGCCAGCGGGGCGGTGGCGAGCATCCCCAGCTCCCCGGCCAACAAGGCGCGTCCGATGAGGAGCGTCTCCACCACTACCAGCAACCCGAAGGTGGTCCGGTAGGCGTCGATCAACTGGTTGCTCTTGCGGTTGAGCAACTGGCCGACCCCGAAGCAGACTGCGGCCACCAGGGCCCAACTGGTCCCGGTCAATGGCGGTTCACTCGATCCCGGCCACCTCGAAAAGGGCGCGCACTCGCCCCAGGGCCAGCTCCGGGTCGGTGAGCATCCCGGCGCAGTCGGACAGGACCAGTGCCTGGGCGAGAGGAGGGAGCGGCCGGGCACTCTCGGCGCCGGCCGACATCCGGAAGCGCCGCTGGTGGCCCTCCGACATCACGAGCCACAGCGGCGGTGACATGGCGGGCGACGGTAGCAGTGCAACGGAACCGCTCACCGAGGCAAACTCGACAGCCTTGCGTTAACGTCGTTCGGGCGAAGGGAGGTCGCATGGGAGGATGGGAGTCCCCACCGTCGCGCCGGCAGTTCATTGCCGCCGTGGCAGCAAGCAGCGGCGCGCTGCTCGTCGGAGGTAGCAGTCTCCGAGAAGCACCCGCTCTGGCGGCCGGTGATCCGCCCTGGATCGAGGCCACCATCCCCGAGCTGCAACGGCTGATGCAGCAGCGGCAGCTCTCCAGTGTGGCGCTGACCCGGGGCTACCTGCGCCGCATCCGCCAGATCGACCCCATCCTTCATTCGGTGATCGAGACCAATCCGGCGGCGCTCGCCATCGCCGCCCGACGCGACGCCGAACGGGCCGCAGGTAGGTCGAGAGGCCCGCTCCATGGAATCCCCATCCTCCTCAAGGACAACATCGCCACCGACGACGGCATGGAGACCACCTCCGGCTCGCTGGCGCTGGTGGGGAGCCGGGTCCCGGCCGACGCTCCGTTGGTGGCGCGGTTGCGCCGTGCCGGCGCCGTGATCCTCGGTAAGACGAACCTCTCCGAGTGGGCCAACTTCCGAGGTGGCCGGCCCGACGGGATCTTCATCAACGGCTGGAGCGCCCGCGGGGGGTTCACCCGCAACCCCTACGTGCTCGACTTCGACCCATGCGGCTCCTCGTCCGGCTCGGCGGTGGCCCCGGCGGCCAACTTCTGCGCCGCCGCGGTGGGCACCGAGACCGACGGCTCGATCTTGTGCCCCGCAGGGAACAACCTCGTCGTGGGTCTCAAGCCCACTCTGGGTTTGATCTCACAGCAGGGGATCATCCCCATCGCCCACAGCCAGGACACCGCCGGTCCGATGGGCCGCACCGTCACCGACGTCGCCGCCCTCCTCGGGCCCATGGTGACCCCCTTCGGAGAGGTCGCCGGGCGGAGGGTGCCGCGCGATTACCAGCAGTTCCTGCGGCGCGGAGCGTTGCGGGGTGCCCGGATCGGCATCGACCGACGCATGTTCCTCGAGGAGTACTTTGCCCTGCCCGAGCTCAACGCGGTAGTGGAAGAGGCCATCGGCGTCATGGCATCGCTGGGGGCGGTGATCGTCGACCCGGTGGACACCGGCGACCCCTTCGCCTTCTTCGACGACGAGTTCACCGTGCTGCTCCACGAGTTCAAGATCGACATCGCCGCCTACCTGCGCACGGTGCGGCGCACCCGTATGCGGACGCTCGCCGACCTGATCGCCTTCAACCTGGCGAACTGCGAGGCCGAGATGACCTACATCGACCAGAGCATCTTCGAGGCATCGGAGGCAACCAGTGGCGACCCCGAGGATCCGGTCTACTTGGCGGCAAGGGCCAACTCTCTCGCCTTGGCGCGGGACGAGGGGATAGAGCGGGTGATGGCCGAGCACGACCTCGATGCCGTGGTCTCGCCCTCGTATGCCTTCGGGTCATCGGCGCCGGCGGTCGCCGGCTACCCGAGCATCTCGGTCCCGGTCGGAATCGCAAGCACCGGATGGCCCGCCGGGATCTGGATGTACGCCCGCTTCCTCGAGGAGCCGAAGCTCCTCGCCTACAGCTACGACCTCGAGCAAGAGCTTCAGGTGCGGGTGCAACCCGGCTTCCAGGGCGAGGTTCCCGCTCCGCCCCCGCCGCTCGGGCTGTGCGACGACCTGGGAGCTGCCGGCGATCGACAAGCGCGCCCCGACTACTTCCGGGGCCGCCCGATCCCGGCTCACCACTGACCCGAGGCTCTGCGGGCCGCCACCCTGCTAGATAGATCGAGGTCGCCAAGGAGGACCGTGGATGACCCGGTTGGTCGATCTGTCACAGGACATCTACGAGGGGATGCAGGTCTACCCCGGCCATTTGAAGACGGTCACCTTCCAGCACGCCACCCACGAGGAGACCGCGGTCCGCTTCGAGGGGGGCTTCTCCTTCCAGACCTGGGGGTTCATGCTCAACGACAACGGGCCGACACACGTCGACTCGTTCTCCCACCTCGATCCCGACCCGGCCGCGGCGACCATCGACCAGATGCCGCTCGAGCTGTTCTATGGGCCCGCCATCTGCCTCGACGTCTCAGCCTTCCCCGAGCGAACCGACATCACCGCAGAGCACCTCGAGGCTGCCTTGGAGCAGACCGGGCTGACGCTCGACCGGGACGACCTGTGCTTCTTTTACACCGCCACCTACGACCGGTATCGGGGCACATCGGACTACCTGAGCAGGTTCCCCGGCCTCGGTGCCAGCGCCGCCGAGTGGATCGTGGACCACGGTGTCAAGGCGTTCGGGGTGGACTCGCCAACCCCGGACAACCCGGCATCGAAGACCTACCCGGTCCACATGATGTCGCGCCGCGAGCACATCACCCACTACGAGAACCTGGTCCTCACCGAGGTCGTCGGCAAGCGCTTCACCTTCGTCGGGTTTCCCCTCAAGGTGGTCGGCGCCCACGGCGGCCCGACCCGGGCGGTGGCTCTGTTCGACGACTGACCGGAGCTCGAAGACGTGAACCGGCCGCTCGGTGCTCGAATGTGCAGGGTCAGCTGTCGTGATCGCCTTGGCCCGCCAGTCGCCCGAGTACCGCGGAGACGGAGGCATCCTCCATCGAGTTCATCCCGAGCGCCATCGCGGATGTATAGAACTCCGTAGTGACGGCCAACAGTGGAGCGGGCGACCGGGCGTCGGAAGCGAACGATCTGATGATCTGCAGATCCTTGTGGAGGATCTCGACCTTCGCTTCACCGTCGGCGTACGCGCCGTCCACCATGATGCGGCCGCTGACTTCAAACATACGGGAGGTCGCGGCACTATCGCTGATCACATGATGCACCAGGTCCAGATCCAGTCCGGTCTTCTTCGCCAGCAGCAAGGCTTCAGCTGCCGCAAGGTTGTGGACCGCGATCAAGAGGTTCGCGATGAACTTCATCTTCGAGCCGACGCCGAACTCCCCGACGTAATGCCAGGACCTGCCAATCGCCTCAAAGACCCATGCAGTCCTCTCGACGGCTGCTTGATCGCCGCTGGCGAAGACGACCAGGTCTCCGACACGTGCCTGCGCCGCCGTACCGCTAACGGGGCAGTCGAGCAATACCGAGGAGATCGAATGCAGGCTCTCATGGGCAGCTTCCTTCGCATCGATCGGAAGCGTGCTGGTCTCGATCACGACCAATCCCCTTCGCCCTGCGGTCAGCAGGCCGCCGTCTCCCCCAATCACATCCTCGAGGGCTCGGACCGACGGGAGCGACGTGATCAAGCTGTCGCAATTCGCCGCGACGTCGGCGGGCGAGGCCATGCCTTGCCCTCCACCGGCCTCGAAGAGTTCTACGCGGGTCCGGTCGATATCGAAGCCCAATGTGGGGAAACCCACTCGAAGGAGACTCGCGGCGAGGGCGCCGCCCATGTTCCCGAGTCCGATGACCCCAATCCGCTGCTCTGGCTCCGTTAGATGGTTGATCAAGGCAAGTCCCTCCTCGGCTGGCTTTAGGATCGCGCTCTTCCTGGGGCGGTGTTTTCAAACACCACAATCTCGGTGTGTCAGCCTGCCAGGCAACGCATGTTCGGGTGGTCTGACACGGAGAGTGATTGAGTTGCCTTCTTCGACGAGTGACGGGTACGGGTACGGCATCATCGGGTGCGGGTGGGTGGCGTCTTCGCACGCGTGGGGTGTTCGGAGTCTCGCTGACGATGGTGTTCGTCTGGTGGGTGTCGCGGATCAGGATGAAGCGCGTGCGGGCGAACTCGGTAGACGCTTCGGTGCATTGACGACAACACCCGACTATCAGGAGCTGCTCGCCGACCCGGCGATCCAGGCAGTTTCGATCTGCCTCCCCGATCACCTGCATCACGAGGTCACGATCGCGGCTGCCGAGGCAGGGAAGCACATCCTGTGCGAAAAGCCGCTCTCCCTCACCGTCGAGGAGGCCGACGACATGCTCGCGGCGTGTGACCGGAACGGCGTCCAACTGGGCTTCGTGATGAACCATCGATACGCCCCAGGGAACCTGCTGGCGAGGAGGGCCGTCGCCTCCGGGACGCTCGGGAGGCCGCTGATCGCGAGTGCCGTGCACGCGAGCGGTTTGAGCGGCGACCCGCGAGGAACATCGCCCTGGCGAGGTCGGCGCCGGCTCTCGACGGGCGGTGTCCTCAGCACGCAGGCGATCCACTTTCTCGACCTCCTTCTGTGGTTCGGCGGCCCCGCCACCGCGGTGCAAGCCTGGGCGGACCGCCTCGAGTCCGCCCAGGACCATGAGGACACGGTTGGACTGACCCTGAGGATGCGATCTGGCGCAATCGCGACGCTCACCGCCACGAGCGCGAGCCCGATCATGGATGACTTCACGGGCACGCGGATAGAGCTGCACGGCACCGGCGGATACTTGGTACTAGACGGTGACGAGCTGCGGATCGCTGAGTTGGCCGGCGCTCCAGACCTTGTCCCGCCGCAGCTCCCGGTGATCCCCCCAGGTGCCGAGGAGATCGTGTTCGGCTCAGGGCACGTATACGAGGTCATGGATTTCGTGCGAACCGTGAGACGTGGCGGACCCGCACCAATCCCTGGGACCGATGGGCGGCACCTAATGGCGGTGATCGGCGCCGCCTATCGCTCCGTAAGCGACGGGCGAGCGGTTGAGATCGACGAGCAGACGAGCGCCTACGCCCTGGCCGCGCCCGAGGGCTCGCTGCTTGGATCGGCGGTGGCTGGCGCCTAGTCGGACCCCCGAAGCTCCCGGTCGGCGGCGCTCGTCAGTGTCTCGGACCCCTCGTCGGTGACCAGCACCATGTCCTCGATCCGGACGCCCCCCACGCCCTCGAGCAGAAGGCACGGCTCAACGGTGATCACTTCCCCGGGTGAGATGGCGCTGTCGTCGTAGTAGAAGTCCGGGATGTCGTGGATATCCAAGCCGAGGCCGTGACCGAGCAGACCGATCTTGTTCCCGAGGAATCCCTCTCCGTCGGCGATCTGTTCAGCGAGCGAGTTCAGCTCGCGGCCCGTGACTCCGGGCTTGATCGCCTTGCGGACCTCCTCACTCATGAGCAGCGCGACGTCGTACATCCTCTTCAACCGCGGGTCAAGGTCGCTCACGTCACCCGCCACGCGATGCCGGGAGATGTCGCCGGCGTACCCATCGACCCGCGGGCACACATCCATCATGACCCACTCGCCGGCCTCGATCGCCCTGCTTTGGGTGCGCGACGGCACCCAGCTCCCGGTGGACGTGTTCGGTCCGCATCCGGAGATCGATCCGCCTGCGAGCTCGATGTCGCCCCCTCGCCGCATCACCTCTTCGCATAAGAGCACGACCTCGTACTCGTTCGCCCCGACCTTCACCGCATCGAGCGAGGTCTCGACGGCCTCGACCGCGAGAGCGGCCGACCTCCGCATGATCTCCAGCTCACCTTCGGACTTGATGCGGCGCACCTCGGACATCAGATGTGAGGGGACGAACTCGGCGTCGAGGGCCATCTCCCTCAGCGCCATGAACTCCCGGGCTGGGAAGAGGTACCAATTGTCGATCGCCACCCGCCGGTACCTACGGTCGCGGATCACCCGGCCAAAGTCCTGCGCGAAAAGGCCCGAGTACGCCGTGTCGGGAAACGCGGAGATCTCCTTCGCTCGGGCGATGTCCCAGGGCTGATCTGTGCGCACCATCGGCTCGCCCTCGGTGGGGTATAGAACGGCGCACGACCCGAACATGTGGTACCCGCCTTCGGGCAGGTTCTGCATCCCCGCGAATCGAACGAAGTAGTCCGTCAGATATCGCACGTTCGCCACGACCTTGGCGGTGGAGTAGGCGATCAGCGCGTCGAACCCGCCTTCGATGAGCGCCGACCTCACACGGTCATGCCGACTCGCCAACTCCTGCTTGGTGATCGTCACGGGCTTCGCTCCTTTCGGTCCGCACCGGCATCAACGAGGGCTCGAATCGCATTCGGACTGGTTGGCGGCGGCTTGGTTAGGCCCAAAACCAGGATCTTGCATTCTATAGGACGACGGGCATATGATCCGGCGGCTCAGGAGTTGATGGGAGGAGCCCTCATGGTGACGAGGCGGGGAGTGGTTGCCGTTGTTCTCGGGCTCGGCTTGTTGGCGGCTTGCACTGGGGCAGACTCTGGGGGGACCGAGGCCACCGGTGGCGGGGCCGCGACGACCGGCGGCGAGGCCCTACCGACACTCCAGGTCGGCGTGCCTCTGCCGTTCACCGGGGTCGTGGCGGAGTCCGCGGAAGAGATGCGGCAGGCCTTTGAGATGTACGTCGAGGAACAAGGTGGCACGCTCGGTGGACTTCCGGTCGAGGTGACATTCGAGGACACCGAGACGGACGCAGAACTGGTCGTGACGAAGACGAGGAAACTGATCGATGACGATCAGGTTCACATCCTGTCGGGGCCGATGTTGGCGTTCGAGGGCCTCGCCATGCTCGACTCAGTCAACGAGGCAGGGATCCCGTGGGTCGGGCAGACGGGTGTCGCCTCCGATGACTACACGCGCCTCGGGACTCCGACGCTTTCCGCTGCTGCGAAGCACACAGCCAGTCAGGAAACAATGCCGCTTGGGACCTACGCGTACGAAGACCTGGGGTATCGGAACATCGCGACCCTCGGACAGGATTACGCGTGGGGCTGGCAAACGGTCGGCGGGTTCCAGTACGCCTTCGAGGCTGCGGGGGGCGACGTCGTCCAGAAGCTCTGGGCACCGATCGGAACTACTGACTTTGCCCCGTTCGTGAGCGAGATCGACCCGGAGGTGGATGCCGTATACGTGACGCTGATCGGGGCAGACATTCCCCGCTTCGTCCAAGCGTATGCCGACTTCGGCCTGAAGGACACCATCCCGGTCCTTTCTTCGGAGGATCTGGTCGCCCAGGATGCGATCAGGTTCTACTCCGGGGATGCCGCTATCGGCATCACTGGAATCACGCCGTTCACCGCAAACCTCGATCGGCCGGAGATGCAAACCTACGTTCAGGCCTACGAGGAGCGAACCGGGAACATTCCGACCTTCTGGGGAGAGGCCGCATACGTGGCGGCGATGGTGATCGATCGAACCCTCGCGTTCGTGAGTGAGGAGAACGGAATCGCGCCCGAGGACCTGCCGGATTGGGTCAAATCAAACGGTGAGGCCTTCGCCGCAGCCACTCGAGACATCGACCTCTCCGACGCTCCATCGTCAGCCATCACCGTGGACGAGTACAACCGGCAGGTGAGGGACTTCTACATCGTGGAGCTGGTGGACGATGGGGGCACCATCACCGACAGTCTCGTCGAGACGGTCCCGGAAGTGACTCAGTTCTGGACCTTCGACCAGCAGGAGTTCTTGGCGAATCCGCTCTTCTCCAGGGAGTTTCCGGGTGTCTAGATCGGCCGATGCCTGAACCCGGAGCGTTTGCCAGCGGGTCAAGTCCAAGCTGCTCCCGATTGAGACGTAGAGCGGTCGAGTAACTCGTCGTGGAAGAGTGGGTGACCCGGCTCTTGAACGGAGTCACGTACGGTGGCCTTCTGTTCCTGTTGGCGAGTGGTTTCACGCTTGGCCTCGGCATCATGAAGATCGTCAACATCGCTCATGGTGCCCTCTATCTGCTGACGGCGTACATCGCCTGGACTGTGTTCCAGGAAACGGACAGCTTTCTCCTCACGATTGCCGTTTGTTGTCTGGTCGGTGGGGTGGTAGCCCTTGCCCTATATGCGGGCCTTCTCCAGCGACTCCACCAACAACCGCTCCCGCAGATACTGGTCACGATGGGAGTGACCCTGATCATCGCTGAGTTCGGCGTGATCTGGTGGGGGGGCTATCCGCGCACCCTCGGTAGGCCCGAACCCCTCGCCGACTCCACTCATCTCGGAGTGGTCTCGTTCCCCACCTACCGGTTGTTCATGCTGGCCGCGGCGGTTTTCGTCGGACTCCTCCTCTGGCTACTCCTGGAGCGAACTCGACTCGGGGCGTTGGTAAGGGCGAGCGTTGACGACGAGGAGATGGCTCGCGGGATGGGTGTCAACGTTGGTCGTCTGTACCTATTCGTCTTCGGAATCACCGGGATACTGGCCGGATTGGCCGGCGCTGTCGGAGCTCCCTTCCTGGGAGCATTCCAGGGCGCACAGTTCGAAGTGCTTCTTCTGGCACTGCTGGTAGCGGTAGTGGGTGGATTAGGGAGTATCCAGGGTGCTTTTCTCGCTGCCCTCCTTATCGGCATCATCGACTCCGTCGGAAAGAGCTTGTTCCCTGAACTGGCCCATTTTACCCTCTTCGTTCCGTTGATTATCGTCCTCGCAATCAGGCCGACCGGGTTGCTGGGGAAAGCGTAGAACGATGCGCATGGAGCGCTCCGTAGCGCCAGGAAGTAGACGGACGAGAGTGCTCGTCCTTGTCCTGTTGATCGCGGCCATCGCCGCACCACCCTTCCTTGGCCCGTTCCCTTTGTCGATCCTCATGCTGATTGTCATCTTCGCCATCCTTGCAATGAGTCTCGACGTGCTCATGGGCTACACGGGAATGGAATCTCTAGGTCAGGCGGCTTTCTTCGGGATGGCTGCGTACACGGTCGCGATCCTGAGCACTCGCTTTGACATCGGGTGGGAGCTGGTGATACCCCTCGCTCTGCTTGCAAGCGTCGTCTTGGCGGCGATTGCAGGCGCTTTGGCGGTGCGACTGACTGGCCTCTTCTTCTTGGTGATGACTCTGGTGTTCGCTCAGGTGCTCTGGGGGCTTTCCCATCGCTGGGGCCAGATGACCGGCGGCTATTTGGGCCTACACGGAATTGCTCGTCCCTTCGATGCGTTGGATTCCGATCTCACCTTCTACTATGTCGCCTTTGGTGTCTTCCTCATTTCTGGCCTTCTCATGTATCGCTTGGTGCGTTCGCCCTTTGGCCTTACCCTGCGCGGTATCAAGGACAGTGAGCTGAGGATGAGGACCAGTGGGTACAACGTTTGGCTGCACAGGTACGTCGTCTTTGTGATCGCTGGACTCTTCGCAGGCGTCGCAGGAGTGCTGTACACGTACTCAACCCAGTTCATCTCTCCGACCGTTCTCGGGGTCGAGACCTCCTTCGAGGCCATGCTCATGGTCATCGTCGGCGGAGCGGGAACGCTCTCGGGTCCGATCATCGGCGCCGCAGTCGTCACGGGCCTCCGAAACTACCTAAGCGGCTATCTAGACAACTGGGTGATCGCCTTGGGCCTTGCGTACATCATCACCGTCTTTTTCGCGCCCAAGGGAATCCTGGGGCTGGTCCCTCAAAGGTGGCGCTCAGCCACTGCTGTCGGGCAGGAGCCGGCAGTCGGTGACGTAGAGATCGAAGTTCAGCCTTCGCCGGCTACGGCCGAACACATTCGGACCGGCGCGGATCGAATCGACTGTCGGGCGAGATGGGCGAGGCGAGGAAACGCTTCGACTAGAGGGTATCAGTAAGACATTCGGTCGCGTTCGTGCCGTACACAACGTGTCTCTGACGGCGTTCTCCGGGCACCCGGAGAGCACTCTTGGGACCAAACGGGGCCGGCAAGACGACGTTGTTCAACGTGCTCACCGGCGTGTACAAGCCGTCAGCGGGCGACATCTACTTGTTCGGCGAGGATGTTACCGCTCTTCCTTCACACGCCCGGACGAGGATGGGGCTCGGCCGCACGTTCCAGATCACAAATCTCTTTCCTTCGCTCACTGTCATGAACAATGTCCGTCTTGGAACCTTGGGCGTTCAGCGGAGGAAGTATCTGATGCACGCTGCCAGTGACGAGCCTGGACGACGTCAATGAGCGATGCAGGAGCCTGCTCGAGATGGCGGGCCTGTGGGACGAACGGGACACACAAGTCGGGAACCTCTCGTACGGACATCAACGACAGCTCGAGCTGGCTGTAGCTCTGGCGTCGGACCCGAAGGTGCTTCTTCTCGACGAGCCAGCGGCCGGCTTGTCCCTCTCTGAGAGCAGGTCCATGGTGGAGCTGATCAAGGCACTGGATCCCCAGTTGACCGTACTCATCATCGAACATGACATGGATGTGGCGTTCGAGGTCGCGTCCGAGGTAACAGTCATGCACCTTGGAGAGATCCTCGCTGAGGGAAGCGCGGACGAGATCCGAGCGAACAAGTCGGTGCGAGAAGTGTACTTCGGGAAGGCCTATGCATAGCGTCCTCGAAGTCAACGACATCCACACGTATTACGGCGACAGTTACGTGCTCCAAGGAGTCTCTCTCAAGGTCGGTCCGGGACAGATCATCGCCCTCATGGGACGCAACGGGGTCGGAAAGACTACGACAATCCGGTCGATCGTCGGGTTCTCACCACCGACGCGAGGAAGCATCACATTCAAAGATGTGGATATCACAACAATGCCAGCTCACGAGATCGCCAAGGAGCGGGATCAGTTTGGTACCCCAAGGGCGGCGGATTTTCCCGTCCCTAACCGTCGCGGAACACGTCCGCGTGTTCAAGAGGAACGGACTCGGCGCGGGCGAACCCGGCTGGGATCTCGAACGCATCCTCTCGCTCTTCCCGGCCCTCGAACGACGAATGAAGCAGAAGGGCTCCTCCTTGTCGGGCGGCGAGCAGCAGATGCTTGCTATCGCCCGAGCACTACTCACGAATCCGGAACTGCTGCTGATGGACGAGCCGAGCGAAGGGCTATCTCCCATCGCTGTGCAGCAGGTCGTGGAAGTGATCGAGCATCTTCGCACCGCGGCGGAATTGCCGATCCTGCTTGTGGAGCAGAATCTGTCACTCGCATTGAGCTCTCGCTGACTATATCTACGTGATGAACAAGGGAAGGATCGTGTTCGAAGGACCCGCTGAAAAGCTGGCAACGTCACAGGAGATTCAACGCACCTACCTCGGGCTCTGACCGCGACCTCACGATCTCTATTTCCCTACTTGGCCATGTATCCGCCGTCAACCGGCATCACCACACCAGTTATCCATTCCGCTTCGTCAGAAACCAAGAATGCAACAGCGTTGGCCACGTCTTGTTCGAGGCCGATTCGCCCCAACGGATACTGGACACGGAATGCTTCCCTGCCTCCGAATTTCTCGTAGAGCTCTTGGTTCATCGGCGTGTCGATGTTGCCGGGAGCCACTGCGTTCACCCTGATGCCACTAGGAGCCAACTCGATCGCAAGACACTCGGTGAGCCCATGAAGTGCCGACTTTGATGCACCATAGGATGCAGCAGCCGGAACGCCTCGGGGGCCGAAGATCGAGCCCACGAAAATTACGCTTCCGCTCCCTTGCTCGATCATGTGGGGCGCGACCTTTTGTGTCAGAAAGAATGGACCCTTTACGTTTACATCGAGAGTGGTATCCCACTCGTCCTCACTGAGCTCATGCAAGAGCCGATGAAAAATACGCCGGCGCAATTCACCAAGATGTCAATCGGCCGAATCTCTCAAGAGCCGAGTCGGTCAGTCGCTGGATGTCCGATGTGCTGGACAGATCAGCCTGGACAGCAATTGCGCCCCCACCATTGCCCTCGATCTTGTCGGCCAGTTCCTGCGCCTGCTCCAAATGTCTGTGTGCCACGAGACAGACGCTGGCCCCCTCCTCTCCAAACTTCTCGGCGATGCTGTAGCCGATACCGGACGACGCCCCGGTGACCAGCGCAACCTTTCCTTCTAGCCTCACCTCGCCTCCTCGATGTACCTGATTGGACGACGGTACCGAGTCTCGGCGTCGTGACGCCGTGTGCCTGTGAGCGGCCCAACCTCGAGCGGGGACATTGCCTTCAATCGACCGTCGCTCCAACCACTCACCGGCAACGGGCCACCCGGCGAATGCTGCCACCTCCACCACGCAGGTCTCAGGAGTATCCACAGCTAGTAGCTTCAGGCACCTCCAGGCGCTGGCGCCTGATCACAATCATGGAGGCGGGGAAAAGTGAGGATGAAGGTGCGGAGACGAGAACTCGTTGATGTCGCGATGGGCAGAGAGCCTGCCGACCTACTCATCGAGGGGGGGACGCTCGTAAACGTCTCGACCGCCGAACTGTATCCGGCAGCAGTCGCTGTCAGAGGCGACCGAATCGCCGCCGTTGGAGAAGTGTCCTACACAAAGGGACCAAACACCAGCGTCATCGATGCCAGCGGAACGTATTTGTCGCCGGGTCTCGTGGACGGACACCTGCATCAATACCACAGTTACATCGGTGTCAACGCGTTCGTCGAAGCATTGCTGAGCCACGGTGTGACAGCGACGGCCGATGCCTTCTACGGCCCGGGCATCGTCGGCGGACTGCCTGCGGTTCGGTTTCTGAAGGATGCGTTCGACAAGATGCCCATACGACTGCTCTTCCTGGTTCCCATACTCTCGTGGCTGCAGAATCGTGAGCTCGGCCTCACACCCACTGAGGGCGTCAGCCCCGCCGAGATGCTCGAGATCCTCGACTGGGAGGGTTGTTATGGACTCGAGGAACCGCCCTACCTTCCAGTGGTCGATCACTATCCCGAGATCCTGGATCTATTCGACGAGACGCTCGCCCGTCGAAAGGTGATCACAGGTCATGCCGCCGGTATAAGTGATCGTCAGTTGCAGGCTTTTGTAGCGGTGGGCGCATACACCGATCACGAGACTGTCACCGCCGAGGACGCAGTGGCCAAGGCCCGCGCCGGGATGAAACTCTTCATGCGCCATGGTTCGGGCTGCATCGACGCACCAGAGCTTCTGCGAGCCCACACGGAGTTTGGCATAGATTCGCGAAACCTCGGTTTCTGTGCCGACTTGGCCTCCCCCGAGAAGCTACTCACCGAGGGAACGATCGACCACGCGGTTCGAACGGCTATCAGCCAAGGTGTGGAACCTGTCAGAGCCATTCAAATGGCGACATTGAACGTGGCCGAGGTCTTCTATGCTCAGCAAGATATCGGGTCCATATCTCCGGGCCGATTCGCCGACATCGTCTTACTCGAGGACTTGGCTTCCTACGCCATTCGGTCCGTCATCGTTGGCGGCGAAACTGTGTTCGACGGACGGTCAGTTCATCGCAGAGTTGCCACCGACCGAGTATCCCAGCTCCTTCTATGGCACCGTCACCCTCTCAGGCCCAGTGACTCCGGATGACTTGACGTTCAGGGTCGAGGCCGAGACTACCGAGGTCGACGCTCGTGTCATCGTTGTCACCGCAGGAAGTCTCGTTACGGGCGAAGATCACGAGCGGCTACGCGCCGATGAGGGCGTAATCAACGCAGACGTCGACAGGGACATACGTCCTACTCGCCATGGTCGACCGCCTTGGCAAGGGAACGGGTATCGGAGTGGGGTTTGTGAAGGGCTTCAACCTCAAGAAGGGCGCCTTCGCCTCAACCGCCAACGCGGTGTGCGAGAACATTGTGATCGTTGGGACCAATCCGATTGATATGGCTGTGGCTGCGAACCATCTAGCCGAAATTGGTGGTGGCAAGGTGGCAGTCGTCGACGGGGAGGTTGTGGCGTCAGTTGGCCTACCGCTGCTGGGCCTGCACGCAGAGGAGCCTCTTGAGCAGGTGACCAAGAGCTTCGATTCACTCTTCAAGGAGATCAGGCAAATGGGCTGCGATCTCCCCAGTCCCTTCTCACAGCTCGAGTTCTGCTTCGCCTGTGGGGAGATCGGCGACTTGAAGTTGTCGGAGGAGGGTCTGGTTCGCGTCAACCCACCGGAGAAAGTCAGCGTGCTGGTCGGATAGTCGTCGACAGAGCGCCGACAACCTCTCTCGCCTCCCGCAGCTCACTCGTCGATGTAGCCGATCACCTCGATCTCGAGCATCCAATCGGGATGGACCAGCGAGCCGACTTCGACCGCGGTGCAAACCGGGTAGGGCTCGACGAAGAACTCCCTGCGGACCCACTCGTAGTCGTAGTAGTAGTGCATGTCCGTGACGAATACGTTGGCCATGACCACGTCTGCCATGGAGCCGCCGGCTTGCTCCATCATCTTCTGGATGTTGGATAGAACCTGTCGCCACTGGGTCTCAGGGTCCTTCTTGGGGGGGGTCATCGAGGAGCGTTCCTCGATCCCCACAGTCTTCTTCTCGTCGTAGTCGACGGATGTGATCCCCGACAGGAAGATCCATGGTCCGACCTTCAAGCCTGGACTCCATATCCGCCCGCCAAGCCCTACGGCGTGACCTGGGTAGTTGATGACTTGCCTTTCGACCATGGGTACTCCTCCTCGGCTTCCCGTCACTGTCGCTATTGATGATTCGGCTCCATCACCCTGGCTATCAATTCGATCTCGACTGGAATTCCGCCCGGGAGCACGGTGGTGCCGATCGCTGCCCTTGCGTGGATACCCCGGGTTCCGATCGGCCCTCGGGGAGCTATGGCGACGGCATCTCCCGTCGATTTCATCGGTTGTAGGTCGACAATATCCACTCCAGAGCCGAATGCGTCGTGACGCCGAGGCTGGATGCCGGTTCGTGCGCTCACCCCGGCTCGACCAGCCCGAACTTCCAGGTGGGGTCGCCGGCGACCATGGTCCCTTCCACCTGCGATCGGTTGCCCATCTCGCGAGCCCGGGCCACCACCGCACCGCCCCAGGGCGAGCTGGCTCTTCTCCCACAGCGCCAGCGCCTTGTCCAGGTCAGAGGATCCTGCGATGGCATCGCGCAACGCCCAGGCGTCGGCGCACGCCTTGGCCTGACCGGCGGCGAGATGGGGTCGGGCGACGAAGGCGGCGTCCCCCATCAGGCACACCCGACCGAAGACGAGCCGCGGGCTCTCCAGGTCGACCACCGCCTGGATCAGGGTCTCCTCTGCGCCGGTGACCACTTCAGCCAGAGTGGGGGCCAGTTGCTCGACGGCGGCGGTCCGCATCTCGTCGAGGTGATCGGTGCCGATCGCCCCCGGCGGGACGGTCCAGGTGCGCCGCTCGCCCCAGCGATCGGTCATCAGCGACTCGAAGGCCCCACCCATCGGCGCGTTGCGGTACCACACCGAGTTGACCTGTCGGCCACCGGTCTCGGGATCATCGCCGGGGATCGCATAGGCCAGGATGTGGCTGTGGTCGAGGACCTGGTAGAGCATGGCGTCGGCCAGGTCGGACCTGGCCCGCTCCGATAGGCCGGCTTCGTCGGTGACCCCCCGCCAGGCGACGTACCCCGAGTACTGCGGTGTGACCTCGGGGAGGAGGATCGAGCGGGCCGTCGAGGCGATCCCATCGGCGCACACCAGGAGATCGCCCTCGACCGATCTGGCCGTCGCCGAGCCGCATGACCACACCCGACGGTGCCGGCTCGAAGCCGACCATCTCGCTCCCCAGGTGGTACCGGCTCTCGTCGAAGGCGCCGAGCAGGGCTCGGTACAACGTGCTCCATCCGGTGAAGCGGTAGCCATCGGGGTCGGCCGAGATCGACCCGGCCGGCCTGGTCCAGGTATGTCCAATACTCGAGCCGCAGGCTCACCCGGCGCTCCTCACCACCTCGCTCGACGAAGTACCGCTCGGTGACGGGGAGCACCACGATCCCCGCTCCCCGGTCGCGCAGCGGATGGGGAGATCGCTCGTAGACGTCCACGTCGCAGCCCAGTTCGGACAACAGGACGGCAGCGGTGAGACCACCGATCGAGCCGCCGGCAACCAGAACGCGGGGGACTCGCCTCAACCGACCAACTCGACGGTGACGAAGCGGAGCACGGTGTCACCCACGTTCTCCAGGTCGTGGATCATGACGTCGTCCGGAGAGTGCACCAGGAACATGGTGTCCCCATCGGAATAGTCCCTCACCAGGTAGCGGCCGTCATCGAAACGCTGCAACCCCCGACTGCCGGAGACCACGGTCCAGAAGTAGGGCCGGGTATGCGCGTGGAACGGTCCCCGCTCCCCGGGTTGGAGGGTGATCTCCCAAACCTTCACCCTCTCGTTCTCGAACCGGAGCGTCGGTGCCCACCGCCAGGTTGCCCGGCGCTTCGGCCAGTTCCTCCTGGTACTCGGCTGGGTCGAAACGCCCCTCCTCGATGATGCTCATCCGCTCACCTCACTTGGTCCAATGCCTTTGTCGCCTCCCAAGTCTGCCCGCGATCGCTTGACTCGCGATCAGAGTTCGGCCCAAAACGGAGGTTCGAGTGAGCGGTTATGCCCGTGGGCCGTTCAGGGTCGACTGGGAGGACCGATTCGATGTCTCGCGGCTGAGGCGCGACCGGGTGCAGCGGGCCCAAGAAGCGTTGGCTGCCTCGGGGATGGATGGTCTCCTCGTCTGGAAGGACGAGAACGTCCGCTACCTGACATCGCTGCGTGCCCAGCTCATCGCAGGTAAGACCACCTCGCTCAACGGCGCCCTGCTCCTCCCCGGCCAGGAACCGATCCTCCTCAGCTCGGGCGGCGAGGTGGACAAGGCCCGCTTCGGGATGTCGTGGATCGGCGAGGTGCACGCCGTCCCCATCATGGAGCAACGCGAACTGGTCGACGGGTTCGTCGAGAAGATCCTCGGCGGCATCCTCAAGGAGCGAGGGCTCACCTCGGGGCGGCTCGGCGTGGACCAGGCCAACCTCTCCTTCATCGAGTCCATGCGGCACCACCACCCCGACCTCGAGTTGGTGGACGGCGACACCGTGATGCAGCAGGCACGGTGGGTGAAGACCGACGACGAGATCGTGATCATCGAAGAGGCCTGCGCCATCGGCGACTCGGTGACCCAGCGCGCCCTCGACGAGGCCCGACCCGGGCGGCGCGAGCTCGAGGTGGCCGGCGACGCCATGCAGACGCTCTTCCATCTCGGGGGGGAGATGGCCCACGTCATCACCCCCTACGTCGCCTCGGGCGAGCACATGTCGCCGCCGCACCGCCTCGCCACCGACAAGATCATCCGCAACGGCGACCTCTGCTTCATCGACATCGGTGCGATGTGGAACGGCTACTTCGCCGACATCGGACGGACCACCGTTGTCGGCCGGCCGTCAAAGCGCCAGCAAGCAGGTGTACACCGCGGTCTACCAGGGGTTGATGGCAGGCCTGGAGACGATGCGACCCGGCCAGACCAACCAGGACACGGCCGACGCCATCATCGCCAAGATCGCCGAGCACGGGTTGGAGGACCATCTCTTCAGCCTCTTCATCGGGCACGGGATCGGAATCGGCGCCAACGAGCCTCCCTACATCGGGGAGACCCTCCCGGGGGCGACGGTCTACGAGTACCAGCCCAACATGGTGTTCGCCGTCGAGCCATTGGTATGGGTGCCCGACGTCCCCGGCGGCGGCGGCGTGCGGATCGAGGACATGGTCCTCATCACCGAAGGCGAGGCGCGCGTCCTCTCCCGGGTGGAGTACGAGGACCGGCTGCTGATCTGAAGGGTTTCAGCTCACCGACACGGGCGCCAGCCCGGCGGTGGTGTCCCCGAGGTACTCGCGGTGACCCAGCCCGAGCGTCTTGATCCACCGCTGCTGGCCGACGGTGAGGGCTATGAAGTAGCCCAACTCCACCAGTTGCGGCTCGGTGAAATGACGGTGCAGGTCATCCCAGACCTCGTCGTCCGCCAATGACGAGTCCCATGCGATCGCCTGTGCCCACCGCAACGCCGCCCGCTCCCGGTAGGTGTATCGATCGGAGCGCTCGAAGTCGATCACCTCGTCGAGCTTGGCCTCGGTGACGCCCTGGGCCTTGGCCGCCTCGGAGCGCTGCGCCCCGCAGTATTCGCACTCCACCGTCCTCGACACGTACAGACGGCAAAGCTCCTTGATGGCGTTGTCGAGCACCCCGTCGTCGAAGGCGGTCCGCCATGTGGCGGTGAAGGTGTCGAGCACCGCAGGGACGTGTGCCCGAACCGCCTGGCTCTCGGGGCGCGGTGTCCCCCGCTGCCTGGCGTATTCGAGATGGTCCTGACTCTTCGGGTCGAGCGTGTCGAAGTCGACGTAGCTGATACGCGGCATGGCTCGTCCTCCTCGTTTCCTCGTCACCCTATTCGCATCTGGACCACTCGGCTGGGCGCTGAGCGAGACTGCCGGCCTGACCATCGAGTATAACCCCGCAGGTGATAGCGGCCGTCTCGGTCGCGGCGTTCCTCATCGGGCTGACCAAGGCAGGGCTTGGCGGCGGGCTCGGTCCCGTCATCACCGCGGTGATGATCCTGACCATGCCAGTCGAAGTCGCCCTCGGGATCCTGCTGCCGATGCTGATAGTGGGCGACATCTTCTCGATTGGCGCCCATTGGCGGAAATGGGACCGCCGCCACGTCGTCATATTGGGGGCAGGAGCGGTGTTCGGTGTTGCCCTGGGGACGCTGATCCTGACCTCGGTCGAGCCGACGACCATCCAGCGCATCGTCGGAGTGGTCAGCCTGAGCTTCGTCGCCTACCGGTTGATCCAGCCCCGGCTGCAAGCCACCGCCGGTTTTCGGGCGACGGTCCCCCTCGGCATCATCGCCGGGGCCGCCGGTGGCGCCGCATCGACCGTCGCCCACGCCGGCGCCCCACCCGTCGCCATCTACCTGCTCATCGCCAAGGTGTCACCCGTGGTCTACGCCGCCACCCACGTGCTTCTCTTCGCCGGGATCAACCTGCTCAAGGTCCCCGCCTACGCCGCCGCAGGGCTGTTCGACCTGGAACTGCAACTGGCGCTCGCCCCGACGCTCATCTTCCTTCCAATAGGAGTCGTCGCCGGCCGCTGGCTGGTCCACCACGTGACACCGGTCGTCTACGACCGGATCATCCTCGGGATTCTCACCGCCACCGGGATCTATCTGCTGTTCGTGTGAGTCTGCGTGGCGACGAGGTGATGAAGGTGTACGAGGTCGGCTGATCACTTCTTCTCGAGATTTCTTCTCGGATTCGGCATCAAGGGTCTAGACCCGGATCGCGCTGTGACATACAATCGAACACATGTTCGATACGGTCAAGGAGTGCCCGCCGAGAAGCGTGCTACCCGATGGCTTGGCGGAGATGGCGCCGGGTCCCGAACTGGGGTGGCTCCTGGCTGGGATCGACCGGTCGGTGCTCAACGGTCACGAGATGGTGATCGTGCTCCAAGCCAGCGCCCGGCTGGTCTCCCACGACCAAGCGCAGATGTACGCCGACATGATGGAGGTGGCCCTCTCCCCAGCGGGTGACGCCGCATCACGCCCGGAGCGGATCAACAATCTGGACGAGGACTCCTCCGCCGAGATCGGAGCCGCCCTCCATCTCACCCGGAGAGCCGCCGACATCCAACTGGGGATCGCCTGGGACCTGGTGGAACGGCTCCCCGAGGTGGGGCAAGCGCTCTCCAGCGGGACGGATCGACCTCCCGCGGGCCCGGGTGATCTGTGATCACACCGGCCACCTCACCGAGGACCAAGCCCGGGAAGCCGCCCGGGTGGTGCTTGGCCGAAGCACCCCGGTTGACCACCGGTCAACTGGCCGCCCGGCTGCGCCGCCTCACCATGACCATCGACCCCGAGGACTCCAGGCACCGCTACGAGACCGGTGTCGAGCGAACGGAGAGTGATCGGGGAAGCCAACCCCGACGGCACCGCCAACCTGCTGGCATTGAACCTCCCCCCCGAATCGGTCGCCGCCATGCTGGAACGGGTCAACCGATTGGCCAAGGGAGCCAAGACGGAGGGCGATCGCCGCACCATCGACCAGATCAGGGCCGACGTGCTCTCCGACCTGGTCACCGGGAGAGGGCTGTCATCCGCCCCCGCCGGGTCGGTGGACATCACCGTCGACCTGGCCACCCTCACCGGACTCTCCGAGGTACCCGGGGAGATCCCGGGGTGGGGACCGGTCATCGCCGACATCGCCCGCCAAGTCGCCCTGGCCAACGAGCAGGGCGAGTGGCGGGTCAGCGTCACCGACCCCGAAACGCGGACAGGTCCGTGTGGAACGGGACCACCCGGAGACGACCCAGCGCCACCGAACGCCGCTACGTCCTGGCCCGCCAACCGGTGTGCGTCTTCCCCGGGTGCCGCATGCCCGCCCGAGACAGCGACCTCGACCACACCGTGGACTACGCCAAGGGCGGTCGCACCCACCCCCACAACCTCGGACCGCTCTGCCGGCACCACCACCGGTTGAAGCACGAGGCGGGGTGGAAACTCGAACAACCCGACACCAGGCACACTTCGTCTGGACAAGCCCGCTCGGGCACACCTACCACTCACCGGACCGGGCACCCTGAGCTATGACCCGGTCTGTCCGGCAGCCACCCTCCATTCGTGGTCGGTGGTGGCGTCGACAGCCATGGCGGCGTGTGATTGTTCTTCGGTGAGCTCGTGGACCAGGCAGAACTCGTTTCCAAACGGGTCCTGCATCACAGCCCAGTCGATCAGGGGTCGGTGATCCTTGTGAGACCCGGGTCTTGGGTACAGGCTCGGTGGCTTCTTGACGCTGCCACCCAGGGCCACGATCTCCTCGATCGCCGAGTCGATGCCGTTATTCGGAGTGATGTCGATGTGAACGGCGTTCGTCGTGTCATGCGACGGTGCGGCCACCTCGACGGGAGCGTTGTCGGTTCGTTGCAGGATGATCTCGTGCTTCCAAGGATCCTTGGTGCCCAGATATCCGAGCCACCCGTGCCAGCCATCGGGCGACCCGATTATCTCGAGCCCGGTGACCGCCGACCAGAACCGGTAGGCCACCGTCAGATCGGTGACGTTGATGACGACGCAACGCAGTTCGCCGATTCCCATCGCAGCGTTCCTCCGAGTCAGACCGGGACGGTAGTTCGGGCGGCTTTCCCGGCACCGGGGCTGAGTGAACTACGGTCGACGCCGTGGTTGACAACACCATCGGTTCTCTTCCTGTGCACGCACAATGCCGGGCGTTCGCAGATGGCGGCGGGGTGGATGCGCCACCTGGCGGGCGACCGGGTCGACGTGTTCTCCGGTGGCTCCGAGCCGGCGCCCGAGATCAATAGCGCAGCCGTCACCGTCATGGCCGAGGCCGGAATCGACATCGCCGGCGAATCTCCCAAGCCGTGGACCGACGAGATGGTGCGGGCCGCCGACGTGGTCGTCACGATGGGTTGCGGCGACACCTGCCCTTACTTCCCCGGCAAGCGGTACGAGGACTGGGAGGTGCCCGATCCGGCCGGGCTCGATCCAGACGAGGTCCGGCCGATCCGTGACCACCTCGAGAGCCGAGTGCGTCGGCTGATAGCCGAGCTGGGGGTGACCCCGGTTCGTTGAGTGGTCGTCAGACCGGCGTGAGCGCCTCGCGCGAGCACAGCGAGACGCTCGGGAACCACACGGAACCAGGCCCATTTGCCCCGTTGCTCGCGGGCGAGGAGCCCGGCGTCGGTCAAGATCGACAAGTGGTGGCTCACCGTGGGTTGACTGCGTCCGACCGGGGCGGTTACGTCGCAGGCGCACATCTCCCCGTCGGGGGCGTTGGCGATCAAGCTCAGCAACCGGAGCCGGGTTGGGTCGGCCAGCACCCTGAACCCCGCCGCCAGGGTCTCCGCCTCGGCTTCTTCCAGTGGCTCCACCAGAACCGGGTCGCAGCAGTACTCGATGGGTTGGACTTGCATCGCCGACAGCATATCGTCGTCCCGATCGATATATTGACGCACATCGATACTTGGTCTATGCTCCCGGACATATCGATAGCTCTCGATACGAGGAGAAGCCACGATGCCGGAAACCGAGATCCGCGAACAGGTACGGCGACGCTATGCCGGCTGCTGCGGTGGGAACGGACGATGGATGCTGCGGTGCGGACTCCTGCGGCCCGCTGAGCGCCGACGCCGGGCACTCCGCTCTACGACGAGACCGAGTTGGAGGCAATACCGGCTGACGCCGCGGCCGCCAGCTTGGGATGCGGCAACCCAATGGCCGTCGCCGACCTCGCCGAGGGCGAGGTCGTGCTCGATCTGGGATCGGGCGGGGGAATCGACGTGCTTCTCTCGGCGCGTCGGGTGGGTCCCAGCGGGTTCGCCTACGGGTTGGACATGACCGACGAGATGCTCGACCTCGCCCGCCGCAACGCCGCCGAAGCTGGGGCCGAGCAATGTCGAGTTCCTGCGCGGATACATCGAGGACATCCCCTTGCAGGACGAAACCGTCGACGTCGTCATCTCCAACTGCGTGATCAACCTCTCCGCCGACAAGCAGGCGGTCTTCGACGAGATCCGGCGGGTGCTTCGACCCGGGGGACGAATCGGGATCACCGACGTCGTGGCCGACGACCAACTCGATCCCGATCAGATCGCCGAGCGAGGCAGTTGGGTGGGGTGCATCGCAGGAGCGCTCACCTTCACCGAGTACCGGCAAGGGCTGTCGGCGGCAGGACTCGAGGACGTCACGATCACGCCAACCCACGCTGTTGCCGACGGAATGTGGTCGGCCACGGTCCGGGCGAAGAAACCGCCGATCACCTGACGCTCCAGCTCAGGTCCCGCTGACCATCTTGACGACCTCGGGTTTGGTCACCTTGCCCATGGCGTTGCGGGGCAGGCTCTCGACGAGATGCACCTCCTTGGGCACCTTGGCCGGCGCCAACCGGTCGCGGCACCAAGCCCTGAGCTCGGCCGGGTCGGGAGGATCACCGGCGGCCACCACGGCGGCGACCACCCGATCACCCCACTCCGGATCGGGCACGCCGACCACCGCCACCTCGGCGACCGAGGGATGACCCAGCAAGACCTCCTCGATCTCTAGCGCCGATACCTTCTCGCCACCGGTCTTGAGGATGTCCACCGAGGCGCGACCCAGTATCCGGTAGCTGCCGTCCTCTCGCACCGCCACGTCGCCGGTGCGGAACCAGTCCCCGTCGAAAGCCTCCCCGGTGGCATCGGGGCGGTCCCAGTACTCGGTGAAGACGGTGTCGCCGCGGACCTGGATCTCGCCGGGGATCCCGTCGCCGACCTCGTTGCCGTCGTCGTCCACCAATCGGACCTCGACACCGGGGAGCGGCGAGCCCACCCGGCCGGGCAGCCGCTCGCCGTGGAGTGGGTTGGAGAGCGCCATCCCGATCTCGGTCATCCCGTACCGCTCGAGCAGGGTGTGACCGCTGATCTCCCGCCACCGCTCCAGGGTGGGAATGGGGAGCGCCGCCGACCCGGAAACCATGAGCCGGAGCGATCGGCACCCGGCGCTCATGGCGGTGCGCTCTGACGGGTCGGATTCCTCCCATGCGCCGATCAGCCGGTGGTAGATGGTGGGGACCGCCATGAACAACGAGAGATCGCCGAGGCGAGCCTGGCCCATACCGGTTCTGGGGAGAACGTCGGGTGCACCTCCACCGTCGCCCCAACCCAGAAGGCGCAGGCCAGTACGTTGACGATGCCGTGGATGTGGTGGAGCGGGAGCGCCAGGAGAGTCCGATCCTCGGGCACCCACTCCCATGCCGCAACCAGCGACTCCACCTGGGCGACAATGTTGCGATGGGTGGTGACCACGCCCTTGGGACGGCCGGTGGTGCCGCTCGTGTAGAGCATCATCGCCGGCCGCTCCGCATCGACCTCGGGCAGACGGGCCGATGGGTCACCGGTCAGAACTTCGCTCGCCATCAGGGGCAGGCCACGCTCGGCTGCAAGCGGCCCGAAATGGGCGCGAACTCGTCGTCGACCACGACAGCAGAGGGCCGGGCATCGTCGAGGACATACCCGAGCTCTGGTGCCGGGTGGGTCAGGCAGAGCGGGACCGCCATCCCGCCCGCCCGCCAGATGGCCCACTGCCAGGCGACGTAGCGCCACCCCGGGGTGACCATGAAGCAGACCCGGCCACCGTCAAGGTCGTCACTCCCATCGAGGAGGGCAGCGGCTCCGCCACCGGACAGAGCCAGTAGCTCGTCGTAGGTGTGATCCCCCTCGGCGTCGATCACGGCCACGGCACCGCCGTGGGTGGCGGCACGAGAGGTAAGGGGCGTGCTACCCACGTCAATCCGCTTCGGCGGGCGGGATCACGGGGAGCAGCAACGAGCAAGGTGAACCCGGGCCGATGTGCAGTGTGACCACCGCGTCGAACACCTCCGGAGGGCGGTCGTCGGGGTCGGCGTGGGTCATCCCCCCGGTGCCTCGGGTGGCGTAGACGAACCGCTCGCCGTACTCGTCGAGGCGACCCCGGTATTCGTAGTCGCGGCCCCGCACCCACAGCCCGAGCCGGTACCCGGGAGGGACGACGATGCAGGTGGGGACGATCTCGACCTCCAACTCGACCATCTTCGCCCGGGGAGAGCGGCTCGGTGCGGTCGTGGGGGTGATACGGCTGCCAGGGCCGGGACCGCTCCGGGTCGATCGCCCGGTGCGAAGCCCGCAGCCAGCCGTTGGCGATCGGGGTGTTGGGATCGGTCGAGCCCTCGAAGGTGACCTCTTCGCCATCAGGGTCGAACAGTTGGACGATGAGGAACAGGTCGGCGTCGCTGGTGGAGGAGGAGACGAACAGCCGGGCCGACATCGGCCCGGTTATCTCGGTCTCCTCGGCGAAAGGCTCGGTGCGGAAGACGAGACCGTCACCCAGCGCGTCATATGGGATCTCCGCTTCGGCGTCGGGTGGCTCGAGACGAAGGGTCAGGTCGGGGTGGAGGTGATAGCGGGTCCAATTCGTCCGAGCGATGGGCCATTCGTTCTCGCCCCGCCATACGAACCGCTCGCCCGGGTGGCGGATGTTGAGCTGGACGCGGGGCGTGCGGTCCCAACCGTTGTCCTCGCCCTTGAGGAAATGGTCGAGGAACCGCTTCTGGACATCGCGCCCGTACGACGAATAGAAGTGGGTCCAGTGCGTGTCGCCGTGGGCCTCGAGCCACTTGTCTGCCGACGGTGACTCGACGAAGCCGTTGAAATTGCCCCGGGGATGGATCCCCTGGCCGCCCCAGTTGGCCGCGGTGAGCAGCGGGATCGTGACCCTTCGATAGGTCGATCCGGCGGGCGGCGTGCCAGGCGTCGGCCAGCGGGTGCTCCTTGATGGCAGCGAACACGTCGCCCCGGTTGGCGGCCAGCTCCTCGTCCGGAGAGCGTGACGTCCCCCGCCACCGACAGCCCGGTGTTCGGGTTGACCGGCGCCCGCTCCCCCCGCCCGTACTGGATCGGGTCGATCTGGTTGGGCTGCCAGCGGCGGGTGAACTCGCTGAGGATGCCGCCGTGGTAGTAGGCGTCGCGGTAGGGGTCGTTGAACCCCTCCCAGGCCACGATTGCGGCGAGGTGCTCGGGGTTGCGCTCCGCCGCCGCCCATGCCATCACCGCGTAATACGAGATCCCCATGACGGCGACCTTCCCGGTGCTCCACGACTGGGTACCTGCCCAGGTGACGCTGGCGCAGACGTCCTCGTACTCCTGGGGCGAGCGGGGATCGAGCACACCCGGTGAGCGGCCGGCGCCGCGCGAATCCACCCTCACCACGGCGTAGCCGTGGGGCACCCAGCGCTCCGGGTCGGTCACCTCCCACGACTGGTAGCGGTTGCTCGAACCCTCCAGCACGGTGGGGTCCTTGGCCACCAGCTTCTCCCACTGCATGCGGTAGATGTCGCCGTTGAAGGGAAGGCCTTTTGCGTATACCCCGTGGCTGAGGATGACCGGGTAGCGACCCGGCTGTCCGGTCGGTAGACGTCGGCCGCCAGCACCGCCCCATCGGGCATCTCCACCGGCACATCCCACTCGATGAGCATCCCGTCGGCCCTGTGTCTCCATCGGTCGGCGAGCCTAGACCGCAAACGTTTGTGAGGGCTGGGTCGGGTTCCGTCGAGTACGTTTGAACGGTGAGCGAGATCAACCCCCGGCACCTGGTGCTCGGCGCCGGTGAGGCGAATTACGTCGATGCCGGACTCGAGGGTTTCAGCCGCTGGAGTTGTGTCGACGAGTCGGTGCCGGGAGCGGTCCACACCGGGTTCGGGTTGTGCCGTCTGGAACCGGGGGCCTCGGTCCCCGGGCACCTCCACTCCCACGAGGTGAGCGTCTTCGTCATCGAGGGGTCATTGGTGGCCGACACCCCCGACGGCTCGTTCCGGCTCGACCCGGGCGACTACGGGCTGTTCCCCATCGGGGTGCCCCACGCCCTCCGCAACCTGGGGACCGAGACGGCGCTGTGGGCGGAGATGACCGCCCCTCAGGCGCGCCAGACGGCACGGGTTCGACACCTACCTCGTGGACGGTTCGCCGCCGGGAGAGCCGGTGCCCGTCGATGTGCGCGACCCACGTACCCGGTCGTTCGGGCACATCGACCCCGAGAACATGGATGCCAACCTGCAGACCCAGGACCGTCTCGCGGTCTCGGCGAGCATGCGGACCGCCCTGCTGGTCTACAGCGGGATCACGGTGAAGATGATGGTGGACTCGGACCTCGGCGCCCAGCTGCACACCATGTTCATGGTGCAGTACCAACCCGGCGGGTTCGCCGGCGCCCACGACCACCCCTTCGAGGAGACCTATCTGATCCTCGAGGGCGAGGTCGATGCCGTGTTCGACGGGGAGGAGTACCACATGGTCCCCGGTGACGTCGCCTTCGCCGGCGTCGGCGCCGTCCACCAGTTCTCCAACCCCGGCCCCGGCATCGTCCGCTGGCTGGAAACCCAGGCTCCGCAGCCCCCGGCCGGCACAGCTATCGCTTCGCCAGAGACTGGAACTATCTCGACGACGTTTGGGTTCTGGGTAATGGGTTCTGGGTTCGAACCCAAACCCAAGACTCAGACCCAGTACTCAATTCAACAGCCACCCGCCGTCGACCCTGAGATTCACCCCGGTCACCGGCGCGGTTCTCGAGGAGGAACGACCGTGGCGTGGACGATGTCCTCCATCGCGACCAGCCTTCCCAGTGGGGTGCGGGAGCGGATGCCCTCGAGAACGTGGTCCGGCTTGCCCGACCAATAGGGGCTGTCGCCGACGATGGCGGGGTGGATGGCGTTCACCCGGATGGGGGCAAGCTCAATGGCCATTGTGTGGATCATGGTGGTGACCGCGCCGTTGACCGTGGTCACCGTGGTCGAGCCCGGGTAGGGGCGGTCCTTGGCCAGACCGCCGAAGAGGACGATCGAGCCCGTCTTCGTCCATACGTGGGGCGAGCACGTGGACCACCTCGGTGTACCCGACGAGCTTGAGGATGGCCAGGTTCTTCGCCCGGGCGATGTCGTAGTCGGCGACGGTGTTCTCGTCCCGCTCGATGGCGGCGACCACGAGGTGGTGGACACTGTCGATCCCGGTCAGCGCCTCCTCGATCCCCTCCGGCTCGGAGAGGTCGAGCGCTGCGGACGAGGTCTCCCCTCCGATCTCGCCGGCCACCTTCGCGCACGCTCCTCATCTCGACCCGTCACCACCACCGGTCGGCCTTCGGCGGCGTAGTAGGCGGCGACCTCCCGACCCAGACCGGACGTGCCCCCCACGACGACGACGGACCCACTCATCCCAGACCTCCTCAGTATTCGCCAAAATCAGTACTCACCAAATCAGTACTCATTCGCCACCATCAACTCCTCGCACGGGAAGAGCGTGGTGATCTGCGGCCCGTCGGCGGTCACGACCATCATCTCCTCGATCCGCGCCGCCGACCGGCCGTCCTTGGCCGGGGCATACGTCTCGAGGGCGAAGTACATGCCCTCCTGGATCTCGATGGGGTCGTCGAGCGAGTTGAGCCGGCTGATGATGGGTCGCTCGTGGAGGCCGACACCGACGCCGTGGCCGAACTGGAGACCGAAGGCGTCCATCTCGTCGACGAACCCGAAGTCCTCGGCGCGGGGCCACACCTTGGCGATCATGTCGGTGGTGTTGCCCGGGCGCACCAACTCGATGGCGGCGTCCATCCACTCCCTGGACTGCTTGAAGGCGTCACGCTGTGCCTGGGTGGCCCGCCCAACCACGAAGGTGCGGTAGTAGCAGGTGCGGTAGCCGTTGTAGGCGTGGATGATGTCGAAGTAGGCCTGGTCGCCAGGGCGGATGAGACGGTCGGAGAAGACGTGGGGATGCGGGCTGCACCGCTCGCCGGCGATCGAGTTGACCGCCTCGACGAACTCCGACCCCATCTCGAAGAGCCGGGCGTGAGCCAGTGCCACGATGTCCGACTCGCGCACCCCGGGCTTGAGCGCCTCGAATATGTCCTGGTAGACCCCATCGACCATGGCGGATGCCTGGGTGAGAAGCACGATCTCGTCGGGGCTCTTGATCTCCCGGGCCGACATCATCGCCTGCTGTCCGTCGGTGACCTGCGAGCCCGGCAGCCTGGAGGGCGAGGAACACGGCGGTCTCCGCCATGTCCACCCCGAGCGGCTCTCCGGCCACCCCGTCGTCGGCGAGGGCGGCGGCGATCTCCGATGCCGCCCGCTGGTGGAGACCGGCCTCGGGGCCGATGGCGCCCTGGAGCCCGGTGTTGCCGCCGATCGAGTTGGTCTCGTCGTACAGCTCCGGCAGTTGCAGCCGGTGCGCCTTGGCCGCCGAACCGAAGTCCCAGATCCGCGGCGGGCCCTGGCGGGTGACCAGCGCCCAGCGCTCGCCCTTGTTGAACGCCCAGTAGCCGATGGTGGTCGAGGTGGCGTAGCGGATGTTCGATGTCTCGAAGAGAAGGAGTGCGCCCAGTTCGAAGCGGTCGAGCACGCTGCGGACCCGGGCCAGGCGGTGCTCGCGCAACCGGTTGAAGTCGACCCGGTCCTCCCAGTCGACCGCCATGATGCCTGGCGACCGGGTGGTCGCCACCGGAAACTCGGCCATCGCCCCTCCTCCTCGCTGTCTTGGTTGCTGTCCAGTGCTACTGATCACTCAGCGCCCGATCACCACCCAGATACCGTGGGCCGGCTCTGAGCCCTCGTTCCACAGCCGATGCGGCGTGGTCGAGTCGTACGAGATCGAGTCCCCCGGGCCGAGCGAATGGTGGTCAAACCCGACCTGGACCTCGAGCCTCCCCGATGTGACCAGGCCGTGCTCCCGCCCGCTGTGCCGCATCATCGTGTCGCCGTCGCCCGACGCCCCACCGACCTCGTACACCACGTAGAGGAAATCGAGCCCTTCCTCGGAGGTGGCGGTGAGCCGCTCCCACCGCACCTGGGATTCCAGGGTCAGCACTGCCCTGTCCTCGGGATGGACCACCCGCTGGTGATCGATCGAGGGGACGGCGCGGTGCTCCACCGCCCCGAAGGCCTCGTCCAGCGAAAGCCCCAACTCGGTGACGAGCGAATACAGGGTGCTCACCGAAGGACGGGACAACCCGTTCTCGATCTGTGAGATCAGGCTCGGCGAGCACCCGGTGCGACGCGCCACCTCACGCTGGCTTATCCCGAGGCGCTCCCGCTGCTCCCTGATCCTGGCGCCGATGACCTTTTCGAACTCGTGTTCCAGCCCAACCTCATCCTTCGTGTTGAGTGACACTGTACCCCTCGGCTTCTTCCCGGCCCCCGCCGCCGCACAGACGTCTCGGCCCGTTCAATATGGTCGCGCAGTACGATCGAAGATTGAGAGGAAGCGGGAGAATGAGCTCGGAGCTGGCCGAACCGGGACTGTTGGACTACGCACAGAGGGCGCCGCGTCATCCGGCCCCGCTCGACCCGGCGATGGACCAGTCTCGACATACCGCTCGAGACCCGGGTCTCGATGTACGAGACACAGCAGGTGCTCCGTCAGATGGAGAAGCGGGCATACGACCTGTTCCTCCAGAACCTGGTCAAGGGCACCAGCCACCTCTCGCTGGGGATGGAAGCGGTCGCCACCGGGTTCGCCGCGGCGATGCGTCCCGACGACTACACATTCGCCACCTACCGCGGACACGCCCACACCATGGCGCGGGGAGCGCCGCTGGGCCCCGTCTTGGCGGAACTGCTGGGGAGATCGAACGGGCTGCTCGCGGGCAAGGGGGGCTCGATGCACCTCACCTCGGTCGAGCACGGGATGATGGGGTCATACGCCATCATCGGCGCCCATCTCTGCATCGCCAACGGCGCCGCCTGGTCGGCCCAGATGAGGCAGAGCGGGCAGGTCGCCGTCGCCTTCTTCGGCGATGGGACCACCAACATCGGCGCCTTCCACGAGGCGCTCAACCTGGCGGTGATCTGGGATCTCCCGGTCGTCTTCGTGTGCGAGAACAACCTCTACATGGAGTACACCCCGATCGATCTGGTCACCGCGGTCCCCAACCCCGCAGCCGACCGCGCCTCGGCCTACGGCCTGGAGCCGATCATCGTCGACGGCAACGACGCCGATGCCGTCCACGTCGAGGCCAAGCGCACGGTGGAGCGAGCCCGGGCGGGTGACGGACCGTCGCTGGTCGAGGCGCTGACCTACCGCCACGGCGGCCACAGCAGGGCCGATCCGGGCAAGTACCGCCCCGCCGACGAGACCGAGGCGTGGATGGAGCGGGACCCCATCCCCTCATACCACCAGCGGCTGCTCCGGCTCGGGGTCGAGGAGGGGCGCCTCTCCTCCATACAGCAGGACGTGGCGCGCGCGGGTCGACGAGGCCACCGAGTTCGCCAAGGCCGGCGAGGTGCCGGGTGAGGACCTGTTGCTCACCGATGTCTGGGCCGACGGAGGCTGGTCGTGGCGGAACTGAGCTACCGGGAAGCCGTCGCCTACGGAATCGCCCAGGAGATGAGGCGCGACCCGAGCCTGGTCATGCTCGGTGAGGACATCGCGGGGGCTGGGGGCGTGTTCAAGACCACGGTCGGCCTGCTCGACGAGTTCGGCCCTCTCCGGGTCCGCGACACCCCCATCTCGGAGCAGGCGATCCTCGGCGCCGCCATGGGTGCGGCGATGACTGGGGTGCCGGTGATCGCCGAGATCATGTTCTCCGACTTCCTGGCGGTGTGTTGGGACATAGTCGCCAACGAGATCGCCAAGACCAGGTACATGACCGCCGGCCAGGTGAGCCTCCCGCTGGTGATCCGCACCGCCAACGGAGGAGGGTCGAGGTTCGGGGCGCAGCACAGCCAGAGCGTGGAGAACTGGTGCATGATGATCCCCGGGCTCAAGGTGGTGGCGCCCTCCACGCCGGCCGACGTCGTCGGGTTGATGGCGGCGGCGGTGCGCGACCCCGACCCGGTCGTCATGTTCGAGCACAAGTCGCTGATGGCCACCAAGGGCGAGATCCCCGACGGCGAGCACGTCGAGGAACTGGGGACCGCCCGTGTGCTCCGGGAGGGAGGCGACTGCACCATCGTCGCCCTCGCCCTGATGGTGCCTCGGGCGATGGCCGCCGCCGAGCGGCTTGGCGGACGAGCACGGGATCTCCGCCGAGGTGATCGACCTCCGCACCCTGGTCCCGCTCGACACCAAAGCCATCCTCGAGTCGGTTTCGAAGACCAGCAGGCTGTTCACCGTCGAGGAGAACCCTCAACTGTGCGGCTGGGGCGCCGAGATCGCCTCGCTGGTGGCCAACGAGGCGTTCTGGGACCTCGACGGGCCGGTGGTGCGGATCACCACCCCCCACATCCCCCTCCCCGCCGCCGAGTCGCTGGAAGACATGGCCATCCCATCGGTGGACCGGATCGTCAGCGAGGTGTCGGCGTCGCTCGACTGAGCTAGGGGGCGGTGCCGGATCTTCGGGCTTGCGGCCGGTGACCACGATCATCCGGCCCCACCGTTTGCGGACCGCGTCGACCCGGACCCCGGTGAACCCGGCGTCCTCGACTCGGGCGGCGAGGTCGTCGATCTCGTCCTGAGCCGACCCCGTGTCCGCCCGAGCGGCGCAGCAGGTCCTCGACGACGATGACCCGCCCGCCACCGGCGAGCACCCGCAGCAATTCGGCCAGGCCGGCGTCTGGGTCCACCCAGTGGTGGAACGAGGCGATGGTCCACGCCACGGTGAATCGGTCGTCCTCGAAGGGGATGTCCTCGGCCGAACCGAGACGGATGTCGGCGGTTGGGAAACGGCGCCGGCACTGGCTGACGAAGCCCGGCGTCGGGTCCACCCCGGCGAGTTGTGAGTGGTCCACCACCTGGGACGCAGCCGCCAGGGCCGCCCCCGGCCCGCACCCCAGATCGAGCACCCTGTCACCCGGCTCCAGGGCGGCGTGCTCCACCACGACCCGGTTGGAGTAGCGAGTTGCGCCCGGTGAGCCCGTACATCCAGGCGAACAGCCGGCCCCACCGCTCGGGTTCGGTCTCGGGATTCGTCATGCGGCATCGGGAGAACGACGGTATCACCCGGCCGGGCAGCCGCCTCTCTTCGATTGGGCATACTTGCGCCCGAGGGAGGGGAGTCGATGGCGGACACCAGCCGGATCGTCAGTGGTTTCGACGTCGAGATGCAACTGGGCGGCGGCTGGTTCGCCGTGGCTCTCCAAGGGCTGGCCGACCATGGACCTGTTGATCCCCGATCCTCCCCCGCCCCCGATACCGCCGGGTGCTCCGGTGTCGGTCGACGGGGTCACCGTGCTCCCCGACGACCCCGATTGGGACCTCGAGGTGGCGGTGACCATCTCCGGGGTTTCGCTCACCATCACCGCCGCCCTTCAACTCAGCGCCGACGGCACCGAACTCGTCATCTCCACCAACCTGCCGGGTGTCGGGACGACCTTGCCCTTCAACGTCCTCTCCGGTCTGGCCGGGCCTCCCGCAACTGACCAAGGTGGCTTGGGGAGGACGAAAGCGACCCAGCCATCGTGCTCCTCGCCAACCTCGATCTGAGGACCAATCCGCAGGACGAGGACCCACTCCCCGAAGGTGAGCACGAGGCCCGCGGCGACGCCGCCCTTGCCATCTCCTTCCTCCCTGCCGGCCGCCACATGGCGGTCGGCGTCGGGAAAGCCACCTTTCCTCGCTTCGCCAACAACATCTGGCATTCCGACCTGCGGGCGGATGACGGGTCCCATCCTTTTCCCGACGACGAAGACCGCAAGGGCGAGTGGGATTCGGCGACGGTCACACCGCAATCGGGCCGGATACGGATCGTCCTCAAGGGCACCGTCCCCATCGACTCTCCCTTGATCGACGTCATCCCCGACGGGAAGGTGACCATCACCATCGACCTCACCCCCGGTCTGGTCGGTGGCAACCTCAGCTTCTCGCTCGAGCTCGACACCGACATCGATACCGGGATCCTCGGCGACCTCCTGGCCGGCATCGGCGGGGGGATCATCGGGTTCCTCATCGGGCTGCTCGCAGGCGGAGCGCTGGCCGGGCTCGGGATCGGTTTCTTCGCCGGGATCCTGGTTCTCGAGATCGTCGAGTTCGTCGCCGGCGAGATCATCGAGAGCATCGTCGAGGCAAAGCTCGACGAGAAACCCGCCGGCCCGGTTCTCTTGTGCGACCAGGACATGGTCGTCAGGGCCACACCAACCGGCGACGGAGGTGGGATTGCCCTCGGACCGCTGCAGACCATCCCCCGCTCGGTCCCGATCCACATCGACCGAGCCCGACGAGCTCCACGAGCGCCGCATCCTGGTGACCGCCGGATACGACGAAGTGACAATCGACGGTGACGGGATGGCTCTGGTCGCAGATGTGGCCATCACCGAGATGTTCACCCCGCTCCGGGTCGGCGCTGGTGGGGAGGGCCCGCGACCCGGACACGCCGGACACCCCAGGAGCGCTCCGCTCGCTCGACTATCGAGCCGCCGACGGATCGACGGTGACGCTCGATCTGACCGAGGCGCTCCAGCGCCTATCGGACGGGGCGATCGAGCCGCCGTTGCGGTTGGAGGACTTGCCCGGCGAGGCAACCATCCATATCCCGGGAAGCAAGCTCGGTTCGGTGTGCCTCCGGCCAACCGCCATCCGCCGGAGCAAGACCGTGGTCACCGAGATCCAATTCAGCAGCGGCCTCGACCTACGGGTGCCCGAGGCGGTCCTCCTCCAGGACGCAGGCGCCATCGTGGTCAGAGGCTTTCAACTGATCCACCCCAAGAACGCCTTCCCCTACTTCCGCGCCAAGCCCGACGACTCAACAGACAACAACTTCGAGAAGCTTCCGAGGTTCTAGACGGAAGACGGTAAATCCGTCCCCCGCAGGGGGAAGGATCCGCTGCGGAGTAGCGGGTAGGGGGGCTGGCAACTCCCAACGGTGCTCCGGCGCAGACATCCAACTACTGGAACCCAGAACCAAGTCTCTCTCCAGCGTCCTTCGCAGCTCCTCCACGTCCTCTGGCAAGCCGCTCACGTGGAAGACGTCGATCGCCTGGCCGGCGAGGGTGTCGACGGTGGCCCGGTGCACGTCGAGACCGGCGGTGGCCAGGGCGCGGCACACGTCGTAGAGAAGACCGAGCCGGTCGGTGGTCCTCACCTCGATCACGCCATGACGCCCCGAGCCGGGAGGCAATCCGACCGTAGGCCGTCGGCTGTTCGGGGCTGCCCCGAGCGCCGGGCATACGCCTCCACCTTGGCCCGGAGCCGCTCGGCCAGCGGGAGAGTCGCCACGCAGCGCCGCACCCAGGTCGGTGCGGATAGCGGGCCACCGAGCCGGGCCGATCATCCCCGTACCCAGGGCGTCCTCCACCGTGAACGCATCGAGCACGAGCCCGTCGCTGCGAGTAGCCACCCTGGCGGTGCGAACCGACACCGAGTGCAGCGCCAGCACCCCGCACACGGTGGCGAGGAACTGGGGGCGGTCGGCCGCCGGCCACCACCACATCGGACAGCGGTGCCCCGGGGCGGACATCGATCCTGACCTCTCCCGGGGCAGGCGTCGGTTCGCCCAGCCGGAGATGGCGGGCGACCTCCTCGGCGCCGAAGCGGAGGAGATACCCCTCCGGCATGCCGTCGGCGTGGCGCACCACCTGCATCGACGGCTGACCCCGGCCTGGCGAGCGGCCGCCTCGATCACCTCTGCCTCGAGGGGAGCACGTGCGCCCTGGGCCCGACGCGCCATCTCGGCGTCGACCCGAGAGAAGAGCGATCGCACCAGAGAAGCCCGCCATGAGCTCCACGACTCGGGACCGGTCGCCCGGGCATCGGCCACGGTCAAGAGGAAGAGGAGGCGGAGCGACGAACGGTCGCCAACACGGTCGGCCACCGCGGTCACCACGTCCGGATCGTCCAGGTCCTGACGGATCGCCATGGTGGGGAGCAAGAGATGCTGAGCGGACCGCGGTCGCCACGGTCTCCACCGAAGCCCGGCCGAATCCGAGACGGCTCAGCATCGCCATGGCCGAGTTCGGCGCCCGTCCTCGGAATGGTCACCAGGCAGAGCCTTGCCCAAGTCGTGGCTCACCGCCGCCAGGAGCAGCTCGTCGCTCTGCCCGAGGTCCTCGGCCACCTGGCGGCACCACGGCTCGGCCGAGTCGGGAGCGGTGACGGCCATCACCTCGGAGACGGTCCGCCAGAGATGGGCATCGACCGGGTGCTCGTGGAACGGCGCCACCTGTGCGAGCCCGACCACCCGCTCCCATTCGGGGAGTGCCCGCGCCATCCATCCCGTCTCCACCAACCGGTCGAGCACGTCCCAACCGGCGCTCCCGGCACCGACGATGCCGAGAAGGTTGGCGCGGTCGGTCTCCGACCAATGCCGGTGCCGGGTCGCCGGCCAGAACGCCGTCTGGTCCGTGTCCGGAATCCAGACCCCTCTGGTAGCTGGCCGCAGCCGCCATGGCAAGCGCCGGCGACCCTTCGGCGCGAGCCGACCGGACGGGCGGGCGCCCGCGACGACTGGCATGGCACCAACCACCAACCGTCCGGTGGCCGCCACCGGGTCGAACTGAGTGGGAACCGTCATCAGCGGCCGGGCCAGCCGGTCGCCGACCCGGACGGCCCGGTACAGATCGGTCGCCACCTCGATCGGGTCCGCACCCGAGCCACGCACCCAACCGCCCCTCGGCGCTCGGTGGCGAAGACGTCGCTCGGCCGGTCGGAGACGGCGTGGAGGGCGTTTCGCACGGCGCGCAGCACCTCGCGCGCCTTCTCCTCCCCGGACACCGGCTCGGGCCCGGGTTGGCCGGTGAGAAGGGCGCGACGGCGCAGCCAGTCGGCGGTGTGGAAGCAGCGCAACGCGCCACGGCCAGCCTTCACATCCACCGACTGCCTGTGATGCGGCTCGGCCACCCGCCGAGCCCTCTCCTCCGAGGCGAGCACCGAGACGAAGCGGCCCCGCTCGCGCCTCAGGATCGATGCCAGTTCGCGCTCCAGTTCGGCAAGCGGCTCCGGGTCCCCGGCCACGACCCGGCCGGTGAGCAGCGAGCAGAGCGTGTCGACCCGATCTCGCCCGGCGGCCACCGCCTGGCGCACCGTGCGGATCGAATGGCCGACCTTGAGGTGGGCGTCCCACAAGCGGGTAGAGGATCGACCTCGCCTCGGCTTCGTCTGGTGAGCCGAGCAGCATCAGATCGACGTCGGAGTGGAGCGCCAGCTCGCCCCGGCCGTACCCTCCGACGGCGACCACGGTCACCTCGGCGGACCGGCGGCCAGCTCGGCCAGCGGCCAGATCGAGGGCGTCGGTCGAGCGCCCGGCACAGCCCGCCGCCGGCACCCTCGGGACCCGGCTGCTCGGCACCGGGCGCGGCGGAGCTCGAGGAAGCCGCGGAGCGCCGGGGGCGGGCCTGTCTCAGATGGCGTCGGCGCCTCGCTCCCCGGTTCGGATCCGCACCACCTCCTCCACCGGAACCACCACCACCTTCCCGTCACCGATCTCTCCGGTGTTGGCCGCCTGCTCGATGGCGTCCACCACGGAGGGGAGAGTTCCGTCCTCGACCACGATCTCGATCCGGACCTTGGGGACGAACTCGACCTGGTACTCGGCGCCCCGGTAGAACTCGGTCTGGCCCGACTGGCGGCCGAACCCGCTGATCTCCCCGACCGACATCCCGGTCACGCCCACCGCCTTGAGGGCGTCCTTTATCTCGTCGAGCTTGAAGGGCTTGACGAACGCGATCACCAGCTTCATCTTCCCTCCTAGTCCGTCAGGGCGTAACCCCGCTCCTCGTGGAGCGAGATGTCGAGACCCTCTACCTCGGCCTGTTCGGTCCACCCGCAGCCCCATGACGGCCTTGATGATCCTGGCCAGTATGTAGCTGATCACGAAGCTGTACGCCATCACCGCCACCACCGCGAGCGCCTGGATGGCGAGGAAGCCGGCGTCACCGGCGAGGAGCCCGTCGGGACCGGCGGGGTTGACCGCCGTCGAGGCGAACACCCCGAGCAGCAGGCTGCCGACGATGCCACCGACCAGATGGACCCCGACCACGTCGAGCGAGTCGTCGTAGCCGAACCGGAACTTGAGGCTCACCGCCCAGAAGCAGATCGCCCCCGCCAGCAGCCCGATGGCCATGGCGGCGAGCGGGGAGACGAACCCGGCGCACGGTGTGATCGCCACCAGCCCGGCCACGGCGCCCGAAGCGGCGCCCAACGTCGTGGGCTTGCCGTTGCGGAGCCACTCCGCCACCACCCAGCCGAGCGCAGCCACCGCCGCCGCTATCTGGGTGGTGACGAAGGCGCCCAACCGCGATTCCGTCGGCCGCCAGCGCCGAACCGGCGTTGAACCCGAACCATCCGAACCAGAGGATCCCGGTCCCGAGGAGGGTCAGGGGGAGCGAGTGCGGGCGGATCGCCTCGGTCCCGAAACCACGGCGCGGGCCGAGGACGAACACGAGGGCCAGCGCCGCGATCCCGGCGTTGATGTGGACGACCAATCCGCCGGCGAAGTCTCGGGCTCCGAGGGCGAAGAGCCAACCGTCGGCGGCAAATGCCCAGTGGGCCACCACCGGGTACACCAGCAGCGACCAGAGGACGGTGAACGCCACCCACGCGGAGAACTTCATCCGCTCGGCAACGGCGCCCGTGATCAAAGCCGGCGTGATGATGGCGAACATCATCTGGAAGGTCATGAACAGGAGCCCGTCGGCGTCGAGACCCGAGAGCCCGACGAAGTCCAAACCGCCGATGATGCCGCCGCTGTCCGTCCCGAAAGCCAGCGTGTACCCGATCAGGGTCCAGGTCACGGTGACGATCGAGATGGTGAAGAAGTTCTTCATCAGCATGCTGAGCACGTTCTTGGAACGCACCATGCCGCCGTAGAAGAGCGCCAACCCGGGGGTCATGAACAGCACCAGCGCGCTGCAGACCAACAACCAGGCGATGGTGCCTTCGCTCACCTTCCGCCTCCTCCTTCGGGGTCGGGAGCACGGTTCCGCACCCTTGTTTCAGGCGAGTTTCGGGACGGTGAAAAGTCGGGACCGGCCGGCAAAACAGAGCCGTTCTGTGGGCCCGAGCTGTCGCTGTGGCGCGACTTCGAACCCTGGGTTCGCCGGCCTGCGCGGCCGAAGACAGACGCCGGTTCCGTGGGCTCGAGCTGTCGCTGTGGCGACGGCTCGAACCCTGGGTTCGCCGTTCTAACGGACCGGGACCAGCTTGCGGATCGCTCCGTCGTGCGACACCAGGTAGAGCTCGCCGTCGCAGTCGACCCCGAAGGCGTTGATTCCGACGACCGCCACCGAGTTGCTCGGTCCAATCCCGCTGGTCGACCGCCTCTCCATCGGCGATGCGGAAGCTGCGGATGAACCCGGTGCACCAGTCGCCATAGAAATAGTGACCCCTGATCTCGGGGATCGCCTTGCCCCGGTAGACGTGGCCGCCGGTGATGGCGCACCCCTCGTCGTGGTCGTACTCGAGCAACGGGTACGACGAACTGGCTCGGGTCGCACGGGTTCTCGGCGAAGCAGGCCGTCCCCTCGACGATGGGCCACCCCAGGTTCCAACCACCCCGCCGCAACGGAAGGACATCGATTTCTTCCCGCTGCTCCAGCCCCACATCGGCCACGATCACCGACTTGGCGTCGATGGTGAACCGCCACGGGTTGCGCAGCCCGTAGGCCCACACCTCCGGTGCACCGCCGCCGTCGACGAACGGGTTGTCCGCGGGGATGGCGTAGGGGAGGCCATCGGCAGGCGGACCGTCGACGTCGAGCCGGGAGATGGTGGCGAACAGGGTCCCCGGATCCTGGCCCTGGGCCGACGCGTTGGCGCCGTCGCCCAGCGATACCCAGAGGTTCCCGTCGGGCCCGAAGAGCACCATCCCGCCGTAGTGCCTGATGTCGGTGCTGTCCTCCGGCTGGGCGAGGTCGATGAGGAGCCGCTCCGAGCCGGGGTCGGCCCGGTCTGATCGGCCCTGCCGACCCGTGCCCGGTACTCGGCGAGCCGCCTGTTCCCCGAGGTGTGGACGTAGTAGACGAACAACCGTCCGTTCTCCTCGAACCGGGGGTGGAAGGCGAGCCCGAGCAGGCCCTGCTCGATCCCGCTGGAGGCGACCCGGTCGCGGATGTCGAGGAACGGCTCGGTGACCAGCCCGTCAGGCCCGACCACGCGGATGGTCACCGGTGCGCTCGACGACGAAGAGCCGTACGGTCCCCGGGAGGAGAGGTGGCGTACGTCGGCTGGCTCAGGCCCGATGCGATCTCCTGCAGGCGGAGTCCCTCGAGCTGCGGAAGCGTGGTCGTGGTCGGCGGCCTGGTGGTGGTGGTCCGCCGGGGCCGTGTCGTCCTCGTCGTCCTCGACGGCGACGATGTAGGCGGCGGAGTCTCGATTGTGGTCCCGGCAGCTTCAACCGTCGTCTGAGCCGAACCGGCAGGCGAGCAGGCCGCCGATGAGGCGCCACCAGCCCCAGGGCGAGGCACCCGTCGGTTCACCTGCTGCTACCGAGGGCGTCCATGGCGGCGACACTGTAGGGATGCCGTCTTCCGGTCCTATGGATACCGAGGGCCCCAACCGTCGCCAGCTCGTGGGCGCGGCGCTGTGGCGGCTCGGGGATCTCACCGCGATCGATGAGCCGCGCTCCTACCGCGCCCGCGCTTACCGGCGAGGGGTGTGGGCGCTCGACGATCTCTCGCCCGGCCTCGACGAGACGGCCGAGGAGATGCAGGCGGTCCGCGGCATCGGGGCGGGGATCACCCGGCTCATCGAGGAGATGCGCCAGACGGGCACGATCGCTGCCCTCGAGTTGCTGGAGCGCCGCTACCCGGCCGAGTCGACCCGGCTACGACAGCTTCCCAGGATGACGGCGAAGCAGTTGCTGCTGCTCAAGGAGATAGGGATCGACACCGCCGCCCAACTGAGCGACGCTATCGACAGCGCCGCGGTGGAGAGCCTCGCGCGGGGTCGGCCCGGCTACCGCCGAGTATTGGGACCGCATCATGGCCGACCTGGCCCGACGCGTTATCGCTCCCCGTGGTCAGCGCCGATCAGCTAGCCGAGGTGCTTCGCCGCCCATCTGCGCCGCCTGCTCGGTGCCACGGTCACCGTCGGCGGCGAGGTGCGGCGCCGGGAGGAGTGGGTTGGTGTGCTCGACCTGGCGGTGGTGGGCAGAGAGCCCGAGACCCTATTGGAGGCGGCTTCGGAGATCGGCAGCGGTCACCGGCCATTCGGAGAAGCCGGCAGCGGACACCGTCATCCTCGGCACCCACGCCGGTCTCCCCCTCCGGATCATCGCCGCATCCGCCGGAGCAAGCGGGTTGGGCACTGGTCCGCTCGACCGGCCCGGATCGCCACGTGGCGGCGCTGGAAGGGCGAATCGAGCACCACCCAGATGAGAACGGAGAAAGAGGCCTACCAGAGCGCCGGATTGGAGTTGGTGCCTCCTCCCGCCCGCGACGAGGAGATCCGCCAGGCAAGATTGGTGGCAGAAGACGACATCATCGCCGACTTCCACATCCACACCACCTGGTCACCCGACGGACAACAGGAGATCGAAGAAGTGGTGCGGGACGCGGCGAGGCGCGGCTACCGGTGCATCGCCATAACCGACCACGCCGAGGGACTGCGGTTGGGGGCGCTCGAGCGCCGAAGCGCTCGCCGAGCAGCGGCGCGTGCTCGAGGAGATCGAGTTGCCGGAGGGACTGGTCGTCCTCCATGGCGCCGAGCTCAACATAGGCAGGGACGGGAGTCTCGACTACGACGACGAGGTGCTCGCCCGACTCGAATTCGGTGTCGCCGGGATCCACTCGAACTTCGGGCTTGACCGGGACGAGCAGACCGCCCGGCTGATCCGTGCCATCGAGCACCCCGCGGTGCGCGTGATCGCACACCCCACCACCCGCCGCCTCGGTTCACGGCCCCCGATCGACTTCGACATCGAAGCGGTGCTCGACGCAGCCGCCCGCACCGACACCGCCCTCGAGGTCAACGGTCACCTCGACCGGCTCGATCTCTCCGCCGACCTGGCCCGTCGGGCCGTTGCAGCCGGGGTTGCGGTCGTCGCCGACAGCGACGCTCACCGCCCCGACGAGATGGGCAACGTCGCCAACGCGGTAGCGGTGCTGCAGCGGGCCGGGGTTCCCCCTGAGGGTGTCGGTCAATGCCTGGGACGCCGACCGGCTGATCGAATGGGCGACCCGTCCGATGGGCGCAACCTGAACGGAGCGGCAAGACTGCGGTCATGGACGACGGTTGGTACTTCTGTCTCGACCACCGGCGGGTCGAGCCCCGGCTTGGTTGCCGGGACGCCGAGCGCCTCGGTCCCTATCCGACCCGGGAGGAGGCGGAGCAGGCGCTGGAAACCGCCCAACGTCGGAATGCGGCCTGGGACAACGACCCCCGCTGGAACGAAGAGGAGTAGCTGACCCCGGTGGGAGCGCTCGGCCGGCCGCTGCGGCGCACCGAGGACCGCCGGCTGATCACCGGCGCCGGTAGATATCTGGACGACCTCGAGCCCGCAGGCGTGCTCCACGCGGTTTTTGTCCGATGCCGCGAGGCCCACGCCATGCTCGGTGCCATCGACACCGAGGCCGCCAGCGCTTCGCCCGGGGTCGTGGGCGTCTTCACCGCATCCGATCTGGGGCTCGACCGGCCCATGCCGAACACCCATCCCAGCCCTCTCATCCTCCGTAGCCGTCTGGCGAGACCGCTGGCAAGCGAGGAGGTATGCCACGTCGGCGAACCGGTGGCGGTGGTGGTGGCGACGACCCGCCGGGCCGCGATCGACGCCGCCGAACTGGTCGAGGTCGACGAGGACCCCCTTCCCGCGGTGGCGTCGGTGGAGTCGGCTCTCGATGGCGGCCTCCCTGTCCACCGTGACAGCGACTCGAACCTGGTGGCGACGATGAACGCAACCTATGGAGACGGCGACGCCGCCTTCGGCGGAGCGGTCCACATCTCGAAGGTTCGGCTCCGTCAGCACCGTGGTGCCGGCCGCCTTCATGGAGACGCGCGGGGTGCTGGCCAACCTCGAGATGGGCAACGGGGACCTGATGGTCTGGTCGTCCACCCAGGCGCCGTACGCCCTGCGGGAGCATCTCAGCCAGTACTTCGCGCTGGCTGTCGAGCGGGTCAGGGTGGCGGCGCCCGATGTCGGAGGGGGGTTCGGGCCGAAGGCGGCGCTATACGCCGAGGAGTATGTGGTCGCCGCCCTTGCTCTCACCCTGGGCAGCCCGGTCAAGTGGGTCGAGAGCCGGCGCGAGCACTTCCTCACCACGCTGCAGATGAGAGATCAGATCTGCGAGTTGGAGGCGGCGGTGGACAGCGACGGCCGGCTGCGAGGGATCCGGGGCCGGATCCTCCACGACAACGGCGCATATGTCCCATACGGTGTCCTTCCCGCCGCCACCGGTCTACGGCTGCTCCCCGGGCCTTACGTCGTGCCGGCGATGGATGTCGTGCTCCAAGTGGTGTACACCAATCTCCCCCCCACCAGCGCCATCCGGGGAGCGGCCCGTCCCTACGCCGTGTTCGCCATAGAGCGGCTCATCGACGCTGTCGGGCGTGACCTCGGGATCGGCTCGGCCGACATCCGGCGGCGCAACTTCATCCCACCAGCCGACTTCCCCTACCGGGTGGGGCTCGACGGTGCCGATGGAAACCCCATCGAATACGACAGCGGTGCTTACGAGACAGCGCTCGACCTCGCCATCGCCAATGCCGACCTCGCCGGGGCGGCGCTACGGAAGGAGCGGTCGGCTCAGTCGGGGTTGCGGCGCGGGGTGGGTATCGCCAGCTACGTCGAGGACACCGGGCTGGGGCCGTTCGACGGGGCCAGGGTCACCATCCTCCCTACGGGGACCGTCGTGGTGGATACGGGGGCGGCATCACAGGGCCAGGGGCACGCCACCGTCTTCGCCCAGATCTGCGCCGAGGCGCTCGGCGTCGAACCGGCAATGGTCACGGTGAGGGCGGCCGACACATCGAGGGCCGACCACAGCGGGGCGACGGTCGCCAGCCGGAGCGCCACCACCACCATGTCGTCGGTCCACCTCGCCGCCGCGGAGCTGGCCGGTCTCGCCAGGCAACTCGCCGCCTTCCGCCTCGAGGCGGCGCCCGACGACATCGAGCTCGTCGGGGGGACCGCCAAGGTCATCGGTCAGCCCGGGACGGAGATCCCGTTGGGAGACCTGGCCGCGGCGGTGAAGGGCCCGCTCCCTGCCGACCTGTCGGCTGACCTCGGGGGGTCGCTCCACGCCGAGGCGGCCTTTCGCATACCGGCTCCGGCGTACGCCTTTGGGACCCACGTCGCCGAGGTCGAAGTCGACCCCGAGACGGGATCGGTGACCGTGGACCGATATACGGTGGCCCACGACTGCGGCCGGATCCTCAACCCGATGATCGTCGCCGGACAGATAGACGGCGGCGTGGCCCACGGGCTGGGGAACGCCCTCATGGAGCGGGTCGCCCACAGCGACGATGCCCAGCCACTCGTCACCACCTTCGTCGACTACCGGATCCCGGCAGCCGAGCAGGTTCCATCGATCACCAAGGTTCACACCGAAACGCCATCGCCCCGCAACCCCCTGGGGGCAAAGGGGGCTGGAGAGGGCGGAACACTCCCCGCCATGGCGGCAGTGGCGGCCGCAGTGGACGACGCTCTCTCCGAGCTCGGCGTGGTGGTCGATCGCTACCCGCTCCTCCCAGAGACGGTGCGCTCGATGGTCTCATCGAGTTCCCGCTCCGGTTGACCGCCGGAGCCCGTCGCACCCCGGCGGTACCCTCGCTCGCCGGTGACGGACAGCTCCCCCTTCCCAGGACCAGCGGCGCTGGGGCGCGGTGCCGTCGTTCTCCCCGGCGCTCCGATGCCGCCCGGGTTGGACGGTGCAACCCGAGTCGTCGTTGACGACGCGGTGCTGGCCGAACCGGCTGCGGTCGTCGAGTCGCTCCATCGGGACTGGGTGAGAAGGCATCCGGTGCTGATAGAGCTGGCGGTCGACCAGAGGGCGCTCGCCGAGCCGATAGTGGAGCGCCGTCCGCCGTTCGACCTGGGGGGACGATTCGACCTCGCCAGGGAGCGGCTCCATTTCCTGGTCTGGGCCAACACATACGACTGCCGCACCGGTGAGCCGGTGTGGTGGCACGCCCGCAAGGCGGCCGCGGCGGCCGCGGTCGCCACCCCACGGTGGCCCGGCCGACGTCGCTCTCCCCGACAGCACGGCTGCCTGGATCGACGCCGGCCCCCGTCAGCCGCTCCCCGACATCGGCCACCCGGTGATTCACCGGGAGACGGTCGAGTGGGGAGGTCTGACGACGGTGCCCCCGCCAAGCGCCGGTGGTGGGCGACCTGGCTCCCGACCAGCTCGGCGGCGGTGGGCCATCTGGCTGGGCCGGCTCGGGTGATCGCACCCGCCGGCTCGGGAAAGACCCGAACCCTCATCGCCCGGATCCGGCACCTTGTGGACTCGGTCGGGGTCGAGCCCGAGCTCATCACGGTCGTCGCCTACAACAACCGCGCCGCCGCCGAGCTGGCAAGCCGGCTGGGCCCGAGCGACGTCTCGATCCGCACCATCCACTCGCTCGGCTGGTGGATCCTGCGCCGACATCGGCCCAGATTGGCGCTGCTCACCGAGCGCGATGTTCGCTCGCTGGTCGGGCCGCTGGCGCCGGTTGGCCCCCGCACCAACCAGGACCCGCTCGCTGCCTACATCGAGGCGCTGGCGGAGGTTCGCGTCGCACTCCGCCCGCCGCAGACGGTGGAGGAGAGCCGCGACGATGTCCCCGGCTTCGCCGACCTCTACCCCGAATACCGCCGCCGGCTCGCTGCCAAGGGAGCCGCCGACTTCGACGAGCAGGTCTTCGGCGCCATCGAGGCGCTGCTCGCCGACCCGGCGCTGCGACGGAGCGCCCAGGCAAGCTGCCGGCACCTGCTGGTGGACGAGTTCCAGGACCTCACCCCCGCCTACCTCCTGCTGCTCCGGCTGGTGGCGTCCCCCGGGCTAACGGTGTTCGGGGTCGGCGACGACGACCAGGTGATCTACGGGTACGCCGGGGCCGATCCCGGGTTCCTCATCGACTTCGACCACCTCTTCCCCGGTGCCGGCCACCACCCGCTCGAGGTCAACTACCGCTCCCCGACACCGGTTGTCGCCGCGGCCGCCAACCTGCTGTCGCGCAACCGGCGCCGGGTGCCCAAGGAGATCCGCCCACCAGACGGTCGGCACGACCCCGAAGACCGGCTGCTGGTCAAGACCGTCCCATCGGCCGAGCTTGGCCGTCGAAGCGGCCGCCGAGATCGCCAGCTGGCTCGAAGACGGCGCCGAACCGGCGCAGATGGCGGTGCTGTGCCGGGTCAACGACGGGCTGCTCCCGGCGCAGGCGGCGCTGGCCGAGATCGGCGTGCCCTACACGTCCACGGTCGACGCCGCCGTGCTGCAACGAACCGGGATGCGCGCCGCCCTCGCCTACCTCCGGCTGGCACTCCGCCCCGATGCGATGGCCAGGGCGACCTGCTGGAGGCGGTGAAGAGGCCCTGGCGCGGGCTCAACCAGGTCGCCGTCAACATCCTGCAACGGCGGCGCACGTGGCAGATCGACCAACTGTGGGATCTCACGGATTCGCTCGACGACAGGAAGGCGGCCAAATGGGACGAGTTTGTCGCCCAACTCGACCGGCTGGCCAAGACCGCGGCAGGAGGTGCTCCCACCCAGAAGCTCCTGGCGATGGTCAGGCGCGATGCCGGCCTCGACCAGGCCACAGCCCTGCTCGACGCCTCCCGCAGTTCTGCCGATCGTGCCGGCCACGGAGACGATCTCGATGCTCTCGAACAAACTGCGGCACTCCATCCCGACCCGTCCACCTTCGAGGGTTGGCTCACCGACATGCTCGGCAGGTCGGGCGATCCCAAGGGAGTGACCCTCTCCTCGATCCACCGGGTCAAGGGGATGGAGTGGGAGCGGGTACTTGTGTTCCGGGCCGATCGCGGGCTGATGCCGCACCGGTTGAGCGATGACGTGGAAGAGGAGAGACGGGTATTCCACGTCGCCATCACCCGCGGGATCGAGGCGGTCACGATCCTGGCCGATGCAGGCCGCCCGTCCCAGTTCCTCGACGAGATGGCACACCCCGGGTCACCGCCACCGGCGGAGCAGCCCACCACTACCGCCGGCGCCGCCACCGGTATCCACCGTCTCGACACCCGAGGAGCAAGACCTTCTCGCCCGGCTCAAGGATTGGCGCCGGGAGACCGCGGCGGCTCGCCACTGGCCCGCCTACCTGGTACTCCCCGACAAGACCCTCGAGGCGATCGCGGTGCGGCGCCCGGCGACGATGGCCGACCTGGCCGGCTGTCCCGGCATCGGGCCGATCAAGCTCGACCTCTACGGAGAACAGCTGCTGGAGTTGGTCGCCGAGGACGTCCCCTAGGGTGCCCCCGTGGTCGAGCAGCCAGTCTTTCCCAAGGACCCGGCCACGCTGGCGGCATTTCTCGCCGATCGAGCCCAGGGCCGGCTACCGGGGGTGCTCGGTATTGAGATACTCGAGCTCTCGCCCGGGCACTCCCGGCTGGCGCTCGAGATCGACAAGCGGCACGAGGCGCCCAACGGCTATCTCCACGCCGGGAGCCTGATCACGCTGGCCGACACGGCATGCGGGTTCGGGTGCGTCGCCACGCTGCCCGATGGAGCCACCGGCTTCACCACGATCGAGATCAGCTCCAACCACGTAGGCACGGCGTTGGAGGGCCGTCTGGAAGCGGTGGCCACGCCCTCGCACCTGGGCCGAACCACCCAGGTCTGGGACGCCATTGTGACAGTCGAGCCCGAGGGCCGGCGCCTGGCGCTCTTCCGCTGCACCCAGATGGTTCTCTATCCGCGCTGATCGCCGGCTATTCCATCAAGGAAAGGGCGGGCCTGACGCAGGATCTCCTCGACCGTCGCCTCCGGCGACTGCCGCGAGGTGTCGACCACCGCCACGGGGGCAAGATCGAGCAGGGCGAGGCGGCGCGACTCGGACAGGCTGACCAGTTCCTCACGGGTCACGCCCGCGCCGATGGTCCCCGGTGAGGGCACGAGCGGCGAGCGTGTCCGGATCGGCCTCGAGCATCACGACCAGCGCCCCCGACCGCTTCACCGCCGACAGCGCTTCTTCGTCGTCGGCGATGCTGGCGGCTGCGGCGATGACCGCCGGTCGCCGCGAGGAGAGGGCCTCACGCAATGCGTCGGACTCGAGGTGGTGGAGCCGCTCCACCCCCTCTGCCGCCGCCACCTCCCTCCCGGACTGGCCGGTCAGGGCGAGCAATTGCGGGTCCGAATCGATGAAGGGGCGGCCGATCCGCTCCGCAAGGAGGGTACCGATGGTGGTCTTGCCGGCGCCCATCGAACCGACGAGGACGAGGTGCCTCTCTGCCACCCGGCCAGCGTAGGTAGTCACCCCCTCCGCTCGCTCCGCTCGCAGGGCATTACGGTGGTCAGTCCTCGCGGGAGGCCCCGATGAGCCTGGTGACGGTCGATCGAGAAGACGCGCAAGCGGCAATCGACCGACTCGCTGCAAGGTGGGCGCCGATCTGTCCGACCACCCCGCCGAGACCGGGCGGCCGGTCCCCGGGCTGGATTGGTCGGTGGGTGAGACGGGTGCGCACCTGGTCACCCTGATCGATGATCTGACCAGGTACGCCACCGGCGAGCACCTGCCGGAAGGAACCACAGCCGAGATCGTGTCGCTCAACCGGCGGCGGATCGACCTGCTCCCCGACCGGCACGGAGGAGCCCTGGAGCGGCTTCTCCTCGACTCGGTCTCCGGGTTCGAGGCCGCCACGGCGGCGATGGACCTGGAGGCACCGTTCCCCTGGTACGACGACAGCCAGATCGACCTCGCCACCGCCCTCTCCGTGCTCGTCGGTGAGCTGGCCATCCACGGAAGCGACATCGCCCGGGGGCTGTCACTGCCGGATGCGGTGGAGAGGAGCGACGCCCTGCTGACGTTGCCCGCCATGTGGGAGCTGCTCCCCCGCTACGTCGATCCCGACGCCGCCGTCGGCTTCACCGGGGTGATCGGGATTGCGGTACGCGGATCGCAACCGGTGCGCGTCGAGATCGCCGATGGAGCGGCTGCGGTGTCGCTCCTCGAGGGCAAAGTCGACTGCAGGATCAGCGCCGACCCGGTGGCCTTCGTCACCGTCAGCTACGGCCGGGCTACCCAATGGAGCCAGATCCTCCGGGGCAAGATGATGGCCACCGGCAGCCGCCCCTGGCTCGCCTTCCAGTTCCCCCGGCTGCTGCGTCCGATCTGACCTTCATCTCATCGGGACGCAGCTGTCGAGCTGGACCACCTCGATCTCGTCGCCCACCTCGGCGCGCAGCTCGTCCGGGGTGCCGGCCAGGATGGGGAAGGTCCCGTAGTGGATGGGGACCACGGTTCCGGCACCGATGAGCTGCGCCGCCCTGCCCGCCTGGCGGGGGTCCATCGTGTAGTGGCCGCCGATGGGGAGCAGTGCGATGTCGGGGGCCCACAGCTCGCCGATCAGCGCCATGTCGGAGAACACCATGGTGTCGCCGGCGTGGTACACCTTGAGCCCGCCCGAGAGCTCGAGCACCCAGCCCCCGGGAGAGCCGCCGTCCACTATCCCGGTGTCGCCGGTTATCCCGCTCGAATGGACCGCCGGCACCAGCGTGGCGGCGGCGACACCGGGAGCGGCCACCGTGCCCCCCATGTTGAGCCCGGTGACGTTTTCGATCCCCTTGCCACCGAGCCAGTTCGCGATCTCGTGGATGGCGAATATCTGGGGCCGGTGGCGATGGGCGACGTCGAGGACGCTGCTCACGTGGTCGAAGTGGCCGTGCGTGATGAACACGGTGTCCACCCTCTGCTGCTCGTGCTCCGGCGGGTAGGCATGCCGGGTTCCCCGTCAACCAGGGGTCGATGAGGACGACCGTCCCATCCGAGGTTCGCAGCCTCACCGATGCATGGCCGAGCCAGGTCAGCTCGACACCTTGCATGTCCATTTTGGGCATGTCCATGGGCTCCTCCTCCTGGAAGCATCCGAATTCGTATCCTCGCGTCATGTCCCCGCCCGTGTCGGATACGCGTCCCAGACGGCAGACGGCAGACGGCAGACGGCAGCAAGCCAAATCCGTCCGAGCGGAGGAACTCTCCCATGGCCTGGCGGGCGGGGCATGAAACGGCATGTCCGTGGGATACTTCCCATGTGAAAGACATCCCTACTCCCCCAGCCGATCCACGGGACTTCCTCCGCATCGACGGGCTGCTCGATGACGAGGAGCGACTGCTGCGCGACACGGTGCGGCGTTTCGTGGCAGACCGAATCCTCCCCGACGTCGGCCGCTGGTACGAGGAGGGGACCTTCCCCCGCGACCTGGCCAAGGAGATGGGCGCCCTCGGTCTCCTCGGGATGCACCTCGAGGGCTACGGGTGCGCCGGGACCAGCGCCACCGCCTACGGGCTGGCGTGCATCGAGTTCGAGGCGGGCGACACGGGCACCCGCAGCTTCGTGTCGGTGCAGGGGTCGCTGGCCATGTTCCCCATCTGGCGGTTCGGATCTGAGGAGCAGAAGCAGGAGTGGCTCCCCCGCATGGCCGCCGGCGAGGCGATCGGCTGTTTCGGGCTCACCGAGCCCGACTCCGGATCCGACCCTGGGTCGATGCGGACCAGCGCCCGTCGGCAGGGCGGCGACTGGGTGCTCAACGGCACCAAGATGTGGATCACCAACGGCGGCATCGCCGACGTCGCCATCGTCTGGGCACGCACCGACGAAGGGATCCGCGGCTTCATCGTCCCCACCGACACACCCGGGTTCTCCACCAACGACATCCACGCCAAGATGAGCCTGCGCGCCTCGGTGACCTCGGAACTGGTGATGGAGGACGTCCGGCTCCCCGAGCACGCCGTGCTGCCTGGGGTCGCCTCGATCCGCGGGCCGCTCTCCTGTCTGAGCGAGGCGCGATTCGGGATCCTGTTCGGGGTGATGGGGTCGGCGCGCTCCTGTTACGAGGCGGCGCTCGACTACGCCTTGTCGCGCCACCAGTTCGACGTACCCATCGCCTCGTTCCAGCTCATCCAACAGAAGCTGGTCGAGATGATGGTGGCGGTGCAGCGGGGGACGCTGCTCGCCATCCACCTCGGCCGGCTCAAGGACCAGGGGATGCTGGCGCCCGAGCAGGTCAGCTTTGGCAAGTTCGACAACGTCCGCACCGCCCTCGAGGTCGCCAGAACGGCGCGGGGCGTCCTCGGCGCCAACGGGATCACCCTCGAGTACCCGGTGATCCGGCACATGACCAACCTCGAGTCGGTCTACACCTACGAGGGGACCAACGAGATCCATACCCTCATCCTCGGTCAGGCGCTGACCGGGATCCCCGCTTTCCGCGCCCCCGGCTGATCGGCTTGCCGGCCCGGCGAGAGGTGTGGACCGGAGTAAGCCGTGGCGGCTCCGGTGGGATTAGACCATGGTCGGTTCGCGGTGCCTCGCGTGCGGGCGGAGCTGCCAGCATTCACCCAACCCGGAGGTCAGCGATGAGCGGCTCGCAAGGGGCTGCCAACCAAGGGCCCACGTCGAGTGGGACATGGCGCTATCAACGCGCTCACCTCGAGTTCGATCGGGTGGCCTTCTTCACCGACGCCGTGTTCGCCATCGCCATGACCCTGCTCATCGTCACTGTGCAACTACCGCCGCTCGAGGGGCCGATCGACACTCCGGGCACGCTTTTCGGGGCCATGACTGGGCTGTTGCCACAGCTCTTCAGCTTCTTCCTCGCCTTCCTCTTGCTGGGGCGCTATTGGATGGCGCACCATGCCTTCTTTTCCGGGCTCAAGTCGATAGACCGCCGTCTGGTGGCCTGGAACCTGGTCTATCTGGCGTTCGTGGCCTTTCTCCCCTTTCCCACCAACCTGGTCGGCGAGTACGAGAACAACCCATTGAGCGTGACGTTGTTCGCCCTCACCCTGGCTGCCATCAGCGGGCTGGAGGCGGTCATCCTCCGCCAGGCTCACAAGGGCGGGAACCTGGCCCGGCCGATGCCCGAGGACGTGTACCGCTATGGGATGGCCCAGTCGCTGACGCCGGTGATTCTCTTCCTGGCCTCGATCCCCATCGCCTTCTGGAGTCCGACGGTCGCCTTACTGTCCTGGTTGCTGTCGATCCCCCTCGGAATCATCCTGGCGCGGCGCCGTCCAGAGGAGGCGGGCGCACTGCTGGAGCACATGGATCCCGGCGGGCAGGACGCCGACTGATCGGACCGGATGGTGAGAGTCGACGCACCGGTTAACGTCGGCTGGTGAGCAGAAGACCCGAGGGGGGGGCGACTGCCGGTCTCGATGATCTGACTGCGATCGACGACGCCATCGCCGCCCTCGAAGCACAACGTGAGACGCTGGGCGACGTGGTCGTCGAGACCGCCGTCCAGCCGCTGCGGGCGCGCCGTGCCGCCATCTTGGCCGGGATGGCAGGTGGTCAGCGCAAACAGGTGACCGTGCTCTTCGCCGACCTCGTCGACTTCACCGCGATGTCGCGTCGACTCGACGCCGAGGACGTCCGCTCGGTGGTCAACTCCTATTTCTCCCGCTGGAGACAGGTGATCGAGCAGCACGGCGGCGTGGTCGAGAAATTCATCGGGGATGCGGTCATGGCCGTCTTCGGCCTCCATCAGGCGCTGGAAGACGACCCGCACCGCGCCATCCGGGCAGCGCTGGCGATGAAGACCGCACTGGGCGAGCTGAACGCCGGTCTCGAGCCCGAGTACGGGATCACGCTGGCAATGCGGGTCGGGATCGACACGGGCGAGGTCGTGGTGAGCATGGACCGGCCTGATCAGGAGGTGAGCGTCGTCGGGGAGACGGTGAACCTCGCCAGCCGGCTCCAGGCGGAGGCGCCCGTCGACGGGGTGCTCATCTCTGGCGACACCCACCGGCATGTACGCGGCGGCTTCTCCTTCCGCCCGCTCGGGATGCTCTCGCTCAAGGGCGTCGGCCGTCCGGTCGAGGGCCATGTGGTCATCAGGGAGCGGCCCCTCCGGTTCGAGCTCGACGAAGGGAGGGGCGTCGAGGGGGTGGACACCAGGACCATCGGGCGCGACCTCGAGCTCCTCAAGCTCCAACAGACCTTCGAGGACGTGGTGGACGAGCGGAGCCCTCGAGTGATCACCATCGTTGGGGATGCCGGGGTGGGCAAGTCGCGCCTGCTGCGCGAGCTCGATCGTTGGCTGGCCGAGATCCCCGAGCCTGTTTGGTGGTTCCGGGGCAGGGCCTCGCCGTCGACGCAGAACCTCCCCAATGCGCTGCTGCGCGAGATGATGGCCGCCCGGCTCGACATCCACGAGAGCGACGACCCCGAAGCGGTCCGGGTCAAGTGGGAAGACGGAATGGCGGCGGCTGCTGGCGGAGGTTCCGAGGCCCGTGCCCACCTCGTCGCCCACTGGCTCGGATTCGAGGTGGGCGAGAGCCCTCATGTCCGCGGTGTCCGTCACGACCCTCAGGGTTTGCACGACCGAGCCCGCACCTACCTCGCCGACTACTTCGCCCACCTCGCCGGCGACTCGGCCGTCGTCGTGCTGCTCGAGGACCTCCACTGGGCTGACGAGGGCTCGCTCCGCTGGTTCGAGGAGGTTGGCGATCGCCTCCGGGGGCACGCCGTGCTCGTGGTGGCGACGACACGGCCGTCGCTGTTCGAGCGTGATGCCGATTGGGGAGAGACCGGCGAGTTCCACCGCCGGATCCCGCTCGACTCGCTCTCCCGCCGCCAGAGCCGTCAACTGTTGGGCGAGATCCTCCAAAAGGCGGAACACGTCCCAGAAGCGCTGGTCGAACTCGTGGTGGATGCAACCGACGGCAACCCCTTCTACATCGAGGAACTGGTCAAGTGGATGCTCGAGGCGGGTGTCATCGAGAAGGACGACGACCGCTGGACGGTGCACGAGCAGAAGATCGATCGCACCCGGGTCCCCGCCACGCTGCGCGGCGTCCTCCAGGCCAGGCTCGACTCCTTGGCACCGGACGAGCGGCAGGCGCTACAGCAGGCTGCCGTGATCGGCAGGGTCTTCTGGGACGAGGCGGTCGAGACACTTGCCGCCGGGACGGGGCCGAGCCGGGTGCCGGTGGGGACGTCGCTCGACCGTCTTCGGTCACGCGAGGTGGTCTACGAGAGACGGCAATCGACCTTCGACGACACCAGGGAGTTCCTCTTCAAGCACGCCCTCCTACGCGACGTGACCTACGACAGCGTGCTCAAGGGTCGCCGTCTCGGGTACCACGCCCAGGCGGCCAAGTGGATGGAACAGGTAGCGGAACGCAACCGCCGCACCGACCAGTACGCCGGGCTGATCGCCGGGCACCATGACCTCGCCGCCGATGCCGTCGCCGCCGGGCGGTGGTACCTCCGGGCCGGACGACAGGCGGCTTCGGTTCACGCCCTCACCGAGGCCACGAGGCTGTTGGGGCGCGGCATCGAAATCCTGCCCGATGACGAATGGGAGCTTCGCTTCGACCTGCTGATGGCGAGGGAGACGGTGCTCGATCGGATGGGGGACCGCGACGCACAACAGGAGGACCTCGCCGCCATGGATGCGCTCCTCCCCCGGCTCGACCCGCTCCGCAAGACGCATCTGCTCATCTGCAAGGCAACCTGGTCGTTCAACCACAGCGACTACGGCGCCCAGGTGGTGCTCGCTGAGGAGGCGGTGGAGGTCGCTGCCGAGCACGGTCTCATCGAGGCCGAGGGGGAGGCCCGTCTGACGTGGGGCAAGGGACTCGCCTGGTCGGGCCAGCACGCCGTGGCCCGCGAGGTGCTCGAGAAGGCCCTGACCGTGGTCCGCCAGGTCGGGCGGCCCCGGCTCATCGGCGAGACACTCCGCTACATGTCGATCGTCGCCAACAACCAGAGCGACTTCGCCCGATCGATGAACCTCCTCGAGCAGGCCCTCGAGGTGCACCGGGCCAACAACGACACCGAGGCCGAGAGCATGGTGCTGGTCCAGATGGGGACCGTGCTCTACAACCAGGGGCACTACGCCGATGCACGGGTCCAGTTGGAGCGGGCGCTGCCCATCTACATCGAGTCGGGCCACCGCTATCGCCAAGCGGTCGCCATGTCCAACATCGCCGGGATCGCCGTCATCCAGGGCGACCTCGGGGTTTCCAGAAAGTTGGTCACCGAGGGTCTCGAGATCACACGGCTCCTGGGGGACAAGGAAGGGATCGCCACCGCCCACACCATCCTCGGCGACGTTTACCGGCGAGCCGGCATGTACGAGTTGGCCAGGGCGGAGCTGGAGGAGTCGGTACGGGTATCGGATGAGATCGGCTTCGACTACGTCTCCAGCGACGCTCTGCTGAGCCTGGCCTTGATCGCAGAGGCAGAGGGAAACCCGACCGAGGCAGTGGGCTTCACCGTCGAGGCGGCGCAACGCGGGGAGAAGGCCGATTCGCCGCTCGCTGTCGCCCGCTCCCGGCTGGGCGAGGGGCTGGTGCTGCTCGGAGATGGCGACGTCGACGGGGCAGAGGAGGCGCTGACCGAAGCCCGACGACAGGGGAACGAGATGTCGATCGGCTACATGGTCACCGAGGCCGAGGCCGCCCTCGCCGAGATCGCCCTGATCCGGGGTGACTTGGGGACGGCAGGGGAGATCGTCGCCGGGCTCAGCAGGAAGATCGACCGGGTCCGACTCGAGGGCACCCTCGACCCCGCAAGGGTCTACCTCGCCTGCATCAGGGTCCTCGACCGGGCGGATCCGGCGGGAGCGACCGCCGCACGGTCGAGCGCCTCCGACTACCTGGAAACGGTCTCCTCGAGCATCGGCGATGAGGACGCCGACCTGCGCGCAGGGTTCCTCGGGACCCGGTCCAACTCGGCGCTGGACCGGGCCATCCAGGAGCCAGGTAGGGAGTGAGCCAGCCCCCTCCCCCGACGCCTCAGGCGTCGGGTACTCCCCCCGTCGGGGGAGGGAATCGTTGCAGCTAGCGTGATCGGGCTATGCCACCCCTGGTCGAAGCGCACGACCTGACCAAGCGGTTCGGGGACTTCACCGCCGTCGATGGTGTCGAGTTCACCATCGAGGCCGGCGAGGCCTTCGGATTCCTCGGCCCGAACGGCGCCGGAAAGACATCGACGATGCGGATGATCGGAGCAGTCTCCCCGGTGACCGAGGGAACGCTTCGGGTGTTCGGGGTCGATCCGGCGGTTGAGGGCGCCACCATCAGGGCGCGCCTCGGTGTTGTGCCCCAGGAGGACACGCTCGACACCGAACTGACGCTGGAGGAGAACCTCTACATCTACGGCCGCTACTTCGATCTCCCCGCCAAGGTGATCCGTCAGCGGATCGACGAGCTGCTCTCCTTCGTCCAGCTCGCCGAGCGCCGCACCGACAAGGTGGAGCCCCTCTCGGGCGGGATGAAGCGACGGCTCACCATCGCCCGCTCGCTTATCAACCAGCCCGAGTTGATGATCCTCGACGAGCCCACCACGGGTCTCGATCCGCAGGCTCGCCACCTGGTTTGGGACCGCCTCTACCGGCTCAAGCAACAGGGCGCCACCCTCATCATCACCACCCACTACATGGACGAGGCCGAGCAGCTCTGCGACCGGCTGGTGGTGATGGACAAGGCGAAGATCGTCGCCGAGGGCTCGCCCCGCAGCCTCATCGAGGAGTACTGCACCCGCGAGGTGGTTGAGCTCCGTTTCCCACCGGACAACCAGGACCGGGCGCTCGAGTCACTCGACGGGCTGGCCAAGCGGATCGAGGCACTCCCCGACCGGATCCTGCTCTATACCGACGACGGTGACGCATCTGTCACCGAGGTCCACGAGCGGGGCCTTCACCCGACGGCGACGGTGACGCGGCGCAGCACGCTCGAAGACGTCTTCCTGCGGCTCACCGGGCACACGCTGGTGGATTGATGGCCACCCCGGCTCCGCTGAGGATCCTCGAGGGCCACGCCCGCGTCTACCGGCGAACCTGGCGGGGGAGCGTCTTCTCAGCCTTCGTCAGCCCCATCCTTTATCTCCTCGCCATGGGGGTGGCCCTGGGATCCGTCGTCGATGCGAGCATGACGGGCGGTGTCGAGGGCCTCCCCTACCTGGTGTTCCTCGCCCCCGGTCTGCTCGCCGCCTCCGCCATGCAGACCGGGGCGGGGGAAGGCTCGTACCCGGTGATGGCCGGGATCAAGTGGCTCAAGACCTACCAGGCAGCCCTGGCCACGCCGGTATCGAGCGCCGACATCATGCTGGGCATCCTGGGGTGGGCCACCGTGAGAGTGGCAATGGTGTGTGTCGTCTTCGCCGCGGTGATGGTCGCCTTCGGTGCCGCCTCGCCGGGAGGTGCACTGTTGTCGGTGGGACCTGCGGTGCTCACCGGCGTGGCCATGGCGGCGCCGGTGATGGCCTGGACCGCCCGGCTGGAGAAGGAGACCGGGCTGGCCAACCTCTTCCGGTTCGTGGTGGTCCCGATGTTCCTTTTCAGCGGCACCTTCTTCCCGGTGAGCCAGCTCCCCGACTGGATCGAGTGGCTCGCCTGGATCACACCTCTGTGGCACGGGGTGGACCTGGCACGGGCCGCAGCCCTCCCCGAGGTGACGACCACCTTCTCACCATGGGTCAGCACCCTGTTCCTTAGTCGCGCTGACGGTGATAGGGACCGTGCTGGCGTTGCGCACGTTCCAGCGGAGGCTGGTCACATGACGACTACCACGCTCATCGCCCGGGTGGTGCCGCCCAGCATCCTCGGTGCCCGCGGCGCCCGGCACCTGCTCGAGCGCAATTTCCTGGTCTACCGCCGGATCTGGCCGCTCATTCTCTCCGGCTTCTTCGAACCAGTGTTCTATCTGTTCGCCATCGGCGTCGGGGTAGGCCAGCTCGTGGGCGACATCTCTGTAGGGGGCACTGTGGTCACCTACCGCCAGTTCGTGGCGCCCGCCCTCCTCGCAGCCTCCGCCATGAACGGTGCCGTGTACGAGTCGACGATGAACATCTTCTTCAAGCTGAAGTGGGCGAAGACCTACGACGCCATACTGGCCACCCCCCTCGGCCCGGGTGACATCGCCCTCGGGGAGATCGGGTGGTCCCTGTTCCGGGGCGCCATCTACGCCGCCGCTTTCCTCGTGGTGATGGCGGTGTTCGGGCTGGCCACTTCCTGGTGGGCGGTGCTGGCGCTGCCGGCGGCGCTCCTCATCGGCTTCGCCTTTGCCGCCGCCGGGATGGCCGCCACCACCTTCATGCGCAGCTGGCAGGACTTCGACCTGGTAGCGCTGGTCACCCTGCCCCTCTTCCTCTTCTCCGCGACCTTCTACCCGTTGGACGTATACCCGCCGGTCATCCAGATGCTGACCCAGCTGTCGCCGTTGTATCACGGCGTCGAGCTGATCCGGGCGCTCACCCTGGGGATCTTCGACTGGTCGATCGCCGTCAACGTGTTGGTGCTGCTGGTGATGGGTCTGGTCGGGCTGTCGATCGCCGCCCGCCGCGTGGAGAAGCTGCTGCTCTCCTGACCGATCACTTACCCGGCTGGTGGAGCGCCCGCACCGTGTCGATGGTGTCCGCCTCGGCGGGGCTCTTGTCGGGCCGGTAGCCCTTCACCCGGGCGAAGCGCAGCGCCACCCCGCCCGGATAACGGGACGACGCCTGCACCCCGTCGAAGGCGACCTCGACCACCAGCTCGGGTCGGACCTTCACCAAGTAGTCCCCTTGGTCAATAGCCAGACCGAGCAGCGCCTCGGTCTGCCAGGAGAGCATCTCGTCGGTGAGCCCCTTGAAGGTCTTGCCCAGCATGACAAACCCCCCTGCCGGATCCCGCGCTCCCAAGTGGAGGTTGGAGAGCCACCCTTGACGGCGGCCATGGCCCCATTCGGCGGCGAGGATCACCAGATCGAGGGTCAGCACCGGCTTCACCTTGACCCACGAGGCGCCGCGACGACCGGCTTCGTAAGCCGCGTCCAGTGCCTTGACCATCACCCCCTCGTGCCCGAGGTCCAGTGCCTGGTCGAGCACCGCCTGTGCCGCCGGCAGATCCCCGGCCACAGCCCCCGGGACCCGCAACACCTCGGGCACGGCCAAGAAAAGCGCCTCTGACCTCCGGTGGAGCGGCAGGTCGAGCAGGTCCTCGCCGTCGAGGTGGAGACAGTCGAAGAAGAAGGGGACCAACAGACCAACTGGATTCCGCGTCTGGGTCCCAAACCTCGACATCGTCTCCTGGAACGGCAGCGGCCGTGCGTCGGGACGGAGTACGATCGCCTCGCCATCGAGGATCACGGTCTCGACGGGGAGGGCGAGTAGCGCCTCGACCACTTCCGGTGCCCTCTCGGTCATGTCGGCCAGACTGCGGGTGAACACACGGACCTCGTCCCCGGCGCGATGTGCCTGGATCCGGGCGCCGTCTAGCTTCCATTCGACGCCAGCCGAGCCGAAACGGGCCATTGCCCCGGACAGGTCGTCGGCCGACTGGGCAAGCATCGGCTGGATTGGGCGGAGGACCTCGAGGCCGAAGGCGGACAGCCCAGTGGCGCCGTAACTCAATGCGGTCGCGGCCACCACTCCCAGGTCGCCGGTCAGCATCAGAGCCCGACGCACCGATGCCGCCGGCACCGAGGCAGCGGCCGCTACCGCCTCCACCATCACCCCGCCGAGCGCACCCTGGCGAAGCTCGCCGAGGAGGACGTTGCGGACGAACCGCTGCTCGTCGGGAGTGGCCCGCCCCATCAGCTCACCCAGGACCTGTGCCTTGGCGGTGCGCGAACCCGGGCCTGATGCGCCAGCCAAGGAGTCGAGCATCACATCGAGATCGCCCACGGTGAGCGTCGGCTCGGCGGCGGGGTCCACTTCGCCGCGTAGCGAGGCCCACCCCACCCCCACCGAGCCCTGGCGGGGCTCGCCGGTGAGGAAGCCGACAGCGGGGGCAACCTCGTCGGGCCCGGCAGCAGCCAGCGCTGCGGCGAGCCGCCTCACCTTGGCGGAGCGCGCCGCCGTCTCGGCCACCTCGTTCGATGCCGCGACGAGATCAGCCAGGAGCACTGATCAGCTCGAGCCGCCGAGCACAGCCATGTCGGTGAGGTTCTGCAACCGCACCTGGCCGCGGGCGACCAGCGCCCCGTCCTCATCCCGGGCGACCGTCACCTGCCAGAGCTGCTGGGTGCGCCCCCGGTGGATCGGCGTGGCCACAGCTCGCAGCCGTCCGGTGCGGTGCGAGCGCAGGAAGTCGGTGGCGTTGGAGACCCCCACTGCCCCGATGATCCCCTGCTCGGCAGCCCAGAGCACTGCCCCGTAGGAGGCGATGGTCTCGATGATCGAGCAATAGATGCCGCCGTGGACTACCCCGTAGGGCTGGTAATGGCGCTCATCCACGTCGAGCATGGCCAAAACGCGGTCGGGTCCGATCTCCTGGATGTCGAGCCCGATCAACTCCACGAACCCCGTGGGCGCCGGAACCTGCTCGCTCACGGCATCTACCTCCTGACGTCGACGGGACGGTAGACGGGATGGCAAACCCGGCCTTAGCCCAGTCCCCGGCACCAGTTACTCTCCTCGGCGTGAGCATTGCTCGTCGGTGTTTGCCGGTTCTCCTCGTGCTGGCTGCGGCATGCAGCGGCGCAGCCACGAGCGCGTCCCCAGCTGTGACCGAGCCGCCGGCCACGCCGACCACGGCGGCCACTTCCACCTCGCCCACCACAGCCGCTCCTTCCACCACCGTTACCCCCTCGACCACCGCGGCGCCCTCGACCACTGCTGCCGCCTCCGCGGTGATCCAAGCGTCTTGCGATCAGCCGCCCGACGCCTGGGCGGCCTTCTGCGAGGCGTACGAACTGATCCAGGAAAATCACCTGGAGCCGCCGGCCGACAGGGCGCTCGCCCGCGCCGCCTCCGATGGCATCGACCAGCTCGGCGACGGTGACGAGCCTCGTCCCGAGGACGAGGACCTGGTCTGTGCGTTGCCATCGGACGCCTTCGAGGTGATGTGCCTGGCGATGGCCGACGAAGAGGCTGGCACCGAGGAGCTTGCCGAGTCTGCGCTGCGCGGCATGGTGGCCGGACTCGACCCGTTCAGCTCGTATCTGTCGCCCGAGGCGGCGCAGCAATCGGCGGAGGAGTCCTCGGGGACGGTCGAAGGGATCGGCGCTGTGGTCCGGGCCGGTGAGACCGGGGACAACGGCGAGATCGGCGATGCCTGCCCGCTGCTGGGACCCGAGTGCCGCATGGTCATCGTCTCGGTCATAAAGGGCAGCCCGGCGGAGGATGCCGGGATCCTCCCTGGCGACATCACGGTGGCCGTCGACGGTGAGCCGGTCGCCGGGCACACGGTGGACGAGATCGTCGAGGCGGTGCGGGGGCCGGCGGGGACCGAGGTTGCCCTGACTCTCGAGCGCGGCGGGGAGACATACGACGTCGTGGCCACCAGGGCGGCGGTCACCATCCCGATAGCCGAATGGGAGGTGATCGAGCCCGGCGTCGGTCTGCTCCGGCTCTCGCTCTTCAGCGACAACTCCCCCGAGCAGGTGCGCACCGCCCTCGAGGAGTTCGACGCCGAAGACGTGGAGACGGTGATCCTCGACCTCCAGGGCAACCCCGGGGGCTCGCTCGACGCCACGGTGCGGATCGCCAGCGAGTTCCTCGTGGGCGGCGACGTGGTGCGGACCGAGGGCCGCGACGGGTCCCTCGCCTACCCGGTTCGTCCCGACGGCGAGTGGAAGGACGAGGACCGGGGGCTGGTGGTGCTGGTCGATCGGGCTTCGGCCTCGGCATCGGAGGTGCTGGCCGCGGTGCTCCAAGAGCGGGACCGGGGCGTGGTGATCGGCGAGAACTCGTTTGGTAAGAACACGGTCCAGCAGCAATTCCCACTCGAGGATGGCTCGGTGCTTCGGCTTACCATCGGCCGCTGGGTCACCCCGGAGGGCCATGACTTCGGGACCGTCGGCGTCACCCCGAACGTCGAGGTCGAGATCCCGGCCGATGCCGAGGCCGGCTTCCTGGTGGACCGCGCTCTTTCCTACATCGACTCCACCGCTTGAATCGGTCTGGAGGCCGATGAGGCGACCGGCCCCGAGGGGCTACGGTCCTCGGCATGGGCCGCTCCGACGACGCCGCCGGTGTGGTGCTCACCGCACTCAGCGAGGCCATCGACACCATCGCCACTGAGCCGGCGCTCGACCGGGTCTTGAGCAAGCTGGCCGAGGGCGCCCGTCGTCTCGCTCGAGCAAGGTATGCCGCCATCGGCATCCCGGCGCCCGAGGGCGATGCCTTCGACCGTTTTGTCACGGTCGGGATGAGCGACGAGCTCATCGAGCGACTTGGCCCGCTCCCCCGCACCCACGGGATGCTGGGCGCCATGCTTGCCGAGACCCGACCCTTCCGTACGGCCGACATCACACGGGACCCCCGCTTCCGCGGCTGGTGGCCGTCGGCCCATCCCACGATGAGGTCGTTTCTGGGGGTACCGATGGTCACCCAGGGAGCCGTGATCGGTGCCTTCTACCTCACCGATCGTGAGGAGGCCGACGAGTTCACCGCCGAGGACGAGGCCCGGGTGAAGCTGCTGGCCGGACATGCCGCCATCGCCATCGAGAACGCCCGCTTGTTCGAGGCGAGCCGAGAGCTGGCGCTGTCCGAGGAGCGGGCCAGGCTCGCCAGGGAGCTGCACGATGCCATGAGCCAGTCACTGTTCAGTCTCAGCCTGTCGGCTCAGGCTGCCGCCAGCCTGGTGCAGCGCGACCCGGTGCGGGCAGTCGAGGAGATGAGCCGGGTCAAGGAGTTGGCCCGGGCCACCATGGTGGAGCTGCGCTCTGTGGTGGCCGGGCTCCGCCCCGCCGACCTGGAGCGCGACGGGTTGGTTGCCGCGCTCCGCAGCCAGCTTTCTCTGCTGGAGCGGGCCCACGGGCTCGACATCGTGGTGCTGGTTGAGGGCGAGCCGGACCTGGAGCCCGAGCAGGAGCACCACATCTTCCGGGTGGTGCAGGAAGCCGTCACCAATGCCCTTCGTCATGCCTCGGCATCAAAGGTAGAGGTGAGCATCAGCGCCACCCCAGGCGGTCTGATCGCCGAAGTGAGCGACGACGGGGTCGGGTTCGACACGGACGCCACCGCCATCCGCAGCCGCCGACTCGGCCTCACCTCGATGCGGGAGCGCGCCGAGCGCCTTGGGGGGACGCTGTCGCTGGATTCGGCCCCGGGGAAGGGGACACAGGTGCGGCTCGTGGTGAATCATGGCTGAACGACCCATCACTGTCGTGATTGCCGACGACCACCCCGTCGTCAGGCGCGGGCTGCGGACCTTCCTCGAGGCGAGCGAGGGATTCGAGGTGGTGGGCGAAGCCGAGGACGGCGCCGAGGCGGTTCGGGTGACCATTGCTGCCGAGCCCGACGTGCTGCTCCTCGACCTGGTCATGCCAAAGGTCGACGGTGTCGAGGCCATCGGCCGGCTGCGCCGCCACGGATCGTCCACCAGGATCCTCGTCCTCACCAGCTTCGTCGCCGAAGACCAGGTGATCCCCGCCATACGGGCCGGCGCCGACGGCTACCTGCTCAAGGACGTCGACCCTCTCGAGTTGGCCGGGGCGATCCGCGCCGTGAGCCGCGGTGAGCCGATGCTGGCTTCCCCCGCCGCCGCCGCCGTGATGGCGGCGGTTTCGACACCGTCGGTCCACCCCGATATCGAGCGGCTCACCGCCCGAGAGCGCGAGGTACTTGCCGGTATGGGACGAGGTCTGACCAATCGCCAGCTATCCGACGAGCTCTACGTCTCGGAGAAAACGGTCAAGACCCACGTCAGCAGCATCCTCATGAAGCTCGGTCTGTCCGACCGCACCCAAGCGGCGCTCTTTGCCGTTCGAGTGGGTCTGGCCGACCCCAGGGCAGGCTGAGTTGCGGGCGGCCCAGCCGTCAGGGGCTCTGGTCACAGGCGCGTTCGGGACCGGCAAGACCTCGGTGGTCGAGGAGATCGCAGAGATCCTCGAGCGGGCCGGCATCCCTTACGGGGCGATCGATCTCGATTGGCTGTGCTGGTTCGACGCTCCCGGTGTCGACGACATCACGACCGAGCAGATCCTGATGAGCAACCTGGGGGTGGTGGTCGACAACTATCTGGCGGTGGGCGCTCATCGGTTCATGCTCGCCGGCGCCTACGGCGACCCAGACGAAGTGGAGAGGCTGCGCGGCGCTCTGCCCTTCCCGCTTACCGTCGTCCGGCTCACCCTGGAGATAGAGGAGATCGAGGCTCGGCTCGGCTCCGCAGTGACGGTCGGGAGGGCCGACGACCTGGCCCAGGCGAGGAGGTGGATCGCGACTGGAAAGGACTCCGCTATCGGCGATCTCGTCCTCGCCAACGACCGGCCGATCCGAGAGATTGCATCCGAGATCCTCGAATTCCTCCATTGGACATGACCCCACTCCGCCCCCAGTCCTACGCCGGAGGACCGATGAGACCCGACCAGGCGCCCGACGACATGGCCAGTGGCCCATGGCAGGATGGGCTCGTGAACACCCAACCCTCCGCCATCGTCACCGGCGCCAGCCGGGGACTCGGTCTTGCCCTCGCCCGGTCGCTGGCTTCGTCGGGGTGGGCCCTTGCCATCGACGCCCGCTCCAATGAGGCGCTCGAGGAAGCGGCCCGCTTCCTCAAAACCGACGGGGCGGTCTCCGTCTCCGCCATCGCCGGTGACGTGACCGACCCCAACCACGCAGCCGCCCTTGTGGAGGCGGCGCGGTCTCAGGGCCGGCTCGAGCTCCTGGTCAACAACGCCTCAACTCTCGGGTCGAGCCCACAGCCTCTCCTCGCCGACCTCGACCCGGGAATGCTCAGCAACATCGTCGATGTCAACCTGGTCGCTCCGCTGCGACTGACCCAGCTCGCCCTCCCCGACCTGCGCCGCAACGGCGGCACCGTGATTTCGATCACATCTGATGCCGCGGTGGAGGGCTACGAGGGATGGGGCGGATATGGCGCATCGAAGGCGGCGCTCGAGCAGTTGAGCAGCGTGCTCGCCGCCGAGGAGCCCGGCCTGCGCGTCTACTGGGTGGATCCGGGTGACATGCGCACCACCATGCACCAGGAGGCCTTCCCCGGCGAGGACATCAGCGACCGGCCGCTTCCTGAGACCCGCGTCCCTGGGTTCGCCCGGCTTCTCGATGGTGACCTGCCTTCGGGGCGCTATCGGATCGACGACCTGCTCGGGGCGGAGTGATGCTCCGCATCGCTCCCCAGCCGCTGCCCGAGCCGCTGGCGGCCACCGAGCCCGCCGAGCAGCGGGGAACGGGACGCGACGATGTCCGACTGATGGTCACCCGACCCGGGTCGTCCCCTGACCACCTTCGCTTCAACGACCTTCCCTCGCTGCTGGCGCCGGGTGACGCACTCGTGGTGAACACCTCGGCGACGCTCCCGGCCGCCCTCGAGGCTGTCACTGCGGACAGAAGGGCCATCCGACTCCATCTCTCCACACCGATCCCCGGCGGCCTCTGGGTGGTCGAGCCCCGCCAGCCAAATGGGGTGAGCAGCGCCCCGCTGCTCGGCGAGTCCGTGGGTGATCGGCTGCTGCTCCCAGGAGGCGCCGAGGCGCGGCTGCTCGCCCCTCATCCGGTCTGGGCGTACCCCACCCGGCTGTGGACCGCGGCGCTCGATATCCCCGGTCCCCTCCTCGAGTACCTCGACCGTCATGGATTTCCCATCCGCTACTCGCACGCCACCGGCGATTGGCCCATCGCCGCCTACCAGACGGTGTTCGCCGCCGTGCCGGGAAGCGTCGAGATGCCAAGCGCCGGGCGGCCGTTCACCCACGAGATCGTCTCCCGGTTGGTCAACCGCGGCGTCATCGTCGTGCCATTGGTCCTCCACACCGGGGTCTCATCGCTGGAGGCACACGAGCCTCCCCAGGCAGAGTGGTTCGAGGTCCCAGCAGCCACCGCCCGTACCGTCAACTCAGTGCGCGAGGGGGGCGGGAGGGTGGTGGCGGTCGGCACCACGGTGGTGCGGGCGTTGGAGAGCGTGGCCGATAACGCCGGCATGGCGCATCCAGGAAAAGGGTGGACCGACCTGTTGGTCCACCCTGACCGCGGGGTTCGCCTTGTCCAAGGCCTGCTCACCGGGTGGCACGAGCCCGGCTCGTCACACCTCGACCTGTTGGAGGCGGTGGCGGGGCGCGAGCTTGTCGAGGTCAGCTATCGCGAGGCGATCGAGCACCGCTATCTGTGGCACGAGTTCGGCGACGTGAACCTCCTCTTGCCCTGATCGGTCTACCGACCGACCGGCATCTACGGGAAGTTCAGGAGTCCTCGGGAAACGGCACTCCGGTGGTTGAGTGGCACCGGTAGCCATTTACGTGCACTGCCAGGTATTGCTGGTGGTAGGCCTCGGCATAGAAGAACGACGATTCGGATGCGATCTCAGTGGTGATCTCACCGTTCCCGTGCCCGCGCAGCACCTCCTGGTAGATGTCGCGCGACCGCTTCGCCTCCTCGAGTTGCACATCGCTCGAGGTGAGGATCACCGACCGGTACTGGGTGCCGACGTCATTCCCCTGCCGCATCCCCTGCGTCGGATCGTGCCTCTCCCAGAACACACGGAGCAGCTGGTCGTAACTCACCTTCTCCGGGTCGTAGACGACCAGAGCCACCTCGGTGTGACCGGTGCGCCCTGTGCACACCTCCTCGTAACTGGGGTTGGCGGTGAACCCTCCGGCGTAGCCAACAGCAGTGGTGTACACCCCTGGGACCTTCCAGAAGAGCTCCTCCGCCCCCCAGAAGCACCCCATCCCGAACACCGCCCGCTCAAGGCCATCGGGGAACGGCGGTCGGAGCGGTGTGCCCAGGACCCTGTGCCGCTCGGGCAGGTCGAACTCCTCGGCCCGTCCCGGCAGGGCCTCTCCCTCAGGGACCAGTTCGCTCTTTGACTTGAACCACATACGAGACACCTCCGGATCACGAAAACCGCTGCGCCTGTCCGACTGTTCCCGTGGAGCAGACGTATTGTGGTCGCATGAAGCGCAAGGTGAGCGATGCGGTGGCGTAGGGGCACCCGAAGCGGGCGGGTCCAGGACCGGCGGAGCGCCGGTGGGTCGTCACCGTTCCCGGGCGGTGGCGGCGGTGGCGGTCTGGGTGGCCTGGGCGGTCTAGGTGGCCTCACCCGCCTGGGAATCCCGGGAATCCTGATCCTCGTCGTCCTCGGCGTCTGCTTCGGCAGCAGGATCTTCGGTGGCGGGGGACAGCTCCAGGTGCCGATGGACGTCGAGGCGCCAACCGATTCGGGGGGGCTGGAAGACGCCCCAGACCCCGACGAGGAACTCTTCGACTTCATGGAGTTCCTCGAGGCCGACATCCAGGGGCTATGGGCGGGGGTCTTCCAGCAGGCCGGGGAGGAATACCCAAACGCCGGGATGGTGATCTTCACCGATCAGACGGAGTCGGCCTGCGGCGGGGCCACCTCGGCGGTCGGGCCGCACTACTGCCCTCCCGACCAGACCGTCTACCTCGACCTCGACTTCTTCCGCGAGCTCCGCTCGCGGTTCGGGGCCTCAGGGGATTTCGCCCACGCCTACGTCGTGGCCCATGAGTTCGGTCACCATGTGCAGAACGTGACCGGGATCATGGAACAGGTCCAGTCGCAGGGCGCCAGCAACGAGCTGTCGGTCAAGTTGGAGTTGCAGGCCGATTGCCTCGCCGGGGTCTGGGCGCAGAGCGTCTACGCCCGGGGCGAGGGCGGTGACGCCGACGTCGGGCTTGCAGAGGGTGACCTCGAGGAGGCACTCGGCGCGGCCGAAGCGGTCGGCGATGACCGCATCCAGGCGAAGACGGGGCAGATGATCAACCCAGAAGGGTGGACCCACGGATCCGCCGAGCAGCGCGCCACATGGTTCCGGCAGGGGTTCGACACCGGCAACCCCAACAGCTGCGACACCTTCTCGGCGTAGACGATCAGGCCTCCACCGCCACCCAGGCGAGGTCGTGGTCGCTGCCATCCCCCAGAAGGCTGAACCGCCTCCGGTCGACAACCGAACGAGTCTGCCGCGCCGCGAGCGATGGGCTCAACCAGATCTGGTCGAACAGCTCGTGGCGCGGTCTGTCACCAGGAGGGCGGAACCGGTGGGTCCAGCGAGCGGATGCGGGCTCCTCGCCCGGTTGCTCGGGCTTCCCACCGGGGGTCTCCTCGGGGCCGGCCAGACCGTCCACCAAACCGAGCGGCCCGGCGACAAGGGGTGCCAAGAACTCGGAGTCGGTCGGGTCGTTGAAGTCGCCGCACACCACGAACTTGGAGTTGGGCCTGGTCTGGGAGGTGACGATGCGGTTGATCGTCTCCGCCTCACGTCGGCGTCGCTCGTTGTCACGGACTTCCTGGACAGGTCGATCCTCCGGATCGACGGTGAACGGGATGAAGTGGCTCTTGAGATGACCCACGAAGAGCGTCAGCAGCCTCCGCCCTCTCCGCGTGCTGAGGACCTCGGCCTGCAGGCAATCGCGTCCGAACGCCGGTGTTGCCGGGTCGAGGGGGTGGACGGCATGGCGCCACGACGTCACCGCGCCAAGCGGGTACCGGGAGAGCACGCCGACGTCGATGAAACGGGCGTCGTTCCCGTCGACCAGGGTGGCATGTCTGAAGTGCCCATCGAGGTCGTCGGTGTTGAACCTCCGCAGCGTCTCCAGGTTCTCCGCCTCCTGAACGGCGAGGACATCGAGCTCGGAGCGAAGGATGCGCTCTGCCAGCACTCGGCGCGATTCGACCGGCTTCGGAAGCACCAACCGACCGTCGGGGCTGAGCCGCAATCGGTAGTTCTCGGGGTCGGAGAAGACGTAGTTTGCCTCGACCTCGTCGAACCCCTGATCGATTGCGGTGAGCGCACCGGAGAAGTTCCACCGTCCGAACAGGTTGTTGAGGTTGAAGGTCCCGACTCGAAGCTCCAAGGCCACCCCCTGGGGATGACCCTACCCGGAGTCAGCCCGATGCGGTCGTCTCGGTCATCTCCATCGTCGTCTCGGTCATCTCCATCGTCGTCTCGGTCATCTCCATCGTCGTCTCGGTCATCTCCATGGTCGTCTCGGTCATCTCCATCGTTGTCTCGGTCATCTCCACAGCCGTGGTTTCGGTTGCCCCGCCTTGGTCACCGTCACCACCGCCACAGGCGGCGATGGCCCCAGCGAGTAACACAGCCAGCACCGCAGTCAGCATCGGCCGTCCCAACAGGTGTCGTTGCATCGGAGGCTCCTTTGGTCACCGGACAACCGCAAGCTCCCTGGTGAATGTGAACAGGCGCCCACCCCCAGCTGACGTTTCGAGAAACTCAGGCCGTGGTGACCAGATTGGCTCCGAAACCGGCGAGGAGGAGCACGAACGTGATCCACCCGATCAGCAGGACCACCTCGATGACATTCCGGGCGGTGCTCATATCTCGAACCCAACGGTGGTGAAGAACCAGAGGGCGCTGGTGAGCCAGACGACGGTGAGACCGGTGAAGAGAAGACCGCCGATGGTGGGGAGGGCCCACCCGGGGAGGTGACGGGACCGAACCGTCAGCATCTTGGCGGCGAAGGCGCCAAACACAAAGCAACCTGCAAGCGAGTGGATGAGGGTGCGCGGCTCCGATGGGTTGAACCCCAAGGCCCACAGGCAGTGGTACGCCACCGGGATGGCCAGCAGGAAAGCGAGCGTCCCCGAGGTCCGATGGGCTATGCCGAGCCACGGTGGCCCGCTCCCCTTGCCCAGCTTCCCATAGAGCTTGAGCGCCCCCACCACCTGACCGGCGGCGAGTACAGCAACCGCGGTGGCCAGCCATACCTTGAGAGTGATGGTCCGGGTGAAGAAGAGGGTCACCAGCGACCGGCCTGTCGGGTCGTGGACCGACCCGTAGACGCCGAGGGAAAGCGCAACTAGCGCCCCGAGAGCGAGAATCAAGGCAAACCGACCTGTGCCGGATCGCCGCTCCGCTTCAGCCGTCATCGCGGTCCTCCTCGCCACCCAAGGCTACGCGCCGACGGCGCGATGTAGCGTGCCATTGCAGTGCCCAGCAACCAGGACGTGGTCCGAATCCTGCGCGAGCTGGTGGTTCTCGCCCAGTTGGATGAGGGGGCGGCCCAGTCGTTCCGGATCCGCGCCTATGAGTCGGGTGTCCAGGCGGTGGCCGACATGGCACGGCCGGTGGAGACGATGAGCGATGCCGAAATGATCGCGGTGCCCGGAATCGGCAAGGGGATAGCCGCTCGGATCAGGGAGTATCTCGACACAGGGAGCATCGCCAAGGTGATCGAACTGCGCGCCCAGTTCCCACCAGCCATGGTCGAGCTGACCCGCATCCCCGGGATGGGACCGAAGACCGTCCGTCTCCTCCACACCCACCTCGCCGTCGACAGTCTGGAGAGCCTGCAGTCCGCACTCGACGCCGGAAAGATCCGAGACGTACCCGGGCTGGGTGCCAAGACCGAGGACAACCTCCGCCGCGCAATCGGCCGGCTCGGCCTCCACGGGAAGGAGCGAAGAACCCCGATCGCCGAGGCCATGCCCATCGCCGTCGAGGTGGCGGCGGCTCTGTCGGGAGTCCCCGGTGTCACCGCGGCGGTGCCGTGCGGGAGCATCCGCCGGCTGGCAGAGACCATCGGCGATGCCGACGTGGTGGTAGCCACCACCGACGCCGGGCCGGTGATGGAGCGGTTTGTCACGATGGGGCTCGTGGCGGAGGTGCTCGCCAGGGGCGAGACCAAGACGTCGATCCTCTCCACGACCGGGCTCCAGGTGGACCTGCGCGTAGTACGCCCTGAGCAACTTGGTGCCGCCCTGATCTACTTCACCGGCTCGAAGGCACACAACATCGACCTGCGGCAGCGAGCCATCGATCGCGGGCTGATCCTCAACGAGTACTCGCTGGCCGTGGTGGAGACGGAGGAGGTGATGGCGTCGGCAACCGAGGAGGACGTGTACGCCGCCCTCGACCTCCCGTGGATACCCCCGCCGATACGCGAGCACTCCGGTGAGATCTCCGCCGCGGCCCGCTCCGAGCTGCCCGACTTCGTCCAACTTGAGGACATCAAGGGCGACCTCCACGACCACACACATCTCTCCGGTGACGGGCGCGCCTCGCTCGAGGTGATGATCGAGGCGGCGGCCGCTCGAGGGCGCCGCTATATGGCGATCACCGACCACGGTGAGGATCTCCCCATCAACGGGGCAACCAGGGAGCAACTGTTGGCGCAGCGCAAACGGATTGGTGAGCTACAGAAGGGATACCCCGACCTGCGCCTCCTCCACGGTTGCGAGCTCAATATCGGGCCCGACGGTGGGCTCGACTACGACACCGACTTCCTCCTCGGGTTCGATTGGTGTGTCGCCAGCGTCCACTCCCACTTCGACCTACCGCTGGTGCGTCAGACGGCAAGGGTGACCGCGGCCCTGCGACACCCCGCGGTCAACGTGATCGGCCACCTCACCGGGAGGATGATCGGCCACCGTCCCGGCATCGAACTCGACCTCGACGAGGTGTTCTCCGTCGCCGCCGAGACCGGCACCGGGCTCGAGATCAACGGTGCGCTGGAGCGGCTAGACGTGCCGGCACCAGCCTTGCGGCTCGCCCGGGGGCGCGGTGTGGTGTTCGTGATATCGACCGACTCCCACCACCCCGACGACATGCGCCGGATGGAATGGGGCGTGCTCCACGCCCAACGGGGATGGGTTGAGAAGGACTCCATCGCCAACACCTGGGAAACGGAGAGATTCTTGGAGTGGGCCGGAACCAAACGTGCCCGGCGGGCGAAGGGTCCCGCCGCGCCCAGTTTCCGTCCCCCCGCAGGGGGGAAGGGCCCCCCTGCGGAGCAGCGGGTAGGGGGGCTGGCGCACTCCCAACGGTGCGCAGTCACCCCCTCCGCTCGCTCCGGTCGCTTACCTCGCGGCTGCCCTTCCCGGTGAGGGAGGGGGTTGGGGGGAGGGTGATTCCCGACGCTCGCCCCAGTCACCCCCTCCGCTCGCTTCGCTCGCGCCTCCCCCTCACCGGGGGAGGCAGGCTGCCGCCGGGCCTACCGCGCTACCGCCTTGCGGTACTGGCGGATCGACAGAGGGACGAACACGACCAGAAACACCACGATCCAGATGAGCGACATGAGGATCGGGTTCTGCATGGGCCACACATCAGGTGGCGGGAAGGCCGGGTCGGTGTTGCCGAACAACTCCCGCGCCGCCAGCGTGACCGCCGACACCGGGTTCCACTCGGCGAACGTCTTCAACGGGGCAGGGAGATTCTCGATGGGGACAAAGGCGTTGGAGATGAATGTCAAGGGGAAGATGGCGATGAAGGTGGCGTTGTTGAACACCTCGGGGCTCCGCACCGACAGCCCGAGCACCGCCATCCCCCAAGACGAGCGCGTAGGCAAAGAGCAGGAGCAGCCCGAACCCGGCCAGGGCCGAGGGGATCCCGTTGTATATCCGCCAGCCCACGATCAGCGCGGTCAGCGCCATGACCACCAGCACCAGGACGTTGTTGACCACGTCGCTGGTTGTCCTCCCCACCAGCACGGCGGAGCGGGCCATGGGCAATGAGCGAAATCGGTCGATGATCCCCTTCTGGATGTCGGTTGCCAGTCCCGAACCGGTGATGGTGGCGCCGAACACCACGGTCTGGGCGAAGATCCCTGCCATGAGGAACTCCTTGTAGGAGACCCCTGGCACTTCGATGGAGCCGCCAAAGACGTAGGCAAATAGCAGCACGAACATGATCGGCGAGAGAGTCGAGAAGATCAGCAGGTCGGGAACCCGCTTGATCTTGATCAGGTTGCGCTTGGCGATCACCGCCCCGTCGGCCATCGCACGCGTCAGCGTGGTCATCGCGCCCCCTTCCGGCCGCGGCCAGTTCCGGCTCGGCGTCACCTTCCTCATCGGCCTCCTCGGCGACATGCCCGGTGAGCGAGAGGAACACGTCATCGAGCGTGGGCCGCCGTAGCCCAATGTCGAAGACGCGGATGGATGCACCATCGAGCAGCCTCAGGGCCTCCATGAGCACCTCGGCGCCGCCCCTGATCGGAAGTGTGATCTCGCGGGTATGGGCATCGACCACGGCTTCGCCCATCGCCAGAGGAGACAGCAGCTCCACAGCGGTCGGAATGGCCGTAGCCTCGGCCAGGGTGAGCTGAAGCCGCTCGCCACCAACCTGATCCTTGAGTTGGTCGGCGGTGCCCTCGGCGATCACCTTGCCGTGATCGATGACCGCGATCTTGTCGGCGAGCCGATCGGCCTCTTCGAGATACTGGGTGGTGAGCAGCACTGTGGTGCCCTCGGCGACCAGTTCGCCGATCAAGTCCCACATCCCGAACCGGCTTCTGGGGTCGAGCCCAGTCGTGGGCTCGTCGAGGAAGAGCACGCTCGGCTTGGCGATCAGGGCCCCTGCGAGGTCGAGCCGGCGGCGCATGCCTCCCGAGTACCCCTTGACCGTCCGGTCGCCGGCATCGGCCAGCTCGAATCGCTCCAGCAACTCCCTGGCCCGCGCTCGGCTCCGTTCCCGGCCCAAGTGGTAGAGACGGCCCACCATGTCGAGGTTCTCGAATCCTGTGAGGTCCTCGTCGACCGCCGCATACTGGCCGGAGACCCCGATCAGCTCGCGGAGCTGGGCGGCCTGGGCGGCGACGTCGAGCCCGAGCACCTCTGCCCTGCCCTCCTCGGGCTTGAGAAGGGTGGTGAAGATCCGGATCGCGGTTGTCTTGCCGGCGCCGTTGGGGCCGAGCAGCCCGAGCACCGTGGCCTCGGTTACGTCCAGGTCGAGCCCGTCGAGAGCTACGACGGTGCCGTACCGCTTGACCAAGCCCTGCGCTGTGATGGCATGTTCCAAGTGATTTCTCCCCTAGTGACGCCCGGCACCATAGGGTGGCGCCGGGGTTATCCAGAACCGGTGAACCTAGCTCGCATTGAGGACAGTTCCAGTCCGCTTTGGGCTCTCGCGTGCGCTTCCTTGCTCGTGTCCCGTTATCGACCGACGAGGGCGGCCGGACTCATCGGTCACGACATCGAGGGACCCCCCGCCAACTGGCGGAAGCCTTCAGTCCCCTTCGATATCCTCGAGCGGCTGCCAGACGTTGGCCCGCTCCAGCAGGTAACCGCAGACGTCGCGTCCCCGGTCGAGCACGTCGCAGAGCTGCTCGCGACCCATGAAGACATCCACCAGCGAAACCTCGACCCGACCGACTATCGACAGCCGGCGCTCAGGCCCGGCGGTGAGAGCTCCATACGAGTCGGTGGCGGCGATCTCCAGCGGGAGATCCGGCCCGGCGACACCTGCAAGCTCCGTGGCGAGGACCAGCAGGTCGGGGGGATCGGCCAGCGGAGGGAGAGACCAGTTGAAGAAGAGCGGGAGACGGAAGACATCCTCGGGCTCGGGGAACTCATCAGCGTCGGCAAACTCCCGCTCGATCTCACCCACGCGGTCCTCGAATGCGAGCACGACGCGTGGATCGACCTCCAGCGTGAGGTGCAGGTCGAGCGGGCCGCCGCAAGCCTCCTCGGGATGGACGTCGACCTCGAACGCCTGGCGGAGTGAGTACGTCTCGATGAACTGACGCTCGTCGTGCACGTGGAACCCGTGGTCAACGGCGTGATCCTTGAGTTCGGCGATGAAGCCTGAGATGTCGACGGCTGCCATTTGATTGGTCTACCTCCTCCGGCGGCCGATCAGCGAGGGCCGTCCGCTCCAGCCTAGGGTGGCGATGATGGCGCGCTCCTTCGGTCCCGAGTTGTTCCGCTTCCTGCAAGACCTCGAGGAGAACAACGATCGGGTGTGGTTCAACGAGCACAAGAGCAGTTACGAGGAGCACGTGCGCGAGCCGGCACTCCAGTTCGTCGCCGACGTCGCCCCCGGTCTCCGCAAGCTGAGCAAGCGGCTGGTGGCGGACCCGAGGCCGGTCGGCGGCTCGGTGTTCCGCATCCACCGCGACACCCGGTTCTCCAAGGACAAGACCCCATACAAGACCCACGTCGGGATCCACTTCTTCCACGAATCCCGGAGCGAGGGCGCTCCCGTCATCTACCTCCATCTCGAACCGGGCGAGTCCTTCTCGATCGCGAGGCATCCACGCCCCACCAACAGCGCAGGCGCGTCAAGTGAGGGCGGCGATCGCCAGTGATCCGTCGGGTTGGAGACGGGTAAGCCAGGGAGGGCGGTTGCCCGACCGCTTCTCGCTCGGTGACCACGGCAGGCTGCAGCGGGTGCCACCCGAGTACAAGGACAGCCCTGTGGCCGACGACCTCCGGCTCAAGGAGTTCATGCTCTCGACGAGGCTCACCCAGAAGGAGGTCACAGCCGACGGTTTCGTCGACTGGTACCTCCGACTTGATGCGTCCCGCGCTCCCCTTCCTCCGCTTCGTCGGAAAGCCGGTCGGCGCCGAGGTGTGACTAGGCCCTGATCTCCTGACGCATGAAGCTGATGTAGGCGACGGCGAAGCTCACCACGGTCAACGCCACCAGCCCGACTACCTGTGGCCAGACGATGAGCAGGCTCTGACCGAGCGGCAGGCTCGACGGAAGCGCCTGGTCGACCTGCTCCAGGGTGACCACGCCGACGGCACGCTGTGCCGGGTTGAGCAGCACCTGCGTCGCCTCCTGGAACAGGGTGATCGGCGACAGGCGCGACAAAGTGAGGTTGGTCTGGAGGTTGGCGAGTTGCTCGGCCGGGGACGGACCGGTGGGCGAGATCACCCCGGCGATGACGCTGGCGAGGAGGGCTCCGAACAGCGCCAGAACCAGCCAGACGGCGATGGCGACCAGCGCCGATGTTGCCGCCCGACGGGACAGCACCGAGCAGACCATGGCAAAGGCCAGCCAGAGACCGACGTAGATGACCGTGACCACCAGCCAAACCGCCAGCCGAGCCACCTCCGAGAACGTGGGGACGAGCCCGAGCCGGAATATCCCGATCCCTGAGACCAGAAGCACGAGCGCGGTGAGCATGATGGCGATCACGGTGAGCCCGGCGACGAACTTGCCGTTGATCACGTCATCGCGATGGATCGGCTGGGACACCAGCCTGGGAAGCGTCCCCTGCGACCGCTCGCTGTTGACCGCATCGAACCCGAACCCGATCCCGAGCAGAGGCGCCAGGAACCCGACGAAGAAGTAGAACGGGAAGGGGATGGGGTCGGCGTTCTGGGTGAAGAGCAGCAGGAAGAGGTCAGGCGGTGCCCGTGGCGTCCGGCGCCACGTCGCGGATGGCGTTGGCCACCGAGTAGACCGAACCAACCGCGGCAAGCCCGAGCACCACCAGGAGGACGACGAACCGGGCCGAGAGCACATGGTCGGCCAGTTCCTTACGGGCCACCACTTTCCAGCCACTGCCTGAGATCGCGCTCGGGTGGCGCCGAGATGTCAGCGGTCGTCGCCATCGGCCACCTCCCCCCCGTGGTACACCCTCCGGTACACCTCGTCCAGGTCCGGCTCGACCGGCTCCACCCGCCTCACCGGGATACCGGCGCCGACCAGCGCCGCCACGACCCTGGGCGTGACATCGAGCGGACCCCGCAGCCTCCAGTGACCGGAATGGACCTGTTCGACATCGGCCAACCCGGGTACTGCAGCGAGCGCCTCGGTCACCCTGGTCGGATCGGCGTCGGTCTCCAATTCGATCCATCCCTGCCCCGCCGGCAGCGCGCCGCGCCAGTTCAGCCACGCGGCCCTGGGCCACCAGACGACCCTCGACGAAGATCCCCACCCGGTCGCAGACCGACTGGACCTGGTGGAGGAGGTGGCTGGAGAGCAGCAGGGTCACCCCCCGCTCGTCGGCCAGCCTCCTGATCAGCGCCAGGATCTCGGCGACGCCTTCGGGGTCGATGGAGACCGTCGGCTCGTCGAGGATCAGAATCTTGGGATCCTTGACCAGCGCGTCGGCGATCCCGAGCCGCTGCCTCATACCCCGCGAGTAGGTGCCGACCTGGCCGGTCGGCGGCATCGGCCAGCCCCACCTCGGTGAGCAGCGACTCGATCCGGTTCTCGCCTTCGTCCTTCTCGAGCCCGTTGAGCCGCGCCGTGTACCTGAGGTTCTCCCGGCCGGTCATACCCTCGTAGAAGCCGACGGCATCGGGCAGGTACCCCACCACCTGCTTCACCTCGATCGGCTGCCGGGTCGGGTCGAACCCGACGACGGTCGCCGTGCCCGAGGTTGGCTCGCTCAGCCCAAGGCACATGAGGATCGTTGTCGTCTTGCCGGCACCGTTCGGGCCAAGCAGCCCGAACACCTCGCCCTCATTGATCTTGAGGTCGAGATGATCGACCACCACCCGGTCTCCGTACTTCTTGGTCAGACCCTTGGTGACAATGGCCGCGGCCACCGGCTACCTCCGGCCGTAGCGGCGGAACACCCAGGCGAGACCGGCGAAGGCGAGGACGATCACCGCCACCCCCACGAGCCCCCACAAGGGCGAGGTGTTGACCGTCATCCTCAACTCGAGCTCGTCGGTGGCGTCGGTATCCGGCGCAGAGGCGCTGACGGTGAGCCGGTAGTCGCCCGCCAGGGCCTCACCCGATGGAGTGATGGTCGCCGTGACCTGCGCCGACTCCCCGGGGAGGATCTCGGTTACCCCGAGCTCGGAGAATGTCACGTCCCACCCTGTCGGCACCGTGCCGGTGGTGAGCTCTACCCCGAGCAGTGGTGAGGTCCCTTCGTTGAGCACGAGAAGCGCCACGTCGCTGGGCTGACCTGCGGTTCCCTCGGCGTTGAGCACCTCGTCGGGGGTGGTGAGGGTGAGGGCGTAGCTGCCGGTGATGGTCACCGCCAGTTCGGCCTCCACCTGCTGGCCGCCACCAGCCGCCTGGACCAGGATGGGGTATGTATCAGCCGGTGCCGCCGGGTTGGGGCGCACCTCGACCGTCAGCCCTGCGCTCTCACCGGGCGGGACGGTCAGGGTTGCCGCCTGTGTGTCCGTTGTCGGCCGTGCCTCGACGAACCACCCTTCGGGGCCAGCCGCCTGCAATTGGAACTGCAGCTCACGCGGCGTGTCGTTGGTCAGTTCGAGGTCGAAGTTGAAGGTGGTGTCGGCGCTGTCGCGCAGCTCCGGAGAGTCGGTGGTCAGTTCGACCGAGCCGCCGGCGGCGGCCGTCAGCCGCAGTGCGATGGGCAGTTCGGCGTTGCCGCTATCGGCTCGGGCGGCGACGGTGAGCTCGTACTCACCCTCCTCCGCATCTTCGGGGACCTCTACCTCGAGGTCGATCACCGGCGGCACTCCCTCGACGACCACCTGGGAGACCTCGAACCCGCCGCCACGGAGCGAGCCGGTCCACCCCTCGGGGAGCCCCTCGAGGGAGAGGGCGACCCGGTCGCCGATCGGGCCGTTGACTGTGATGCTGAAAGTGGCGCTGCTCCCGGGCTCCACAGCAACGCCGGCGAACGGCGTGGTGATCTGCACCCTGTCGGGACGGGGAGTGGTGGTCTCGGTCTCCTGAGCCAGCGCCGGTGCGGCGCCCGCGAGGAGAACCAACCCTGTCATCGGGATCAGCAGCCGAGTGACGCGCCAGTGACGGGCACTCCGCATGTTTCTCCGCCTCCTGTTTGTAGTCGTGGTCAAGGCCGCAAGAGCCAGTTCAGGTTCGTGCCGCCCCCTAGGGGGCGGCAGCGAAACCGTGAATCTAGAGGCTCACTCGCTCGGACGCCTCATCCGTTGAGTTCGACCGGACGCTCGCCGAGCGTCACGGTCACCGTCTGCTCCTCGCCGTCGCGCACCACGGTGACCTCCACCGTGTCCCCCGCATGACGGGTCCGCACCTGCCCGGCGAGGTCCTCGATGCCCTCGATGGCGCTTCCATCGATGGCCACGACCAAGTCTCCGGCCTCGATCCCGGCGGCTTCAGCGGCCGACCCTGGTTCGACCGACTCGATGAGCGCTCCGCCGCGGCCCTCGAGCGTGTCCTGTCCGCTCACACCGAGGAATCCGGACTCGATTGCTTCACCGGAGACGAGACGCTCCGCCACCTGCATCGCCCGGGTCACCGGGATGGCGAAACCGACACCCTCGTTCCCACCGGAGCGGCTGAAGATGATGTCGTTGATCCCGATCACCCGGCCCTGGCGGTCGGCAAGCGCCCCACCCGAGTTGCCCGGGTTGATGGCGGCGTCGGTCTGGATCATCGGCTGGGTGTCGCCCGCAGGCGAGGTCACGGCGCGGTCCACCGCGCTGATGTACCCGACGGTGACGGTGCCCTCGAGCCCAAACGGGCTGCCGATGGCGATGGCCAGTTGGCCCACCTGCAACTCCTCGTCCACCGCCAACTCGGCGGCTTGGACGTCCACGTCACCGGGCTCGAAGCCGACCACGGCGACGTCGGAGGCGGAGTCGGCACCGATTACCTCGCCCTCGAGTCGGGTGCCGTCGGAGAGCCTCACTGTCACCTGCTCGGCGTTCTCAACCACGTGTGCTGCGGTGAGGATGAGCCCGCTCTCGTCATATATGACACCAGAGCCGAGCCCAAAGGCCGACTCGAGTTGGACCACGGATGGATTGAGCAGCTCAGCCACCTCGGCAGCCGGCTCATCGGACGGTGGCAGCGTGTCCGCTGCTTGATCGGCCGCCGCGGCCTCATCTGGAGCGGTCGCCGCATCGGTGCCTGCGACTAGCAGGCCGTCGTCCATGGCCAACCCGGCGAACACGCCGCCAACGAGCAGGGCGATGGCAATTGCGATAATGCCGACCGCCCGCCACCACCCGCCTCGCCGGTTGGGGAGGGGATCACGGCGTGGCGGGGGTGGCGCTGGCGGCTCTGGAAGCGTCATCGTCGGCGTTTGGCTCGACGTGGCGGCTTCCGGGGGGGTTACAGGCTGATCGGTCATCGATGACTCCTGGCTAAGGAACTCCTCGCACAACGTACGTCCCGGCCGCTAAAGCAGGCGTAAAGAGGCGGAAGACGGAAGTTCCTGTCCGTCCCCCCGGTGGGGGAAAGGACCCGCTCCGGAGCAGCGGGTAGGGGGGCTCCCGAGCCGACCTCACCGCGGTGCGCAGTCACCCCCTCCGCTCGCTCCGCTCGCGGTTCGGCTCCCCCTCCCGGTGTGGGGAGGGTGATTCCCGCCGCCGCCCTGAGTCACCCCCTCCGCTCGCTCAGCTCGCGCCCTCCCCCTCACCGGGGGAGGCACAGTCTTCTCCGTCCCCCCGCAGGGGGGAAGGGACCCGCTGCGGAGCAGCGGGTAGGGGGGCTGCCGAACCTCCCAACGGTGACCGACTCGCGGCCGTCGCACACCAGGGAGTGGGCCAGCCCCCTCCCCCGACGCCTCCGGCGTCGGGTACTCCCCCCGCCGGGGGGAGGGAATCTCGGGGACTAGAAACGTCGGATGGCTGTCACCAGGGCTATTGCCTATCTCTCTGGAGCACGCCTCGTCATCAACATCGCGGCGCGGTTTGTCTATCCGTTCCTGCCGGCGATCGCCCGCGGCCTCGGGATCGACCTGACCCAAGCGGGGTTCCTGTTGTCGGCAAGGTGGGTGAGCGGTCTGGCCACTCCGGCCTTGGTCCGCGCCAGTGGAGGCGGCAACCGGCGTCTGGTGGTCATCGGGCTCTCTCTGTTCACGCTGGGGATGACCGTCACGGCAGCCAGCGGGGTCTTTTCGGGAGCACTGGTTGGGTTTGCCGCCGTGGGGCTGGCCACGCCCACATTCGCCCTCGCCGCCCAGTCGTATGTATCCGACCGGGTTCCCTACCACCGCCGGGCGCGGGCGCTGTCGGTTATGGAGATCACCTGGTCGCTCGCCTTGTTGTTGGGGGCACCGGCCGCCGGATGGTTGATCGGCCGCCTCGGCTGGCAGGCACCGTTCTGGGTGCTGGCGGGTGCAGGTGCGGCCGCGGTGATGACGGTCTGGTGGGCGTTGGACAAGGACACGCCGGCACCGCTGGGCGCCGCAAGCTCCCTCAGGCTCGACCGGAGGGCCGTGACAGTGGTCGCGGTGATGGCACTCCTCATGACCGGGGCCGAGGTGACATTCGTCGTCTACGGGGCCTGGCTCGAGGACCGATTCGGGCTCGGGTTGGTTGCGCTCGGCGCAGTGTCATCGGTGGTCGCCATCTCCGAACTGGCCGGGGAGTCCGCCACCTTCGCCTTCACCGACCGCCTGGGGAAGCGGCGTTCCATCGGGTTGGGGCTGGCGGTGGCGATCGTCGGGTACCTGACCCTGGCCGCGGTGGAGGGCACGCTCGTTGTCGGGGTCGGTGTGTTGGCGGTTGCGCTCCTCGGATTCGAGTTCAGCATCGTGTCCTGGATCCCGTTGGCGACCGAGGTCAGGCCCCTGGCGAGACCTCGATTCCTGGCGGTTGCCTCCATGGTGGGCGCCCTCTCCAGGGCCGGTGGGAGCGCGCTCGGCCCGGCGCTCTACACCAGGTTCGGGCTGCCGGGCAACGCCGTCGCCAGCGCCCTGCTCAACGCCGCTGCCCTCGCCATGCTCGTGTTCGGCCTTCGTGAGCGCCACCGAACCGACGCCCCGTAGAGGGGATGACGATGGCGGGAGTGTATCGATCACCCCCCGGACGCCCCTCGAGCCATCCGACCCCATCGACAGCTACGAACGGCTGACGTAATCAGGAGGCAGCACGGCCCGCGGTCTTGGCATCGAAGCGCCACGGAGCCGAGGTTTAGGCTCGTGGAACACGATGACCGAGGCTGAGGGGCTCTCACCCACTCTGACCCGCCTGCTCGAGCTCGCAGGAACCGGGGACCGCGCCGCCTTCGCCGAGTTGTACGACGCGGTGGTGACACGGGTGTTCGGATTAGCTCGCAGGGTGGTTCGTGACCCTGCACAGGCAGAGGAGGTGGCCCAGGAGGTCATGGTCGACGTGTGGCGGCACGCCCCCCGCTTCGATCCGGCGCTGGGATCGGCGCTCTCCTGGATCCTGGCGATCACCCACCGCCGCGCCGTCGACCGGGTCCGCTCCGAAGAGGCATCGCGCCGACGCACCCAAGAGGTCGCCGTCCTCGAACCCACCGTTGCACACGATCCGGCAGGTGAGGCTGCGGAGACGTCCGACAACGTCGGCCGGGTGCGTGCGGCGCTCAACACCCTCACCGACCTGCAACGGCAAGCCATCGAGCTTGCCTATTTCGAGGGGTTGACCTACCGCGAGGTTGCGGAGACGCTGGACGCCCCACTCGGCACCATAAAGACGCGGATCAGGGATGGGTTGCTCCGCCTCCGTCCCGTACTCGAGGACCTGGCATGAACGGCCAACACGACCTTGCCGCCGCCTACGCCCTCGACGCCCTCGACGCCGGCGAGCGGGCCGAATACGAGGTGCATCTCGCCGGGTGCGAGCAGTGCCGCGCGGAGGTCGCCGAGTTGCGCGAGACGGCGGCGCAGCTTGCCGGGACGGTGTCGGAGAAGCCGCCTTCCGGTCTGCGCGATCGGGTCCTGACCCAGATCGCGAATACTCCGCAGGTCTCAATCCGACCCACAACTCTGCGCCCGGCTGCTCCGGCCCCTGCCCCCGATCCCGCGGCGGCAGGGCCTCCAATGGAAGGGCCTCCGGCGGCACCGCCCTCGCGAGCGCTCACCGTCTGGCTGGCGGCGGCGGTGGTAGCGCTGGTGCTGGGAGCAGCCGCGCTCGGCTTCCTTGCCGTCCGGCTGGATCAGCGGCTCGACGACGTGAGCACCAGGCTCGCCGCCACCGAAGCCCAGTTGGAGGAGACCGAGGGCCAACTCGCCTCCACCGAGGCGAGGCTCGCCGAGGCCGAGTCGGAGTTGGTCAGCGCCGGCGAGCTACGTGCCGTGCTCGCATCCGACGATGGGTCGGTGGTGTCCCTCACCGGCCCCGGCGACGGAACCATGAGATTTGCGTACTCACCAACCACCGGTCAGGGCGTTCTGATCGGCGACGGGCTGGCGACGGTTGACGAGGCGCAGACCTACCAGGCTTGGCTGATCGACGACGGCGTTCCCCAGCCCGCCGGGCTGTTCTCGCCCACCGACGGCGAGGTGACATTCGCCGTCGAGGGCGATCCCGGCACGGCGGAGGCGGTCGCCGTCACCGTCGAGCCGGCCGGTGGGTCGCCACAGCCCACCTCAGACATTCTCTATGTGAGCGAGCTCAGCGAGGCGTGACCCGGTAACGTTCCGGCCGCCGTCGCAGGGAGGCGCCCTTGCCCGTCCCCGTCCCCCGCTTCACTCTCGGGATAGAGGAGGAGTACCTCCTGGTCGACCGTGCCACCGGCGATCTTGCCGCCGATCCCCCGCCGACGATGATGGATGAGGCACAGACGCTGCTCGAGGACCAGGTCTCTCCCGAGTTCCTCCGCAGCCAGATCGAGGTGGGAACCGCCATCTGCCATAACATCTCCGAGGCGCGCCTCGAGCTGCGCAAGCTGCGGCTGGCGGTGTGCGAGGTGGCGTCGGAGCATGGCTTGGCGGTGATCGCCGCATCGACCCACCCCTTCGGTCGGTGGGGGGCCCAACTGGTCACCGACAAGGAGCGCTACACCATGCTGGAGCGCGACCTGGCGATGGTGGCACGGCGGCTGGTCATCGGGGGCATGCACGTCCATGTCGAGATAGGGGATCCCGACCTCCGCATCGACCTGATGAACCAGCTCAAGTATTTCCTCCCGCACCTGCTCGCCCTCAGCACCTCATCGCCGTTCTGGGCGGGGTACGACACCGGGCTCAAGAGCTACCGGCTGAGCGTCTTCGGGTCGATGCCCCGGACCGGGTTCCCCGACGACTTCTCCACCTGGACCGACTACGAGCGGCATGTGCAGGTGCTGGTGGACAACGAGATCATCGAGGACGCCAGCAAGATGTGGTGGCACATCCGGCCGAGTGCCCGGTTTCCGACACTGGAGATGAGGGTCGCCGATGTGTGCACCCGGCTGGAAGACGCCTTGGCGGTTGCGGCTCTCTACGTCTCGCTGCTCCACCTCCTCTACCGGCGCCGCAGCGAGAACCAGCGGTGGCGGCAGTACGCCTCGATGCTCATCTCGGAGAACCTGTGGCGGGCGCAGCGCTACGGAGTGCACGGGTCGCTGATGGACTTCGGGAAGGGCGATCTCGTCCCATTCCCCGAACTGGTCGACGAGATGATCGAGATGACGCGGGTGGATGCCGAGGAGTTGGGGTGCGTCGCCGAGTTGGAGCACACCCGGACAATCGTGGCGCGGGGCACATCGGCGGATCTGCAACTCGCCGCCTACCGCCAAGCGATATCACAAGGTGCCACCGAGCACGAGGCACTCCATGCCGTGGTCGACCTGCTCATCTCCGAAACGACCAGCGGGCTGGACGCAGGCGGCTCAGGGGCGCAGGGCCCGATTACTGGTTGATCAGGAAGTCGCCGATCTTGTCCTGAGCAGCGCGCATCACCTGCCCGGTGAGATCCTGGAGGGCGCGGGCGATGGCCAGTTCCTCGCCGATAACGGGAAGCGGCGGATCGATCGGGTTGCGCCGCGCCTTGCCAACGGACTCGAAGTGGTCGCCGCGGAGATTGAGCACGGCGTGGGCCATGGTCTCGGTCTCATCCTCGGCCAGATGCAGATGGAGGGTGACGTCCTTCTCGATCGTGTCCTCCCTTTGTTCGGATTCTGGCGATCGTAGATCGACCGAAGCTCCGCCGTCAGGGTCGAAGGTCGCCTTTGTTCCTCCCGTTCGGCCTTCTCAAGCTTCGCCGAAGGTGACTTCGACGCTCAGCTCTTCGACACCGCGCAACAGCGATACCGAGACCACGGACCCGGGAGCGATCCCATCGAGTACCTGGTAGAGATCGTCTGGGTCGGAGAGCGCCTGCTCCCCAACGTGGGTGATGAGGTCGCCTTGGCGTATGCCCGCTGCCGCGGCAGGGCCGTCATCAAAGACCATCCGCACCAGGACCCCTTCGGCATCGGGAAGACCGACGGCCTGGCGCAGCTTCCTGGCGACGGCTGCGGGCGCCACGCCAACCCCGAGCCGGGGTCGTTCCGAGGTCTGCCCGCTCGACAGCCGCTCAACTGCGGTCTTCAACTCGTCGTCTGCCGGTATCGCCAGGTAGAACCCCTCACCGAGGCGGTTGGTGTTGAGCCCGACGAATTGTCCGTCCACGTCGACCACCGGACCCCCCGATGCCCCGGGCAGCAGCGGTGCGGTGTGCTCCAGGCTTCCCGAGATGGCCCGACCTCTCGGGCCTCGAAAGGTGCGCCCTGTGCCGGAGACGAAGCCAACGGTGACCCTGAGCCCCATCCCGCCCGGGTTCGCCAATGCCACCACGGGCGAGCCCAACGAGACACCTCCGTTTGGCGCCCAAGACAACGGCGTGGTGTCACCGGTGTCGACCGCCACCACTGCCAGGTCGGCATCGAGATCGGCACCGGTCACCGACCCGGTCTCGGTGCGCCCATCGGGGAACGAGACGGTCACCTGCTCACCCCGCAGATTGTGGGCGTTGGTGAGGACCTTTCCCTCGGAGATGACTATCCCGGTGCCACGCCGGTTGCGGCCGATCCCTACCACCGACGCCCCCGCCCTGTCGGCCACCGAAACGATCACTTGCTGCATCTCGGTGAGCGACATCTCTCCTCCTCATGGTAACTAGCGACTTGCAAGTGACAATCTACAAGCTCGACTGATAATGTCAATACCCCGATGGCTGATCCTTCCTCGCCGCTCGCTGAAGCGCTCGCCCGTGTGGGCGACAGGTGGACACTTTTGGTGGTGGAGGCCCTGCTCGAGGGACCGCGCCGCTTCTCCGAGCTGGGCGAGCAGGTGGAGGGCATCGCACCCAACATCCTCTCCCAGCGCCTCAAGCATCTGGAGAGGGAGGGTCTTGTCCTCACCGAGCCATACACCGATCGACCGCCGCGGTACGAGTACCGGCTGACGGCACCGGGCAAGGAGCTGGCCGATGCGCTCCGGGCCCTGAGCCAGTGGGGCGCCCAGCACTCCGAAGCCGAAGTCCCCCGGCATGGCGCCTGCGGAACCCCTCTCGACGTCCGCTGGTGGTGCCCTACTTGCGCTGCGGTCGCCGACCCCGACGAGGCCGACCTCCGCTACGTGTGACCGTGCCGCTGGACCCTGAGACGTTGCGCCCGCTCTTCCCCGCTTTGGGACGCACACTCAACGGCCGGCAGGTGGCCTACCTCGACGGCCCGGGTGGCACCCAAGTGCCGACGACCGTGATCGAGGCGATGGCCGACTACCTGCGCCAGGGCGGGAGCAACCTCGGTGGTGGCTTCGCCAGCAGCGACGCCTCCGAGGCGACCGTGGCCGCCGCCAGGTCTGCCGTCTCCGATCTGATGGGCGCCGACCCGGCTGCGGTGGCGTTCGGGCAGAACATGACCAGTCTCACCTTCGCCCTGAGCCGGGCGCTCGCTCGCACCTGGAGCAAGGGAGATCGGGTGGTGGTCACCCAACTCGACCACGACGCCAACGTCACCCCATGGGTGGTGGCCGCCGAAGAGCGCGGGGTGGCGGTCGACCGGGCCCTTATCCGGTTGGAGGACGGGACGCTCGACTACGAGCACCTCGAGTCGCTGCTCGACAATCGCACCCGGCTGGTAGCGGTGACCGCGGCGTCCAACGCGTTGGGCACCGTGGTCGACGTCGCCCGGGTGGCCGGGGCCGCCCACCGAGTGCGGGGCGCTGGTCTACGTGGACGCCGTCCATCACACTCCCCACCACCGCGTGGACATCAGAGCCCTCGGCGCCGACCTGCTCGTCGCCTCGGCGTACAAGTTCTTCGGACCCCACACCGGCGTGCTGGTCGGGCGGCTGCAAGTGCTCGAGGAGCTCGAGGCCTACCGGCTCCGACCGGCGCCGGAGGATTCGCCTGGAAAGTGGGAGACGGGTACCCAGAGCTTCGAGAGCCTCGCCGGGGTGACCGCCGCCGTCGACTATCTCACCTCGTTGGGCCGGATGGCCGGTGGCAGCGGCAATCGCAGCGCCCTGCTCGACACCGGCATGGCTGCGATCAGCGACCACGAAGCTGGGCTATCCCGTCGCTTTCTCGACGGCCTGCAATCGATGAGCGGCGTTCGGGTGCACGGCCCGGCCGATGTCGCCCCCCGCTGCCCCACCTTCGCCCTCGAGATCGTGGGGCGCCATCCTGGCGACGTCTGCGCCTCGCTGGCCGAGCGCGGTGTCTTCACCTGGGCGGGCCACTACTACGCCCTCGAGCCGATGCAAGCCCTCGGCGTCCTCGACCGGGGCGGTCTGGTCAGGATCGGCTTCGTCCACACCACGACCGAAGACGAGGTAGATCGGGTGCTCGACGAGTTGGACCGGATTAGCAGCGACTTTCCACAGCCTCCCCCGGTGAGGGGGAGGCGCGAGCGGAGCGAGCGGAGGGGGTGACTCTCTCGGCGGGACGTCGACGCCACATCGGGAGCCGCTCCCCCTAACCCCCGGGTCCCTCACCGGGAGGGGGAGCCCCACCCGCTGCTGCAGCGGCTTCTCCTTGAGGGGGGACGGATTCATAACCCATAACCCAGAACCCATAACCCAGAACCGCGAGCGCAGCGAGCAACTGCCAACATCTCCCCATGCGTCGTCCCAAGCCGGTCGTCGGGTGGCGGGAGTGGCTCGAGCTTCCCGACCTGGGTGTCGCCGCGGTAAAGGCGAAGGTGGACACCGGGGCGAGATCGTCATCTCTGCACGCATACGGCATCGAGCGGTTCCGCCAGAACGGCCGCTCGATGGTGAGGTTCGCCATACACCCGCTCCAGCGCCACGCAATGCCCGAGCTCATCGCCGAGGCTGAGGTGATCGACGAGAGGATGGTGCGCAACCCCGGCGGGAGAAGCGAGCGGCGACCGGTCATATCTACCCACGTCGGGCTGGCCGGTATCACGTGGCCGGTGGAGATCAACCTCACCACCCGCGACGAGATGGGTTTCCGCATGCTGCTCGGCCGTCAGGCGGTGCGCGGTAGGTTCGTGGTCGATCCGGGTCGCTCCTACCTCGCCGGCCGGACACCCCCGCCATCGCAGTAGAAAGGGACCGTGCACCTCGGCATACTCTCGCGGCGGTCATCGCTCTACTCGACACGCCGTCTGCGCGAGGCTGCCCAGGAGCAGGGTCACGACGTCCGGGTGGTCGACTACCTCCGCTGTTACATGAACATCACATCGAGACGTCCCTCGGTGATGCTCGCCGGTGAGGAGCTCAAGTTCGACGCGGTGATCCCCCGGATCGGGGCTTCGTACACCTTCTACGGGGCCGCCGTGGTTCGCCAGTTCGAGATGATGGGTGTGTTCTGCGCCAACGAATCCCAGGCCATCTCCCGCTCGCGCGACAAGCTCCGCTCGCTCCAGGTGCTGGCCCGGGCGGGAGTCGGCATGCCGGTGACTGCCTTCGCCCACGCCACGCGCGACACCGAAGGGCTGCTCGACATCGTCGGCGGCCACCCGGTGGTGGTGAAGCTGCTGGAGGGGACCCAGGGGGTCGGTGTGGTGCTCGCCGAGACCCGCAAGGCGGCGGAGTCGGTGATTGGCGCCTTCCGCCAGCTCGACGCCAACGTCCTCGTCCAGGAGTACATCAAGGAGGCAAAGGGCGCCGATATCCGTGCCTTGGTGGTGGGGGGCAAGGTGGTGGCTGCGATGCGGCGTCAGGCGGCTCCCGGGGAGTTCCGCTCCAACCTCCACCGCGGTGGGTCGGCGGAGAAGGTGAAGCTCACCTCAGTTGAGAGGACGACGGCGGTGAAGGCGGCCAGGGTCGTCGGGCTCGACGTCGCCGGTGTGGACTTGATCGCCTCCAACCACGGGTCCCTGGTCATAGAGGTGAACTCCTCGCCCGGGCTCGAGGGGATCGAAGGTGCCACCGGTACCGACGTCGCCGCTGCCATCATCAAGTTCGTCGAGGAGGGATCCACCCGGGTGAGAAGGCGTGCCCGGATCACGGGCTGAGCGCAACTCCCCCATCACCGTCGGATCGGTGACGGTCGATCCTGGACGGCGGGGGAGCTTCGAACTGCCCATCGCCCGGCTCAGCACCGGCACATGGCTCAACCTCCCGGTCGAGGTCACCAATGGGCGGTACCGGGGACCGAGGATGTGGGTCAGCGGGGCTGTCCACGGCGACGAGTTGAACGGGGTCGAGATCGTCCGCCGACTGGTGCGCAAGGTGGACCCTCGGTCGCTGGCAGGGACGCTGATCGCGGTCCCAATCGTCAACGTCTTCGGTTTCGTCAACGAGTCGCGCAACCTCCCTGATCGACGTGACCTCAACCGGTCGTTCCCCGGATCTCCCCGTGGGTCACTGGCGGCTCGGCTGGCGAACCTCTTTCTTCGCACCGTCGTAGCCCATTGCGATGTGGGCATCGACCTGCACACCGCCGGCGGGGAGAGAGTGAACGTCCCTCAGATACGGGGGGACCTCGACGACCCCGAGACGAGGCGGCTGGCGGAGGCATTCGGCGCCCCCTTCCTGGTCGAGGCGAGGCTGAGGGATGGATCCCTCCGCCAAGCGGCGACGCAAATGGGCAAGCGGGTCCTCGTTTACGAGGCGGGGCAGGTGCGACGGTTCGAGGAGCATTGCATCGAGGTAGGGACGTCGGGTGTGCTCCGGACGATGGAGGCCCTCGGCATGGGCGATTGGGGGGTGCTCGCCCCCAAGGACCGGCCGGTGCGGGTGCGGCGGACCACTTGGGTGCGAGCGCGACGGAGCGGGATCGCCCTACTCGACGTCGAGTTGGGCGAGAAGGTGGAGCAGGGACAGGTGATGGGGGCGATCGGAGATGCCCTGCCCAGCCGGGCGTCGCGGATCACGGCTCCCGTCACCGGTTGGGTCATCGCCGTAACCCTCGACCCGTTGGTGAGCCAGGGCGACGCCTTGGTGCACCTGGCTCTGGCCGACGACGCCGTCCGGGTGCGGATCGATCGGGGTCCCGAGCCTCGCTCTCGTGCCCGTAGGCGGGACACAGACCCCCACTGACTCAGCGTGGGATGGTGGTCCGCTTGAACTCGTTGAGCCCGGTCCAGGAGATGAGGCCAAGCATCCGCTCCAGTTCGTCTACCTGATCCCGCTCCATGAGACGGACGAACACGGCGTCGTCGTCAATGATGAAGGTGGGAACCCCGAATACCCGCCACCTCTCCGCCAGAGCGGTGTGCTCGTTGCGGAGGGTGTCGAGTGGCTTGCCGGTCGCCACCAGGTCAGCGACAGCTGCGGAATCGAGCCCGCATCCGCCCACCGCCGTCTCCAACACCTCGGGATCTCTCAGATCGCCGCCGTCGTCGTGCCTGGCGGCGAAAAGGGCACGATGCACCGCGCCGAAGTCCTCGGGGAACCCGTCACGCACCGCCAGCCCCCATTGCAGGGCGAGCACCCCCGAGCCCTGGTCGTCGGGCGGCCGGTCCCAAACCGCTGGATCGCCCTCGTGAACATGTACCTGGTTGAGCGAGAAGGGCCGGAAGCTGACCTCCCAATCCTTGCCGCCTTCGAGCCCGCTGAGGACGGCTTCGTTGGCATTGCGGGCGAACGGGCAGAGATAGTCGTAGGTGACGATGAATCGGAACATGACACCAGTGTCGTCGCTCCGACCCGGCTACCGAATTTCCTCAGCTCGCCTCGCGCAGGCTTCGCAGCCAGCGCCGACGGAGGTTGGAGCGCTCCCTGGCGGTGAACCCTCCCCAAACGCCCTCGGTCTGGTTGGTTTCCACGGCGTAGGAAAGGCACTCCTCCTGCACCGGACAACCGGCGCATACCGCCTTGGCCCGGGCGATGCCATCGAGGTCCTCGGGCATCGGGAAGAACATGTCGGGATCAGCGGTCCGACATGCGGCGAGTTCGCGCCATTCGGTCACGTCGGTGGCGCCGGCTTCGTCGAACTTGGTGGTGGTTGCCTCGCTCATGGTGTCATCTCCGGGACCCAAAACAACGCTCCCCCCGAACATTTGTTCCCGGGGAACCCGCCAGCCTAGGCGGCTGAGGCACCCGGGTCGAGAGGTTTCTACCCGGGTCGTGTCGTCGTCAATCCGAAGCCGCGTGGCCTACCGGGTCTCCTTCCGATGGCGCCCCAGCTCCACCCGTGCCACCGTGCGCAGATGGACCTCGTCGGGACCATCGGCGATCTGCAGGGTGCGGGCGTGGGACCACATCTGTGCCAGCGGGAAGTCCCCGGTCACCCCCGCCGCACCAAAGAGCTGGACGGCGCGGTCGAGCACCCAGGTGGCGACACGCGGGGCGACCACCTTGATGGCTGCGATCTCGGTTCGGGCCTGACGGCTCCCCTGGTTGTCGATCAGCCACGCCGCCTTGAGCACCAGCAGCCGCGCCTGCTCGATCATGATCCTCGACTCGGCGATCCATCCCTGGACCACCCCCTGATCGGCCAGGGCGACGCCGAACGCGGCGCGTTCCGCCGCCCGGCGACACATGAGCTCGAGGGCACGCTCCGCCATCCCCAAGGCGCGCATGCAGTGGTGGATCCGGCCGGGACCGAGCCGGGCCTGGGCGATGGCGAAACCGCTGCCCTCCTCACCGAGGAGGTTGGTGGCGGGGACGCGGACGCCCTCGAAGTTGATCTGGGCGTGACCGCCGCGGTCGTGGTAGCCGTACACGGAAATGTCACGCTCGATTTCCACCCCCGGGGTGTCGAGCGGGACCAGGATCATGCTCTGGCGGCGATGGGCGTCCGCCTCTGGGTTGGTGACCCCCATCACGATCGAGAGCCGGCATCGCGGGTCGAGTGCTCCTGACGAGAACCACTTGCGCCCGTCGATCACGTACTCGTCGCCCTGCCGGGTGATCGAGGTGCGGATGTTGGTGGCATCCGACGATGCGACATCGGGCTCGGTCATCGAGAAACAGGAGCGGATCTCGCCATCGAGCAGCGGCGCCAGCCAGCGCTTCTGTTGCTCCTCGGTCCCGAACATGGAGAGGATCTCCATGTTCCCGGTGTCGGGCGCCGAGCAGTTGAGCGCCTCCGGTGCCAGATGAGGGCTCCGCCCGGTGATCTCGGCGAGTGGGGCGTAATCGAGCACGGACAGCCCAGCCCCCCACCTCTTGTCGGGCAGGAACAGGTTCCACAGACCCTGCGAGCGCGCCTCGTTCTTCAGCTCGGCAAGCACCGGAGGGAGTTGGTGCGGGTCGTCTGCCGCGGCCATCTCGGCGGCGTAGCGAGACTCTGCGGGGTAGACGTGACGGTCCATGAACTCGAGGAGGCGGGAGCGGTACTCCTCGGCTGTAGGGCTGAGGGTGAAGTCCATGGCGACAGTCAACACGGCGCGCTCAACGCCAGGCGATCCAATCCCCGTGATGGTGGTAATTCGCCAGGTCGGTCGTCGAGCGATCGGCTTCCCTGGTACTCGATGAGCGAGAGAAGCGGCTGTGGGGAGCCGATCCCCTCCATCCACAACCGCGAGACGGGCCGCCCCGCCCCGCTCAGCACCCGCTCCAGATCATCCCTCGCCTCGGGTGTGAACTGGTTGAGCGCCATCGAGTGGACCACGCACAGCGCTGTTTCCGCAGGGCACTGTGACATGAGCCCGGGAAGTTCGGTCACGGCGTCTCCTTCGACAAGATCGACCGGATGGCAACGCGCCACGTCGATAGCCTCCAACAGCCTGTGACGGCGCAGGTCCTGGTCGGGCCACACCAGTGCCTCCAGCCACCGGCTGCGAGCGGATCGGACAGGTCCACCGGGTCGAGGTCGATCCCGACCCGCCAAGCCGCCTCGGGCATGACGGCGGGGACAGGCGGCGGGGGTTGCCCCGGGGATGCATTGCCAGCCAGGTCGAGCAGGTGACGGTCGCCAACCACGACGCGCCCCAATCGAAGATATAGCGGGGAATCGGCCAGCGACTCCTCCACCCAGGCGGCGAGTCTGTCGGCGCCGAGCACGCCGGGACCGTAGACCACGGCTGGGTACTCTCCCCCCCATGGACGATCACAAGGATCTCAGCGCCGCCGTAGACGAGGGTTTCGAGACGGTGCTGGCACACCTGGAGACGCTGATACGCATCCCCTCGGTGAGCGCCCCCGGTTTCGACCCCGGCGAGGTGCGCCGCTCGGCCGAAGCCGCGGCATCGCTGCTCGGAGCCGCCGGTTTCTCGGGGGTGAGGTTGCTCGAGATCGATGGCGCCCACCCCGCCGTGTTCGGCGAGATACCGGCCCCGCCCGGCGAGCCCACCGTCCTCCTCTACGCCCACCATGACGTCCAGCCGCCGGGACCGGCCGAGGAATGGGAGACCGATCCCTTCGAGCCGGTGGAGCGGGACGGCCGGCTATACGGCCGAGGTTCATGCGACGACAAGGCGGGGATCGCAGTCCACCTGGGAGCGGTCCTCGCTCACGGCGGGAGGCCCCCGGTGGGTGTCAAGGTGCTTTTCGAGGGCGAGGAGGAGATCGGGTCGCTCCACCTCGGCCGATTTCCTCGCCGACCATGTCTCGGCGCTCGCCGCCGACGCCATCGTCATCGCCGACTCGGAGAACTGGCGGGTGGGCGAGCCGGCTTTGACCACGTCGCTGCGGGGGCTGGTGGATTGCGTGGTCGAGGTGCGCACCCTGCGGTCTGCGGTCCACAGCGGCCAGTTCGGCGGGGTCTACCCCGACGCCATCATGTGCCTCGCCCGGATCCTGTCGACGCTCCACGACGAGAGGGGGAACGTGGCGATCCCCGGTCTGGTGGGGAGCGAGGCCGATCCTCTCGACCTGACAGAGGAGGAGTTTGCCGAGCAGGCCGGCGTGCTTCCTGGGGTGAAGCCGATCGGAGAAGGCGGGCTCACCAGCCGGCTGTGGACCCGGCCGGCGGTGTCGGTGCTGGCGGTTGACGCCCCGCCGGTGCTGGGCGCCATCAACCAGCTGGTCCCGGTCGCCCGTGCCAAGGTCAGCATGCGGATCGCCCCCGGCCAGGACCCCGATGCCGCCGCGGACGCCCTGCGCCGCCACCTCGAGTCCGCCGTCCCTGGGGCGCAGAAGTGACGATCCACGAAGGGGCCAGGGGAGCGGCCATTTCCCTGGATGGCTGACAACGCCACATCCCAGGCATTCCGCAGGGCGATGCGGGCGGCTTGGGGGCGCGACCCGGTGGACATCGGTGTCGGTGGCTCGATCCCGTTCGTCTCCGCCTTCGCCGACTCCTACCCCGATGCCCACATCCTGCTGACCGGGGCTGCCGACCCGACCTCAGCCGCGCACGGCCCCAACGAGAGCCTCGATCTGGGCGATCTCCGCCGCAGCGTGCTTGCCGAGGCGGTGGCGCTGCGGCTGCTCTCCGAGAAGACGGCTTCACGCCGCGGCGCGGCAGCCCCCGGGAACCCGAGCTGGCGCCAGCCCTCGTATACGGCGACGGCGGCGGCACTGGCCAGATTCAGGCTCCGGCCCTCCGGTGCCATCGGTATTCGCACCGTCTCCGAAACCGCCTGGTCGGCGAGGACCGTCTCGGGCAGACCAACCGACTCCTTGCCGAACACGAGGGCGTCGCCGTGCTCGTACGAGATGTCGGCGTATGGAGTGGAGGCCTGCCCGGTGAAGGCGATCACCCGTCGGGGTCTCTCCTCGCTGAGGAAGTCCTCCCAGGAGCGATGGACCCGGACGACCGCGCGCTCCCGGTAGTCGAGTCCGGCGCGACGCAGCCGGGCGTCGTCGAGGGCGAAGGGGAACGGCTCCACCAGGTGGAGGGTGCAACCGGTGTTGGCGCAGAGCCGCATGATGCTCCCGGCATTGGGAGCGATCTCGGGCTCGTGGAGGACGATGCGGAAAAGCAAGGTTCGGAGTTATGGGTCGTGGGTTATGGGTTATGGGTTATGGGTCATGGTCATGGGTTATGGGTTCTGGGTGGTGGGGTGGGTGACGAGAAAGAAGCGGGCTACTGAAGAGGCGCGGTCAAGCCGTCCCGAGCCTCCGGTCTCAGTCTTGGCGCGTGTCGTTGGGATGTTTGTCCGAAACGACCGTGCTCAACAAAACTCAGAACTCAAAACCCACAACCCATAACCGTATCCCGCCGCAGGCGGGATTAGTCCCGGCTCCTCCTACGATGCCCCGGCCATGGAAGTCGCGGCGCGGGCTGTCGGTGCGGTCAAGGTCTACGGCGAGGGGGCGACGGCGGTGCGCGCCCTCGACGGGGTGTCGGTTGAGTTCGGCAAGGGGGAGTTCACCGCCATCATGGGACCTTCGGGGTCGGGGAAGTCGACGCTGCTCCACTGTCTCGCCGGTCTCGACTGGCTCACCGGCGGTGAAGTCTGGATCGGCGACCAACGTCTCGGGGACCTCAGCGACCGCGACTCTCACCCGGCTGAGACGCGATCGGGTCGGGTTCATCTTCCAGGCGTACAACCTCATCCCGACCCTCGACGCCGAAGAGAACATCACGCTCCCCATGGACATCGCGGGCCGCAAGCCCGACCGGGCGTGGGTCGACCAGGTCGTAGGGACTCTCCGGCTCGAAGACCGGCTCGACCACCGCCCCTCCCAGCTCTCCGGCGGCCAACAACAGCGGGTGGCTGCGGCCCGTGCCCTCGCCTCCCGCCCCGAGATCGTCTTCGCCGACGAGCCGAGCGGCAACCTCGACTCCCGCTCCGGAGCCGAGCTGCTCCAGTTCCTTCGTCACGCCGTCAGCGAATTCGGTCAGACGATCGTGATGGTCACCCACGACCCGAGCGCCGCCGCCTACGCCGATCGTGTGGTCTTCCTCGGAGACGGCCGGGTGTCGGGCGAGCTCGCCAAACCAACTCGGGAATCGGTGCTGGACCGGATCAAGGAGCTCGAGAGAACCGAGCCCGCGGCAAGCACGGCCGGCTGACCGGTGCTCCGCGTCGCCTGGAAGGGCCTCCTGGGCCACAAGGTCCGCTTCGCCCTGACCACTCTCGCAGTGGTGCTCGGGGTCGCCTTCGTGGTCGGTTCCTTCGTCTTCACCGACACCCTGGGGCGTGCATTCGACAACCTGTTCACCGATGCTTTTGCCGGCACCGATGTCACGGTGAGGGCCGCCCAGGGGCTCGAGGAGCTGGGGGCTGAACCGGTCCGCCTCCCCGACGACCTTCTCGGGGAGATCGAGGCGGTGGAAGGGGTGGACGAGGCGTGGGGATCGGTCGCCGGGTTGGTGCAGGTGACCAGCGAGGAAGCCCAGCCTGGGGCGCTTCGGCCCGCCGACGCTCGCCCTCTCCTGGCAGGAGACCGACCGGCCCGGCCCGTTCGAGCTGCGCAGCGGCCGCGGCCCCGAGGCCCCCGGGGAAGTGGTGATCGACGCCGCCCTCGCCGCTGACCTCGACGACCCGGCCACCGTGGAGCTGGGCTTCGGGGGTCGTCCCGAGGAGTGGACCGTCGTGGGCGTCGCCGGGTTCGGCGACCAGGACTCGCTGGGTGGCGCCGGCTTCGTGCTCTTCGAGTTGGCGGAGCTCCAGGATCAACTCGATGCGATCGGTGAGCTGGACACGATCGATGTCGCGGCTGCTCCCGATGTGGAGGTCGATGAGCTGGTCGAGCGGATCAGCGCTGTCCTCCCAGAAGGGACGGAGGCGGTCTCATCGCAAAGCGTCGCTCAGGAGCAAGCGGCGCAGTTCCAGGAGGCGCTCGGCTTCTTCAACACCTTTCTCCTCGTCTTCGCCGGTATCTCGCTCTTCGTCTCCACGTTCATCATCCAAAACACGTTCCGGATCGTGGTGGCGCAGCGCACCCAGGAACTGGCATTGCTTCGTGCGGTCGGCGCCGGCGGCGGCCAGGTCACCCGGATGGTGCTGACCGAGGCGGCGTTGGTCGGGCTGTTGGCGTCGGCGATCGGATTGTTGCTCGGGCTGGGCCTCGCCCTGGGGGTGCGGTGGCTGATCGACCGCCTCGGCGTTTCGCTCCCCGAAGGCGATCTCGTTGTGGAGCCGAGAACGCTCCTGGTGGCGGCGGGCGTCGGACTGGTGGTGACCCTCGTCTCGGCCGTGCTGCCTGCATTGCGCGCCGCTCGGGTACCTCCGGTGGCGGCGATGCGTCTGGCCGAGCCCTCGGGCCGGGAGAGCACGGGCCGGCCGCTGATCGGACTGGCCCTTGCCTTGGCTGGAGCCGCCGCGGTTGCCGTCGGGTTGTTCGTGAACCAGGACGTCCTCACCCCCATCACCCTGGTCGGCGGCGGTGTCGCCGTCCTCTTCATCGGGTTGGCTGCTCTCTCCCCGCTCCTGGCGAGGCCGGTCGTGGCGGTGTTGGGTGGGCCGCTCGGATCGATTTCCGGGATCCCGGGACGCCTGGCGGAGCGCAACGCCAAGCGGAGCCCACGCCGCACGGCCGCCACCGGGGCGGCATTGATGATCGGTGTGGCGCTGGTGACCACGTCGCTCGTGCTGGCGGCCTCGTTCCGGGCCACGATCAACGAGGCTCTCGAGGGGACCTTCACCTTCGACCTGGCGGTGACCAGCCGCCGGGTTCGGACCCCCGGGTTCGGGGCTCGACCCGGTGCTGGGCGACGAGCTGGAAGCGCTGCCAGAGGTGGACGAGCTGGGCCGCGTCAAGTCGTCGGTTGCCGAAGGCGAGGGCGAGGACACTCTCTTCGTGGCGGCGGTGGATCCCATCCTGGTCGACATGCTGGGGGTGGAAACTGTCGCGGGCGACCTCGATGATCTCGGGACCGGGTCGATCGCCGTCGCCGAGAGCGCAGAAGCGTCGATGGGCGAGACCGTCCAGATCATCTTTCCGGCCGCAGGTGAGACCGAACTCGAGGTGGTGGCCGTGTGGCGGGCCGATCAGATCCCGGCGGAGTGGTTGCTCGACCCTGGCGTCCTCGAGGAGCTTTCGGGGGTCACCGACGACAGCGGCATTTATCTCCGGCTTGCCGACGGGGTCGACCCGGTGGCCGGCAGGGAGGCAGTGGAGGCCGTGGTGGTCGAGTACCCCCAGGCGCAGGTGCTCGACCAGGGCGAACTGCGACAGCAGGCCGAAACCGGCGTCAACGCACTCCTCGGGCTGATCTTCGGGCTGCTCGGCCTGGCGGTGGTCATCGCCCTCTTCGGGATCACCAACACTCTCTCGCTCTCGGTCATCGAGCGGACCCGCGAGCTCGGTCTGCTTCGGGCCGTGGGGATGAGCCGATCGCAGGTGCGCCGGATGGTGCGGTGGGAGTCGGTGATCATCGCCCTCTTCGGGACCCTGCTCGGCGCCGTGGTCGGGATCGGCTTTGGTTGGGCGGTGGTCAGGGCGCTGGCCGAGGATGGGCTCACCAGCTTCGCCGTCCCTTGGGGTCAGATCGCCATCGCCCTGGTGGTGGCGGCGCTGGCCGGTGTCGTCGCCGCCATCTTCCCCGCACGCCGCGCCGCCAGGGTGGACGTCCTGAGCGCCATCGCCTACGAGTAGTCCCTACCGCTCACCCCTCGGTGGCGGGCACAAGCTTGGACATGAGCCGCACCAGAAGCTCGGCGTCGTCGTTGCTGATGATGTCGCCGAAATGCCGTTTGACGCCCCGCAGGTGGACGCCGGCGGCGCCGCGCAGCGTGTCCCTGCCCTGATCGGTGAGCCGTACCACGGTCCCGCGACGATCATCGGTGGCCCCATCCCGCACCAGAAGCCCGGCGCGCTCGAGCCGCTCCACGAACCGGGTGGTGGCACTTCGACTGAGGAGAAGCGACGACGCCAGCCGGTGCATCCGCATCTCTCCCCCGGCCTCGGTCAGCTGGACGAGCACGTCGTACCACGAGAGCGGAAGCCCCCGTTCTTCACGGAGTTCCCGTTCCAACTGACGGGTGATCGAGGAATGGGCCTCGAGGAAGCCGCGCCACGCACGAAGCTTCAGATGCAGGGAGTTGGTCCGCCACCTCCGTCACGATACCGACTACCTGCAACGGTTTGGGCAACGGAGCCGAGGGCGCTCGGCGGGTACTTTCCCGTGACGAGAGCGAGGTGACGTCGTGACGAGCGAGGACCAGGTTTGGCCGGCGCCAGGCTTGTGGAGATCGGATCCGGCCCATACCTACATCGGGTTCGTCGCCCGCCACCTCGTGGTGCAGAGGCTGCGCGGTCGGTTCGACGTTTTCGATGTCACGGTCCACATCGCCGATCCGCCGGAAGACTCCGCGGTGCGGGTCGAACTCGACTCGGCTTCGGTCAGGACGGGTTCGCCCGATCGCGATGTCCAGTTGCGCAGCGCCAACTTCCTCGACGTCGAGAGCTTCCCGAGGCTCACCTTCGAGAGCACCGCTGTGACGCATGAGAATGACGGCTGGAGAGTGGTAGGAGACCTGACGGTGCGCGACCGGACGAGCCCTGTGGAGCTTGCGGTGACTTTCCTTGGAGTGGTGCCCGACCCGTGGGGAGGGGGCCGCGCCGCATTCGAGGCTTCGACCGAGATCGAGCGGGGGCAATGGGGCCTGACCTGGAACCTCGCCGTCGAGGCCGGCCTGATGGTCTCGAGGAAGATGCGGATCGAGATCGCCTCCGAGTTGGTCCCCGCCACCTGAGGGTCGTCCGTCAAATCCTGGGCCGTCCCATACTGGTGCGGTGCCGACCGCCATATTCCTCTTCTTCGCCGCGTTCGTCGCGCTGAACACGGTCAACGCTCTGCGCCCTCCGGCGACCCACCGGTCTTGGTGGGCGAGACCACCCTGGTTTCCCACCCTCTTCGCCTCCGAGTTGGCGCCGCTGCGGTTTGTGGCCGGGGTGGCCATCACCGCCGCCTACCTGGCTGCAGGAGGTGGCAGGACACCGATGGGACGGTTCGCCATCGGACTCATGGGGACGTCGTTGCTGGGTTCGGGCGCGGTCATCGCCATCGCGGCTCGTGCCGGTGCCGCTGCCGAGGCCGCTCTCAGCGACCCGCCGGGACCCGGAACCGCCTCGGTCCGGCACCGCTCTGCCAAACGTGACACCCATTGGCTCCAGACCATGACCGGCTGGCCCTACCACCTGCCTGCGGGGATCGAGCGTCTCGACGACATCCCCTACACGCCTGGGTACACGCTCGACATCTACCGCCCGAAGACGCCCGCCGACCGATCCGCGGCCCGGCGCTGCTCTACGTCCACGGGGGGAGTTGGAGCAACGGTGACAAGCGCCGCTCCGGGATGCCTCTGATCCATCATCTTGCCGAGGCGGGTTGGGTGGCGTGGTGCCCAACTACCCGCTCAGCCCGGAGGCCACCTTCCCCGAGCACCTGATCGGTTTGAAGCGCGCCCTCGCCTGGATGAGAAACCATGGCCCGGTGATCTCGGTATCGACCCCGGTGCGATAGCGTGGCGGGTGGGTCCTCCGGTGCCCACCTCGCCGCCCTGATTGCGCTGACACCGGGCCAGCCCCGGTACCAGCCCGGGTTCGAGGGTGACGACACCTCGGTGCAAGCGGCCGCGGTCTTCTATGGCGTCTACGACCTGCTCAACCGCAATCGCACCCGAGACGACTGGCCGCTGATATCGCGCGACCTGATGAAACGCCACCGATCCGAGGATCCCGAGGCCTTCCATCTGGCATCGCCGCTCGACCAGGTGGGACCCCAGGCCCCGCCGTTCCTGGTGGTGCACGGCGCCAACGACTCGCTGGTCCCCGTGGCGGAGAGCATCCAGTTCGCCGAGGCGCTGCGCGCCGCGTCAACCCGCGAGGTCGTCTACCTCGAGGTCGCCGGCGCCACCCACGGGTTCGACAGCATCGCCTCGTTCCGCACCGCAGTCCGTGGTGCGCGGCGTCCGCCGGTTCCTGGAGCGGGCCTTGAGCCGCTGAGATCAGATGCCGATCGACCACGCCCCCGTAGCTCTCGATCCCATCGACCACGATCCCACCCGGGTCAGCCACGACGCCGCCGGTCCCCCACAGCACCTCGGTTCCGGCATTGGGCAGGTCGAGGCGGATCGGCGGAGGTGTCTCCCCCCTGGTGAGCACGACCAACACCCTCTCCGTCGTGGGTGCGCAGGTAGGCGAGCCCGTCGCCCTCCCACCACAACGGGGTCCAATCGCCGTGCCGCAGCGCCGGGTGGCGGCGGCGCAGCGCCCCCAACTCGGCGGTGATCTCCAGCTGGCGCCGGTCCCAGGTCTCCTCGTCTCCCCATGGGAAGGTGCCCCGGCTCCCCGGGTCGTCGCCACCCGTCATCCCCACCTCGTCCCCGTAGTAGATCCCGGGGGCACCGGGCATCGTCAGCTGGAAGATGGTGGCGGCGTGCAGCCTGCCGGCATCGCCCTGACACAGGTGGAGAAACCGGGGCCGGTCGTGGCTGGAGAGCAGGTTCTGGCTCGCCTCGATGGCGGCCCTCGGGTAGCCGGCGAGCATCCGCGTCACCCCGGCCACCAACCTCTCCCCTTCCAACGAGCGGTCGGCGAAGTATCGCACCGCCAGGTCGCGGAAGGTGTAGTTCATCGTGCCGTCGAAGGCATCGCCCTCCAGCCAGCGGCTGGCGTCACCCATGACCTCGCACAGCAGGTAGGCGTCCGGTCGGACCGACCGCACCGCCCGGCGCAACTCCGGCCAGAGGTCGTCATCGACGTAGCGGGCGACGTCCATCCTCCACCCGTCGATGTCGAACCCCTCGAGCCATGACGTGGCCACCTCGAGCACATAGCCGCGGGCATCGGGGTGGGACACGTCGAGCCGGGGCATGGTGGCCACCCCGTACCACGCCTCGTAGGTCGGCTCGGAGAGCGGGCCATCGTCGTCGACCTCCTCGACCGGGATGCCGGTCTGCGCGGCCAGCCGGGAGACGTACTCCCGGTAGCCCTCCGGGTCGCGGCTGAGCCGCTCGGTCAGGTGGGGGCGGTGGCGGATGCGGGGAGGGTGCTCGGCGACGACGAACCAGTCGTTGTACGGGGAAGCCGGGCCGTTCTCCACCACATCGGCGAAGGCGAAAAACCGAGGGTGGACGTGGTTGAAGGACACGTCGAGGATGATCCGCATCCCCCGCTCGTGGACCGCCGCCACCAGCCGACGGAGGGCTTCGTTGCCACCGAAGCGATCGTCGACGTTGCGGTAGTCGATCGTGTCGTAGCCGTGGGTCGACGGCGAGACGAAGATCGGGTTGAGATAGACCACATCGACCCCGAGCCGCTCGAGGTGGTCGAGGTGCTGAATCACCCCGTCGAGGTCGCCGCCCTGGAAGCGGAGCCAATGGGGAGGCTCTCCCCAGGGGACGACGCCGTCGGGGTCGTTCCCGGGATCGCCGTTGGCGAAGCGGTCGGGGAAGATCTGATAGATCACCGCTCCGCGGGCCCATTCGGGGACGTCGAACACGGTGTGGGTGTCGAGGTCCACCTCCCAGCGGTCGAGCCGCTCCACGGCGTTGGAGACCCCGGTCCTTGTCAAGTAGACGGCCTCGCCCGCCGACGGTGCGGAGGGCGAAGCTGTAGCGGATCGTCCGCTCCTCGGGAGCGACCACCGCTTCCCAGAAGCGGTTCGCCCCGTCGTGCCCCAACGGCGTCATCTCCGACGCCGGTCGCCTCCCGCCCCCGGCTGATCACCAGGGTGGCGCTGGCGATGTCCGACTCGGTTCGGAGCCGCACGACCGGACCTGGCCACCGGAGAGGAGGTCGAGCGAAGTCCGGCTGCGCCGGATCGTGGTGCCAGAGGCGGGGAAAGAGGTCGCCCTCCTCGTCGAACCACCTGGATGTCCGCCTCGTCGCCGCGCATTGATGGCCCGCCTCGGGGCAGCGATGTTACCGGTGGCCGTCTGCGTCTCTCCAGAGGCTGACTAACTTCGATCCGACTCCGAGGGCAAGGGATGGAAATGGTCCGAATCGCAATCGGCACGGTCAAAGGGGCGTTCTTCGCCGAGGGTTCAGGTGATCGCTGGGAATTCGACGAGCCGGCGCTCCCCGGTTGGGAGGTGACCGCCTTCGGTACCGACAGCGACGGCAACGCCCTACTGGCCACCGGCAGCAGTTGGTACGGGGCGGCGATCCATCGCAGGGGACCCGACGGTGCCTGGAACCAGCTTCCCAACGGGCCTGCCTACCCCGAGGGTCTCGGGCGCAAGCTCAACCAGATCTGGACCATTGGAGCGGTTCGGCGACGAGTTGTGGGCAGGCGTGGACGAGGCGGGGCTGTTCAAGAGCAGCGACAACGGCGAGAAGTGGGAGCCGGTCGAGGGTCTCAACGAGCATCCCACCAGAGAGCACTGGGAGCCCGGGTTTGGCGGCCTCTGCGCCCACCGTGTGCTCTCCGACGAGGAGAACCGTCGCATGTGGGTAGGGATATCGGCGGTCGGCGTGTTCCGCTCCGAGGATGGCGGTGACACATGGACGCCGGTCAACCAGGGGATCACACAGGCCGCACCCGATGAGCGTGCCCCCGAGATCGGCTATTGCGTCCATGGTTTGGCGGCCGACCCGGCCCAACCCGACACCATATGGCGTCAGGACCACATGGGGGTCTACCGCACGACCGACGGGGGGGACAGCTGGGAGAAGATCGAGGAGGGGCTACCGGCAGGTTTCGGTTTCGCGATGGTGCGCGATGCGCAGTCGGGCCGGCTGTTCGTGGTGCCGCTGGAAGGAGCCGAGAACCGCACGCCGCCAGGTGGCCGTCTCACCGCATACGTCAGCAGCGACGGCGGCGACAGCTGGCGGTCCTTCCGGGCAACGGGTCTCCCCGAACATCCCTTCTACGCCGGGGTCCTGCGAGGCGCCATGGTCGGGACGGTGCGGGCACCGTTGCCTTCGGCACCACGGCCGGGACGGTGCACGTCACCGAGGACGCCGGAGACCATTGGATCAACCTCGACCTGACCCTGCCCCGAATCCTCGCCGTCGGCATGGAGGCCGCCTGACAGTGGCCCAGGTCCGGTTGCCGCGCATGCTCGCCGACCTGGCGGGGGTGGACCGCACCTTCGACGTGGAAGCGACCAATGCCGGTGAGGTCGTGACGGCTCTCCTCGAGCGTCACCCCGAGTTGCGCGTCCACCTCTTCGACGAGAGCGGGTGGCTACGACCCAACGTGCTGCTCTTCGCCGACGGCGAGGGCATCCGAGAGCCCGACCAACTGGATCGAGCAATCGGCCCGGAGGGAGAGGTGGTCATCCTGCAGAGCGTGGCCGGCGGTTCTCTTGAAGAGCCTCCCCGGTGAGGGGAGGCGCGAGCGAAGCGAGCGGAGGGGGTGACTAGTGCACCGTGGGAGTTCGGCAGCCCCCCTAATGGGGGTCCACCACGTTGTCCCGGGTTTCTGGGATTGTGGTGGCCGAGCCGACGGCCGGTGAGCACTGTTCCCCCCGGGAGCCTGGACTCCTCCGGGTAGAGGGTGCCCGGTCGGTTGGTGGGGTTGCCTGGAGCGCTGCTGGGGTGTCGTGCTCCGAGCACTGGTCCATTAGGTAGCGCCGGGCGCCTCCGGGCTGGGTGTGTCCACCGAGGAGGGAGGGAGGAGCTGTGATCTTCGTGGGGGACGATTGGGCTGAGGCCCACCACGACGTGTACGTGATGGACGTGGCGGGGACCCGGTTGGCGAGGCGCCGCCTCCCCGAGGGGATCGAGGGGGTGCGCCAGCTGCACGAGCTGTTGGCGGAGCTGACGGCGGAGCCGGGGGAGGTGGTGGTGGGGATCGAGACCGACCGTGGCCTCTGGGTGGAGGCGCTGGCCGCTTCGGGGTACGTGGTGTACGCCATCAACCCCTTGGCGGTGGCCCGTTACCGGGATCGCCACCATGTGGGGGGAGGGAAGTCGGACCCGGGTGACGCCAAGGTGCTGGCCGACGTGGTCCGCACCGACCGGCACAACCATCGCCCCGTGGCGGGGGACAGCCCCGAGGCGGAGGCGGTCAAGGTCCTGGCCCGGGCCCACCAGAGCCTGATCTGGGCCCGCACCCGGCACGGCAACCAGCTGCGTGACGGATTGCGCCAGTACTACCCAGCGGCGTTGGCCGCCTTCCCCGACCTGACCGGGGGCGACGCCCTGGCGGTGCTGGATGAGGCGCCCGCCCCGGCGGCCGGGGCCCGCCTCACCGTGGCCCAGGTCCGGGGGCTGCTCGCCCGGGGAGGCCGCCGCAGGAACCTGGAGCGGCGAGCCGAGGAGATCGCCGCGGCGTTGTCCACTCCCAGCTTTCCGCCCCCGCGCGGTCGTGGAGGCGTTCGCCCAGATCACCAAGGCGACGGTGGCGGTCATCGCCGAGCTCAACCGCCAGATCGGAGAGCTCGAGGCGGGACTGGGGGAACGTTTTCGGCAGCACCCGGACGCCGCCATCATCCTCTCCCTGCCAGGGCTGGGTGACATCCTCGGCGCCCGGGTGCTCGGCGAGTTCGGGGACGACCCCGACCGTTACGCCGACGCCAAGTCTCGCAGGAACTCCGCCGGCACCTCCCCCCTCACCATCGCCTCCGGGAAGAAACGGGCGGTGGTCGCCCGCAGGGTGCGCAACCGGCGTCTCGGTGACGCCATCGACCACTGGGCGTTCTGCACGCTCACCTCCAGCCCCGGATGCCGGGTCTTCTACGACCAACGGCGCGCCGCCGGCGACTACCACCACGAGGCGCTCCGGGCACTGGGCAACCGACTGGTCGGCATCCTCCACGGCTGCCTCCGCCACCGCACCCCATACCGCGAAGACGTCGCCTGGGGCCACCGCCAGACCCCTGCCAGCGCCGCCGCTTGACAAATACAGCCCTGGGGTGTCTACCCGCTGCTGCGCAGCGGGTCCCTTCCCCCTGCGGGGGGACGGAAAGACTGAGCCTCCCCCGGTGAGGGGGAGGCGCGAGCGGAGCGAGCGGAGGGGGTGACTCTCAATCTGTAGCACCAGGCGGCGATGACGGCACCGCTCAAACGGTTGACACCGTGGCCCGGCTACCGTCCGGTGAGCGGCATATCGGGAGGCAGAAGGATGGACCGGAACCAGTTGCGACCAGTGGAGCGGGTCGTGCTGCGGATGCGCGACGAAGGGCTGAGCAACGACGACATCGCCCGGCGGATCCGCCGCAGCCCGCAACACGTCGAGCGGATCGTGGCCTGGACGACCTGGCCGCGCAGCGGGGCCAAGGTTCACGGCAAGGGTCTCAGCCCGTTGGAGCGGCGGGTGCTGACCTTGCGCGCCGAGGGGGTGGACCACGAGGAGTTGGCGGCCCGATTCCGCCGCAGCGCGACGCACATGCGGCGGGTCGAGGGGATGGCCCACCTCAGGTTGGGCTACGGGCTGATCTCGGGCTGAGTGGGCCCTGCCGGCTAGCGGTCCCGGCCGGCGCAGGGCTCTTGGAAGTACTGCTCGCACTCCTCTTCGGTCATCTCGCGGCTCAGCTTGGACCGGGCTATCTCGACCAGCTCGTCGGGGTCGAGGGTGTGGATCCGCACCTCGTCGGGCGGTGTGGTGACCAGCAATTGTGGCTTCGTGGGGTGGAAGTCTCCGAAATGAATATCGCCCGGCACGCCCGTTCCGAATTCGCCGAGGAGCCGACCGTTGGTGATGTCCCACACCTTGAGCGGCTCGCCCCAGGCGCCGGTCGCCGCCATGGTGCCGTCGGGTGACACCTTCATCCGGAGGATGAGTGCGTCGTGCGCCGGTATCTCGAGGTCGAGGGCCTCTCCCGGGGGATCGCCTGACATCAACTTCTCCGTGTCGAAGATAAACAGGTCCCCATCGACGCCGCCGATGAGAGCCTTGGTCCCGTCCGGTGTGAATCGCCCCGCTAAGTCCTCACGAACCGGGTGTCACCGAGATGTGCCACTAGTTCGCCGGTTGTCGTGTCAAAGAACGAATTGACCCGGTCGGGATCACCGCCGACCACTGCTATTTCGGCATCGGGTGAGAACCAGCCCTGCCCCATGGCCCCAACCGCCAGATCGACCGCAGATTCATCGCCGGATGTCGACCACTCTGACCCGTCCGGGCTGAAGAATTCGCAGCATCCGTACATGATGACCTTGGTTCCATCCGTCGCTGACCGCCTCTCAGGTTCCACCCGGCTGGGAGCCCGGTAGACGACCTCGTCGGTTTCGAGCGAGCGCACCACATTTCTTCCATTGGCCTGGTCGTAGACCACGAAGTTGCCCGCCAGGATGGATCTCCGGAGTACTGTCTCCGCCCGTCTTTAACACGCGGCCGGCAGAGCCGTCGACGGCGCGGCGGTTGCGTACCAGCCGTCGTCTCGTCGTCTAGGCCAAGGACTACTTCCTCACCAGAGCGGTACGTCATAGCCGACGCTGCCGATCGGAATATGGTGATGTCCAAGCTGCAACCTCGCCTCCTGTCGAGCGGGGAGGTGTCGAAGACAACTACCTCGCCTTCCTCTCCCGCCGCCCAGCGATCACGACCTTGTCGGTTCCGGGGACCACTTCCACTGCAAGAGAACCATTCTCGCCTAACAACTCCATTTCGGTCTCACCGGTCGCAGCATCGATCACCCGTGTACCGCTCGCCTCCGACCACTAGCGAGTCTCCAGATGGCAACCACTCAGGATCCGAGGTACGGCCCTCGGCCACGGCCGACCTCGATCCCGCTGGTGGCGTCGTATACCATTAGATCGAGTCGGTTGCGGCAGCTATTCGGGTGCCGTCGGGTGACCATGAGGTCCAGAAGGGCGGTTCGATGACGTCGCTGGGTATCGACTGGATGGTTTCACCTGACCGAGGGTCGACCACGACGATCTGCTCGGTCAGCCCTCCGCGTAGCCGAGGAGTCCGTCGGCGTTGAGATCCGGCGCCCACCCCGCCCTCGGTCTCCGGTAAACGAGTTTCTCTTCGGCTATAGACCAGACCTCGACCTGACCTCCTCAATCGAGAGCCGGGTCCGAGCGTTCAAGGTTTCGAATGCGATCAGGCCGTCGGAGCTGAGTGCGAACCATCCTGCGGTGTCGGTGTCTTCGGGCCCGAAGGGTGTCTGTTGTCCGGTGGTGAGGTTCCACCGGGTGACCGCGTCGGTGCCTTCTTCGTGTCCGATGAACAGCGATTCCCCGTCGGGGGCGAACGCCAAGCCGGGTAGCCGAGCGACTCGGTTTCGAGACGTTGCGATTATCTGTTGGGTTTCGATGTCCCACACCGCAACGCCTATGACTTCGCCGTCTTTGACGTCCTTTGTTGCCAGCAGGCGGCCGTCGGGGCTGACGGCGACTACGTCTCCGCCGGGGACGCGGAAGATGACCCGGTCGTTGGCGATGGCGGTGCGGAGTGTGTTGACGGCTTGGCTGGTGTCTTCGCCGGCTTGACGCAACGGTTCGAGGGCGGCGAGGGCGAGGTGGATGGCGAGTTCGGGGTCGACGTCGAGGTTGTTCTCGGCTTCGGCGGCGAGTGCGCGGGCTCGGGCGACTCCGGCGGCCTGCTCGGCCTGGAACGCGCCGCCTCCTCACCAGCCGCCGCCGCTTCCGCGTCAGCGGCGTTCGCCTCCGCCAGCACCGTCTGTTGCTGAGCCTCGTTGCGTTGGACCAGGGCGGTGACCGGCGAGGGTGAGGGCGATCGCCGCAGCCACCCCGAAGCCGGCGAGCACCCCGCGCCGGAGTCGCCGGCGCCGGGTCTCTGCCTCCTGGCGAGCGGCGATGCTGTTCGCCAGGTACTCGGCTTCGTCGGGGGTGAGCACGACGCCCCGAGTCCGCCCAGGCTTCGAACTGGCTGAGACGACCACCGGTGAGCAGGTAGGCGGTATCACCTCCCGACTCCTCCCACTCGGCTACGGCGGCGCGGAAACGGCGGTGCAGGATCAGCGCCTCCCGCCGGGCGTCCAGCCAACCGCGGAACCGTTCCCAGTGCCGCAACAGGCCTCGTGGGCCACTTCCACCGTTGGACCTCGGGTGACCGGGTCGCGGTCGAAGGTGAGCAACCGTGCCCCGCCGAATCGTTGCAGCACTTCGGCGACGTGCGCCGGGTCCATGCCCAACGACTCCAACTCGGATTGGCGGACCCGCCGCCTGACGTCGTCGGTGTCCTCGGAGACGCTGACCAGACGCATGAAGATCTCCTCGGCCACCGCCCGCTGCTCGGGGTCGAGGGAGCGGTAGACCTCGTCGGCGCGCTGGGTAAGGGCTCCCCGCACCCCGCCGAGTCGCTCGTAGTCGGCGATCGACACCCGCCCGTCGAGTGACTGGGCCACCAGCGACGCCAGTGCGTACTGGAGCAGGGGCAGACTCCCCGGCTGCTCCTGGACATCGGCAAGCAACTGGTCGGTGAGCCCTTCCTCGAAAACCACGCCGGCGTTGGTGGCGGGCCGCTCGATCGCCTCCCGCAGCTGGGCCGGCTTGGGCACCGCCAGCGACAGGTTGGACTCGCTCACGATCGGTCCGAGCAACTCGTCCCCGAGCGGGTGGTCGTAGAAGTCGGCACGGAGGGTGAGGACCACCCGGACCCGGCTGCGCGCATCGGCGGTGGCTTCGATCAGGTTGCGCACGTAGCGGCGCCGTACCTGGTCGGACGTCACCACGGTGTACAGCTCTTCGAATTGGTCCACCACGATCACCAGTTCTCCCTCGAGGTTGGCCATGATCCGCTTGGCGACCCGGACCAGGCCGGTGTCGTCGGCGGAGAGCTCGGCGGCCATGTCGCCCATCGACTCGGTGGCGACCTCGCCGAGAGCCGAAGCCATCTCGTCGAAGGGGTGAGACCCGGGCACGGTGGTCACCGTCAGCCACCTATCCGAGCCTGCCAGGGCGCTCCGGCCCAGGGCCGGGAGCAGCCCAGCCCGGACCAGCGACGACTTCCCGGAACCGGAGGGGCCGACCACGATCACGATTCGGTTGGCCCTGACGAGTTCGACCAGGCGAAGGGTCTCTTCGTCGCGCCCGAAGAAGTCGCGGGCGTCGTCGACGTCGAACGGCGCCAGCCCCTTGTAGGGATTACGCGAGAGCACCGGTTCGGCGGTCGCCGAGAGCCCGCCGGTGAGGGCATTTAGCCTGCCGACGAAGTCTTCGACGGTGCCGGGGCGGAGCGAGGGATCCTCGGCCAGCGCCGACTCAAGCAGGCTCCGCAGCGGGGGGTCGAGCGCAGAAAGGTCGGGGATCTGGTTGGCCGATCCGGTGACCAATCCGGCCACCACCCGGGCGAGGCTGTAGATGTCGGAGCGCTCGTCCACAGCGGCCCCGGAGCGATCCTCGGGGGCGCGGTGCACCGCCGACTCGCTCTGGATCCCGGCGTCGCGCTCCACCGCCCGCACCGCGATCCCGAAGTCGGAGAGGTAGGCGTTGCCGTCGCCGTCGAGGAGGATGTTGGACGGCTTGATGTCGCGGTGGATCACACCCTGGCGGTGGGCGTACCCCAGTGCCGAGCCCACTTGGCCGACGAGCCCGGCCACCCGGTCGAGGGGCAGCGCACCCAGGTTCTTGTCCGCCAGGCTGCCACCGGCCATCAGCGGCATCACCAGATAGGCGCCGTCAGCGTCCCGCCAGTAGTCGTACAGCGACACGATGTGGGGGTGCTCCAGCCCGGCCACCATCCTCGCCTCGGCTTCGAACCGCCGGACGAACGCCGGGTGGTTGGCATATTCCGGCCGGATCACCTTCACCGCCACCTCCCGGCCCACGGTGGGCTGGAAGGCTCGGTAAACCACCGAAACCTGCCGGGAACACAGTCGCTCCCGCACCTCGTACCCACGGATGGCGTCGCCGAACTGGCGGGCCAGGCCGGCGGTGGCGGCGTCTACCCGCAGCTCGGGGAACTGGTCGGGGAGCCCGTCCACTATCAGCTGGAACACCAGGATTGGTGCGCCGAGGCCTCGGAGGCGATGCTCTCCGAGGCTCCGGACCTGGACGCCGGGCTCGGCGGACAGGGCCTGCTGAGCTGCTTCCGAGAGGAGGATCTGGCCGCCGTGGGCCACCGACATGAGCCGTGACCCCCGGTTGAGCGGCGGACCGAAGAAATCGCCGCCGCGGGCGTCCACCTCGCCGACGTCCAACGCCATTCGCACTTGGAGGTCGAGCTCACCCCAATCGGTGGCCCCGACGCCACCTTGGGCTTCGGTCGCTGCCCTGGTGGCGGCGAACACCGTAGGGAATGCGGCAAGAACCCCGTCGCCGGTGTGCTTGAAGAGGCGCCCACCGGCGTCCTCGATCGCCTTGGACAGGATCTCGTCATGGCGGACCAGCGCCGCCCGCATCGCCGGCGCTCGCGTCTCCCAGAGCTCGGTGGAGCCGGCGATGTCGGTGAACAGGAAAGCGATGTGTTCGATGACAGCGTCGCGGATGGTGAGCAGGTCCGGGTCGTGGTTGAGGATGCGCAGCTCCAGCTCCTGGAGCTCGGGCGACGGGTCGACACCGAGCTCGTCCCGCAAGTACTCCCTGGTGCGTTCGAACGCCCGTAAGGCTTCCGACTGCCGTCCATCGCGGTACAGCGCAACCATCAGTTGGGCCTGGAAGCGCTCCCGAAGCGGGTACTCGGTGGCCAGAGCCATTAGCTCGCCCGAGAGGACCTGGTGCCGGCCGATTGCCAGGTCGGCGTCGATCCTGGCCTCGACCGCGGATAGCCGGAGCTCTTCGAGCCGCCGGATCTCTGCTTGGAGTCCCTCGACACCGAGGAGGTCGGCATAGGGCTTTCCCCGCCACAACCCGAGCCCGGAGCGGAGCGTCTCGGATGCCCGATCCGGATTGGCCGAGAGAGATCGGGTGGCCTCGTCTACGAGGTGCTCGAACTCGACGGCGTCTACCGCGGCCGGTTCGGCTTCGAGCCGGTAGCCGCCACCGGCTCGTTCGATGACGCCACCGAGGGCGGCGCGCAGGTTGGAGACGTAGGTGTGCAGCGAGGATTGCACGGCGGTCAGGCGCTTGCTCACCCCAGACCCCGTCGATGAGCGCGTCGTTGGAGACCACTTGACCGACCCGGGCGACCAGCATGCCGAGCACGGCACGCTGCTTGGGTCCGCCGAGGGCCCGTTGGCCGTTGCCGGCCACGTCGAGGGGCCCGAGGACCAGGAAGCGCATCGGCGCCCCCACGTCATCCATCCCATAAAGGTTACGCCTTCGGGTCTTGGAGAAATCTTGGAACCCTTATCACCCCGGCGCCACGAACAGGCTGCGAGCTAGGGGATGGGCTGCGTTTCTACGAGCCGATCTCCGGCTGAGTCGGATCGTCCGGGATCTCGTCCGTCGCAGCTGAGGTCCCGGATTCCGTGCCGCTCGGCTTCGTGGGCCTGCTGACGATGAACACGGCCAGGGCCAGGCCGAGCGCCGCCAACCCGATGCGGACAGCCAGGTTGTCCACGACGAAAGCGATCGACACCCCGAAGGTGACGGCCAGGGCGATGACGGCGATGACCTTGGCCCGCACGGTGAACCCGGCGCCGGAGCGCCAATCGCGGACGATGGGCCCGAAAACCCGATGGTTGAGCATCCATTGGTCGAACCGCTCCGAGGAGCGGGCAAAGCACCAGGCGGCCAAGGAGCACCGGGCCGGTCGTGGGTATCAACGGAAGCCACACACCTACGATGCCGATGGCGAGCATGAAAATCCCCGAGCGCGAGGTAGATAGCCCGCTTGGTGCGGCTGCGAGCGACGGTGCTGGACATGCACCGAGCGTATCGGCGGGTTTCCGCAACATGGTGTCGGAAAACCGTGCCGACACCGTGACGGGAAGCGAGGATCGGAGGGCCGAGTGGCGGACAGAGAAGAAGACCTGGAACGACTTCAGCAATGGGCAGAAGGCGGCGATGATCGTGCTGGGGTTGATCCAGTTGACGCTGTTGATCGCGGCGCAGCGCGATATCGGACGGCGGCGCGACTCGGAGATCAACGGTTCAAAGGGGATGTGGCGGGCGCTGGCCTTCGTCAACTGGGTGGGACCGATCTCCTGGTTCGCCTTTGGTCGCAAGCGCTGAGCGCCTCAGGGGCACATCAGCGACAGCATCTCGTAGACGACGTTGGCTGCGGCGATCGAGGTGACATCGGCGTGGTCGTAGGCGGGTGCCACCTCGACCACGTCCGCTCCCACGAGGTTGACCCCGCGTAACCCACGCAGAATCCCCATCAGCTCTCGGGTGGAGAACCCGCCGACCTCGGGCGTTCCCGTCGCCGGGGCAAACGCCGGGTCGAGGACGTCGATGTCGAGCGACAGGTAGAGCGGTCGGTCCCCGACCTGCTCCCGGATCCGGGTCACGTAGCCGTCGATTCCGATCTGCTCGATCTCCCAAGTCCCGATGACCGTGAAGCCGAAGCCGGCGTCCTCACCCAGATCCTCGGGCCCGTACTTCGACCCCCGAATCCCGATGTGCATCGAATGGCCGGGGACGAACAGCCCCTCTTCTGCCGCTCTGCGGAATGGCGTGCCGTGGGTGTATGCCGCGTTCATGTATGTGTCGTAGGTGTCGACATGGGCATCGAAATGGACCAATGCCACCGGCCCATGCCTCTTGTTGACCGATCGCAGCAGCGGGAAGGCGATGGTGTGGTCGCCGCCCAAGGTGATGATCCGTCCCTGGGACAACTCGTCGGCGGCGGCTTCGATCGTGGCGATGGCGTCATCGATCACGTACGTGCTGCAGGGGATGTCGCCGGCGTCCACCACCTGCTGGGACCCGAAGGGATAGATCTCGAGGTCGGGATGCCAGTTGCGCAGGGTGCGCGCCCCGTTACGGATCCCGATGGGGCCGAAGCGGGCCCCCGGTCGGTAGCTGGTGCCGATGTCGAACGGTGCTCCCACGATCGCCACGTCCCAATCCTGCACCTGGTCGATACGCGGTAGCCGGGCGAACGTGGGCGGTCCCATGAAGCGCGGATAGAGACGACCGTCGGGTGGTCCGGCCCTCCCTTCGTGGTCGCTGAACGGGGTGCCGATCACCGACATGGCTACAGCCGCCGCGGCAAGTGGCCGTAAGCTATCATCCCATCATGTTAGCTCGGCTTCGACGTCGGGAGGCGGGTGACCCATGAGATATCGATCCGGTGTGGCAGGTTTTGCGGTCGTTGCGCTGGCAACGTTGGCGGCATGTGGGGGTGCCGACCGGTGGTGATGGCACGCAGGCGGCTGCTGAAGGCGCGCTCCATGCGGTTTGTCTTCTCGCCGGATCCGGTGTGGAACTGGCTCGAGGACGAGGGGATCCTCGCCGAGATGGAAGAGGAATCGGGGATGACCATCGAGCGCAACGAGTCGGAGGACGAGTTCGCCTTCTTCGCCGGTGGCCACGCCGACATCGTCTCCACCGGGAGCTACGAGACGCCGGTGCTCGAGGTCGAGACAGACGTCGAGACGGTGACCATCGGCAAGTACAACAAGGCCAAGGACATCGTCGTGGTCGCCGCCGACTCGGGATACGCCACCTTCGACGATCTCGAGCAGGGTTGCTCGGTCGGTGTCGAGTCATTCAGCGGCTCGACGATCGTCTGGATCGCCCTGGCACAGGACCTCCATGGACGCACCTTGGGCGAGGGTCCCGAAGACCTGCAGATGGCGATCACCGATTTCAACACCGCACCGGAACTGGTGCTCAGCGGTGACCTGTGCGCCGGTGTGTCTTCGATCTACAACACCATCCCGTACTTCATGGAGGAGCAGATCACCGGTCTCTACGACACGCAGTCGGCTTCCCAGCTCTACGGCACGGAATACGTCCCCGGGCACGAGGGGATGAACAGCAACAACTTCGTCGTCACCAGGAGCTGGTACGACGAGCACCCCGAGGAGGTCGCCTTCTTCCTCAGCGTCTGGGACCGCGGTCTCCAGGAGTGGGCCGAGAACCGCGACGCCATCCTCGAGGCGTACCCCGAGGACTTCGGGTACACCAACGACGAGGAGTTGGCCTTCCTCAAGGACTGGTACGAGACCCAGTTCAACGAGTTCGTCGACACGGTCTACCTCGACGAGGAGTGGATCGAGGGCGAGGCACAGGTCACCGACCTGCTCATCAGCGGAGGGGTGGTGCCCGAGGGCACGACCGCCCCGCTCCACGCATGTATCGATCCCGAGTCCGGCGAGGAGACCTGCCTCCTACCATCGTCGTGACCCCAAGGCTCTCGGAGCGACAATGGTCTCTCCCACCATCCCCGAGACGGCGCCGCCCTCCGAGCAGACTGGGCTAGTTCCGCCGGTCAGACCGAGACGGGCGGCGAACGCCCGTTGGAAGCCGGTTGCCTACTCGTTGGCGGGGGCCATCAGCTTCCTCGTGGTCTGGCAGATCGCCTCCGGATACACCCGGACCGAGTTCGACCTCCTCCCCGGCCCGCTCGAGGTGGCGGAGCGGATGGGCGACTACGTCTTCGGAGACGAGGCGGAGAACATCCCTCCGGGCTGGGTGTTCGTCAACTTCTGGGACACCTTCCGCAAGACGCTCTACGGCTTCTTCGGCGCCCTGGTGATTGGCGTGCCGATCGGGATCCTCATGGGGCGCTACCGGTATGCCAAGAACTTCTTCTTCGATTTCATCTACCTGGCGGCGAACGTCCCGCTGATCGTCTACGCCATCCTCGGGTTGCTGATCTTCGGTATCGGCGATGCCGGCCCCGCCTTCGTGGTCGGGCTGTTGGTCTTGCCGGTGATCGCCCTCAACGTGGCCGCGGGGGTCGAGGGTGTGGACAGAAACCTGATCTCGATGAGCCGCTCATATGGGCTGAAGACCCAGACCGCCATGCGGCACATCGTCATCCCGTCGCTGGCACCGTTCCTCTTCGCCGGTTCGCGCGCCTCGTTCGCCGCTTCATGGAAGCTGGCGGCGCTGGCCGAGACGTTCGGCGGCACCACCGGGGTCGGGGTACAGATCCGGAAGGCCTTCCAGGGTTTCTCGGTGACCGACATGCTGGCGTGGATGATGTTCTTCGTGATCTTCGTGGTGGTCATCGAGCGAGTCGTCCTGATGAGGCTGGAGAGGTGGGTGTTCCGCTACCGGCTCAAGCGGGGCGAGGACATCCTCCGCTTCTGAACATGACGAGCACCGCCACCACCAGCCAACAGACCGCCCATACGGGGAACGCCGTGCTCACCTTCCTCCGCCGCGACCGGGTGGCGAGATGGACGTCCCGGCTCCTCCTGCTGCTGCTGTGGCAACTGGCCGGCCAACTGAGCGCCCGGTTCCCCACACCGGTCGAGACGATCGAGATCCTGGTCCAGGAGTTCCAGACCCCGTTCGACCGTGGCGAGTGGGGCTTCTTCAACAACGAGTTGGTTACCAACCTCCTGGTCTCGATCAACCGCACGGCTCTCTCGCTGGTCTTCATCATCCTCATCGGTGTCCCGCTGGGGTACGCCATGGGCCGTTGGTGGCGGGTGCAGGCCTACTTCACCGACCTGGTCACCGTTGGCCTGGCCATGCCGGCCTACATGTGGGCTCTCTTGGGCGTCATGTGGTTCGGTTTCGGGATCAGAGCCCCCGTTTTCTGCGCGATGGTGTCGGCCACCCCTGGACTGATCGTCCACGTCCTCCAGGGGAGCCTCTCCATACCCCGCGACCTGCAGGGACATGTCAGATGCCTTCGATGTGCCTGGCTCGACGCGGATGCGTCATCTGGCGCTGCCTTCGATGGCCAGCGCCCTGATCGCCGGGATCAGGCTGGCGATCGTGGCCGCTTGGGGCTGCGTTGTTCTGGTCGAGTGGTTTGGGAGCAACGAGGGTGCCGGTTTCCGCGCCCGTGACTGGTACCAGTCGGCGGCCAACTACAACGGGCTGATGGCCTGGGGCATAGTCGTCCTGGTGGTGGTGATCATCGTCGACCGCGGGATCATCGAGAGGATCGACCAGACGGTTCACAAGTGGCGCCAGTCGGTCGGGGACTTCGGGGCGGCCAAGACCATCCCGATGGACGCGATAGAGGAATTCTGAGTGGCGGTCCTCAAAGCCAACAAGGTGGTCAAGGAGTTCCCCCCGCCGACGAAGAACCAGCCGACGGTGAGGGCGCTCGACGGGCTGGAGTTCGAGTTGTCCGGCCAGACCTTCGTGACGATGGTCGGCCCGTCGGGTTGTGGGAAGAGCACGTTCCTCAACATCGTGTCGGGCGTGGAGACGCCGACCTCCGGTTCGGTCCTGGTCAAGGCGGACGACGGATCCCCGGCGACGCTCGGCTATGTCTTCCAGGACCCGCGGCTGCTCCCCTGGCGGACCGTGATCGACAACCTGATGTACGTCCACCGCGACAAGTCCGATGAGAACCGAGAGCGGCGTCTCCAAGTACCTCGACATGGTCGGGCTTGCGCGGGTTCGAGCAGATGTACCCCGCCCACCTCTCGGGCGGGATGCAGCAAAGGGTGGGGATCGCCCGCGCCTTCTCGGTGGAGCCCGACCTGCTTGCTCATGGACGAGCCGTTCAGCCATCTCGACGCCATCACGGCGCGCTCGCTCCGCGAGGAGCTTCAGGCGATCTGGCAGAGGACCCGCAAGACCGTCCTCTTCGTGACCCATGACGTGCTGGAGGCGGTCCAACTGTCCGACCGGATCATCATCGTCGCCTACGGCGGCCGGAACTACGCCGACATCCCCATCGACCTCCCCTACCCGCGGCTCCAGACCGACAGGGAGGTGGCCGGCCTCCAGGCGGACATCCTCGAGGTGTTCAACGAGATGGAGGCCAAGCGGCAGACGCAGCGACCCGCGCCTCTCCCCCGGAGCGGTCACGACCTAGATACCGAGCAGGCGAGCCGGGTTGTGTTCGAGGATCGCCGCCTTCTCCTCGGCGGTGAGCGACCCCAGGCCGTTGATCCAGTTGACCGGGTCGTCGAGGAACATCGGTGCCGGGTAATCGGTGCCGAGGACGACCTGGTCGACTCCGACCATGTCGATCAGGAATCGCAGCGTGGCCTCGGTGTAGGTGCACGAGTCGTAATAGAACCGGCCCAGGTACTCGCTGGGAGCATGCTCGAGGAAGGTGCGGGAGTCGTCGAACTCGGGCATGTTCTCCAAGGCGCCGGCCCTCCACCCCTTGTCCATCCGGGCGGCACCGAATGCCGTGTACCCGCCGGCGTGACCGAGGCACAGTTTGAGCCCTGGGTACCGGTCCATGATCCCGCCGTAGACGAGCGTTGCGAAGGTGATCGCCCGCTCGGTCAGGTTGCCGATCACGTTGGGTATCCCGTACCGCTCGGTCCGGTGCTCGACGACGGTGGAGCTCGCCTGGTGGAAGAAGACCACGGCACCCAACTCCTCGACCGCGGCCCAGAACGGGTAGAACCGGCTGTCATCGAGGGTGACCCCGTTGACGTGGTCGCCGATGGTTATCCCCTTGAAACCCATGTCTCCCATCGCTGAGGCCGTCATCTCGATGGCGGTGGGGACGTCCTGCAGCGGCACCGATGCCAGCCCCAGATATCGATCGGGATAGGCGTCCATCATCTCCTTGAGCGCCGCGTTGCATTCGGTGGCGATCTCGGTGGTGATCTCGGCCGCCAGGTCGTAGCGGAAGAACCCGGTGTTGATGGTGAGGACGTGGATGTCGACACCCATCTCGATCCATCTCGGCCAGCCGGTCTTCGGCGCTGATGCTGAACTTGGGGATGTGGAGCTCGCCGACATCGGGGCCGAGCGAGTGCCATTGCCGTCCCGTTCGATGGCGTCGACGAAGACGCGCGGCGTCACGTGGTTGTGGATGTCGATGACGGCCAAGGGTCTCTCCTTGATCCCGCTAGATGAGGAACTGGACTCGGGCCGTGATCTCCTTCTGGGTGACCGATGCCACCAGGTCGGATGCACGGTTCATCACCGGATGGGCGAAGTATGCCTCGAGACCGGCGACGTCCTCGAAGTCGGCCACGAGCACCATGTCCCAGTTGTTTGGGTTGCGCTCGATGTCGAAACCGACGGTGTACTCGACGACGGAGGGCACGGTCCCCTTGAGCGCTGCGAGCGAGTCCCTGAGCGGCCACCTTCTCGTTCCTCGGTGACCCCGTCCTTCCATTTGAACATGGCGACGTGACGAAGCACGAGTCGGTCCTCCGATGAGCTGACTTGTTGTCCTAGCATACGAGGATATCATCTTCGCTCTTGGCTTCGACCTATTGAGAAAGGACAAGGTCAGTGAGTCGCCTGATTCAGCGGAGGGATGCGCCCCATCGATCATCACAGCCCGGTCCCCGTTCTACTACCAGCTCGCCGACATCCTGCGCGAGGCGATCGATCGTGGAACGTGGCAGGTCGATGAGCTGATCCCGGCCGAAGGCACGCTCACCGAGATGTTCGGGATAAGCAGGAGCGTGACCCGCAAAGCGCTCGATCTCCTCGAAGGGGAGGGAAGGGTGCTCCGGGTCAAGGGCAAGGGGACGCTGGTGGTTGGGCCCAAGTTCGCCTACGAGGCGGTCGACGCCGCCGGAAGCTGGTTCGCGCGACGATCGCAGCCGCTCCGTCTCGGCAAGATCATCAAGGCGGGGCGCTCGGCTGCCGGCGGAAACCTGGGAAAGCTCCTCGGGCTGCTCGCCGAGAGATGAGGTATGGGAGATCGCCCTGACCCACGACCTCGACGAGACCCCGGTGGCGCTCAGCCAGATGTACCTGCGGATTCAAGGGACGCTGACGGTGGGCGCTCCTCCTGAGTTCCAACCGGGCGGGCCCGACATCGTCCAGCAGTTGGCCGCCAAGTATGGAGTGGAGATCGTCAATTCCCAGCTGGAGATAGAGGCTTGCCGGCGCTTCGGCGACCGAGGCGGAGCACCTCGCCCTGAAGCCGGCGACGCCTGTCGTCCAAGTCAGCTCGCTCGACTTCGACAACGCTGGCCGGGTGGTCGGCTTCACCAGGACGGCGTTCCGCGCCGAGCACTTCTTCTTCGCGGCCGACGTGAAACGAGGACGCGAGTCCGCGGCGACGCCGATGACGACCTTGGTGGCCAAGGCCAACGCCTAGGGGTAGACGACCTCCACCCAGCGCTTGGTGTCGGCGCTTTCGACGATTGCTTCGAGAACCGCGACCGCTCGCCGCGCCTCTATGCCGTCGGTCTCCGGTTGGGTCTCCCCGCGGATCGCCGCGGCGAACTCGCCGAGTTGGTCGGCCACGGTGTCGAGCGGGTCGAGCGGACACCTCGGTCTGCTCGGTCGAACCGCGTGACTGCAAAGTCAATCTGGCACCGTCACCTGTGTTGCGGGCGATCGCCTCGGTGCCGAAGGCGGTCAACTCGACGGCTGGCCCGGTGGCCATCGATGTGAAGAGGTGACCCAAGGCCCCCGACTCGAACCGGAGCGAGATCATGGTGGTGTCGTCCACCTCCCCTTCGGGGAGCAGTCGGGTGCTGTCGGCGAGCACTGCGGCGATCGGCCCGGCCAGGAAGTGGAAGTTGTCGATCTGGTGGATGCCGAGAGCAGCCATCCCACCAACCGGGGACTCCGCCAGCTCTCGTCGCCACGGGGCCAGGTTGGGGTTGAAGAGCAGGGGGGCGGCATGGGTCGAGGTCACCGCCAGCAGTTCACCGAACTCGCCATCGTCCAATGCCTGCTTGATCCGCCTGTTGGCCGGCTGACGTCTCCGGTTGTGACCGACCTGGAGCACCACCCCGGCATCGTTGGTCGCGTCGATGGCACGGTCGGCTTCGGCCACGGTCAAGGTGAGCGGCTTGTCCACGAACACGTGCTTCCCGGCTCGGGCCGCGGCGACCACCAGGTCGGCATGGGTCGTGTGGGGTGTGGCTACGAGGACACCATCGATGTCCGATCCGAGTAGGTCGTCGAGCGAACCGGCGGGCGTGCAGCCGTGCTCGGTGGCGAAGGCCTCTCTCGCCTGCCCGCTCCGGGCGAAGCAGCCCGCGATCTCGATGCCACCCGTCGTCTGCGCGGCAGTCGCCAGAACCCCGCCCCACCATCCCAACCCGACGACGCCCAAGCTGACGGACCGGCGTTGCTCGGACTTGGCATCCCATCATTCTAACTTCGGCGCCCACGGCGCCCACCGCTGAGCAGTGTCGACGGGCACCGCTATGTTCGGGGGAGAACCTCATCAGGAGCCGGAATGCCCATCGCCACACCCGAGACCTACCGAGCCATGCTCGACGCCGCCCGCGCCGGCCAATATGCCTTGCCGGCCATCAATGTGACGTCGAGCGAGACGATCAACGCCGCGCTGCGTGGCTTCGCCGAGGCCGAATCGGACGGGATCATCCAGATCTCCACCGGCGGTGGTGAGTTCCTCTCGGGACAGGCGGTCAAGGACATGGCCGTCGGCGCTGCGGCCGGCGCCGCCTTCGCCGAGGCGGTCGCCGACCGGTACCCGGTGAACGTTGCGCTCCACACCGATCACTGCCAGCCAGACAAGGTCGACAGCCTCATCCGACCCTTGCTCGCCATCAGCCGGGAGCGCCAAGCCGAGGGCCGCCCTCCCCTTTTCCAGAGCCACATGCTCGATGCCTCGGCTCTCCCCCTGGACGAGAACCTCGCATTGGCCTCGAAGCTGCTCGACGAGATGGCACCCCTCGATGTGGTGCTGGAGTTGGAGATCGGCATCGTCGGAGGCGTCGAGGACACGCTGGACCACGAGGGGATCAGCCGGGAGAAGCTGTACACCACTCCGGGGGACATGGTGGCCGTGGCGGAGACGCTCGGGACCGGTGAGCGGGGCCGGTACATGCTCGCCGCCGTGTTCGGGAACGTCCACGGGGTGTACAAGCCGGGCTCGGTCGAGTTGAGGCCGACCATCCTCCGCGACGGTCAGGCTGCGGTCGAGGAGAGGTTCGGCGAGGAGGCGCGCCACCTCCTCGTCTTCCACGGTGGCAGCGGCAGTTCGCTCGACGAGATCCACGAGACGCTCGGGTATGGCGTGATCAAGATGAACATCGACACCGACACCCAATACGCCTACACCCGGCCCATCGCCGGCCACATGTTCTCCAACTACGACGGGGTGCTCAAGATCGACGGCGACGTGGGGAACAAGAAGGCGTACGACCCTCGCAGTTACGGCAAGCTCGCTGAGACCTCCATGGCAGAGCGGGTGGTCCGTGCCGCCGAGGAGCTCAAATCGGCCGGCCGCTCCATCGGGAGCGGCTGACCTTGCCCGAGCCATCGCCGGCCTTCGAGGCGACGATCACCTGCGTCGACTGTGGCGGTGTCGCCCATCTGATCTCCTTCTTCCCCCCCGACGAGCCCCCCGACCCCGCCGAGGTAGTCCTCACCTACCGCTGCGCCGACTGCGGCGACCGCTGGGACATCGTCCCCGCCGACGACACCTTTGGCGAGGACTAGACGGCAGACGGCAGACGGCAGACGGATCCGAATCCCGCTCCCCCCGCGGCAGCGGGTGGAACGGCGACCCGCTCCGCCCGGGAGCCACCGCGGGTAGGGGGGCTGGCTGACCTCCCAGCGGTGCACAGTCACCCCCTCGCAGCTCGCTGCGGGGCTCGAACTCCACGTCTCCCCCTCACACCCGGGAGGAGCGCCTCCGACGACTCGGCGTCGCGTCCCCCCGCCGGGGGGAGGGAATCGCTATCAGCGGAGATCGCGCCGTAGCGCGGAGCGGGCGGCCCAGTAGCCGCACATGCCGTGGACGCCGGCACCGGGCGGCGTCGACGACGAGCAGAGATAGATGCCCTTGCTCCCGGTGAAGTAGGGGTCCATAGAGAAGACCGGGCGGGCGATCAACTGGAGACCGGTGTGGGCGCCACCGCTGATGTCCCCGCCGACGTTGTTGGGGTTGTGCGCCTCGAGCGCCGCCGGGCCCATGACGTGCCTTGCCAGCACCCTCTCGCGGAACCCGGGGGCGAATCGTTCGATCTGGCCCTCGATGCGCTCGGTCATGTCCACCGTGGACTCCGCCGGGACGTGGCAGTAGGCCCAGACCGCCTGCTTGCCCGGCGGGGCCCTGGTGGCGTCCACCACCGAGGGCTGCGACAGCAGCACGTATGGGCGCTCGGGATGCTCGCCACGCCACACGGAGCGCTCCGCAGCGGTCACCTCCTCCAAGGTGCCCCCGATGTGCACCGTGCCGGCTTGCGCCGCCCGCTCGTCGCGCCACGGGATGGGGCCGTCGACGGCCAGATCGAGCTTGAAAGAGCCGGGGCCGTGCCTGAACCGGCGCAACTTGCTGGCGTACCGGCTGGAGATACGATCACCGGCCACCCTCAGCAGAGTGGTCGGACTGGTGTCGAACAACACCGCCCGCGCCGACGGGAGGTCGGCCCAACCGTTCACCGGGCGGTCGCACTCCACCTCACCGCCCAGGGCGCGCAGGTAGGAGACCAGGGCATCGGAGATCGACTGCGACCCACCACGGGCCACCGGCCAGCCGACGGTCTGTGCGGTGACCCCGAAAAGCAGCCCAAAGCTCGAGGTGAGCGGTCGGTCGAGGGGGAGGATGGCGTGGGCGGCGCACCCTGCGAAGATCGCTCTGGCCTCGTCGTCCCCAAACAGCCAACGGGCGAGCAGCGTCGCCGGCAGGAGGCCGGGGATTCCGAGCGACGCCATCGCAATGGGATGGCGTGGCGGCTTCAACACCGGGCCGAGCAGCCCTGATGCCAGGTGGGGCCACATGTGGGCCAGCCGGCCATACACCCGACGCCACGAGGAGGCATCCACCCCAAGACCGGCTGCAGTCTCCTCCACCGAGCGGTGGACGATCGCCGCGCCGCGATCGAGCAGGTGGGCGAGCGGGACCTCCGGTTGCACCCACTCCAACCCGTGCTGGTCGAGAGGGAGCTTGGCGAAGAGCGGAGAGGCGATCCCCATCGGGTGAACCGCAGAGCAGATGTCGTGGCGGAACCCGGGGAGGGTGACCTCTTCGGTGCGCGTCCCCCCGCCCCAGACGGGCGCTCCCTCGAGGACGAGCACCCGACGCCCGGCGCGGGCGATGACAACCGCCGCGGCAAGCCCGTTGGGCCCGGCGCCGACGACGACGGCGTCGTAATCGGTCATCACAGGGCCGTGCCGCCGCCGCCGATGACGACCGGGACCGCCGGGCTCACTCGATGGGTCGGTGCTAGAACCAGAAGCTGCCCTGACCCTCGGGATCCCCGGTGAACCCCCAGGCCTCGGTCACCAGACCGTCTTCCCCGACGTTGAAAACGTGGACCTCGTCGGCGGTGTAGGTGACGTCGTCACGGTGGGCGGTGATGTGGGCCAGGACCACGGTGTGGCGGTCGTTGGCGAGCACGTCGTGCACCTCGATCATGAAGTCGGCATGTGTCCTCTGGAACACGCCCTCGAGAAACCCGATGATCTGGTCACGCCCCAGCTTGTCGCCCGACGAACTCCCCCTACCCGCGACGTGCCAGACCGCGTCGGGAGCGAGCAACCGCCTGATGGCGCCGAAGTCGCCGTCGCTGAAGGCGCGGTACTCCGTCTGGATCCGCTCGGCGTTGGGATGAGTCATCGCCGTCCATTCAACTCGGTCCCTCGGGCTCTTCTGCCCAACGGTGCGGCCGGGTCCGGACGTCGTCGAACCCGAGCTCTTCGCACAACTCCAAGAAGGTGCCCCGGGGAACGCCACGCCATTCCAGGTCATCGAGCGACTCGGCGAGCGGGACATCCCGCCGCAGCGTGGTCAGAGTTCGGTACAGGGTCACCTCCTCGCGGCGGTCGGCCAACGAGGCAGCGAGCCGGTCCGGTCCACGGACCTGGACCCCCCACTTCTTCGGGTCGTCGGGGATCCTGTCGACCCTCCCGAACTTGGCGAGCAGCGTCGACGCCGATCGCGGTCCCCAGCCCGGTATCCCGGGGACGCCGTCGGCGGTATCACCCACCAGGGCCAGATAGTCGGGGATCGACTCGGGCTGGACGCCGAACTTGGCAACCACACCCTGCTCATCGATCAGTATCTGGCGGCGCCTGTCGTAGCAGACCACCCGGTCGCCGATGACGCACTGGGCCATGTCCTTGTCCGGGCTGAGCAGGACGACCTGCTCAACATCGTCGGCCCAGCGCAGGGCGGCGGTGGCCATGGCGTCATCCGCCTCGAACTCCACCATCCCCCAGGTCACGACGCCGATGGCATCGAGGCGCTCGCTCCATCAGGGGGAACTGGGCGAGTAGCTCGGGCGGCATCCCCTCCTCGGTCTTGTACCCGGCGAACATCTCATTGCGGAACGAGCGGATCACGGTATCGGTGGCGGCGGCGACGTGGGTCACCTCTGGCTGGCGAAGCAGCGAGAGCGTTGTCTCGATCACGCCGAGCGTCGCTCCCACCTCCATCCCGTCCGGAGCGGTGCGAGCCGGGCGACCGAAGAAGGCTCGAAAGACCTCGTAGGTGGCATCGAGGACGTGGAGGTTCATCGGGGCTGATTGGGCAACATCGGTCACCACCCTACGACGCCCGCCGGTCGCAAATCTCTCCGGACCGCTACCCTCGACAGTTCCGGCAATCAGGGGAAGACTCGATGAAGACAGGCGATGATTGGCGCAAGGTCGGAGACCAGTTCGCCGCCATCGGCGAGCGGTTCAAGGATCACTACGAGCAGGTCGAGTCCGCCGACTCCGAAGAGGACGCCAGCGTCGACGAGGTGCGCAGCGCGCTCCGCACTCTGGGCGACGCACTGGACAACGTGTTCACCGCGGTGGGTCATGCCTTTCGCGACCCGGCGCTGCGGAGCGAGGCCAAGGAAGCGGCCGGGGCGATAGCAACCGCCCTCGGCGCCACCTTCAACGAGCTGAGCGATGAGGTGCGACGTCTCATCAGCAGCGAGACGAAGAGCGGGACCGGGACGGCGGCGACGGACGCCGGCACGGCGGCGACGGACGCGGATACCACGCCTCCGAGCGAACATTCGCCGCGGGACAGCGAGCAGACCCCGCCGGTCAGCCCTCCTGACCAGCCACCACCAGCCGCTCCACCCGAGCAGACGCCGCCGGTCACACCTCCGGACCAACCACCACCGGCCGCTCCACCCGAGCAGCCGCCGCCGGTCACCCCTCCCGAGCAGCCCACGCCGGTCACCGAGCAGGACTCGGCACAGGAACCGCCGCCGGAGGAACCGCCCGGTTGACCCAACCGGCTAATCCGCCAACCCAGGGTTCGAGCAGTCGCACAAGAGCGGCTGGAGCCCACAGAAGCGCGCCCGGAAGAGATCGCAGCGAAACGGCCGGCTTAGCCTTGCGAGGTGCCGCTGGGTCGGATACTCATCGTCGTCGGGATCGGGATCGCCCTCGTCGGGGCGCTCATCACCTTCGCGCCGGGACTGGTTTCCTGGTTCGGCCGGCTTCCCGGTGATATCCGAATCGAGGGCGAGAGGTGGACGGTGTTCATCCCGATCACATCGATGTTGTTGGTGAGCCTGGCCATCACCCTCGTGGCGGGCCTCGTCAGTCGGTTCATGGGCCGATGACCTTGGGCCCCGTGGTATCGGCCGACTGGCTCGCCGACCGCCTCGGCGAGACCTCGGTTTTGGCTGCCGACGTGCGATGGACTCTTGGCAAGCCCGGTGCCGGCCGCGCCGATTACCTTGCCGGTCACATCCCCGGGGCGGTGTTCGTCGACTTGGACGAAGACCTCAGCGACAGCACGGGGCCGGGCCGTCACCCTCTCCCCTCACCGGAGAGGTTCGCCGAGAGGATGGGCGCGCTCGGCATCGGGGACGAGACGCTGGTGGTGGCGTACGACGCCTCTTCGGGTTCTGTTGCGGCGCGGCTGTGGTGGATGCTGCGTAACCAGGAACACCCGGTGGCCGTGCTCGACGGTGGGTGGCAGGCGTGGGTCAACGCCGGTCTGCCCGTGGAGACGGCAGTCCCCGAGCCGCACGAAACGGCATTCGCCATCCGCGGGCCGTGGCACGACACGGTCGACCGGGATCAGCTCACTTCACATCTCGGGGAGGTGGTGCTCCTCGACGCACGAGCCGAGGAGCGGTACCGCGGGACGACCGAACCGGTTGATCCGGTCGCCGGGCACATCCCCACCGCAGTCAATCTTCCCTACGCCCGTTTGTTGGAGAACGGACGGCTGCGACCAGACGTTGACTCGCTGTTGCGGGATGCAGGGATGGGCGGCGACCAGCCGGTGGTGGTGTCATGCGGCAGCGGGGTCAGCTCTTGCTCGCTCTCGCTGGCGGCGGCCGTCGCCGGACTGCCCGACCCGCTGCTTTACCCGGGATCATGGAGCGACTGGAGCAGCGCCGGTTACCCGGTGGCCACCGGAAGCGACCCGGGCGAGCCCCCGCCGCGGTGACCGACCGGCTGCGCCCAGCCGTCGAACGCAACGACCCGGATGAGCTGCTACGGCTGATCGACGGTCTCAGCCGCGGCGCACGAATGGGAGGAGCTGCACCGACTCGGTGTTCTCTGCCGTGATGCGGTGGAGCGTGGCAAACAGCTCTGGGGGGTGGCGGAGCACGTCGACTACCGGCTGGCGCTCGAGGCGCCGGGTCGCTGGGCCGGACCGGCCGTCGCAGGCGGGCGCCGGGCGATACACGCTCGGTCCGCTCCATGAGGTGGCGGCGTCTACCCACGACTGGGGAGAGCTCGCCCCGCATCTCGCTCCGGGTCTGCCGCTCACCATGACCGCCCACGAGCGCGTCGTCCGGGGCGACAACCTCGCCGAAGAGCCGCGGGTGAACGCGGCAGTGCTCGAGATCCCGTTGCGGCTCGAACCTTGGGAGCCCGCATACCAGCTGGCGACCTTCCATTCCGACCGGCTCGATTTCCCCTCTCCGCCGCTCCCCGAGATGGGGTCGTTCGAGTCGGACGACGCCCGGCGAATGGTCGACGACGAGGTGGCCGAGGCGTTGCTGGGCCTTGTTCGACCGTGGAGCGAAGAGTCGAACGGGCGCGCCGAGACCGTCGCCGTCGAAGGCGGGGCCGTCGAGGCGATCGCCTCACTCGGGGCGCGGCGAGGTCGAATCGCCCGAGTCGAGCCCGCCGAGGGACTGCGATGGATGGCGTGGGCGGCGGCCGACGGCGGCGCACACGGGCGCAGGAGGGGGACCGCAGTTGGCAGGTTCGAGGCTTGGTGGACCGCGGCAACTCTGGCCGGGATTGAATGGGCCCCCGACCCGGGGCAGCTGGGTGAGGCCATCGGGGCGCTGGAGTGGTACCTGTGGGGAGACCCGGCGCCCGACATCGGCTGGTCGCTCCGCATTGCCGTGGCCGATCCCGGCCGTCGCCGGGCGTGGGCGCTGTCCGCCCTCGATGCCGAGTGAGCCAGGGCGGTTAGAACCGGGCGACGCCAGCAGAGAACAGGGCGCGGTCGATCGCGTCACCGTCGAAGCGATCCGGCTGGTCGGTGGACACCGCAAAGGTGTGTCTCTCGCCGGGGAGCAAGGTGATCAGCTGGGTGTCGACGGTGGCGTTCGGGTCAACCATGTCGGCGAGTAGACAGAGATCAACCACCGGCCTTGCCGAGCCGACCTCCACATCGACAATGCCGCGGTGCGGGGTGGCCACGGCTATTTCCATCTCTTGTACCCCCCAGTCCATCCCGCCGATCTCTTCCCACAGCCAACAGGCCCTGGCATCGTCGAGCGTTGCGACCAGCACCTCGCTGGCCGCCTCCCCGGGTGAGGTGAGCTCCGCCGGGAGGTCGATGTGCTGTGCCGAGTCGGGCGGAACCTCGACCGCGAGCTCTGTGTCCGCCCTGACCGCTCCGTCGAGACCCACCCGCACCGCGCGCAATCGACCCCACCCAAGTTTGCCGAGTGTCGTTGATTGCGACGCACACTGGCCTGCCGTGACCGCCTTCCGGCGCGATGAGGATGGTGCGGTCGGCAAACGCGGCGCGGGCGGCGTACCAGGCGAGTTTGCGCCGTCCGTCACCGTCCACCACCGACCATGACACCGCCGGCCAGCAGTCGTTGAGCTGCCACCAGATCAATCCGGAGCATCGGTCGTGGAGGCTGCGGAAGTGGCCGACCCCCGTCCGCAGAGCGTCCGCCTGGATCAGCTGGGTGAGGTAGAGCCAGCGTTCGAATCCGGCCGGACTCCCGGCATGGGCCCGCAGAGCCCGGTCCAGCTTGGCCATGCCCTGGTCTGCCTTCTGGTGGTGGGACACCGTTGCATCGCCCTGGCTGAGCGGCCGATGGGAGACAGCCCTGGCCATCGTGGCGTGGTTGGCCGGCGCCTGGAATCCGAACTCGGCGACGAAGCGAGGGCGATAGCTCCGGTAGTGGGTGTAGTCCAGCTCGTTCCACACGTCCCAGATGTGGGTTGGACCGTGGTTTGGGTCGTTGGGATGGATGTCCACCTGCGCCGGAGGTGGGGCTGCCGTCGATGTAGGGCCGGGCCGGATCGAGCGTCGTTACCAGTCCGGGGAGGATGTGGCGGTAGAACAGCGGTCCCCACTCCCGCTCGCCGACTTCCGGCTGCCAGCCCCAATCCCACCACCCCCACAGGTTCTCGTTGTTGCCGTTCCAGATCACCAGACTGGGATGCGCCATCAAGCGGTCGATGGCATCCCGCGCCTCGGCCTCGACCTCCATCGCCAGCTCGCCGGGGTAGGCAGCACAGGCGAACAGGAAGTCCTGCCAGACCAACAGACCGCGCCGGTCACAGATCTCGTAGAAGTCGTCGCTCTCGTAGATCCCGCCACCCCACACCCGCAATAGGTTGGCGTTGGCTTCCACAGCGTCGGCGATCCGCCGCTCGTAACGGTCGCGGCCAACTCTGGCCGGGAAGCAATCGTCCGGGATCCAGTTGAAACCCCGCACCCAGACCCGCTCGCCATTGACCATGATGGCGAACCGGGTCCCGTCAGGTTCCACTGACGTGTCGAGCTCGACGGTGCGGAACCCGATCATCCGCTCGACCCGATCAGTCGCGACGCCGTCGACCAGCGTTTCGACCACGAGCGAATAGAGCCGCTGTGTGCCTCGGCCCACCGGCCACCAGAGATCCACCGACGGGACCTCCACCTCGACCTGGGCGGATGCCGGGGACCCTGCCACCGTGAGGCCGTCGAGCGAGACAGAAAGCGTCATCTCTCCGTCGCCCCCATGCCGCTCGATGTCGGCGTCCACCGCGACCGCGCCACCGCCATCCGGGGTCACGGTGGCGGTAGGTCGGACCGCTGCTATCCGGGCACCCGACCAGGTCTCGATCCACACCGGCCTCCAGATCCCAGAAGTGGTGAGGCGTGGCCCCCAGTCCCAGCCGAAGTTGCATGCCATCTTGCGGATGAAGTTGTACGGCGGGTCGAGGGCGCGGGGTAGGTCGCCGAGCCTGGCCTGCTCGGCGGTGGCATGACCGAGCGGGGAGTCGAAACGGACCGTCAGCTCGTTGACTCCGGCTTCGACTGTCGATGACACGTCGAAGCGGTGAGTGCGGTGCATGTTGGCGGTGGCGCCCACCCGGTGCCCGTTGAGAGAAACGACGGCGACCGTGTCGAGGCCCTCGAATACCAGATCGACCCGATCGCCGCCCACGGGGAGGAAGTCGAACTCGAGTCGGTACTCCCACACCGAGTCGGCGATCCAATGCTGGCCTTCTTCGTTGTCGTCTAGATAGGGATCGGCGATGAGCCCGGCGGCGAGCAGGTCGAGGTGGACGCAACCCGGGACGGTGGCCGGGACCTCCAGGGTTTGGTACGGAGCGCCCTCGGACGCCGAGACCAGCCGGACCTCCCAGCCATCGTTCAGAGCGCTTCGCTTCCTGATGTGACCGCTCCTTTCTGCGCCGGGAGCGTAGGCAGGAGCGGTCCGGCTCAACCGTCGACCACCACGACCGTCCCCGTCATGTTCGGGTGGAGCGTGCAGACGTATGGGTAGGTGCCGGGATCGGTGAAGGTGTAGGTGAAGGTGCCCGACTGCATCACCTCGCTGGCGAAGCCGTCGCCGACCACGTTGTGCGGCATGTCGTCTTGGAACACCCAGGTGACGGTGGTCCCCGCTTCGACGGTCAGCCTGTCCTGAGGTGAACGACATGTCGCTCACCACGATCAGTCGGGTCATCCGTCACCTGCGCCGGGATCGACCGGCTCCGGCGAGGCAGAGGGCGTGGGGGTGTTGCAGGCGGCGAGTGCCGCCAGCGAGAGTGCGGCGAGTACGACTCGAGACATGATCTGGCTCCTTTGTCTGTCCTGTCTCGCATCGTCGGCCGTCGAATGGTCAGTGATCCATCGGGGATACGCCGTTGCGTCGTGGGGAATGGCCCGGATAGAGAGTGGGTGCCGACCCCGATGAGACCCCACGAGAGCGATGGGAAACGACTCAGACCGTGCTCACCCGTCGGCTGCCACATCGATGCCGAGCGACGCCTCCGCCTCCTCCAGCCGCTGGCCACCGCCGGCCACCGGGGCGAATAAGTCCCCGTAGCGGGCGAGCCGGTCCCATATGTTGGTGATGGTGACCTCACCGTTTGCCACCTGGCCCACCTCGTCCCACGTGATCGGGACCGACACCGGGGCCCCCGGCCGCGGCCTCACCGAATAGACCGAGGCGATCGTCTGCCCAGAGGCGTTTCTGTTGTGGTCGATGAAGACCTTCCCCCGCCGCTTCGGTTTGTCCCACTCCATGGTCAGGTCGTCGGGGTTGGCGCCGACGAGGAGGCGGCCCACCGCCTCCGACAAACCGTCCTGATCCGGCCGAATCCGTACTCGGGCTCGACCGGTACGTAGACATGCATCCCACGGGCGCCCGAGAGCTTCGGGTACCCACGCACCCCGAGGTTCTGCAGCGCCACCCTGAGGAGACGCACCCCGGCGACCACCTGGCCCCACTCGGCCCCATCGGCTGGGTCGAAATCGAAGATCGCATAGTCGGGGCGGTCGAGCGTCCCCGCCCGCGAATGGAAGGGGTGGATCTCGATGCAGGCCATGTTGGCGAACCACATCAGCGATTCGCGGTCGGCGGCGAGCAGGAAGCCGATTTCGCCACCCATCGAGTCCGAGGGGACGGGTGCGATGGCCATCCAATCCGGCTGGTGACCGGGGGCCCGCTTCTCGTAGAAGGTCGGTCCTCCGATCCCGTCGGGGTAGCGGGACATCGAGATCGGTCGCCCGGCCAAATGCGGCAGCAAGACCGGAGCGATCGAGGCGTAGTACTGGATGAGATCGCCTTTGGTGATGCCCTCGGGGAAGAACCGCTTGTCGGGGTTGGTGATCAGCAGCGGTTTGCTCAGCCCGAGGGGACGCCAGCGCGGTCCTTCGGGGACGATCCGCAACGGGTCGGGGATGGATCCGAGCGTGGAGAGCGGGCGGCCCTGCTCCTCGGGCCGCGCTTGCAGACGCCAGGGTGGCTTCGATCTCCTCCCAGATGGCATCGTGGCTCGACTGCTCGCGGGCCTCCGATATCACCACCATGGGGATCCCGGCCTCGACCGCCGCCTGGACCAAGTGGCCCACCTTGAGCGAACCGGTCCCGTAGGGGATGTGCTTCACCTCGCCGTGCTGGTTGAACAGGTTGTCGGTGAACTGGGTCTGCAACGGGGCCACCATCCACGCCGGGAAGGCTTTCTCGATGAAGCTGAGGACGGAGGCAAATGCCTCCTTCGATGTGAGCGCCCCGCCGGTCATGGCGTGGACGTGGGCCCAGTCGACGATGGGCCGGACAAAGGGGTACTCGCCGGCGAGCACTGCGATATCACCCAAGGTGCCGAAGGATCGATCGTTCCCCCCGGTCTCCAGACCGAGCCCCACACCGAGTTTCTCGATCTTCGGACCGACGTACTCCAACCTGGCACGGATCCGGTCCATCAACTCGGCGGCCGACCGTTGATGGGTGTTGCCGAAGTGGGCGCAGATCACCGGGGCGCCGAGCGCCCTCCCCAGCTTCATCGTGTGCTCGAGGGCGGCGAGGCACTGCTTGGCCTTGTCCTCTTCCTCGACGGTGAGCACGGCGAAGTAGGGAGCGTGCACCGAGAGCCTGATGTCACGCTCCGCCGCCAACTCGCCGAAACGGGCGCACCGCCGCTCCTTCCATGGGAACCCGGTGACAAACGGAAGCTCCAACGCCCGGTGCCCCCGCCCCGCCAGGTCGTCGAGAAACGCCTCGTCGTCGGTCCCCTCCGCTGGGACCCGCGAAATGCCGAATCGGATCAACGCATCTTCTGCCACGAGCGGATCAGAATGGCAGGAGAGAGACGGAAGACGGAAGACGGAACGACGTCAGCCGCGCCCGTCTGGCCGCCCACCCGAGAGGGGGAGGGGCTGGGAGGCGGGTAGTGCGTGGCCCTGAACTCCCTCCGCTGCTCGCTCGCGCCTTCCGTCACCGCGGGAGCGAGGCGGTCCCCCTCCCGGTGCGGGCGCGGGTCCCGGGGGGAGGGATTGTTTCTTCGGCGCAGCTCAACTTTACGTCGTTAACCTACCGATGTTAAGTTATCTGAGATCTAGCGAGAAGGAACTCGAAGGATGTTGCAGCGACTTGGTGACATGTTGGTCCGACGCCGGTGGTGGGTCCTGGGGGTCACCCTCATCTTCGTGGGCGTCGCCGGCTGGTTGGGGGGCGGGGTCGCCCAAGAACTCACGGGGGGCGGTTTCGAGGATCCCAATGCCGAGTCGGCCCGGGCCGCAGCGGCGCTCGAAGAGGTTTTCGAGACCGGGGACCCCAACGTCGTCCTCTTGGTCACCGCAGCCGACGGTGACGTCGACGACCCGGCAGTTGCCGAGGCGGGTATGGCGCTCACCTCGGCGCTGAGCCAGATCGAGGGTGTCACCGACGTCGCTTCGTATTGGGCGCTGGGTTCGGCGCCGCCACTGCGGAGCAACGACGGATCCCAGGCCCTGGTGCTCGCCCGGATGGACGAGGACGACGAGGCGGTCGCCGATTCGGTTCGAGACCTCGTGGCCGTCCTCCAGCGAGGGCCCGGTCACCGTCGAGATGGGTGGTGCCTCCGAGGTATTCCGCGAGATCCAGGAGACGGTCGAGAACGACCTGGTCCGGGCGGAGTCGATCGCTTTCCCCATCACACTTGGCCTGCTCGTCTTGGTCTTCGGGAGCCTGGTGGCGGCCTCACTACCTCTGGTAGTCGGCGGCATCGCCATCATCGGCACCTTCCTGGCGCTCTCGCTGATCAACCAGGTCACCGACGTCTCGATCTTCGCCCTCAACCTCACGACAGCCCTCGGTCTCGGTCTCGGGATCGACTACAGCCTGTTCGTGGTCTCCCGCTTCCGCGAAGAGCTCGGCCCACGGGCTGTCCACGCACGATGCGGTCGTGGCGACGGTGCGTACCGCCGGGAGGACGGTGGCATTCAGCGCCGTGACCGTGGCCATCTCGTTGGGAGCGCTCGTCGTCTTCCCGCTCGGCTTTCTCCGCTCGTTCGCCTACGCCGGGGTTGCGGTGGTGCTCATCGCCGGGATCACCGCGGTCGTGGTGCTCCCCGCACTGCTCGCCGTGCTCGGTCCCAAGGTCAACAGCCTGCGGATCTTCCGCCGGCAACGTCAGGTAGACGACGAGCACGGGTTCTGGGCGCGGCTGGCCAACCTCGTCATGCGCCGACCCATCCCCTTCGTTGCCACGGTCCTCGTCGTGCTCGTCGTGCTTGGCACGCCATTCCTGCGGGTCGAGTTCGGGCTGTCCGACGATCGGGTGCTGGCACCCGACAACGAAGTCCGGATGGTCCAGGACGACCTGCGCGAGGGTTTCGCTTCTGACGAAGCGGCCACGGTCACCGTCGTCGCACGCGATGCCTCGGCTGCGACCCCCGAACAGCTCACCGAGTACGCCACGGAACTCTCCGCCGTCCCCGGGGTCGCCCGGGTCGATGCCGCCGATGGCACCTACGTAGGTGGGATCCAGGTGGCGCCGGCCAACCCGCTTTCCGCTCGCTATGCCAGCGGCGATGCAACCTGGTTCGGGGTCATACCATCGGTGGAGCCGGTCAGCCCCGAGGGTCAGCAGTTGGTCGAGGATGTCCGGGCTATCGAGGCACCAGTCGATGTGCTGGTCGGCGGTCCATCCGCCGGGCTGGCCGACGCAACCGACAGCCTCTTCTCCCGACTCCCATGGGCGCTGGCCATCATCGGCGTGGTCACCTTCGCCCTGCTCTTCCTGATGTTCGGGAGTGTCCTCGTCCCGGTCAAGGCTCTGGTGCTGAACGTGCTCAGCCTGAGTGCCACCTTTGGCGCCCTGGTTTGGATCTTCCAGGAGGGCAACCTGTCGGGCCCGCTCAACTTCACAGCTACCGGCACCCTCGACAGCACGCTCCCCATCCTCCTGTTCTGCGTCGCCTTCGGGCTCTCCATGGACTACGAGGTGTTCCTCCTATCCCGGATCAAGGAGGAGTACGACCTCACCGGCGACAACACCCGGTCGGTGTCGATGGGGCTGCAGCGGACCGGCCGGATCGTCACCGCGGCCGCCGCCGTGCTCTCGGTGGTGTTGATCGCATTCGCCACCTCGAGCGTCACCATCCTCAAGGTGTTCGGCATCGGGATGACGCTTGCGGTCCTTCTCGACGCCACGCTGGTCCGGGGGATCCTGGTCCCCGCCTTCATGCGTCTCGCCGGGAACGCCAACTGGTGGGCGCCGCGGTGGATGCGCCGGATATACGAGCGGTTCGGCATCAGCGAGTCCGAGGCCGCATCGGCCGACCGCGAACCGGTGAGGACTTGACCGACACGGAGGCGGGCGCCGCCCCGTCGACCCGGCCGGGCCGGGCCAAGCGCGGGGAAGGTGAGCTGCTCCGCGAGGAGATCGTCGAGGCGGCGATCGACCTCCTGGCGTCAACCGGGACGGCGGAGCGGATCACCATCCGCAACATCGCCGAGCAGGTGGGGGTGACGTCTCCCTCGATCTACCTGCACTTCGCCTCGAAGAACGATGTCATCTTCGCCGCATGCGAGCGTCTCTGGCAGGACTTCGGGCAGGTGCTCGCCGAGGCGCGCGCCGGACTTGAACGACCCGGTCGAACGGATGCGGGCCTGCGGGACCGCGTACCTGCAGTTCGCCCTGGACAGACCGGCGCTCTATCGAGTCCTCTTCATGTCAGAGCCGGTGGATCAGCCGGAAGACTTCGACGTGCAGGCTCTGCTCGACAACGTCGGCTTCCTCCAACTGTTCGACGACGTACGAGAGCTGCACGACTCCGGCCGGCTTCGGGTGGGTGACCCGCTCGACGTCTCGCTTCTCCTGTGGAGCTCGGTCCACGGGGTGGCTTCGCTGATCCTCGACCATCCCAAGATCCCATGGCCCGAGCCCAACCGGACGCTGAATCTCCTGTTCGAAGCACTCGCCGGGGGACTGGTCACAGATTCCGTCCCCCCGGAGGGGGGAACGGCCCCGCTGCGAAGCAGCGGGTAGGGGGGCGCCGAAGTCCCAACACATTCCGTCCCCCCGGAGGGGGGAAGGGCCCCGCTGCGAAGCAGTGGGTAGGGGGGCTGCCGAACTCCCAACGGTGTGCGGGCTCGTCCCGCCGCCACCTCGAACGTACAACAGAGCTTCATGGCAGGTCGACCTTGCTCTGTCACCTGCGCAGACAGGAGCCCTTTGCTTGTGAGCACCTCCGCTGCCTAGGGTGCTCGTAGAACCCGGCCGCAGCCATCACAACCCTGTTGAGACATCAGCGGACACGCCAGGTCCGTAGAGCGCCGTTTCGGCAACAGATCCAGGCAAGTGCGGCACTCGACTTCGGATCGAGATCACCCAGGTAGGGAGACACCGCATGGACGGAAGACCGCGGGGTCGCAGCGCACGTTTTGTCGCGGTCGCCGTGGTGGTGCTCGCCACCACAACCTCGGGCGCTTTGTTGACGTCGCTTCCCGCCGCCGGTCAGCTTCCTCCCGGGGGGACGTTCACCGATGATGACGGGAACACGCACGAGGGGATGATCGAGGCGATCGCCGCCGCGGGGATCACTTTGGGGTGCAACCCGGAGGGAACCTTGTACTGCCCGACGTGACCCGGTGCATCGGGAGCAGATGGCGTCGTTCCTCGCCCGTGGCTTCGATCTTCCGGCAGCGACCGAGGATTTCTTCCCCGACGATGAGGGCAACGCCCACGAGGACAACATCAACCGGGTGGCAGCGGCGGGGATCACCCTGGGGTTCGAAGACGGCACCTTCGACCCCGACCTGGTGTGGTCACCCGGGCGCAGATGGCTTCGTTCCTGGCCCGGGCGATGGAGCTGGACCCGGTGCCGGGGGACCGGTTCGCATGACGTGTCCGGGGTCCACGAGGAGCAACATCAACGCCATCGCCGAGGAGGGGGTCACGCTGGGCTGCGACGAGGCGGGCACCCTGTTCTGCCCCGACGACCCGGTGCGCCGCGACCAGATGGCATCGTTCATCGGACGGGCGCTCGGGCTCGAGCCGATCGACCCTCCACCGGGCACCACAACCACCACACCTGGCGGCAGCACGACCACCACCACCTCAGTCGTCCGACTGCACCAACGGGACCACTATCTCCGAGGGTGACCTCGAGACCTTCGGTGAGTACTTCGTGCACAACAACAACTGGAACGACAACTACGGCGGGGACCACACGATCGTCGCCTGCGCCGCCGACAACTGGTATGCGCTGGTGAACGTCCCCAACCACGACGACAACGCGGTCGAGGCGTACATGAACGTCCACAAGGACTACGACGACGAGCCGCTGGCGAACATCAACTCGGCCACCTTCGCCGCCCAGGGGCCGCACTGCGACGGCTGCATCTGGAACATCGCCTTCGACATCTGGCTGGGCGAGGGTCTCACCCACGAGTTGATGATCTGGACCGAGAACTTCGGTCAGCGTCCCGCCGGGTCGGAGATAGACACCTTCACCGCCGGGGGGCACACCTACGAGGTGTGGCGGTCGGGGGATGACAATGGCGGGATCATCACCTACCTCTCCACCACCACCCAGACCTCGGGCACCATGCCCCTGGCGGCGTTCTTCGCCGACGTCGCAGACCGGGGGTGGACCCCGACCACCACCTGGCAGGTGGACTACGGGGTGGAGACCGTGGACACCAACGGGACCACCCAGCGGTTCGACTTCACCGGATTCTCCATCAACGACTGAGGCCGGGGATCTCTCCCCGGCCTCTGCTGTCGAACTCGGTCACTCCATGGTCGTCGGCAGGTCGAAGGCGGCGAAGAGCCCGGCGCCGAAGGTGGTGATCTCGGCGATCCGGCCGTGCTCGACCCGCAGCACGTCGAACTTGAAGGGGCGAAAGAGGGTGTCGCCGGGGCGACGGAGGTAGCTGGCCGCCGTCGGCATCCGGTTGGCACTCGTCGGCAGCAGACGCCAGTCCCCCTCTCGCTCCTCGCCGAAGGCGCGCTCCAGCAGCGGTGCGATCGAGTCCCGACCGTCGAAGACCATCCCATCCGGTGGCATGGCGACGCGGATGTCCTTGGCGGCGATGGCGAGAGCCGCCGCGGCATCGCACCTCTCGTGGGCGTCGATGAACTGGGCGAGGAGATCCAATTCCTCCGATGATGGCGACCCGGCCGACCACTCGCCGCGCCGCGCCGGCAGGCTCCGCTGCATCGTGGCTCTGGCTCGTTGCAGGGCGCTGTTGGCGGCGGCGACGCTCGTTGCGAGATGCGAAGCCGTCTCCGACGCCGACCACCCCAGCACGTCGCGCCCGATGAAGACGGCCCGCTGCCGGGGCAGGAAGAACCTGGAGCGCGGCGAGAAACGCCAACGAGATGGTCTCCCTCCCCACGGCAGCCTCCTCCGGCTGCGAGGTCGACGAGCGCCACCTCGTCGAGCAACTGGTCCGGGTATGGCTGGAGCCACGTCACCTCGGCGAGGGAATCGACCCGCACCCGGCGCTGTCTACGACGAATCACGTCGAGGCACACATTGGTGGCGATCCGGTAGAGCCAGGCCTGGAGTTGGCCGTCCTCGAAGCGGTCCCAGTTGCGCCATGCCCGAAGGAACGTCTCCTGGACGGCGTCCTCGGCCTCGTCGAACGAGGCAAGCATCCGATAACAGTGGACGTGGAGCCGGCGACGGTACGGTCTCGACGGCCGCGGCGAACCCATCGGCCTCCCGGCCAGCCGTATCCGGCAAGTCCACCTGGAGGGCGCTACTGCGCTCGCTAACGGCGGACCTCCTGGAGCAGCCAGCCGTTCCCATCGGGATCGGAGAAGTCGGCATACGACCATAGTCGGCGTGCTCGGGGTCGGGCCCGGGCTGCCATCCATCCGGCGTCATGTGTCGCACCTCGCTCACTTCGATCCCGCGCCCGATCAACTCCTTGCGAGCCTCCTCGATGTCGGTCACCACGAGATGGGTACCCCGCTGCGATCCCGGAGGTGCATCGGTGAGCCCAACGCCGATAGTTGCCGAGCATGCCGAGCCGGGTGGGGTCAACTGCACAACCCGGAAATCGTCACCGACGCGGTGGTCGACATCGACGTTGAAACCGGCCTTCTCGTAGAAGTCCTTTGCCCGGTCAACGTCCGAGACCGGGATCAGCACCACTTCCAGCTTGTAGTCCATCTTGCATTCCTCCTCGTCGGCGACGCTCCCCGGGGATCGCGCCATGGTCGTGTACCCAGTTCAACGCCTCCCGTTGCTCGAAGTAATCGGTGCCGCGATGAACTCTGAGAAAGGCCTGGGAGGCGGAGCCGGGCCTGTGTCAGGAGACGGCCACCATCACATCGGAGGCCTTGATCACGACGATGACCGAGGACCCCGACTCGAGCGCCAAGTCCTCGGCAGCCTCCTTGGTGATGGACGAGGTGACGAGATCGCCGCCGGCGAGTCTGATCTTCACAGTCGAGGTGACCGCGCCGTGTTCGATGCTCTCGACCGAGCCGTTGAGCTGGTTGCGGGCGCTCAGTTTCATGGTTGCTCCTTTCAGGAGAACTCACCGTAGGTGACCTCACTCCCCTCCGGATCCAGCCGGAGGCGCCCGGTTTCGAAGCCGACGCGGAGATTCGTCGGGGAGAACCGCGATCTCGGTCGCCTTGATCGAAGCCCAGACGGGACCGCCCTCGACCAGCCCCATCTCGGCGACCGCTTCGCTCGTGACCTCGACAACGAGGGGAAGCGGGGCTCCGATGTGGATCCGGGCCCGGTCACCCAGGTGCTCGATGTGGTCGACCTCGGTGGACCAGGTGTTGCGGGGACTTCCCTCGGGGCGACGCAGGTGGAGCGCCACCGCGGAGGGGCGGATGGTGAGGATCACCGACCCGGCGACGTCGGTGTCGGCGATGTGGACCGGTTGACCGTCCACCGAGACGACACCACCCGCCGCTACCCCCAGCAGCAGGTTTGACCCAGCGAGATCGGCGGCGTATTGCGTCTCGGGCCTGAGCCGGATGTCGTCGGCGCCACCCACCTGAGTCACTTTGCCGTCCTCGAGGACGTGGATCTCGTCGGAAAGGAGGAACGCCTCGGTGGGATCGTGGGTGATGAGGAGACGCGGTCCGGCGAACTGGTCGAGGTGATCGTCGAGCATCCGTCGCAGCCCTGCCCTGGTGGTCACATCGAGCGCCGAGAGCGGCTCGTCGAGCAGCAACAGGTCGGGCTCGATCACCAGCGCCCGCGCCAATGCGACACGCTGTGCCTGACCACCGGAAAGCTGGCGGGGCTTTTGCTTGGCGAGGTCGGCCAGCCCCAATTGGCCCATCCAGGCGGCCGCGGCGGTCATGGCCGCCTCGCCGCCCGTGCCACGGCTCCTCAACCCGAAGGCGACGTTCTCGAGCGCGCTGAGATGAGGGAAGAGCAGGTAGTCCTGGAAGACCACCCCGACTTTCCGCTCTTCGGGCGGTACGTAGATTCCTTTGTCGGGGTCATCGAGCGTGCGGCCGCTCAATGTGATCCGACCCTCGTCGATCGGGAGGAGCCCGGCCAGCGCCGCCACCGCGGTGGACTTGCCCGATCCATTCGGTCCCAAGAGGGCAACGGTCCGGCCCGCTGGGATGGAGAGCTTCAACTCGAGACGGAATGAACCCCGGCGGACCGTGAGGTCTGCCTCCAGACCATCCGGTTGGCTCAGAGCGTGTGCCACCAGCGCTCCCGCAGGGCGATGAGAACCGTCAGCGACACCAGCCACCATGATCAGGCTGAGTGCGACCGCGGCGTCACGGTCGCTCTCCAGCGCAACGAACACCGCCAGAGGCAGTGTCTGGGTCCGGCCCTGCAAGTTGCCGGCGAAGGTGATGGTTGCGCCGAACTCGCCGAGCGCCCGTGCCCAGGTGAGCACCAGCCCGGCTATGAGCGACGGTGCAACCATGGGAAGGGTGACCCTTCGCATCACCGTCCATCTGCCTGCCCCAAGCGTCGCCGCCGCTCCTTCATACCGGACATCCATGCCCCGCAGCGCCCCCTCCAGCGTCAGAACCAGAAAGGGCATGGCGACGAAGGTGGTAGCGATGATCACTCCCCAGATGGAGAAGGGGAAGATGAACCCGCTCGCCTGGTAGATGGGACCACCCACCAGTCCCCGCCTTCCAAGCGCGAAAAGGAGCGCCGCCCCGCCCACCACAGGGGGCAACACGAGCGGGAGGGTGACGATCCCGCGTACCAGTGCCCGTCCCGGGAACTCGATCCGGGCGAGCAACCAGGCGAGCGGGACTCCCACCACAACGGAGATGGCGGTTGCCGCCAGCGAGGCGACGAGCGAGAGACGCAGCGCGTCGCCCACGATGTCGCTCACAAGCAGTTCGGGCAGTCGCGACCAGGGGATGCGCGCCACCAAGCGCGATCAAGGGAACGACGAACAGGGCAAGCCCGAGCCCGCCGAGGACTACGAGCAGAGCCGGCGGCCGGCGGACACCGCGGGCGCCGAACCGCCGCCCGGTTCAAGGCGTGATGAACCCGAAGTCGGCGAGGATCGCCTGCCCCTCCTCGGAGAGGACGAACTCGACGAACGCCGCTGCTCCGTCCGGGTTGGGGGCGCCGTTGAGGGCAACGATCGGGTATTCAGCCACTACGTTGTCCTCCTCGGGGATCTCTATCCCCTCGACCGCACCCTCGGTCGACATGACGTCGGTCACGTAGACGATGTCCGGCATCGACCTCTCCGGCTTCGACCTTGGTGAGCAGAGCCCGCACGTCTGGCTCGTCGGTGTCGATCGACGGCGTGACTCCGGCGTTGGCGAGCGCCTCACGTCCGAACTCGCCGCATGGGACTTCCTCGGCGCACAGGCCGATCACGAGGTCTTCGTTGGCGAAGTCGGCAAGTCCGGTGACGCCGCCTGGATTGCCTTCGGGCACCGCGATCTGGAGAGAGTTGGTCACGAAAATCTCCGGGTCACCCGCGTTCTCACCGGCCTCGACCACCTGGTCCACATTCGACGTGTTGGCCGAGGCGAACACGTCGGCGGGTGCTCCCTCGAGGATCTGCTCGCGCAAGCGTCGAACTACTCCCCAGGTTGAGCACGACATCGGTCCCCGGGTTGGCTTCCTCGAACTCAGCTTCCACCGCAGCGAAGGCGTCGGTGAGGGAAGCCGCGGCAGAAACCAATATCTCCCCCTCGGCATCTCCCGAACCTCCGCATGCAGTCACGACCAGGGCAATGAGGATTCCAACCAGGCGCTTCATCGGGCCCTCGACCTCCGTGGCAGGCGGTACTCACATTGAGAGTACTCGGCCAGGCTCGGTCAAGTCGGCTGGCCATACCTCCGGGCAAGATCGTCCAGGTAATCGCCTGCCGCCTTGGCCACATGGTGGCGCCAAAGCTCGACGTGGTCGACGAGACTCTGTCCTTCCAGCGCCACGATGGTGGGTGCCAGAGCCTCGCGCTGGGCGGCAATCAACGCGAGCGGCGATCGATTCGACCGGTCGAGCAGAGCCAGTTTGAGCTGGAACTCGATCCGGAGGTCCCTCACATGACCGACCGGCTCCCCCAGCCATCGTCGAAGCCGTCGCCTACCAGCCGGGGTCACCCGATGAACAATGCGCCTCGGGCCCGAGTCACCAGGTTCGGTACGGGCCGGCTCGGCCAGACCCTCTGCGACCAGTCTGTCGAGCGATCGGTAGGTCTCGGTAGGACGGACCGTGAGGATTCGCCCGAGGTCCCCCGTCGTGCCCAATTCCTTGGCGATAGCGAAGCCGTGCGTGGGGTGCTCGGCGAGCACCCCCAACACGGCGTGGTCGGTGACCGACAGACGGGTGCCGACCATCGGGATCGACTAGTGGGCGGAGCCCTCACATGCCGGGGGTGGGCAAGTACTCGAGGATCTCGATCGTCGCCCCTCGACCATGAAGTGTGGGTGGTCGTCGAGGAGCGACCGGACTGAGTCCACCGAGTCTGCCTCCAGGACCGAAAAGCCGCCGATGTAGTCCCCGCTCGACGAGCTGCTCCGCCCCAACGACACCGACCTGCGACACCGGTGACCCGAAGTCGACCAGCGAGCCGCCCGCCTTGGCGCCCCAAGCGTTCCACGCCTCCAAGCCCGCCTGTGCCTGCTCCGGGGTCGCACTCCGCCATCTGCTCTTCGGCCGAAACCGGGGACCGGTACAAAACCATGAACTTCGCCATCTCTCCTCCTCTTGCCGGGGGACCTCCGTCCCCATCCTCGCGCACTTCAACCCTTTGCGACCAGGGCGGTGCGCTCACTAGAACGACGATCGGGGACGGCCACATGAGGACAGCGACGCTGACACCAGACGGGTTCGTCGAGCCAATCGAGTTCACACGTCGTCGGGCGAGGCCGGTAGAGTTGGTCGGCGTCACATATACGCATCGCGGCTGCGCCCGAATACGTATTCCTCCAGATGCGCTGCGAACGGTGGAGGTGCACATTGAAGACCGGCAGACCGAAGGAGAAGCCATGTTGATCCACCCCATCACCGTCCGACACATCGCCGAGCAGCGGCGCAGGGAGCACCAGGCATGGGCAGCGGTTCAGCGAGCCGTCCGTCGACCCGACACCGTCCCACGTCCACGTCGGCGGTGGTTTGCCACCGGCGGGCCACAACGCCGGCGGCGGCGCGGTGACCCTTAGGAAACGATGAATGGGTCGTAACCTGAGAGGCGTGATCGTCGGACGTCCCGGTCTCGAGCGCGACCATGGTCGGGCGCAAGTACGAACTCGAGCGATTGCTCGCCATGGTGCCGACCGACGACGACCCCCGCGTGGCGCTGATCGCCGGAGAGGCAGGGGTGGGCAAGACCCGGCTGGTCCGAGAGGTTCGAGCCCGGCTGCCCGAATCCGTCACCGTTCTCTCCGGCCAGGCCACCCAGGAAGCGGTCGGCCGGCCCTTCGAGCTGCTGCTCGAGGCGATAGAGCCGCATGTCGCAGCATGGACTGAACTCCCCGATGAGCTGGAGACACGCGGCCGGGCCGTCCGTGCCCTGTTGGCACCGGTGGCACCGCAACTGGGTGGCGACGACCAACGGGAATACTTCCAACAGGAACTGCTCAGGGCGGCGGTCGAGGTGGTGCGCCACATCATCGGGGAGCACACCGCCTTGCTCGTGTTCGAGGATCTGCATTGGGGGATACCGAAAGCGTCAAGGTGTTCGGACGACTCGGCACCGCCTCGGGGTTGCGGCTGCTCGCCCTCGGCACCTACCGCTCCGAACGGCTCAATCGCCGCCACCCCATGGCGGAGCTGCTCGAGCAATTGGAGCGGGATCAGTCGCTGCTCCACCTCACGCTGCAGAGGCTCACCACTGCGGAAGTTGCCGAGCTCCTTGCCGGCGCCTACCGGCGGCCGATCCCGATGCGGGTGGTGAACGAGCTCCACCAGCGCACCGGCGGAAACCCCTTCTTCCTCGAGGAGTTGGTCACGGCGGCCGGGGAATTGCCACCGGAGGAGCTACCCGATGTGCAGCTTCCCTGGAATCTGAGCGAGGCGGTACTTCGGCACCTCGACGCGCTCGATCCCGACCAATTGTCGGTGCTGGAGTCGGCCGCGGTAGCGGGCCAGCGGTTCTCCTTCGACCTGCTGCAGTCGATGACGGGACGGGATGAGACCGAGCTCATCGAGATCCTGCGGAGGTTGGTCGACACCGGGCTCCTCGCTGAGGAAGCGCCCGATGTCCTCGCCTTTCGCCACGCCCTCACCCACGAGTCGGTGGTGGGAAGCCTCCTCGGTAGGCAGCGGCGCCGGCTCCACGAGGCTGCGTTCGAGGCGCTGCAGCGGTCCGGGAGCGAGGACTATGCCCTGCTCGCTCATCACGCCGAGGGCGCCGAACGGTACGACGACATGGTCGAGATGTCACGACGAGGTGCCAGCCATTACCTGAGGACCGGCTCAACCCAGGAGGCGTTGCGGCTCGCCGAACGGGGGCTGGCAGAGGCGGGTGAGGACGTCGAGCTTCTGGAGCTGGCTGCAATGGCCGCCTGGCGTGCCGACCGCCTCGATGACGCCGCGGCTTATGCCGGCCAATGGGAGGTGGTGACAACAGGCTCGCCGGAAGCGAGATCCCGGGCTCTCCGCCTACGAGCCCGCATCGAATTCGACGCTGGCCGGCCACTGGGGCAATTGCAATACCTCGAAGCGGCTCGTCAGGTTGTGGAGCCCCTCGGCGAGACCGAGGAGCTCGCCTGGGTCTATAGCCAGCTAGCCGAGGCGCACATGCTGCTCGAAGAAATGGAGTCCGCCCAGGAGTGGGCCGATCGATCGCTGACACTCGCCGATCGAGTCGGTTCGGAAGGGGCCAAGGTGCGGGCCCTGGTGAACAAGGGATCGGCCGTGATCGATGGCAATCTCACCGAAGGCATCATGCTCCTCGAGGAAGCTGCAGTCCTTGCCGAAGGCATCGGAGACCACCTCAGCCATGTGAGGGCGATCAACAATGCCCTCATCGGTGGCGTAAGGATCTGGCCGCCAGAGCGCACCGCGGCAGCCATCGACCGGATGCAGGACGTGGCGGAACGGGCCGGGCTCGACCACTTCGTCACTATGGCGATCGCCGCCCGGGGCTATTCGCCGCCGAGCTCGACGGAAACCTGGACCTCGCCATCTCCGTCTTCTCCGACCTCAGCTGGGACGAACAGGTTGGCGAGTACGAATCGACGAGGATCCACCTGGCAACGCTGCTCTGCGATGGCAACGACCCCGATGGCGCAGCCGCCGTACTCGACAGGATGGGCGAGCCCGAGGAGCCCTCGAAGAGGTGCTGTTACATCGTCACCCACGCCTACATCGCCACCCTCCGCCGAGATCCCGACGAGGTAAGAGCGCTGATGGCCAGATTTGTCGAGGACCCTTCGGTGGCGCCGGATCCGGGAGACGACGATGCCTACCTGATGGCGATCCTCGCGCTGAAGGTTGGGATCTCTCCGGCCGAGGTGCGTCCACTCCTCGATTCGGTCCCCGATGAGAACAAGCATTCTTTCGATCACGACCCCGCCCTGGAACCGGCGGTCGAGGGCGCATTGCTTTCTGCGGAGGGCTCGCACAAGGAGGCGATGGCTGCCTATAAGCAGGCGCTTGGGGACGGGAGGCGTCGCTCTGCCGCCGCGACCGCGGGATTCCGCGTCTCGTTTGCCCACAGCCTGCTGGCTTTGGGACAAAAGGCCGAAGCGATCTCACAGGCCCGCGAAGCGTGGCGGCTGTTGGAGCGCTGGCCGGGATGGCTGGCCGACGAGACCCTGGCCCTGTTGCGCCGGCTCGGCGTGGGTCCGGAGGTGGAAGGGCCCAAGGCGCTCACCTCGCGGGAGCGCGAGGTGGCGGCGCTGCTGACGGAGGGTCTGAGCAACGCCGAGGTCGCCGACCGTCTCTACATCTCTGTACGGACCGCCGCGGTCCATGTGTCGCACATCCTCACCAAGCTGGGGATGTCCTCACGAGCCGAAGTGGCGGCGTGGGCGGTGCGCAATGGCATCGCAACGACAACAGACCGGGCGGCGGGCTGATCCGAGACCACCGGTAGGCTCGCCCCAATGACCGAACTCGACGAGCAGGGTCGCCCGGAGCCCCCTCCGGCAGGCGACGAGATCGCCACCCTCATCGGATTTCTCGAGTTTCATCGCGCCACCTTGGCGTGGAAGTCGGGCGGCCTGGACTCGGCCGGTCTGAGCGCAACGGTCGGCGCCTCGACGATGACCCTCGGCGGAATGCTCAAGCACATGGCCTTGGTCGAGGACGACTGGTTCTCATGCAGCTTGCACGGGCTCGACCCTGCGCCGGTATGGAAGTCGGTGGACTGGGAGGCCGACCCCGACTGGGAGTGGAACTCGGCCGCCGAGGACTCCCCCGAGGAGTTGCTCGAACTGTGGCAGGAAGCCGTAGAACGCTCCCGCTCGCTGGTCACCGAGGCGCTGGCCGACGGCGGCCTCGATCGGCTTGCCGAGCGCCCATGGTCCGACGGTCGGTCGCCCAGCCTGCGATGGATCCTGGTCCACATGATCGAGGAATACGCCCGCCACAACGGACATGCCGACCTCATCCGCGAGTCGATTGACGGCCTCGTCGGGGAGTAGCGCGGCGTGGTCGTTGAGCGAGAGGCGGGCTCGCTCCGCAGATATCGATGCGTCATTCCTGTTGGTCTGTGGGGACGTGATTGCTGAGCCAAGGATGCGGGTCGCCCACCGGCTCCCAGGAGGGCGACCCCACCTCGGTCACATGAGGCCGGTCGCTGGGTGTGACCCAGAAGCCGACGAAGCTGGCGGCAAACGTGGGGTGGGGGTTGTAAGCCCGATGGACGACACCCACCGGCTCGGTATAGACCTCGCCCGCCCGGTAGTGCTCTGACCGGCCTTCGTACTGAAGTGTGACCAGACCCCGTATCACCAGGAAGAACACAACCCCGTTGTGGATGTGCCAGCTGGCGGTCTGGCCCGGGTTGAGCTCGGAGAGCTGGACGTTCACCCGGGCCTCGGGATCGCGGGGCAGCCTGGTCTCGACCTCGTCGAAGATCACCCTCCGCACATGTGCTCCACCGGCCGGGACGAGGTCCGTCAATTGCAGCACGAGGTCTCGAGGAGCCTGTTCGGTGCTCATGCCACGCTCCAGTCTCGACAAACACGCCTGTGTTGAGGGGGATGCGTCCCTCGCCGCGATCAATCGGTCGGCAAACCGCCCCGTTTGTGGAACCTTGCTAGGCCTCGAGGTCCTTGTTCTCGGCGACGAACTGGCTGGCGATGAAGGTTGCTCCTTGCGGATCCTTGATCACCACCAGCTTGGTCCACGGCGCGTCCAATGGCCCGGCAACGACCTCGCCCCCCAACTCGCCCGCCTTCGCCGCGGCGGCGGAGGCGTCGTCGATCCCGAACGTCACGCTCCAGTGAGACGGTGTCTCCGCGTCGTCGTCGGCGATTGGGTTGAGCGAAGCGACCACGTCGATGAAGCCCTCCGGCCCGCCCATCTGCGCCACCTGCTCGCGCAACCCGGGGTTGTCCTCTTCGAGATGGTCGCCGTACCCGGGCAGCGTCCACATCTCGCCCGCGGGCAATGCCAGCGTCTCCCATCCGAAGACGGCGCCGTAGAACGCCTTTGCGCCGTCGGGATCCCTTGTGGAGAGACCGTTGAAATTGAGCGCACCATGCTCGTTGACGACCTGCGCACCCTTGTGAGCCCTGGCTTCCCAGACGCAGAAGGCGGCGCCCTCGGGATCGGCGAGTACCGCCATCCGGCCCGTGTCCAAGACGTCAAATGGTTCCGTCAGCACGCTGCCACCGGCGTCGCGGGCTTTGGCCGCCGTCTCGTCGGCGCTGTCGACCCATATGTACGAGTTCCAGGCCGCGAAAGGAGGAGCGCCCGGAGGGATCGAGCCGATGGCGGCTGCATCGCCGCCGCGGATCCGGCCCACGTAGTACTCGCCCTCTGTCCCTTCGGGCATGACGTCCTCGAACTCCCACCCGAAGAGGCCGCTGTAGAAGGGCAGAACGGACTCTGGGTCGGGATGGCTGGTATCGATCCAGCAAGGGACGCCTGGGATGTAGCCGTCTCGTTCGGGCATGGTTTCCTCATTCCTCGGGGTGATCGGACCATACCTGGCTCTCGGGGAGAGCTCTCTGGAGCGAGAGTGCTATCCGACCGGGCCGGCGCCGTCACTACCCTCGGCAAGGACCCTCACCCGAAGGAGACGCCATGTTGATGACGACAACACCGGAGGTCGCGGGTCGGGCCATAGCGGAGTACATCGACGTGATCACAGCACAGGGCGTGCTCGGGGTCAACGCCTTCAAGGACGTTGCCGCCGGGATGCGGAACATCTTCGGTGGTCGTTCCAAGTCCTACGAGAACGAGCTCACCGCCGGGGTCAACTCGGTCCTCGACGAGTTGCGCAAGCACGCCACCGAGGTGGGTGCCGACGCAGTAGTGGGCGTGGACATCGACTACGAGACCGTCGGCTCCAACATGCTGATGATCAGCGCCTCGGGCACCGCGGTCAAGCTGAATTGAATAGCCAGTACCCCCGGGTAGGTTCTCTCATTGAAGAACTCCTCGAGCGAATGCGAGCTTCGATAGGTGACCGACTGAGAGGTTTGTACATATTCGGGTCACTGGTTGCCGGAGACTTTGATGTTGAAACAAGCGACATCGACCTGCTAGCCATTGTTGAATCGAATATAGACGGCGCGACTCTAGAGGCACTTAAGAACATGCACGATGAGATCATCCGCTCATATCCTGAGTGGGAAGATCGAGTCGAAGTTGCATACGTATCGGTGGATGCAATGAAGAACTTCAAGACGACTCCGAGTCGGATCGCTCGCATCAGTCCTGGCGAACCACTCCACTATCGAGAAATGGATATCCAGTGGTTAATGGACTGGTACCAAGTGCAGGAGCAAGGCACCACCTTGTGTGGCCCACCGCCTCAGCAATACATTCCGTACATTTCGAAGGAAGAGTTCATTGAGTCGCTCGAGAAGCGCCTGCCATGCTGGAAAATCGATGTGCGAGATGCCCGCACGGTCGGTCATCAATCCTATATTATTCTGTCGCTTTGCCGCAGTCTGTATGCTATTCAGTATTCCCAACAGATATCAAAGGTAGCCGCGGGAGAATGGGCTTCACGTGAATTTCCGGAGTGGTCTCAACTGATACGAGATGCCTTACGATGGCACGGGTCGTCTGACAAATCCGACAGCCTCTCTACTCAGGCGGAAGCTGTAGGGTTCGTGGGGTTTGCTATAGGACAGGCTGGGGCAAGGCACTAATCGTTCAATAGAGGCACACCAGTCGGATGGATTATCCCCCGAGATGTCGCCGAAAACCATCGATCCCAGCGCTGCTCCACGCCGAGCCCGGACTGCCTGAGCGGCTCTACTCGAGTTGACCGCCATCTTCCCTCGAACCGATGCGGAACATCTTCGGTGGTCGTTCCTAGTTGTACGAGACGAACTGACCGCGGGTCAACTCGGCCCTCAGACGAGTTGCGCAAGCATGGCCCGAGTTGGCTGCCGACGCAGTAGTGGGCGTGGACATCGACTACGAGACCGTCAGCTCCAACGTGCTGATGATCAGCGCCTTGGGCACCGCGGTCAAGCCGATGTGGGTCGTATCAGCGGGTCGGCACGGCGACGCACGTACAGACATACCGAGCCTCAGCGACGGTAGACCTGTGTCACCCACCACTTGCAGGGACAGTCGGAGGACCGCCGGTAGAGTCGTGCTGTCGTGGCCGATCCGGAGCGCCGAACTGGCTGGTAGACGACAACTTCCCCGGGCCTGTAGCTCAATTGGTAGAGCAGGGGACTTTTAATCCCAAGGTCGTGGGTTCGATTCCCACCGGGCCCACTCCGTTGACCAGGACTTTTGTAGGTTTGGCGACTTACGTACCGATGCCCTTGGTAGGCATTTGGTAGGCATTTGGTAGGAGCGCGCGCACATCGCGCGCTCAAGCGGGCACATTGATCGAGAATCGGAGCCTCTCCCTCTCCTCGGCGGTGGTCCAGCCGAACGGTTGGAGATCACCGGATCGGGTGGGTATCACCGGCCGAGCCAAGGCCACCGCATCGACCCTTCCTAACGACTCGACTCGATCGAGTTGGTGGCGAGTGACGGTGTTTCACCGAGTGGTCACGCCGGCGAGGCCACGCGGTTTTTTAGTGGGCCAACACTCCGGGTGAGGCCTCTGGCCGACAATGCGAGACAATTCCGCGATCGTCCGTTTGGTGCCGGTGGTGTCGGTTGCCGGCCGACTCGAGCCGGATTCGATCGGATCGGCTCCGAGATGGGCGGCGCCCGAAGTGGGTACCCATCGATCTCATTAACCAAAACTTGTGCCCGGTGGTGACGCACTCGCAGGGCCTCGAGGCCAGGTGGGCCGCTTTTTTCTCCAGGCGGTGTGTCTCTTTCGCTAGAGCCTTCTCGCACACCTGGGAGATGTTGATCCGGTCCCGCCATTGTTCCATCCTCGTGTAGAGCTCATCCGAGATGGTGATTGTGAGATTCGCCATGCCGATCCCCCTCCGTCCTGGGATGTCGGGACGAGCCCAAAGCTACGCATGCTGCGTCATCGAGAACCGAAACCGTCGGATAAAGAGGACCGGAGGATGGCCTATTCAGACTTTTAATCCCAAGGTCGTGGGTTCGATTCCCACCGGGCCCACCGCCGACCTACCAAGGCTCAGTCTGGTTGGTCGGATCGGCCGGATGACCCGGCGCCGTCGAGCCGCAGGATCAGGTCATCGATCTTCGCCTCGAGTGCGGCGAGGCGTTCCTCCACGCTGGGCGAGGTCTCGGTGGGCGGAAGCCCGAGAGCTTGCTCGACTTGGGCGAGATAGCGTGCGGTCTGGCGACGCTTGCTCCGAACCCTCAGTTCGAGGAGCCCCACCAACACCGCTCCGGTCCAGAGGGCGATCGCGACGTTGGTGACCAGCTCGGAGAGCCGGCCCTCCGGAATCAGCCACCCCACCACCTGGAGCAGCAACCCTCCAAGCAGTGTCGCCCATAGCATCCCGCGGAGGATGCGGTCGGAGGTAGTCATATCCCGCAGGTCGTCGATGTTTGAGCGCCACCAAGCCAGTTCCTCTGGACGGATCTGCCTGTCTTCGGCCACCAACGAACGTTACCGGTCCGCTTGCCATGCCCGAGATGCCCGAGACCGCTCGGCGGGGAGTAGTTGAGGGTGGCCGCCCCCCGGTGGGAGCAACGTCAAGGATCCGAACCCGGCGATGGCTCGGACCAGCCTCGGCCAGGCCGGCGAGCGGTGTCTACATCGACAGGAAGGGCGTGAAGAGACGGACCTCGCTGTCTGCCATCTTCGCTCTGAGCTCTGCGCTCGGCTCACCAAGGAGTTCGCCGGAGACCGAACCCGTCGCAAGGATTGCCTCTGTTAGGTCGCCAAGGTGCGCGGCGTGCTCGATGAGTGCCTCGGAGTCCCTGTACCGCTCGAGGACGATGCACTCGGACTGATCGTCGTTGAAGTAGCTCTCGTACTGCAGCGTTCCGGTGTCCTTGGTCCGCACGATCTCCAAGCATTGGGCGGCCAAGCGCTTGAACTCCTCGAGCTTGCCCTCGTGAAATCTTGAACCGAGCGATACCCTGAAGCTCACTCACTGCTCCGGCCTCCAGACTTTTGCGTTGCTGGCCTGGGATCGACGCCCTCGGTTGCCCCGGTAGGCGCCCTCCCGAGGTGGTACCCGAACTGCCGGCCGGGCAATCGTGGGAACGGCCGCGTCGGGTAGCTTCCCGCCGTGCCAGGTCGCCACCAGCCCATGAGGTGCAGGGAGGGGTCCGCCGGGTCGAAACGGTTCGACATTGGGTGAGGCGCTGCTTTGGGGTCTCGCGGCGGGCGCAGCATTGGTGTTCGGAGGCGTCGTTGCGCTGTTCACCGAGATGTCCCCACGTTTGCTCGGGCTACTTCTCGGTTTCGGCGCCGGCGCATTCATCAGCGTGGTGGCCTACGAACTGATCCAGGAGGCGACGACCGTCGCTGGGGGGAGCGGACGCGTTGCCTCTGGTCTGGCTGTAGGGGCGGTGCTGAGCTTCGTCGTAGCAACAAGAGCCGACCGATCTGCCGATTCGGGTGGGGGGATACTCCCGGGGATCGTCATCTCGGTGGTACCCGAGGCTGTGATCATCGTCGGGGCATTGCTGTTGGGACACGGCGTCGACGTCGCTGTCATCGCCGCGGTGGCGTTGTGCGGCCTCCCCGAAGCTGTGGCTGCGACCGAGAGGCTCCAGCAGCAGGGGATGCCACCGAGCCGGATCGTCCTCCTCTGGGTGGGAATGGCCTTGCTGGTGGGGATCAGCGCCGCTGTCGGTTACACCCTCCTGGAAGGGGCTGCACCCGGTGCAGTGTCGTTTGTGCTCGCCCTGGGCGGAGGGGTGGTGCTCACCCAACTGGTGGCGGTGATGATCCCCGAGGCGAGTTCGCTCACCGGACGGTCGGTCGGACTTGCCGCCACCGCCGGGTTCGCCCTCTCCGTGGCGCTTGTCGGTCTCGGCTAGCCGCAACCAGGGCGACAAGGCGTGAAGGCTTGGCCGCTCTATTCGAAGCTCACTGCCATCTTCCCTCGAACCGAGCCGGCGAGGAATCGCCCCAGTCGTCGGCGCATTCATCGAGTCGGTAGACATCGCGGACCGAGATCTCGAGACGGACCACATCGCTCCCGAAATGCAGGAACGGGCATATCTCCGGCCCGTTAGCCTCGACCGGCTCATGGAGATCCCCGAAGGCATCGAGTTGCGCCCCATCACCCCCGAAGACCTGCCCGAGGTCCATGGTGTGATGCGCCGTAGCGAGGTCAAGGACAACGAACCGATGGTGACGCAGTTCGATGAGGTCGTCTCCGAGTACGAGGCGCCGTTCTTCGACCCAGAATCGGACTCCCGCCTTGGCGTCGATCGCCAGGGCCGGGTGGTCGCATGGGCCAAGGTCTGGTACCGGCCGAGCACCGAGCGCGAGCACCGCGCCTATCTCTTCGGCGGCGTCGACCCCGAATGGCGGCGGCGTGGCGTCGGGACCGCCGTTTTCGCCTGGCAGTTGCAGCGCGCCAGGCAACTGGTGACCGAGGCGCAACCCAACCTCCCCCGAGTGGTCCGTACCGCATCCTGGGACTGGCTCGAGGACGCAATCGCCCTCTATGAGCGGTTTGGATTGGAGCCGGTCCGCTACAACGACGTCCTCTCCCGGTCATTGGCCGACCCGATCCCAGCGACCGCCATTGATGGGGCCGAGCTGGTGCGATGGGGGGAAGTCGATTCCGAGCAGGTGCGGCAAGCCCACAACGAGGCATTCGCCGACCACTGGGGATCGACCCCGATACCCCGGGAGTCATGGGAGCACATGGGCAGTGCATCTGACTTCCGCCCCGACCTGAGCTTCGTGGCGCTCGCCGAGGGAGATGTGGTGGGGTATGCCCGAAACGCCGTCTACCCCGAGGATTGGGAGACCGTCGGGCGCAAGGAGGGGTGGGTGGAGCATCTGGGTGTCAGGCACTCGTGGCGTAGGCGGGGGGTGGCATCGACGTTGCTCGCGGCCTCGATGGAGGCCTTTCTCGACGAAGGGCTCGACCATGCCGCTCTCGGAGTGGACACCGACAACCCAACGGGTGCATACGGGCTCTACCAGCGGCTCGGCTTCGTCCCAAGGCACCGCAGCGTCACCCACCAACTGACCATCGCCCGCTGACCACCCCGGGTCGGGGTCGACCCGGCTGAGGTGCGGGGTGGGGTTCGGGCATGGAATAATCACGGCAACGCGTTCATCGAGAGCGGTCGAGGGACGGGCCCTGCGACACCGCGGCAACCGGCCTCTGGCACGGTGCCAATGCCCGAACGATGAGCCGCCGACAGGCGGGGCTGCTCCCGCCTCGAGGCGCTCACGAGCGCGTCGAGGATGAGAGGAGAACGCCATGAGTGTCAGCCCGTGTTGTCATCGCCCGATGGGGGAAGCGCCGTGATCGTGACTCCCCATCTCCTCGGTTACCCCCGGATCGGGCCCAACCGCGAGCTCAAGTGGGCGCTGGAAGGCCGCTGGTCGGGCAAGACGCGGCGTGACGAGTTCGAGGCCAGGATCGAGCAGCTCAAACGAGACCACCTCGATGAGCAGCGACAGCTCGTGGGAAGCGCAACCGACGACTACTTCCTCTACGACCAGACCCTGGAGACGGCGGTGATGCTGGGGGCGGTCCCGAGTTGGGCGCAGGACGAAGACCCCTTTGTCAGCGTGTCCAACCTGGCGAGGGGAACGCCTGACCATGAAGCCTGGGAAATGACCAAGTGGTTTGACACCAATTACCACTACGTCGTCCCCGAGCTCACCGACCAGCCGACGAAGCTGACACCCCTGCCGTGGCGGGATCCGGTCAACGGGACCACATGGGTGGTCCTCGGGCCCTTCAGCCTGGTCAAGCTTTCGAGGGTCGCCGGTGACCCGGTTGCCATTGCTCAGAGCGCCGGCCGTGCCCTCTGGGAGTTGGCGGCGAAGTTCACCGATGTGCCGCTGCAACTCGACGAGCCGTGGTTGGGGCTGGAACTCGACAACAGCGATCGCGCCATCCTCGAAGCCGCCTATGGCGAGTTACCCCAATCGCTCCGACCGCTGGTCACCGTTCAATTCGGTTCGGCCGACGCCGCTGCCGCCGCATTGCTCGGTGACGCCGGCGCCATCGTCCAGACGGACCCCAAGAGGGTCTCGGAACAGCCCTGGCAGGAACGTGACCGGCTGCTCGTGGCGGTCATGGACGGCCGGAGCGTCTGGTCGGACCCGTATGAGCCGGTGGCTGCCTCGCTGGCGGACGTTCCGGAGGCCGCCGACGTGCTGGTGGTTCCCTCGACGTCGCTGATGTTCCTCCCTGTGACCACCGAAGGCGAGGATCTCCCAGATGGATTCCAATTCGCACGGGAGAAGGCCGCCGCCCTGACCACGTGGGCCAAGGCGCTGCAAGAGCGCGCCCATCCGGCGACACCCGCACCGTCTGTCCCCGAGTTCCCTCCCGTCGGCGAGGTCGAGACCAGGGCACCACGAGAGGAGCGGCGTGCCGCACAGGCCGACCTCGACCTCCCTCCGTTTCCTACCACCACCACCGGGAGCCTCCCCCAAACCTCCGAGGTTCGCCGCCTCCGGGTGTCGCTCCGTCGCGGCGAGATCGACCAGCGGCAGTACGACGACGAGATCGACCGGCTCATCACCGATGCTGTGCGTTGGCAGGAGGAGGCCGGCCTCGACGTGCTGGTCCATGGTGAGTTCGAGCGCACCGACATGGTCGAGTTCTTTGGCGAGCGGATGGATGGGTTTCTCACCACCGACAACGGGTGGGTCAACTCGTACGGCTCGAGATGCGTCCGTCCGCCGATCCTGGCCGCTCCGCCCTCGATCTCGGAGCCGATGACGGTGCGGGAATGGCGGGTGGCGCAGGCGGCCACCTCGAAACCGGTGAAGGGAATGCTCACCGGGCCGGTGACCATCGTCAACTGGAGCTTCCGTCCTCCCGGGGTGCCCGACGACAGGCTCTTCTGGGCCGTGGCCCAACCCATCGCCCAGGAGGTGGAGTACCTCGAGCAGGCGGGCGCCCGTGTCGTCCAGATCGACGAGCCGGCGGTCCGTGAGCGGTGGCCGCTCCCCACGGCCGACGCAGAGGAAAGACGAGCCGTGTACGCAAGAGGGGTGCGGGCGGCGCTGGCAAGGGTGTTCGCCGGACCGCCCCGGGTCCAACTCCACACCCACATGTGCTACGGCGATTTCGCCGACATCGTCCCGCTGTGGGGCGACGCCGGGGTCGACGTCGCTTCGGTGGAGTTCTCCCGGTCGAAGGACGAGCGGTATATCCGGCTCTTCTACAGCCTCTTCGATGACGGCCACCTCGCCATCGGGCCCGGGGTCTTTGATGTCCACAGCCCATATAGCCCGGGCGAGGCGCTGATGGAGGAGCGGCTGCGCCACTTCCTCGGTTTCATGGAGCCGGTCGACCTCTGGGTCAACCCTGACTGCGGTCTCAAGACGAGGACGTGGGACGAGGTGAAGCGCCAGGTGGGTGAGATGGTGGGAGCCGCCCGGGCCCTGCGGGGCGGCTGATGCTCTCCAAGGCGGGGGGCTTCCTCGAGGTAGCGGAGGTGAACCCTCCGCTGCTGCCGGATATGACCCACCGCCACCTGGAGGGGAAGTGGCGCCACATCCTGGTAACCGACAACCCGTTTGGGCAGGTGCGGGTTTCGCCTTTCGCCTATGCCGCCCGGATCACCCACGATTCCCCCAACGTCCGTCCCACGGTGGTCGTCTCCACCAGGGACCGCAACATCCTGGCCATCGAGAGCGAGGTGCGGGGCGCGCTGGGTAACGGGGTCGACTCATTCCTGGTGGTGGTTGGCGACACGCTTCCCGAGGTTGACCACTGGGCCAACCACTACGAGATCGTCGAGCATCTGCTTGCCCTCCAGGAACGGATGCCGGCCTTCGAGGTGGGGATGACCACGAGGTTCCGCTCTTGGCAGTTCCGCCGCCGGGTGGAGTTGGGCGCCCAGTTCTTCGTCGCCGGACCTCTCCTCGATCCTGACACCGCCGAGTCGAGCATGCGCCGTCTTGGGCTGGAAGAGGGGGATCCTCCGTTGTTCGTCGGAGTCGTTCCTCCCTTCTCCATCAGCTGGATCAGCCGATTGGAGTCCCACGGCGCCGTCCCTGCGACTCTGCCGCTCAAGGAGAAGATCGCCTCGCTGCCCAACGGCGAGCGCCGCCAGGAGGCGTGGCGCCTCGCCGCCGAAACGACCGAGCGCTGCCGTCAGGCAGGGGCGGCCGGCGTGGTCCTGATGACCCTCAAGTTCTCCACGCTGGTCGGCGAGGCCGCCACCGCCTGGGGCGATCACTAGGGGTTGTGCCTCTTGATCGGCCAGTTGAGGACCGTGGAATGCTCCAGGACCCAAACCCAGAACCCACAACCCCGAACCCAGAGCCCAGCTGACTCTGCCTGCCTTCCGGCGGGCGGTCGCCCTTCTGGTGGAGCGCGACGCCGACCTGGGCCGGGCGGTGTCGGAAGCGCCAGACCCGCCGTTTTGGCAACGAGATCCCGGGTTCCCAACTCTGGTCCTTCTGATCCTCGAGCAGCAGGTTTCCATCGCCTCGGCGTTGGCGACGTACAACCGACTGGCCGCCATGGTGGGCGACCTCACCCCGGGATGCGTTGCTCGATCTGGACGACGAGCAGATGAGATCGATCGGGTTCAGCAGACAGAAGACCCGCTATGCCCGTGCACTCGCCTCGGCCATCCTCGAAGGGCGGTTGGACCTGCCCGCTCTTGACGCAACTCTCTGACGAGGAGGCCCGCACCGTCCTGGTCGCATCCCCTGGGATCGGCCCGTGGACTGCCGACACCTACCTGCTCTCGGCGCTACGTCGTCCAGACGTGTGGCCGGCGGGCGATCGGGCGCTCCAAGTCGCCGCCGCCGAGGTGAAACGACTCCCCGACGTTCCCGGCCCCGTCGAGCTATCGGCCATCGCCGAGCCGTGGCGTCCCTACCGGGCGGTCGCCGCCCGCATCCTCTGGCACCACTACCTCACCATCCGGAGGAGGATGGGACCGGTTCCGTGAGGCGGGGTCAGCAAAGCGGACCACCGCGGTCCTCGTACCGCCCTAGCTTCTCCGACAAAGGAGGATTCCGTTGTCTGTGACCTGGTTCTCACTGGAAGTCGACTCGGCCGACCCGTTCGTTCGGGCCTGTGCCGCTCGGGCAAGGTGAGGACATGGCGCTGCGCTGGTATACGGTCGTCGTCGACTGCAGGGACGCCGCAGCCCAGGCCGAGTGGTGGCGGGAGACGCTCGGCTGGCAGAAGGTTTACGAGGCCGACGACGAGGTGGTGATCGTGCCCGCCCACGTGACCGAGGAGGTGGCCCGGTCAACGCCGTGGGAGCAGGTCGGCCCAGGACTCGTCTTCGTGCCTGTGCCGGAACACAAGAGCCTCAAGAACCGTCTTCACCTCGATCTCGCCCCGCACACCTCCGATGACCGCGACGCAGAGATTGCCGCGCTGCTAGAGCGCGGCGCCACGCTGGTGGATGTCGGCCAAGGCTCCGACGTCTCGTGGACGGTGCTCGCTGATCCGGAAGGCAACGAGTTCTGTGTGCTCTCGTCGCGTGACTCGTAGCGGCGGCCAACTGCGCGGTCATGCCGCAGCGAAGAGGACGAGCCGGTCGCGGATGGACGCCTCCAACAACTTGGTGCTGATGGTGGTCCCCTCCACCAGCCCGGCACCCTCTATCCGGGCGTGTACCGCTGGTGCCGCCAGTTGCACCCTGCCCACGGCGGTTGCGGCGTCGTAGTCGACCACCACCCCATCGAACACCTCCCCGACCCGGTCCTTGAGCACCGCCGCCTCAACCAGGTCGAGGCATTCTATTGAGTAGCGGCTGGCCCGCCCCGCTCCGCGGGCCATGATGTCGGGGAGCACCCGTCATCCCGTGGAGCACCCACTCCGCCGGCTCGGTCCCCGCTTGGATGGCAAGACAGGTCTCGGCGGCGTACCGGTCCACCAGCCGGCGCAAAGGGGCGGTGACGTGGGCGTAGAGCGATGCCACGGCAGCATGGGGTCTCGGTGGCTGCTTCGGGCCGATGACCTGGTAGCCGGCCCCGCGGAACAAGCCGGCAGCCTCGGCGAGAGCCGCCGCTTCGGCTGGCACGGCGGCATCGAGCGAGCGGATGAAGCCCGGATAGTCGAGGCTCTCCGGCCAGTCGACCCCAAGCGCCTTGGCCGCGTGCCGAAGCCGGCCACGTCGCTCTCCGGAGCCGGCGCCAGAGTACGGAGGACCCCAACCCCGGCCTCCGCCATCATCCGCCCCGCCGCCATTCCGGTCGCCAGTGAGAGGTGGGCGTTCCAGCGCTCCACATCTGGCACCTCACGGAACTCGAGCCGCCACCCTCCATCGGCCGGTACCACCCGTTGCTCGGGGACGGGTAGCGAGACGCCGCCGCGTGCCGCCTCGCGCTCGATCCGGAGGCGTCCCAACTCAGCAAGCGCCATCAGCGGCTCGGCCGGGTTACCGGCGTCGAAGCCGGCCTGGGTGGACTGGTAGTCGAGCTGAGCCCGGCTGCGCACCATCGCCCGGCGCACCAGCGCCCTCTTCATCTCTCCGTCGAGGTCGAAGGAAAGCTCCCAGACCACCGCGGGACGGTCTTCGCCTGCGAGGAGAGAGCCGGTCCCCTCGGACAGGCTGAAGGGGTGGAGCGGGGTGCGCTTGTCGGGGGCGTAGAGGGTCACCGCCCGGATACGGGTCTCCCTGTCGAGGGCGCCACCGGGGGTGACGAAGGCGGCCACGTCCGCAATGGCGTAGCGCAGGAGAAAACCGCTGGGGGTGCGCTCCAGGTGCATGGCCTGGTCGAGGTCGAGAGACCCGGCCGGGTCGAGGGTGATGAAAGCGACATCGGTGAGATCCGTTTCCGGCAGTCGCGGCGGTCCCTCCGCTTCTTGCTGGGCCGCCTCCGGATAGCCCTCGGGGATCTCCAACTCCGCCCGGATCTCGTCAAACCCGGCCCGCACCTCCTCGTCGGGCGCGACAAACCGAAGCAGTCGTTGCGGCATGCCCGTCATGCTATGGAACTGCTGCCTCCCGTGAGGGGAGGCGCGAGCGGAGCGAGCGGAGGGGGTGACTCGACCGAGCGGCGGAGTCACCCTCCCCCCATCCCCCTCCCTCACCGGGACGGGGGAGCCGACCCCTACCCTTTGCTGCCCATGGCCGACACGTATAGCGCTCCGGTGCGGGACATGCTCTTCGTTCTCGAGACGGTGTGCGATCTCGAGGGTTTGAGCCGGCTCGAGGGCTATGAGCACGCTGACCCGGAGACGGTCAGAGGGCTTCTCGAAGAGGCGGGACGGTTCGTCTCCGACGTGATCGCGCCGCTCAACCGGGTGGGGATCAACAGGGGTCACGACTTGTCGACGGAAACGTGGTCACGCCCGATGGGTTCAAGGAGGCATACGGCAGCTTCGCCGCCGCCGGGTGGCCCGGCGCCCACATGCCGGCAGAGTGGGGCGGAGGCGGATTGCCACGCGCCGTGGGGATCGCCATCCAGGAGATGGTCACCTCGGCGAGCATGGCGTTCTCGCTGTGCCCGCTGCTCACACAGGCTGGGATCGAGGCACTCGTGGTCCACGGCACGCCCGAGCAGCAGGACACCTACCTGACCAAGCTCGTGACCGGCGAATGGGCCGGGACGATGCAACTCACCGAGCCTCAGGCCGGGTCCGACGTCGGTGCGCTCACCACCAGGGCGATCCCCCAGGAGGACGGCACCTACCGGCTCTTCGGCACCAAGATCTTCATCACCTGGGGCGATCACGACATGACCGACAACATCGTCCATCTCGTGCTCGCCCGCACCCCGGGTGCCCCCCCGGGGACCAAGGGGATCTCGCTGTTCCTCGTTCCCAAGTTCTTGGTCGACGGGGATCGCAACGACGTCGGGGTGGTGTCGTTGGAGCACAAGATGGGGATCCACGCCAGCCCCACCTGCGTGATGAGCTTCGGCGACGCTGGCGACGGCGCCCTCGGCTATCTGATCGGCGAGGAGCAGCAGGGGATGCGGCTCATGTTCACCATGATGAACAACGCCAGGCTGGGGGTGGGGACCGAGGGGGTGGCCATCGCCGAACGCGCCTACCAACAGGCACTTTCCTTCAGCCAGGAGCGCAGGCAAGGACGGGCCACGGGCGCCACCGAGAACTCGCTCATCATCGAGCACCCCGATGTGCGGCGGATGCTGCTCACCCAGAAGGCACTGATCGAAGCGATGCGTGCCCTCATCTACCACGAGGCGTCGCTGCTCGACCTGGCCGACCGTCACCCCGACGAGGATGTCGCCAGCCGCAGCGCCGAACGAGCCGACCTCTTCACGCCGATCGCCAAGGCGTGGTGCACCGATCTCGGTGTGGAGCTCACCTCACTTGCGCTGCAGGTCCATGGCGGGATGGGGTATGTGGAGGAGACCGGCGTGGCCCAGCACATGCGCGACAGCCGGATCGCTCCCATCTACGAGGGAACCAACGGCATACAGGCCATCGACCTGGTGAGCCGCAAGCTCCCGATGAGAGAGGGCGGGGTGATCGCCGACCTGCTGGCCGACATCGACACGACGGTCTCCGCTCTCCGCCAAGCAGGGGTGGCAAGCGAGGCCGAGGCGCTCGCTGCCGCCCTCGCCTCGGTGCACGAGGCGACAACATGGCTGCTGGCTCGCCGGCCCGAGGAGCCCGATGATGCGCTCGCCGGAGCCACCCCCTACCTCAGGATGCTCGGCTTCACCATCGGAGGATGGCTGCTCGGTCGCGAGGCGTTGGCTCTGCGCGATCGAGATGAGCGGCGATAGCGGTTGGGTCGAAGCCAAATTGGCGACCTTCTCCTTCTACGCCACGCAGTTGCTCCCTCAGGTGACCGGGCTTGTTGCCTGCGGTGGTGGCCGGGGCCACCCCGCTGTTCGCCATCGAGCCCAAGTACCTGGCAGGCGGGTGACGGGCTACCTCCGGATGCAACTGACCGGCGCCGTCGCCGTGGTCACGGGTGGCGGCGGAGGCATCGGCGCCGCACTGGTGCGCCGCTTCGCGGTGGAAGGGGCTTCCGGGATCGTGGTTGGCGACATCGATGTCGCCGCCGCCGACGCCCTGGCCAAAGACGTTGGACCGGCCGTCCTTGCGGTGGAGGCGGATGCCGCGATCGAGGAAGACACGGTGCGTCTGCTCGAGACCGCCGAGGAGCAATTCGGTCAGGTCGATCTGTTCTGCGCAAACGCCGGGATGTTCACCGCCGGCGGAGCAGAACTGGCCGACGAAGCATGGGACCGCATCTGGCGGGTCAACGTCATGTCCCACGTCCACGCCGCCCGCCACTACGTGCCGCGCGTGGTCGAGCAAGGACACGGCTACCTGCTGCACACCGCTTCTGCCGCCGGGCTGCTCTCCAACCTCGGTGCTGCTCCCTATGCGGTCACGAAGCACGCCGTGGTGGCGCTGGCGGAATGGTTGTCGATTACATTCGGCGATCGCGGTCTGACCGTCTCCTGCCTGTGCCCGATGGGAGTCCGCACCGCAATGCTCGACTTCGATACCAGCGACTACGTCCGGCCCACCGCCATCGAGCCCGCCGAGGTGGCCGAAGCCGTGATCGACGGCCTGGCCGCCGAGCGCTTCCTCATCCTCCCCCACCCCGAGGTCGCCGGGTACGCCCGTCACCGCGCCACCGACCCCGATGGCTGGTTGAAAGCAATGCGCCGGCTGCAGGCAGACATCTTCGGCTAGGCGACGGTCTCCTGCCCGTTCCTCCGTTAGCGTGGATGGCACCCATGACTGACAACCAGAGCCCAGACCCAAACGACGAGTTGCCCCCACCGGTCGACTTCGGGTCACCGCCCCCCACCCCGGTGGTGCCCGTGCCGGCCCAGCCGGTGCCGGAGCGGCCCGTCGTCCTCCGCCGCTGTCAAACCGGGAGGGTCATCGGGGGCGTGGCGTGCGGAATCGGCCGCTGGCTTGGGATCGACGTCCTCTGGATCCGGCTCATCTTCCTCACGCTCCTCTTCGGGGGAGGGTCGGGGCTGCTGCTCTACATCATCGGTTGGATTGCCATCCCCGAGGAGACGGCCGATGAGTCCGTTGGCCTGTCGCCACATGCCTCGTCGTATCGAACCCAGGTGTTCATCGGCGGGGCGCTCGTAGCTCTGGGCAGTTGGCTGCTCATCACCCGGCTGTTCCCGCAGATCTCGGCGTTCATCGGGCCGATCGTCGTCATCGCTTTCGGTCTGATGCTCCTACTCGGCGGGCGGAATCGGTGACGTCGACCACAGTTGCCCGCCCGCTGCCGGTGGGCCGGATCGTGCTCGGCCTCCTGGTCGTCACCGCCGGGGCCGCTTGGTTGCTGGACTCGCTCGATGTCATCGAGGTCTCGTGGACCATCTTCTTCCCGGTCGCCCTGATCATCACCGGAATCGGGGTCATCGCCGCCAGCCCGGGGCACACCGAAGGCGGGCTCGTCGGGCTGGGGGTCGTCCTCGCGGTGCTGACCGTGGTGACCGCCCTCTCTCCACTCGACGTCTTCAGAGGTGGAATCGGCCAGCGGAGCTTCGCTCCGACCAGCGCGGCGGACCTGGAGGAGGAGTACGTGTTGGGGATCGGCCAAATGGAACTAGACCTGCGTGGACTCGATGTCTCCGAGGGGACGTTGAGCGTCAAGGCGAGCGTGGGTATGGGGCAGTTGCAGGTGCGGGTACCCGGCGACGTCAACCTCGTCGCCACCGGTTCGGCGGCGCTCGGTCAGGTCGAGTTGTTGGGAGAGGACCAGGGTGGGTTTGGGCCCCGACTCGAGACCCAGATCGATGTACCCGGATCGGCCGTGACCATCGAGTTGGAAGCGTCGGTGGGTATGGGAGAGGTGGAGGTGAGCTCGTGAACATGGGATCTCTCATTGCCGGACTGGTCTTCATCATCCTCGGGGTGTTGTTCCTGCTCGACAACCTCGGCGTGTTCGAGGTCAGCTTTGCCGTCATTTGGCCGATCGTTCTGATAGGTGTCGGGCTGGCGCTGCTGCTGGGCGGTCTCGGCCGGCGTCGCCAGGAGACGCCACCCACCGAGTGATCTCGCCGATTGGGCTACCCTGACACGCGAACGCGGGAGCTCGGTGGAACCGGGCTGAGAGGGAGGCTGGAGCCTCCGACCGTTGGAACCTGGACCGGGTAATGCCGGCGTAGGAAGCCTCTCGGTGCACCCAGCAGCCCGCTCATCGAGTCGGGAGCGAGGCAATGCGAAAGGTGCGCTTTCTGGGGATCGGCGATCACCATCGCGCTGGTTTCGGTTGCATGCGGCGGCACTTCGACCACGCCGACAACAACGGCTGCCGCCCCGGAGAGCCTGGTCGTGTTGTCGCACGAGTCTTTTGCCGCCGGGGTGACCGAAGAGACCTTCGCCGGGTTCACCGACGAGACCGGGATCAGCAGTCGAGGTGTTGGCCGCCGGCGACGCAGGTGCCACGCTCAACCAGGCGATCCTCACCAAGGACGCACCGCTGGGCGACGTGCTCTTCGGGGTCGACACGACCTTTCTGTCCCGGGCACTCGCCGAGGACCTGTTCGTCCCCCACGAGGCCGCACCACTGGCGGATGTCCCCGACGACCTCCAGGTGGACCCCTCACACCGGGTGACCCCGATCGACTTCGGCGATGTGTGCATCAACTATGACAAGGAGGGTCTGAGCGAGGCCGGATTGGCGCCCCCGGCGGAGCTCGCCGACCTCACCCGGCCCGAGTACCGCGGCACCCTGGTCGTCGAACACCCGGCCACCTCGAGTCCTGGGCTCGCCTTTCTCCTGGCCACCATCGCCGAGTTCGGCGAGGACGGCTGGACCGATTTCTGGGTCCGGCTGCGGGACAACGACGTGGCCGTCACCGCAGGGTGGGACGAGGCCTACTACTCGTCGTTTTCCGGTGGCTCTGGTGAGGGAGACCGCCCGCTCGTAGTCTCGTACGCTTCGTCGCCACCCGCCGAGGTGATCTTCTCCGAGACCCCGATAGACGAGGCGCCAACCGGCGTTGTCACCGCCGGGTGCTACCGCCAGGTCGAGTTTGCCGGTGTCCTCAAGGGAACGGGCAACGAGGGGGCTGCCGGCAGCCTCGTCGACTTCATGCTCAGCCCCGCCTTCCAGGAGCAGATCCCACTCGCCTGGTTCGTCTTCCCGGCGAACGAGACAGTGGAGCTGCCACCTGAGTTCGCCGAACACACGGTCGTCCCCGAGTCGCCGGCGGCCATAGAACCCGAGACCATCGAGTCCAACCGGGAGATGTGGATTACGGAGTGGGAGGAGTTGATGGAAGGGTGACCTACGTCCGGCCATCGCGCCGGCAGTGGATGACATGGCTGCTGGCAGCTCTCCCGGTGGTTTTTCTCGGCTACCTCTTCGTCTACCCGCTGGTTCGCATCCTCTTCACCGGTCTCAGCGGAGATGGTGGTGCCGGTTCGGCCTTTGCCGAGTTGATGAACCGTCGGTCGCTTCTCGGTAGTCGCCTGGTTCACTCTCTGGCAGGCGGCGCTCTCCACCGTGCTCACCCTCGTCTTGGCGCTGCCCATCACCTGGGTGCTCTCCCGATTCGCCTTTCGAGGGCGGAGCGTGGTGCGCGTCGCGCTGCTCGTCCCCTTTGTGTTGCCGACCGTCGTGATGGGGGCTGCGTTTCTCGCCCTCGCCGGGCCGTCGGGACTGATAGGAGTCGACCTCACCGGGACGGTCTGGATCATCCTCTGGGCCCACGTGGTGTTCAACATCGCGGTGGTGGTTCGCATCGTGGGCGGCCTCTGGGAGCACCTCGATCCCCGGCTGGAAGAGGCGGCTCGGCTCCTCGGGGCGAGCCGCTGGCAGGCGTTCCGCACCGTCACTCTGCCCCTGCTCCGCCCCGCCTTGGGAGCCGCCGCCTCGATCGTCTTCCTGTTCTGCTTCACGTCGTTCGGCGTGGTGCTCATCCTCGGTGGAGCAGAATTCGCCACCATCGAGGTCGAGATCTGGCGGCAGGTGGTCGGGTTCCTCGACCTCCCGGTAGCGGCGGCTCTGGCCGTCGTCCAATTAGTCGGGGTGACGGTGGCGCTGCTCGCCTACAGCCGGTACCAACAGCGCCATGCCAACCAGCAGTCGTTGCGTCCGATCGGCGAGACGCTCCGCAAGCCGATCACGCCCCGAGAGAAGGTCGCCGTTGGCGTCACGGTCGGCGGGACGCTTGTCCTGGTAGGCGGACCACCCGCCGTGTTGGTGGCTCGCTCGCTGCGTTCGGGGATCGACGCCTATGCCGGACTTGGGGAGCAACTGCCCGGGATCCCCGCCGACCCTATCGCTGCGGTGGGAAACTCGCTGACATTCGCCGCGGCCGCCGCTGCCATCGCAGTGGTGGTAGGGCTCCTCTCAGCGCTGGTCGTCGCCTATGGCCGTGGGGCGCCGTCACGCTGGTTCGACACCGTTCTGATGCTCCCTCTCGGCACCTCTGCGGTCACCATCGGCTTCGGGTTCCTCATCGCCCTCGATGCCCCCGTGGACCTCCGCACCTCCTGGATCCTGGTGCCGCTGGCACACGCACTGGTGGCGATCCCACTGGTCGTCCGGATTGCAGTGCCGGTGATGCGGTCGGTCGAGGTGCGACTCCGAGAGGCAGCCCTCGTGCTCGGGGCATCACCCGTACGGGCGTGGAGACATGTAGATCTACCCATGGTGGCTCGGGCCGGGCTGGTCGGGGCCGCCTTCGCCTTTGTGGTCTCGCTCGGCGAGTTCGGGGCAACCCAGTTCATCGTCCGGCCCGATCGGCCGACCGTCCCGACGACCATCTATCGGCTTCTTGCCCGCCCCGGGGAGCTCACATTCTCTCGGGCGATGGCGCTGAGCGTCGTTCTCATGGTGATGACGGTCGTGGTGGCGCTTTCGATCGAGCGAACCCGACCCGGCGGGCTTGGCGGCTTCTGATGCTCGTGGTCGACTCCGTCTCGGTGGTTATCGATGGACAGACGATCCTCGACCGAGTCGGTCTCATCGTCGAAGACGGCGAGGTGGTGGCGGTGCTGGGCCCGAGCGGTGCCGGGAAGAGCACCTTGCTCAGGGTTGTGGCCGGGCTGCAGTCACCCGACCAGGGGACCATCCGATGGGACGGATCCGACCTCGGCAGCGTTCTTCCCCACCGCCGGAAATTCGGTCTCATGTTCCAGGACTACGCCCTGTTCCCCCATCTCGATGTGGGGGGCAACGTCAGGTTCGGGTTGCGGATGGCGGGCGCATCGGGGGTTGACGCGGCCAGCCGTGTGAGCGAGGTGCTCGATTGGGTGGGCCTTTCGGGCTTCGAGCGGCGATCGGTGACCTCTTTGTCCGGAGGAGAGCAGCAGCGGGTCGCTCTGGCGCGGTCGCTGGCGCCGTCCCCTCGGCTGCTTGATGCTCGACGAGCCGCTCGGGTCACTCGACCGTGGTCTGGCCGAGCGACTGGTCCTCGACCTCCGCCACCTCCTCCGCCGTAAGGGTGTCACCGCGCTGTACGTGACACACGATCAGGAAGAAGCCTTCACCGTTGCCGACCGACTCGCCGTCATCCGGGCCGGCCGTGTCGTCCGCGTAGGACGTCCCGAGGAGGTTTGGGAGGAACCGGGTGATGCCTGGGTGGCCCGCTTCCTCGGTTTTGCCAACCTTACCGAGGCCTCGATCACCGATGGTGTCGCCGCAACGCCATGGGGAAAGGTCGCCGTCCCAAAGCGTGCTGCCGGACAAGTGGTGATGCTACGGGCCGACCGTCTCCTCCTCCGGCCGGAAGGCACCATCGCCGGCACCGTCACCGAGCGACTCTTCCGAGGAAGCCAGGCGGTACTGCAGATCGCAGTTGATGGAGCGCCGCCCTTGCAGGTGGAGGTCCCCGCCCATGATTCTCCCCACCCGAGCGACCCGGTTCGGGTAGCGGTACCCGATGGCGCAGTGTCGGTGCTACCAGCCGACGACGACCTGGCGTGAGCCGAGGACGCGGTGGGGAGCCGACCGACCGCGTAGTGGGTCGTAGTCTTCTCACACCGAATAGAGGAGCAAGCGTGGTCGTTCCTTACACCGCCCCCGCAGAGTCGGCCGAAGGACTGGTGACGCGTCTCGCCGGTCGGATGAAGGGCGCTACGGGATGGATGAAGTTCCTCGGCGTGGTTCTACGTGATCGGGGGTGCACTCGGTGTCGCTGGCCATCGATCCTGCTTCTCATTGCCGGTGCCGTCATCGACCAGTTCGAGGGCCAATTGGGTGAGGACATCCCCGCCGATCTCACCGGGTACCTGATTGGGTATCTGATCGTGACCATCGCCTTCGTTGCCCTTTACATCTGGATGGGCGTGGTGCTGTGGCAGGCATCCGACGGCATACGCGACGCCCACCGATCCGGGGCCGTAGCCGAGTTGGAGCGGGGCCTTGCCAAGATACGGGTCTTCTTCGTGGCGGTCGGCATTATCACCCTCGTCGCCCTGGCCCTCGGCATCATCTTCTTCGTGCTCTCGCTCACGGTGGCTTCGAGCTTCAGTTCGAGCTTCGCCGCCGCCGCCCTTCTGGCGTGACTGAGGTACCGAATCGGCTGGCTGTGTCACGCAAGAACGGGTCTCAGCCCTGCAGAGCCTCGGCGAAGCCGGAAGGAGCACGTCGAGGGTCGCCCATTTCGGTCGGTGAAGGCTGCGGTGATCTCGAGGGTGGCGATGACCTCGCCGTCGCGGCTCATCACTTGACGCCAGGTGCTGGTGGTCCGGCCAACCGAGAGGACCTCCGTCGTGATCTTCATCAGGTCGTGCAACCCGGCCGGACGGTGGAATCGGGCCGTGATCTCGACCAGGACGATGTGGACCCCGTCTTCCTTGAGGCGATCCAACCCGTAACCGAGCGCCTCGAGCGCCTCGACACGGGCCGATTCGAAGAACGTCATAGCTCGGGCGTGGTTGAGATGGTCGTACGGGTCGAGGTCGCCGAACCTGACCCGCAGCTCGGTCTCGTGGATCACTCGCCGCCGACGTCGAACACGTTGCCTTCTGGGTCGGCGAACGTGTTCCAGGTGAAGTCCCCGATTTTGATGGGTCTCGACGAAGCTCCCTCCGAGTTGCTCGATGCGGTCCTTGGCGGTGGACAGGTCGGCAAACGAGAAGTCGAAGTGGAGACGGTTCTTGCCGGGTGTCGGATCGGGCACCTTTTGAAAGGCGAGCGAGATCGAGCCGTCACTGGCCGGGGCCAACCAGATGAAACCCGGGAAGCTCTGCGAAACCTCCGTCCCCAACAGCGCGCCATAGAAGGCGGCAAGCGATTCAGGATCGGAGCAATCAGTCACCACCGACCCGAGACGCAGCACGGAATCGACCATAGATATTCCTCCAATCGACGTCCGCCCGATGCTATCGGCCCACCTCGCGAGGGGGTCTAACGTCGCAATGATGCTCGCCTGGCAACTCCACGAGACAGTCGGTCCCGACGGTTACCGCCTCGAGGAGGTCGCCGACCCGGAGCCGGGCCCGGACAGGTCCGTGTCCGGCTGAGATCGGCCGCCCTCAACCACCTCGACCTCTGGGTATCCCGCGGCCTCCCCGCGCCCCGCCGGCTTTCCCCATGTCGCCGGGGCCGACGGCGCAGGTGTGGTCGACGCCATCGGGGCCGGCGTCGAGACGGTGGTCGTCGGCGACGAGGTGGTGATCGATCCGTCGCTCTCCTGTGGCGAGTGCCCCTCCTGTCTTTCCGGACACTCCACCGCTTGTCGCAGCTTCGGGATATTGGGCGAGCACGCCTTGGGGACCCTCGCCGAGATGGTGGTGATCCCGGCAGCCAACGCCGTGCCCAAACCGGCGCAACTCAGCTGGGAGGAAGCCGGTTCGTACGGTCTGGTGACGGGCACGGCGCACCGCATGTTGCGACGCTCCCGGCTCTCGAACGGTGACCTGCTCCTGGTGGTCGGGATAGGCGGCGGCGTAGCCGCGGCCACCTTCTCGCTCGGCCTAGCGGCCGGCGCCGAGGTCCACGTCACCTCGACCGACCCGGCCAAGTTGGAGTGGGCCCTGGCCAACGGCGCCACCGGCGCCTACGACTCGGGTGGCGGCTTCTCGTCCGAGCTGGCCGATGCGGCAGGGCGGAAGGCCGACGTGGTGGTCGACAGCGTCGGGGAGGCCACATGGAACCAGTCGATGCGGTCGCTCGCTCCGGAAGGACGGCTGGCCGTATGCGGGGCCACCAGTGGGAGCAAAGTCGAGTTGCCGCTCACCGTCCTCTTCTACAAGCAGCTCGAGATCATCGGCTCGACCATGTTCGACCATGCCGACTTCGCCGAGGTGACTGAGATGGTGGGGTCACGCCGGGTGACCGTGCCAATCGACGTCGTCTTCCCCTTCGACCGTCTCCCCGATGCTCTCGCCAGGCTCGACGAGGGTGACCAAATGGGAAAGGTCGTCCTCCGAGTTCCACGGTGAAGCCAGGGACCGCCCGCCCTATACTCCCCGAGCCCGCGCAACCGCAGCGGGTGACCGAGGTGGACTGCCTCGGGACCACGGGGGCGTGGTGAAGCCTGGAGTTCACGCCGGCCTGTCAAGCCGGAGGTCGCGGGTTCAAATCCCGTCGTCCCCGCCACCGAGCACCGGCCAGGTAGCTCAGTTGGCAGAGCACAGGTCTGAAAAACCTGGGGTCGGCAGTTCGATTCTGCCCCTGGCCACCATCGTTTCCCTGGTCAACCCGCTCTTGGTCCGCACCAGCTCGCGGCGCCGGCTGTCGAGCCGGTCCATCACCGGGTCAAGAGCAGTGCCCGTAGACTGGCCCAGGATGTCAGGCATGCCGGTTCGCGTCGTTCTAGAACGTGGTCCGAAGGGCAAGAAGTTCGTCGCGTTCGCCATCGACTGGCCGGGTTGGAGTCGCGGCGCGAAGACCGCCGATGCGGCCGTAGAGACGCTCGAGACGTACCGCGAGCGCTACCGGTCAGTGGCCGCCGGTGCCGGTCTGGGGGACGAGTTCGAGGCGGCCGGACCCCTAGGTGTCTTCGAGGACCGGGTCGGGACGGGCTCGGTCGATTTCTGGGGCATCTCCTTCTCGCCTTCGGAAACGGAGCATGGGCCGATGACCGACGACGAGCTCGAGCGCAAGATCGCGCTGCTCCGATCCTGCTGGGCGTACTTCGACGCGGTCGCGGGGCGGGTCTCGGCGGAGATGCGGAAGGGGCCGCGCGGTGGTGGACGGGACCGGGACCGGATCATCCGTCATACGATCCGCACCGAGAGCGAGGACTTCGCCAAGAAGGTCGGCCTCCGCATCCCCGAGGAGGGGGCACTCGCGCCGGGCGCTCTGGAGGAGTATCGCGAGGACTACATCCTGGCGATCCGGGCGTACGAACGCGGCGAGGTGGAGAAGCCCATGCGATCGTGGACGCTCCCTTTCCTGATCCGACACTCCGCCTATCACACGATGGATCACGCCTGGGAGATGGAGGACAAGGACCTCTCGACCGAGTCCCAGGCCTAGGTCGCGCTGTCAGGCGTGGTTGTCAATTTCGTCGATCGCCACGTTCGGCCCCTGACCAGAGAAATCGCCGCTTCACCACGCCAGGCTGGGATGGTGACTGGGATGAGCCAGTCCTCAAGCAGCCTCACCGTCGCCAGCTCTGCACCACTACGCATGGACCTCAATTTCGCCCACACGACGTCTTCGGCGACCCGTCCCCAGCCTGCCGAGGTGTCGAACCCGCAATCGGTGCCGGCGAGCACACGTATCGGGTGACCGACGACCATGGCGACCCGTTCGAATCTGCTCGGCAACGACATCGACGGTGTTCAACAAACAACCCAGGTTGTTCAAACGCCTCAGGCCATGCGGCTTGACTGCCATTCCTTCGGGTCAGCGCACCGGTCGGTAGATGATGTGGGTCACGAGTGACGTGCCTCGCGAGGTCACCTGCTCCAGCGCCATCGGCTGCACCCCGTCGAAGAGTCGCTCTCCGCCACCGATGATCGATGGAGTGATGTGGACCCGTAGCTCGTCGATCAGCCCGGCTGAGAGGTACTGGTTGATCGTGTTGGCCCCGCCGGCGATGGCAACGTTCCGGTCGCTTGCCGCGGCACGTGCCTGTTCGAGAGCGGATTCGATGCCGTCGGTCACGAACCTGAAGGTCGTCCCTCCCGCCATCGGCAGGTCGTCCCTCTCACGGTGGGCGAGCACGAACACGGGTGCATGGTACGGAGGGTCCTCACCCCACCAGCCCTGCCAGTCGAGGTCCCATTCGCCACGATCGGGGCTGAACATGTTGCGTCCCATGATGAAGGCTCCGGCGTCGGTGATGGCGCTGATCTCGGCCTGGTTCTCTGCCGCAGCGTCGAACATCCAGTCGTGCAGCCGGTTGTGCTCGATGGTTCCGAAGGGCATCTCGCGGGTCTGACCAGGACCGGCCGCGAAGCCGTCGACCGAGATGGAGATGTCGCATACGACGTTGGACATGACTCTCGCTTCCTCAATGTCTTGACTATGACCTCTGCGGTAATCCATTGTCATCCCTCTCAGATGATGGTCCCAATCCCCTCTCCTCCCCGACCAGGCCTGGCCTGCGGATGACCGTTCCGAGGTGATGGGTGACTAAGCCACGACTCGATCTCACCCGTGCCCAGATCCTTGCCTTCCGACGGCGGGCGGGGGCGCTCGTCGCCCGGCTCCCACAGGAGGCGAGGTCGCTCCGCCGTGCTGCGTGGGCGGGGATAAAGGACAGCATGCCTCGGGCCGCAGTCCTCTCCATCCACGCTCGTGTCGAGGCGACCGGTCCGGCGACCTGGGAGGACGCCTCGTTGATCCAAACCTGGGGACCGGGATTCCACGCCTACGTCGTTGCTGGGGTAGACCTAGCGGTATTCACGTTGGGACGCCTGCCGGAGAGTCCGCGCCGCCTGCGGCTGGCGAATGACCTCGCCGACCGCCTCGACGCCTTCCTCGACGGGAGGAAGATGACATACGGCGAGGCTGGAAGGGCCCTCGGCGTGAACCCCAATCAGCTTCGCTATGCCGCCCCTACCGGTCGGATCCTCATCCGATGGGAGGGTGCCCGACAACCGCTCATCTGGACGGTGCCTCCCCCGGTGGTCGACCCGGGTGAGGCTCGTCTCGAGCTGGCACGCCGCTATCTGCACACACTCGGCCCGGCTACCCCCGGGGCCTTCGCCGGGTGGGCCGGGATCCGACCGCAACCTGCGGCCGCAGCGTTCGACTCGCTCCGTGGGGAGCTCACTCCGGTGCGAACACCGATCGGGGACGCATGGATCCTCAACAGCGACGAGCCGGACATCAGCGACGCCCCCGGCCCCGAGCCGCCAGCACGTCTCCTACCCAGCGGCGACGCTTACTTCCTCCTTTACGGCACCGAACGTCAGCTCCTCGTCCCCGATCCCGAGCGACGCCAGCAACTTTGGACGTCTCGAGTCTGGCCCGGTGCGGTCCTGGTGGATGGGGAGATCGTCGGCACTTGGCGACGCTCGCAAGACAAGGTCACCATCGAGACTTGGCGCCGGCCCAACCCCACGGAGCGTCAATCGGTCGAGGAGGAAGCGAGTTCTCTCCCCCTGCCAGGCGCCAACCAAATCACCGTCGCCTGGGACGACTGATCGCTTGGACGCGGCGCCAGGCAGGGGCCCGCCACCGTAGGCGGTCACAGACCCAGAGCGACCGAGGCCGAGCCTCGGGTGTAGATGTTGTCGCGGCCTCGCTCTTACGAAGTCGCGGCGTGAGTGCCATCCCGGCTGATCTCTCTGTCGGCTGGGGCGTGAATTGGGGTGTTCTCCCGATACCAGCGACGTGAGCGGACACCTACCTTTCGCATACGGGCTGTGAAGCGGCCGGAAGGAACGGTGCCGCCTTGCGGATTCTGGTGATCGGCGCAGGGATCGCGGGGTTGGGCGCTGCCCGGGCCCTCCGCTTGCGGGGCTTCGCCACCGAGGTGGTGGAGCGTGAGCCTGGATGGCCGCACTCCGGGGCGGGTATCTATCTGCCGGGCAACGCGGCACGGGCGTTGCGTGCCCTCGGTTTGGAGTCGGCGGTAGCCGAGCGGGGATCGTTGATCACCCGCCAGCGCTTCTGCGACCATCGGGGACGCCTGTTGGCCGACATCGACCTCACCGACTTGTGGGGCGACGTCGGCCCCTGCCTCGCGTTGCACCGTGCCGACCTGCACGAGGTCCTGGCATCCCACGGCGACCCGGTGAACGTCCGTATGGGTCTCCCGATGCAGCGGCTCAGCCAGCACGACGACAGGGTGACCGTCGAGTTCGGCGACGCCACCACCGACCGCTACGACCTGGTCATCGGCGCCGACGGCATCCACTCCACAGTCCGCCGGCTGGTTTTCGACTCCGGCGCGTCCCCGGTGGGACAGTTCGCCTGGCGGTTCGTCACCGATTGCCCGCCGGAGGTGACGAGTTGGACGGTCTACTGGGACGTGATGTCACCTTCTTGGCGGTGCCGATCGGCGGAGGCCGGGTCTATTGCTACTGCGATACCTCCAGTAAAGGCGCTCATCGGCTGCAGGAGGGCGATGCGAAGGGGATGCTCGCCGAACTGCTCACCGGGTTCGCCGCCCCGGTGCCGGACATCCTCGGCACGCTCGGTCCCGACCACGAGGTGCACGTCTCCCCGATCGAGGAGGTAAGGCTCGACGGGTGGTCACACCGATCGGTGCTGCTCGTCGGGGACGCCGCCCACGCCACGTCACCCAACATGGCTGAAGGCGCCGCGATGGCACTCGAAGACGGTCTGGTACTCGCCGAATGCCTCGCCTCCGAGGTCGATGTCAACCAGGCAATTGCACGATTCCAAGATCGTCGCCGCCCCCGCACGCAATGGGTGCTCACCCAGACGCACCGCCGGGACCGCACCCGCAACCTTCCGCCCGCCCTCCGCAACCTGGTGCTGCGTAGATGGGGAAGGAGCATTTTCCACGCCAACTACCGCCCGCTTCTCGATCTCCCTTGATTGTGCGTCCGTCCCAGGCTGTCCTAAGCAGCGTCCTGGATCGACTCCAGGTCCGGGCAGGGGTCGATCTGGTATTTGTCGCACTCGGCGGGGTTGAATCCCCTGGTGACGCGGGCGCGGGCGACGTCGAGCAGTTCAGCCGTATCGAGGGTCATGATCAACACCTGACCCTCCTGCGGCGTCACCATGAGGTGGCGGTCGTTGTCGACGAACTCGACGTTCTGCGCATGGTTGGTACCGACGCTCAACTCGTGGCGGAGCTCGCCGGTGGCAAGGTCGAATACCCGCACGGACCCGTCGCTTCCGGCGCTGGCAACCAGCGACCCGTCGTCGCTGATCGCAAGATCCTTGATACCACCTTCATGTGCCTCGCTGACCAGCGTTCTCGTCTCGAAAGTCTCGGTGTCGGTGACCCGGATGGTGCTCTCGTGGGATCCAATCAACGACCGCCCGTCCGGTGTGACCCATCTCCCCCCGATGTTCTCCTCTTGCAGCTCGGTGTACTCCCAGGTGGTGGTGTCGAACACTCGCATCAGATCGCCCACCAAGCGCGCCAGTCCCGAGCTGTTATAGCTGACGAAGAGTCGCCTCCCGTCGGAGCTGAATGCCATGACTGACGCTCGCCCGTCGTCGCGCACCGGGTCGGTGTAGATCCGCTCACCACTCTCAGAGTCCCAAACGCCAAATGTGAACCCTCCGTCCGGCGCATCGATCAAGGCAACCAGCGATCCATCGGGCGAGAAGGCGGCATCGATGACCCAGAGTTGGCTGGGGGAGCCCGGTGGCGGCTCGCAGCCGGGGTGAGGGGGCTCGGCCAGCTGCTCCCATCGGCACAACCCCTGAAGCCGGGTGAGGACCCGGCCGGTGTCCGTATCCCGGATCGACACCCCCTCGATGGTGTAGGGCAGCGAGACATCCATCGAGACGAACCGCTCGCCGTCTGGTGAGAGGCGAAGCAAGCTGACCGTCGCGGTTCTCGACGATGTTGAGCACCTCACCGCTGGCGGGGTCGAAGGCGAGGGCGCTGCCCAGCGGCTTGTCCTCGCACAGGACCAGCAGCGCGCCCCGTTGCCCGGCAAGATCGAGGGACGAGCCGGCGACGAAGCCAGGACAGGTCTGCACCGCTCCGACCTCACCCGGCAGCGTGGGAAGCAGCGACCAGGCGCGAAATGTGGGGCTGTGGTCGTCGGCGGCGACGACGGTCAAGCCATCGTCGCTCATCGCAGGCGACCTCTTGACCGTCGCGCCGCCACGAAGCACGGTCCGCTCGGTGCAGGTTCGGGTCTCCCAGAGCTGAACTGTCCCATCCTTTCCCGCCGAGAAGGCCATGGCGCCGTCGGCGCTGAATCCGACCCCACCGACGGAGTCGCCGTACTCGCCAAATACGCACAGCTGCTCTCCGCTGGCTATATCCCACACTTGTAAGTCGCCGGTCAAGAGGAGGCTCCCGTCGGGACTGAGGACCCGCGCCCATTGCTGGTTTGGATCCCGGCTCTCATAGACCCTTTCTCCCGATGCCAACTCGGTCACAGTGATGGGGAGCCCCACCAAAAGGTCGCCCCATGCCACGAAACGGCCGTCGGCGCTGAGCGAGGCACCCGAGACACCCCCAAAGCCCCTCGGCGGCAGCTTCTCGTGTAGCAAGGTCGTTGCTCCGGATGACAGGTCCAACAGCCAGAGGTCGCCCGGACTCGACCTCCGGGTTGGTGCAGAGCCCGTCCTCAACCGGAGTCCTCACCAAGGCGAGACCGGGCGTAGCCAGATCGAGGACCTCCCCTCCACAGCCACCGACATCGTGACGAGCCACGAGGTCACCGGTGGCGGCGTCCCATACGTAGACCCCGAGGCCGTCGTTCGGCGGGGGTGGGGCCGGCTCGCCCTCCGGGGTCACTGGCGGGCCAACGGATGCCGGCCACCACCTCTGTGCCATCGGTGGAGAACAAAGCCCGGTCCACCACCGCCGGCCCCAGGGAGGACAGGTCGGCCTCCCAGCGCAGCTCTCCGCTGGCGGCATCGACCACCTCGAGGTAGCTCCCCCCGGCAGCCGCAGCAATGAGGCTGCCGTCGGGAGCTGAGATCGGTCGAAAGCAACGCCAACGGCTTCTCGTCCGGCCAGGTATGGGTGGCCACCACCCGATGGTTGTAGAGCGCCTCGTGGAGGGCGGAAACCGCCTCGATGGGGGGCTCGGCGATCTGCGCCGCCTCGAGGGCGAGGAGCACGCTGAGCTCGGGATCCTCGTCGAGCTCGTTGATGGCGGCGGCCGACAGCTGCCGGGAACGAGCCACCTCCTCGTTGCGGACAGCCCGGGCGGCCTCCTCCTCGGCGCGCTGCTCGTTGGCGAGGGCGACCTCCTCCTGCCGCTCCGCCTCCGCCGCCGCCTCCTCGGCCTGACCCTGGTTGACCAACGCCCAACCCGCCAGCCCCAGCGACAGCGCCGCGGCGGCGGCGAACCCGCCGAGGACCGCCCGCCGTCTCTTGGTGCGGCGGTCCCGCTGGCGGTCCTCCTCCACCCGGCTGGTCTGGAGCAGCCCGCGCTCGGTCTCGCTGAGCGCCAGGTCGCTGCTCGCCGCCAGGCTCTCCATCTGCTGCAGGCGTCCCCCCGCAAGCAGGTAGGCCGCTCCCTGCCCGGCCGAGTCCCACTCGGTGGCGGCGTCGCCCAGCCGGCGATGCAGGACCAGGTCTTCCCGTCGATCGTCGATCCAGCCGCGCAGCCGGTCCCAATGGGTGATCAGCGCCTCGTGGGCGATCTCCACCGTCGGGGTCCGGGTGATGGGGTGACGGTCGAAGGTGAGCAGGCGATGCTCGCCGTACCGATTCAGGACCTCCTCGAGCACTCCGGGATCGAGGGAGAGGCCCTGCAGGTCGCGGCGCGGGATACGGCGGCGGGTGTCGTGCCCGGACTCGTCGACGGCGACCAGACGGAGGAACACTTGGCGGGCAGCCTCTCGTCCCGGACCATCGAGCTCGCCGTACAGCTCTTCGCCCCGCCGCCCCAGGGCGCCGGAGACCCCACCCACCCGCTGATAGTCGGACAGGGTCAGCAGGTCGTTCTCCCGCTGGTCGAAGAGCTCGGTGAGAGCGAACTGCAACAGCGGGAGCGCCCCCGGCTCGTCGGCGACATCGTCGACAATGCGGTCGGCCAGGCCCTCCTCGAAGCGGACGCCCACTCCCTCTGCGGGGCGGGTCACCGCCTCGACGAGCTCATCGGGACCGGGAGCAGCCACGGTCACCATCCCGGCGCCGAGCAGCTCACCGAACTCGGGGTAGCGCAACGGGCGGTCCAGGAAGTCGGCCCGCATGGTGACCACCACCGTCACCGGCGATCCGTCGTCCTCGGCCAGGCTCACCAGCCCGTCGAGGAAGAGCCGTCGGGTCTCTTCGTCCGGGGTGAGGGTGAACAGCTCCTCGAACTGGTCGATCACCAGGAGGAGGCGACTGCCCGCGGGAAGCACCTGATTGACCACCCGGGACATCCCGTCCTCGGCGGCTAGCTCTTCGACCAGGCTGGCCGGCCGCTGCACCGCCACCTTCAACAAGGCGGCGGACAGCTCCTCGAAGGGGAAGCTGCCCGGGTACATGTCGGTGACCAGCCATTCCCCGGAGGCGGCGCCGCGCGCGCACAGCAGGCACCAGCCCGGCACGCACCACCGAGGACTTGCCGATGCCGGAGGGGCCTACCACCGCCACCAACGAGCGCTCACCGATCACATCGAGCAGCTCCTCGACCAGGCCGGTCCGCCCCCAGAAGTCGGCGGCGTCCGCCTCCTGGAATGCCTGGAGGCCCTTGTAGGGGTTGCGGGCGGCGGTGAGGCCGGGCTCGACCGCCGGCGCCTTCCCCAGCGCGGAGGCGAGGGCGGCGAGGAACTCATCCGCCGACTGGAAGCGCTCGGCGGCGTCCTCGGCCCTTGCCCGGGCGATCACCTCGTCGATCTCCTCGGGGAGCCCGACCTGCAACGAGCGAAGCGATGGAAGCGGGCTGTCCATCGGTGGTCGCCGTCCGGTGAACACCTCGAAGGCCAGGGTTCCCATGGCGTAGAGGTCCACGGCAGGAGTCAGCGGATCGCCCGCGAGCTCCTCGGGGGCGAGGTAGGCCGGTGAATTGCTTCCGGTGGCGGTACCGGCGACTTCCATCAGCCGGGCGGCGATGCCGAAGTCGGCCACGTACCCGTTGCCGTCCTCGTCCAAGAGCACATTGGCCGGCTTCAGATCGCGGTGGATCACTCCCCGCCGGTGGGCGTGGTCGAGCGCCGAGCCGATCTGTCCGAGGAGGCGGAGCGCCGGGTCGACGTGCCACGGGCCCCGCTCCAGCGCATCGCGCAGGCACCCACCCCGCAGCCAGCGGGTCACCAGGTAGGCGCCGTCGGGCTCGCGCCAGTAGTCGTAGAGCGGCACGATGTGGGGGTGCTCCAGCTGGGCGACGATGTGGGCCTCGGCCTCGAAGCGGCGGACGAACTCCGGCTTGTTGACGTACTCGGGCCGGATCACCTTGACTGCCACTTCCCGGCCCACCGTCGGCTGGTAGGCGCGGTACACGATCCCGAAGTCACCCGCCCCGACCCGTTCCCGCAACTCGTAGCCCCGGACCGCCCGGCCCAGACCCGATGCCGTGATCCCCGCCGGCATCCGGTCGATCCGAAGCGGCGGGAAGTCGTTGGAGAGGCCCTCGAGCAGGAGCTGGAAGACGTGCTGGGGCTTGCCCAGACCCTTGAAGCGGTGCTCGCCCATGGCCCGCACCTGCCACCCGCCGTCGGAGGTGGCCGACAGGGTTCGGTGGGCCTCCTCGGACAGCAGCACCTGGCCACCGTGCGCGGCGGCGAGGATGCGGGCGCACCGGTTTAGCGGCGGACCGAAGAAGTCGTCCGCCCGCGACTCCACCTCTCCCGCATCCACCGCCATCCGCACCCGGATCTCCCCGACTCGCCCCACTCCTCGGCCACCAGACCGCGCTGGCCCGATTCCGCCGCGGTCACCGCATCGGCCACGGTGGTGAAAACGGCGGCAAACCCGTCGCCGCTGCGGTTGAAGACCCGTCCACCGGCTTGCTCGACGCTGGCGACGAGGATCTGCTCGTGCCGCTCGCAGCATCCGGGGCATCGCCTCGGGTTGCAGCTCCCAGAGCACGGTGGAGTCCTCAACGTCGGTCATGAAGAAGGCGAGCGTCTGCACCCTGGGCTCCACGTCGAGGTCGAGCGACGGGTCGTGTTCCAGGATGCGCTGCTCCAGATCCTGCAGCTGAGGGGAAGGGTCGATGCCCATCTCCTCGCCGAGGAACACCCGGGTCTTCTGGTAGGCGCGCAGCGCCTCGGCCTGCCGTCCCGCTCGATAGAGGGCGACCATGTGCTGCGACCGAAAGCCCTCTGCCAGCGGGTTCTCGGTGGTGAGGACCTCGAGCTCGGGGAGCACCTCGGCGTGCCGTCCCAGCGCCAGCTCGGCCTCGATGCGGGCCTCCACCGCCTGCAGCCGCAGCTCCTCGAGCCGGCGCGCCTCGGTCTGCAGCTCCGCGCACCCCGGGCACGTCGGCGTAGGGGTGGCCCCGCCACAACGCCAGGACCTCGCCGAGCAGCTTGGCCGCCTCTGCGGGTTGTGAGTCGGCAAGGGTGCGCGCCCGTTCCACGCCTTCCTCGAACCGCTCCGAATCGATGCGATCCCGATCGACCGCCAGGCGGTAGCCTCCGCCCTCGAACACGACCACGTCGCCCAACTCGGTGCGGATCCGGGAGATGTGACTCTGCAGGGTGGCTCGGGCCGCCGGCGGCGGCTCCTCACCCCAGACGGCATCGATCAGCTCGTCGGGAGAAGTGGGCCGGCCGGCGTGTGCGATCAGGACGGCGAGAACGGCGCGTTGCTTTGGCCCTTTCAGCTGGACCGGGTCTCCCTCTCTGAGCACCCGCACCGGCCCCAGGACGTCGAAGTCCACCGCGGAATGATAGGAAGCCACCCGGGTAATCCCGCCCGACAGATCCGCTCACATCCGTGCCGATCGTTTCCATGATCCGAGTATGCGGGTGAGCGCTTGCAGTTCGCTGCAATCGGGCCTGAGAGGGCCGGAACGGCGGGCACGAAGGCCGCGGGGAGGGCGATGCGCCTGGTCAGGAAGGGGAGGCGGGAGCGTCAATGAGGCGGATAACCGGAAGGACCCGGTCGGTTCCCTCCTGGTACTTGCCGAACCGCGGCGACAGCTCGACGATTCGCTGCCATGCCTCATCCCGTTCGGTGCCCTTCGAGCGACTCGGCCCGAACCGGGCGCTCGACGCCGTCGAGATCAACCTTCGCCCGGTCGGGGTTCTTGGCCAGGTTGTAGCACCAGGCCGGATGACGCGCCGCCCCGTTGTTGGACCCGACCACCAATCGGCTCTCCGGGCCGCGGTCGCCGTCGGGGAACCAGCACACCAGACCGGAGCGCTCCACCCCGCTCTTGGCCCCGATGGTGGTCAGCCGGAGAAGCGGGCGACCGGCGACGCGCATCCTCGACTCGAAGTGGCGGTATGCGAAGTCGCTCAGCCCCATCATCGCCTTCATGATTGGACGTGGGATCTTGGGCATCTCCGCGCCGTGAGTGCCGTTCGGGGTGAGACTCACCGCCATATCGATCTCCCGAAGCTTGATGGTCTTGTTAGTTGCCCGGTTCGTCGGCGAGGTCCTCCAACGAGTCCGCTTCTGGCTGAGTCGCCCAGGCTCGCGGGCTCCACGCGCTGACGATCTTGGTGACCGCGGTCACCAAGAACAGTTGGCCGATCAAGGCCTCCACCACGGCCAGACTCTGTCCAGGGTTTGTCGCAGGGACCAAGTTCCCGTAGCCGGTAGTGGTCAGGGTGATAAAGCTGAAGAACAAGGTGTCGCTCATCCTGCCGTCGCCGTTGGCGCCGAAGAAGGGGGTTGATTGCACCACCCCGAGGAGCCGGTAGGCGAAGGCGAACGCCATGCCGATCAGGAGATAAGCGGCGAGCGCCCCAAGCAGCGTCTCTTGATCGACGTTTCTCCGATAGCCGATGTGACGAATGATCGAGAGCGGAGCGATGAAGCAGAGGAGGGTCCCTCCAACGAATACGAGCGACACGAAAACCGCCTGAGCCGGTACGACGGCGTTGAGAACTACCGATGCCAATGCGACGACGACGATCCCAGCAGCCACCAAGGTGAGTCGGCGACTTGCGTGCGAAGTGCGTAGGGCGAACCAAACCGTCCCGCTCTGGATTGCAATCATGAGGGGCACTGCCCACGCATCGTCATCGAACACGATGGGGAAGGCGTAGGCGATGATGATCAACACCAGCACCAATCCATAGCTGTCGGTCGAACCGAGCGATCGCAACAGCCTCCGGAAGGCGCGGTCCGCCCGCTCCTGCTCCGGTTCGATGGTTGCCTCGTCCAATCCAGCTCCTCCCCCGGCCGCTTCTTCGGCAGATCCTTCCACGCTTCGCGTGGCTTTTCGTCCTCAGTCAGTCGCCGACGACTAGCACGAGATCACGGGTCAAGAGAAGTCTGCCAGACGTCGAAGCAGGCCGGCTCAATCTCTCTGCTGGGGAGCGCCGGAGGTTGCGGCCAGACGCCTGTGTGACGGTTGAACCCTGGGTTGGCTGTCGGGCCCTAGTCGTTCTGTGGGCCCGAATCGCTCCTGTGTGACGGTTCGAACCCTGGGTTGCAGGTCTTTCAGGACCGCGCTTCCGGGCCGCCCACAGGTACCGCATCCGGGGGTGGCGGAAGCGACGGATCCACCCATCGGCCGCCGGCGCGCGCCGCGCCAGGTCGGCGAAACTGACCCTTTCCAGGATGGCGATCGTGGCGTCGCGCACCTCGGTCCACACCTCCTTGAGTGAGCAGGCCACCTCCATCGGACACGGTTCGGGCGCGCTGCGGGTGGCACAGGCGATCGGCGCCAGCTGCCCCTGGAAGACCCGAACGACTCGTTCCAGGGTTATTTCGGCGGGATCGTGATTGAGCCGGTAGCCGCCCGATGGCCCGCGTTCGGAACGAACCACCCCGGCGAGCCGTAGCTGGGGCATTATCTGCTCGAGGAAGGCAGACGGCACCGAGGTCCGATCCGCCAGATCGCGCAGCTTGAGAGGGGCGGCGTCGCCCGCCAAGGCAAGGGCCAACACCGCCCGGGTGGCGTAATCGGTTTGTCTGGTGATCCACATCTCGGCCGCGCTCCTGAATTGTCGACCTTTCAGCTTGACATTATCAGATGTACGAACCGTTACCGGTCCGAGTTTGGCTCTGTGACCAAGGAGGAGTTCGTGGAGAGAAGCGGCGCGCCCGTCAGGCCCGACGTCTGGCGGTGAGGGGCCTCATCGGCGCACTGATCGTCATCGCCGGTTTGAGTGGCTCGATCATCGGTGAGAGCCTGAGCAACAGTGGACAGGTGCGTCCTCCCGACGTGGCCAGCCAACAAGCCTCCACGACGGTCGATGAGGAGAAGATAAAGAAGCCACGCAGCGCCAAGAGGAAGCGCCATCCCAACGACGACCACCACCGTGGTCGCCAACCTCCCTGAGCAAGACCCGGCCATCTCGCCGGCCGCGTCCCAACAAGATCCCGATATGTCGTTCCGCCGCGGCTGGTGGGTGGTGTCGTTCATCGAAGGCGACGTCTCGTCCACCTCTGCTCCACACCACGGCTGACCAAGCTTGACCCATCCAGGGCCCACTCTGATAACGTCACCTACTCGGTATTCCGGATAAATATTCTCAGTAAAGTTGGAATAGTCGGATACCGATCCCTAGAGATCGTAGGAGGCAAACAAATGACCAAATCTTTTAGGTTCATCGCCGGGGCAATTTCGGTGTCCGTCGTCTTGGCGGCTTGCGGCGGCGGAACCGGCGACACCGGCGGCAGCCGGGACATCGGCCGCCGTCGAAAGTGAAGCGGCGACGACGGTGCGGATCGGATATTTCCCCAACGTCACCCATGCTCCGGCCATCATCGGCATCGAGGACGGCCTCTTCCAGGAGGCGCTCGGTGACGACGTCGCCATCGAGACCGCCACCTTCAGCACCGGCACCGAGGCCGTCGAGGCGTTGTTCGCCGACGCCATCGACATGAGCTTCATCGGTCCCAACCCCGCCATCAATGGGTACGCCCAGTCCAATGGCGAGGCCCTCAGGATCGTGGGCGGCACCACCAGCGGCGGAGCCGCGCTTGTCGTCAAGCCCGAGATCACGTCGCCTGAGGACCTGGCAGGAAAGACCCTTGCCTCGCCTTCTCTGGGCAACACCCAGGACGTAGCGTTGCGGGCCTGGCTGGCCGATCAGGGGTTACGAGACGGACCTCGAAGGTGGAGGCGACGTCTCGGTGGTTCCACAGGAGAACTCGCAGACCCTCGACCTCTTCCAGTCCGGTGAGATCGATGGGGCCTGGGTACCCGAGCCGTGGGCGACCAGGCTGGTGCTCGAGGGTGGCGGCTCGGTACTGGTGGACGAGAGGGAACTCTGGCCCGACGGTGAATTCGTGACCACACATCTGATCGTGGCGACCGAGTACCTCGAGCAGAACCCGGACGTCGTCCAGGGTGTCCTCGAAGGCCTCATCTCCGCGGTAGATGTCGCCAACGACGACCCGGCCTCGGCGCAGGCCACGGTCAACGCCGGCATCGAGGCGATCACCGGAAGCCCGCTGGCCCCGGAGACCATCGAAGGAGCTTGGGAGAACCTGACCTTCACCGTCGACCCGGTGGCGGATTCGCTGCGCGAATCGGCGGTGGACGCCGAGGCAGTCGGTCTCCTCGACCCAGTCGACCTCGCAGGCATCTACGACCTGACTCTGCTTAACCAGGTGTTGACAGTGATGGGCAGGCCCGAGATCGCATCGTGATCGCATCGACAGCACCCGACTTTGCCGATACCGCCCGGGCCGAAACGGCCCGGGCGGGCGGCCGTGTCGATCAGGAATGTGTCGAAGACCTACGGAGACGGGCACAGCGCACTCCTCGCCCTCGATGACATCTCGCTCGAGGTCGGAGAAGGTGAGTTCGTCTGCACCGTAGGCGCCTCCGGTTGCGGCAAGACGACGCTGCTCAATCTGATCGCCGGGATCTACCACGTCCAGCAAGGCACCATCGACATCGGTGGTCGCCGGGTGTCGCTCATGTTCCAGGAGTCGGCACTCTTCCCATGGCTGACGGTGCAGCGCAACGTCGAGCTGGCACTCCAGCTGCGGAAGGTCACCAAGTCGGAGCGCCGCACCAAGGTGGCCGAGCTACTCAGGCTTGTCAGGCTCGATGGCTTCGCCGAAAAGCGTCCGCACGAGCTCTCTGGCGGCATGCAGCAACGTGTCGCCATCGCCCGCGCCCTGGCCCAGGAGGCCGAGGTGATGCTCATGGATGAGCCCTTCGGCGCCCTCGACGCCATGACCCGGGACGTGATGCACGACGAGTTGGAACGGATCTGGACCACGACAGGGCTGAGCGTGCTCTTCGTCACCCACAACGTGCGCGAGGCGGTGCGGCTCGGTGACCGGGTGGTGGTGCTCACCAGCCGGCCGGGCCGAGTGGCTGAGGAGATCCCGGTCGATCTACCCCGGCCGCGCCGCATGGACGACCGTCATGTGTCCGAGCTGGCAGGGATGATCACCGACCGGCTCAAGGCGGAGGTCAGACGCCACGCCGACGACGCCGTGGAAGAAGACCGTGGCTAGCACCGCTGAAACGCTCGACCGCGAGCTGGCGGGGCTCGACGCTCTCGACCTACGTCGAACAAGCAGAGTTTCCTGGGTGGTGCGCGCCTGGTCGGCCACCTGGCCCAAGTTGGCTGCAGTTGCACTGGCGCTGCTCTTCTGGCAGACGCTCATCTGGATCGAGTGGAAGCCTCTATACGCCTTTCCGCCCCCGGCTCAGGTGTTCGCCACACTCGGTGAGTTGGTCACGACATCCGAGTTCTGGCTTGGGGTCGCCACCACGATGCGCCGGGCGTTGCTCGGGTTCGCCGTGGCCCTGGTGATCGGCACGGTCGTCGGCTTGGCCGTCTCGCAGATCCCGCTGCTGCGCCGGGCAATCGGCTCGATGATCGCCGCCCTCCAGACCATGCCCTCGATCGTCTGGTTCCCGCTGGCGATCCTGCTCTTCCAGTTGAGCGAGACGGCGATCTTCTTCGTCGTCGTGCTCGGGGCGGCGCCTTCGATCGCCAATGGGCTGATCAGTGGCGTGGACCACATCCCACCGCTGTGGCTGCGTGCCGGCAGGGTGCTCGGCGCCCGCAGGTTCAGCGCCTGGCGCCACGTGGTGATCCCGGCGGCGGTGCCCACCTACATCGCCGGGCTTGAAGCAGGGCTGGGCCTTCGCCTGGCGCTCGTTGATGGCCGGGGAGTTGCTGGTGATCATCGCCAAGACGACGTCGATCGGCGTCCGCCTCCACTTCGCCCGCGAGCTGTCGGATGCCGACCTGGTCATGGCGATGATGATCGTGGTCCTGGTGATCGGGCTGCTCGTAGACCTCGCCTTCGCCAAAGTCGAGCTGGGCGTTCGCCGCCGCCGCGGCCTGATCGAACCAACCGGCTGATCAGCGCCCTTCCCAACGATTCCCTCCCCCCGACGGGGGGAGTACCCGACGCCGCAGGCTGCTCCACAGCGGGTCCCTTCCCCCCTCCGGGGGGACGGATGCTTGCTCTCGTCTGGCCTAGTTGCTCCAGGTGACGGCTACGGCGGATGCCCAGCGGGAGGCGACGGCTTGGTAGTGCGAGCCGGCCCCTTGCCAGTCTTCGGCGTCAAGTGCCTCGATCGACGCCCACACCTCGGCCGCCGAATCGTCCAGGGCCAACTCGGCGCCGTCGAAGAGGGCGGCGACACCGCCGTAGTCGAGCTCGATCATGGCGTCCTCGGGGAAGCCCCCGATCCACTCCCCGAGCTCCTCGACCTCGGTCACCACTCCGTCGTCGAACCCGAGCGCGGCGGAGCACCTCGATGGCATGGTCGATCCGCTCCGATCCGACCTCTCGTCCGGTGCGGTAGCGGATGGAGAGCTTGGGCTCCCCGAGCTCGTCGGTGGTCTCGACCAACTCGCGCTGTGACGGCTCGAACATGATGAACCAACGCAGCGGCACGTGCCATGGCGACGTGAGGATGTAGGAGCGGGCGAGCGGCACCCCCTCGACCAGCCCCCTCAGTTCGGTGGCGGCACGGCGCGCCACCGATTCGGGGATAACCGCATCCCCGCCCATCTCCCGGTATGCGTGATGGAAGGCGAGCACCCCCTCGAGCATCCGCACCCGTGGGGTGCGCGGACAGACAAACTCGGCACCGCCCCAGACTGCGATCAAGGCGTCGTCGCTGAGCGACTCGGCGAGGAGTCCGTAATCGGTGACACGCAGACGTCTCGGGCCGCCCTCCAACCGATGGGGCGGTGGAGGGAGCCCTCCTGCTGCATCCACCGTCTCGGACGATAGATAGACGCGTAGGTAGGCGGCCTGAGTCACCTCTCGATGCTACCCAAGGCGGCTGTGGTACCCGCCCCGTCGCTGCCTGCGCTCGCCCGGTAGACTCGCCGCAGGGCCAGGTGAAAGGGTCGCCCCGGGCTATGGGAGTCTTCGACCAGATGACCTCGGAAAGCCACGAGGAGGTGCTCTTCGGGTTCGATCGAGTATCAGGCCTTCGCAGCATCGTCGCCATACACTCGACGGTTCTGGGTCCCGCCCTCGGCGGGACCCGATTCTTTCCGTACCCGGATGAGGCTGCCGCGCTGCGCGACGTGCTCCGGCTCTCCCAAGGTATGACCCTGAAGGCGTCCGCTGCCGGGCTGGACCTGGGTGGCGGCAAGGCGGTCATCATCGGCAACCCGGCCACGGATGGCAGCGAGCGGCTCTTCCGTGCCTACGGGCGAGTCGTGGATTCGCTGGCCGGCCGGTTCATCACCGCCGAGGATGTGGGGACCAGCGGATCGGACATGGAAATGATCCGCCGCGAAACGCGCTGGGCGCTCGGGATCCCGGTCGAGGAAGGAGGCTCGGGAGACCCGTCGCCGTCGACGGGTCACGGCTTGATGGCGGCACTGCGAGCGGTGGCGACACACATCTGGAACGACGACCACCTCCACGGTCGCCGTGTGGCGGTGCAGGGGGTGGGCAAGGTCGGGGGGGCCTTGGTCGAGCTGTTGGTCGACGCCGGGTGCGAAGTGGTGGTATCCGACATCAACGATGAAGCAGTCGCCCGGGTTGTCGATGCCTACGGGGTCAAGGCGGTGGAACCCGACGAGATCCTCTCGGTGCCTTGCGACGTTCTCTCCCCTTGTGCCATGGGTGGAGTGCTCGACTCCGCCTCGATCCCCAGGTTGCGGTGCGAGGCGGTGGTGGGCAGCGCCAACAACCAGTTGGCAGAGGATGAAGATGACCTGCGGCTGGCCGCAGTCGGCATCCTCTATGCCCCCGACTTCGTGGTGAACTCGGGAGGGTTGATCAATGTGGCCGAGGAGCTCTCCGGTTATCTGCCGGAGCGTGCCGCTCGCCGGGTGCAAGGGGTGGGAGAAGCCACAGGAGCCATATTGCGGCGGGCCGACCAGACGGGGACGACCCCGCACCGCGCCGCCACCGAGGTTGCCGAGGAGAGGCTTGCCGCCATGGGCGAGCTGAAGCGCTGGAGGAGGAGGGAATGACGACGACGGAGCGTGACGGGGTCCTCCCCTGGCTCGAGTTGGGCACTGCACGCCACGACCACCACGTGCTGGGGCTGTCCGAGGAGCGACTGGTCGCGATGTACCGGTGCATGCTCCTTGCCCGGCGGATGGACGATCGCATGTGGGCCCTCAACCGGCAAGGCCGGGCGCCCTTCGTCGTCTCATCATCGGGCCACGAGGCGGTCCAGGTGGCAAGCGTCTTCGCCTTCGACCCGGAGGTCGATTGGCTGCTCCCCTACTACCGCGACATGGGTGTGGCACTCGCCTGGGGCTCGGCGGTGGTGGACGTTCTCGCCGCCGTGTTCACCCGCAAGACCGACCCCACCAGCGGTGGCCGCCAGCTTCCCAACCACTGGTCCGACCCCGACCGGCGGGTGCTCACCCATTCCTCCACCATCGCCACCCAGTATCCGCATGCCGCCGGGATCGCCCAAGCGCTTCGTCTCGACGGCCGACCCGGGGTGGTGGCGGTCTACGGCGGGGAGGGCTCGACATCGGAGGGCGACTGGCACGAGATGATGAACTTCGCCGGGATCCACTCGCTCCCGCTGATCTGCATCATCGAGAACAACCGCTATGCCATCTCGGTGGCGGACACCGAGCAGGTCGGAGGGCGGATCGTCGATCGGGCAAAGGGTTATGGCGTGGCCGGTGTCGAGGTCGATGGCAACGACCCGCTCGCCGTCTACGCCGTGGTGAGCGAGGCGGCGGACCGAGCCCGGGCCGGTGGGGGCACCACGCTGGTCGAGGCCCAGACGTACCGCTACTACGCCCACACCTCAGACGACGACGACCGCCTCTACCGCACCCGCGAGGAGGTGGACCTGTGGCGCCGCCACGACCCGCTGGCGGTGCTCAAGCAGTACCTGATCGAAGCCAGGCTCCTCTCCGAGCGCGACGAGGAGGCGATGGAGTCGTCGATCGCCGAGGAGCTGGCGGCTGCGGTGACCGAAGCGGAGGCCGCCCCCGAGCCCGACGATCCCTTCAGCCACGTCTACGCCAACCCGATCGTCCCCGACACCCCGTCCACCGAGCCCGAGCCGGGGCCGAAGGGCGATTCGGTCAACCTGATCACCGCCATCAACCGGACCCTTCACGAGATCCTCGAAGCGCACCCCGAGACGGTCGTGTTCGGAGAGGATGTCGCCGACCCCAAGGGCGGTGTCTTCAAGGCCACCCAGGGCCTCTCGGCCCGTTTCGGCGCCAACCGCTGCTTCAACACCCCCATCGCCGAGTCGCTCATCGCCGGGCTGGCGGTGGGGATGGCCGCCGCCGGGAAGTCGCCGCTGGCCGAGCTTCAGTTCGCCGACTACGTCCACCCCGCCTTCGATCAGATCGTCTCTGAGATCGCACGCATCCACTACCGCTCCAATGGGCGGTGGAGGATGCCGTTGGTGCTCCGCACGCCCTTTGGTGGGGGGATCCACGGCGCCCTCTACCACTCGCAGTCGATCGAGGCCTACTACTCGCACGTTCCCGGGCTCAAGGTGGTGATCCCGTCCACGCCGGCGGACGCCAAAGGCCTGCTGTGGAGCGCGGTGGAGGACCCCGACCCGGTCTTCTACATGGAGCCGAAGAAGCTCTACCGGCTCGGTAGGTACCCCTTCCCCGAGGGTGAGTGGAAGGTCCCCCTCGGCAAAGCGGCAATCCGTCGGGCGGGTACCGGGCTCACCTTGCTGACCTACGGCGCCATGACGCATTTCTCGCTCGAGGCGGCGGCGGCGCTCGACGAGGAGGGGATCGATGTCGAGGTGATCGACCTGCGTTCGCTTCGTCCGCTCGACTGGCCCACCATCGAGTCGTCGGTGCAGAAGACATCTCGGGTGCTCATCGTCCACGAGGACAACGAGTTCGGCGGGTACGGCGCCGAGCTTGCCGCACAGCTGGTCGACAAGGGGTTCGAATGGCTCGACGCCCCGGTGCGCCGCTATTGCGCCCCCGAGGTGCCCAACTTCCCCTTCGCCCAGGCGATGGAAGACATGACCTACCCCAGCACCGAAGGGATCGTCACCCGGGCCCGGGCGCTGGTCGAGTGGTGAGCGTTCGCCGTCCCCCGGTGAGGAGGGAGAGCGTGAACCGCAGCGCTGCGGGGGAGCTGCCGGCCGTAGGGGGTGCTGCCGAGCTCCCAACGGTGCTCGGCCGCGGCCGTCTCGCACCTCGGGGTGAACCAGCCCCCCTCCGCGCGACGCCTCCGGGGTACGGTGTACGTCGCCCCGCTGCGGTAGCGGACGTGCGGATGCCGAGATGGTGCAGATAACCTCGCGCTAGATGTCGTTGCTCGACCGGCTCAGCGACGAGTTCGGTGCCGCCTTCGAGAAGCTGGGGCTCGACCCTGAGCTTGGCCGCGTGGTGGTCTCGCAACGGCCCGAACTGGGGCAGTTTCAGGTCAACGGGGCAATGGCCGCCGCCCGGCAGGCGGGAGCCGCCCCGCCAGATAGCGGAGGCGGTAGTCGATCAGATCGGAGCAACCGACCGGTTCGCCGTGCTCGAGGTGGCCGGGCCCGGTTTCATCAACATCACGCTCACCGACGAGGCACTGGCCGAGCACATCCGGGGCCTTGCCGACGACGACCGCCAGGGCGTGGTGCCGGTCGCGGATCCTCTCACCGTGGTTGTCGACTACGCCGGGCCAAACGTGGCCAAGCCGATGCACGTCGGCCACCTGCGGGCGACCATCATCGGCGACAGCCTGCGCCGGCTGTTCGGGTTTGTCGGCCACCGGGCGATCGGCGACCCCCACTTCGGCGACTGGGGGCTGCAAATGGGCCAGCTCATCGCCGAGCTGGAGTATCGCCGGCCCGACCTTCCCTACTTCGACCCCGACAGCACCGGCCCTTACCCCGAGGAACCGCCGTTGTCACTCGACGACCTGATCGAGCTCTACCCCGAAGCGGTGCGGCGCTGCTCGACCGAGCCGGTGGCGATGACGGCGGCACAAAGGGCCACGACCGATCTGCAGACGGGCCGTCCGGGGTATTTGGCGCTATGGAGGCATTTCGTCGCTGTGTCGCGCGATTCCCAGGAATCGGATTTCGACCGTCTCGGGGTGCGTTTCGACCTCTGGATGGGGGAAAGCGACGTCGAGGGGCGCATCCCCGAGATGTTGGAGCGGGTCAAGGCGAGCGGCGCCGCCGAGGAGTCGGAGGGGGCGTTGATCGTCCGGGTCGATCGACCCGACGACCGGATGGAGATCCCACCGCTACTGCTGGTCACCTCGCGGGGTCGTATCTCTACTCGACCACCGACCTGGCCACCATCGACCAGCGGGTCCAGGAACTGGGGGCGGGTGCGATCCTCTATGTAGTCGACGCCCGCCAGTCGCTCCACTTCGAGCAGGTGTTCCGCGCCGCCCACCTCACCGGGATCGCACCGGATGCAGTCGACCTGGAGCACATCCCCTTCGGGACGATGAACGGCCCGGACGGGCGCCCTTTCAAGACGCGGGAAGGTGGCGTGGTCCGGCTGAGCGACCTGATCGAGATGGTGACCACCGCCGCGCTCGGCAGGATCGACGAGGCCGACATCGCCGCCGGTTACTCCGAAGGAGGAGCGCCGTACGATCGCCACCACCGTCGGGCTTGCTGCGCTCAAGTTCGGCGACCTGGCCAACCACCGCAGCTCCAACTATGTCTTCGACCTCGACCGCTTCGCCTCGTTCGAAGGGAAGACGGGCCCGTACCTGCTCTATGGAGCGGTCCGGATCAAGTCGATCCTGCGGCGCGCCGAGGAACTGGGGCTGAGCGCCGGCGACGTCTTGCCGGCGACCCACCCCGCCGAGCGTCAGTTGATGGTCTGCGTGGCGCTCTTCCCGGAGGCGGTGGATCGGGCCATCGAGGGGAGAGCGCCGAACCACGTCGCCGAGTACGCCTACAACCTCGCCACCGATTTCAACCGCTTCTACGACTCCTGCCACATCCTGCGCGAGGAGGACGAGGATCGCCAGGCCTCGTGGCTCACCCTGGTCAGCATGACTCTGGCCACCTTGGAACGCTCGCTCGACCTGCTCGGGATCGAGGTACCGGATCGGATGTGATGCTCCGAAGCAGCGGTTCAGCCCAGGATCAGCCGGCGAGGGTCTCGGCGATAAACCCGGCGTAGCCGATGATGCCCTCGCATGACAGGTGGTATCCGTCGGCCACGAACCAATCGCTGTTGAGCGTCGCCGCCGATTGCCAGTCGGCCAGTTCCGCGGTCGGCCACCGGTCCACCCCGGCGCGGAGCGCCTCGTTGACCTCCGGCTCCCAGTCGCGGGGGACGTTGACATTGAGGAAGACGACACGGGGGACACCGCTGAGCGATGCCATCAGGTCGTCGAAGTTCTCGGCCGAGAAGGCGCCGTTCGTCCCCAGATGGACGACAACCACCGGTGCCAACTCCCCGTCCTCGCGCAGCCGCTCGATGGCCTCGATCCGAGGCGCCGAACTGCCGCCCTTCCTCGGCGTCGATCACGATGGCTCCGTCGAACACCGTCTCGAGCGCTGCCGAAGCCGACAGCATGATCGAATCGCCGACACCGGTGACCTCGACGCCCCCCTCGTCGGGCGGCATCACACGGGTGCAGGCATCGGGCCCGGCGGTCCCCGCCGAAGTGACGGTCGGAGCGCCGACATCAACCGAGCCTCCGGTGGTGCTTGAGTCAGTGCTCGACTCGGCCTGGCTGGTCGGCTCGCCGACTGCCTCTGCTGAACTGGCCACCGTGGTGTTGGCGGCGGCCCCAGGCTGCCCGGTGGGGCCGAACAACGTGTAGGTCAGAGCGGCTACACCCACGGCAAGGGTGAGGCTGAGGACGACGATCGCGATCCAGCCGGCCGAGCGCCGAGAGGAGACAGCGTGGCGGGGCGGTCGGTCTGGCACGGCGTGACGTTAAACGGCTCGAAGTGGCGTGAGGTGTCGCCTGCCGCCGCTCATTTCTTTCCGTCCCCCCGTAGGGGGAAGGGACCCGCTGCGCAGCAGCGGGCAGGGGGAAGCGACCCAGCTCCCAACGTTGCCGAGTCACCCCCTCCGCTCGCTGCCGCTCGCGCCTCCCCCTCACCGGGGGAGGCATGGGAGCTACCGGTTCATCGCCTCGGCGATGAGGCCGGCGTAGGCGGCGGCCCCCTCGGCGCCGACGTGGATCCCGTCCCAGAACCACTCGGGGTGCTGGTTGCCCAGGGTGTGCCAGTCGGCCAGGACGGCGTTGGGCCAGCGGGGGACCGCTTCGGCGATCATCTGGTTGACCGAGGCTTCCCACCCACGAGGCACGTGCGAGTTGAGAACCACGACCCGGGGGGCTTCGGCGGCCACCGAGAGGAGCTCGTCGAGCTGGGCAGCGGTGAACGGGCCATTGGTTCCCATGTGGATCACGAGCACATCACCCAGCCGGTCGTCTTCGGCGAGGGCGCGGACTATGTCGATGGCGGCGGTGAGCTGGCGGCTCACCTTGGCATCCACCAGGGTTTCGGGGCCGAAACGGGACTCCAACGCGGCCTTGGCGCCCAGCATCACCGAGTCGCCGATCGCTACAACCCGGGGAGTGGGCGGTGCCGTGGTGGTCGTGGCCCTCGACGAGGCGGCGGCAACCGGCGGGCGCCGGGGTCGACCGTCGGCCGACCCGTTCCAGGCGCCGACGTCCACCCGGCCGATGGCAACCGTCGACCGGTTGACCGCCAGCACCGCGCTCCCTCCCTCGGGAACGGCTGTTGCCGAGACGGTGGCGCCTCTGGCCCTGGTAGCCGGCCCCCGGTCCGTTGCTTCACGTGTGTCCTCAGCCGCGGAGCCGCTGCCCTGCTCGACAATCGGTCGGCCGCTCGCATCGTCTGCGGCCACGACTACGGCGGGATCTGTGCTGGCGGGTCCTACCGATTCGGTGACGGCTGCAGCAACGGGCTCGGCGGCGGACACGGTTGGTAGTGCTCCCGGTCCGAACCCGCCCGGCCATGAGCCGACCACCACGGCGCCGGCGAGCACGGCAACGGAGAGGACAGACCCGGCACCGGCGAGCCGGAGAGCAGGGCGGGGACGCGGGCAGCCGCAGCACTCCCCGCCGAAACGGCTGCTCTATCAACCGGTAGGAGATGTCGGCGAGCAGCAGCGTGATGGCCAACCGTCCGGCGAATAGCCCGGGTCCGTCGATGGGGACATCGATGTGGGGACGGGTCAGCATGAACACCGGCCAGTGCCAGAGGTAGATGGCGTACGAGCGCACCCCGAGCCACACCAGGGGCGCCCACCCCAGCACCTTCCCGGGGCACCGCCCGGATGGGACGCCGAGGCGACCAGCAGGGCGGATAGCAACGCCACGAGCAGGAAGCCACCCTGGTAGAGGAAGGTCCCGTACTCCGAGGCGAACATGGTGCACAGCACCAGAGCCGTCAAGGAGACGACGGCCCCGAGGGCCAGCAAAGCCCGCCCGGCGAGCCGAGGCCGGGTGGAGAGCCGGCCGGGAACCCAGGCGAAGGCGAGCAGCGATCCAACCAACAAGCCGGCGGCGCGGGTGTCGGTGCCGAAGTAGACCCGCGACGGATCGGTGCCTGGCATGAAGAGCAGCGCCATCAACACGGCGGAGACCAGCGCACCGACCAGGATCACCTTGGGAAACCAGCGTTTCCCGTACATAGCGAGACCGGCGGCGAAGGCGAGGGGCCATGCCAGATAGAACTGCTCCTCGACCGCCAACGACCAGAGATGCCGGAGGAGCGACGGCCTGCCCAGCGCGGCGAAATAGGACTCCTGGTGGAAAATGAGGTACCAGTTGGTCGAGTAGGTGAAGGCGGCACCCACGTCGCCTCCGAGACGGGCCTGCCTGATCGGGGATCCATGCCAGGACCACCACGGCCACCACTGCGAGCAGGGCGAACAGGGCCGGGAGGAGACGTCTTGCTCTCCTCGCCCAGAAACGCACGCAGTCTGATCCGCCCGGTAGCCGATCGCTCCGCCAGCAGCAGCGACGTGATCAGGTAGCCACTGATGACGAAGAAAACGTCGACCCCAAGGAAGCCGCCGGGGAGCCACGCCGCATCGGCGTGGTAGATGAGCACCGCCATAACCGCCAGAGCCCGCAGACCGTCGAGACCGGGTAGGTAGCGGAGGCGCGCCGCAGTCGCGGGCTTCTCGGCCCGGTCTTGGGTCCCGTCCTCCCCTCCGCCCGGGGGAGGGGGGCCGGCGGGCGGGGCGGCCTGGCCCTCGCCGACAGTCACTCGGGTCATCACGCTAGTCGCAGGGCACCGGCGTCACCACCGACGCGCGGTCGACCACGACTTCAGACGCCGCCTCCAACCCCCGTCGTTTCGGCGCTTCCTAAGCTCCCCGGATGCCGGCCATCGACATCCGGCCTGCGCACGCCGACGACTTCGCCGCGGTCGCCTCGTTCACGCTGGGCACCTTCTCTTGGGGCGACTACGTTGCCGACCGCTTCCTCGAGTGGCTGGGCGACCCGAACGGCGAAGTGGTGGTGGCCGTCGACGCCACCGACAGGCCGGTGGGCCTGCTGCGCGCCGTGATGGTCTCCACCGAGGAGTGCTGGCTCCACGCCGCTCGTGTCGATCCGTCCGTACGTCGTCAGGGCATCGGGATGAGGCTCAACGAAGCCGGCGTGGATTGGGCCAGGGAGCGTGGCGCTCTGGCCGTCCGGCTAATGGTTGAGCAATGGAACGATCCGGCGCGTCGTCAGGTGGAGAAGCTCGGATACCGCCATGTCGCCAGCTGGGTGCGCGGGTCACGCCCCCTCGCCGGTAGCGGCAGCGCCCCGCATGGCAATGGCGGCCGCCGCGTCGCCGCCGAGGAGCGTCTCCACCCTGCCGATCCCTCCGAAGTAGAGCCGGCGTACACCGCGTGGACGCTCTCGGAGCTGGTCAAGGATGCCCATGGCCTCTACCCGATCGGGTGGAGTTGGCGGGCGATGCGTCTCACCGACGTTCGCGGCGGCGGCGGCGGCCGGGCGACTGTTCCAGTGCTCATCGGGTTGGGCGATTCTCGAGCCGGGCGACGAGCGGTCACTTCACTGTCCGTGGTTGACGACCTCTCCCGAGGGGATCGATGCCCTGATCGGTGCCATCGTGGACCGGTCACGCCAAGTCAAGGTCGGCCTGGTGACCATGATGGTCCCCGAGTCGGCGTGGGTCGTGGGGGCGATGGAGCGCTCTCACTTCGAGTTGACCCCCTCGGCGATCTACCAGAAGGACCTCTGATCTTGGGCGGCTTCGAGGGCTCGATGGTGACACTGCGCTCGATCGAGTCCGATGACGTCGCTCAACTCCACGGTGTGCTCGAGCACCGCGAGTTGAGGGGCCGCCGCTACCTGGAGCCCGAGCACACTGGGCCTCTGGGGCAGGCTGAGGTGAAGAAGCAGATCGACGCCTGGCAGGAGCAGCGCACGGGGCTCGCCCTGGCGGTCACCAGCCGGCGTGGCGAGATAGTGGGGCACGCGGTGGCCGAGTGGGACTGGGACCCGCTAAACGCCTCGGTGGCGGTTGTCATAGACCCGCGCCGCTGGGGCGGCGGGCTCGGCGGCGAGGCCCTGACCCTGCTGGTCGACTGGGTGTTCACCGAGACGGTGGTCACCGGAGTCGCCTGCTGGGTGGCGGGGTGGAACCAGCGGGGTCTCCGCTTTGCCGAACGTCACGGCTTTCGCCTGGCCGGCGCGGAGCGACGCACCGGGGTGCACGACGGAAGCTGGTTCGACACGGTGGTGTTCGACCAACTGCGTGAGGAGTGGGTGAAGTCCCGTGCCCCTCGAGGGTGAGCTGGTCCGTCTGCGCGAGATCCGTCCCGGTGACGAGCCGTTGTTGGCATCGCTGCGCAACAACCTCGCCACCCAAGCTTGGCCCAAGGCGCTCCCACCGGACTACACCGAGGAGATGGTTCGCCGCCGCTATCTCGACCGCGACTACTCGTTCGATCGTAAAGACGGCTACTTCGCCGTCGAATGGAAGGCGGACGACAAGGCGATCGGGTACGCCCAGTACAGCGGGGTCGAGCCCCGGCTCCGAGGGTGGGTGGGTCTGGCGATGACCCAGCCGGCGTGGGGAACTGGGGCGTCCCGGGAGGTGATGGAGTTGCTCCTCCGGTTCTGCTTCGAGCAACTCGGGCTGCGGGTGGTGATGCTCGGGACCCACACCGGGCTACCCCGCATGGTCGGGTTGGCTGAGAAGCTGGGCTTCAAAGTGGCGGTGCGGCTTCGGCGCAGCATCTGGTTGGGAGGCGAGCACCACGATGGGCTGGTGTTCGACATGTTGCGCGAGGAGTACTACGCAGCCCGGCCCGAACTGGTGGACCGCCTCCCCGATCCCTTCGGCTGATCGACCAGACCTTCAGCTGAGGATGGCAGCCCCCACCGCCCAGACCAGGTAGAGGGTTCCACCACTCCAATCGGAGACCCACCGCGGGAGGGTCGTGGCCCGCTCCAGCAGGAAGAGGAGAGGCACCCCGATCACCACCGCGACGGTGCACCCGGCAAGGCCGATGGTCCCGAGCAACTCGACGGCAACCTGGAATGGGGTGGGCAACCCGGAGACGAGCGGCCCGAGAAAGGTGGAGAGGGCCAACATCCCGAGACCGACCAGCACCAATGACAAGGCCCGTCCGGCGGCCCGCTCCAGCGGTTCCCCCGATTCCCGACGTGCCGGGTGGCCGATGGGGCCCTCAGCCGCCACCCCCAGGGCGAAAGCGCCGAGGACGCCCAGCACGATCCCTGACCCCAGCATGGCTCCGGCCGAATCGGTCAACCCCAGATCGACCACCGAGAAGCCGTCGAGCAGGACCGTGACCCCGAGCGCCACGATGGCTGTGCCGAGGACGAGCAGTCCGACATCAAGCATCTCGCCCAGCGAGCGCATCGCCACCCTGAAATGCTGGCCGAGCCCTCGGGCCGACGAGGCTCGGCTGGCCGGCTCGGCACCCGATGAGGCGACCACGATCTGCTCCTGGGTGGCCGATCTCTTCGAACGAGACGGTGGTGGCGGCGGGGGCGGAGACGAGCCGATCGGAGGCGTTGCCGCCACAGTGGGCGATTCGCCCGTCCCGGGCGAGGTGTCCTGGTCAGTCGGCATCCCGCTGCTTCCGTGGGTTCCGAGTTCAGCCTACCGGCCCCCAGGACCTGGCTCTGGCCCTCCGGCCGGGACCGACTCGAGGAAGGCTCGGTGATAAAGCTCGACAGGGTGACGGATCTCGGCCCAACGGGGGAGATGCGAACGGAGCTGGATTTCGCACCCCGGGTTGGCGGTGGCGACCACCGTGGATCCGGTAGCCAGGATCTGCGACGTCTTCCTTCGGCCGAGCTCCCCTGAGGTCTCTGGCCGAAGAAGGCTGTAGACCCCGGCGGCGCCGCAGCACAAGCCGTCATCGCCCAACTCGACCGGGTCGTAGCCGGCTGCCTGGAGCACCCGTCTCGGCTGAGCGGTGATCCGCTGGGCGTGCCTGAGGTGGCACGGATCCTGGACGGCGACCGACCCCCTTCCGCCGTCGAGTTCGGGAAGCAATCCGGCGTCAATCGAGGCCGCCACGACCTCGGTCACGTCACGCACCCTGTCCCCGAGCTCGGCGCCGGCGGTGCTCGCCCAGTGCCCGTACTGCTTGAGATGGGCGCCGCACCCCGCCGAGTTGACCACGACCACGTCGAACCCCTTGAAGGCGGCGACGTTCTGCTCGGCCAGTCTGTGAGCCGCCTCGGCGGCGCCGTCGTGGGCGGCGAGGGCGCCGCAGCAGGTCTGGCCCTCCGGGACCGTCACCGAGTAGCCGGCCGCTGCGAGGAGGTCGATGGTGGCGTCGTGGACCGCCCCGAACCAGGGGTCCATCACACAACCGGAGAGAAGGGCAGCGGTGCCGCGCTGTGGCCCGTTTCGGTGGACGCACCATCCCAACATGCGTTGGCGGCCGAACCGGCACTCTCCTCAGGCCGGCGAGACCTCCGCGCAGGCGGCGAGGGATCAGCCACCACCAACCGGTGCGCTGGATCATGGCGGCGCCAGCGGTGGCGACCCCGACCACACCCCGAGAGGCCAGACCTCTTCCCAGGACGAGCTGCCTGATCCTCCTCCCCTGGGGGCGTTGGACACTCAACTCGGCCCGCGCCCCCTCCATCGCCCGGCCGAAGGGGACAAGGGAAGGGCACACCGCCTCGCACGCCCGGCATTGCAGACAGAAGCTCATCGTCTCGTCGAAGGTGGCGTCGAGCTCGATCACGCCCGCGGCGACGGCCGACATGGCCGACAGCCTCCCCCGGGGCGAGGCTGTCTCCATACCGGTGAGCCGGAACGTCGGGCAGGCGGGAAGGCACAACCCGCACTGGACACAGGAGGAGAGCTCGTCGCGGGTCGGGGCGTCGGGAGTGACCCAGGCCATCACAGCCGTCCAGGGAGACGACCCGGGTTGAGCACCCGCTCGGGGTCGAACCTCTCCACCAAACGCCTCTGGACATCGCCCGCCGGGGGCGGCGTACCCCACGGGTCGATCTCCTCGTACAGCGCGGCAGGTGCGTTGCTCAACACCAACGCACCGCCAAGCGACTCCGCCCACCGCCGAATGCGGGCTGCCTCGTCGAGGTCGGGCGCTTCGGAACCGAGGGCGATCTCGCCGACGCCGAACTGTGCCTGGTATCTCCATCCCGAAGGCACCATCTCCACCGCCGCCCGGGTGGAGGCGGGGGGAACGCGCAACGACCAGCAGATGGGTGCCGACAGCCGCTGCGGCCATTCCAGCCCGGGCCGGAAGTCGCCGCCCAACGCAGCTGCCTGCGAGTCGACCTCACCCTGAGTGCCCTGGAGGAAGCAGGTGGCGTCTCCGTTCTCCTCGATCACCGCCAGCGGGCGGTGAGCCCGGGCGAGGGCGTCCTCGGCGCTGTCGACCCGCACCGTCGCCGCAGCCCTCCCATGGGGCCAAAGCTTCAGGCAGACCTCCACGATCACCCCCAACCGGCCGAACGAGCCGGCGGTGAGTCGGCAGAGGTCGAAGCCGGTGACGTTCTTCACCACCCGCCCGCCGGCTCGGACCGGTCTCCCGTCCCCTGTGACCAGCGATACTTCGAGCAGACGGTCGCGGACCGGCCCGTAGCGGCTCCTCCTCCACCCCGATGCCCCGGCCGCTACGACCCCACCGACGGTGGCGGGCCCATCTTCCTCGAGGAGGACCGCGCTCTGCCCCCGTTCGGCGAGAACACTTTCGAGCTGATCAACCCGTGTGCCTCCGGCGACTACCACGGTCAGGTCATCGGGCTCCCAATCCACAACCCCTTCCAAGCGCTGGGTGGAGAGGACGACGTCTGGATCGACCCGATATCCATATCCCTGGTGGGTGCCACCTCCCCACACCAGCACGGTCAGGCGATGAGCGCTGGCAAGCGAGAGGATCGACATCACCTCGTCGGCGTTGGTTGGCGCCACCGTGAACTCGGCGGGCGGTGCTCCGGCGATGGCGTCAACAGCGTGGCGCGCCAGATCCCTCTGGGTGGTGAGTGTCATCGGCGCCACCTCGGAACGGGTGCCGCTCCGGTCACTTCGGATGCCGAGGTGTCGTTGTCATACCCAAGCCCCCTCGGGGATGGGCCTCCCCAGGTCGAAGCAGCGAGAACCGAGTGGCAGCACCTTATCCGGGTTGAGACGCCCGCCCGGGTCGAAGGACTCGCGCACCCTCGCCTGGGCGTCGAGATCGGTCGTGGTGAAGAGCAGCGGCATCAGGTCGCGCTTCTCCAGCCCGATCCCGTGCTCTCCCGAGAGGACACCTCCGGCGGCGACACACACTTCGACCAACTCGTCTGCGGCCGCCTTGACACGCTCCAGCATCCCCGGCTCGCTCCCATCGAACGCCATCAACGGGTGGAGGTTGCCGTCGCCGGCGTGGAAGACGTTGAGCATGGTGAGGCCATGCCGCTCGCCGATCCGATACACCTCGGCGAGCACCTCGACCAACTTGGTCCGGGGGACCACGGTGTCGTGCAGGTAATAATCGGGCGCCGCCTGGGCTACCGCCCCGAAAGCCGACTTGCGGCCCTTCCACAGCAACTGGCGTTCGGCCTCATCCTTGGCGATCCGGACCTGGGTCGCGTTGTTGGCCCGTGCTACCTCCTCGACCAGCGCGGCCTCGTCCTCCACCGCCGCCGCGGTCCCCGCCACCTCGGCGAGAAGGATGGCCTCGGCGCCCACCGGCAGGTCGGCGTGCACGAAGTTCTCGACGGCGACGATCATCCGCTTGTCCATCATCTCGAGCGCAGCCGGCACCATCCCCTGTGCGATCACGCCCGACACCGTGGCAGCGGCATCTTCCACCCGGTCGTATGCGAGCAACAGGGTCTTCACCGCGGGCGGGTTGGGGAGGAGCCGGACGAGTACCCGGGTGACCACCCCGAGAGTGCCCTCCGACCCGACGACCACCCCACGCAGGTCAAGGCCGATCGGATCAGGAGCCGGGGAGCCCAACACCACCACTTCGCCGTCGGCCGTCACCATTTCGACGGCGAGCACGTGGTTGACCGTCGAGCCCTCAGCCAGGCAGTGCGGGCCGCCCGAGTTGTTGGCCACGTTCCCACCGATCGTGCAAGCCGCCTGGGAGGACGGGTCGGGGGCGAAGTGCAGACCGAGCGGCGTGGTGTGCCGGGAGAGATCGAGGTTGATGACACCGGGGCCGACCCATGCTGTCCGGTTCTCGGTGTCCACCTCGTGGATCCTGTTCATCCGGGTGAGGACGACCAGCATCGAAGGGTGCGCCGGCACGGCACCGCCCGCCAAGCCGGTCCCGGCGCCACGCGGCACCACCGGCACGTCGTGCTTCCCCGCCAGGCGCACGAGGGATGCCACCTCTTCGGTGCTCTCGGGGAACACCACGAGCAGCGCCGGCCCGGTGGACACCCCGGCGTCCATCCCGTAGAGATGCCGCTCCAAGGGCTCCGACATCACTCGGTCCTCTCCGAGCAGCGCCACCGCCTCGTCGAGCAGTGTCATGGGATGAGGGTAGACCCCAGACGGAAGGCGGAAGAGCGGAAAGCGGAAGTCACCCCCTCCGCTCGCTCCGCTCGCGCCTCCCCCTCACCGGGGGAGGCCGAAACCGCTGCGTCCCCCCGCCGGGGGAGGGAATCGTTGCTCCGTCCCCCCGCTGTCTGCCGCCCTCTCAGGGTTCGGTCTGGGCCATCACCCCGCGACGAGCCTCTTCGATGTCAGCCAGGACCTCGTCAAGGCTGTCGGGTCCTCGGATCACATAGTCGAGCATCCCCTGCAGGAAGGCGCCGGGTTCGATGCCGTCGGAGGACTCTTCACCGCCGATGGCCACCGGCATGTGCTCGGAGGCATCGAAGCGTTGCAGACCGGCGTTCAGCGTGTCCCGCTGCACTTCGCAGAGCGAGACTCGGACCTCGTTGGCGGCGACTCGGAGGAGATCGTAGAGCTCGTCCGAACGGCAGTGGTGGACACCGAACCCGCGGCTCGGCGATAGATACGTCATCGCGGCATCGTCCGCCCATCGCACGCCCCAATTCCGGTCGAACAGCGAGGTGACGAACTTCCGGACCTCGGGCCGGTCCCGGTACGCCGCCAGCATGAGGGGCTCCCCCACCACCGGGGCGTCACCTCCCACCTCCAGTGGAGGCATTACGAAGAACCCGACGTCGGCGCCCGTGTCTTGCCTGACCGCGTCCAGCATCCAGCTGCCGTTGAGACTCATCCAACAGTGCGGCGGATCGGCCGACAGCGAGTCGATTGAGCGGGCGAAGTGGATGTCGGCGGCCGACCGCCCGCCGCCCAAAACAAACCCCTCGCCGAACACCACCTCACCGAACATGGCGACGGCCTGGCGGACGGTGGGATGATCGAACCCGACTTCGCCTGCCATCCAGCGGTCGTAGAAGCCGACCCCGCCGATGCGGAGCACCAGGGCCTCCACCCAATCGGTTGCGGGCCAGCCTGCCAGGTCGCCGCCCGGGTCGTTCCCGCTCGCCTCCAGGCCGAGACACCAGGGGGTGCGCCCATCGGCCACCATCTGCTCGCTGAGATCGATGAGCTCGTCCCAGCTCTCTGGCGCGCTGTACCCCGCCTCGGAGAATGCATCGAGTGGGTACCAGACGATTCCCTCGAGCATTCCCATCACGGGGACGGCGTAGTGCGCCGCCCCGATGCTCGAGGCATCGACGATGTGGTCGCCGAACTGCGCCCGCGCCGCGGTCGGGTCGACATAGGTGCTCATGTCCACCAGCAGTCCGGCCTCGGCGGCGGCCAGTGTCTGAATGTGGGTGATGATCCCCAGGTCGGGAGGCACACCGCTGGGGGCGGACGTCCCGAGAAGCGGTCCGACACGGACCCCGATCCCGGTCCGATCCGTGACTACTTGCCACTCGCTTGCCTCGAGTGCAGGGGGATAGTCGCCTTCGATGGAGATCTGGGTTCCCGCCAGCGGGGTGCCGACCTGATCGGGCATGTCGGGCCGTTCCGGCTCGTCGGGCATCGCCGGCCACGCCTGGCCGGCGGCGCCGCCGGGACACGGTGCGATGTCGTGGAAGGCACACTCCGCATCTGTGAAGGAGCGCTCCCCGAGGTGGGTCTGGGCCAGAGCGACGAGATCGTCGAGCGGCAGGCGGAAGATCCCGGTCGGGCCGAAAGGCCCGGAACGCACCTCGACCGGTAGCTCGGTGCTCGGGTAGGGCACCTTCGCCGCCTGCAGGGCCCAGTGCAGCGCTTCCTCCGCCTCGAGCCGGGCGGGGATGCCGGCACGGGCGCTGCTATCCAACGACTGCAAGGCGAGCAGCATCGCCGTGTCGGGATCGCTCTCGGCGATCACCCCCGAGGCGGAGGCAAGGCGCCCGGCCTGATCGGATGCTGCCAGCTGGTCGGCGAGGCGCTCGGCAGCGTTGCGCTGGATGAAGGCGAAGCCGGCCAGAGCAGCGAGCGCCGCCAGCCCGACGCCGCTAGCGGTCAGCAGGCGGGTGCGCCACCGGGTCCGTAGCCGGAGCCTCTCTTCGTCGCGGCGGCGGTCCTCTTCTTCGCCTCGCTCTTGGTTTCGACGGTCGATGCTGGCATCGAGGATGGCCCGCTCGCCGGGGTCCAGCGACAGGTCGGTGAGGGCTGCCCAGGCGGCTAGCTGGTCGAGCCTGGTCCCGCTCAACAGGTAGCCGGCATCGCGGCCGGCGGCCTGCCATTCGTCGGCGGTTGCGGCAAGGCGCCGCTGCTGGCGCACATCCTCGCGATTGGCGTCTATCCAGCCGCTGAGCCGGTCCCACTCGGCGAGCAGCGCCTCGTGGGCGATCTCGACGGTGGGACCGCGTGTCACGGGGTCGCGGTCGAAGCTCAGCAGCCGGTGGCGGCCGAAGGAGTCGAGTACCGCTTCGACGTCCGGCTCGCCGAGCGAGAGCAGCTCCTGGCGCAGCACCCGTCGTCGGACATCTTCTGTCCCCTCACCCAGCGCGATCAGACGGAGTAGTACCTGACGGGTCGCTTCCTTCGCCCCATCCTCGAATTCGTGGTAGATGGCTTCCGCTCGGCGGGCCAGGGCGGCGGCCAGACCGCCCATCTCGCGATAGGCGGACAGCTCGATCAGCGATCCGCGCCGCCGCTCGTAGAGTTCGGTTAGGGCGTACTGGAGCAGCGGCAGTGCCCCGGGGTGCTCGGCGACATCGGCGACGACCTGGGGGGCCAGACCTGCCTCGAACGTCGCCCCGACCCGCTCGGCCGGTCCGATGACGGCTCGTTCCACCTCGTCTGGGGACAGCGGCGTTATCACTTCTGTCCCGCGCCGCAACAGCTCGCCTACTCCCCGGTGGCGCAGCGGCCGGTCGTAGAAGTCGGCGCGCAGCGTCGCCAGCACCCGGAGCGGGCTCTGCGGGTCGGCGATGGCGGCTGCGAGCGCATCGATGAAGGCATTGGCCGTCGCTGCCGGCGCCTGGGTGAACAGCTCCTCGAACTGGTCGATGACCAGCAGCAGGTTCGAGTGTGGGTCGGGAAGCACCCGCTTCACCGCTCGGCGCATCCCGGTCTCACCGTCGAGCAGCTGGTCGAGCAGGCTCGGCGGCGGATTCACAGCCACGCGCAGCAGCGCCGCCTCCAGCTCCTCGAAGGGGTGGGGACCTGGGGCCATTTCGGCAACGAACCAGTCTCCGGATCCGGGGAGGGCGCCGGCCGCGGAGGGCAGGCAACAGCCCGGCGTTTACCACGCTCGACTTGCCGCTTCCGCTCGGTCCCACCAGGGCGACGAACCGGCCCCGAGTACCGGATTCGCCGAGCCGCGCCAGCAGCCTCTCCACCAGCCGCTCCCGCCCGAAGAAATCGGCGGAATCGGCTTCCTCGAAGGGTCGCAGTCCCTTATAGGGGTTGTCATGGACCGGCGTCGGCCGGAGCCACCGGCCCGCCGGTCGCGGTCCGGACCGCAGCCACGAAGGAGTCCGCGTCGTGGTACCCCTCGCCGGAGACGGCACGCTCGATGACCAGAGCCAGTGCGGGCGGGATTTCGGAGGGCAAGGCATCGTGCCCGGTCGGGCGCTTACCGGTCAGGGCGAAACCGAGGGCGATCGCCAAATCGCGAAGGTCGGACGAAGCCGTCTTTGCCTTGGCGGCGACGCCGAAGTTGCCGAGGTGGGCACGCCCGTCCTTGTCCACGACGATGGACTCCGGCGTGAGGTCGCCGTGGACCACACCGAAGTTGTGCGCGAGCGCCAGGCCCGATCCCAAGTCCTCCACCATCTGCGCCGCCGCCTCCTGGTCGAGTGGGCCCCTCCGCACCACCGTCTCCAGGCTCTCCCCGCGGGGTAGCCCGCTGACCAGGTAAGCGGCATCGGGCTCTCGCCAGAAGTCGTACAACGGGACGATGTGAGGGTGTTCGAGCCGGGCGATGAGTTCGGCGTCGGCCTCGAAGCGCCGGATGAACTCGGGGTCGTTGGCCAGATCGGACCCGATCACCTCGACCGCTACCTCGCGTCCCGCAGCCGGCTGGTAGGCGCGATAGGTGACCCCGAAACCCTGACGGTCGAGCTGCTCGCGCAGCTCGTATCCCCGGACCGCCAACCGGACCTGAGACGTGTGCGGCGTCGGCGCCAGGTCGAGGGAGGGGTCGGCGACCACGATGCGCTCCTCCAGGGCCCTGCAGCGACGCCGAAGGCTCGATGCCCAGCTCCTCACCCAGGTGCGACCGCAGCCGCCCGAACGCCCGAAGTGCCTCGGCCTGGCGGCCCGAGCGGTACAGCGCCATCATCAGCTGCTCGGTGAACCGCTCCCGCAACGGGTGCTGGCGGGCGAGGCTCTCCAGCTCGCCGATCAGCTCCGCGGCCAGGCCGCGCCGCAGATCGGCGTCGATGCGCAGCTCTACCGCCTCGAGGCGCCGCTCCTCGAGCCTCCCGATCTCGGGCTGGGCGTACGACTCATACATGACATCGCTGTAGGGCCGCCCCCGCCACAGGCCCAGGCCCTCCCCGAAGATCATCGAGGCCGCTCCCGGGTCGACTTCGACCAGCCCGCGGCCCTCGGCGACGAGTCGCTCGAACCTCTCCGAGTCGAGCTCGTCGGGTCCGACATGGAGCATGTAACCGGGCGACCTGGTCAAGAGCAGCGTGCCCTCGGAGCGCTTCCCGCGGTCGGGCTCGAGCGCCGACCGCAGATTGGAGACGTGCACCCACAGTGCGTTCTGCCGGTCGGCGTGAGGCTGGTCCCCCCAGAGCTCGTCGATGATCCGGTCGGTCGACACCACCTGGTTGGCGTGGATGAGCAGAAGCGCCAGCAACGAGCGCTGCTTGAACGAGCCCAGCGGCGACGTTCGCCCCGCTCCTGTCGACCTCGAGTTGTCCGAGGACCCGGAAGTTCACTCCCGCTGACCTCCCGCTGCGCCAAGCCTAGGACGGTCCTTCGATCTCGCCCTAAGAAGGCCACCGCAGACTTAAGCCGCGTCTTAAGGCGGGGAAAGGCGGGGCAAAGCCGGTCCCGGCACCTTGGCGACCGTAACGACGGCCCCGAGACGAGGAGGTTCAAGATGGCCGTTACCACAAGGCCCGAGAACGTTGAGCAGGAGGCCCCGGGCCGGCGCCCGAGATGGATCGCCTGGACCGTGGTGGGGGCGGCGGTTGCCGTCCTCATCGGAGTGGGCGCCCTGGTCTGGAGCGCTTCCAGCCAGGAGCTGATATCACCGAGGTCGGTGACACTCTCCAGTGAGCTGGAGCGGTACACGGTGATGTCCGATGACGAGCTTCGGCAGCACCTTGTCGATCGAAATCTGATCCCGTCGGCGGTGGTGCTCACCGAGCTGGAGCGCTACCAGCAGATGTCAGACGACCAGCTTCGGGGTATCTGATCGGCCGGGGCCTGATCCCGTCGGCGCCGGTGCTGACCGAGCTGGAGCGCTTCCAGCAGATGTCGGACGACGAGCTTCGGCAGCATCTGGTCGATCGGGGTCTGATCCCGTCGGCGGCGGTGCCGACCGAGCTGGAGCGCTACCAGCAGATGTCCGACGACCAGCTTCGGGAGCACCTTATCGATCGGGGCCTGATCCCGTCGGCAGCGGTGCCGGCGCCATGATCTGAGCGTCGGTAACAGCGAGAGCCAGAGGAGCCCGCAGCCCGGCTGCGGGCTCCCCGGCGTGGGGCAGAATCCGTTCGAGAAGAGGCTTTCACACCTTGGAGTGAGCCAGCCCCAACTCCGGACGGTGGCAATCACCCCCTCCGCTCGCTCCGCTCGCGCCTCCCCCTCACCGGGGAGGCAGAAGGCATCAACGTTCCCCATCCGCCGCCGCCGGGGGTCTCGACCACGAGGGCGTCGCCGGGGCTCACCTCGAAGGTGACCTTCCCGGGGAGCCGCTCGGGGGCGGAACCGGGACGGACCAGCCAGTCGGCGCCGCACGCCCCGGGACCTCCCCCCTGCAGCCCCCACGGTGGGATCACTCGTCGCTCGCCGAGGAGCGAGACGACGGCCGGCTCGAGGAATTCGAGCCGGCGGATCAGCCCGTCCCCTCCGGGAAACCTGCCCTCGCCGCCGCTCCCCTGGCGCAGTTCGTACCGAGTTACCCGGATCGGATAGTGGCCTTCCAGCGATTCCACTGGCGTGTTCTTCGTGTTGGTCATCCCGGTGTGGATCGCCGACTGCCCGGCCCTGCCCGGCCGGCCTCCCTGACCCCCGGCCAGAGTCTCGTAGTAGGCGAAGCGGTCGGAGCCGACGAGGACGTTGTTCATCGTCCCCTGTGACGCCGCCGGGACGCGGTCTGGTGCCGCTTGGGCCAGCGCCCCGAGAAGCACGTCGGCGATCCTCTGGCTGGTCTCCACATTCCCCGCCGCCACTGCCGCCGGTGGCATTGCCCCCACCAGGCTTCCTGGGGGGGCGACGAGGCGGAGCGGCCGGGCGCAACCGCCGTTGGCGGGGATCGTGGGATCCGTTGCGACACGCACCGCGTAGAGCAGGCATGATCCGGTCACCGCGGCGACGGCATTGATGTTCCCCTCCACCTGGGGCGCCGTCCCGGTGAAGTCGGCCTCCAGTTCACCGCCACTGAGCCTGACCACCACCCGAATTGGCACCAGTTCGTCCCCCCACTCCATGTGGTCCTCGAACCGGAACTCGCCGTCGGGGAGGTCGGCAAGGGCGGCGCGCATCCTCCTCTCCCCGTAGTCGAGAACCTCTGCTGCCATGTCGCCGAACCCGCCATCGACGCCGGCAAGCCGCAGCAGCCGGTCGGCACCTACCTCGTTCGCCCCAAGCTGGGCGGAGAGGTCGCCGAGACGCTCTGCCGGAGTGCGGGTGGCGGAGAGGAACGGCTCGCGGAAGTCGGCGATCCAGTCTCCGGAGCGGACCGCCGCCATAGGCGCCACTCGGCATCCCTCCTGGTCGACGGTGACGGCATGCGCCGGCATCGAGCCTGGCGCCTCACCACCGACATCAGCGTGATGGGCGCGATTCGCCACCCATCCCACCAGACCGGTGCCGACGTGGACGGGCCGTACCAGGGTGAGATCGTTGAGATGGGTGCCGCCCTCGTAGGGGTCGTTGACCGCGTACTGAACATCCGATTCGACCTCACTCCCGAACCGTCGAATGACCGCCTCCACCGAGGCGGGCATCGATCCGAGGTGGACCGGGATGTGCTCCGCTTGGGCCAGCATCTCCCCAGAGGCGTCGAACACCGCAGCGGAGCAGTCGGCCCGTTCCTTGATGTTGGGCGATGCGGCCGTCCTCCGCAGCACGAGACCCATCTCCTCGGCAACCGCAGAGAGTTGGTTGCGTGCCACCTCGAGAGCAAAGGGAGTCAGGGTCACCATTCGAGGTCGAGTGCTCCGCTGGGGTGGACGAGGGCCCGCTCCTCCGGGCCGACCCATGTGGTCGATCCGGTGTCCTCGATGACTGCAGGACCCCGGATCTCGGCGCCGACGGAGAGCGCCGGGCGCCACCACACCGATGCGGTGGTCTCTCCCGCATCGATGATCACGGGTCGCTCGCCTCGGCCGGGGTCGCCCTCGGACTGCCAATCGGGCAGATCGTCCCACTCGGCCGCCGGAGCTCCCACCGCCTCGGCCCTCACCGTCACCACCTCGACCGGGTCGCCGATACGGGAGAACCCGTTTCGCACCCTGTGCTCGTTGTGGAAGCGCTCGACGAGCCGATCCCAACCGTCGCCCAGCGACCACTCGATGGTGGTCTCGTGCGACTGACCGACGTAGCGGGCGTCTACCAGGGTGCGCACCGCCCGGCCGGGGCGCCGAACCGCCCGCGCCACCTCTTCCACAGCCCGATGGAGCCGATCGTTGTCCGGTGGGACCAGCAGCACGCTGCGGGCGGCGTCCCCCCGTGGTGGGCTGAGGATGAGCCCGACCGCAGAGAAGACGCCGGCATGCGGCGGCACCACCATCCGCTGCATCTCGAGCCGGCGCGCCAAGGCGCTGCCATGGAGCCCGCCGGCGCCCCCGTAAGCGGCGAGCACGGCCCGGCGAGGATCAGCGCCCTCGGCGACGGTGACGGCTCGGACGGCACGCTCCATCTCAGCCTCCACCACGGTGACCATCCCCAACGCCACCTGGATGGCGGACATCCCGACCTCCTCACCGAGTCGGGCGAGGGCGGTCTCGGCCAGATCGACATCGAGCTCGACGTCGCCGGCGAGCTTTCCGCCGGCGGCGAGCCGCCCAAGCATGAGGTTGGCATCGGTGACCGTTGGCTGGTTGCCACCTCTTCCGTACGCCGCCGGTCCGGGGTGGGCACCTGCGCTGTTGGGCCCAACCCGCAGCGCCCCGCCGGAGTCGATCCACCCGATGCTCCCACCTCCGGCACCGACGGTATGGACGGCCACAGCTGGGAACCGGCATGGGTAACCAGCCACTGTGCGCTCGTAGGCCACTGCGGGTCGGCTCTCCTCGATACGGCAGACATCCGACGAGGTGCCCCCCATGTCGAATGCGATCAGCGAATCATGTTCGAGCGCTCCGCCGAGGGCGCTGGCGGCCATCACCCCACCCGCCGGCCCGGAGAGGAGGATCGAAGCCGGGAGCCGCGCCGCTTCGTCAGCGGCGATGAGACCGCCTGAGCTTCGCATCACCGCCGTCTTGAAGGTGGCGGTGAGACGGTCCAGGTATGCGGAAACGATCGGGACCAGATATGCGTTGAGCACCGTGGTCGACGTCCGCTCGTACTCGCGGAACTCGGGTGCCACATCGCTGCTCAGCGAGATGGCCTGGACGCCATGCGCCGCCAGCGCCGCCCCCAGTTCTCGCTCGTGCGACGGGTTGCGATACGAGTGGAGCAAGCTCACCGCCACCGCCTCTGCGCCCGCGGCGGTGAGCCGCTTGAGGAGAGCCTCGGTGGCGATGGAATCTCCACGGTCTGGAGCCGTCATCCGCAGCCCGCGAGGAACGAGTGGCTCGGGCCGGTCTGCAAATGGGTCGTAGAGGGAAGGTCGATCCTGACGACCAATCTCGATCACATCGGCGAACCCGGCGTCGGTGACGAGCGCAGTCGTGGCGCCCTTTCGCTCCAACAAGGCATTGGTGGCAACGGTGGTGCCGTGGAGCAATTCGGCGGTCTCGGCGCCGAGCAGGGAAGACCCCTCGACCACTCCGTCGCTCTGGTCGTGCGTAGTCGTCACCTTGGCGGTGCGAAGCCGGTCCCCGTCCCAGCAGACCAGATCGGTGAACGTCCCCCCTACATCCACCCCGAGAATCACACCTGGCTACGATCGTCGAGCGAGTCCATGGCGATCGTCCCCGAGCCCTCCCCCAACCCCAATGCGCTCAAGTTCACCGTCGGTGTGCCCGTGGGAGGGCCCACTACCTTTGCCGCCGGCGCCGCCACCGACGACCCGCTGGCCGGAGCCCTGCTCGCCATACCCGGTGTCACCAGCATGTTCATGACCGCCGACTTTGTAACGCTCACCAAGGACAACGAAGCCGATTGGGGGGACATTGCTCCACAGGCGGTGGAGATCCTAGAGAGCCACTTCGAGGCTTGACCCTCACGGTGGCGGAGCCACCGGTGCCCCATCGCCGTCGAGCCACAAGGTCATCGGCCACGCCACACCGGCTTCATCCTCCACCTCGACCACGAGCCTCCAGATGCTCCCCGCTTGCCAGGCGCCTACCAACCGGGGTCGTGTGCCCCATCTCCCCACCGCTTCGAGCGCCAGCGAACGCAATCGGGCTGGAGGATCGGCTTCGATCAACCGTGAGGCTGCGGCGCGACGGGAGACCAACGGAACGGGGGAGGGCAGATCGAGCACCCTCCCCTGGGCATCGAGCAGCACCGCTACCGCCTCCACCGGTAGACGGCGCCACTCGGCTTCACCATCGCTGACCAGGCGACGAAACGTCACCTCGACACTGACCGCATCGGACCCGGTGATCGGCTCCACGGCAGTGGCACGGGCCCACTCGACATACGACGCCGGGCCGGGGCTGTCGTGGGGCAGCGGCGGGAGGGAGAGTCCACGGGGCAGGAGACGGCGTAGGGCTGCTCCGCCACCGGGCGCTCCGTCATCGGTGAACAACTCGGTTACCAACCACTCGGCGCCGGCCACGGCGGCGAGCTGCCCTCCTGTTGCCGGAACGGCGCGCAAGTCGGCCTCCGTCCAGACAAGCTGGTCTGAAGGGGCCACGCTTGCGGCATCCGACTGGGCTTCGGTCGGCGGCGGGGCAGCATTGGTTGGAGGCGGCCGGCCCACGGTGTCATCCGGGGCAACCGTCACCTCGAGCGAGTCCGGCGCCGGCCGCCAGATGGCACGAGCCGCCACTGCGGCCAGCGCTGCGACCACCAGCGCCCCGGCGATCAGCCACGCCCACCGACGCCATGGCACGATCGGTGGTTGCGACAGGACAGCCCATGGGACCTGCTCCAGCTCTTCGACCGGCCGGTTGGCACTTGCTCCCCACGTGGGTGGCTGGTCCATGGGACCTCCGTCGTCTCGGGTGGGGGGAAGCGAAGCGAAGGTACGCCGATCGGACATTTGGTTCAAGGGGTTCGCCGCCCCGGCTACCCGGTGCTGGCCGCTCTGCCAACCGGGGAACCGGCATACCCGGCGCTAACGTCAGCGAGCCATGGCCTCTAATCCGGACCCCAAGCCTGGGCGCTGGATCCTGCCCCTCGTCATCGTGGGCATGATCGGGTTCACCTATCTATTTGTGAACTCGCTCGACTCGGCGGGCAACGGACCAAGCAACGGGGCCGACACCACCGCGGCTGGGGGAACGACCACGACCACCGGCAGAGGTGGCAACCAAGGAACGGGTGGCGGCGACGGGACCACGGTCCCCAACAACTCGACCAACTCGGAGTACGTCGACTCACTGCGTGCCGCGCAGGCAGATCTCGACGACATCGCCGGCGACTTGAACCAGGCCAACACCGATTGGGAGGAGGACGGGGTATCGCCGAGCGATGCCTTCACGGCCGCCGCGGATGCATCGGCCGATTGGGCGGCCACCGTGTCGGAGATCACGCCGCCTGACGACGCCGTCGATACTCACGGTGATGTCGTGGAATCGGCAGATGCCGTCGCCGTGGCGGCCGCCGAGGTCCTCGAGGGTTACCAGGCGCCCGATGACGGCACGCTGAGACGTGAGGCGGTGGAGGCCTTCAACGATGCCGTCGCCGCCTTCGATCGAGCCGTCGACGCCACCGAAGGTGGGCAAGGAGCCTGAGCAGAGCGGCGGCCTAGCCTGATCCGATGTCGATCGATTGGCACGACTTGCCCGAGCTCCGCAGCCCGGGTGCGCTGGTGGCGTTCTCCGGCTGGGGAGATGCGGCCAACGCCGCAACCGGTGCCGTCGAGTACCTGATGCGGGGCTACGACCGTGGGCGGCTCCTCGCTCAGATCAGTTGCGACGACTACCTCGACTTCACCCAGCGACGGCCCATCGTCTCAATGGTCGAGGGCGGGACCCGAAGAGTGACCTGGCCGGACACGTCGGCATACGGGATCGAGCTCGAGGGCCAGCCGCGCGACCTGGTTGTCGTACTGGGCGACGAGCCTCACCTGGCTTGGCAACGGTTCGCCGCCACGGTGATCGAGTTGTTGCAGGCGCTGGGGGTGAGCCAGGTGGTCACGCTGGGCGCCTTCATTGGACAGGTGGCGCATACCCTCCCGGTTCCCGTGGTTGGGGTAATCGAAGACCCAGAGCTCCTCGAGCAGCACGGTCTCATGGCGTCGAACTACGAGGGGCCCACCGGGATCGTTGGGGTGCTCAACGACGCCTTCGTCCGCGCCGACCTCGACTCGGCCAGCCTTTGGGCCGCCATACCCCACTACCTGGCGGCTAACCCCAACCCCCGCGCCATGCTCGCCCTGTTGCAGCGGGCCGCCGCCCTGCTTGGCGTTGCGGTGGAGACCACCGCCCTCGCCGTAGAGGCCGCGGAGTTTCAAAGCAAAGTCGACGAGGCGGTGCTGCGCTCCTCGGACCTCGCCGGCTACGTGCGTCGGCTCGAACAGGCGGGCGACCAACCCGAGATGCAGGCCGACGCCGGCGCCGAGCTCGTCACCGAGATCGAGCACTTCCTGCGGGGGGAAGACGGCTAGCCGGCGGCGCCGGACTCGTCGAGCCGGGCGGGCAACCCGAAGCGGGGGAAAAGCGTCTCGGTGTCGAGGAAGTAGTTGAGACCGACCACGACGCCGCCGGATATCTCGAGCACGTGCAGCGCCCATGGGTGATAGCCCCCGTCCGGGTCGGGCCGGTACTGGCCGAAGGCGGGCAATCCGTTGGCAACGGTCGGGAAAAGGAGTGAGCCGCGGCACCCGATCCCGGGGCCGATCATCCAGGCGCGTACCCGGTCGGGCCCCTCGAGCCACATCTCGTAAGGCGGCATCGACTGGGTGACGTCCTCGTGGAGCAACGAAACGAACGAGTCGAGGTCGTAGCGCTCAAAGGCATCCAGGTAGCGGTCGAGGAGGTCCTGTTGGGCCGGGTCCATGGGCATGTGTGGGTCGGAGTCGGCGAGATCGGCCTCGGATAGCGTCGTCCTGGCCCGCTGCAGTGCGCTGTTCACCGAGACCACAGTCGTGTCGAGCAGGCCGGCGACCTCCGCGGCGCTCCAGCCAAGGACCTCGCGCAGGATGAGTACCGCCCTCTGCCTTGGGGGGAGGTGCTGCAAGGCGGCAATGAAGGCCAGTCGGATCGTCTCGCGGGTGACTGCCACCTCTGCTGGGTCACCCCGCCCGGCCAGCATCGAATCGGGGATCGGCTCGATCCAGCGCTCGCCGGTGCCGGGATCCCCCAATGGGAAATCGATGGACCAGGCCGGCCCCATCTCCATCGGTCGTGCCCGGCGCTGGCGCGCCTTGAGCATGTCGAGACAGACGTTGGTGGCTATCCGGTAGAGCCAGGTGCGGCGTGACGCCCGTCCCTCGAACCCGTCCCAAGCTCGCCAGGCCCGCAACATCGTCTCTTGCACGGCGTCCTCGGCCTCGGTGACCGATCCGAGCATCCGATAGCTGTACCCAATCAGCGGCCCGCGGTGCTCCTCGAGCTCCTCGGGAGCCAGCATCGCGACCGGGCTCGAGTGCGATTCGTGCGAGCGGATCATGCGTTGACCAGCGTAGGCCACTCAACATCACTGCCCGGATTGGATGCTCGAGACCAAGAGCCCCACCCGTGGCCAGGTTCAACTGGGCCAATCCAAACGCCGATGTTCTCTATGCCAAGTATCGGGGTATAGGACGCAATGACCCAGTCACATCCAAACGTGAGCATCGGCTTGCCCGTCAGGGATGGCGCCCGCTACCTCGATGAGGCGATCCGGTCGATTCTCAACCAGACATATCAGGATTTCGAGCTGGTCATCTCGGATAACGCCTCCACCGACCGGACCGAGGCGATCGCTCGGGAGTGGGCCGCTGCCGATGCCAGAGTGCGCTATGCCCGCAACCCCGCGGACATCGGCGCCGCCCCGAACTTCCACCAGTGCTTCCGGATGGCCAGGGGCAGGTACTTCAAGTGGGCTGCCCACGATGATCTGCTCCATCCGAAATACCTCGAGCTGTGTGTGGAGGCTCTGGAGATGAGCCCCGAGATCGTGCTGGCGCACACCTCGGCGGAGCAGATCGATGGCGAGGGGACCCTCATCGGCCACATCCCCAACATCGCCGACGTCAACTCCGACGATCCCGTGCAGAGGTTCACCAACGTGGTCACCGAGGAGCGGCTCAATCTCCCCATCTTTGGGGTAATGCGGTCCGACGTGCTGGCTACGACCAGTCTCCACGGCAGTTTCTTCGCCGCCGCCCGGGTGGAGTTGGCTGAGATGGCCCTGCGCGGCCCGTTCGTCTGGATCGATGATCCCCTCTTCGTCCATCGCAATCACTCCGGCGCCTCGGTGCGGGCAATACACGACGAGCAAGAGCGCAGGCTCTGGTACGACCCGGCGAGGGGCGAGCTCTGGTATCTGCCCCGTTGGGAGTTCTACTGGAAGCTGCTCATCGCAGTGTGGAACGCGCCCCTGGGCCTCGGTGACAGGTTGCGCGCCACGGCGATCATCCCCGGCCAGATGCTGGGGAAGGCAGGTGCGCTGACGCGTGACCTTCTCCACCTCGGCCGCCGGCTCCTCGGTCGGGTGTTCGGGCGCTGATCAACGCGGCAGCCGATAGTTTCGGCGGTCGTAAAGTGGTCAGAGCCGATGCTGTGGGAGGCTCACACCGGGCCGTTCCGGGTCTTCGCCATCGAGGACGGTTGGGCGCACCTTGACCCGCTCGCCATGTTCCCCGGGTCCGATCCTCTGGTCTGGGCGAATACCGCGTTGAGGGTCGATCATCGGATTCGGGTGAGCTATTGCTGCTATCTCGTTTCTGGTCCTGACGGCTATGTCATGGTGGATACCGGCAAGGGCTCGAAGCCCGGGTTGAGCACCGCCGAGGCCGCATGGGGACGGATGCCCGCCGCATTGCTTTACCTCGGGGTAGACCCCGCCGACGTGGTCGCCGTGATCCACACTCATCTCCACCCCGATCACATCGGGGGGAACATGGTGGACGGCACCGCCTTCTTCCCACATGCCCGCTGGTACGTCCATGGCTCCGAGATGGCGTACTGGAAAGGGGCAGCTGCGGTGACGGCCTCGGTCATGCCGCTTGTCTCCCAGGGCCGAGTCGAGTCGCTCGACGGCCCGTCGGTGATCCTCCCCGGGATCGCCGCCATCGAGACCATCGGGCACACCCCCGGGCACATCTCGGTTGAGCTGACAGCCGATGACGACACCATGCTCATCGCTGGCGATGTCACCCATCACCCGGTCCAAGCGGCCCACCCCGAATGGCACGTCCAGACCGACATCGATCCCGCCGAGGCGGAGTTGACCCGTCGCCGGCTTTTCGAGGCGCTGACAGGCTCCGGCATCGTGCTTGCCGCCTCCCACTACCCGAGCCCGCATTTCGGACGGATCGGGATGGCTTCGAGGGAGAGGATCTACGTGCCCGACTTTGCGGTGCGCCACATCCGGGACCATGAGCCGGGGGGCCCGGGCGAAGCAGGCTGAATCAGCGGCGGCGCTTGTGCCGGTTGGCCTTCAGGCGCTTGCGGTACTTGTGCTTCGACATCTTCTTGCGCCGCTTCTTGATCAGCGAGCCCATCATCACCTCGGCAACGACTATCAACAGGAACGGCGGGGGGAAGGCAACCAGAAGCGCCGTCCGCACCGGATGGACGCCGCGCCAGGGATCTCTGGCAGCGACGACCGGCTAAGGATGGCCGTTGCGAGCCCACTTGGCAAGCCGATCAATCGGCGACTTCGACCCCGACGGTGGCTACAGCCGGGGTGAGCACCCGCCCCGCGCCGACCCAGCATCCGCGCCATGACCTCTGCCATCCTTGCGCTCTCGGTCGCGGCCCACCAGCGCCAGCACCGCAGGGCCGGCGCCCGACCAGCAGGCGTGCAGCGCCCCGGCCCGCTTGGCCGCCGCGATGAGGACCTCGGCCTCGGGGTGGAGGTGGCGCCGGGGGCGCTCGTGCAACTCGTCTCCCGAAGCCTCCTCGAGCAGAGCGCGATCGGCCAACCGAAGCCCCTCGACGAGCATCACCGTCCGGGCGACGCTGCGTGCTGCGACGGCCCGGGTCACCGTCTCGGGAAGAGCCGCCCGGGCTCGTGTCGTGGGCAGACCGTGGTCGGGGACTGCCAAAATGGGCTGCAGCGAAGGGTGCAGTTCGAGGCGCGCCACCGTGCCACCGGGGCCGACTGCGACCAGACCGCCGTGTACCGCGGCGGCGGCGTTGTCGGGGTGACCTTCGAGTGAAGCCACTAGGGGGAGCAAGGCATCAGGTCCCATGGGTATGCCGGCGACCGAGGCGGCCGCGGCGGCCGCTGCCGCTGCAGCCGCCGCCGACGACCCCAAACCCCGTCCCATCGGGATCCCGTTCTCCACGACGAGCGCCAGCGGCCGCTCGCTACCTGCGGTATGCCGGGCGGCGCTGAGGACCAGGTCGTCCTCTCCGGAGGCCGGTCTCTCGTCGCCGACGTGCTCGATACACCAACGGTCGGCGGGTTGGGCGGTGACCCGGCAGCGAATATCCAAGGCGAGAGCGAGGGTGTCAAACCCGGGCCCGAGGTTGGCCGATGATGCCGGGGCAGTGGCCACCGCCGTCATGGCGGAGGAACGACGGGAGTCGGCACCGGCGGGATGATATCGGGGGTGATAAGGGGCTAGCTATCGAGGACCCGGACCTCGTCCTGTCGCACCGTTCCGCCGATCGATGCCTCATCGCCCCCCCAGCTGAGCTCGATCGTGGAGGGGTGCCCGATCTCATCACCTTGCTGGACCCGCAGCGCTCCTCGATCCGTCCCACGATGACGTAGCAGGGCTGCCAGGGCCACCGCGGCACTTCCCGTGGCGGGATCCTCCATGACGCCGGCCTCGGGAGCGAAGAACCGGGCTCGCACCGATGTCGGCTCGGTTTCCCATGCCCAGATATAGACCTCGCCGTAGCCATCGGGAACCGACGCAGTGGCCCGCGCCACCGCCGTGGGGTCGGGTAGCTGGAGGACCAGGTAGGGCAGAGGCATGCGGACGACAGCCGCCGAGACCGCGGAGAAGCCCCGTGGTGGCTCGATCTCGTCGACCGGTTGTCCGAGTGGAAGATCGATCCAGGTCAGTCCCCGTCCACCCGCAGCCGCACGACGAACGCAGGGCAGGAGAGCCGATCAGCCGATTCCGGGCGCCAGCCGGCCGAGCACCCATGCGGCACCGACCAGTGGGTGCCCGGCGAAGGGGAGCTCGACCGCCGGGGTGAATATCCGCGCCGCTGGGAACCGTCTCGGTGCGATCGAGGAAGATCGTCTCGGAGAAGCCGAGATCGCTCGCTATCCGCTGCATGGCCTCGGTGTCCAGCCCGGCGATGTCGGGAACCACGCCCAGGTGATTGCCACCGGCATCGCCTCTGGTGAAGACCCGAACCACGTAGCAGTCGCGGATTCCACCGCTCCCGCTGGCCTTGTGCCCACGATACCCTGACGGCGGTGGCCGACCTCCTCGGGCTCGACACCCTGCTCGCCGAATTGGTGCTCGGCCTAGGACTCGCCCTGCTCGCCGGGAACGGCTTCGCTTTGATTCAAGCCCGGCGCGGCACCCGACCTGACAGCGCGGCGGGTGACCTGCGGCGAGGTCGGGTCTGGTTCCTCATGGTTGTCGGCTTGCTCATGGCGCTATGGGGCGGTTTCTCGTTGCTCGCCCGCGGCTGAGCGAACGCTGCCGTTGGTAGGATGACCGTCCCCGCGGATGTAGTTCAATGGCAGAACGCGAGCTTCCCAAGCTTGAGATGGGGGTTCGATTCCCCTCATCCGCTCTTCAGTCGGCCGGTCTTGCCTTGCCCACCTCGGCGCGGTGGAAGTTGAGGTGCGAGCGCGAAGGGGTGGGCCCCCGCTGATCCTGGTACCTCGAACCGAGCCGACCCGACCCGTAGGGCTCCTCGGACGGTGAGGACAGCTCGAAGAAGCAGAGTTGCCCGATCTTCATCCCCGGCCAGAGCTTGATGGGCAGCGTCGCCACGTTCGATAGCTCGAGGGTGACGTGCCCGGTGAACCCGGGATCGACGAATCCGGCAGTGGAATGAGTGAGCAGCCCAAGCCTCCCCAGCGAGGACTTTCCCTCCAGCCGTGCCGCCACCCCCGAGCCGAGCGCCACCCGCTCGAAGGTGCTCGCCAAGACGAACTCGCCGGGGTGGAGGATGAAGGGCTCCGACCCCGTTGGCTCCACCATCCGGGTCAACTCGGGTTGTTCGAGGGCAGGGTCGATGTGGGGGTATCGGTGGTTCTCGAACACCCGGAAATACCTGTCCAGCCTGACGTCGACCGAGGACGGCTGGATCATCGCCGGGTCGAAGGGGTCGATGAGCACCTCGCCGGCGGCAACCGCTTTTCTGATGTCACGATCGGAGAGCAGCACGCCAGCAGGGTACGCATGCATACCAGTACTCAGTACTCAGTACTCAGTACTCATGACTCAAACACCAGCAGGGTACGCATGACGACCGCTCCATTCCGCTACCCGGTACTAAGTACTAAGTACTAAGTACTCGTACCAAATAAGCCGATCGACCTATTTGGTTGCAGGGTGCACCGGACGATCCATCTCGTGCATGGCCGCCGCTCGGCTGGCAGGCGGGGAGGTTACCCCCTTCCTCCTGCGCCTCCCGCCGGGCGGCGGCTGCGCGTTTCCGGCTCGCGAAACGAATCCACCATCTCCGTTCTCGCGTTGGCCCATGACGGCCTACCGTCCCTGGTCAGAGTCCACATCGGCACTTCCCCCGTTCCATGGCGTGGTTTGACGCGTCTCGGAATGTCGCACGCTCGAGGCAGAGTGAGTGCGGACCGAGGACCTGACGGCGGAACAGGCGAGGCAAGACAGTGGCGACGAGGGCGATCGATTCCGGCAGAAGTCACGCCGCGGGGCGTGGCAGGGTGCCCCCGCACAACGTCGAGGCCGAGGAGTCGGTACTCGGCGCCCTGCTGCTGTCGGTGGATGCCGCCAGCCTGGTGATGGACAAACTCCACCCCGAGGACTTCTACGTCCCCTCCCATCAGGCTGTGTTCGAGGCTTGCCGTCAGCTCTTCGACGGCAACCAGCCGATAGACGCAGTGACCGTTGCCGACCAGCTCCGCCGAAACGGAGAGATCGATCGGATCGGTGGGCTCGGGTTTCTTACCGGGCTGCTCGACGTCGTCCCTGCCACCTCCAACGTCGAGTACTACGCCTCCATCGTCGAGGAGCATGCTCTCAGGAGAAACCTCATCCGGGCCGGCTCCACCGCGGCGGAGTTGGGTTTCCTGGTCGAGGAGGAGGTCTCCACCGTGCTCGACCGGGCGGAGCAAGAGGTCCTCGCCGTCGCCGAGCGAAGGGTCGGCGAGGGCATGGTGGCTGTGGGTCCCATGTTCCAGAGCGCACTGGAGCGAATCGAGGAGCTGGAGGCACTGGGGTCGGAGATCACAGGGCTGGCCACCGGGTTCCGCGACCTCGACCGCAAGCTGGCAGGACTCCAGGCGGCCAATCTGGTCGTCATCGCCGCCAGGCCCAGCATGGGGAAGAGCGCTCTCACTGTGAACCTGGCTACCAACGTCGCCCAGCGTGGCGAAACCGTCGCCATTTTCAGCCTGGAGATGTCCAAGGAGGAGTTGGTCCAGCGGATTCTCTGCTCGGTTGGCCGGATCGACTCGATGAAGTTGCGCAGCGGTCAGCTCGGGCCCGATGTGGCAGCGAGTGGTCGATGCCGCCTCGCGGATGTACCGGGCACCCATCTTCATCGATGACTCTCCGGTGGTGACGGTCACCGAGATCCGGGCCAAGTCGCGCCGGCTGAAGCGGCAGCACGGGCTGTCGTTGGTGGTGGTCGACTACCTGCAGCTCATGCAAGCGGCCACCAGGGAGAACCGGCAGCAGGAGATCGCTGAGATCTCGCGGAACCTGAAGAACCTCGCCCGCGAGCTCGACGTGCCGATCATCGCCGTCTCACAGCTAAACCGGAGCCTGGAAAGCCGGGAGGACAAGCGACCCAGGCTGTCGGATCTGCGGGAGAGCGGCAGCATCGAGCAGGATGCCGACGTCGTGATGTTCATCTACCGGCACGAGTACTACCACCCCGAGGATCAAGAGAAGAAGGGCTTGGCAGAGGTGATAGTGGCCAAGCACCGCGCCGGGGCGACCGGTCTTGTCGAGATGACGTTCCTCCCCGAATTCACCCGGTTCGCCGATCTGGGACGCGACGTCACCGTATGAGCAGGGGCGTCCAGCCCTCACACGTCGGCGGCTTCAGGCGGGAATGACGTCGATGGTGACCGGGAACTCGACCTCGGGGTGGAGGGTGACCCTGACCTCATGGAGACCGATGGCCCGGATTGGCGTGGGGATATCGATGTGCTTGCGGTCGATGTCGACCCCAGTGAATTTCTTGATCCCGGCGACCACGTCGGCCGTCCCGACCGATCCGAAGAGGCGGCCCTCGTCGCCGGCCTGGGCGGCAATCACCACTCTGGTCTTGACCAGCCCGGCGGCGACCTGCTCGGCCTCCAGTCGCTCCTGGCGATCCTTCTCCTCGCGCCGGACCCGCGCCGACTCGAGAGTCCGCACCGCCCCGGCTGTGGCCTTGACCGCCTTGCCCTTGGGCAAGAGGTAGTTGCGCCCGTAACCGTCGGACACGTCAACCACCTCGCCGCGGGCGCCGAGGCCATCGACATCCTGGGTGAGGAGCAGCTTCACGGCCGCCCCACGTAGGGGAGAAGAGCCATCTCTCGAGCGTTCTTGATCGCCACAGCCACCTCGCGCTGGTGCCGTGGGCAGTTGCCGGTGACGCGCCGTGCCCGGATCTTGGCGCGGTCGGACATGTAGCGGCGCAAGGTCCCCACGTCCTTGAAGTCGATGAACTCGACCCTCTCCTTGCAGAAGTAGCAGACCTTCTTCCTGATTCGCTTGTTGCGATCCTCGTTGCGGCGGCGTCGCCTTGGTTGCTGTGCCATGTCTTTGTCGTGCTCCTATCAGAAGGGGGCCTCGTCGGGCCCGTAGTCGTCGCGGCCCACCGGACCGGGGGGAATCTCGCGGCCACCGCCATCACTGGCGCCGGCGCCGCCGCCCTGCCAATCGCCCTCGCGGCGGGTGGTCTTGGTGACCGTCGCCGTGGCGTAGCGCAAGGAGGGGCCAATGTCGTCGATGCGAACCTCTATCACCGAGCGCTTCTCGCCCTCCTGGGTCTCCCACGACCGCTGCTCCAGGCTGCCGGTGACGATGACCCTGGTGCCCTTGGTGAGCGACTCGGCCACCGCCTCGGCCATCTCCCGCCAGACGGTCCCCCCAAAGAAGCTGGTCTCCTCTTGCCACTCGTTGTTGCGGTCCTGGTAACGGCGGTTGACGGCGAAGCGGACCTTGGCCAAGGCCACGCCCGAGGGGGTGAAGCGCAGTTCCGGGTCCTCTACCAGGTTGCCGATGAGGGTCACGCTGTTGACAGGCATCTCACACACTCCTCGTTGTACCGGGCCCCGTTGAGACCCGCTGCCGCTTCACCGGCCGGCTTCGTAGTGGTACCACGCCGGTACGACACAAACCAGGGATCAGGCGCCCGGCCGGACAACTTTGTGCCGCAGCACCGGGTCGGCCAGCGAAAGCATGCGATCGACTTCGTCGATGAGCTCGGACTCCGCCTCGAAGGTGACCACGGTGTAGTAGCCCTCGCTGAGATGCTCGATCTCGTAGGCGAGACGCCGCTTTCCCCACATGTCGGTGGCGATGATCGTGGCGCCCTTGCCCTCGAGGAACGTCCGTATCTCGCCGACGTGGGTTGTCACATCGTCATCGGCCAGATCGGGCCGATGAATCGTCATCACCTCATAGGTGCGCATCTGTTCTCCTTTCCTCTGGACGTCCGATGGGACGGCCCCGCCTGGCGGCGAAGCAGGTGTGGCCCGGGCGCGCACATGCCCTTGGGCCGAAGGAACGCTGGGAAGTGTAGCGGGGCGGCCAGAGACGGAAGACGGAAGACGGAAGTCGGAAGACGGTTGACGGAAGACGGAAGACGGAAGTCGGAAGGGCGGACAGCCAGCGGAAAATCGGCTCCTACCATCTGGACTGGTGAGGAGCATCCGTCACATTGTGGGCTTGTTGCTGCTCGTGGTGGTCGGCGCTTGCGGGACGGCTGGCTCTACGAGCTCGACGGCCTCGACCGCCGCAACCGGGGAACCGACCTCTGCTGCCACCGCCACGACCGAGGCTTCCACCACCACTGGGCCAACCGCGGCGACCGCGACGACAGCCGTGGCCACGACCACCGCCGCTCCGACCACGACCACTCCTGGCGCCGGGTTCGCGCTCGAGGGTTTCGACAGCGCCAGAATCATCGTGGGCGGCATCCCCCTCGATGTGGCGGTGGCGCGTCACCCCTCAGCAGCAGGGTCAGGGGCTCATGCACGTGACCGACATGCCCGAAGGAGCTGGGATGATTTTCCTGTTCCCGGAAGAGAGGTCGACATCCTTCTGGATGAAGGACACCTTGATCCCGCTCGACATCGCCTTCTTCGACGCCAACCGGCGGCTTGTCGGATCGCTCACCATGGTCCCGTGCACCGCCGATCCGTGCCCCACCTACAGCCCGGGAGTCCCCTTCCAGTTCGCCGTCGAGGCCAACGAGGGCACGTTCGCCGGGTTGGGCCGCCGCGCCCGGCTCAGACTGGGCAACATCGACGACTGACGGCACACCTTCGGGATTTTTCGCGAGCCCCCCTACCCGCCGCAACGCGGCGGGTCCCTTGCCCCGGAGGACGGAGCAACTTCCCTCCCCCGGCGGGGGGAGTACCCGACGCCGCAGGCGTCGGGGGAGGGGGGCCGGTTCACTCCCAAAGGCGTGACGGACGCGTATCGGGCACGGTTGGGAGCTCGGCAGCCCCCGCTACCCGCTGCTCCGCAGCGGGTCCCTTCCCCCCTGCGGGGGGACGGAGAGACCTGCTGTCTGCCGTCCGCCGTCTACCGTCACAGTGACGACGAGGGAGCCCGACACATGGCCGAAGCATGTAGCCACATATCATCCATCTCCCAGGTCGAGCCTTCGGCCGACGGGTGCGAGGACTGCCTCCGCACCGGCGGCACCTGGGTTCACCTCCGCATGTGCCGGACTTGCGGGCACGCCGCCTGCTGCGACAGTTCGCCTAGTAGGCATGCCAGGGCTCACTCCCTGGAGACCGGGCACCCGATTGCCCGCTCATTGGAACCGGGTGAGGACTGGTCGTGGTGCTTCATCGACGAGGTGGCGTTCGTCGACTGATCTAACAGGGCCGGGGTGCCGTCCCAGCGCCTCGGGTTGCGGCCCGGGCATCGCTGGACAAGTCAACTCCGCTCGGGGCCAGCGTTCCACAAGGGAATCTCCCACCGACATGAACAGGTAATCGTCGCGCTGGGCCTCGTCGATCAGGATCTCACGGTCACCGTGTGTGATGCCGGTGGGCTCCGCTCCCGCCGGCGGCTCGGTCACCTCGTCGTAGGTGAGATCGTTCCCATCAGGGCCCTGGAGTGCGCCAAGTGCCCTTTCCGGGTCGCGGGCGTACTGGTCACCGAAGAACCGGATAAAGGTGACCGATGACCATCCGCACGACGAGGGGCCATCGAACTCGAGGATCAATCCGTTCGGTACCCGATTGCCGTCAGCGTCTACCCACGGACCGTGCTCGCTGGCGCACGCGGCCGCCAAGAGGATCAGGGCTGCCATGGCGAGGCGTCTCACGACGCCCAGGGTATGGCGGCCAACACCAGGGCCAGCGTCCCCAACAGTCCGAGCCCGCCGATCCAGTAGGCGGGCGGCGCAGCCCCGTTGCTACGCGAGCGCCGAACCGCGACATGGGCCACGCCGACGGCCAGGAGCATGACCCCGGGGTGGATGATCGCCAGGAACGGGTTTGCCTCCCAACCTTGGCTGAGAATCCAAAGGACTATGCCAATCAACACCTGGATGTCGAGCACCACCGTGGCCATGGCGAATGGGCGAGCCGACCCGGGTGACCATGAGTCGCGTCGCAGGGCACGCACCACCCCGTAGATGGCCGCCCCGGCGAGTGCCGCCAACACCACCCAGCGGAAGACCGAATGGATGGTGACGAGGACATCCATGGGGCCGGAATGGTAGGCCGGGGGGTGCAGTCAGCCGCTGAGCAGCCGGGCCACCCAGTACACAGCAGTGCCGATGACGATGGTTCCGATGAGCGACCGTCGGGTGATTGCGGCTCCAACCACTCCCCCGGCGGCCGCGGCGAGACCCGGCGTCACCGCCGGTATCCCCTCGGGTGCCACGAAGCCGATCGTTGCCAGTGAGACGAACAGGGCCAACGGGAATGAGTCGAGGAAGCGAGCCCACAGCCCGCTCGGCTGGGGCAGACCCGGTAGCACCAGGAAAGAAGCACGGCATAGGTACGTGACCGCAGCCACCACCACGACCACCCACGGCTCAATCACCGATCAATGCCCCCGCCAGTGCCGCCAGCACCGCCGCCGCGGTCACCTGCCACGCCTCGGGCAGGACGAGCGTGGCGAGGATGGCGAACACGACCGCGCTCCCAGCAGCAACCCAATGTCGTCTGGTGAGAAGAAGTGGGACGGCGAGGCCGAGGAAGAGCAGGGGGAACAAGACCTCGATCCCCAAGGCGACCGGGTCGATGACCGGACCAACCAAAACGCCGATCGCAGTGCCTGCCATCCATGCCGTGTACAACTGGAGATCAATCGCGGCCTTGTAACCCACGAGGTCATCGATACCGCGACGTGATGCGTCGACGGTGAGCCCGAAGCTCTCGTCGACGAGCACCCAAGCCAGGCCGGCTCGAACCGGAAGAGGTTGCTGCCCGATCAGACCTGAGAGGGTGGCCGACATGGGGACGTGACGCAGCGCCAGACCGGTCGCCGCCACCAGAATCGCCTCGGGCCCGGCAGCGGCGAGACCGACCATCGCGAATTGGGCGGCGCCCGACACGACGAGTAGCGAGGTCACCATGGCGAGCCAACCGGGCATCACGCCGACGGCGAGGACGCCGAAGGCGACCCCGAACGGTAGGACCACGAGAAGGACCGGCGCCCCCTCGACGAGTCCCCGGCGGAACGCCGGCCGCCGGATCACCGACAATTCAAAGCCTGGCTCGCAACCATTCGATGTCCGCCGCCTGACCGGCGGCGTCGTCGGGCGTCTCGATGACAACCGGGGCGGCCGCACCCGTCACAACACCAACCAAGAGGTCCGGTGGGATCTCACCGCTCCCCAGGTTGGTGTGCCGGTCGCGCCCACTACCGGCCGGGTCGCGCGAGTCGTTGCAGTGGACCAGATCGATCCGGCCTGTCGCCGCCAACACCCTTTCGACAAGGGTGTCCAGCGGCTCTCCTGCGGACCAGAAGTGGCATGTGTCCAGGCAGAAGCCGACGTCAAAGTCTCCGATCTCCGCCCACAGCCGATCGATGATCTCGACCTGCCGCGCCACGGCGTTTCCCCCTCCCGCCGTGTTCTCGATCAGCAACCGCACATCCGACTCGCGGGTCTCGAGCGCCTTGCGCCAGCGCGGGAACCCGGCGTCCACCTCTTCGTCGTCCTCGACATGGCCGCCGTGGACGATGACCGCGGTCGCTCCGATCTCGTCGGCGGCGGTGCACGTGTCAGCGAGGATCTTGCGGCTGGGGATGCGGATGCGGTTGTTGGGCGACACCACGTTGACCAGATACGGGGCGTGAAGATAGATGGGAAGCCCGGACGCTCGGAGAGACTCGGCGTCGCTACGTGGCTGGGGCTTCTTCCAGGACTGCGGGTTGGAGGCGAAGAACTGGACGAGGTCGGCTTTGCGGAACGCGGCTTCGGCGATGGGGTCGGCGTTGCCGACGTGGGCTCCGATTAGCACCGTCATGGTTTGGTCGAGTCCTCGGGCATCGGGATCGGCGGAATCGGAACCTCGGCGCGGTCGGCTCCCGGGGTTTCGTTGGCGCAACCTTTGGTCGATGAGGTGGGGTCACTCGTTCTGAGCGATTCGATCCTGTGCGCCACCACCTCGGCCGGCTGGTCCCATCCCTCAGCCAACATGGCCAAGGTGCCCGACTCGATCCAACGCGCTCCCCACGGGTCGTCCGGTAGCTCGGCGTCGTCCCCCACCTCCACGATCAACGCCTCCACAGCCTCGCCGCCGTCGTCAAACCTCTCCGACCGCACCGACCGCAGATCGGACCAGCGGATCAGGCTCGGCGGGCGGAAGGGACCAGAGAGTCGCAGGTGCAATCCGGCGTCGTCACCGCCCACCACCTTGGCTGGGGCAAGCAACTCCTTGAGCCCCAACGCCACCATCGCTGCCCCGATCACTATGAAAGCCCAGGCCCAGATGGTGTCGCGTGGCTCGAAGATCTGAGGGCTGTCGGGGGGGAACAGCGCCTCTTGTAGCGGGCGGAAGATCCTCTGCTCGAGCAGGATGTCGACCCCGAACACCAACAGTGGCACCCCACCCAGGGCGAGCAACCACATTCGGAGTGGTGAGCGGGAAACGGCCAACGGGGTCATCCGGCCACCCCCAGATCGGCGGGCGACACGAGCGAGAGGTAGGGGACGGAGAGGGCGGCGAGACGATCCGCGGCCGCTCCGCCACTCCGATCGACCAGCGCCACTGCCTGGAGCACAAACAATCCGGCCTCGAGAACCACCTCGACCGCCTCGCAGAGCGCCCCGCCGGTGGTGGTCGTGTCCTCGACCACCGTCGCCCTGTCCCCTTTCTCGACCGGGCCAACGAGCCTCCCCCCGATCCCATGGCTCTTGGCCTCCTTTCGCACCGAGAAAGCGCTGAGGCGGCGACCCTCGAGCTGGCTACCACCGCGGTGGCCACGGCGATGGGATCTGCGCCCATCGTCATCCCCCCCACTACCTCAGTGGCCGGATCGAGGACCTCGAACACCGCTCGGCCCACCAGGAGAGCGCCCTCACCGTCGAACGTGGTGCGACGTCCATCGAGGTACCAATCAGAAACGATCCCCGAGCGGAGCGTGTACTTACCCCCGGTGACCAGCGCATTGGTGCGGAGATGGTCAACGAGCCGGGTCGTCCCGGCGAGTTTGCGGTCACGTCTTCATTATGGGACCGCTGACGGCAGAACGAGCCTCCCGTGAGGGCGAGCGAGCTGAGGGGGTGACTGGCCCGTTGAACTTCGGATCCCCCCTACCCGCTGCTCCGCAGCGGGTCCCCCGGGGGGACGGAGCGGTTTTGGCCTCCCCCGGTGAGGGGAGGCGCGAGCGAGCGAGCGGAGGGGGTGACTCTCGGCAGACGGCAGAAATTTGACCGATGAGTACGTTCGGGCGACGCGGTCACAATGAGCACAGACCAAGGAGGATGACCATGTTCGAGAAGACCGAGGCGTTCAGCGGGTTCGCCGTGCCGGACGTGGAAGCGGCAAAGCGTTTCTATGGAGACACCCTGGGGATATCGGTGACCGAGGAGGAGGGGATGCTCTCTCTCCACATCGCCGGGGGACGCGACGTCCTCGTCTACCCCAAGCCGGACCATGCTCCGGCGAACTACACCATCCTCAACTTCCCGGTTCCCGACGTGGAGCGGGCGGTCGACGAGTTGGCAGCGCGTGGCGTCGAGTTCGAGCGCTACCCCGAGATGGAAGCCGACCAGGACGAAAAGGGCATCTTCCACGGTGGCGGCCCGCCAATCGCCTGGTTCACCGACCCGGCGGGCAACATCCTCTCGGTGATACAGCAGGACTGAGAGACGGTCCGCCGACGGGGCCGGGGAGCGCCATACTCACCGAACACCACCATGGACCTGCTGCTAATCCGTCACGCTCAACCCGATTGGGCACCCTCGGTATTGCCCGCAATGACCCGGAGTTGACCGATCTTGGTCGGGACCAGGCCGAGATGCTCGGTCGCAAAGCGGCGGAATGGGATGGCGTCGGCGAGATCCTGGTGTCCCCGATGGTGCGTGCCCGCCAGACTGCTGAGCCGGTGGGTCGGGCGCTCGGAATCGAGCCGACGGTTGTGCCGTGGCTGGCCGAGATCGCCAACCCTGACTCGTGGGAGGGAAGCCCGGTCGACGAGGTCGACCGGATGCTCGAACGGGTCCGGCTCCGCTCGAGTCGACGCCATGTGGGACGGGCTCCCCGGCGGCGAGACCTTCCGCGACTTTCACCGGCGGATCGTCACCGGTCTGGAACGGTCGCTCGGAGAGCGCGGAATCACCCGGCTTGCCGACGAGCACCCCCAACTCTGGTCGGTGGAGGACAACAGCACCAGGCTGGTCATAGTTGCCCACGGCGGGACCAATGCCGTCTTGCTCGGCGTGCTCCTCGGGCTCGAGGCGGTCCCCTGGGAATGGGACCGGTTCCTGTGGCAGCACACGTCGGTAGCGGTGGTGACCGCTCACCGGGTCGCCGACAGCCGCGCCTTTGGGTTGCGGTCTTTCGGCGACGTTTCACACCTCTCTGCCGACATGGTCACCCGATAGCCCATCCCACACGAGTTGGAGTACTCGGCGTATCGTTTGACTTCGAGGCGACTCCGTCACTCGGAGAGGCCTCGGCGTGGGGGCATGAGGAGAGGCGGGAGATGACCCGTCGCGAGTACCTGAATTTCGATCTCACGCTGGAAACCGTCGGCGAGGACGCTCATCGAGCCGCGGTCACTTCATCGCCGGCGGGTGAGACCTCGACCACATTCGAGATCCCCTTCAGCCCGCTGGAGATCGAGAACTTCCTCCTGCGGGTGGGCAGGCCAAGGCGTGGTGTCCGCCGGATCGATTCGCCCGAGATGTACGCCGCCCAGACATTCGGGTCACGTCTCTACGAGACAGTCTTCGCCGGCGAGGTGGGGACCGCCTACCGGCGCAGCCTCGACGCCGCCGAACGGGAGGGCAAAGGGCTGCGGCTCAGGCTTCGGCTGACCTCGGCGCCCGATTTGGGAGACCTCCCATGGGAGTATCTCTACAGCGAGGGACTGGGCGACTTCTTGGTGCTCTCCGATCGCCGCCCGATGGTGCGGTATCCCGAGTTGCCGGTGTCGGTGCGGCCGCTGCTGGTCGAGCCGCCGCTCCGGATCCTGCTTCTCGTCTCGGCGCCATCCGATTATCCGGCCTTGGACGCCGCCGCCGAGGAGGCGCGGCTTAGAGAAGCCTTGGCCAGCATCATCGCCGACGGCCGCGCCGAGCTTCGGGTTCTGGAGCGGGCCACTCTCAGCGAACTGCAGCGTGCGTTGCGGCAGGAAGACGTGCACATACTCCACTACATCGGCCACGGAGGTTTCGACCGCGCCAACGACGAAGGCGTGCTCGTCTTGGAGGACGACCAGGGGAGGGGGCGGATGGTCTCAGGGCGGAGCCTGGGGACCATCCTCCACGACCACGACCCGATGCGCCTCCTGGTACTCAACGCCTGCGAGGGTGCGCGCACCGGGACCGAGGACCCCTTTGGGGGCGTGGCACCAGAACTGACCCGTCGCGGTGCGCCCGCGGTAGTGGCGATGCAGTTCGAGATCACCGACGGGGCCGCCATCCAGTTCGCCCGCGAGTTCTATCTCGCCCTAGCCGACGGCTACCCCGTCGACGCCGCCGTGAGCGCAGCACGCAAGGCAATCTTCGCCGGAGGAAACGACATCGAGTGGGGTACCCCCGTGCTCTACCTGCGTGCCCCCAGTGGCGAGGTCTTCGAGATGGCCCCGACCATGGTGGCGACGTCCACCGTGGCGACAGTGCCCGAGCCGGGACCGCCCCAACCCATACCGGTCCCGCCCGAACCCGAGCCATTTCCGGAACCTCAGCCGGGACCGCCCGAGCCGTCACCGCCGGGTCCAGAGCCCGAACCGGAGCCGGAGCCAGTTCCCGAACCGGAGCCGGAGCCAGTACCCGAACCGGAGCCCGTGCCGCCCCCCGAGCTCACCGACGTGGCGAGCACCCAAGCCCTCGAGACCACCATGCTGCGGGCTCTCGACGCCGAGTCCAGGGGCGACTGGGGCGGAGCGGTTCGCCATTACGCAGCAATCCTGGGAGCCGACCCGGACCGGGTCGACGTAGCAGCCGCATTGGATCGGGCAGAGCGGCGGCTACGCGCCGAGGACTTGCTGGCGGAGGCAGTGGCCCTCCAGTCCCACGGTCGCCTGGCCGAGGCGGCGGACCGCTGGGACCAACTGGAGTCGGTTGCCCCGGACATGGTCGACGACGACATGCGGCGGGAGGCATCGGCGCCACAGATGATCCCGGCAGCGCGGACCGAAGAGCGTCCGCCCGGGGTTCCGCCCCCCGCCCCGCCGCGGCGCCGGGTCGGACCGCTGCTCGTGGGTGTGGCGCTAGCGGCGGCGGCCCTCATCGGTTTCGTCTTGTTCAACCGCAACGACGAAGGGGGCGGGGGTGACACGACGCTGGGCGGCGGTGGTGAGGTGAACGCCGACGCCATCGCATTCCGGACAGGATCGCCACCGACACTCGACGGCAACCCTGCCGAATGGGAACAGGTTCCCGAGTTCAAGGCGGAGTCGAGGGTCTTCACGGGTGCCGGCCAACCGACACTGAGCTTCGGCAGATGGAAGTTGGCCTGGGACGATCAGGCCCTATACGTGCTCGTCGTCACCGACGACTTCGAGATTCACACGTTCGACCGTCTCCCCTTTGCCCTGTTCAATGGCGACTCAGCCCACTTCGAGTTCGGACCCGACCCGTCAGGGCTCGGTGACGGAGACCCGCTGCGCGAGGCCGACCGGCACGTGCTCCTCGGGGTCCCCGGCCCAGCGGACGCTCACGTTATCGGTGCGGTCAACCCGGCGAGCGGCGGCGCGTTCGTGGACGGGCCGGACTCGTCGAGCCAGCCGAGTATCCAAGGAGTCGTGAACATCGAACAAGATGCCGGGTACACCCTCGAGGCCGCCATACCGTGGCCGGTGCTAGGGGTCGACGATCCCGAGCCGGGAAGGGTATTCGGAGCCAACTTCAACGTAAGTGACGCCGCCCCGAACGGCGACTTGCGGCTGATGGTAAGCACCAACCCCAACCGCTCCGGCGAAAACCAGGACAATCCCGGTACCTGGCACACCCTCGGCTTGCAGGGCTGAGGCTGAGGCAGACGGCAGACGCTCCACGTCGGCGGAATCACCCCCTCCGCTCGCTACGCTCGCGCCTCCCCCTCACCGGGGGAGGCTGTTCCTTCCGTCTTCCGACTTCCGTCTGGCTTTCAGCCCGGGAGCCACTCCGACAAACGCTCGGCGAACTGGGGACGGGCGAAGTAGCCACCGTGGTCGATGCCGTCGCCCTTGGCGAAGACGAGACGGCGGTCCTCGGGGATGGGGAATGCCGGATCGGCGCTGCCCTCGTAGACACCGGCGGTGGGAACCACCAGGTCGTTGGCCGAATCGGCGAACACCCGGTCCATCACCAGGTTGCGAGCGCTCTTGGCCAGAGTTGCGCAGACCCGACACCGGGTCATAGTCGGAGCCGACGGCGTAGTAGACCGTGTCGGCGGCCGCTCCCGCGTTGAGCCGCTTCAGGTACTCGCCACTCGGATCCATCGAGGTCAGCCCTGGCAGCCCCTTGAGGGCGGCGCGCCCAAGGACCTTGACCGCGGTCAGCACCGCCTCGAGGACCTCGGTGACCACCGAGGCCGGCCCGGGAGGGATCACGTTGAGCCATGTGGTGATTCGATCGAGGAAGTCGATCATGTGGTCGGGGTTGGCCAACGGTGTCCCGTGGTTGGGAGTCCCCACCAGCACCGCCCGGCGCACCCGCAAACCGGGTAGAGGGCCGTCGATCTCGCCGGCGATGGCGCGGGCCACCAGTCCGCCGCGGCTGTGAGCGACGATGTCCACCTCGAGCTCCACACCGTCGGGGAGACGGCTGCTCAACTCGGCGGCGTTGGCCAGCGGATCGACCGACAACGAGGGATGGTCGAACGCCACCACCCGGTTCTGGTATTTCTCGTTGAGGGCGCCCAAGAACTCGGGCGGCAGCTGATAGAACCCGCCGTGCGAGGTCGAGAAGGTGCCGTGGACGAACCACAGGTTGGGGCCTTGGGCGAGCCGGTCCCAGTCGGCATCCTGGAGTTGGGCGAGCCCCGGTGTCCGGTACCCGGCCGGTTCGAAGAACCTCGTCCCATATGGTCGGTACTTGCCCTCCCATGCCGCGGCGAACTTCTCCCCGACGGCCCCCAGCGCCAGGTCGGTGAGGGGGTAGATGAGGAGCTTGAGCAGCTTGCTGCCCACCATTCCCACCAGCCCGCGGTTGGGCGTTCCCGTGGGCGCCGGCGGTGTGACACGGCGGATGACGAAGCGCTTGGCCCCACCGCTGCCCCGCACCTCGGGCGGCTGCACCGCCCCGGCATTGTCCACCGGGAAGTACCAGCTCATCGCCCCGTCCTCGTCCACCGCCAGCACCACCTGGCCGACGTTGGCGCCGAAGTCCGGAGTATCGAGGACGAGGCCCTCCTCGCCGGCTGCGGTCCGCACCTCCTCGCGGGGCATGGTGGGATTGATCCCGTCAACCCGGATCTGGATGAGTTGCCTTTCGGCCATATCGGTCTCGCGCATCGCATCGACGAAGGCGTCGGTTGCGTCCTCGACCCCTGGCGCCCTGGTGCCGCCGGGAACACCCGAATAGGCGGTGGCTTCGCCGGTGACTCCCGGCGCAGTGATGCTATAACCGGCGGCAACTTGAACGGTCCTCGTGGTCCCGTCGAGTCTTGCCATGTGTGTTCTCCCCCTCTCAGGTCGCCAACGCCAAACGGAGGTCCGGATGGCCGTAGAACACGTAGGCCAGTGGTGTCGACAAGGGCTTGGTCGCCTTCGGGTCGTAGTGCTGTCGCATGCGCCGGAGCGCCTCGCCCGCGGTGACCCCCTCGCCGATGGTCATCTCGTAGAACTCCAAGGCCAGATCGTGAGCAAGGGTGTCGTCGACCAGCCACAACGGTGCGATGAACCCCCGGCTGCCGGAGCCGAGAAAGGCGGGAGCAAGACCGCCGGGATTCACCCAGCACCTCCGAACCCAGCCCGAGCTCGCACCCGTTGAGAAATACGAACGGCTCCTGGGTAGTCACCAGCTTGCTCCCGGTCACCCCCATCTGATCCAACCGGAGGTCTGTGTCGGAGAGAACGATGCCGTTGTAACGCGTGTTGACCGGATCGACCGTACCGTGGCATGCGATGTGGATCACCTGCACCGAGACATGGTCTCCCTTGTCGGTGAGCCGGTCTTCGAGCAGTTCGTTGAGATCTACCTCTGTCGCCGCCCGCCAAACGTTGGGGTACTTGGCCGCCAGCGCCTTCCCCTCTTCCTTTGCCTTCGGGAGGTCTCGTAGGCCCGATCCCTCCAAGTAGTCCCCGATCACTAGGGCGAACCGGGCAACTTCTCGTTCTGCGGCCGGTGGCTGCGAGGGATGCCCGCCGATTCGGCGTCTGCGAGCAGCTGAGGGGAGCCACCGACCCATCCGCACCTGCACCCCGAGGATCGGTGGGAGGTTTTGGTCCACCAGCCCCTCGGCAAGTTCGATCTCCTGCAGCGAGGCCAATTCCCAGGGCACATACGTGTCGTCGGACACGAGGAGCAACGACGGTGGCCCGTCGGCCATTTTCCAAACGCCCTCGAGAACGTCCCAGAACGCATCGGGCAGCAGATTGGCAAGAGTGATTCCGATCCCAGCAATCGTGTTGTCGAGAAGCGGCCCGCCGTCGGCAGCCGGGACCTGGCGCAACACCTGGTCGGCGAAGGTCTTCGCACTGCCGGGGGGGAGTCCGGTCTCAACCACGGCGTTGGGGAGAGGAACGTCGTGCGGTGTGGTGAAGGTCCACGAGAGGCGCCGGCCATCGGGGCTGGTGAGGGCGGTGACGGTCAGGTCGGGAACGGGCCCCTGCGGCGACGCCGGGATTCCGCTGCTCTCAACCACCGGGGCGCGGGGGGCCACGGTGGCGGGGTCGGCGACCAGGATCTCGCGCCAAGCGCGCGCCACCACGGCTCCAGCCCGTGCGTACTCGACCTGGAGCAGCCCCCACGTGGGCTGCTCGGTCGACGGGGCCACCAGTTTGATGACTGCCTTGGCCTGCTCGGGGTTGGCGCGGCGTACCGTGAGCAGTTGACGGATCCCGTTGGGTGCCTCGAATCCAAGCGCCGTGACCTGGACCACCAGCTCGACCTCATCGCCCATCGTCAGGCGGAATGCCCCACTGCCATGGGTGTCGGTCGGGGTCGCCGAGAGCCCGATTGTCAAATCGAACGACTCGCCCGGAGCGACCTTCTCCGGAGCATCGAGAGCCGGGTGCGTGACCAGGTCCTCCTCGCCGGAATCCCCCCTATCGCCGCCGGCGGTACCACCGGTCCCGGGTTCGGCGCCGGTGGTGGGGAGCTCGGGGAAGAGCCCTCCTCGAGTGGGGCCCTCACCCGGGCCGGGCACCGCCACGCCAACGACCTCGGTCCCGTCGAGCACCACGCCGGCTTGTCCGCTGATATTGCCGGAAAAGTCGAGTGTCGGAGCAGCTCCGGTCTCGTGGAGCCCGAGGGCGTCGCGCAGGTTCGCTGACTCGTCGGATCCGGCCATTCGGCCGAGCACCTCGGCCCGGGACATCGTGTAGTAGTAGGTGGTGTCCAGCTCCCGCCGCCTCACCACCACGCCGACGTCATCGGCATAACCCTCGAGAGCGGCAATCGCGTCGCCGACGGTGAGCGCCGCATCGAGCGTCAACACGGAACGAATCACATCCCCCTCCTCTTCCTCCCCATCGGATCGGGCGACAGGCGCGTCTGATGCCCCGCGACAACGCTACCGACCGAAGCGTCGCTCCCGTCGTGTGAAATCGCGCAGCGCCCGCAGGAAGTCGACTCGCCGAAAGGCGGGCCAATACACGTCGACAAAAACAAACTCGGCGTATGCCGACTGCCAGAGGAGGAACCCGGAGAGCCGCGACTCACCGCTGGTCCGGATCACCAGGTCCACCTCGGGTAGGTCGGGCCGGTACATGTGGGCGGCGAGACCGCCTGCGTCGATCTGAGCGGCGATCTCGGTGGCTGGCACACCCTGCTCGGCCAACTCGGTCACCACCTCACGACAGGCATCCACTATCTCCTGGCGTCCCCCATAGCCCATGGCGATGGTGAGATGCAATGGTCCGGCCGGGGCGGCCTCCCCTGCCTTCTTCGCCGCGGCGACAAGGTCGTCGGGGAGCAGGTCGAGGCTGCCGATGACCCCGACGGAGAAACCGTGCCGGTGCGCCAGGCTGGGCAGCCCCTCGAACAGCTCGATGAGGACCTCGAAGAAGGGGTCGAGCTCGTCGGCCGGCCGGGTCAGGTTCTCTTTGGAGAGCACCCAACCGGTGATGGCAGGGACGCCCAGCTCCTCGGCCCACCCGATGACGTCCTCGAACTTCCTCATCCCGGCCCGGTACGACGTCGAGTAGTCGCGCATGCCTTCGGAGCGGGCATAGCGGCGGTGTCCGTCGAGGATGATCCCGAGGTGTCTGGGGAGCCGGGTGCGGTCGAGCTCAGCCGAGAGCCGGTTCTCGTAGACCCGATATAGAAGCTGTGACGGTCGGGCCATGGTGCCGAGGGTCAACTGTAGGCGCCTGCGGGAGGCATCGTTTGACCCTGGTCCGAGGTGCCCAACAGCGACTCGGGAACCTCTACCACCTTGGCCCGCAGGTACTCCCCGAGTGTCTTCGCCTGGGGGTCGAGCCGGGTTGACGAGGCGACGCCTTCGCCGAGCAACCCGTGGATGACGAAGTTCAGAGCGGCGATGTTGGGGAAGGCGTGCCGCTCTACCACTAGACCGGCGGTCTCCGGCATCAGGAGGCGCAAGCGGTCGACGGTGAGGAACGCCTCCAGCCAGCGGTAGCCGGCCGTGGTGCGGCCCCACACCCCCAGGTTGGCGTTGCCTCCCTTGTCACCAGAGCGGGCGCCCGCCACCATCCCCAACGGTGCCCGGCGGGTCGGGGCGGGATCCAGCGGACCTGGCTCATGGACAGGGGCGGGTTGTGGTGGTTTTGCCTTGTAGGCCGGTAGGGGTACCTCGAGGGCCGACCCGTCGTCGAAGACCACCCTCTGCTCGACGGTCTCGGCCGGGACCGAGGCCGGCCAGTAGATGGCAAACGGCTCGGAGTCGCCGGGTGGGCCGGTCATGGCGAAACCCGGGTAGCTGGCCAGCCCCAACTCGACCGCTGCCCGGCTGAAGGCGCGTCCCACCTTCTCGGCATCGCGGTCCTTGACCGTCACCTGCAGCTGGGCCACCGCCTCCTCGTTGCTGGACGGGTCACCCCGGTCGCTCCGTAACCATCTCACATCGGTGGCGCCGAACCTGTCCTGTCCCCCCACCGCTCGTCCACAACGCCTCGAGGGCGACCCGGCCCTTCTCCTCCACGTCCAGCCCGGGGACCAGGAACGTCACCGTGTTCCTGTAGCCGCCCAGGTAGTTGAGCGCCACCTTGACGGTCGGTGGTGGCGGCTCGCCGCGCACCCCCTCCACCCGAACACGGTCGGGCCCGTCGCCGACGAGGCGAATCGTGTCGAAGCGCGCCGTCACGTCGGGGTTGAGGTAGCGAGGGCCGCCGATCTCGTAGAGCAACTGGGCGGTGACCGTCTCCACGGTGACCGCACCCCCGGTGCCGGGGTGCTTGGTGACGACAAAGCTCCCGTCTTGCTCCAACTCGACGAGGGGAAAGCCGGGATGCTCCAGCCCTGGGATCTCGGTGAAGAAGCTGAAGTTGCCCCCGGTGCATTGGGTGCCGCACTCGATTACGTGCCCGGCCACCAGAGCCCCGGCCAGGGCATCCAGGTCGTCGGGGCCCCACCCGAACCGCCAAGCCGCCGGCCCCATCACTAGGGCGGCGTCGGTCACCCGTCCCGTGACCACCAGATCGGCACCGGCCCCGAGGGCGGCGGCGATGCCCCAGCACCCGAGATAGGCGTTGGCGGTGAGCGGCTCCACATCCGGGGGCAGATCCTCGCCGGTGTCGATGTTGGTGAGCGGTCTCAGTTCGCCGACCCGAGTGATCAGGTCGTCCCCTTCCACATGGGCGACCCGAGTGCCCACACCGAGCCGCTCCGCCATCTCGGACAGACGTGTCGCCAGGATCGCCGGCGCCAGCCCTCCGGCGTTGGAGACCACCCGAATCGACCGCTCCATGCACGTTGGGAGCACCTCTTCCATCTGGCGAAGGAAGGTCGTGGCGTACCCGCTCTCCGGGTCGCGTACCCGGTTGCGCCACAGGATGGCCATGGTCAACTCGGCCAGGTAGTCGCCGGTGAGGACGTCGATGGGACCCCCCTCGACCATCTCCCTCGCCGCCGAGAAGCGGTCGCCGTAGAACCCAGAGCAGTTGGCGACCCGCAACATCTGCCGAACGTACCGGTTTTGGTTTTACCAAACGCGGTCATAGGACGTGGAGTGACGCCAAAACGGTCTTCTTGTTCGCCGCGGGCCGTATTCTTCCCCGTCGATGGAACGGATCACCCTGGGGAAGATGCAGAACCCGGTGCGAGGGCTGCTGCATGGGACCGCGGCGCTGCTCTCTCTGCTCGGTCTCGGGGTGCTGGTGGCGCGTACCGCCCACGACCCACCACGGATGTGGGCCATGATCGTGTTCGGGTTGGCGCTGATCGCGCTCTACACCACAAGCACGATCTACCACTCGGTGCCGTGGCGGGATGCCATCCGCCAACGGGTGCAGCGTCTCGACCACTCGATGATCTTTTTCCTCATCGCCGGGACTTTCACCCCGTTGGCAGTGGTGGTGCTCGACGGGGGTTGGCGGGTAGGGATGCTGATCGCGGTCTGGACGGTCGCCCTGATCGGGATCTTGCTCAAGGTGGCCGCACCCGGGATGCACCAGGCCTGGTCGGTCACGCTGATGGTGCTGCTCGGGTGGGCTGCGCTGATCCCGCTCGGACAGTGGGCGCAGCGCCTCGGCGGCAGGGCGATTGCGCTGGCCCTGGTCGGCGGTCTCGCCTACACGGTGGGCATGGTCTTCTACGCCACCAGGAGACCTCGATTGTTCCCCCGCATCTTCTCCTACCACGAGTTGTTCCATGTCCTCGTGGTGGTGGGGAGCGTCGCCCACTTCGTGGTGGTGCTCCACTACGTGGTGCCCTATTCCGGTTGAGTGGCGATCGTGGTCCGCCGCCGCCGTCTCAGCAGTCGATGGTGGGCCCACCGACGGCCGCCAGCACCGGGGATAGCGCCGCCAGCAGCCCGTCCATCTCGGCGGTGACGTCGTCGTCCTGGAAGAGGTAGCCGAACCGCAACTCGAGCTCGTTCTTCGCCTCCTCCAGTTCGGCGGCCAAATCCGGCTCGACGGGTCTCACCGCATCCATGAGGTGGTGGATGGTGTCGTGGGAGCGTGCGTAGAACAGCGACCTGGCGGCCACGGCCTGCCCTGCGGTCAGTTCCGCCGCCGTCTCGCACAACCCGGCGACCATCTCGGAGAGCATGGCGGCGTCGGGCGCTCCGGTGACAGCAGTGCTGGTGGTCGCGGGAGCAGTCGTAGCCGTGGCGGTGGTGGCGGCGACCGTCGCAGACCCTGTCCCCCCGCAAGCGACGAACAACAGGGCTGCGCCGGCGATCAGCCTCGCCACCAACGGGGGACCTCGGCGACCATCTCCTCAACATCGTCGGCTTCGGTGGGGACGGCCTCGGTCAGGTTGTCGATCCCCTCCTCGGTTACGAGCACATCGTCCTCGATCCGGATCCCGATCCCCCGTAGCTCCTTCGGGACGCGATGGCGCACCTTCTCCGCCTTCTCCCGCTCCTGCTCCTCTTCCCGCTTCGCCGCCTCCAAACCGAGCAGTACCCGCCGTTCCCGCCACTCGTCGGCGTCGTACTCGAGCAGGGCGAACTCGACGTCATCGCCCTCGACCCCCACGTAGAGACCGGGCTCCACGGTGAAGGCCATCCCCGGCTCAAGTACTCGGTGCTTGCGGTCTACCCGGTAGGTGCCGGCGTCGTGGACATCCATCCCGAGCCAGTGGCTGGTCCCATGCATGAAATACTCCTTGTAGTGGTGCATCGCCAGCGTGTCCTCGATGCCCCGAGGCACCAGGGCGAGCTCCACCAGACCCTCGGCTAGCACCCTCGTGGCTGCGTCGTGGGGGTCACGGATGGTGGCGCCTGGCTTGCACGTCGCCAGTGCGGCACGCTGCGCCGCCAGCACCACCTCGTAGACCGCCCTCTGCGGTTCGGTGTAACGGCCATCCACGGGGAAGGTGCGCGTGATGTCTGCCGACAGATAGCCGTGCTCGGCGGCGGCGTCGATGAGCAGCAGGTCACCCTCCTCCATCCGACGCCGGTTCTCGACATAGTGGAGGACGCAGGCGTTGCGTCCTGACGCCACGATCGAGGGATAGCCGACGCGCGCCGAGCCGCCCCAGCCGAAGACGGCCTCCATCGCAGCCTGAACCTGGTACTCGTGCAGCCCGGGCTGAGTCACCCGCATCCCCTCCATGTGGCCCTCAGCCGATAGCGCGCACGCCGCCCGCAACGCCTCCTGCTCCTCATCGGTCTTGCGGAGCCGGAGGTCGGCCAGCATCGGGCCCGGGTCGGAAATGTCCAGGGGAACCGAGCGCGCCGTACGAGGCGTAGTGGGCACGAAGGGTGCGTAAGAGACCGAGGATGGCGGTCGTCGTGCGAGCCGCCCAGTCGGTAGTAGAGACGTTCCCTGCCCATTGCCAGCTTGCGAAGCTCCTTGGAGAGGTCGCCGATCTCGTATGCGGCGTCTGCGCCGTAGGCGGACTTGGCCCCCTCGACGCCGGCGCGGTACCCGTTCCATACCTCCATCTCCCGGTCGCGGGGTCGGACGAAGAGGGTGAACTCGGATTCGGGGTGCCCGGGGGCGATGACGGCCACGGCCTCGGGTTCATCGAACCCGGTGAGGAAGAAGAAAGACGAGTCCTGGCGGAACTCGTGGGTGACGTCGTCGTTGCGCACCGTCTCCCCCGCCGCCGGGACCACCACCAGCCCACCCTCGCCGACGACGGCGAGCGAGTCGAGCCCGGTTTTGGGCGAAGCGATCTGCCATCGGGCGCTCCTCCAATAGTCGAGTCGCCAGTGTCGCATGCACGAGAGACCTTGGAGAATGCGGCTCGCCGCCTGGGCTCCGCTCAGATGGTCGATATGGCCATCAGGTGGGTTTCGAGCACGTTGATGAACTGCTCGAAGCTCTCGATGTGGTGTGCATGACTGCCCTCCAGTTCCACCACCCGTGCGTCGGGAAGGCGCGCCCCGAGCACGTCTACCACACGCTTCTCCCACGGCTCCGTAGTAGTCCCCTTGGTGAGCAGCACCGGGCATTTGATCTCCGCCAGGTCTGCAACAGAAAGGTCAGAAGCCATCAACTCCGACAGCCAAGAGATGGTCATGCGGTGCGGCACCGCTCGATCCCAATAGGCGTCGTGGCGGGCCTGGCTGGGGTCGGGCACGAACCCGGCCGAAGAGAGGAAGAAGGCGAGGTCATCCTCGGTCACGGTCCTTCCGGCCAAGTTCACGCAGGTATTGGTTCATGCGGTCGAGTCGGGGATCAGTCTCACCCAGTTCCTCGAGGATCCAGTAGGCAGCGGGCTCCACCAGTGTCAGTGACCTCACCCGGCTTGGATAGACCGCGGTGAAGTCGATCAGCGCCTTGCCGCCGCTCGACCACCCGGCAAAGTCGGCCTCATCGATCCCGAGCTGGTCCAAGGTGAGGCGGAGGCTCTCCCGCTCCGTCTCTCTCGTATAGCTGGGATCACCCGGCTTGCCCGCCGTGCCCAGCTCGTTGTGGATGGGCTGCACCCGGATCGCTCGATGGCGTTGGCTGAGGCGTTCCTGGTGTGGTATCCACGAAACCCAGCCGGTCAACCCTCCCGGCACCAGGATGATTGGGTCGCCTTCCCCAGCAATGTCATAGGTCAAGACGCGAGGCTTCATGCCACCCCTCCTGCGATAGATGAGTGCTCCGTTGCCGCCACTCCCCCGATGAACTCGATCAGCGCAGCGGCGTAAACGTCCGGGTGGGTCCGATGGGGTATGTGGCCCGTTCCCACGAGCCTCTGAAGACGCGCCGCCGGCAACACGCGGGCGAGCTCGTTGGCGGCAGCAACTTCCAATACCGGGCTGTCGGACCCCGTCGAGATCAGCAGGGGGATGCTCGTGCCCGCCAGCGAATCGATGTCGATCGAGTGGCGATCGAGACTGTCCCTGAGATCGTCGGCAACCGTGGCGGTGTTCGACTCGAGGATGTTCCTCAGCTCTTCGGGAAACTGGTCCCACGCCCCGGGGCCGATCGCCACCTCGTCGATGAAGTACCGGACAGCTCGACGATGCTCATTCCTGTCGATCAAGTCCAGCATGCGAGCGATGTGGCGCTTCTCCGCCTCCAACAGCTGCGCGGTGTGTCCGATCGTCGGTTCCGTCCAGAAGGGCAATGGGACCGGGCTCATGAGCCGCGGCGCTCTTCACCAGCTCGGGATGCATCGTCACCAGGTTGAGCACGACGGCGCCTCCCGAGGAGTTGCCAACGACATGGACCGGCTCTCCGCCCAGGTGCTGGATGAGGGCGGCCAAGTCGTCGGCGTCCTGTCGAACACTCCCCGGCCCTTGCCTGTCCTCGCTCCGGCTGTGACCGCGTCGATCCCAGGTCACCACCTCGAAGCGGTCTCTGAGTAGGTCCGTCAGCGCTCGCCAGGTCCGGCCATCGGTCAAAGCACCATGGGTGAGGACGATTCGCTCCCCTTCCCCCATCCGCTCGAAGTACAGCTCGACCCCGTTCAGTTTCGCGGTGGCCATCCATGCCTCCTGTTGGCTGACACCAACCTTGCATTGGTCGAGCCACGCCTCGCATCGGGTGAACACCCCATTGCACGGACAGCGTCTACGTTCACCTACATGGCGGCCCAGAGCGATGGTCTCCGACTGACAGAACTGCTGGCATCGCTGTCGCTGGCAACCGATCTCGGCACCGGGCAGCCGTTGGGGCACGGGCTGCGGACCTGCCTGTTGGCAGTGAGGCTCGCTTGGGACATGGGTCTCGGGATCGAGGATGTCCGCGCGGTTCACAGCGTGAGCCTGCTGCGGTTCCTGGGCTGCACCGCCGATCCTTCGAAACAGCCCAGATGGCTGGGGGCGACGACATCCACTTCAACGCCGAGATGGCGCCGGTCATGAATGGGAGCCGGGTTGAAGCCATGAGACAGATGATCAAGGCGGTTGGGCGCGGAGAGTCGCACGGTCAAGAAGAGCAGGATGGTGTCTGACCGCTCTCACCGATCCGGCAGGGGCGGCTCGGCAGTCTCGCCGCCCACTGTGAAGTGGCGACCATGCTTGCCCGCCGGCTCGGTTTGGAGGAGCGCGTGTCCACCGCCCTCTTGGCCGCATATGAACGCTGGGACGGCAACGGGTACCCCGCCGGGTTGGAACGAGAGGCGATCCCGATCGAGGTCCGAGTGGCCGCGGTCGCCGGAGATGTGGATCTCTTCGTCCGGCTGCGAACCGATGTCCGAGGCATCTTGGCGCGCCGAAGCGGGAGGGCTTACGACCCGATGGTCGTCAAAGCGTTCCAGGGTTTGGCGGGCCGGACGCCCGAGGCCGATTGGGACGAGGTGCTGGCGGCGGAGCCGCAGCCGGTGAAATATGTCGAGGATCTCGACGCGGGGCTTGCGGTCATGGCCGATTTCGTCGATCTCAAGTCCCCATGGACGCGGGGCCACTCGACCAAGGTCGCCGCCTTGGCGGAAACCGCGGCGCAAGCGGCCGGGCTGGGGGAGGCAGATGCACGCAGGATCCAAAGAGCCGGGCTGGTACATGACGTAGGGCGGGTGGGCGTGGCCAACGGAATCTGGGACAAGCCCGGTCCGCTCTCCACAGACGAGTGGGAGGGTGTGCGCCTCCACCCTTATCTCACCCATCGGATCCTCTCCCGATGCGCCGGTTTGGCCGAGCTCGAAATGCTGGCCTCGAGCCACCACGAACGTCTCGACGGATCCGGCTACCACCGTCAGTCGACCGCGAGCCAGCTATCGATCGCAGCGAGGCTGTTGGGAGCCGCCGATGTGCTGGCCGCTCTCACCTCGAGCCGCCCCCACCGGGAAGCGCACGACCTGGCTGCGGCGGAGAGAATCATGCAGGCCGAGGTCGATGGCGGGCGTCTCGACGAGCAGGCAGTGGCTTTCGTCATCGCCGCGGCAGGCGGGAAAGCGGAGAGCCCGAGAACGCGCAACCCTGACGGTCTCACCGACCGCGAGATCGATGTGCTCAGGCTGCTCTGCCGCGGCCTCACCAATCGCCAGGTCGGGGATGAGCTGTTCATCTCGGTGAAGACGGTGGGTCGCCACGTTGAGAACATCTACGCCAAGATCGGTGTCTCCACCCGAGCGGGAGCAGCCGTCTATGCGATGGAGCACCGACTCCTGGAGTGAGTCGGAGTGACGGCGTGATGTGACCGGTTCAGCATCAATCGCCACCGCGGATTGCCAGCTCCACCAACAATGGGAAGTGGTCGCTGCCAAGCGAGGGACCGAGCTGGCGCGACACCGTGGCCAGGTCGGCGCTATGGAGCAGGTTGTCGATCGGAACCCTGAGCAGAGGTACCCCAACGGGGTAGCTGGGCTGGAGACCGAACCCGCGCATCGACTCGGTCAGAGCGCCACGGCGCTGTAGATCGCGGTAGGCGTGCGACCAGAGGGTGGCGTTGAAGTCGCCGGTGACCACCGTCGGGCCGGTCTGCGATTCTGCCCACTCCGCCGCCCAGTCGAGCTGGCCGTCGCGCAGCTCGGTGCGCCCGGGCCCGGTGGGTGCCAGCGGGTGGATCCCGAGCACCGCAACCTCGCGGTCCCCCACCATCTGGCAGCACCTCCACCCCCCGCCGCTGCCCCGCGGCGAAGCCGAAGGAACGCACCTCGGCCCCGGGTCGGGTCAGGACGAGAGTCCCGAATATCAACTCCTCGGTGCGGCTCCTGGTGATCTCGTATCCGAGGTCGGCCGCCTCCACCGCCTCCTCCCACGGCTCGTACGCCTCATGGAGGAAGACCACGTCGGGCTCGGTCCTCCTGATGTAGTCGGTGACCGCCCGGTATCGGGAGTTCCCCGCCAACACGTTGAAGGAGAGCACGGTGATGCGCGCCGAGTCCTCGGCGGTATCGGCCCGGGGGAGATACAACGGGAAGATGACGGCCAGGTTGAGCAGGCAGGCGACACCGGCGATCGCGGCCAGCACCCACCATCTGGCGAGCGCCAGGACTGCGGCCACCACCGCCAGGATCACTGTGTACTGGGCGCGGAAGCTGGATATGACATCGAACAGCCACCACTGCGCCCCGAAGAAGCCCGCCAGCGTCGCTGCCGCCACCGGCAACCCCACCAACATCAGCGGCACGGCGAGAATGCGGAAGACCTGGGTCACCACCGGTCAGGGTAGGAACCGGAACGCGATGCTCAGGGTGTCTGCAGCCGACAGCAGGTCGGTCCTGTCCTCAGTTCACCTCTCCTCGGTGGCTCCAGACGTGCCAGGGGGTGGCCGAGGCGTGATGACCGGCCCGCTCCATCGCCGCCAGCATTGGATGGTTCTGGGTGTCGACATCGGAGAGGATCCGGGTGAAACCGGCCCGCTGCGCCGCGGCGGTGCCGGCGGCGAGCAGATCATCGACGTACCCGTTGCCCCGATACTCGGGGAGCACGCCGATGTAGGCGATCGTCGCCGTGCCCGGCTCGTCGAACGGCGAGATCGCAACCATCCCGACCGGTCCATCTTCGCTCTCGGCGACCAGCCAGGTCTCTTCGGCTCCGTCGGCAAACTCCATCATCTGCGCCGCCCAGTGCTGGGGGTGGACCCGCTCGTAGTACCACCGGTCGTTGCGATCAAGCGTCCCCTCAGGGATGCGGGCGAAAACCTCGGCGTAGGCCGCCGGGCCGGTATCGGCAAGCGAACGGAACCGGAGACGCCGGGAAGCTTCGATCTGCTCTCCTCGATCTTCCCAGAGGACGCCTTCCTTCTCCTGGAACAGAGGCAGGTCCAGCGCCGCGGCGAGGGCGAGCCTCTCGTCGGGCCGCTTATGGACGGCCGGGTTGGTGCGTATCTCGAGGATCTTTGGCACGGTGTCGCCTAGTGAGCGGCGGGCTGCTCTCACCATTTCGGCGAGCACCCCCACCCGGTCCCCTGCCCAGGCGGTAGCGCCGAAGAGCGTCATCTCCAATGGGGGCAGCGAGCCGACCCAAGCCGGGTTGGTGACGCTCGGTGTCACCACGAAGCCGGCCCGCCCCACGGTGGAGCCTGCATCGCTCGCCACGAAGGTCCACTCGGGTCGGCTGGAGCCGTCCTCCCACATCTCCTTGACCCAGCCGAGATCGTCGGGGTCATCGTCGGGCGCGGCGAAGTCCTCGACGCGTTCAACAGATCGGATATCGAGCACGATGGTCACCTCTCGTATCAGGCGACCACCCCGGAGGTGGTCGTTCGACCAAACGGAACACGATCACACCTCCTCTCCTCGACGTGGTGGCGAGAGTACACGGGAGAACCGGGAAGGGTCAGCTGGACAGACGGCGGCGCAACGTCTCGATCTGTTGGTGGACGCTGGCGACGCTGCCCCCGCCGGGTGACTGCCGTCGGGCAACAGACCCCTGAGGATCGATCACCGCCAGGTCGGCCTGCTCGAACAGTGGATCGGCGGCGAGGTCGTCGCCGGTTGCCGCACCGAGGTCGCGGCCGTCCGCATCGAGGGCCGCCACCAGCCGTCCCACGGCTTGGTGGGCGCGACGGAACGGCACCCCGCGCCCGGTGAGCCGTTCGGCAAGGTCGAGCGCAGCGGTCGCGCTCGACGGGAGCGGCGGATGGAACCGGGCCCCGGCCAGCATGGCGCCCAGAGCCTCGAGCGTCGCCGCCAACGTGTCGTCGGCGTGGAAGGCAAGAGCCTTGTCCTCCTGCAGGTCGCGTTGGTAGGCGAGGGGCAGGCCCTTCTGCAGGGCGAGCAGGGCGGTGACATCGCCGAGGACGGTGGCCGCCCGGCCTCTGGCCAACTCGGCGATGTCGGGGTTCTGCTTCTGCGGTAGTGCCGACGAGCCGGTCACGGTCCGCTCGTCGTAGGTGACCCAACCGAACTCGGTCGTCCCCCACAACACCAATTCCTCGGCGAGCCGGGATAGGCCCACCATGGCCTGGGCGCAGCAGAAGGCGTATTCGCAGACCACGTCACGCCCGGCAACGGCGTCGATCGAGTTGTCGAATACCGCGGACATGCCCAGCTCGCCGGCGACCGCATCGGGGCGTAATGGGAGACTGCTTCCTCCGGCGGCGCCCGCACCCAGGGGGGAAACGTCGAGACGCGCCATGCACTCGATGATCCGCTCGCGATCGCGCAGCAGGGGCCAGGCGTGAGCCAGGAGGTGGTGGCCGAAGGAGATCGGTTGTGCCTGCTGGAGGTGGGTGAAGACCGGTACCACCAGATCGGCGGTGCCCTCAGCCAGATCGGCCAGCATCAGGGCAAGGGCAGCAAGCTGATCGGCACGGGCCCCGGCGGCGCGGCGCAGGTAGAGGCGGAGATCGAGAGCGACCTGGTCGTTGCGTGATCGGCCGGTGTGGAGCTTCCCGCCGACCTCGCCCATCAACTCGATGAGACGCCGCTCCACCGCGCTGTGGACGTCCTCGTCGCCGTCGACGAACCCGAACTCACCACCTTCGGCCTCGGCGAGGATGCGGCGCAGCCCATCGGTGAGGGCGGCGGCGTCCTCATCGGGCAGGATCCCGGCCTCACCGAGCATGGCCACATGGGCGAGGGACCCGGTGACATCGTCGACGAGGAGCCGGCGGTCGGCTGTGATCCACGGTGTACCGCCAGAGCACGTCGGAGGGTGGTTCGGCGAACCGCCCGCTCCAGAGCGTCATTCACTCACCTTCCCCGAGACGCTCCTCCGCCAGTCGCCGCAGCCGTAGGGCGTGGAGACGGATGAACCCGGCGGCATCGGCCTGGTCGTAGACATCGTCCTCTTCGAAAGTGGCCGTCGCCTGGTCGTAGAGGTCGTGGCGCTCGGAGCGGCGACCCTCGACGGTGACCGCCCCCTTGTAGAGCCGAAGCCGCGCCTCGCCGTTGACCCGCGCCTGGACCTGGTCCATGAAGGCCTGCAGCGCTTCGCGCTCGGGTGAGAACCAGAACCCGTTGTAGACCATCTCGGCGTAGCGGGGCACCAACTCGTCGCGCAGGTGCGCCACCTCACGGTCGAGGGTGATCGACTCCACCGCTCGGTGGGCGTGGTGGAGGATGGTCCCGCCGGGCGTCTCGTACACGCCCCGGCTCTTGATCCCGACGAATCGGTTCTCGACGATGTCAACCCGCCCCACCCCGTGTCTGCCCCCGATGGCGTTGAGCCGGGTGAGCAACCCGACCGGGTCGAGCACCTCACCATTCACCGTCACCGGGGTGCCGTGCTCGAAACCGACCGTGACCACCTCGGGCCGATCGAGAGCCCGCTCAGGATCTGCGGTCATCCGGAACATCCCGGCAGGTGGTGATTCCCACGGGTCCTCGAGCACTCCGCCCTCGTAGGAGACGTGGAGCAGGTTGGCGTCCATCGAGTAGGGCCGCTGCGGTGTCACCGGCACCGCGATTCCGTGCTCCTTGGCATAGGCGACGAGGTCGGCCCGCCCCCGTAGATCCCATTCCCGCCACGGGGCGATCACCTCGATGTCCGGTTCGAGAGCGTATGCGGACAAGCTCGAAACGGACCTGGTCGTTCCCCTTCCCCGTCGCCCCATGGGCGATGGCGGCGGCATCGGCGGCGCGCGCCGCCCTGACCAGGCCTTGGGTGATGACGGGGCGGGCGAGCGAAGTTCCCAGTAGGTAGTACCACTCGTACACGGCATTGGCTCGAAGGGCCGGGAACACCGCCTCGTCGACGAACTGATGGCGGAGGTCCTCGACTATGGCGTCCACCGCTCCAGTCGCAAGTGCCTTATCCACGGCCTGCCCGACCTCGTCGCCTTGACCGACATCGGCCGTGTAGGCGATCACCTCGGCGTCGTGGGTCTCGATCAGCCACCGCAGGATCACCGAGGTGTCCAGACCACCCGAGTAGGCGAGGACGATCCGTTTCATGACCCCGCTCCGATCCGCTCCAAATCGGCGGCGAGAGAGTGGCCCGGCATTCCGTCTGCGGCCACCACCAGGACGGTGTCGTCGCCGGCCACGGTCCCGATTACCCCGCTGATGGCCGCAGCGTCGATGGAGCCGGCCACGACAGAGGCGGCACCGGGACGGGTCTTGATGACGACGAGGTTCCCGCTACCCGTGATGGAGAGGGCGTAGGTGGCAACTGCCCTGCCTGCCGGCCCAGGTGCCAGCCTGGGATGCGGCGGCGGGCCGGTAAACCTCGCGGCCATCCCCCGCCTCTACTTTGACCGCACCGATCGCCGCCAGGTCGCGGGACACGGTCGCTTGGGTCACAGGGAACCCCGCCTCGGTGAGTAGTCGTGCCAACTCGGTCTGGCTCCCCGCCGAGGTCCCGGTGAGCAGTCGGTGGAGTGTCCTCCTCCGTGAGGCCGTGTCAACCATCCAGGAAGTGTATACGCATATGCGTATCAACCAATCCCTCCCCCGGCGGAGGGAGTACCCGACGCCGCAGGCGTCGGGGGAGGGGGGCTGGCTCACTCCCTAGGGTGTGACAGCCGCGGTGCGAGCACCGTTGGAAGTTTGGGGCTCCCCCCTGCCCGCGCTCCGCAGCGGGTCCCTTCCCCCCTTCCGGGGGGACGGATCGCCTAGAGAGCGTCAGCGAACCGCTCCACCGCCACATCGACCTCATTGGCGGTGATGATGAGCGGCGGGGCGAAGCGGACGGCATCGGGGCGGACCGCATTGACGATCAAGCCGGCGTCGAGTGCCCGCTCCGTCACCGGGCCGGCGCGGTCGTCGTCGAGCCGGGCGGCGAGCAGCAGGCCACGTCCCCGTACCTCGGCCACCCCCGAAAGAGCCGACAACCCGCTCACAAGCTGATCGGACCGCTCCCGACAAACGGTCAGGAGATCCCTCCTCTCGATCTCGTCGACCACGGCAAGCGCCGCCCGGCACACCACCGGACCTCCGCCGAAGGTCGTCCCGTGATCCCCGCGGTGGAAGACAGACGCCACCTCCTCCCGGGCCAGACAGGCGCCAATAGGGAGCCCGTTTCCCAATGCCTTGGCCACCGTCGCCACGTCGGGGACGAAACCGAGGTCCTGCCAGGAGAACCAGGTGCCGGTGCGGCCCATCCCGGCCTGCACGTCGTCCACGATCATGAGCACGTCGCGCTCGTCGCACAGTGAGCGCACCTCGACGAGGTAGCCCGGGTCGAGCGGGATCACACCGCCCTCACCTTGGATGGTCTCCACCATCACCGCGGCGGTCTTCGCAGTCACCGCCTCCCGGAGGTCCTCGAGCCGCCCGGGCGCCACATGGGCGAAGCCGTTGGGTATCGGGGCGAACGGCGCCTGGAGCGCGGGCTGACCGGTGGCGGCGAGCGCACCCAACGTCCGGCCGTGGAACGATCCGAGCAGAGAGACCACCTCGAAGCAGTCCTCGCCGCGGCGGTTCCTCCCCCAGGCGCGGGCGAGCTTGAGCGCCGTCTCGTTCGCCGTTGCGCCGCAGTTGGCAAAGAACACCCTCCCCAGCCCGGAGAGTCCGGCGAGCCGCTCGGCCAGCTCCACCATCGGCTCGGTGTAGAACATGTTGGAGACGTGCGTCAGCGTCTCCAACTGCTCGGTCACTGCAGCGGTGACGGCAGGGTTGGCGTGACCGACTGCGACCACAGCTATCCCTCCCAGACAGTCGAGGTATCGCTTGCCGTGCTCGTCCCACAACCACGATCCCTCTCCCCGTACGAACACCACCGGACGACGCCGGTATGTGTCCATGAGCACCATCGCGGCGCGGTCCACCACAGTCATGTCGGCTGGCCGTGCTCCACCATGGTCCCGATCCCTTCCGGGGTGAATATCTCGAGGAGCAGGGCGTGCTGCACCCTCCCGTCCAGGATGTGGGCCCGACCCACACCGGTGCTCATGGCGGCGACGCAGGATCTCAGCTTGGGGAGCATCCCACCGGCGACTTCCCCCCGTTCCAGCATCTCCTCCACCCCGGTGAGGGCGATCGAGGAGATCAGGCTTCCCTCATCACCGAAGTGGCGGTAGAGCCCCTCGACGTCGGTGAGATAGACCAGTTTCTCGGCACCGAGCGCGGCGGCGACCTGACCGGCGACCGTGTCGGCGTTGACGTTGTACACCGCCCCGTCCTCGCCCCGGGCAAGAGGCGCCACCACGGGGATGAAGCCGCCGCCGATCATCGTATCCAGCAGCCCGGTATCGACTCTCGTCACTTCCGCCACGTATCCGAGCCGAGCGTCGCGGGGGTTCGCCTCGATCATCCCGCCGTCGAGCCCGGTGAGCCCCACCGCAGCAGCCTGATGGCTACGCAGCAACCGCACGATGTCAGGGTTGACCTCGCCCGCTAGAACTCGCTGCACTACGCGGATGGCCGCCTCGTCGGTCACCCGGAGCCCATCCACGAACACCGGCTCCAACCCGGCGGCCACCATGGCAGCGGTGATCTGTGGACCGCCACCGTGAACGACCACGGGGCGGATTCCCGACCGTGGCCAACAAGGTGACGTCGCCGGCGAAGCTGTGTCGCAGGGCTGCGTCGACCATCGCCGACCCGCCGTACTTGATGACGACGGTGCGCCCCTTGAACGCCTGGATGTAGGGCAGCGCCTCCATGAGGATCGTCGCCTTCCCCATGGTTCCGGCGATGCGGAGCCGGGAGGAGTCGGGAGCGGCGTGCCCCGTCGTCATGACAGCTCGCCGAGCTGGTGTTCGTCCGGCTGGCGGTGATGGCCCCGTCTCGCAACCTGGGAATCACGCCATCCATCCAGCAACGGGCAGACCGGCCCCCTCGTCGAGACCGAGCGCCAGGTTGGCGCACTGCACCGCCTGCCCGGCCGCCCCTTTGAGCAGGTTGTCGATGGCGGCGACCGCGATCACCGTCCCGGCGTGCTCATCGACCGCAGCGGTAACCATGGCTCGATTCGACCCAGATACCCACCTGGTCTGCGGCGGCCGGTCGATCACCTCCACAAACCGCCGGCCTCTATAGAAGGCATCCAGCGTCTCCAGGATGTCGCCGGTCGCAGCGGCGGCCGGCTCATGGTGGCGGTGACAGTGGCCACAAGGCCGCGCTGGATCGGGGCGAGATGCGGGGTGAAGCTCAGGTTGACCGGTCGCCCGGCGACCCCCTCCAGCGCCATCTCCATCTCGGGGCGGTGACGGTGTCCCCCCAAGCCATATGGCCGCACCCCTTCGGCAACCTCGCCAAACAGCAGGTCGGTCCGCAGCACCCGCCCTGCCCCGGTCGCACCGGATACAGCAGCCGACCACCATCCCGGTGTCGGCGGCGATTCCCGCAGCCATCAATGGTGCGATCGCCAACACCGCGGCCGTCGGATAGCAGCCGGGGACGGCGACACGTATCGCTCCCGGCTGCGGCTTGGCCGACACCTCGGGGAGCCCGTAGTCCCACTGTCCCAATTCGGCGGGTATCGGGTGCTCGGCGCCGTAGGCGCTGTGGTACCGCTCTGGAGTATCGAGCCGCATATCGCTGCCCAGGTCGATGACGGTCATGCCCCTCTCGGCGGCGGCGGCGGCGAGGAGAGCAGACGCCCCGTGAGGCAGGGCAAGAAAGACGATCTCGACCTTGGGGAGCCTGTCGAGATCGATCGGTCCCAGCCGGCGATCGCCGCCCACGAGTTGGGGATGCAGCTCGCCGAGACGACGCCCCTCCGAGGCGTGACCCCCGATATGGGTCAGCTCGATATCGGGGTGCCCGTCGAGGAGACGGACCAACTCGCCTCCGGCGTATCCGGAGGCCCCGAGAACGGCGGCAGTAGCCATGGCAGGCTGGAGTCTATACGCATATGCGTATTGCGCCGTCCGAGTCGCTCACTGTCCCACGGGGGCGAGGCCCAGCTGTGGCATGGGAGGCACCACCGGCTGAAACAGCCAATCCTCGAGCACATGGTCGACCGGGATGGTTGCGATATCACCGGCCAGCGCAATGAAGTCGTCGGTGGTGACATTCCCGTACCTATGCCGACGCGCCCACGACTTGAGCAGCCGGAAGAAGTCCTCGTCGCCCATCTCGAGACGGAGGGCGTGGAGGGTGAGTCCGCCGCGCAGGTAGACCGACGGATTGAAGACCTGGTCGGGCCCAGGGTCCCCGGGCGGAGGGAAGAAGTTTGGTAGTTCTTCGGCCACCTCCTCCGGCTCGGCGCCTTGAGCGACGGCTGCGGCGCCGCCCATCACTCCGTAGGCGAACCGCACCGAGGCCTCGAGAGCATCGGGACCGACGTCGGCCTCGTCCCACAGCCACTCGCTGTATGTGGCGAAGCCCTCGTGGAGCCAGATGTCCTGCCATGTGGTCAGGGTCACGCTGTCGCCGAACCACTGATGCGCCATCTCGTGGACCACGACGTTCGATCCGAACCCGAGCGAGGCTCGCGAGAAGGTGCTCAGGGTCTGCGTCTCGAGGGCCGCCTGGGGGGTCTCGTCATCGAGCACCAGGGCGCCGTACGAGTCAAACGGATAAGGGCCGAACAACTCGACCAGTTTCTCCAGCATCTCTGGCTGACGGTCGAACAGCGCCGTCTCGTCATCAGTCAGGTCGGGGTCCATGTAGTTGACCATGGGCACGGGTCCCTGCTGCTCCTCCTCCACCCAGCGCCCGATCCCGAGGGCGAGCATGTAAGGAGCCAACGGTCGTGTGGTCCGCCAGGTGAAGACCCGATCCCCGCCATCGATCCGCTCGACGCCTTCGAGAACACCGCTCGAGGCAACGGCGTAAGGCGCCGGCACCCGCATCCGCAATCGCACCTGGGCCTTGTCGGCGGGATGATCGTTACAGGGGAACCACCCGGATGCCCCAAACGGCTCCCCCATCACGAAGGCGCCGTCATCATCGGCGTGCCACGACGACGGGCCGAACAGTGAACCCTCAGGTGTGGCACCGGCCGGGTCGCCCCGGTAGGCGACCTCGACCTGAAACGGCCCGGCGGCAACAGGCTCGGCCGGGGAGATGACCAGCTCGGAGCCGACCCGGTCGAACGGCGCCGGTGCGCCGTCGACCTCCACGCCGGTCACCTCCATCCCTGTGAGGTCGAGGTGGAACGTGCTCAGCTCCGTTTCGGCGGTGGCATGGATGTTTGCGGTGCCGTCGAGGGTTCCGTTCGACGGGTCCCAGGCGAGGTCGAGTTGGTAGCGCGCCACCTGGTAGCCGCCATTGCCCAGTGACGGATAGTACGGGTCACCGATCCCCTCGACGCTCGCGCCGGGAGCGGCTGTGGTCGGGGCCCTGTGGTCGGGGGCTCTGCGGTCGAAGCAGAAGGAGAGGTGCTCGGAGCCGCCGTGGTCGGAGCCACCGTGGTCGGTCGCCTGCCAAGGTCGTGACCACCGGGGGTGACGTCGTGACCGGCCCGGCCGGCGACGAAGAGCAGGCGGCGACGGTCGCCAGAAGAGCCAGGGCCAGCACCGGCGGGAACCTGACGAGGAAGCGGCCCGAGACGGGCTTGGTCATGAGATGCTCCCCTCCGGGGGCGGGCCCGGGTCATCGAGGCCGCGATCGATGGCGAATTGGCGGACCATGGCGAACCCATCCTCGGCCCCATAAGGGCCGTCCTCGATACGCCGCTCGAGGAGCATCCTCATGATCTCTCCCACCATCGGGCCCGGCTCGATCCCGAGATATCTCATTACCTGGTGACCGTCGATTGGGGCACGCAGCCGGGCCAGTTCCTCTTGCTCGCCGAGCTCCGTCGATTCGCCGCTCCAACTCATCGATTCGGCTCTGGACCGCCCTGGCCCGGCGCGCGTTGCGGGTGGTGACGTCGCACCGCACCAACTCGTTGAGCGGTTCGAGGAGATGACCGGCATCGCGCACGTAGCGGCGCACCGCGGCGTCGGTCCATCCCATCTTGTAGGTGTGGGGACGCAGATGGAGAAACACCAGGTCCCCGACTTCGTCGACGACCTGGCGGGGGTAGCGCAGCGCTCGAAGCCTCTCCCTCGCCATCCTCGCCCCGACCACCTCGTGGTGGTGGAAGCTCACCCCACCGGCGCCAAACTGCCTGGTGGCCGGCTTGCCGATGTCGTGGAGGAGGGCGGCCAGCCTCAGGACCAGGTCGGGGCTGGTGCACACGGTCACCGCGATGCTGTGGGCCAGCACGTCCTTGTGACGCTGCACCGGGTCCTGCTCCATCTCCAGGTTCGACCAGCTCGGGGAGGAAGTAGGCGGCGAGCCCGGATCGGACCACCCCCCACAGGGCGGTCTCGGGGTAGGGGGCGGTGAGCAGCTTGGTGAACTCGTCGCGGATCCGCTCGGCCGAGACGATCTGAAGCCGTCCGGCCATGCTTTGCGCCGCCGCCTCGGCGGCGGGGTCGGGGGTGAAGCCGAGCGTCGCCACGAAGCGGTGCAGCCGCAGCATCCGCAGCGGGTCGTCGGAGAAGGCGACCTCGGGCGCCATCGGGGTGCGCAAGAGCGCCGGCGGCGAGGTCGGCCAGACCACCAAAAGGGTCGACCAGTTCCGGCTCGGGGAAACGGAGTGCGATGGCGTTGACCGTGAAATCACGCCGGCTCAGGTCGGCGACTGATATCGCCGGAGAACTCGACCTGCGGTTTGCGGCTGTCGTCGTGGTACACCTCGCTGCGGAAAGTGGTGATCTCGTAGGTGTGGCCCTGCCTTGATCGCCGCCACCGTCCCGAACCGCTCCCCCACGCCGTGGACGGCGTCGGCCCAGCCGGCAACGACCTTCCTCACCTGCATCGGGGTGGGCATCGGTGGCGAAGTCGAGGTCCTCGTGGGGCCGGTCCAGCAGGGCGTCTCGCAGCGAGCCACCGACCAGGAAGAGCTGGTGACCGGCGGCGTCGAAACGTCGTCCCAGCTCGACGGCGGGCGAGCCCGGCTCGACCAGCCAGCGGAGACGAGGGGGGACGGTCATCCGGGTCCGTAGCTTGGCAGCCCGCCGCGGTTCCCGTGCCAAGTAAGGCACCAACCCAGGGTTGGGGACTACCGGGGCGGTAGCTGCCAGCCCTGGGTTGGCGACTTGGCGCCGTCCTAGCTACTTCACCGGCCAGAATCGCGCCTGCTCGGTAGCAGCGAGGTCGAGCATCGTCCAGGCTGACTGGGGGAGATCACGGCATCGCCTCGGGAGGACATGCGGCTCACCGGCGAGCCCGCGGACGGCCGCCGCCGCCGAGCCGCGTCAGCGCCTCGAGGTCGTAACCGCCCTCGAGGAGCAGCACGATCCGTCCCGGGCCGGATCCTCGCTCCGATGTGGCGCGCCATCGAGGCGTAGTCGGATTCGACCAGCCGCAACTCGGCGAGAGGATCGGCATCGTGGGCGTCGAACCCGCAGCTCACCAGAACCCAGTCGGGGGAGAACTGCTCGATCACTGGTACCGACGAGCCGGTCGAATGCCGCCGCCACCACATCTCCCCCCGACCCGGCGGGGAGCGGAAGGTTGACGGTGGTCCCCCTGCCCGGCCCGTATCCGGTCTCGTCGACCCATCCGGTACCCGGGATAGAAGGGGAACTGGTGGAGCGACAGGTAGAGGACATCCGGGTCGGCGGCGAAGGTGTCCTGCGTGCCGTTGCCGTGGTGGACGTCCCAGTCGACGATCGCCACCCGATCGCCGTTCGGCAGTGATGCTGCGGGCCGTGATCGCGACGTTGTTGAACAGACAGAACCCCATCGCCCGGGACTCGAGGGCGTGGTGCCCCGGGGGCCGCGCCACCACGAAGGCGGCGTCGCCTCCACCGCCACGAAGCACCCGTACGGCGCTCGGACCGGCCCCGGCGGCACGCACCGCCGCCTCCCAGGATCCCGGACCGGCCACGGTGTCCGGATCGAGCGATCCACCGCCTGCCCTGCAGAAATTGCGGATGGCCTCGATGTAGTCGGGGTCGGTGGACAAGACCGATCAGCTCGATATCCGCCTCGGGCGGCTCCACTTCGACGAGGCTCGCCGCCGGCACCACGGATGCCTTCGAGCACCGCCGCCAAGCGGGCAGGTCTCTCGGGGTGGTGCGGACCGGTGTCGTGCTCGGCGAACGAAGGGTGGGTGAGCAACACCAGGTCCATCTGTGGACTCTGGCACATACCGATCACCACCAGCCCGCCCCAATCCCGCTCGCCCATCCCGCTCGACGTGGCATCCTCGGGTGGTGAACGGATCGGTCGGAGGGCACCGGTGACCGTGGTGCGGAGCCGCGGCACATGGCCGGGTGCCGTGGCGTTGCGTCGCGGATGGGCGTTGGCTCACGCTCGTCCCTGGAATCGCGACATCCCCGACGCCGCCCTCAGGCTGGTCAGGGGGAGCTCGGCGTTTCTCGAGGCGTGTGCCGACCACTTGGTCGACCTGGGTGTACGCGGTGTGGCGTCGCCACCCGTGTTCGACAGCGGGCGCGGGGTGTGGGAGCGGGCCGGGTTCGGCTCGCATCTCCGCCTTGACCTCTACCGCTGCCAGTTGCCCAAGAAGCGACAACCGCCCCCCTCACCCCGTGGCCGAACCGCCGAGGCGTCGTGGGAGAGGGCCGCCGAGATCGACCGGGCTGCCTTCGATCCGCCCTGGCGGCTGGAGGAGCTCGGGCTGCGCGAGGCCTATGGCTCCACGACCCATCGAGCTTTTCTTGAAGTGCGGAGCAACGGGCGGATCGACGGTTTCGCCATCGTCGGCGCCGAGTTGGGCGCCTCCTACCTGCAGCGGGTGGCGGTCGACCCCGAGGCACAGGGCCGTGGGCTGGGAAGGTCGCTGGTGAGGGAGGCGCAGCGGTGGGCCGACCGGCACGGGGCCCACAGCATGCTCCTCAACACCCAGCCGGAGAACCAGCGCGCCGCCGCCCTCTATCGGGCAGAGGGTTTTCGGCTGCTCCCCGACCGTCTCGAGGTGCTGCGGCGGTCATGAGCGCCGTCCGGGTGGTCACCGATTCATCGTGCGACCTCCCCCCAGTCCCTGGTCTCGGGCAATGAGATCGAGGTGGTCCCGCACACCGTCCGAATCGGGAAGGAGGAGCTCACGGACGGGGGTGGAGCGGGCCGCGAGGAACTTTGGGAGAAGATCGCCGCCGCTCCGGTGCCCGTCGAAACGATGGCGCCTACGCGCCGCCCAGTTCTCTGCCTGCTTTGAGGCGCTGCGGCGCCTCGGGGGCGGCAGGGATCCTCGTCCTCACCATGTCCGGGGAGTTGTCGGCCGCCCACCAGGCGGCGGTACTCGCCGGCGAGCGGCTTGGAGGGACGCCGCGGTGAAGGTGGTCGACTCGCGGACGGTCTCGATGGCGCTTGGCTTGCAGGTGCTCGATACGGCGAGGCGGGCCAGGCAAGGCGCCACGCTCGACGACCTGTCCGCCAGCGCCGCCGAGCGAACCGCCAGCACTGGTCTGGCGCTTCGCCATTCGACTCACTCGACACGCTGCGCAGCCGGACGGCCGTGTCGGTCGGGTCCAGCATCGGTCGCCGGTTGGCTGGAGCACCGTCCGCTCGTCACCGTCGAGGACGGGGTGCTTGTGGGCGCCGGCGATGGAAGGGCGGCGTTGACGCCGATCGAGGCGCTCGCCCACATCGTCGAGCGGCGCGCCGCCCGTCTCGTCGACCTCGCCGTGGTGGCGGCTCCGCCTGCCGGCACCGCCGATCTGACCGCCCGACTCACCCATCTGGTCCCACCCGAACGGCTGCATCGCTCGATTCTGGGGCCGGTGCTCGGCGCCTACGCCGGTCCGGGCGCCATCGGCGTGGCTTGGAGCACGTCTGACAGTAGGACCGGGCGCTTCCGACGTCCTACCGTTGAGCCGTGCCCCCGCCGCTCCCCCCCAGGTACCGGCTCGAGGTCCGGCTCGGACGCGACGCCGACATCGACGAGTGGCTGGGCGGTGGACACTGCTCTCGACCGTCCGGTCCTGATCCGCGTTCGTCGGGCCCGAGGCCGACCCGGAGCGGCGTGCCCAGTTTCTCGACTGCGGTCCGTTCCGCCGCCGCCGTATCGCACCCGTCATATCGCCGCCGTATACGAAGCGGATGAGGTCACCGGGGGCGTCTTCAGCATTTGCGAATGGGGCGGAGGAGTCACCATGGCCCACCGGCTCAGCGCCGGTGAGACCATGCCAGTCGATGAGTTCATGGGGAACGCAGCCGGTCTCGCCGCCGGCGCTCGCTGCCCTTCATGCCACCGGGACACTCCACGGGGCTATCGACCCCGTCGGCCATCCTCTACTCGGCGGCCCACCCGGCCAAGCTGACCGGGTTCGGACGACCGGCTTCGAGTGCGACTACGGCCGAGGACGTCCACGATCTCGCAGCTGCCCTCGACCGCTCGCTGACCGGCCAACCGGCGGGCCGGATGCCGCCATCGGAAGTGATCGACGGCGTTGACCCGGCGGTCGATCGCGCCTTGGAGCATGGGCTGCGGGGGATCGTCGGAGCAGCCGACCTCGCCGAGGAACTACAGGCGGCGCCGACCGACCCCCGTTCCCGAGAACGTCCCAGCGGACTCGCCGTGGCGCGGGCTCGCTCTCACCGGGGTGCTCCTGGCCGTCGCCGCGGGGATGGTGGTCTTAGGTGGTTCGCTCACCGCCCGGCCCCAATCACCCGTCCTGTTCCCCGCAAGCCCCACCACCACGGCCCCCGATATCCCCCGCACCACTCCCCCACCGACCACCGCGTCGACCACGACCGTCGCCGAGGGCTCGGTGGCCATAGTCGGGGTCGAGGTCTACGACCCGCCCCCAGGTGATGAGCAGGAGAACGACGACGAGGTGGCTCTCCTGACCGACGGCGACCCGGCGACTACCTGGTCCACCGAGCGGTATCGGGTGCCCGTTTGGCGGTTCAAACCCGGCGTAGGGGTCGTGTTCGAGGTGCGGGGCACCGCCGGGACGGTCGAACTGCGTGGGGTGACCGACGACACGTCGTGGTCGCTGGAGTGGGCAGAGCAGACGGAACCCGACCCGACCCGGTGGGAGCGCCTCGCTTCGGGCAGGATTGGGGGCGGGAGGGCCGACGGTCCAGGTTCCGCCACGCTCCGACGGTGTCTGGCTCCTGTGGCTCACCGATCTCCCCGACATCGGCGGCGCCTACAACACCACCGTCGCCGAGGTCAGATTCCGACCATGACCGATGACCGCCAGCGTCGACACCGCGATGGTGCGGCGTTCGTGGACGGAGATCAGCGGGCCTTCGATGACTTGATGCGACGTCACGAGGACCGCGTTTTCGCATCTGCCTGCGGGTCATGGGTGACCGAGAGTTGGCGCTCGACGCCACCCAGGAGACCTTCGTCACCCTCTACCGCAAGGCCCACCTCTACAACGAAGAGGCGGCCTTCACCACCTGGCTCTACCGGGTGGCGGTGAACACCTGCTACGACCAGCACCGCCGGCGGGCCCGCCAGCGCACCGAGATGTTACCCGAGGGCATGGAACCCGCCGACCCGACCGCCGGTGACGCCTTCGAGTCGGTGGAGCTTCGACCCGAGTTGGAAGCCGCGCTGGCATCGATCCCCATCGATTTCCGGACCGCAGTCGTCCTCTCCGATCTCGAAGGCATGCCTCTCCAGGAGATCGCAGACCTGCTCGACGTCCCGGTAGGAACGGTCAAGTCGCGTATTTTCAGGGGGAGACGGCAGTTGGCCGAGGCCCTGGGGAACCGAAACGGCCTCGCCCCTCGTCCTAGCCACCAGGAAACCGAATGAACCGATTCTTCCAACCTGCCTCCTTTCAATGGGCGTTCCCCGCCGTCGAGGACGATTCCGATGCATGAACACGACCTTGATCTGATAGCGGCCGCTGCGGGCGGTGACCCCGACGCTGATCAAGCAGAAGCGGCGCGCCTGGTCGCCGACTGTGACGAATGCCGCCGGGAGTGGGATGCGCAGCGCACTGCAATCGCGGCTCTCGCATCGGCTCCACCGGCGGTTCTCGATGACCTGGAGAGGGCCCGGCTCCATAGGGCGGTGACAGCGGCGCTCGAGGATGATCGCCCGCACACCCGGCCTGGTTCCCCACCGGCTCAGGTCTCGCCATTCACCAGGCGTGTTCTCGCCGTAGCGGGAGCAGCCGCGGTCGTCGTCGCCGTGCTCGGTGTCGGATCTCTCCTTCGGGACGGCGGCGGCACCGCCACCTTCGAGCAGGTAGCTCCCGAGGCGGGCGCCGACCTGACGACCGGAGACCAGACTTTCGACACTCGCTGCTGACACGGCGACTCTCCAAGACGAGATGCAGATCCCCGAAGCGGGCGGCGCAGAGCGCTCGGAAACCACGGCCGCCGCCGCCTCCGCCGACACCACGAACCGCGCGGCCGCCGACCGACGCTTCGCCAGCGATCCTCGTCTCCCGAGGTATCCCCATCCCGGTTGGCCGGCCGGTTGCTCGCCCTCCGCGACGGAGAGATCGATCCCGATAGGCCCACGGAGGAGACGGCGCTCAGCTGCCTCGACCGGGTCGAGCAGGATCGACCAGGGCATGAGATCGACTTGGTGGCGCTGCTCGTCGTTGGTGACGACGAGGTCGAGGTGTTCGTCGTGGTCGACCGGCCGGGGAGCGGGTCGCCTTGGCCTACCGCACCTCCGATTGCGTGCTCATCGCCGAGCGCTGATCCTCTCCCGAGCGCTTTCGGGACGTACCGCTAACCTGCCCGCCATGGAAGACCTCCCCGTCCGACTAGCCGACCTCTTGGAGAGCATCGCGGTCAGGGTGAGAACGATGACGGTCGATCGTGTCCATCGGATCGTCACCATCGTCTCGCTCGGGCTGATCGCTCTCACCATGGCTATCGCCGCGGTGGTCTTCCTCTTCGTGGCGCTCTACAACCTCCTCGCACAGTGGCTCACGCCTGCGGGGGCCCTCGGAGTGATGGGTGGAATCTTCGTGCATCGCCGGACTGTTGGTCTGGAGCCGGAGGAGTGCACGCCCGACCGCAGCGTCGAGCTACCACCCGACGTGAAGTCGGCAACGACGTTGGAGCCGACCGCAGTGGCACCGGTGGTCCCGCAAACGGCACCCCCCACTCAGGTCGGTTGATCGAGTCGAGGAGCAGAGTGACCCACAAGGTCGTCATAGTCGGATCGGGGCCGGCGGGCCTCACCGCCGCCCTTTATGCAGCCAGGGCCGACCTGGCGCCCCTCGTGTTCGAGGGCAGCCAGCGCCGGCGGCCAGTTGATGATCACCACGGACGTCGAGAACTACCCGGGTTTCCCCGACGGGATCATGGGTCCGGAGATGATGGAGCGATTCCGCAAGCAGGCGGCTCGCTTCGGTGCTGAGCTGCTCACCGTCGACGTCACCCGGGTGGATTTCTCCGCCAGGCCGTTTCGTCTCTGGACGGGTGAGGACGAGTACACCGCCGAATCGGTGATCATCGCCACCGGTGCCTCGGCCAAGTGGCTCGATGTGCCCGGGGAGCAGCGTCTCACCGGACGCGGGGTTTCGGCATGCGCCACATGCGACGGATTCTTCTTCCGCGACAAGCGGGTGCTGGTGGTCGGCGGCGGCGACTCGGCGATGGAGGAGGCTCTCTTCCTGGCCAAGTTCGCCAGCACGGTCACCATCGTCCACAGACGGGACGAGTTCCGCGCTTCGAAGATCATGGCGCAGCGTGCCATCGATCATCCCAAGATCTCGGTGCTGTGGAACAGCGCGGTCGAAGAGGTGCTCGGTGACGCCGGCGTCACCGGCGCCAGGCTGCGCGACGTCACCACCGGGTGAGATTGTCGACGGTCGACGCCGACGGCTTGTTCGTCGCCATTGGGCACCGGCCCAATACCGACATCCTCGGCCGGCCAGGTCGAGTTGGACTCGATCGGATACGTCGTGCTCAATGGCGACGGATCCACGGCCACTTCGGTCGAGGGGGTCTTCGCCGCCGGTGACGTCGCCGACCCGGTATACCGTCAGGCGGTCACCGCGGCAGGCAGCGGGTGCGCCGCCGCGATCGACGCCGAGCGATGGCTCGCCGAGCAGGAATGAACCCGTAGGCTAGCCCGGTTGATCCAGGCACACACATCCACGAGGAGAACCATGGGCGAGCACAGCATCACCGTCACCGACCAGACCTTTGAAGACGCCATTTCGGGCGAAACACCCGTTTTGGTCGACTTCTGGGCGGAGTGGTGCGGTCCGTGCCGTATGGTCGCCCCGGTGCTCGATGAGATCGGTGCCGAGTACGCCGAGAAGATCACCATCGCCAAGCTCAACGTCGACGAGAACCCGCAAACCGCGGCTTCCTACGACGTGATGAGCATCCCGACGATGATCGTCTTCCAGGAGGGCATCGCCAAGAAGCGCATCGTCGGCGCCCGCCCCAAGGCCAACATGGTCAGCGAGTTGTCCGAGTTCCTCGCCTGATCCAGACCGCGCTTAGCCGAGCCCAGCCGATCCTGTCACTATGCGCCGGTGCGGCTCTATCGATTGGGTGACGCCGGCGACGCAGTGAGCGATATCCGGGCGCGCCTCGGCGCTGCTCGGATTCTCTACCGACCGGCGACCCAGAGGACCGCTATGGAGAGGCGACGGTCGATGCCGTGCGCGAGCTTCCAGCGGTCTCGGCGTCTCGACTCCCGACGGGGTCGTCGGTCCCGACACCTGGCGGGCGCTATACGAAGCGGGCTACGTGCTCGGTGACCGCCCCCTCGACTACCGCAGGCCGATGGCCACGGGGCGAGGATGTCGCCGAGTTGCAGCGCCGGTTGAACGATCTCGGCTTCGACGCAGGAAAGGTCGACGGCGTCTTCGGGCCGGAGACACAGCGGGCGCTGCGCGACTTCCAGCACAACCGAAGATAGCGGAGGACGGCATCACCGGCCCGCAGGTGCTCGGTGAGTTGCGGCTCGGTATCACGCGCCACCGAGAAGACCGGCCGAGAGGCGATCCGCGAGCGCGAGTGGCTCGCGCTCTCTCCCCCGAACGCTGGCGGGGAGCCGGGTCTACTTCGATGCAGGCTGCCGCACCGACGAGGAGCGCTGACCGGGCGTGGGATGCCGCCAATGGCGCCGCCTTGGCCCTGCAGGGACGGGGCGGGGTGCCACTCATGTCCCGAAGCGCCGACACGGACACTGCCGGAGCGAGTCCGAGCCCGCAGAGCCAACCGGCTTGGTGCCGAGATGATCGTTTCCTTCCAGCTTCCGGTCGAGGAGCCCGGGATCTTCTTCTTCGCCAGCTCGATGAGCCGCAGCGAAGCGGGAGCGCTGCTCGCCGCCGAGATGGCGGCGCACCTCGACCTCGTGGTCGACGGACGGGCGGTGCCGATTCTCAAGGAGACCCGGGCGCCGGCGGTGGTGATCGCCACCGCCGCCCTAGACGCCTCGGTGGGCGAGAGAGCGGTGACGGCCATGGCTTCGTTCCTGGTCAGGGCGGCCCCCGCCGCCGAGGCCGCCGACGGTCAGCCGAGCAGCCTCCGGTAGAGACGCTCCAGTTCGGCAACCGAGCCGTAGTGGATAACCATCCGGCCCCGGTCGTTGCGGTATTGGATCTCAACCTTTGCCCCGAGCTGCTCCGCCAGTCGCTGCTCCAACTCGAAAAGCGCAGGCGGGCGCAGCTCCCGGATCGCCGCGGGAACCGTTGCCGTCCCTCTCCTGGGCTCTCACCGCTTCCTCGATCCGGCGCACCGACCAACCCTCGTCGACGGCGCGTCGCGCCACGTGTTCAGCGAACCGCTCGTCATCGAGCCCGACCAGCGCCCTGGCGTGACCAGCGCTGCAGCTCGCCTCGCTCGAGCATCCCCTGGATCACAGGCGGGAGGGTGAGCAGGCGCAGGGTATTGGTCACCGCCGCCCGGCTCTTCCCCACCAGCGCGCCAACCTGCTCGTGGGTCATGGCAAAATCTTCCAAGAGCTGTGTGTAGGCGGCGGCCTCCTCGAGCGGCGTCAGATCCTCACGCTGGAGGTTCTCCACGACCGCCTCGGCCAGGGCAGAGCGCTCGTCGCTGGTGCGAAGGAGCGCCGGGATCTCGCGCAACCCGGCGACCTGCGCGCGCGCGCCACCGCCGCTCGCCGGCGATCAGCACGTATCCCCCCTCGGCACCGGGCCGCACCACCACCGGCTGCAGGACCCCGACCTCGGCGATGCTCGCCGCCAGCGCCTGGATCGCCTCTTCGTCGAACCTGGTGCGAGGCTGGTCCGGGTTGGGGGTGATCAAGTCCAATGGCAGATGGTGCAACGACCCGGGTCCCGGCCCCAGAGGGATCAGCGAGTCGAGCCCGCGGCCCAGTCCGCTGCGTCTGGTCGCCATCTACTGCTCCTCCCGTGTGTGCCGCGTCATGAACTCCCGGGCCAGCTCGCGGTAGGCGATGGCGCCTCGGCTCATCGGGTCGAAAGCCTCGATCGGCTCACCATAGGAGGGCGCTTCCGAGAGCCGAACGGTCCGAGGAACCACCGTCCGATAGGTCTTTTCGCCGAAATGGCGGCGGACCTGGTCGACTACGTCGGCTCCGAGCCTGGTGCGAGCGTCGAACATGGTGAGCATGACGCCCTCGATCTCCAGCGCCGGATTGAGGTTGCGCTGCACCAGCTCGACGTTGCGGAGCAGTTGGGTCAGGCCCTCCAGGGCGTAGTACTCGCACTGGATCGGGATCACGATCTCGTCGGCGCCGGCAAGGGCATTGACCGTGAGCAGCCCCAGCGAGGGCGGGCAGTCGATGAAGATCACGTCGTAGTCCCCGTCAATCTCCTTTAAGGCGTTGCGCAGCCTCAGTTCGCGCGAGAACATCGAAACGAGTTCGATCTCCGCTCCGGCGAGATCGATGGTGGCTGGTGCAACGAACAGGTCGCGTACCGAGGTGGGCTCGACAACCTCCTCCAACGTCGTATCGCCCAACAGCACGTGGTAGATCGAGGCGCTGAGGTCGCCGCGGTCGATTCCCAACACCGGAAGTGGCGTTTCCCTGAGGGTCCAGATCGACGATGAGGACCCGTCGACCCTGGAAGGCAAGAGCGGCACTCAAATTGATCGCCGTGGTCGACTTGCCCACGCCCCCCTTCTGATTGGCGAGGGCAATGGTGGTGGAGGCTCGGCTCATGCTGCCGCAATCCTAAGTAGATCGAATCCCCTCGTCAAGGACTCCACGGGGATCACAAAGGTGGTGAGCCGTCAGCCGGCTTTGAAACCGTCCACCGGAAGGACGGCCGTCAAGTTCCACGTGAAACACACACCGAACCTACTGCTCGGTGCTCGGCTCCACATTCCGCTTCCTCTTCGGGAGAGGCCTCGTCTGCCGACTCTGCTTCGTCTCTGCCGACTCGGTCCTCCACGATCTCGCTATCCACCGATATGACTACATACCGATCCGGCGGCTCGCCTTCGGAATAGGAGCGCACGCCGGCGATCTCAGATATGGCGTCGTGGATCACCTTGCGGTCGGAGGCGTTCATCGGCTCGAGCATGATCTCGCCACCCTCTTCGGTGACTTGCTCGGCGAGTCGGGTGGCGTAGATCTGCAGCGCCTGGCGTCGTCGCTCGGCGTAACCGGCGATATCGATCCGTAATCGGGCAGCGTGACGGCTCCGCCTCTGCAACACCGTCCGGCAAACCTCGTGTACCGCATCCATCACCGAACCCTGTGCCCCGACGAGCGCCTCGGTCTGATCGCCGGCCACAGTCGCCAGGATGATTTCGTCGTCCACTGCCGTCGACACCGTACCGTCGAGCCCGTAAGCGGCCAGCAGCCCGGTGAGGAATTCTTCGACCACCTTGGCTTGCTCTTCGATTGTCAGTTCCGGGGCATCGCTTCTCGGCTCGGAATCGGAGTTGCGCTCTCGCCGACCTGTCTGGCCTGCCACTCGAGTTCCGCGCCCCGCCGAAGCTGGTTTTGGGCTGGTCGGCGGCTTCTCGGTCTGCTCGGTTGGTTTGCTTGACCCGACTCTCCTTGCGGTTGCCGCCGCTGCTGCGCGGCTTGCGGCTGCGCCGCTTCCGTGCCGAGGCGTCCTCCTTCTTGGCACGGACACGGACGATGGCCTCACGGCCACCTAGACCGAGAAAACCGCGCTCTGGCTCTTGCAGCACTTCGATCTCGGCCTTATCGGCGGATGGAAGACCGAGCTCGGCCAACGCCGCTTCCACGGCCACATCTACCGTCCGACCCTTCACTTCGACGAACTCCACCTCATCCCCTCCTGCGGCGATTGCGCTTCTTGGCCGATCCTTGCGGCCGGTTCGCCTTCTGCACCGGAGCGTCCCCCTGCGTCTCGGCCGTGGGGCCGTTGGGCGATGCGCCCGGCGGCGGGTTCGCCGCCTTGGCCGGCGTCGCGCCTGGCGCGGGTGGTCGGCCATCGATGCGGAAGATCACGACCTGTTGACCCAACCGGAAGAGGTTCGAGGTCGCCCAGTAGAGGACGACACCGGCAGGGAAGTTCCAGGAAACGAAACCGATGAACAGCGGAAGGATGCGGGTGATCGCCTGCTGGGTCTGTGCCGGGCCGGGAGCGTCGGGGTTCTTCGGGGGCTGCGCATGCCATTGCTGGACGTACTGGGTCCCAACCATGAGCAGGAGCATCAGCAGATAGGGGAGGAACACGACAAAGCCCTGCTGGAACGCCTGTGATGGGCTGGTACCGAGGTCCATCCCGAGGAAGGTGGCACTGGAGAACTCGCTCGCCAAGGCCGATTCCGGGGCAGGTATTTCGCCGGGTCGTTGAGCAACTGGAAAAGGGCGAGCAGGATCGGCATCTGCACCAACAGCGGGACGATGCAGCCACCGGGGGTGGCGCCAGCCTCCCGCTGCACCCGCATCAGCTCCTGTTGCAGCTTCTCGGGTTCCTCCTTGTACTGCTTCTGGATCCGCCGAATCTCCGGTTGGACCGACTGGAAGGCACGGGTTGCCCGAGTCTGGCGAAGGGTCAGGGGGAACAACAGCAGGTTGATGCTTACGGTCAACAGGATGATGGCCAGCCCGTAGCTGGGGATGACGTCGTAGAAGAAGGCAAGGGCATAGGCCAGCGCTTCCTTGAATCCGTCCCAGATGGCCCCCATCAGCGCCGCTCACCGCTTGAGACGGGAACCGGGTCATACCCCCCGGGACGGAAGGGGTGGCAGCGGCCCAGGCGCCTGAGCGCCAGCCACCCGCCCCGGAGCAGGCCGTGACGTTCCATCGCCTCCATGGCGTACTGGGAGCAGCTTGGCAAAAAGCGGCAATTGCCGGCAAGCCAGGGACTTACCAGAATTTGGTAAGCGCGGATCAGCCCCATGGCAACCAGCCGGGGAAGGCGCATCACCGTATCGGCCACTCTCCTCATACCCGGCTCTTCTCCTCGATGGCGGCCCGGAGATCGGCGACCAGTTGGCGGTAGGGGAGGGCGAGGGCCTCGACTGAAATGATCACCACCACATCCGTCCTCGTCGGCAAATCCAACTCCAAAAGGGCCGCCCGCACCCGTCGCCGGGCACGGTTGCGCCGAACCGCATCGCCAATACCCCGGCCGGCGACCAAACCCACCCTGGTGTGCTCGGTGGCGCCAGGGCGGCCACCACCGTGACCGGGCCCCGCTTGCGACGCCGACCGGAGTCGAGAACCCGCCGGAAGTCGTGGCGAGCGGGGAGCGAAGGGTAGGGCCGCCGGCGCTCAGGCGGCGAGTCGCTTGCGGCCCTTGTCACGCCGGTTCTTCAGGATCGAGCGGCCGGCGCGGGTATGCATGCGATGACGGAAGCCGTGCCGCCTCTTGCGGCGTCGGACCTTTGGCTGGTATGTCCTCTTCATGGAAAGCTCGAGGGCCGGGGGAAGTGGGGGACGCGAGGTTACGGAACGGGTCGTGTCATTGTCAAAGACGGCGGCGTGAGCCGGCTCGCGAGAAATGCCCCTAGGTCGCGAAATGAGGCTTCCGGCACGATATCGGCATCAGCCGGGCTCGCCACAGCCGGCCCGGGTCGCACCGACCAGGCATTTCGCCATCGTTCCTCGGCCGTTCACCATCCGTAAACCGGGTTTTGTCGCTCTTGAGCGCCTCCGCCGACGCTACCTACACTCGCCGCTCTTCGATTCAGTTCGGAGGCACTTCCCCAAGGGCTGGCGGGGATTCCGTCGGCCGGAGAGCCTCGGGTCCGGTTCTCCACAGCGTGTGGATAGGTATGTGGACATTCGCGGGCCGGGTGTCCGGGGAGGGAGACGGAATGGCGGACAAGCTCCGCCGGGTGAGGGCTGGAACCTGTTCCAGGACATCCTCAAGGCAAATGTCACACCCATCACCTGGCAGACGTGGCTCCGCCCGCTGCGAAGCGGAGACAGCTCGCCAAGAGGTGTTACGGTCCTGGCACCGACCGATTTCCACCTACGCTGGCTGGTCGAGAAATACGGCGACCTGCTCGAGGAGGCTGTCGCCGCCAGCTACGGCCCCGGCGTCGCACTCCACCTTGAGGCCGACCCCGAGTCGCTCGCGAAGCTGCCGATCTCGACCTCGACGAGGCGGCCGACTCCGATCCGGCGATGTTGCTACCGGCAGCGATCAACGGCAACAGCCCCGCGCCGGTGAGCGGTTGTCGGCTCGTCGGGCAAGTATCGATTCGAGAGCTTCGTCGTCGGGCCCTCCAATCGGTTCGCCCATGCCGCGTCGCATGGCGGTGGCCGAGCAACCAGGCAGCCACTACAACCCGCTCTTCATCGTCGGTGGCGCCGGGCTGGGGAAGACCCACCTGTTGAACGCCGTCGGTCACGCTGCCCTCGAGCTATATCCCAGGATGCGTGGTCCGCTATGTGTCCTCGGAGAACTTCTTCAACGAGTTCATCGACGGGATCCGCCGCAAGAGGATGGACGAGTTCAAGCACCGTTACCGGACCACCGACGTGCTGCTTCTCGATGACGTCCAGTTCTTCGAAGGCAAGGAGCAGATCCTCGAAGAGTTCTTCCACACCTTCAACAGCCTCTACGAGTCGGGGAAACAGATGGTGCTCAGCTCGGACCGGGCGCCCGCGTCACCTGGCGACGCTGGAGGACCGGCTGCGCAGCCGGTTCGAGTGGGGTCTGCTCACCGACATCCAGCCCCCCGACGTCGAAACCCGGCTCGCCATCCTCCGCAAGAACCTCGAGCACTCGCCCCATGCCGTACCCGAGGATGTCCTCCTCTTCATCGCCGAGCACGTCCCCGACAACGTGCGCGAGCTCGAGGGGGCGCTCACCCGGGTCACCGCCTACGCGGCCCTCACCGGGAGAGCGCATCGACCTTGACATGGCGAGAGACGTCCTTCAGGACCTGATTCCAACCGTCGAAGCCCGGCCCCTTTCGCCCGAGGACATCATCTCGACCGTCGGCCGCCTCTTACGGGTACACCCCGGCCGATCTCACCGGCCCGAGCAGACGTCAGCCTTTGGTGACGGCCGGCAGATCGCGATGTACCTCTGCAGCGAGCTCACCAACCTCTCGCTTCCCAAGGTCGGGGCCCTCTTTGGCGGCAGAGATCACACAACGGTCCTCTACGCGGTCGAGAAGGTCAAGCGGCTCATCCAGACCGACCGAGAGATATTCGAGCGGGTCACGGCCCTGTCCCAGCTCCTGAGGACAACATGACCGTTATCCCCAGCCCAGGCCGCGCGAGCTGCTTCACCTGGGGATAACGGCAACGTCGACCCACACCCTCTGGTGGAGAGAATATCCGCTACAGCAATGGCCAATGGGGCGCTCTCCACCTATCCACAACCGCCTATGACTACTACTACGGTTCGAGAAGAGACGTCAGCAGAAGCAGGGAAGGAACCAGGGTGCGCATCAGAGCCGAGCGTGACGACCTCGCCGACGTGTTCGCCAGAGCCAACCGGGCGGTGGGCACCCGATCGGCTTTGCCGATTCTCCAGGGCCTGTTGTGCGAGGCCGTGGGTTCCACGTTGCGGGTGACCGGGACCGATCTCGAGATGACGGTGCGGACCTCGACCGAGGTCGAGGTCCGCGAGGAGGGCCAGGTGGTCATCCAGGCCAAGCTGGCGGCCGAGGCGGTCCGCAAGATGCCTGCCGGGTGCGATCACCCTCGGGGTGGCCGATGGCGAGGTGGAGATCACCGGGAACGGCCCTCGGTTCAGCCTCCGGCAGATGGCGGTTGACGACTTCCCCACCGTGGGAGACGAGACGGCCGGGTCCGGGTCTGAGCGTTGACGGCGACGCCATCGCGGCAGCGATCGCGCAGGTGGCGGTGGCGGCGTCCTCGGATGCCGCCCGCCCTCTGCTCACCGGCGTCCTGTTCGAGGCGGGGGAGGACGGTGGCACCCGACTGGTGGCGACCGACTCGTACCGATTGGCGGTGCGAGATCTTCCGGGTGTCGAATTGGAGGAGAACGGGCTGGTGCCGGCTCGAGCACTGCGGGAATTGGGGCGGACGATCGGCGCCAGCAAGGTCCAGATCGGGATTCATCCCCGTGAAGCCGTGTTCTCCTCCGATCGGGGGCACCTCTGGGTCCGGCTGATCGAGGGAAACTTCCCCAAGTACCGGTCATTGCTGCCGGAGAGCTATCCGAACCGCATCGAGTTGGCCAAGGAAGCGCTGCTCGAGGCGTTGGGGCGGGCCTCGCTCGTGGCCGAGGATCACATCCCGGTGCGAATGCGGCTCATGGAGGGCGGCGCCGAGCTGACGGTCACCCGCCAGGACGTCGGCGGAGAGGCGGAGCATCTTCCGGGCGAATACCAGGGAAGCGACGAAGAGGTCCAGGTCGCCTTCAACCCGAGGTATCTGACAGAGGGTGTCGCCGCCATCGAGGGGGAACGAGTTCGGCTCGAAGTGATCGACGGTCTCAAGCCATGCGTGATCTCCGGCGTGGGACACTCCGATTTCCTCTACCTCCTGATGCCGGTTCGGGTGTGATCAAACCCACGAGGAGCGCGCCAACGGCCCGCCCCGTCTGAAGTGCGGCTGACCTGGCTGGACCTGGCGGGCTTCCGCTCGTATCCCTCGTTGCACTGGAAGCCCGACCCCGGAGTGAATGTGATTGTCGGTCCCAATGGGGCAGGCAAGACAAATCTGTTGGAGGCGATCGGGTATCTGGCGACCCTTCGATCTCTCCGCGGGGTCGGTGATGACGCCGTTGTGCGAGCGGGTGAAACCGCTGCCGTGGTCAGAGGCGAGGCGGAGCGCGGGGACTCGAGTGCTCTGATCGAGCTCGAGATCTCGGCTCGCGGACGTAACCGGGTGCTTGTCAACAAGCGCCGCCCGAATCGGGTATCCGACCTTCTCGGCGAGGTTCGTGCGGTGACCTTTCTTCCCGATGATCTCGATCTGGTCAAGCGGGGGCCGGCTCATCGCCGCCAGTTGCTCGACGAAGTTGCTGTGCAGCTCGCACCGGCGGCGGCGCTCGACCAATTGGAATATGACCGTGCTCTCCGGCAGCGAAACAGCTTGTTACGACAGGCTCAGGGCCGCGACCCCGACCCCACCACGCTTGCCGTTTGGGACGCGAGAATGTCGCAGGCGGGCGCGAAGGTGGTGCTGAGAAGGCGAGCCGCGATGGCGGCCATGACCGCTCATGTGGTGGGAACCTACGAGAAGCTGGCAGGGGAACGCACCGAGATCGAGATGAGCTACCAGACAGCGTGGGGAGACGGTGGCGATGAGACTTCCCTGGCGCAGGCTCTGGAGGCGGCGCTGGAGGGATCCCGTCGCGCCGATCGGGAGCGACGCACCACCACCGTGGGCCCGCACCGCGACGAGCCCTCGCTCCTCATCGGTCATCGGTCGGCGTCGCACCCTGGCCAGCCAGGGAGAGCAACGCACCCTCGCCCTGTCATTGAGGCTGGCTGCCTTTTGGGCCGTGGCCGATGTCATCGGCGAGCAGCCTCTGCTTGCTCTTGGACGATGTCTTCTCCGAGCTCGATATGGGCCGCGCCGGCGCCCTCGGAGCAGCGCTCCCTGCCGCCCAAGTATTCGTCACGACGGCCCGAGACGACGAGGTCCCGGTAGAGGGCCGCAGGTGGGACGTCACGCCCGGGAGGGTGTCGTGAACGAACCAGTCCGGTTCGATGCCGCCTTGGCTGAAGCGCTGCACAGGTTGGGGATCGCCCCCATCGAGGTGCTGATGGACCTCGAGGAGCACTGGGACGAGATCGCCGGCGCTCCCTGGGTGGGGATCTCACGGCCGGTCGTGCTGCGCGACGGTGAGTTGGTGGTCGAAGCGACGTCGGGCCCGGCTGCCGGGCTGTTGCGCTATGCCGTAGGCGACCTCCATCGCCGCCTCGATTCCAGGCTGGGTCCCGGGATCGTCGACCGGATCGCCGTGCGGCAATCCGAGTCGTCAGCCCTGAGGCTCACGGCCGTTCGAGCCCGCGAAATGCCAACTGGAGGCCGGAAACGGCTAGACTTACATGCGTGTAAAGCCCTTCCGGAGCGGCACTTTTTGCGCCCGTTCCGTTGAATCGGCCGCCACAAGAAGGAGCCCGCTTGACCGCCGCCAATCGCGCCTCGGAGACCTACGCAGCCAAGGACATCAAGGTCCTGGAGGGTCTCGAGGCAGTACGCCGCCGACCCGGCATGTACATCGGGTACGACCAGTCCCCGCGGTTTGCACCATCTCGTCTGGGAGGTGGTCGACAACTCGGTCGACGAGGCGATGGCCGGGTTCTGCACCCGAATTGATGTGACCCTTCTCGCCGATGGGGGGGTTCGGGTGGTTGACAACGGGAGGGGTATCCCGGTCGATCGCCACACCAAGACGCGTGAGTCAGCGCTGACCACGGTGCTCACCACGCTCCACGCCGGAGGGAAGTTCGATGCCGGCGCATATCAGGTATCCGGTGGTCTCCACGGTGTCGGTGTCTCGGTGGTCAATGCCCTCACCGTCCGTCTCGACGCCGATGTGCGGAGGGACGGCTCCGTGTGGACCCAGAGCTTTGTCCGGGGCCGTCCCACCGGCCCAGTGGTCAAGGGGAAGCCGGCCAAGCGGACGGGTACGCATGATCACCTTCTGGCCCGACCCGCGAGATCTTCACCGAGACCCTCGAGATTCATTACGAGACGGTGGCATCGAGGCTGCGCGAACTCGCCTTCCTCAACCGCGGCCTCGAGATCGTCCTGGTCGACCAGCGCGATGACGAGCAGGCGCGCGAGACGTTCCTCTACCGCGGTGGCCTGGTCGACTTCATTCGACATCTCAACACCACACGTGAGCCACTGCACCCCCACGTGATCGACCTCTCTGACAGCTCCGAGGACGCCGAGTTGGAACTGGCGATGCAGTGGACCCAGACCTACACCGAATCGGTCCTCTCCTTCGCCAACAACATCAACACCCACGAGGGCGGTACCCACGAGGAGGGATTCCGCAAGGCGCTGACCAATGCGGTCAACACCTTCGCCCGTTCCAAGAACCTCCTCAAGGAGAAGGACGAGAACCTGATCGGAGAGGACATCAGGGAGGGGCTCACCGCGGTCCTCTCGGTCAAGGTCCGCCAGCCCCAGTTCGAAGGGCAGACCAAGACCAAGCTGGGGAACACCGAGATCCGGAGCTACGTCGAGCGGGCGCTCAACCGGGCTTCTTCCCGAGTGGCTCGACCGCTACTCGCCCGAAGCGCGTCAGATCGTCGATAAGTGCATCAACGCAGCGAGGGCGCGGGAGGCGGCGCGCAAGGCGCGCGAGCTGACCCGGCGCAAGACGGCCCTGGAGAGCGCCAATCTCCCCGGCAAGCTGGCCGACTGCTCGTCACGCGACCCCAGCGAGAGCGAGTTGTTCATCGTCGAGGGCGCCTCCGCCGCCGGGCCGGCCAAGCAGGCGAGGGACTCGGAGATCCAGGCGATCCTCCCCATCAAGGGGAAGATCCTCAACGTGGAGAAGGCCCGGCTGGCCCGCGCCCTCCAGAACGAGGAGGTGCAGGGGATCATCACCGCCGTGGGGACGGGGATCGGCGAGGAGTTCGACATCGCGAAGGCCCGCTACCACAAGGTGATCTTCCTCACCGATGCCGACGTCGACGGCGCCCACATCCGCACCCTGCTGCTCACCCTGTCTCTTCCGGCACATGCGGGGCATCATCGACGCCGGCTACGTGTTCATCGCCCAGCCGCCCCTCTACCGGGTGAAGGCGGGGTCGAAGGTCCACTACCTCAAGGACGACGCCGCACTCCAGGCCTTCAAGGTGGACCACCCCAAGGTGCAGCCAACCCGGTTCAAGGGTCTCGGTGAGATGAACCCGCCCGAGTTGTGGGACACCACGATGAACCCGGAGACGAGGCGGCTGCTCCGCGGTCGAGATGGAGGACGCCGTCAGGGCCGAGGAGATCTTCTCCACCCTCATGGGCGACGACGTGGCCGACCGCAAGGCCTTCATCCAGCACAACGCCAAAGACGTCCGTTTCCTCGATATCTGAGCCGATGACCGAGCGACCACCTGAAGAGCCCATCCAGGGCGAGATAGACATCAACGACGAGATGGCGCAGTCGTTCGTCGACTACGCCATGTCGGTCATCGTGTCGCGGGCGCTACCCGACGCACGCGATGGGCTCAAGCCGGTGCAACGCCGCATCGTCTACTCGATGTTCGAGAGCAACATGGGCCCGACGACCGCGCACGAGAAGTGCGCCCAGGTGGTGGGTGACGTGATGGGTCGCTATCACCCCCACAGCCAGGACGCCATCTACGAGGCGCTGGTGCGGATGGGCCAGACCTTCTCGGTACGCCACCTCCTCATCGACCCACAAGGAAACTTCGGCACGGTGGATGACCCCCCGGGGGCGATGCGCTACACCGAAGCGCGCCTTTCCGAGCTGGCCATGCGGTTGCTCGATGGGATCGATGAGGACACGGTCGACTTCGCTCCTAATTACTCAGGAAAGAGGAACGAGCCGACAGTCCTCCCCGCTCGGTTCCCCAACCTGTTGGTAAACGGCGCCCAGGGGATCGCCGTCGGGATGGCCACCAACATCCCCCCCCACAACCTTGGCGAGGTGATCGACGCCTGCATCCACGCCCTGCATCATCCGGACGCCGCCCCCGAGGACTACCTGCAATTCGTCAAGGGTCCCGACTTCCCGACCGGCGGATACATCGTCGGGACCGCCGGGGTGCGCCAGGCATTGCTCACGGGGCGTGGTTCGGTGCGGATGAGGGCAGTGGCCGACGTCCAGGAGATCCGCAAGGGCCGGACCGGAATCGTCATCACCGAGACCCCGTATCAGGTGTCTCACGACCGGGTGATGGTCAAGATCGCCGACCTGGTCAACGACAAGAGGATCAGCGGGATCGCCGACGTGCGGAACGAGTCCTCCGATCGTGTCGGGACGAGGTTGGTGATCGAGCTCAAGAAGGACGCCGTACCCCAGGTGGTCCTCAACCAGCTCTTCAAGAACACCCAGCTCCAGGAAACCTTCGGTGTCAACACGGTGGCGCTGGTCGACGGTATACCCCGCACCCTCGGTGTGGCCGAGATGATCGGTCACTACCTCGACCACCAGATGGAGGTCATCGAGCGCCGCACCCGCCACCGCCTGGGGAAAGCGAGGGACCGGGAGCACATCGTCGAAGGCCTCGTCGTCGCGGTGGACAACATCGACGAGGTGGTGCAGATCATCCGCTCCTCGTCGGACACGGGCGAAGCGCGCAACCGCCTCCAGGAGACGTTCGCTTTGAGCGAGATCCAGGCCCGTGAGATCCTCGATATGCCGCTCCGTCGGCTGACAGCACTCGAGACGGACAAGCTGCGCCAGGAGCTGGCCGAGTTGCGCGAGCTGATCTCCGAGCTCGAGGCGGTGCTCGCCGATCCCGCCCGGCGCCGGGCCATCATCGAGTCCGATCTGGTCGAGGTGAGACAGAAGTTCGCCGAACCCCGCCGCACCCGGATCATCCCCGACGAGGCCGAGCTGTCGCTAGAAGACCTCATCGCCGACGACGAGCTGATCCTCACCGTGTCGCAGACGGGATACATCAAGTCGGTCCCGGCGTCGACCTACCGGGTCCAGGGCCGGGGTGGGCGAGGGATCAGGGGCGCCGAGGTGACCGGGGAGGACGTGGTGGCCCACATGGTCCACACCACAGCCCACGCCTATCTCCTCTTCTTCACCAACCGGGGACGGGTTCACCGCGTCAAGGCACACGCCGTACCTCGCCAGAGCAGGACGGCACGCGGGGTGCTTGCCCAGAGCGTTCTTCCGCTCGAGCCAGAGGAGCGGATCGAGGCGATCATCGACACCCGCGACTACGAGACCTCGCGCTTCCTCGTAATGGTTACCCGCAAGGGGATGGGCAAGAAGACGCCGTTCCGGGAATACGAATCGCGGAACGCCACCCTGGTCGCGATCAACCTCCAAGACGGCGACGAGTTGGTCGACATCCACACCACCAACGGCGAGAACGACCTCCTCGTCTTCACCCGTGACGGCATTGGGATTCGGTTCTCCGAGGGCGACCTTCGGCCAATGGGCCGAGCCACACAGGGTGTCCGCGCCATCAGGCTCCGCCCCGACGACGAAGTCGTGGCCGCAACCTCCGACGACAAGGGAGTCGAGGTGCTCTTGTTGACCACCGCTGGCTACGGGAAACGGACCCGGATGGACCAGTTCCGCCGTCAGACTCGTGGTGGGTATGGGGTGAAGGCGATCAAGCTGACCAAGCACCGCGGCCGGCTCATCGCCGCCAAGGCCGTGGAACCCGGCGCCGAGGTTGTGGCGGTTTCCTCGGGTGGTGTGGTGATGAGGACGGCAGTGGACCGGATAAGTCGCCAGAACAGGGACGCCACCGGGGTGAGGGTCATGGCAATGCCCGCCGGCAGCAGTCTGGCGGCGGTGACCCTGGTCGACCCCGAGGTCGAAGAGTGAGCCTGGGAACCGGAGCTGGTCATCGCTTCGTTGTACCGGAGTCCGAAGCCGCGAGTTCGGGGTTCGCGGACTGCTCCGGGTAGACTCGGGCGTAGCCGAGGAGGCCATTCCATCCCCATGACGTCGTCGGCGCGGCGTGTCCGTCGCATCATCCGCAAGATCGACCCTTGGACCGTGCTCAAGGTGTCCTTCGTATTCCAGGCGGTCGTCGCCCTGGCGATTGTGCTCGGTGCAGTGATCCTGTGGTCGGTGGTGGTCGCCCGCGGCATCCCCCAGGAGATCGATGGGCTGCTCCAACAACTTCGTCTCATCAATGAGGGCGAGACGCTCTTTCAGAGCGGTGAGGAGTACTTCCGTCTGGTGGTCTTTCTCGCCGTGGTGGGAACGGTGGTGATGACCGGGATCACCACGCTGGCAGCGGTCATGTACAACCTCATCGCAGATGTTGTCGGCGGTGTCGAGGTGGTGGTCCTGGAGGAAACGCTCAACGTCCCCGTCGCGTCTCCCCGCCCCGTACCGCAGCGGCAGTCGGCTCCGGCGGCACCGGCCCCACAGCCCCGCGCCGCGACCTCGGAGCGACGCGAGTTGGCCGACCTTCCCAGTCAGCAGGGGCGGCGCGTCGGCTGAGCACCAACTCGGGCCGCGCCTGTCAGGTGCGGCTGGTGGGGGCAGCCATCACCAGGCCACGGCGGCGGGCAATCTCGATAAGCGCACGCCAGAACCCCGGGGCTTCCCATCCACCTGTTTGGACGGTGGCCATGGCGGCCGCCGCCAGCGTCACACCGCGCAGGAAATCGGCATGCTCGACCACCGCAACCCGGTCTATCAGCCCGCCTCCATTCGCTGTCACCGAAAGCCCTATCCAGGGCTCCTCTGCACCGGGCGCTCGCATGTAGTTGCCGGCAGGGGCCCGCTCCGGTCTCTCGGCGGGTGTGGCGAGCAGAGGTCCCACCGGATCGGGGAAGCGAACTCTGGTGCCGGCAGTAAGGGGTGATCCCGGCTCTGTCCACGCACTCACCGTGGCCGCCGGCCCGCCACCAACGGTCGACGCCAACGCTGCCAGCAGCCACAACTCCGGTTTGGTCGATCCAACGACTGGAACAGTGGTTTCTTCGCCAGTGGGATCGGCATCGACGACAAGGACGTCCCACCCCGCCGCGGAGTCCACCTGCTGCAGCCTCCCGCCAGCCGTGTGAGACGGCTGAGTCCCCAGCAAGCCCACCGCTTCCACGGTCCGATCGGCGAGTAGGACCTGGACCGCCCGCCGCCCCACATCGTCGGTGGGGCGGACCGCCACCCTCACTCAGTGCTTCTCCCCGTCGAGTGGATCGACCGGACGCCAACCGTCGTTGCGAGAGGGAGCAGGTGCAGACGCGCCGGTTCTCCACCGGCCGACCACCACAGCAAGGGTGAGAGCCGCCGCAGCGATCAGGAGTCTTCGCAGGTTCACCCCGGAAGTGTACGACTCGGCGGCCCGGTCCCGCCCATCACTACGCTGGCAGTGCCCGGGAGAATCCCGGGCACCCCGGCGGTCCTTCCCACGGGGGAGGGCGCAAGAGCGAAGCCGGTTGGAATCCGGCGCTGTCCCGCAACTGTGATGCCCCACTTGGGGACGAGCCAGGCCGCCTGCCGCCGGGGTCCATGACGTGCTCTCGATGGAAGGGCGTGTCGTGCTGGTCACGACATCCAGCCGTCCGACGAGCAAGAGGAGGACGGCGGATGAAGAGATTGCTTCTCGCAATAGCGTGCCTGGCGATAGTGGCGGCGTGCTCGACCGGAGAACCGGCAGCCTCCACCACGGGCGACACCGAGACGACGGCCACGACCTCGATTGCCGCTGCGACCGCGCCGGCAACATCCTCCCCCACGACTTCGGCGGCTGCCACAACGTTGGCGGCAGCCGACTTCCCGGTGACTGTGTCGGTCGGTGGTCGCGACGTCGAAATAGACGATCGCCCCGAGCGCATCGCATCGCTCTCCGCCACCCACACCGAGGTGCTGTTCGCCTTGGGGGCCGGCGACGAGGTGGTCGCTGTCGACATGTTCTCCACTTCGCCTCCGGAGGCGGCGGAGAAGGAGCAGATCGATGCCTTCGAGCTCAACGTGGAAGCGGTGGCCGCGCTCGAGCCCGACCTGGTGATCCTCGCCTTCGATCCTGGAGATGCCGTCGCCGGGTTCGAGGCGCTCGACATCCCCGTGCTCCTCTTTGACGCCCCAACCGACCTCGACGGTGCCTATTCACAATGGGAGGTCCTCGGCGGCGCCACCGGTCGGGTTGCAGAAGCCGCATCACTGGTGGCGGAGACGAGTACCGCGATAGACCAAGCGGTAGAGGAGGTGCCCACCGCGGAGCATCCGGGCACCTACTACTACGAGCTCGATCCCACGCTGTACACCGCCACCTCGGGCACCTTCATCGGCTCGCTCTTCACCCGATTCGGAATGGAGAACATCGCCGACCCGGCCGATCCCGACGGAACCGGCTACCCCCAACTTTCGCCCGAGGCGGTGATCGACGCCGATCCCGACCTGATCTACCTGGCCGACACCCAGTGCTGCCAACAGAACGCCGCCACGGTGGCAGAGCGCCCCGGATGGGACACGCTCGGTGCGGTGGAACGGGGCGACATCGTCGAGCTTCCCGACGATGTCGCCTCACGCTGGGGCCCGAGCGTGGTCGAGTTGGCCGAGATGATCGGTGCCTCGCTGGAGAGACACCTGGAGCACGTCGCTGAGGGGTGACCTGGGTTCCGGTGGTCGGCCGGGGGAGGCCCTGAACCGGCCGGTACGGCTGCCCTGGCAGGCGCTGGCGCTGGCGCTGCTGGTGCTTGCCGCCGCCGCGCTCGCCGGACTGGTGCTGGGACCGGCAGCGCTTCCGCCCGGCGATGTGATCCGCGAGCTTCTCGATGCCCTCCCATTCGTCGACTTGGAATCGTCGCTCGACGCCAGGCAGACAGCCATCCTCTGGGAGTTGCGCGCACCTCGCGTCGTCCTAGGCGGTCTGGTGGGCGCCACGCTCGCCACCGCCGGTGCCGCCTACCAGGGTGTCTTCCGCAACCCGTTGGCCGACCCCTACGTGCTTGGGGTTGCCGCCGGGGCTGGTCTTGGCGCCACCATCGCCCTCGTTGCGGATGCCGCGCCGGGGATGGTGGCGCCCGCCGCCTTCTTTGGGGCAGTGGTGGCGGTGGTGCTGGCCACCTCGCTCGCCCGCAGTGCCGGTTCCACCCGGACACCGGCAACGCTGATCCTCGCCGGGGTCGCCGTCGCCGCCTTTCTCACCGCGGTGCAGACATTCCTCCAGCAGCAGCGCTCCGACTCGATCCGCGAGGTCTACTCCTGGATCCTTGGCCGGCTCAGCACCGTCGGCTGGAGCGAGGTTCGGCAGGTTCTCCCCTATGTGGTTGTCACCGCCCTGGCCATCGTCGTCGGCCGCCGGCTGCTCGACGTCCTCGCGGTCGGTGACCATGAGGCCGCCACACTCGGGATCCGACCTGGACGGGTGCGAGTCGTCATGGTGGTGGCCGCCACGCTGGGGACCGCCGCCGTTGTGGCGGTGAGCGGGCTGATCGGGTTCGTCGGGTTCGTCGTGCCCCACACCGTCCGGCTGCTGGTGGGGACCAGCTACCGGGTCATCGTTCCCCTCAGCCTGCTCCTGGGTGCCGCCTTCCTGATCCTCGCCGATCTGGCAGCCCGGACCGTTGTGGCACCGGGGGAACTCCCCATCGGTGTCGTCACCGCCTTCATCGGGGCCCCGTTCTTCGCCTTGGTGCTGTGGGCTGGCCGTGGGGGAGAGTTGTGACCCCGGCGTTGCTTGTCGGCGGGGTACGTGCTGGTTATGCGGACCGCGAGGTGCTCCATGGGGTGGACCTCGAGGTGATGGCGGGGGAGTGGGTGGTGGTGATAGGGCCGAATGGTTCGGGGAAGTCCACCTTGTTGCGTGTCATCGCAGGCACCCTCGACACGAAGGGCGAGGTGTCGATCGATGGGTCACCGCTCGGCGGATCTGCCCCGTCGCGCTGTGGCGAGATTGGTTGCGATGGTGCCCCAGATCGCGGTGATCCCCCAGGGGATGAGGGTGCTCGACTACGTCCTGTTGGGTCGCACCCCGTATCTGGCGCCATGGGGGTCCGAGGGGACCGAGGACGTGGCGCTGGTGGAACGCCTGCTCCTGGACCTCGACCTCGACGGGTTCGCCACGAGAGAGGTGGCGGCGCTCAGCGGTGGCGAGAGGCAGATGGTCGTGCTCGCCAGGGCTCTTGCCCAGGAAGCGCGGGTGCTCCTCCTCGACGAGCCGACCACGGCATTAGACATCGGCCACCAGCAACAGGTGCTCGAACTGGTCGACCGGTTGCGACAGGAACGAGGGATCGCAGTGGTCGGTGCGATGCACGACCTGACCCTGGCCGGCCAGTTCGCCGACCGGCTGACGCTGCTCGTCGATGGTGCTGTGGTCGCCGCCGGGAAGCCGGCCGACGTGCTCGATTCGGCGGTGCTCACCGAGCACTATCGAGCGAGGGTTGCCGTCATGACCGGGCCCGACGGCGGACCGGTGGTGGTTCCTCTGCGCGAGGCGCCGGGCCGCCCCGAGTAAGCGGCTGGTCAGGTGATCGACGACCTACGCGGCGTCCTCGCCGACACCTAGAAACAGCAACGACTTCCGCTTGTGGAGCCAGTGGAGCCCGACGAAGTAGAGACCCGGGAACTGGGTGACCCGCGGCGATGGACCGGCCACCCCTGCTCGTCGGCGAGCGGGAGGTCGCGCATCCTCGCAACTTATCTGGGCAAAACCGTTCCGACCATGCGCCGTTGGCAAGCCGCCCATAGGGTGAACCGATTCGGCTTCTCGGCACGACAATGCGGGTAATGACGGATCGGGAACTGATCGCGGCCATCGCCGACGGGGATGTTGGTGCGCTGCGCGAGCTGCATCGGCGTCACGCACCCTGGTTGGCGGCACGTCTCGGGTATCGCTGCGCCGATGCCGGCCTTGTCGAGGAGGCGGTGCAGGACACCTTTGTCGCAGTGTGGCGGGGGGCGCGCTATCGGGGTGAGGGTGAGGTAGGTGCCTGGTTGTGGGGGATCGCCATCCGCAAGATGGTCGACCGTCTGCGACGGAACCCCGCTCCGAGATTGGATCCTCCCGGTGTGGTGAAGTCGGCCGAGGAGGCGGTACTCGCCGGAATCGGCTACGGAGAACTCGGTCCGGCGATGGCGCGGCTCTCGCCCGAGCTCATGGCGGTCGTCCAGGCCCGGATTCTCGACGGGTTGAGCACCCGGGAGGCGGCGCAGCTTCTCGGCATTACCCACCGGCACGGTGAAGACCCGGCTGATGCGGGCCAAGCAGATCATGAGGGAGCAATTGGCATGAGTTGGCATGTCGATGAGAAGTTGGTTCTCCGCTACCAGGAGGGAGCGGTCGACCGGGTGACCGGGGCATCGCTCGAGGCGCACCTCACCGCTTGCGCTGACTGCCGCGGGCTGGTCGAGGCAGACCCGGTGTGGTTGGAGTCGTCGTGGCGGGGCATCGCCGAGCAGGTGGAGCCGGCAAGCCCGGACTTTTGGAGCGGCTGCTGACGGCCGTCGGGGTACCGCAGCATCATGCCCGCTTGGCTGCGGTGAGCTCCGGCTCTGCGCTTGTCGTTTCTGCTGGCGGTGGCGCTCGTCACTCGGGTTCGCCGTCCTCGCCGCCGGGGCCAACCCCGCCGGCCGCACCTACCTGATCTTTCTCTTCGTTGCACCGCTGCTTGCCCGTGGCCGGGGTGGCGTTCTCCTATGGGCGCCCGGTCGACCCCGCTCACGAGCTCACCCTTGCCACCCCGATCGACGCACTGCGGCTGCTTGCTGTTGCGTGCCGCGAGCGTGCTCGTGGTAGCGGTTGGGTTGGGGCTGCTCGCCTGGCCTCTGGTTCCCGACCCGCGGTCCTTGGGAGTGTCGGCTTGGCTGCTCCCAGCGCTCGCCCTCACCCTGGTGACCCTGGCGCTGGCCAGCCGGATGTCGGTGGCTCTCGCCGCGGCGCTGGTGGGAGGCGGCTGGTTGTTGGTGGTCCTGCTCGCCTTCAATCGGCGATCTGGACGCCTTCAACGGCACCGCCCAGGCCGTGTACGCCGCCGTCGGCGTGGCCGCGGCGGCGGTGATGCTGAGTAGGCGACATCACTACGACCGGGAAGGAGACCACCGGTGACGGTAAGGCTCAACGACGTCCGCAAGCGCTATGGGAACGTGGTCGCGCTCGACGGCATCGACGCTGTGCTCGACACCGGGATCACCGGGCTGCTCGGTCCCAACGGGGCGGGGAAGACCACGCTGCTCCGCTGCCTGGCCACGGTGCTCGCCCCCGACGCGGGCTCCATCGAGGTGCTCGGCTTCGATCCCGACCATCCCGAGGAGCGCACCGAGATCCGGCGCCGCATCGGCTATCTCCCCCAGGAGCCCGGGTTCTACCGCAACTTCACCTGTTTCGACTTCATCGACTATCTCGCCATCCTCAAGGAGCACGTCGACCGGGAGCAGCGCCACGCCGAGGTGCGCCGTGTGCTCGAGCTGACCGGGCTCTCCGATCGGTCCACCACCAAGATCCGCAAGCTGTCGGGCGGGATGAGGCGGAGGTTGGCTCTGTCGCAGGCGCTGCTCGGGTCTCCCGCCTTTCTCATCCTCGACGAGCCAACCGCTGGTCTCGACCCCGAACAGCGGTTCCGGTTCCGGGAGTTGGTGTCGGTGCTGGCGGAGGACCGCATCGTGCTCCTCTCCACCCACCAAACCGAGGACGTTGCCGCCATCTGCGACCGGGTGATCGTGCTCGACGCCGGCCGGGTCCGCTTCGACGGCGATCCCGGCGGGTTGAGTGCGGTCGCCGCCGGGCGGGTGTGGGTGACGACGGAGCGGCCGGTAGGTGCCCGCATCGCCTGGCGCACCGCCACCGGCGAGTACCGGGCGCTCGGCGACCCTCCGGAGAACGCCCGGCTCATCGAGCCCAGCATCGAGGACGGCTACCTGCTCCTGGTCGGCGCCGCCGCCCTCGGGGAGGAGCCCGAGGCGGCATGACCACAGCTACCACGGCTCCTGCGTCGCTGCAGCAGGAGCCTTCGGCCACCTCGGTGGTGGGCGCCCTCGCCTGGTTCGAGGGGCGCCACATGCTCACCCATCCGGTGGTCTGGCTGGGAGCGCTCACCGCGGTGGCCTTGTCCATCTTCGCGCTTGTCGAGGAGGCGCCGGTGCTCAACCGGGTCAGCGTCACCCTCGGATACACCGTGTTCCCTATCGCGGTGGCGGTGGCGCTGGTCGCAGGGTGGGCGGTTCTACGCACCAGGGGCCGCAGCGACGACCACCCACCGGCGGTGATGCCGGTGCCGATAGGGCAGCGGGTGAGCGGGATCGTGCTCGGCTTGTTGTTCCCCGCCGTGGCCACCTTCGCCCTTCAGTTGGCCGTCCTCGCCTGGACGATGACCCGCGACCCGGTCACCTCCCTCGTCTGGCCGGAGCTTCTGGTGGGACCGGTTTTCGTGGTCTTCGCCGGGGCGGTCTCCGCGGCCCTGACCCGCTGGTTCCCCCATCCAGTCACCCCGCTGACAGCGGTGCTTCTGCTTGCCATCGTGGAAGCCCTGGTCACCTGGCTCGGTTACGACCTCCAAGCGCTGGGCGCGACGATCGGTCCCGCCGCCCTCGCCCCCATCCACTGGGCATATAACGTCATCCCCCAGGAACTCGCCTTCCGCCCTTCGGGGCTACACCTCGGCTATCTCGCCGCGCTGACAGCGGTGGCGGCAGGGGTTGCCTCCATCGGTCGACGCACCCTGCCCTGGGCGCTCGCAACGCTCGGGGTGGTGACAGCGGTTGCGCTGGGTGCGGCCCAACTCGGCCCCATCGACGAGGAGCGACGACTTCTGGCGCTCGGCGCGATGGTTGGCGGCGAGGCCGAACTGACCTGCGAGTCGCAGAACTCGATCAGGTTCTGCGCCATGCCGGGGTACGAAGCGTGGATCGACGATTGGGCGGCGGCGCTGCAACCGTTACTCGAGGTGGCACCACCAGAGTTGGCGGCGGGGATCGAGGTCCGGCAGTACCCCGTGGACCGCGGGTCCATGCAGCTCTGGAACAGCGGGGGCTCCGCCTGGTGGTGGGTCCAGCACGCATCTGAAGACTTCGCCTCCCGGGAAGTGGTACCCGTCGGCCACGAGTGGGGCAGGTGGTCGGTGTCCGATCTCAGGTCGGCCGCAGCAGTCGAAGGCCATGGGCTGCGGCGGGGAAGCCGAAGCGAATGTCTGGTGCGAGGGCGAATCACAGAACCTCATCACGGTCTGGCTGCTTCGAGACGACCCCACCTACCGCGGCTACTTCGATGTAGACGCGACAGATATCGAATACGACGCCACCGAGAGCGACGACGACGTGCCGGTCTCCTCCTGCATCGTCTGGGACCTTTGGAATCTTCCCGATGGCGCCGATCGCATCCGTGACAACTGGGCCGTCCTCACCGCGCCCGACACCACCTACGAGGAAGCCGGCGCCATCCTCGGTGTGGATGTCCCCGCCGGTTACGACGCCGACGGCATCCTCCCAGGCGGGTGCCCCTGACCTTGACCCGCCGCCTCGCACCTGCCGTCCCGTGGATCCAGTGGCTGGCGGTCGGGGTGATGCTCGGCTCCTTGGGTGGCCAGTTTCGGACGTGCTCCCCGACTTCGCCTCCCGACACATGTGGCTACGCGGAGGCCTCCTGGTAGCCGCATTGGGGATCTGCTTCGCATTCGACGATCCGGCCGCGCCGACCACGGATCCGGTGCCCTCACCGCTGCGGAAACGGAGAGGGATCCGGGTCGTATGTGGGCCTGCTCCCCTGGTCGCTGGCGGTGGCCGGGCTGCTCATGGTCGGTGCCAGTGGGATGGAGGCGCATTTTGAGCTTCCCGCCGACCCGCAACCCCACCACTTCCCGGTCGGGCGCCTCTTGCTCGAGGGCACGACCCTGGCCGTCACCGGTCTGGCAATTGCGGCTGTGATCGCCAAGTTCTGGGACGACGAGCCAGGGAAGCTGGCAGCCCCGACGCTGCTCGCCCTCTACGCCGCGTCGTGGGCGCTGCCCGAGCAGTGGGGGCTATGGGCACGGCCCAGCGACCTCTGGTGGACCACGACCCGCCCGTGGTGTGGGCGCCGTTGCTGCTGGGAGCTCTGGTCACGGTCGTCTTCAGCTGGGACAGCCGCCGTGGTGGGGCGCCCGGCGTTTGGCGACCAGACAATCCTCGAATCAGGTTCGACAGAGCGATGATGCTCTCGACGACGCAGAGCGGCTCACCGCTGGCACTGAATAGGAGCCGAGTACGAGCGGGGCGAGCCGTCTCTGCCCAGCCCGCCGAGGGCATCGACCTCAGCGGGGTCGATAGACGTCGGCGCCGTGGTCGATGTAAACCACACGCTACCCGACAGCTCGGGAGGCATTCCGCGACTTGAGTCCCGAAGGCATCGGGATCCCTATCCGGGCGTCCCGTCGTGCTTCTTCTTGGCGAGCTGCTGTTGTTGCCATTCATACACGCCGGGCAGCCAATCCTTGCCGAACGTGGCTGATGGGCCGATGCGCGGGTCATCGGGAGCATGGCCGTCACGCAAGGCATGCACGTACGCTCGATCCCGTTTGATCCGTGCGCGTACCTGATCAGCTCCGCCGACGGACCCGTGACCGGGGATGAGGACATCAACGTCGTCCGCCACGCCCTCGAGCAGCCGCAGCCCAACGAGGTAGTCCTCAATCGGATTCGCGGCGTCCAGGTCGGGGAACGGAATCAGGATGTCAGAAAGCATGTCGCCGGCGACGAGAACGCCGCTCTCCTCGATCAACAGCGCCGCATGGCCCTGGGCATGCGCCGGATGCTCGATGATCCGGACTTCAGGGCCATCCCAAGGAATCTGTGCAGTTTCGGCAGGCAGACCGGTGATGAGGCCGAACAGGTCCAGCGGTATCTCCTCGGCGATTTCCGGCGGCAACGTCTCGGCGACGTGGGCCTTCCAGTCCGCGTTCGACAGCAGATCACGCATATAGGCCGCGCAGCGGGCTGTACCGTAACGGGGCGCTTCGCCAAGTTCGGCGTGCCAGAGCACGTGATCCCAATCAGGATGCGTCGAGAAGCCTGCCGTAACGGGCTGGCCCAACTCGCGAAGGTCGTTCGCGAGGCAGGCCATTTCGTCGCCCTGTATTCCGGGGTCGATGAGCAACACGCCGGCCCGGCCTTGCACGACAACGGCGTTGTTCTGGAGTAACTCGCTCTGGTGGATTAGCACACCATCCGCGACCTGCTTCAGCATGGGGCTCCTTCCGCCTCGGGGTGGTGAGTGAGCACGAAGTTGGCCGTCCCAGTCGCGCCGTAGCGGCCACATGAAGTCGCAGCCGTCGCGCGAGCGAAAGATGCCAGGAGGAGCTCATCACGCCGAACATACGGCTGCTGCGGTCCAGCTTGAAGGTCCACTTCGGAGATCTCTGAGTGGTCCATTTTTCGGTACTCTGAAGACATGACGGTGGAATGGGCGCTCGGTGGCCCCGACATTCTGCTGACGCTCGACCGCAGTGCTGGTCCGATAAAAATTCAGATCCAAGATCAGTTGCGGGCGGCGATTCGGGAGAAACGGGTCGGCGCCGGAGAGCGCTTGCCGTCGACTCGACGTCTTGCCGAGCTCCTCGGCGTCTCGCGCGGCACGGTCGTCGACGTATATGAGCAGTTGCTGGCCGAAGGCTACGTCGAGTCGGCGGTCGGCTCCGGGACGCGTGTTGCCGCGATGCCAGCCGGATGGCCAGCCGGACAAGCGGTCCGCGACGTCGCGATCCCGGCTTCACCCTCGTCGCTCAAACCGGCCGAGGTCGACTTCGAGTACGGCATCCCCGATCTCGGCTCGGTGCCGTTGACCGCCTGGAGTTGGGCGTTGTCGGAGGCGACGAGGACCCTGCCGACTGCCGAGTTGGGTGACGAGGAGCCGGCTGGTTCGAGGCACCTCCGAGAGGTTGTCACTGCCTACCACCGGCGCGTTCGGTCGGGCTGCGCCGTCGCCGAGGACGCTGTCATCGTGTCTGGATTTCGCCAGGGGCTGGGTTTCGTCCTCTCGACGTTGGCACAGTGCGGCATCCAGCAAATCGCGCTAGAAGATCCCGGGCCCCTCGAGCACGACGTCATCGCCCGCCGTGCGGGTCTGGACGCTGTGCCAGTTCCCGTCGACGACCACGGACTGGACGTGGACCGCCTCCGCGAGACCGGGACCCGAGCGGTGCTGTTGACACCGGCTCACCAATGCCCCACCGGTGTCGCGCTCAGCCCGTCGAGGCGACGCGACCTGGTGGCCTGGGCGGACGAGGTCGACGGGGTGATCCTCGAGGACGACTACGACGCCGAGTTCCGATACGACCGTCAGCCGGTCGGCTCACTACAGGGCCTCAACTCGACCCGCGTGATCGCTTTGGGATCGGTGAGCAAGACGCTCGCTCCCGCGATCCGGCTCGGCTGGGTGCTCGCGCCCGCACGGTTCGTGGCGGGAATCGTCGAGGAGAAGAGGCTCAGCAGTCGCGGCGCGCCTGGCCTGGACCAGGAGGCGCTCGCGCTGCTCATGGAGACGGGCCGTTTCGACCGCCACTTGCGACGCGTGCGGGAGGTCTACCGCGCCCGCCGGGACGTCCTCGCAGCCGAGGTCGAACACGCCTTCGGGCCGGGTCGATTGCAGGGGCTGGCAGCCGGGTGTCATGCCCTGCTGCGTCTCCCAGACGGGACATCCGAGCGTGCCGTCGAGGCGACTGCGGCGACCATGGGCGTACGTGTGAACGGGCTCGGCCACTATCGGTTCGTCGCCTCCAGAGCGGAAGTCGAACCGGAGTCACGCCCGCCCGCCCTCGTGCTCGGCTTCGGGAACGTCAGCGAAGCCCAGATCAGCAAGGGCATCCGCAAGCTCGCGGAAGCTGTCCGACACCAAACCGAGAGCCAGATCGTTCAAGCCATTTCGGAGCCGGAGTGATCGACCATCGAAGAGAATCCCCGCGTACCACAAGGGGATTTCGAGAGTGGGCCCACGTGGACTTGAACCACGGACCTCATCCTTATCAGGGATGCGCTCTAACCGGGCTGAGCTATGGGCCCTCGATTTGGCTCTGACCAGATTCCCTAAGCGGTGTCAAGAGGCAGGGTCGGACCAGAGTAGACGCGGCGGGTCCGTCCCGGGCCGGCGGGAATGCCGAGACGCTGCACTGGAACCGCCGACGACTGCGAATGTGTTGAAGATGTCCGTCGGCCGCATCGACTCTGCGCGCCCCTCGCCCAGCACGGCTGGACGAGTCGGCCTTAGTGTTTGAATGGCAGAGGAGCGGGGCCATTCCGACGCTGGGGCCCGAGCCGGAAGCGGGGGAACCACGAGCTTCGACGCATTCATCTCGTACAGCCATGTTGCGGACGCCGAGCTCGCCAGGTCCCTGCAGGCGGGACTGCACCGGTTCGCCAAGCCCTGGTACAAGCTCCGCTCGCTGCGCGTTTTCCGGGACGAGTCCAGTCTTTCAGCCAACCCCGCGCTGTGGCCCTCCATCACGGAGGCACTCGATTCTGCGACGTGGTTCGTCTTGCTCGCCTCCCCCGAGGCAGCGAGGTCCGAATGGGTCGGACGGGAACTCGCGTACTGGTGCAGCAACCGGCGGAATGATCGGCTGCTCATCGTGCTCACGGGTGGCGTGATCGCCTGGGATCAGTCGGCCGTCGATTTCGACTGGGCGATTACCGACTCGCTTCCGGCCAGCCTCCGAGGGATCCTCGACCAGGAGCCCCGTTTCGTGGATCTCACGTGGGCGAGCGGATCTCCCAACCTAACGCTACGCAACTCTCGCTTCGCCGAGGCGGTCGCGGACATTGCCGCGACGCTGCATGATCGACCCAAAGACGAGCTCATCGGAGAGGACGTTCGCCAGCACCGCCGCACACGGCGGGTGGCAGGGTCGGCCATTGTCTCACTCATGATCCTCTTGATCGCGGCGGTCTTCGGGGGACTCGTCGCGGTCGACCAGCGCCGAACTGCCCTGGCGGAGCGGGACCGGGCGGAGGAGCAGGCGCGCATCGCTCTGTCACGACAGTTGGCCGCCGAGGCAAGCACGACGCCAGACGACCGGTTCGACCTCGCCTTGCTGCTCGCGGCTCAGGCCTACGACGTGGAGCCCACTACCCAGGCCACCGGGGCGTTGCTGACGGTCCTGGCTCGCAGTCCGCGGCTTTCGGGCTACCTGTCAGGAATCTCGCTGCCCACTTCAATAGCGCTCGATCCGAGTCAAAGCAGGCTGGTGTTGGGCACCGAAGAGGGCAATGTCTCCGTGTGGGACACGGTCACTATGGGCCGAGTCAACGACTTCGACCTGTCGCCCACGGGCAGTGTGGCCACCACGGCCTTCAGCCAGGACGGGCAACTGGTCGCCGCGGGCAATCGAAGTGGGGCGCTAGGTGTCTGGAACGTCCGGAGCGGCGAACTGTTGGCGCATACGAGGACCGGCTCGCCCGTGCTTGCGATCGCGTTCGAAGAGTCTGGATCCGCGTACGCCGCTTCGGACGACCAGGGGAACATCACGATCTGGGATGTCGGTGTCACCGAACCGAGGTTCGTTCTCAACTCGGACAACGTGGCAGGGTTCGACACGCTCGCATTCGACGGCGACTCGCTTGTCGCTGGAACCATCCAGGGCGAAGTGACCACGTGGGTCGTTGACGGTGAGCCAGTCCTCCTGGACACTGAAGTCGCTGGAGGGGGCATGCCTCTCGCCTCGGCGTACAACTCGGACATGAGCCAGTTCGCGGGCGTCACCCTCGGGCTACGGAGCCCCTATCTGTATGACATAGACCGCGGCACCTTCTCGACGGACCCTGTTCTTGAAGGCCCGACGATCGACATCGACAGCCTGTCCTTCAGTGCCGACGGGCGGACGCTGGCCGGGTCAGGTGAGGGGCGCGTCGTGCTGTGGGACACGCAAACGCAGACGGCCCTCGGGGAGGAGCTGCGTGGCGTGCCTGGGGGTGTCGGAGAGACCGGTTCGGAGTCCGGGATCTCGGGTCGGAGCTTCCGGGGGCCGGTAGCAGCCGGCGGGAGTGTTGTCGCAGCGGGCGACTGGCGCGGGGTCGTGGTCTTCGATCTCAGCTCTCACACCCTGCTTCGCAGGATCGACATACCCGGAGCCACCCCGATTGACGACGTCCCTAACGTGGTTCGAGGCGCGGCCTCGGCCGCCTTCAGCCCCGATGGAAGACTGCTGGCATTGACTTCATACGATCCGGACTCGCTCGGCCTCCACGTCAAGGTGTGGGATATCGAGGGAGAGCCAGGAGCTGCTGAAGGTTCCGGCCACCCAGGCGGCAGGCTTTAGCCCGGATGGCGGCATGCTGGCTGTAAAGGCCGATGAGGGCTTCACGTTGGTAGACATGACCTCGGGGAGCCTCAAGGACTCGGCGAGCATCCCGTGGGAGCAGGGCTCCGCGGAACCGGAAGCGACTGTTCCCGCGACTCCCTGGGTCGTTGAGCACGAGGGCTTGGGTGCGTCCGTTGCCTTCGACGGCGCGGTCACGCTGTGGGACACGGAGCGGGGACAGTCGATCGGCATCTTGGAGGTTCCGGGGGCCTTCGACTCGTCGGCTTTGGTCTTCGACCCGCAGGGACGTTCGCTCGCGGTCGCCTCGACCGGAGGTGAAATGAGCCTCATCGACACCGACATCGAGTCGTGGCACCGCCGCGGCGTGCCAACTCGCCGGCCGCTCGCTCACCGACGAGGAGTGGAACACGTACATCGGATCCGGCGCAAACCTGCAGCGAAGCTGTGGCGAATAGCGGCGGCGAGTTCGGGACCAAGAAACATGGTCTTACGCACCCTTTGCGGGCTGCAGGGGCTCGGCGCTAAATCACCCTCCCCCAACCCCCCTCCCTCACCCGGGAGGGGGAGCCGATCCCGTGCGGAGCGAGAGGGGGTGACTCGGGAGCGAGCGGCGCCGATCACCCGCCTCCAAAACCCCTCCATCACTGGGAGGGGGAGCCAATCCGGGCGACGTGCAGTTCGACCATCTTTCGGATCAGGTCGTATGGGATCGGCTGGTCGAGGGGGAACTTTGCGGTTCCCTTCCCGGAGCGGTACTGGTCCAATTCAGCCTCGAACGAGTCGTCACCGCTGGGTAGGGGGTAGATGCTGATGTGGTGCTTCCACCCGGCGAAGTAGATCAGTGGCTTGCCGTTCAGCTTGTAGGTGGGGATCTGATAGCTGATGCTCTCCACGGCGTCCGGCGCTGCCTCGCGGATCGTCCTCCGCACCTCCCCAAGGATGGTCTGGACTTCCTCCGGGAAGGAGGCGATGTAGTCGTCGATCGTCGCGTCGGCCATCGGGATCAGGATACGGGCTCTACTTGAGAGATCCCTCGGTGACTCCGGCCACCACCTGGCGGTGGAAGATCACGTATACCGCCACCATCGGCAGAGTGATGATGGTCAGCGCCGAGAACAGCAGCCGGTAGTCGGTCACGTATCGGCTGGAGAAGGCGAGCAGCCCGGTGGGGATGGTCTTGAGGGCGTCGTTCGTCACGTAAAGCAGGGCGAGGAGGAACTCGTTCCATGCGCTCAGCGCCGAGAAGATGGCGACGGTGGCAAGACCGGGTCGGAGCAGCGGGAGCACCAGCGTGGTGAACATCCGGACGTCGCCACACCCGTCGACACGGGCCGCCTCGAACAGTTCGCGGGGGAGGGCGTCGAGGTACACCTTGAGCAGGTACACCGCCAGCGACAGCCCCATGGCGGCATAGGGGATGATCAGCGCCCACCTGGTGTCCTTCAGGTTGAGCAGTTCGAACAGCGAGTTCTGGGCGATGAAGTACGACTGGATGGGCATCAGGAGCCCGAGGGCGAACGACCCGAGCAGCAGCGCTCTCCCCCTGAACTGAAACCGGCTGAAGGCGAAGGCGGCCAGTGCGGCGAAGAGCAGGATCACCAGCACCGCCGCGGTGGTCACGATGGCGCTGTTGAGGGCGTAGCCGCCGATGTTGCCCACCTCCCACGCCTCTGCCCAACTGGAGAAGTCGATGTCGCCGGGCAGGGCCAGGGGCGCGGCTGAAGATCTCGCTGTTGGTCTTGAAGCTCGACCAGGTCATCCAGAGCAGCGGGAAGGCGTAGAGAACGGCGAGCACACCCAGCAAGGCGAAGAACACCGGGCGGCTGCCGATCAACCGCCTCACGCCGCCGCCTCGCCGACTCCGGTGTCACGCCGCCGCAGCCGCACATAGACGAGGCTCACGGCCAGCACCACCAGCGTCATCACCACCGCCATCGCCGACCCGTAGCCGACCTCCTGGTTGCGGAACACCACCTTGACCAGGTACGTGGTCGGGATCTCGGTCGCGCCGTACGGGCCGCCGTTGGTCAAGACGTAGAACAGGTCGAACGCCTGGAACCCGCCGGTGATGCACAACAGGAGCGCCACCTCGACGACGTTGCGGATCATCGGGACCCTGCACCCGCCAGAAGCTCTGGATCTCGCTCGCCCCGTCGATCCGCGCCGCCTCGACCACTTCGTTGGGTATCTGCTTGAAGCCGGCGTAGAAGATGACCATGTAGAAGCCGGCGAAGACCCAACCCGAGACCACCGACACCGCGGCGAGTGCCGTGTCGGTGTCCCCCAGCCAGACCCTGGTGAGACCTTCGAGTCCGACCGCCTCCAACCCCGAGTTGACCAGGCCGAAATCGGGGTTGTAGACGAAGCCCCAGAGCACCGCCACCACCACCATGGGGAGCAGGACGGGGATGAAGAAGGCCACGCGGAAGAACCCGGTCCCCCGCGGACGGGCGGTGACCAGACCGGCCAGGAGCAGCCCGACGAACACCTCGAGGACGATCGTCAGGACGATGTAGATGGCGACGTGGAGGAACGAGGCCGCGGAAGATCGGGTCGGTGGCGGCCCGCACGTAATTGGCGAAACCCACCGGGTCGAAGGGGCCGAACCCGTTCCAGTCAAAGAAGCTGAATCCGGCCGTGGCGACGATCGGTCCCAGCACCGCGAAGGTGAACAGCGCCATCGCCGGCGCCACCAGCAGGTACGGGGTTGCCCTCCGCCGCGGCCGCATCCAGTCTCTCGCCGCTCTATTGGCCCAGCTTGGCCTGGGCTGCCGTCGCCGCCTCCTCCGGTGTGCGCACCCCACCGAGCACCTCGGCCTCGGCTGCGTACAGGGCGTCGGCGACTTCGAGGTCGTAACCGGTGTCGGGTGGGGCGATCAGCGCCTCCGAGTCCTGCATCAACTCCATCAGCGAGAGCAGCCTCGAGGATCGATGTCCTCGCGGTCGAGGGCACCGGTGGCCAGTGGCGTCCCTCCGGCGTCCACCATCTGCGAGGTGAACTCGGGGGAGGAGAACAGGGTGAGGAAGTCCACCGCGGTGTCGATGTGCTCCGACTGGGCGTTGACCACGTATCCGGTGGCCACTGCGATCACCGAGTCCTGCGTCCCCTCGCCGGGCATCTCGGGGAGGTTGAAGTAGTCGAAGTTGAGATCGGGAGCCTCCTCGATGGCCCAGGACACCAGCCAGCTACCGATGGGGTGCATCGCCGCCTCGCCCTGGAAGAAGAGCTGGGCGCCCTCGTTGTCGTCGATGGCGTTGGCGCTCTCGTTGACGATCCCGGTCTCGGAAAGCTCGGCGACGTATCCGAGTGCATCGACGATCTCCGGGGAGTCCATCGGGACCGCCTGGGTCATCATCTGGTCGTACATCTCCTCGCCGATCACCCGCGACACCATGTGCGATGTCCAGTTGCCCGCGGCCCAGAGGTCCTTGTTGCCGGTGGCGATGGGGATGATCCCGGCATCCTTGATCGTCTGGGAGATCTCGATCAGCTCGTCCCACGTGGTCGGTGGGGTGAGACCGAGGTCCTCGAAGATGTCGACGTTGTACCACATGACCGTGGTGACGTCGGCGTTGCCCGGAACCATCACCACCTTGTCGTCGATCTCCATCCCGTTGTAGGCACCGGGCTCGAAGTAGCTCCCCAGCTCTCCGTCCACCGCCTCGGTCAGGTCGGCGACGAATCCCTCGTCGTACCGGCTCTGGAGCCGTGCCCCGGCCCATTCGAAGTAGACGTCCGGGGCGTCCCCACCGTTGAGCAGGTTGGGGAGCCCGATCGTCTGGTAGAGGTCGTCGTCCTGGAAGTTGAACTCGACCGTGACGTTGGGGTTGGCGTCCTCGAATGCCGCCTTGGCCGCCTCCCATACCGCGATCTGAGCTTCACCGGGCGAGCCCATGGCTACCCGCAGCGTGATGTCCTCGGCCGCCGCCGCTGCCGTCGTTCGGCACTTCGGCGTGCCACCCAGCTCGGTGGCAGCCGCCCGTCGTTTCGGCACCTCCTGTGGTGCCTCCGCAGGCGGCCAGCACCAGGGCCAGTGCCAGCAGAAGGGCCAGCGGGCCGGCAGGCGGGTCAAAGGCCGAGCCCTTCTCCAGTCTTGAGATGTGCATCACTCTCATTCCTTTCTGTTGGTCATCTCGGCGAGTGTCATCTCGAGGACATCGCCGAACACCCGGCGGGGATCGGATCTGAGACGGTCGAGTGCCGCTGCCGCTGCCGACGTATCGGCGGCCATATCAGCGTCGGCGATGACGGCAACGGCGTCCGCCCCGGCACGGAACTTCTCGAGCCACGGCAATAGCTCCGCTTGGAGCCGCCGGTTCTCGACGGTATCTCCGAGCAGGTGGTCGGCCGCACTCGTGCAGGTCATCGGCGAAGCCGGCCAGACCATGCCGCGCTTCGACGCGGTCCCCGTACTCCGACTCGAAGGCGAAGCGGTTGAGGGCTTCGGTCAAGGCTCTCGGATTCAGGGTCGGACAGACAGCTCGCCCGGACCGTGTCGGCGAAGAGCGCCAGGGCGGTTGCGTCGGCGTCACCGGCCACCCGCTCGATGGCCGCCCGCCAGCTCGTCTCCGGGTCGTACCCGCGCCGGGTCCCATAGATAGTCGGCGATGGTGGAGATGGCGATCTTGGAGGCCTCGGCGAGTTCCATGGCGTTGGCCAGGATCCCCGACGCAGAAGCGGTCGAGGTCTCGATCACGATTCTGGTACGGCCCGATGTGGATCTCGTTGGTCATCGCCACGTCGTTGACCGGGTAGTTGTCCCAGTAGAGAGGCGGGCGGCGTGTGGCCCGGGCGAAACGAGCCGCCTCGGCGGCGGTGATGGCGGGCGAGCACACCGCCCTCCCCGTCCAGAAGAGGTCGATTCGAGGGTCGAGATCGGCGGCGAGCCGGGTGATGTACTCCTCGTCACCGTCACCCCAGTAGAGGGTGGGGCAGACCGCGAGCGGTTTCCCGGTTGATGCCAACACCTCGCCCATTCGGTTGGCGCGTCTCGGCATGTGCCGTGGCCAGGTCGGGGAAGGCCTCGATGTCTGCGGGGTGCTGCAGCCGGTCGGGGATGTCGTCGAGCAGAAGGGCGATCCGGGTCGCTCCCAGACTCGACCAGGCCGAGGACCTTCTCCTCGAGCAGACCCGCATCCTCGGGGCTGGAGTAGCGCATCGACAGACCCGGGGAGACCCCGACCATCGGGTCGACATCGAGCGAGCGGCAATGCTCGATGAGCGCCTCCAGCCGCTGGCGCCACTCGGCAGCGTGCGATCGGCGCCATTGGCGGCGCAGAAACGGGATCGTCCTTCGGGGCGTAGAGGAACGTGTTGAGTCGTCTTGCTGGCGGCGAAGCCGATCATGTCGAGCCTCGCCTCATCGTTCCACGGCGGCCCGTAGAAGCCCTCGATGATGCCGCGCACGGCGAAGGACGGGCCGCAGAGCCGCTCGCCACGTATCCCATGACGACGACCGGACCCGGTCTGTCAGGTCGACCAGCGCCCAGCGGAGGGACCGGGTCCCGCTGACGGTGACCCGGATCGGCTCGGCCGGCACCGCCCGCCGCCGAGGACGATAGCTCTCGTCGGTGCACCGGCGGTGGACCGGGTCGTAGAGGAGTTGGTCGCCTCGGTGGAGCAGACCACCTCCAACCGCCAAGTCGGCGGGCGGTGCCAGGTGCGGGGTGAGCCCGGTCTGGCGGGCGATCTGGTCGAGGCTCTCGCGCCCGATTTCCGGGGGTACCGACAGCCAGTGGACGGTGACGGTCACAGCGCCCTCACCCGCGCCCGATAGCGAGCCGCCAACTCGGAGTTGGCGGCGATGCCCCCGACCAGGTTGCTGCTGGCGAAGATATCGGCGCCGACCCCGCGAGCTGGTCAGGATCTCGACGGACTCCGCCACGATGGCGTTGACGATTGCCGCACCGGCCACGGTGGATGTGGGCGCCACCGGCGCCTCCAGTCCTTCGATAGTGACGCTGGCGTCGCCCGCAGCACCGTGGTTGTCGATGACCACGTCGGCCAGGTCCACCAACCGCCCCCTCGCCCTCGGTCGTCCGACCTGTTGGGCATGGAGCATGCTGACGATCGCCACGACGCCCGCCCCGGCGGCGTTGGCCAGCTGCGCCATCTCCTCGCACGCCGCGTTGCCGCCCGAGTTGGAGGCGACGATGAGGGTGTCGCCGGCGCGCAGCGGCACATCGTCGAGGACCTCGGCGATGATGCCCGGGCGCCGTTCCAGATCGGTACTCCTCTCGGCACCGGTATGGAGCATCAGCGATTCGACCAGGATGGGATTGACCGCGGCCAGACCTCCAGCCCGGTAGAACAACTCCTCGGCCAGCATGTGGGAGTGCCCGGTCCCGAAGGCGTGGACCAACCCACCGCCGGCCACGGTCTCGGCCACCATCTCGGCTGCGGTGCGGATCGCCGGCCACTGGTCGTCGGCGATCCCGACGAGGATCGCCACGGCGCCGGAGAGATAGCGTTGTCCGGCGGTTGGGGTCATGGTGTGGATCTCACCCTGGTGAGCAGGGGGCGGTAGGGTCCCGGCTCTCCCGACTCCGCCAGTCGGGAGGCCCCGTCGAGACCGGAGCCCTTGGCGCCGGTCACCTCGGTCGAAGGATGGCGAGCGAGGATCCCGGCGGCCACCGCTGCGAAGAAGCGCTCGTTCTCGGCGAGCACCCGGCCCCCGAGCGCCACCGACCCGGCTCCACCAAGAGACGCAACCGCGGCACAGGCCGTATTCGCCAGGCGACCCGCCGCGTCAGAGACGATCGCCTCGGCCACTTCGTCCCCCGCTGCCGCCTCGGCGAGCACCGTCGGTGCGAGTTGGGCGATGGTGTCGACCGCCTTTGGCGATCGGTGGAGGCGAGATGCCAGCTCGTCGAGCGGGCCGAGCAGATCAGCCACCGCTTGGGTGAGGGCCGTGGCTGGCCCTCGTCCCTGCTCGGCAGCCAGGGCGCTTCGGATCCCGTGCCTCCCCAACCAGAAGGCGCCTCCCTCGTCACCCACCAGATAGCCCGCTCCGTCGAAGGCTCCGTGCACTGCCAAAGTTGTCAAGCGCAAGACACGCGACGCCGGTTCCGACCGAGAGAACGACCCCGGTGGCGCCATCCAGGGCGCCGGCATGGGCTATCACCTCGTCGCCGCACACCCAAACCTCCTCGGCGCCGGTCACCTTGGCGATCCGGCTCGCCAGATCACGTCGGGCCTCGACAGAGTCGGGCACGGTGGTGAGCCCGGCAACTACCAGCGATGGTTGTTCCAGCCGCCCATCCCAGAGGCGCGGCGGTGGCGGCTAGCACCGCAGCATCGGCGTCCTGCTCGAGATGGCTCACCCCTGGCGCAACCGACGTTGCCTCCTCGCCCGATACCCGCATCCTGATCTGCGACTGGCCTGCGTCGATCCCCACGGTGACACTCATGGCACCCTCGGCATCTCGGCGGTGAAGGCATTCGGGGTCAGCACCACATGGAGCTGATACCGGTCCCCGCGGTAGTAGCAAGTGGCGGCCATGATCCGCCGCCGCCGATTATCTCGGTAGTCCATCTCGATCCGCAGACAGGGCTGCTCCGGGCTCGATCCCTAGGGCTGCAGCCGCCGGCCTCTTCGGCTGTGGCGGCGCCAATCGTGCTCGACGCTCTCGCCCAAGCTGACCTCGAACTTCTCGGCGAGCGTCTCGAACAGCGACCCAGTCAGGTCATGCTCCGTGATGCCGGGAACGACCGTCGGCCGGCATCCAAGTGGTCTCGACGGCGACCGGCTCGTCGTCGGCGAGGCGCAGCCGGGTGAAGCGAACCTCATCTTCGCCCGGGGACATGTCCAACCGCTCCGAGCTCACCGGTCCCGCCGGCCCGGCACGGAAATCGAGGACTCGAGTGCTGAGGGACAAGCCCCCTTCTCCGCATGTCGGCGGTGAAGGACGACAGCCCGAGGGTCTTCGCATAGGGCATCTGGGCGACGTAGGTGCCCGAGCCACGCCGCCGCTCCAGCCATCCCTCCGCGGTGACTGTCTCGATCGCCTTGCGTGCCGTCATCCGGGCCACCCCCCAGCGAGCGGCGAGATCGCGTTCGCTCGGGATTCGGTCCCCGAACTCGAGCCCGGCCACCATGTGGCGGAGACGCTGGACGGCTTCTTGGCTCTTGATCAAGGGTCGAACTATACCGCTTTGGTCTATGACAAGGCGATGAGAACGATCGTATTTCTGCGGAGGAGCCACAACTAATTGGTATAGTCGCCGTGTACCCCTCCGCGAGGATCGATGGGACCTCAGATCCGGGAGGCCGAGTTACCTCCGACCTCGACGCCCTCTACGAGGTCTGTCTCCGCACTGGCGACGCCGGGAGCGATGCCAGCGACGCTCTACGACGACCCCAGACTGCTCGGGGAGGTCTATGTGGGCCCATACGTGATGTTGGACGGCGCCATCGGGCTCGCCGCAGTAGACGATGACGGTCCTGCTGGGTACGCCCTCGCCGCCCTCGACACCCGTCAGTTTCGAGAAACGGTGTGAAGAAGAATGGTGGCCGGCGCTGCGCGCCCGTCATCCGGATCCCGGCCCCCACCCGGCGAACCCGGACGAGGAGGTCGCCGCCTTGATCCACCGACCGCCACAGGCACCGGACGCGGTGGTTGACGAGTACCCCGCCCACCTCCACATCGACCTGCTTCCCCGACTCCAGGGAAGGGGGATCGGCAGGGCGCTGATGGTGAGGTTGCTCGCTGCGATCGCCGATCAGAACGTGACCGGTGTCCATCTCGAGGTGGCACCAGGCAACCGGCGGGCCATCGGGTTCTACGACACCTTGGCTTCTCCCGGCTCAGCCGCCATCGAGGAGACCACTTCATGGGGATCCGTCTGTAGACAGGTTGGTAGAACGCACCGATCGGGTAGACTACATCACAGGTCGACAAAGGAGATGAGGTGGACTTCAACAGCATCCTGATCGGGTCCGAGGACCCCAAGGGGCTCATCGAGTACTACACGGCGCTCTTTGGCGCACCCGTGTGGGAGGGCGACTTCACCGGCTGGCAGCTAGGGAGCGGTTGGATAACGGTGGGCCCGCACGATCAGGTCAAGGGTCGCAACGCCCATCCGGGCCGGATCATGTGGAACATCGAGACCGCCGACGTCAAGGGCGAGTTCGAACGGCTCAAGGCAGCCGGTGGCAAAGTCGTCCAGGAACCGTATGAACCGGGCGAGGGGATGTTGATCGCCACCTTCGCCGATCCCGACGACAACTACTTCCAGTTGATGAGCCCGATGACCGAGGCAGCCGGCTCGGAGCAGCCCGGCTAGGACGAACGCGGCTGGGGCACCCAGTCCCAGGTGTCCTGCGAGGAACAAGCAGAAGGGGTGCCCCGCCGGGTCGAGCATCACCCTGACGTCATCCTGCGGTTGGTGGTCCGCTTGGACAGCCCCCGCTTCCATCGCCCACGCCACCGCAGCCTCGACGTCTTCCACCGCGATGTCGAGGTGGCTCATCATCTGCTGTTCGCCAGGTCCCGCCGGCCAAACCGGGCGAACGTAGATCGACTCTTGTTGGAACGAGAGCCCGGCACCGCCATGGGGTGGCTTGAGCATCACCCAGTCGGGGTCGGATTGCACGAGCGTCCATCCCAATAGCTGTTGATAGAAGTCGGCCAGGGCGCGTGGATCGGGCGCATCGAGCACCGTCGCCGAGACCTCGAGACGGGGGCGGGTTCTCACCGCGCCACGCTATCCGGCGCCCAGGCGAATCAGCAGGGGGGCGTGGTCCGAGGGCTTTGTCCCCGGGACGGTGCTCACCTTTCGGTACGCCCTCTCCACCGTGGCGGCCTCCAACCGGTCGGCGAGGTGCGTGCTCACCAGGGCGTGGTCGATACGGAGGCCGTATCCCTTGGGGAAGTGCCCGGCGCGGTAGTCCCACCAGGTGAACCCGGGCTCTTCGGGGTTGAGGTGTCGGAAGGCGTCGGTATAGCCGGTGTCGCGCACCGCCGACCACCGGGAGCGTTCCTCGGGTGTGATGTGGGTGGCGCCGTGCACCTGGGTCGTATCCCACACATCGAGATCGGTGGGACAGACGTTGAAGTCGCCGGCCACGATCGACGGGCCCGACGCCAGCGCGGCCGCCCGGTCGGCCATCGCCTCCAGAAACCGCAGCTTGGCGGCGAACTCGTCGCTGCCCACCATTCGGCCATTGGGCACGTATACGCTGGCAAACCGGACGTCACCGACCGTGGCCTCCATCCACCGCGCCTGGGACGGATCGGGCTCTCCCGGCAAACCGGTGGTCACTTCGGCGATGCCCAGTTCGCTCCGGGCGAGTATCGCCACCCCCGCCCAGCGGCCCGCCGAGTGATCGGCCGCGACGTAGCCGGCGGCCTGCAGCGGGAGGTGGGGGAAGCCATCCGGTGTGGACTTCGTCTCCTGGACGAGCGCAATGTCGGGCCGTGCAACTCGAGCAGCGAGATCAGGCGAGGCAGCCGGGTGAGCAGCGAGTTGACGTTGTACGTCACGACGAGCACGGGTTGGCGAGCCTACCGGCGCTGGTCCTGCTCCCCGGCACGAGCGACTCCGGGCGATGAAAATCTCGACTGTTCCCGGTCAGCACAACCACCATGAGGAGGATCCATGGCCGACGGCGTCCGATTCCGCACGACGATTGTTCAGTCGGGCAAGAACACAACCGGCATCGAGGTGCCGCCCGAGGTGGTCGAGGCGCTCGGTTCGGGCAAGCGCCCCAAGGTGAAGGTGACGATCGGGGACTACACCTACCGCAGCAGCCTCGCCTCCATGGGCGGCGTCTCGATGGTGTCCCTCAGCGCCGAGAACCGGGCGGGTGCAGGCGTCGCCGGTGGCGACGAGGTCGAGGTCGAGCTGGCTCGTGGACCTCGAGGAGCGAACCGTCACCGTGCCGCCCGACCTCGCCGCGGCGATCGACGCGGTCCCACCCGCCCGTGCCAACTTCGACCGCCTGTCGTACAGCAACCAGAGCTGGCACGTCCTCCAGGTCGAAGGGGCGAAGACAGACGAGACAAGGCAACGGCGGATCGCCAAGTCTGTCGATGCCCTTGCCGCGGGCCGTCCCCGATGAGGTCCTAATCCGGGCACCGTCCGATCGAACACCGCTCAGCCGACGGGCTCCATTCGACCGTTCCGCCACTGGACGACCGAAACCCGATGCCCGACCTGACGCCCGCTTGCATCAACCCGGAAGTCGCCGAACAGCGTGGTCGTGGCCCAGCCGCGGCAGATCGCCACTAGTGCGACGTCGCGTCCGGCCGAGCCGACAAGGTATCCGGCGGCCGCGGCCTGGGCAGCCACATAGCTGGGTACGCTCGGTAGCGCGCCCGGTACCGGCTCGCGAAGCAGTCCCCGAAGGACCGAGCTCGGGCTTCTCCGATCGGGGCCACCATTGGACGGGGCCGAACACTCCTTCACCGGTCGCCGGCAGCGCTGCGAAGGCGGGGACACCGGCCGCCACACATCCGACGAGCCCGCTACGCGGTCGAGGAACGACAACGGCCACGTCCTGCTCGAACGTCCCCACCGACGAGAGCGCCACCGGGGTCAGGTGTGTCGGGCCCAGGCGGCGAGTGCCACGACCTCGACCGGAAGCGACGACCGTTCGCATGCCGGACCGCCCCTGGGCGACGAGTCCGCAAACCGCCCACCGCCCTTCACAAGGTCAGATCCGTCGCAGCCCCGCGCCGACAGCCAGGTCGATCAACAGGGAAAATAGCCCGAGGCGGGCGCCGCCACCATCGGCGCCCAGGGTCGGGCAGATCATCGGCCGAGCCGCCGTGGTTCCAAAACAGCGACGCACCGTCAACGGCGCTGAGAGCCCGACGAACCAAACCACTCCCGTAGGGGCCAAGTATCAGGTCCCCGCCCTCGCTCCGGCCCCGATACGCCGAGGCTTTCCCGATGTCGGCTACCTCGAGGTCGATCCCATCGTCATCGCTCCACAGCTCGAGCCCGCGGCGGGCATCTTCGCTCTGCAGCCGCAGCGGCCCTTTGAGGTCCAGAGCGGTGAAGGCGCGCAGACGAGCCATTCCGTCATTCTGGGACCGTCGGATGGAAGTGGCGAGGGTCAGGCCGCCTCGAGCATGAAGACGGGGTGTTCCGCCACCTCCGAGCGCCATACGATGAGTGGGTCTTCGACGCTGGCGTCGAAATAGGGACTCAGCATTCGACGCAGCATGGTCCCCCGTGCCGCCAGGCTGTCACGCAGTACCTTGCTTGCCTCCTCGACCGGCAGCGGCGTCGCGGTGACATCGAAGCGCCGACCTCGCCTGGTGATCTCCGCTCTCCCGGAGCGCTCCAGGTTCTTGACCCAATCGACCCGCCCGTAAGCGGCGACGAGAAGCCATCCATCACCCGCCGGGGCGAGAGCAACCGGGGTCGATCGGGGTATCCCGGTGGTGCGGCCCGGGACGGTGAGCAATGCCATCGGACCGGCGGGCACAGGGAGCTTGGTGACGAAGGCGACGACCCTGTTGTAGAAGCGGGCTGTGGCGGTGTGGCGATAGGCCCTCATGACGTCCTCTGGTAGGCTGACTTACGAAGACCATATTATACGGAATCGTATTATATGTCAACCGTAGGACGTGGCGCCCTGCTGAGACGGATCCAGGAGGGGATGCGTGATCTCACCTCCCGGCTCCATCAGTTGAACGACGCGGTGGGCGACCATGTCGAGCTGAGTGGGAGTGACATCGAAGTGCTCGATCTCATCGGGCGGTACGGCCCGATGACACCCGGCGCCCTCGGTGCCCGGACCGGGATCCACCCGGCCACGCTCACCGGCGTGCTCGATCGGCTAGAGCGGGGAGGCTGGTTGGTCCGAAGGCCCGATCCCGACGATCGGCGCCGTGTGCAAGTGGAGGCCCGGTTCGACAGGGCGGGGGAACTGGCGCGCCTCTATGCACCCATGCGGAGGTCGCTCAACGAGATCTGCTCCGACTACACCGTGGAGCAGCTCGAGGTGGTCGCCGGTTTCCTCGATCGCGCCGCCCAGGCTGGAGCCATTGCCGCGGCCGACCTTCGAGAGGACTAGGGCTACTCGGCGGGCTCCATCCAGCGGAGCCGTGAGAAGCTGACTCTCACCGCCCGCTCGGTTCGGACTGCGACCACCAGCACCGACTGGCAGTTGGGGCAGCGGAGCACGACACCCGGAGCCTCGGTGAAGGCGAGCACAGCCCCCAGCGGGTTGATGGCGCCGCACCCATCACAGCATCCTCGGGCGGAGGTCATCTCCCGGCCGAACACTTCGATCAACAGCCCGCCGACGGCGTTGCCGTCGAGGTGACGGTCGTCGCTCATGGGGTACCTCCAGAGGGTCCGAAACGCTCGGTCTTGATCCTTCCCGGATGATGACCGAGTTCGGTGAGGGCCGTCGCCGCCGCCTCGACCAGCCCGGTGGGACCGCACACGAAGCACAGCGGGTGGTCAGACGATTGCCAGGCGACCTCGGACAGAAGCTGCTCGGTCGATGCGGCCGCGGTGGCCGGTCCAGCCGGGTGGTTGGGACCTGGTCAGCGTGTGGATCACCTCGACGCCCGACAACGACGCCACTTCCTCTAGCTCCGCCCGGTAAATCACGTCATCCCAGCTTCGCGAGGAGAGCAGCAACCGGATCGGAACTTCGATGTCCGAGCGAACCCTCGACCGGACCATGGCCATCAGCGGGACTACACCGCTGCCCCCTGCCACGAGGAGCAGGGGTCCGCCGTGATCCGGCTCCCATACGAAGTATCCACCGATGGGTCCGCGCAGCTCGAGCTGGTCGCCGACCACGAGCTCCTCGAAGAGGTAGGGCGAGACCTCGCCATCCTCGATTAGCTCGACCGTGATGCTGATCCGCTCCCCTTCTGTCGGGGTGGCGATCGAGTAGCTCCGTTGTGCCTGGTAACCGTCTTCGGCGGTCAGCCGGATGTCGATGTGCTGGCCGGGAAGGTGTCCCTCCCAGCCCGGGCAGAGAAGCCCGATGCTCCGTACGTTGCGCGAGTCTCATCGACGAGATCGACCACCTCGGCGAGTTGCCAGCTCAGTCGCCGGCGTAACGCTGTTCCCGCCATGGATCCCCATACTCGTGATAGCCGTATGACTCCCAGAAGCCGCGTTGATCAGTGCTTCTGAGTTCGATGGCAGTCAACCATTTGGCGCTCTTCCAGAAGTAGAGATGGGGAACGAGCAACCGAGCCGGACCACCGTGCTCGGGGGCGAGGGGTTGGCCGTCGAAGCCGTACGCCACCCAGGCCTTTCCCCCGATCAGATCGGCAATCGGGAGGTTGGTGGTGTAGCCGCCGTAGGAGTGGATGAGGGCGAACTCCGCCTCGGGCTTCCTGTCGGCCAGCAAGGTGTCGAGCGACACTCCCTGCCACCTCGTGTCGAGCTTCGACCACTTGGTGACGCAGTGGATGTCCACGGTCACCTCCTCGTCGGGGAGAGACCGGAACTGCTCCCAGTTCCACGACCGGGGATGGTCGACCAACCCGACCGACCGAGAGCGACCACTGATCGAGCGGAATCCGTGGAGTAGGGCCGGCGGAGAGCACCGGGAAGTCCTCTGTCACATACTGGCCCGGTGGGCACCCGCCCCTCCGGCGCTTCAGCTCGTCGGCGTCCCCTGAATCCTCTACTGACAAAGCTCAATCCTGGCTCCTTCTGGCCGCCTCGGTCTGTTGCGTCAACGGGTCGGGTCGGCCGCCTCGATCCCGCGCAGTTGGGGCAGGTGCCCTTTCGTGCAATAGGAGACCTCGGGTCAACGTATCAGACGTGTGCTTCGCTGATGCGTCGGCGATGACTCAGGGATGGGATACTGAGTGCCCGCACCGCCGGCTCACGGGGACGTAGCTCAGCTGGAAGAGCACCTGCTTTGCAAGCAGGGGGTCGTGGGTTCGAGTCCCATCGTCTCCACCGCAAAAGCCCTGGTCAGGGCTGTTTCCGGCTCCAGCCCTGAGTCTCCAGCCATCGCTCTACCCGCACCGGCTGAAGGGCGAGGCGGTCGATCCCGAATGCCCTCACGTCATCGGCCGGTGGTGGGCCTAGCGGCCGAGGGTCTTCACGGGGGTCGCGCCGGGGCGGGTCCACTGCGGCACGGGCCGGCTGGTCGGGCCCCAGGTGGCGACGCCGTCGGCGTCCGAGCGCCAGTACCAGCAGATCGGCGAGCCATGCCCACCGACCGGCGAGCCGGCCTGAGGGGCCTCGGGCCAGCCCTCGGGGTTGTCCTCCCACGCCTCGCGGCGGCCGTAGGGCGTCATGTCGAGCAGGCCGAGGGAGCCGTCGGCCGGCTCGTTGCCCCGGCCCGTCGTGGAGTAGGTGATGAACACGCGGTCGCCGTCGCGCAGGTAACAGACGATGTGTCCCTCTTCTGTGAGGAGCGGCGCCTCCACGCCCCGCACCGAGTACCAGGGCTGGGTGTAACCCATGAACTCGACGTAGGGAGCCACCTCGTCCCACGGACCGGAGGTCAGGACGGCGAACGAGACGCCGCGGGCGTTGAGGTAGACGGAGTCCTTCATGTGCCAGAGGTTGAAGGTGCAGCCCTCGCACTGTCCCTGGTGCGGCGCGCCGTCGTACCACATCGACTGGTAGACCACGAGCTCGTCGCGACCCTGGAACAGGTCGAGGAACGGGACCGGCCCGTCAACGCCGATGACCTCGACCGTGCCGTCGAGCTCGACCATCGGCAGCCGCCGCCGTGCCGCGGCGATCGCGTCGCCCTCACGGGTATGCGCCTTCTCGCGGACCAGCAACTCCTCGCGCGCCGCTTGCCAGGTGGCCAGGTCGACGACTGGCGGCTTGCCGGGGAGGTTGCTGCTCGCGTTGCCGGGCGTGGTCGTCATGATGTCCTCCGCTGTCTCGTCTCGTGCGCTCGCCGGGCTCCCTGGGGCGCTTGTCGATGGAGACGACTCACGGTACCGAGACTCATCGATCGGAAAGCCGGTTGCCTTCCGCGGTGTGGCAGCGGCGCTGTCGCCTCCGCGGCGCCGGAGTCGGCACCCGACCTTCCGGTCGAGATGCATGGCGTGGTGGCCACTCGACCAGCACGCCGACCGGCGACTGCCCACACGGCATGCCCCGCGTACCATGCCGACATGGAGTCGCCATACTCGGTTCGGTACCGGGAGTACGCCGAGGCGATCTGGGAGATCGAGGAAGAGGGGATCCCGGTCATCCAGGCCAGGGTGGCCGATTGGCTGGGGGTCAGCCGTGCCAGCGTCAACGAAATGGTGCACCGCATGGCCGACGAGGGGTTGCTCGATCTCGATGACCGGATCCGGCTCACCGAGGAGGGCCGGCACCTGGCGGCGGTGATCGTGCGCCGCCACCGTCTGGCGGAGCGGTTCCTGTCGGACGTGCTCAAGCTGCCTTGGGACCGCGTCCATGCCGAGGCCGAGGTGTGGGAGACCACCATCTCCGACCAGGTCGAGGAGGCGATGTGGGCGGTCATGGAGGACCCGAAGACCTGCCCGCACGGCAACCCCATCCCGGGTGCGGGCTACAAGCCCCCCAAGATGAAGCCCATCATCGAGATGGAGGGCGGTGAGTCGATGCGGCTCGAGCGGATCTCCGAGGAGTTGGAGCTAGACGCCGACCTGATGGGGTTCCTCGACACGAACGGGTTGCGACCTGACGCCAAGGTCGAGTTCGTGGGGCGTGACGGCCAATCCGGCGTCATGGTGTTGGTAAACGGGTCCGAGGTCGCCATCGGCTCTTTCGCAGCCGAGAGGCTCTTCGTATCCGAGTGACGTCCGGGCATCTTCGAGGTTCCGCTGCGGTTCTACGATGAGGCTTTCAAAAGGCGAGGAGCAGCCATGCGCGATGCGGTGATCGTCGATGCGGTCCGGACCCCGGTCGGCAAGAGGGGCGGGAAGCTGAAGGATTGGCACCCGGTCGACCTGGCGGCGCACACCCTCAAGACGCTGGTCGAGAGGAACGACCTCGACCCGGCGCTGATCGATGACGTGATCATGGGAACCGTCATGCAGACCGGCGAGCAGTCGGTCAACGTAGGCCGCAACGCCGCCCTTGCCGCCGGGTTCCCCGAAGAGGTGCCTGGGACCACCATCGACCGTCAGTGTGGGTCGTCGCAGCAATCAGCCCACTTCGCCGCCCAGGGCGTGATCTCCGGCGCCTACGACGTGGTCATTGCCGCCGGAGTCGAGTCGATGACCCGTATCCCCATGGGGATCACCACCCAGCAGGGCCCCGGTTTCCCGTTCGGACCCAAGATGCTGGAGCGCTACGACCACGGGCTTGTCCCCCAGGGGCTCTCTGCGGAGATGATCGCCGAGAAGTGGGGGACCAGCCGCGCCGAGCTAGACCGGGTCAGCTACGAGTCGCACATGCGAGCTGACAAGGCGACCGAGGAGGGCCGGTTCGAAACCCAGATCGTCCCCACGCCCGTGACCCTCGAAAACGGGAACGAAGAGACGATGAACCGCGACGAGGGGATCAGGGCCGACACCACCGAGGAGAAGCTGGCCACGCTCAAGCCGGTTTTCAAGATCGACGGGCTGATCACCGCGGGCAACTCGTCGCAGATCTCCGACGGTGCCGCCGCCGTGCTCATCATGGGTGAGGACACAGCCGAGGAGCTCGGCATGCAGCCCATGGCGCGTTTCGTCGGGTTCTCGTTGGCCGGGGTCGACCCGATCATGATGCTGACCGGGCCCATCCCGGCCACCACCAAGGTGCTGGAGAAGACTGGGCTGACCATCGAGGAGATCGACCTGTTCGAGGTGAACGAGGCGTTCGCATCGGTCATCACCGCTTGGCGGCACGAGCACGGCGGTGGCGACCCCGATGCGCTGTGGGAGACGGACCAACGTCAACGGTGGCGCCATCTCCCTCGGCCATCCGTTGGGCGCGTCCGGGGCCAAGCTGCTCACCTCCCTGGTGCACGAACTGCAGCGCACCGGGAAGCGCTATGGCTTGCAGACCATGTGCGAGGGCGGCGGGATGGCCAACGGGCTGATCATCGAGCGGATCTGAAGTGCTCGCTCCTGCCCGCTAGCTGCGGCGGGAAGTCGTGACCGTCGTCGACGTCCTGATCGCCGTGGCGATCGGTGCGGCCATCTGGTTCCTCGGCAGGTGGTTCATAAAGATGCTGGCGACCCCACCCCCCGAGGTGGATCCCGAAGACGTGGTCCCGGTGAGACAGGACTACCGGTGCTCGGTTTGCGGGACCGAGGTGACGATGACCGTCTCCAACCAGGAAGAGTTGAGCCCCCCCAAGCACTGCCGGGAGGAGATGGACCCGGTGTGGCGCCCCTGAACCGCTTGCGTGGACGTCACACGAACGCGGGCTTGCTTGCACCCTTGTAATCACAAAGCTGTGGTTATCCAAGGGTGTGTGATAACCCTGTGGATGAACGCCTCCCCCGGTGAAGGGGAGGCGCGAGCGGCAGCGAGCGGAGGGGGTGGCTTGAGCCCGTCGGAGTTCGCCGTAGCCCCCGACCGCTGGTGCGCAGCGGGTCCCCTTCCCCCTTACGGGGACGGAACTGGATTGGGCTGTCCCGTCTTCCGTCTTCCGACTTCCCTTCCGTCTTCCGTCTATCTGTAATTGGTCGTCATCAAGAAGCCGGCGGCGAGGGCGACGAGGCCGCCGATGAGGACGAGATAGTCGAGTTGGAAGACGTATCGGGCCACGACTGCAAGCACGCCGATGCCCATCAGACCGAACATGGTCACCACGTACCAGGTGGGCGACGGTGGCTTCTTCTTCACCGATGGCGTCGCCCGATATGGCTGCCGGGGTCGCGCCCCTTTCTTCTTGCGCGTCTTCGACTCGGGCATGAGTTGGCAGGGTAGCCGAGGGCGTTAGCGTGCTCTCATGACCCGAGTGCTGGTGATCGACAACTACGACTCGTTCACCTTCAACCTCGTCCAGTACCTCGGAGAACTCGGCGCCGATCCCGTGGTCAATCGCAACGACGAACTCACGCCAGAAGACGCACTGGCAATGCGACCGGACCGGCTCGTGATCTCGCCCGGCCCGGGAAGGCCGGAGGATGCGGGGAACTCGATCGAGCTGCTCGTCAGGTTGGCGCCTACCATTCCCACGCTTGGGTGTATGCCTTGGCCACCAGGTGGTAGTGGCTGCATACGGGGGCAAGATCGACCTCGCCCCGGAGCCAGGCACGGCAAGACCTCGCGGGTCCGTCACGATGGCCGTGGCGTGTTCGCCGGGCTGGCCAACCCGTTCACCGCCACCCGGTACCACTCGCTGGCCGCGGTTTCCCTACCCGAGGAGCTCGAGCCGTGCGCTTGGAGCGAGGACGGGGTCATCCAGGGCGTGCGGCACCGGGAGCTGTCGGTCACCGGAGTCCAATTCCACCCCGAGAGCGTGCTCACCACCGAAGGAAAGAAGTTGCTGGCCAACTTTCTCGCCGGCTAGCGCTTCACGGCGGTTGTGTGCATCCGCTCGGTTGTGTGCAGGCGATACCTCGGGGGGGTACTGGTTGCACACAGCCGACGCTCAGGGCTGGGTCGGTGCGACGGTCACCGGGGGGACGGTGGTCGGCGGCTCTGTGGGCGGCGGGGGCCCTTCCCCGAGTATCACGGTGACCACGGCTCCCGGTTCGACACTTTCACCCGCCGAAGGCGACTGGTCGACCACCCGCCCGTCGAGGCCGGGGTCGTCCACCGGCCGGGTGCCTGCTTCGGCGTAGCGCAGGTCACTGTCGGCGAGCCGCGCCTGAGCTTCTCCCGGGGTGAGCCCGGAGAGGTCGGGCACCTCGACCGGCTCCGGACCGGAGGAGAGGAACACGACCACGGTGTCGCCCGCCCTGACGGTGGACCCGGCAGGCGGCTCGGTTCGGATCACCTGACCGTCGGCTACGTCGGCGCTCGCCTCGTTGCGGATGTCGGCCGTGAGCCCGAGCGCACCGAGCTCGGCTCGAACCTGGTCCTCGGTGAAGCCGCGGTAGTCGTCGAGTGTGAAGCTCTGCCGCCCGCTCGAAACCACGACATCGACCGTGGTCCCCTGGGGGGCGTCGGACCCCGGTGGTGGGTCTTGTGCAGTGATCAAACCCTCGGCGAAGCTGTCGCTGGGCTGCTCGGTCACGTTCCCCAGGTCGAGTTCCTGAGCCTCGAGGAGCTGTCTGGCTTCGTCGAGGGTCAACCCGACCAGAGGAGGCACTCCAAATACCTCCTGGCCCTGGGACACGACGAGAGTGACCTCAGATCCCTCCTCGATCTCGGTGCCCGCGGGCGGCTCGGTACGGATTGCGATGCCGGAATCGAATTCGTCGCTGAACTCACGCACGATGCTGGCGATCCTGAAACCATCGCCCTGGAGTTCGCTCAGCGCCTCCTGTTCGGGCATCCCCTCAATTTGGGGTATCGGGACGAGCATCGGGTTCTGGCTCCGACTGCAACTGCCGGAAGAGGAGGAAGAGACCCAACCCGAGCAGGAGCAGCAGCCCGAATGCGGTGAGGATGAAAGGGAGCTGACCACCACGGCGCTCCGAAGCGGCCCGATATGCCTCGTCCGGGGGAACGGTGGGAGGGGGCACCTCCGTGCGTCCGTACATCTGGGTCGCTTCGTCGGTTCCCACCGCCGCCGCGGCCACCGGCGTTTCGCCCCGCAGGAACGCAAGCAGGTCGCGCCGCATGTCGTCGGCCGACTGGTATCGGTCATCGGGGCTCTTGGCCATGGCGCGTAGCGCGATGGCGTCGAGCGAGGTCGGCACGTCGCTGTTCTCTGTGGACGGCGCCGCCGGGTCGGACGAGACATGTTGGTAAGCGACGGCCAGCGGGCTCTCGCCTTGAAAGGGCGGCCGGCCGGCGAGCATCTCGTAGAGCACCACACCCATCGAGTAGACGTCGGAGCGGGCATCGACCGGGGCGCCCTGCGCCTGCTCCGGGCTGAAGTAGCTGGCGGTCCCGATCACCGCCCCGGTGCGGGTCAGTTCCTGGGAGTCGTCCCACGCCCGGGCGATGCCGAAGTCGGCCACCTTCACCGTGCCATCCCGAGCGAGCAGGATGTTCCCCGGCTTGACGTCGCGATGCACCAGGCCGGCGCGGTGTGCCACCGCCAGCGCCGACGAGGCCTCGGCGGCGATCTCGGCGGAACGCCGGGGGAGGAGCGGCCCGTCGCTGCGAAGCACATCGCGGAGCGACCTGCCGTCGATCAGCTCCATCACGATGAAATAGGTGGCGCCGTCCTCGCCCCAGTCGTATATGGAGACGATGTTCGGATGGCTCAGGTTGGCCGCGGCCTGTGCCTCGCGGCGAAAGCGACGGACGAAGGCATCGTCTGCGCTGTACTGGGGGTGGAGCACCTTGATGGCAACCCGGCGACCGAGCAGACGGTCGCGTGCCGCGAAGACGTCGGCCATGCCGCCGCGAGCGATCAGACCTTCGATCTCGTATCGACCGGCGAGTACCTGGGTTTGGTCCATCACGGATCCGACCTGGGAAGCCGGGCGATTCTAGGGAAGGGCCCTCTATGGGTCGTGATCCCGCTCAAGATCCCCGCTCCAGCCAGGTGGCGAGAACCCGCTGGGCGATCGGGGCGGCGACCGACCCGCCGCTGGCGTTCTGTCCGGCATCTCCTCCGTCCTCGACGACCACGGCCAATGCGATGGTGGGGTTCTCGACGGGTGCGAACCCGATGAACCAGACGTCGGGCGCACCCCCCTCCGGGGCTTCGTCGGTGCCGGTCTTCCCCGCCACCCGGAACCCGGGGACGGTGGCCGCGGTACCGGTCCCCGAGGCCACTACCTGCTCCATCAGGTCGGAGATGATGGCGGCGCTCGCCGGGGAGAGCGCTCTCATCCACACCGCAGGTTCCACCTCTTCGTTCACGTCTCCGTCGGCATCGACCACCCGGGCGACCAAATGCGGCTCCATGATCTGACCCTGGTTGGCGATGCCGGAGGCGACCAGCGCCATCTGCAGCGCCACCGCTTGGACGTCGCGCTGGCCGATGGCGCTCTGGGCGAGTGCGGCCAGATCATCTCCCGGGTTGGGGTAGCTGGATTCGAGCGGCTCCCAGTCGAAAGGGATGATCTGGTTGAAACCGAAGGCCTCCGCCTGTGCGGTCACCGTATCGCTCCCCATGTCCATCGCCATCTGGGCGAAGGTGGTGTTGCACGACTTGCGGAACCCCTCGCGGATGGTGACGGAGACACCGTCGTTGCACACCTCTCCGTCTGCATTGGAGATGGTCGCGGTGCTGCCGGGGAGGTCCAACTCGATCGGGTCGGGGAAGGTGTCTTCCGGACCAGCGAAGCCGCTGTCGAGCGATGCTGCGGTGACCACCGGCTTGAAGCTGGACCCGGGCGTGTATGACTCCCCTGTAGCCCGATCGAGCAATGGGTTTGCCGGGTCGGCCAACAGCTCCTCGCGGGCAACGACGGCGTCGGGGCCGACGAAAAGATTCGGGTCGAACGAGGGAGTCGAAACGAGGGCGAGGACCTCGCCGGTCTGGGGCTGCACCGCGAGCACGGCACCCCGCTGGTCGCCCAGGCTGTCGAATGCCACCCGTTGCAGCTCGGGATCGATAGCTATCTGGACGTTGCTCGGTCGGAGGTCCCTGCCCAGCAGGGCATCGATCAGGTCGGACAGCGTTATGTCGCGCCGGGATCGGAGGTCGTCCGCTCTCACCTGCTCGACTCCGTCCGCACCAAAGGCAAGAGAGGTATACCCGACGGCGTGGGCGAAGGGAGGGCCTTCGGGATACCGCCTCTGGAAGCGCTGAGGGTCGTCGGGATCGGGCACCGACTCGGCGAGGACGGTTCCGTCGGCAGCGACGATCAGCCCTCGTTCCTTGCCCGCCTCGCTGAGCGCGGTTCTGGCGTTGCGCGGGTCATCGCGGTAGGTCTCGGCCGCGATGGCCTGTACCCATGTCACGGTGAGCAACAGCGCGCTGAACCCGGCGAGCATCACCAACGCCACGCGACGTGTGGGTCCGTTCATCCCAGCCGCTCCTCGTGCGATATCCGAGCCAGCAGCGTGACCAGCAGCAGACTGGAGACCAACGAAGAGCCGCCATAAGAGACAAAGGGGAGGGCGAGGCCGGTCAACGGGAGCAGCCGCACCACGCCGCCGATGATGAGGAAGGTCTGCAACCCCAAGGTGACGGCCAGACCGGCGGCGAGCAGCTTGCGGAAGGGGTCGCGGCTCCGCAGCGATATCCCGAACCCGATCCCGACGAGCAAAGCGAAGGCGGCGAGGGTTGCAGCCGTTCCCGCCAGCCCGAGTTCCTCACCGATTGCGGCGAACACGAAGTCGGTCGAAGCATTGGGGATCAGGTCGGGCCGTCCCAAACCGAGTCCTGCTCCCGACAGGCTCCCAGAGGCCATGGCAAAAAGGCTCTGGGCGATTTGGTAACCGCTGTCGGCGTAATCGGCGAAGGGATCGAGCCATGCGGTGACACGTCGTTGCACGTGGTCGAAGGCCGCCCAGGCGACCACGGCCCCACCCAGCGCCAACCCGACGCCTCCCAGGACGTACATGGCCCGGCCGGTCGCCACGTAGAGCATGGCGACGAAAACCCCGAAGAGGAGCAGCGAGGCGCCGAGGTCCCGCTGGTAGACGAGGACGGCGAAGCTCGCCGCCCAAGCCGCCAGCACCGGGACCAGTTGGCGGAGTTCGGGGAGCGTGAGCGGTCCCAGCCTGCGGCTCCCCTCCGCCAGTGCAGGTGCGCGCTCGGCGAGGAAGCTGGCGAGGAAGACGACCAGCAGGAGCTTGGCGATCTCCCCTGGCTGGAACTGGAGGGTGAGCGGGCCGAGGACCAGCCGCACCCAGAGGCGTGACCCGTTCTGCTCGAAGCCCTGGAGAGGTAGTGGGCCGTTGCTGGGGAGGAGCGGAAGCAGCAGGAGGGCGATCGCCGCCAGCAGGAAGATGTACCGGTAGCGGCGGAGCAGCGCCAGACCGTTCTTCCTCACCAACAAGAGCAAGCCGATGGAGAGGGCGGCGGCGATGAGCAGCCACCATCGCTGCAGTCCGGCCCGAGCCGGGTCGAGCCGGTACACGACTGTGAGCCCGATGGCGCTGAGCAGGGCAGCCAGCGGAAGCAACAGGGTATTGGCGTTTGGTGCCGTCTGCCGTATCGCCAAGTGGAGGCCGCCAAAGGCGATGAGGAACATGAGGAAGGTGAGCCCGGCCCTGGCGTCGAAACCGGTCCCCGCCGCCAGCCCGACCAGGACGACCCCGAGCGTCGCCAGCCCGGAGGCAGCGACGATCAACCCAGCTTCAGCGGTGCGGGGCATCGACTCTCTCGCGGCACTCGCTCGCGGTCAGGCACCCCTCCCTGAAGGGAGGGGTTGGGGGAGGGTGATTGCTGTAATGACGGGTCACCCCCTCCGCTCGCTCCGCTCGCGCCTCCCCCTCACCGGGGGAGGCAAAGGCCCACAAGAGCACCAAGCGGCGGCTCACTCGAGGGCGTCGGCGATGGCGACTGTGATGTTGTCGTGACCGCCGGCGGTGTTGGCCGCCTCGATGAGAGCCCAGACAGTTTCCTCGGGCGTGCCGGAGCCGAGAAGCGGGCGGATGTGGTCGTCGTCGATCATCACGGTGAGCCCATCGGAGCAGAGAAGGAGACGATCCCCCTGCTCCAGAGGTTCCTCGAACTCGTCCACCTCGAGATGGAACTCCAGCCCCAGAGCCCGGGTCACCAAGCTGCGCTGGGGGTGGTTCTCTGCCTCCTTCTCGGTCAGCTTGCCGCTGGCGACGTACTCGGCCACGACGGAGTGGTCCTGGGTCAGTCGCCGCAGCTCCCCCTGGCGAAGCAGATAGCCGCGGCTGTCGCCGACATGGGCGAAGTGGGCGGAGCCATCCGAATTGAGACGAGCAAGGGTCATAGTGGTCGCCATCCCGGCGAGTCGTGGGCGGCTGGCCACCTCGGCCAAGATCGCCCGGTTCGCGGACAAGACGGCCTCGGCCGGCGTCAACGCCGGGTCGGAGGCAACCTCGATCGCCAGCTTGCTCGCCACTTCTCCGCCGATGTGTCCCCCGAGACCGTCGGCGACCACGAGGAGGACGCTGTCACCCATCCCGGCATCGGTGGGGTGTACCGCGTCCTCGTTGATGGGACGTGCCCGCCCCGGGTGGGTCGCCGTCGACCACAGGTACCTCACTTCACCTCCAGAACCGTTTTTCCGATCTGGACTGCATCACCCCGGTTGAGATCGAGTGGCGCGGACACCCGGCGGCCGTTGACGTAGGTGCCGTTCGTGCTACCCAGATCGTGGAGTACCAATCGTCCGTCCTTGGCGACAAAACGGACGTGGAACTCGGAAGCGTAGGGGTCCTCGATCTTGATGTCTGCCTCGTCGCTCCGGCCCAACACCATCACGTCGCGCACCGTCACATCCAACCCGGGCTGGGCGTCAGATCGGACCACCACCAGCCGGGCCCCGGCTCGTTTCGACCTCTTCGGATCGCTGACACCGAGGTAGCGGACCAATGCCCGGGCGACCTGCCACACGAAGAGGTAGATGAGGGCGAGGAAGATCAGTTTGAGGAGGGTGAGGACCAGCGCCGGCATCGCAGAACCGTCACGCCATCCGGAAGGTGTACGGAATAGGCCCGAACGAGATCACCGATGTCGGCCGGAGAGTGGTAGGCCCCTCCACCGGTATCCCGTCGAGCGTCGTCCCGTTGGCCGACCCGAGGTCTTCTACCCAGGCACTCCCGGCTTCGCGCCAGATGAGCGCATGGGTTCGGCTCACCCCTGGGTGGAGGAGCACGGCATCACATGACGAGGAACGGCCGACGACATCCCGGTTGTGAAGAAGCCCGGCCCGCTCGCGCCCCATCAAATAGGCCCATGCCGGACGGTCGCCGGAGCGCGTCACCCCCGAGCAGCCGACGGTCCCCGTTGTGACGCTCTCGTCTAGCACGACGCGCACCGTGCACGGTCCCTCGAGTCGCCAGCCCCGCTCTGCCGCGGTCTGCTCCAGCCCGCCGGCCAACTCGGTTACCAGCGGGTCGGGCACCTCCACGTCCTGAAGGTCGGCGGGGTTGATCGAAATCGTCCAGTCGTTGGAGACGCCGGGTCCCGACGGGGTCGCGTGCACGGTCAGGTCGGCCTCCCGGACGAGCCGTCCGCCGAGTTCCACGGGATGGAGATTCCCCCGGAAGACCCGTCCGGCGAGCCCGTCCATAAGTCGCTCCAAGCGGCGCTCCAGGTCTCGCACCAGTCGCACGGGCGGGAGTGTACGGGGGGAACCCGACAGAGCAGACCGGCTGGGGGAGCACTACAGAGGACTGGTACCATCCCAAGGCCAGATCCCCGGGCGAGTGGCGGAATTGGCAGACGCGGAGGATTCAGGTTCCTGTGGGCTTACGCTCGTGGGGGTTCAAGTCCCCCCTCGCCCACCCTCAGACCCCGAACTTCCTCGACCGGAGACGAACTTTGTTCCCCCAGGATCCCCGCCGACGCAGAAGGCGCCGCCGGTACCTGGTCCCCCTCGCCGTCACTGCATTGCTCCTGATCGCCTGGGGAGCGACCTCGCTGCGCAGTGACGATAGGACCAGGGCCGGCTTCTTCGACGCGCTCGTGCAGCATGCCGAAACCCAGTCGGCGACCGCCGTCGGCTTCCAACAACTCCTTGCCACGTTGAGCAGTGTTGATCGCGACCTGGTGTCCGACCGGATCGCCGAACTGCGCGAGGAACTCACGGCGTCCACTGAACAACTCGACCAAGAGGAGGTTCCAGAAGGTGCCGAGGCGGCCAGCGCCCTGTTCGACCTTGCCCTCGAGGAGTGGGACGCCGGGCTGGCGGCATTCGATACCTCGTTGCTCGCCGTCGCCGACGACCCCGAGTCGGAGGAGGCGGTCGAGGGGCTTGCCGGCTCGATCCAACGTATTGCGGTGGGTGACCTTCTCTACCGCCGCTTCCTCGAGGAGTCCGAAGGGCTGCGGTCCAACCTCGATGTGGCGATCGCCTCCACTTATCCGGAGGTCAGCTTCATACCGGAGCGATTCGCAGGGACGAGCGCCGCGGCGAGCATCGCCGGCACGGTCCGGGCCAATCCCTCGCTCGACCTCAACCCGGACATCGATATCAACCAGGTCAGCTTCGAGCCCGAGGCGGTCCTCAACACAGACGATCAGCTGGTGGTGACCGCCACCGATGAGGTGACGGTGAGCGTCGTCGTCGCCAACGTGGGGAACGTTCCACGACGGGGTGGCCAGCTCCGTGTCCGGTTGGAGGACGGAGACGGTGACGTGGCCGAGAACATGTCGGCCGAGTACCCCGAGCTTGATGCCCGGGCGAGCACGAGCGTCACCTTCGATCCGATGCCGGTGGAACCGGGGACGGGCTATGTCCTGGTGATCACACTGGTTGCCGGCGACGGCGAGCAGAACCTGGAGAACAACGTCGAAGAGGTTCCGTTCTCGGTCAACGCAGCCGGCTGATCGGGCCCCACCGGTACGATCGCCCGATGCTCGACCCGGTGCTGCTGCGCGAAGGCCCCGAACGGGTGCGCCGCTCGATGGAGCGGCGAGGCCTCCAGGTCGACACCGACAGGTTGGTCGAGCTCGACGCCCGACGCCGGCAAGCTCGTCACGCCGCCGAAGAGATGCGAGCCGAGCAACGCGCTCTCGGCAAGAGCATCGCCCGCCTTGACGGTGAGGAGAAGCAGGAAGCGATCACCGCCGCTGGAGGGTTGGCGGACGCCTACGAGTCCCTCGCTGCGCAGGCCGAGGAGATCGAGTCACAATTCCTGGCGGAGTGGGCCGAGCTGCCCAATCTGGTGGATGAGACCGCCGCCGACGGGCTGACCGAGGATGACTCCGTTGAGATGCGCCGGGTGGGGGATCCACCGGTGTTCGACGGCGAGCCGGCCGATCACCAGGAGCTGGGCGAGGCCTTGGGCGTGATCGACATGGAGCGCGCCGCCAGGGTGTCCGGTGCCCGGTTTGCCTACCTGGCAGGCGACGCGGTGTTGCTCGAGTTGGCCCTGTTGCGTTGGGCGATCGATCGTGTCGCCACGCACGGGTTCAAACCGGTGATACCCCCGGTGCTGGTGCGCGAGCAGGCCCTGTACGGCACCGGCTTCCTCCCTGAGGCGAGGGACCAGGTGTACGCGGTCGAAGCCGACGACCTCTTCCTGGTGGGTACATCGGAAGTGTCGCTGGCAGCGCGCCACAGCGACGAGATCCTCGACCTATCCGAGGGACCGATCCGGTACGCCGGGATCTCTACCTGCTTCCGACGTGAGGCCGGCACCTACGGAAAGGACACCCGCGGGGTCTTCCGGGTGCACCAGTTCGATAAGGTGGAGATGTTCAGCTTCACCCGTCCCGATGAGGCGAAATCTGAACATGAGTTGCTGCTCGGCATCGAGGAGGAGATATTCACCGGACTGGGGATCCCCTACCGGGTGGTCAACACCGCCGCCGGTGACCTGGGGCCGGCTGCGTCGAAGAAGTACGACATCGAAGCCTGGTTCCCCTCGCAGGGGCGGTACCGCGAGTTGACCTCGTGCTCCAACACCACCGACTACCAGGCACGACGGCTGCGGATACGCTATCGGGGCAAGGTGGGAGTTGAACTGGTACATACCCTCAACGGGACGGCGATGGCGGTGCCAAGGACGATGGCAGCGATCATGGAGAACTTCCAGCAGCCCGACGGCTCCGTGCTGATCCCCGCGCCGCTCCACTCGTACACCGGTTTCGACCGGATGTCGAAGGGGTAGGTGAAGTGGTGGTGTTGTGGCGTTGCTGCCGTCAGCCCCGCTTGGGGGGTGCTTTTGACTGACCACCCGTCAGGGGATGGGCATTTGAGGTTTCAATGGGATTTCGTTAGGCACCCAGTATTCTGGATGCGAAGAGCAGGAGTGGTGGACAAAGGGGTGCGCTGGACCTACCGCGCCAAGAGCCGATTGGGGTCGCCTGGACCGTCCGTGTTCGTGGCCTGCATGCCACGTACCGGATCGACATTTCTCGCCAACGCACTGTCCGAAGTCACCGGTTTCCCATTGGTGGACCTCAGATTCACATTTGCATGGAGCGAGGTGGAACTCTACATGCCTAGGATGGTAGATGCCTATGGCTACGGCACTGTCGCCCAGGAACATGTCCGCGCAACGCAGGCAAACCTGAATCTAATACGTGACCTTGGGATTCGGCCCGTCATATTGGTGCGCGATTTGGCCGACATCACTGTGAGCGTGCGTGAGTATCTGCTACATGCGCCCTACACTTGGCCAACACTGGTCACACCGGCATTCCTCGAGTCCGACGAGTCAACACAATACGACCAGATCATCGATCTTGGCCTCCCCTGGTTCATAGGGTTCTACGTATCGTGGTACAAAGTGACGTGTGATTCGGGTATCGATGCCTTATGGCTCAGGTACGAGGACAACATCACCGATTGGCCGAAGGCGGTGACGCGCATCCTTGAATTCTATCGCCTCGCATACGAGCCGCAGCGAGTATCGACGGCGCTGGAGGGCGTGACCCGAGACAAGGAAAGACACCGCTTCAATATGGGTGTGGTCGGGCGAGGCCGTGATCGCTTGACTGATCTACAGCTTGGTCGAATTGTCGCCATGACCCGCTTCTATCCCGATGTCGACTTTTCTATGATCGGGATCGGGCCAAGCGATCTAGCCAATGAGCGATCCAGTGTCGCGTCAACCCCGGGTTCGGGACCACCGGAGGGGTTGCTCAACCGGCAGAGGTAGCTGTCAACCCAGGGGAGTGCACGCGCCTGTGCGCAGGGGGCCTCGTCGAGGGGCTCGCTCGCCTAGAAGACGCCGGGACTGCCCTCCCAGGCTTCCTTCCGACGACCTCGAGAAGGCGTGAGAGTTATGAAGCTATGCAGACGCAGCGCGATCAAGGGATTGAAATGGTGAACTCGCCTCCTTGGCCGTCAATGTCGAGCACACAGCGCTCCGAGCAGTCGGGGAGCCGTACCGTCGCCTCGTAATTCCCGATCTCATTGACGAGTAGATCAACAGTTTCACCGCCTATGGAGGCAATCAAGACAACGATGTTCATTTCGCCGCTGTAGGAAACATCGGCCACCCGCTCATTGGTCTCGAGGATCAGCCCCGTGGGGGGAGTGACAGTGACCTCTCCGCCCTCATCGAACACCCGGACATTCGGTGTGCGTTCCCCCGTTTCGGTCACGGTGACCAGTGGAAGCAGGGTCAGATTCCATGCACCCTCCGATTCAATTTCGAACCCGGCGATGTCCGTGGAGAAGTTGGACGCCAGTGGAAGAACGCGGTTGCCCGAGATCGGCCCGATCGTGTTGACCAAGAGTGCGGTCTGCTCGACGTTTGAGTCCAAGAGCCACAACACGTTGTTCGCCCCACCACTCATCTCGAACCGAAGGACTGGAGCGTCGCCCTGAGCGATAGTGAGTCCGCGGCCCTCGAGTTGGATCACATCGGAGCCCGATCCCTCAAAGTCCACGGGTCGCGGCGTCGCCTCCGCCTGCGGTTGCGTTGTGGTCGGCTCCTCCGTCGTCGTGGGGACCTCGGTGGTGGCTGTTGTCTCCTCCGCTGTCGTTGTTACAGCCGCCGTCGTTACAGCCGCGTCGTCGGTGGTGGTGGGGTCCGTTTCAGTCGTGCCTTCCTCTGTCGTGGGAGTAGCGGCACCGGTGGTCGTATCAGTCGTCGAATCCGTCGTTTCATCGCCACTGGACACGGCGATGATGATGATGATGAGCAGCACCACGGCGGCAAGAACAATGAACCAGGCCCGCCTCCAAAGCGGAGGCTTGGTCGGCTGCGGTGGCTGAGGAGAAGCAGGGGTCGAATCGGTCATGTGAGTGCGCCTCCTCCTGCGCCCCCCCTCACTCGCCGCCAAACACTACGCAACCGGGATCTTGTGGTGAGGGTCCGGGTCGTAGCTCGACGCCCGACAGCTCCGTGCTGATCCCCGAGCCGCCCCACTCGTACACCGGTTTCGACCGCATTACCCGCCGGGCCCGACGCAACCCGTTCCGTGGGCCCGAACCGCGCCTCTGCGACGGCTCGAACCCTGGGTTGCCCCGGCACCGCGAACCCGGTGTTCTGTGGGCCCGAACCGCGCCTCTGCGACGGCTCGAACCCTGGGTTGCCCCGGCACCGCGAACCCCGTGTTCTGTGGGCTCGAACCGCGCTTGTACAACTGTTCGAACCCAGGTTTCGCTCTTCCGTCTTCCGACTTCCGTCTTCCGACTGGTGGTAGGACCGTGCACCCCTCCGTCGAGTACCTGTCCGGTGGTGCCACTCGTCGATCGGCTCCGGTCAGGCGCTCCTACGGCACCCGGGGCGGACCGCTTAGGGCTGCTTCCTTCCGGACCTGACCCGGTTCACGGCGCCCCGCCGCGCAGGACCCGACCTTCAACACCGATCTTCCAGCGCGTGCCATCGGGTGGTGGCCCTCAGGAGGGGGACTCAGCCCCGCATCGAGAGGGTTTCGGGTACAGGGCACCCCTAACGCCCCGCCTAGCACGGCCCTTGGGTGCGATGGTAGCGGTGGCGGAGGGAGCGGGATTTGAACCCGCGAGGCGGGATTACCGCCTACACGCTTTCCAGGCGTGCGCACTAGGCCGGACTATGCGATCCCTCCGAGGCTCTTAGTGTACCGGCGGTGGCCGAGCCCCCCTTCGAGAAGGCGATGCGTCTTGCCCTGGAGCAGGCGGCGCTCGCCGCCGACGAGGGGGAGGTCCCCGTCGGGGCGGTCCTCCTCGATCCCGACGGCAACGCGTTGGACGCCGATCACAACCGTCCTCGCCAACTAAGCGATCCCACCGCCCATGCCGAGTTGCTCCTGCTGTCCCGCGTCGCAAGTGACCGCTCCCAGGGCCGTCTCGAGGGCCACACGCTGGTGGTGACGCTCGAGCCATGCGCCATGTGCGCCGGCGCCGCGGTGCTCGCCCGGCTCCACCGGATCGTCTACGGCGCAGCGGACCTCAAGGCGGGCGCCTGTTGGAGCCTCTACAACATCCCCCAGGACCGCCGGCTCAACCACCACGTCGATCTGGTGGCTGGGGTCCTCGAGGCCGAATGCTCCGCACTCCTCGCCGGCTTTTTCGCCGAGCGGCGATAGCTGACGTCAGTCCGCCTCGATCACCGGCGCCGACCCGAGCTGATCGACGGCCAGGTCGTCGGCGCTCCCGGTGCTCACCGCCTCAACGGTGAGCCCATCTTCCTGCTCGCCCTGTTCCGCCACCACCAAGTCGAGGATCCGGGTGTCGTTGACGCCACCGGCGCCACCACCGATCCGGTACTGCGACGGCTCCACCGCGACGTCTCGCACCCGGCGCACGCCGGGTGAGGGGAATCCCTCCTGACTGAGCAAGGCGACCGTATAACCCCACGATGCCGGGTCTCCATCGGGGAGGAGTTGGCGGGGAAGGCGGGCGACGACCCTTCCCTCTTCGGAAAAGACGGTCACCTCGAAGGAGGGGCGGGTCTCCTCGCTGCCCCCGTCCGACTGGGCCAGGTACAGCGCCGGCTCCCATCCTTCGACGGTCAGGGCTTGCTCCCACCCGTACCCCTCGGGGAGTGCTGCGTTGCGACCGGGGAGGAGTGTCCTGCTCCCCGTCCCCTCGCCGGGATCGGAGTCGATGTAGAGATCGAATGTCTGCACCGACAGCCCCCGCGGCGACCCCCATGGGTTCTGGACGGGTGCGGCCACGTCGAACGAGACCACGACATCGTCCCCCTCGATCCCGATCTCGAAATTGGTCAGGTCGTAGCTGCCAGGCACAAATACCGGGTCGGTCGGATAGATGTACGAGCCGGGACCGTGGTCGTCACCGGTGGGGTCCTCGACGCTGAGCACGACGCTGACATCCGAGATATCGGGTACCTGGAGCCCCATCGGCCCCTGCCTTGGCAGAGGTCGGGGACCGGCGCTCGGATCGACCATCTTGGCCAGGACGACGTCACCCGACTCGATCGGGCCGATGGCGTCGAGAGGCACGCCGATCTCAATCACCTCCCCGATGGCAGACGCCACGCCGGTGCAAACCTCGGGATGGCGGACCCCGCCCGGTGGGCAGAGCGAGGCTGCTTCACCATCCCAGAGGATCACCGAGGTGGCGCCGAAACCGAGGGGTACGCCGTCGAACGTCGTGGCCACCTTGTCACCGCTGGGACCGCCGAGGTAGATCTCGAAACCACCGGTCGATGGCAGGTCGAGCAGCAGCGAAAGCGCTTCCTGATCAAACCCCCAGCGGAGCACCGACTGGTCGATCAGATAGGCCCCCGCTTGGTCCCAGGCCGCCTCCTGCTCGCCGTCGATTGTCGCGGTGAGAAGCCCGGCGGGTTGTCCCTCGGCGGCGATCGGCTCCTCGGCGATGATGGGGACGGCGACGAAGGCAGGGGTTTCCTGCCCCAGCGACCGGTAAACCTGACCGAGCAATGCACGGAATGCGGTGTCGAAGTACTCGTCGTCGCCGGACTCCTGGTCCGACCCGTACCACCAGAACCAGTCGGAGCCCTCGGCGAACAGCATCGCCTCGTAAGCAGCCTCGAGCTCTGCTTCGCTCGGTGGCGCCTTCGCTCTCGGCCGCATCGAGATCACCCCTCACTTCGGCCAGGTACTCCCAGGCAGTCGCCTCTTCCTCTTCGCCGATCCAGGTCGAGAAGTTGGGTTGGAACCACGATGCGGGGAACACCTCCTCGAGCGGCTCGGGCTCGCCAAACCGCTCCAGATATCCGGACGGGGTGATCGTCTCCACCCAGTCCGCTTCGGAGAGCCGGGTGTAGAGCGCCCGGAGGAAGTCCCGGCCGTCGTTCTCGTAGCTCTCCCAGGCGTTCTCACCGTCTAGCACCACCGAGACCACCGGCGGCAAATCGGGGTTGTCGTACCCCACCTCGTCGAGTTGATCGGCTATGTCCCCCAGGCGAGCCATGAAGTCGTCCGCTGCCGCCTCGGCCCCGGTCCCGGAGTACTCGAAGCCGATCAGGTCGGAGAGCAGGTTGTCGCGGAAGAACATGGGGACCGGGGGGTTGCGGCTGAGCATCGCCTCCCAAGGGCGGTAGAGGACATCGGCCTCGGCTACGACGTCGTCGGCGTCCCGGGTGAACGAGCCGATGTCGACCGACTGCGCCAGGACGTCCTCGCCGGTCGCAACCCACTGCACGTCGTTCTTGGAGAAGAGCGACATCACCAACTGGGCCACCGAACCTTCGCCCGGCCACATCCCCTGGGGGCGCCGACCGAGAAGACGCTCGGCCGTGTCGAGCCCACGGATCACCTGCTCGTCTGCGTCGACCACCTCGCTGAATCCGGTCTCGGGGAGCAGAGCCGCCGGGTCGCCCACCGCGGCCAACGACTGATCGGCCACCAGTGGCAGGATGGGGTGGGCCAGCGGGGTGGTGGTCACCTCGATTTGACCGCCTTCCCACATCTCGGCATGGAGCGGTATCACCTCATCGACGATGCGCAGGTGCTCGTCGAGGACGGTCTGCTTGTCGCTCCTCGTCGAAGCCGCTCCCCTTCTCCATCAGCGCCGCCAGCGGCTCCTGTTCGAGAAACGAGGGGTCGGTCCAGGCCAGGTTGAACAGGACCTGGAGATCAGTGATGTCTTCGTCTTCCCACGCCTCGGGCGGCATCGTCCGCATCGCTGCCAACTCCCCGTAGCGGGGGAAGCGGTCGATGATCCTCGGGTTGACGTCGAAGAACCGCTCGACGACGAACCGACGCTGACCAACAGTGAGGTCCTCGGCAGGGATCACCGTGTGTTGCCAGTAGCTATCGATGGCGCCCTCGGTGAGGTCCTCCAGCTGGAGGAGCAGCGTTGGGGTCAGGTTGAAGGTCACCTGCAGCTCGGGGAACTCCCCGACCAGCGCCGCCATGTCCAGGTAGTCCTTGGCGGCGTGCAGCCGTACCCAGGGTCGGGTGACCACGCCGTCGAAGTCCTTGGGGTAGAGCGGCTGGTGCTGGTGCCACATCAGATTGAGATAGATCCGCGGCTCGGCGGCGACGGTCGCAGATGGACCCGAGGTGGGGGCGGAAGCCCCATCGGTGGTATCGGCCGTTCCCCCGGTACAGGCGGCGATGAGCACCAGGACCAGGGCGGCGGCCGTCGCTCGCATCAGGTGAGTGTATGGCTCCCCTGGTGGGATCTCAGGGTCAGCCCCGCTTCGCCAGCGCCCGTGCGGCCAAGTGACCAACCCAGCAAGGTCCACGCCGTCACCACGAGCAGCGACCTTCCAACGTCGGTCACCAGCCCTTCAGTGAGCCCGGCGCGCAGCAGGTTGGCGATGTGCCAGAACGGAAGTGCCCGCTGGACCGCGGCCAGCCAATCGGGGAACTGCTCGATAGGGACGATGATCGGCGTGAAGAGAAGGACGAAGAAGATGATCACGTTGGTGATCAGGTTCGTCACCCGAGGCTCGGGTATCGCCACCGCCATCCCGAATCCCAACCGAGCTACCCATCAGGGCGGTCAGCAGCGCCACCGGCAAGACCCACCACTGCGGCGCCAGCGCCACGCCGTAGCGGGCGGCGGCGACCCAGACCGTGGCCGCCACCCCCGGAAGCGCCAGGAGGGTGAACAGGGTGAAGGTCGAAGCCACCGTCACGGTGCGGGGGATCGGCAGCGACCAGGTGAATTCGTGGGTGCCCCGGACCCTGTCCTGCATGACGACGATCGGCACCAGTACGAATCCGATCAGGGATCAGTGCCAGCGCCGCCACCCCGGTCACCAGGTAGAGCTGGGTGAGACCGTCGAGCTGCGGTCCCAGGTAGAAGCCGTACATCAGCGCCGACCCGACACCGAGAACGAGTTGGCTGAAGAACAGGGCGATGAGCATTTGACCCTGGCGAGCCAGGTCGAAGCGGAGCATCACGAGGTAGGAGGCCAGCCAGTGACCGGCGCCACGGCGAACCTGGAGTCCATCGATCGTGGATGCAGTCACTTGCGTCTCCCCAGTATCCAGCCAGTCAACGCCAACGCTGCCAGCGTCCATACAGTGATCACGGCGTATGCCATCCCCACGTCTTCACCAGTAACCACCCCGAGCGAGTCCCTGATCACCACCCCCATCGGGTAGAACGGCAACAGCCGGTGAAGATCCGCCAGCCAGGTGGGGAGGTTCTCCGGCGGGTAGTTGATGGGGGTGAAACCCAGGATCCCGAAGACGAGCACTTGGGTGATCAGGACCGTGATGCCAGGTGATGGGATGGCGTGGGCGAAGGCGTACCCGATGATGGTTGCCGCCACCAGGGTCAGCCCCATTGCCGGGATCACCGTCCATGACACGTCGTACTCGATTTCGTATCGCCAGGCCGCCACCAGCAGGGCGGCGATGGCACCCGGCAGGGCGAAGAGCGCACTGACCACCACCCACGCCGCGGTGGTGGCGGAACGGGGGATGGGGAGCGACCAAGTGAAGTCGTAGGTGCCGTCCTCCTTCTCCGATGCGACCAACTGCGGGCCGAGGACGATCCCAACGGTGAGCAAGGTCACCGTTGCTGCCCCCGTCGCGAGATAGGTGGCGATCTGCGGTGTCATCGTGGGGAAGAAGAGGCCCATCCCCACCGCAAACCCGACACCGAAGAGGATCTGCACCACGACGATGATCGGCAGAACCCGCCGCAGCGTGGTGAGCTGCCAACGCAACATCACCCCCAGCGAGTCGAACCAGCGACCCCAACCGCGACGGACCGCGGGGAGCGGCTGGGCGATCGCGGTCATGCCGCCGCCTCCTCAGCCTGTGTCGAGGTGTGGCCGGTCAATCTGATGTAGATGTCCTCGAGGGTGGTGGCGCCCAGCGCGTACTCCTCGGCGACACCGCGGGCCATCAACTGCTGCGCCCAGGCGATCCCGTCGGATGCGGCTGCCTCGTCGATCACGGTCACAAGGTTGTGACCGACCCGGGCGTGGGTGTGCACCAAAGAGGGGAATTCCGGGTCCTCCTCTCCGGGGACCATCATGAGTTGGAGTCGGAGGCGTCCTCGGTCGCCCGCCTTCAACGAGGAGGGCGTCCCCTCGGCGACCAGGCGGCCCTCGTTGATCACCGCCAGCCTGTCAACGGACTTCTCCGCCTCCATGACGTTGTGGGTGACCAGAAAGACGGCGGCACCCTCGTCGCCGAGCCGGCGGACCTGATCCCACAGCAGCCGACGACGCAGCGGATCGACGTCATTGGTGGGCTCGTCGAGGATGACCACCCGACCGGGCCAAACGGTCACCATAAGGAAACCGACCAGACGGCGGACGCCGCCGGAGAGCTTGGCCCCGACCGTGTCCCGCCACTCTTCGAGTTGCAGATCCTTGATCAGCTGTTCGCCGCGTTGTCTGACGGCGTCATCCGGACCGCCGCGGATCAGCCCACCGAGGTGGACCGCCTCCCGCAGCTTGAAGGACTCGATCGGCACGGGGGCCTGGGGCAGGTAGCTGCAGAGCTGCCTCGCGGCGTCCGGGTCGGCCACCAGGTCAACCGGGCCGAGGGTGATCGACCCCGAGGTCGGCTTGAGCAGGCCGATGACCTGCTTGACCAAGGTCGACTTCCCGGCACCGTTCGGCCCGAGCAACCCATAGACCTCGCCGGGCTCCACCGTGATGGTTATCCCGTCGTTGGCTCGGGTCTTGCCCTTGTCATAGCTCTTGGTGACCTCTTCGGCGTGGAAGGTCCAGCGCTCGTTCACGGAGTTCTCCTCTTGGTCGGGTAGAAGACGAATGCGAAGGCGAATACCGGGTCCTCGTCGGCTTGGGTGTCCTCTTCGTTCATCCGTCTCACCAGTTCTTCCACCTCGCGTGCGAACTTCTCTGCCTTGGCCTCGGGAAGCCGGACCAGACAGCGCCCCACCGCCAGCAACTGGTGCTCTCCGATTTCGTCGAGACGGACAACGCCGGAGCGAACCGCCCTGATGAAGTCGGCCCGTGTGGTGTCGAGCACCGTGGTGAGCAGCGCCTCGGCCATCTCGTCACCGGTCGCCTCCTCGAGGATGCCCGGACCCGGTCGGAACTCCTTCGCCGCCGCCACGTAGACCCTCTCGTTGAGTGCCCGGGCCTTTCGTTCCCCGACCACATGGATGAGCCCGTTCTGCTCCAACGTCTTGATGTGGTGGTAGAGCCGGGTGCGGGGACCGCCATCTCCTCGGCGATCTCCTTGACACTGAGCGGTTCGAGCAGCAGCTCGATGATTTGAAGCCGGGTCGGATCGGCCAGGGCGCGCAGCGAGTCGAGGTCCTCGATCCAGAAGGTGTCGGGCAGATCGCCCTTCTTCCCCGTCTTCCCCTTCTTCAGTTTGGCGAGCATTCACCCTGTCCTAACGTTCAATCCATCTGAACGTTGGGCAGTATTGAACAGGCGTGGCGAGATGTCAAGGGGGGATATCAGTCGGAAGACGGAAGACGGAAGAAGCGGCAGAGACGGTTAGGAAGTTGACAGCTTGGGGGTGCCCGATGGGGGCGGCTCCTGCCAGCCCCCATCGGCCTGGTCGGGCTGGCGTGTACAGCCCGACCAGCACTAATGAGAGCGGCCGAAGGCCGCACGAATTGATAGCCCGGCGGCCTGCCGCCGGGCTGGTGCTACCCCTTCACCGCTCCGGCGGTCAGCCCGCTGATGATCTGGTTCTGTAGCGACAGGAAGAGGATGACGATTGGGAGCGCCCCTACGACGGCCGCCGCGCCGATCAGACCCCACTTGGCGGTGTAGTCGCTCGTGGTGAAGAGGTTGAGTCCCACCGCGTAGGTGTATTGCTGCGTCCCCGAGAGGAGGAGGCTCGCCAGCAGGATCTCGTTGTAAAAGGTGATGACACTGATGATGAAAATCACCACCAGCACTGGTCGGGTGAGCGGGAAGATGATTCGGCTAAAGAGTTGCCACGGGGTGGCGCCGTCCACCTCGGCCGATTCGTCTAGCGAATTGGGGATCGAGTCCATGAATCCCTTGAGGAGGAATGTATTGAACCCGATGGCCCCGCCGAGGTAGACCAGGATCAGGCCGATATGAGTGTTGAGACCGAGAGCGGGCCAGACGATGCCGAGTGATTGCAACAGCACGTAAAGGGCGATGAAGGCGAGGTAGGAAGGAAACACTTGAATCAACAGGAGCGCCGTGAGCCCGCTGCGGCGCCCTCGGAACCGGAGCCGGCTGAAGGCGAACGCCGCTATCGACCTATGAAGACGGTGAAGAGCGCACCGGAGAGCGCCACCTTCCAGCTGTTCCACAACCAGGTCATGAAAGGTGTTAACGGGTCTCCCACTAGCCCAGCAAAGTTGTCCAGAGTGATGCTGGACGGTATGAGCGTGGCGGCATTGAGCGTGTCTACCGAATTGATCGACGCCGAAATGATCCACACGATTGGATACAGGGAGAACAGGACCACGAACACCAGGATGAGGTGGCGCCAGCCAAGCTCGCGAACCCACCGGCGGAGTGGCAACCGCCTCCTTTCCTCTCCGGTCAGCGCTGCTGCCTGCGGCTCGACGGCTAACTCACGTGCCATAAATTTGCTCCAGACGCCGGGTATACCTGAAGCTGAATGCCGAGATCAGCATCACGATCAGGAAGATCATCACTGTCAGCGCCGAGGCGAGCCCGAATTGCTGGCCGGCGCCTTGCGAGACTGCAAGACCGTACGTGAAGGTGACCAGGATGTCAGTGTGCCCCACCGGAACCGCTGCTTCGGCTATCGGGGGCCCGCCATCGGTGAGCAGGAAGATCAGGATGAAGTTATTGAAGTTGACCGCGAACGACCCGATCAGAAGTGGTGCGATCCCCACCATCAGTAGTGGAAATGTGACCCTGCGAAAGACCGTCGATGCCGCGAGCCCCGTCGACCCGTGCCGCCTCGATCAACTCAGCGGGGATAGCGGTGAGCGCCCCGGTCGTGATCAGGAACATGTATGGAAAGGTGAGCCATGTACTCACCACCAGGATCGCGACCTTGGCCCAGAAGGGATCGGCCAGCCAGGGTGGAGACGAGGCGCCGAAGATTCCCAGTAGCGGGTCGAGCAACTCGCTCACCTTGCCGAACCGCGGGTTGAAGAGACCCCGCCAGACGATGATGCTGATGAACCCGGGCATTGCGTAGGGGAGGATCAGCAGCGAGCGATAAATTCTCTTTCCCCGCAAACGCTGATCGCTGAGGGCGATCGCCAGCAGCATTCCGACTGCCAAGCGAAAATATGACCGTCAGCCCCGCGAACGCCACCGTCCAGAGAAACACCTGGACGAGAGGTACACGCAGTCTCGGATTGGCGATGGCATCGCGGAAGTTGGCGAGCCCGATGAAGTCGTGCCATCCGGGTGTCACCGGCGTTCCGTCGCAGACGAAGTTGCCTTCGACCGGTGGACAGACGGTACCGGTGGCATTTTCGACCAGCACGTCTCGCTCAGGGTCGTACGTATAGCGCTGGGTGCCCGTGACCAGCCGCCCCGTGCTAACCGTCGAAACCTGGACCACCCCTTGGCCCGGAACGTCGAGCACCAGGTTCTGCAGCTCTTGCGCCCTCGGAAAGAGCTCGAGAGATGGGATCATTGTGTAGGGACCCACTTGCTCGGGCGGACCTTGCGGCCGGGTCTACCCCGTACTGCGAGATGTCCTCAAGTGCATCATCACTGGGCTCTTCGTCGATGGGACGCGGTGCTCCGAAGAACACCTCCCCGTCCTCGGTCTGGGCCCAGAATCGGAGGTTCCCTTCGGCGTCCTCGTAGACGGCCAGGGTCACGGGATGTCGCTCCGGCGTCACCCGTTGCTGGCTGCGCCTCGATGAGCTCGATGGCTTGGCTCTTGTTGAGGTAATTGCCAGTCTGCCAGTTGGTCAGCGAGACGTAGAATGTGTAGAGGATCGGGAAAACCGCAAACATCGCAGTGAGCACCAACCCTGGCCCCAACCACTTCAATGCTCGCGCCCGCGGCGACAGGTATGCCCAGTTCAGGAAAAGCGTCGACAAGACCATGAGGACCAGCAACGGCCACAGACTGCTGGTGATCATCACCGGGATCGCCCAGATCACCAGGGCATCGAGCACTGCGAGGATGGCCAGCCTGATCCAGAAACCCCTGGTCAGGGACGAGGAGGGCGGGGCCAGTGTTTGAGCCCCACCCTCCTGCTCAGTCATACGGGCAACCTATCCAACGGCGGGGTCAGTTTGCTCCGACCGCGTCCCTTACCTGGGTTGCAGCAGCGGTCATGGCGGCTTCCGCATCGACCTCCTGGTTCCGCAGCAAGAGCAACTGATCACCGAGTGGGGCCCAGACGGCGCCCATCTCCGGGATGTTGGGAAGCGGTATGCCATCCGCAGCCGACTCGTTGAATGTCTGCGCTACCGGGTCGTCGGCAGCGACAGCCTCGAACGCAGCGGTGAATGTGGGGAGTCGAGGATCAGCGGCGTAAAGCGCCTCCATCGTCTCCTGGGTCGCCACGTAATCGAGCAAGAACGAGGTCGCCAGCACTTTGTTTTCGCTGAAGGAGTTGACGAAGAACCCCTGTGCTCCCACGAAAGGTGCTGGCGTGTTCCCGTCGATGGTGGGGAGCTTGGCCACGCCCCAGTTCACCGTCGTGCTGTCCTCGTTGAGGGTGGAGAGCTCCCAGGGACCGGTGATCCAGAAGGGCTCGCTGCCTTCGAGGAACAGATTCTTGGCGGTGTCGTAGTTGACCGAACCGATCACGCCGTCGTCTACGAGCTGCTGCAGCACCGAGACGCCCGCAATGGACCCCTCGCTGTCTAGGCCGACATCTGATGGGTCAAAGCCCGCGTCCGGATCGTAGGCGAAGATGTAGCCCCCGTCGGCCGAGATGAACGGATAGTGGTGGTAGGCGTCGGCGGTGTCCCCACCTCCGGGTAGACCAATGCAGTTCTCTACCGCGTCGAGGCTCTCGCAGATCGCCGGGATCTCCTCGATGGTCGCGGGAGGCTCGGGGACCAAGTCGGTGTTGTAGTACAGGGCGATGGCCTCATAGGCGTAGGGCACCGCGTACAGCTGACCATCGACAGTGAAAGCGCTGAGCGACACCGGGAAGAATTCACTCGCCTTCGCACCGAGGTCGATCGACTCAAGCACACCGTTGGCTGCTAGCTCGCCGGTCCAGTCGTGGGCACCGACGAAGAGGTCGGGTCCCTCACCTGCAGGCGCCGGCTGTGGTCACCTGGGTTCTGATGTCCGTGAAATCCACGATCTGCACTTCGACGCCGACCCCCGTGGCGTCCGTGAACGGCGGCGATATCTCCTCGAGCACCCGGGCGCGGCTCTCGTCGGCCCAGATCACGAGATTGCCGGCTGCTCCGGCTGTGGTGTCGGTCTCGCCAGCTGTGGTCTCGGTGGCAGCCGCCGTGGTCTCGGTGGCGGCTGCGGTCGTTTCCGTTGCCGCGGTGGTGTCCGTACCGGCTGCCGTTGTGTCTGCGCCGCCGGTTGTGGTGTCGGTCGCGTCACCGCCGCCGCAGGCGGCGATGACAAGGGACAAAACCGCTAGGAGCCCCACGAAGGAACTCCGTGGTCGAGTGATCATCCGTCCTCCTCTTCAATATGAAGAGCGCCTCCCCTATGAGGCAGCACCCGTGGGCCGCGGAGTGTACGCCTCGCCGGACTGACCCACGGGGGCGGACTCGACCCATCGGTAGAATCGACCTCCGGAGGGATCGCATAGTCCGGCCTAGTGCGCGGCACTCGAAATGCCGTAGGGGGTTACCACCCTCTCGTGGGTTCGAATCCCACTCCCTCCGCCAAGCCCTGCTTCGACCGGGCACCTTGTCTCAGCGCTCAGTACCGTCGTCCTTGGAGGGATGGCCGAGCGGTCGAAGGCGGCAGTCTTGAAAACTGCCGGGCCCATTCGGGTCCCGTGGGTTCGAATCCCACTCCCTCCGCTCCGCAGACGGAAGACGGAAGGCGGAAGAGTCCGCGACGCTCCTCAGGGAGATTGACCGATGGTGACGACGCGGTACGCCCGGAGCGGTGATGTCAACATCGCCTACCAGGTGGTCGGCTCAGGGGAGCGCGATCTCGTCTATGTGCCGGGATGGGTCTCCAACATCGAGGTGATGTGGGACGACCCGGGGCTGGCACGCTTCCTCAACCGGCTCGCTTCCTTCTCCCGACTGATCACCTTCGACAAGCGCGGGACGGGACTGTCCGATCCGGTCCCCGTCGAGGATCTGCCGACGCTCGAGGTGCGGATGGATGACCTCAGGGCGGTGATGGATGCCGTCGACTCGGAGCGCGCAACGCTCTTCGGACACTCCGAAGGCGGAGCGATGTGCACCCTGTTCGCTGCCACTTATCCGGAGAGGACCGACGCCTTGATCTTGACCGGCGTCTACGCCGCCAGGGTCCGCCGCGACGACTATCCCTGGGCGCCGAGCACTGCGGACCGATTGGCCGAGATCGATGCAATCGAACGGAAATGGGGCGATCCCGAGATCTTCAGCTATCTGGTGCCCAGCAGGGCAGACGACCAGGTTTTCCAGGCGTGGCTGCAGAGATATCAGCGACTCTCGGCGAGCCCGCGTGCTGCGGCGGCGCTGATGCGGATGAACACGATGATCGACGTGACCGCGGTGCTCCCGTCGATTTCGGTTCCGACCTTGCTGCTCTACCGAGTGGACGACATGGACGTCAAAATCGAGGAAGGCCGCTATCTGGCATCGAAGATCCGCGATGCGAGACTTGTCGAACTCCCCGGCGCCGATCACGGATTCTGGGGGGGCGATACGGAAGCCATCATCGAGGAGATCGAGGAATTCATCACCGGCCACCGCGGCGTCGGCTGGCCCCGAGAGGGTGCTGGCGACAGTCCTCTTCACCGACATCGTTGATTCGACCAGGCAGGCGGTTGCCCTGGGCGACGCGGCTTGGCGCGATCTGCTCGACCGGCACCATGCGACCGTTCGAGCCGAGCTGCAGCGGTGGCGGGGTAGGGAGATAGACACCGCTGGCGACGGGTTCTTCGCAACCTTCGACGGGCCGGCCCGAGCCATCCGATGCGCCCAGGCTGTCTCCCACGGTGTCCGCTCGCTGGGTATCGGCGTCCGCTGCGGCCTGCACACCGGAGAGGTGGAGACCAGAGGGGATCATGTCTCCGGACTGGCGGTCCATATCGGTGCGCGGATAGCCGGCCTCGCCAGTGCCGGCGAGGTCTTGGTGTCGAGGACCGTGAAAGACCTGGTGGCTGGAGCCGGCTTCGAATTCCACGATCGGGGGAGCCACGAGCTCAAAGGCGTACCCGATCGTTGGGACGTCTACGAGGTGCGGGATTAGGGGGGGGACGACGGAAGACCCGCCTCCCCCGGTGAGGGGAGGGCGGAGGACGAGCGGAGGGGATGACTCAGGGCAACGGGGGAATCACCCTCCCCCCAACCCCTCAGGCAGGGGAGCCAAACCGCCGCCCCCCTGAGGGGAAGGCGCATGAGGAGCGAGCGGAGGGGATGACCCCGCGTCGTCGCCCTCCCAACCCCGCCATTCAGGGAGGGCAGCGCAGCCGTGCTGCCGTCTGCCGTCGGCCGTTGGGCTGACTACCGTGGCGGTGCCGGGTCCCCTCCCGGCGCAGGGAGAGGTGGCCGAGCGGTCGAAGGCGCTCGCCTGCTAAGCGAGTAGGGGGTTTAGAGCCCCCTCGAGGGTTCAAATCCCTCCCTCTCCGCTGAGCTCCCCCGGTCCACGCCGCAATCAAATGGGACCGAGCCATTTCGCTAAGCAGCCATTCAACTGAACGCCGCCTCGTTCAAATCGCTTGACTATTCAAGAAATTTGAAAAACGATCCGTCCACGCAGAAGCAGATGGACGTTCTGGAGATCCAAGACCTCAGGGTCTTCGAGATGCTGGACAATCCGGTGAGGCTCCGGATTCTCCGGCACCTGGACCAGCCGCGGACGGTGAAACAGCTCGCCGAGTGGATGGAGGTGCCACCGACACGCCTCTACTACCACATCAACCTGCTCCGCGAAGCCGGGGTGATCGTGGTGGTCGACACTCGGAAGGTCGGGGCCATGATCGAGAAGGTCTATCAGGCCTCCGCCCGCACCCTCCGACCCGGCAAAGACATCGTGTCGAGTGGCCACGCCCCGTCCGTACTGGCCACCGTCGCAGTGAATGCCATCCTCAATGGAGCGCGTCTCGATGCCGAGGCCGCACTCACCGGGCACTTCGACGACCTGGCCACCACCGGCACCTCGGACATAGACCGCGTTGGCTCGCTGGTCCGAACCATCGTCAGTCTCACCGAAGAGGGAAGGCAGATGGTCGACTCGAAGGTCCGAGAACTGCTCGACCTCGTCGAAAACCTCGAGGCGGGGGATCAGGGTGTTGAGTACGGTCTCACCCTCATCCTGTTCCCTCTGGGCGGGACGGTCCCATGAGCCAGTTGCGCCAACTGCTCACCGTAAGGGACTTCCGCTACATGTGGGGCGCGCAGGTTCTCTGCGACTTTGGTGACAGCCTCACCTCTCTCACACTGCTCATCTTGATTCAACGGTTGACCGGTTCCACCATTGCAATTGCCGGCTTGATGATCTCTATTGCGTTGCCCACCCTCGTCTTCGGGTTGCTCGCCGGGGTCTACGTCGATCGAGTCGATCGGAAGAAGGCCATGATGGCCTCTGACCTGTTACGCGCCCTGATCGTGCTGGGGTTCCTGCTCGTCCGCTCCGAACAACTCCTCCCCGTCATCTACCTCATCGCCTTCGCCCAGGCAACGGTCGGCACGGTCTTCAACCCGGCCCGGAACGCATTCCTCCCCGCGGTGGTCGGCCGGGAACGCCTGCTCGCCGCCAATTCCGTGTCGCAGACCTCGAGGATCCTCTTCAACCTGTTGGGGGTGGGTGCAGCCGGGCTGCTCGCCGCCTTCGGACCCGGTCTCGGGCTCGCGTTCATGGTCAACTCGGCCATCTTTCTTGTCTCTTTTCTCCTCATCAGGCGGGTGAGGACCTCGGGGATGCCCGAAGAATGGGCCTCGCCGAAAGTCTGGCTGGAGATGCGCGCCGGATTCCGCGTGATGCTGTCGAGCCGCCCGTTGCGAGGAGTCCTTGTCTCGCTCTCGGTCACCATGCTGGGCCTGGGTGCATTGAACGTACTGTTCGTGCCCTTCCTCATCGGCGACCTCGGTGTGTCCGAAGCTTTCCTCGGCGCCGTCGAGGCAAGCCAGGTGGTCGGCCTTGTCGTCTCCGGCACGCTTGTTGCCGCTCTCGCCTTCCGGCTTCGCCCAGCATCGCTGGTCAGCTTCGGGCTTACGGCGCTCTCCCTATTCGTCGGCTTAATCGCCGCCTCCCAGTCGGTCTGGCAGGTAATGATCCTGCTGTTCTTCGTCGGCCTCTCCGTGGGGCCGGTACAAGCGGGTGCCAGTACGTTGAGCCAGACGCTCATCGAAGACCCCATGCGGGGCAGGGTGGGCGGGGCGGTGAGCACCCTGGTTTCGGCGGCCAACCTGGCCTCGATGGGACTGGCCGGTGTTGCTGCCGCGGCCATTGGAGTCAGGAACGTTTTCCTTGCTTCTGGTTGCTTGATCCTGCTCGCCGGTCTGCTCACGCATTGGTTGCTCCGCGAGCAGCGTCTGCCAGCATCGATGGCTTTGACCGGGTCTGTATCGGAGGTGGTTTGACAACAATGGCAAACAGCGAACACAGCACCGCAACCATCCGGCAACTCCGTTCCGATGAGGTCGAGTTCCTCCGGGAGATGCTCTTCACCGCGCTGGACTGGCGGCCGGACAGCACACTGCCACCGGTGGAATGGGTCCTCGCCCACCCGCAGGTGTCGATCTTCCACGAGGGGTGGGGCCGACAAGGCGATGTCGCCCTGATCGGAGAAGTAGACGACCGGCCGGTCGGACTCGTCTGGTACCGGTACTTCACCGAAGAAGCCCACGGGGAAGGGTTCGTGGACGAAGAGACTCCGGAACTCGCAATCGCGGTTGTTGACGGCTACCGAGGCCGTGGGATCGGACGATTGCTGATGAACGCAGCCCATGAGCGGGCGCGTAACGACGAAATCGCGCGGATCTCGCTGAGTGTCGATGCCGAGAATCCGGCAAGAGGTCTGTACGAGTCTCTCGGATATATCGACTACGAGCCAGAGGACGGACTCGGCAGGATGGTGCTTGCTCTCCAAGCCGCCGACTGACACGACGGGACATCTGTTTCCGTTAGCCGCCCTTCGGGCCGAAGGCAGCCATCTGCCGTCTTACTGGCGCCGCCCGATCCGGTAGAGGACATGGCGGCGCAGCGGCGAGTCCTCGGACAGCCGGGGGTGGTCGAAATCGTCATGAGAGTCGTGGCTCATACCAAGCCGCTCCATGACTCGCCGTGAAGGCCAATTCTGCTCGGTGGCGCACGAGACGATCTCGTCCACCCCGACCCCGAAGCCGAACCGGAGCGAGGCCAGCCCGGCTTCGGTGGCGTAGCCCTTGCCCCAATGCTCCTTGCCTAGACGCCATCCCACCTCGACCGGCGGTGGGCTGACCGGGATGAAGTTCTGAACGCTCAGCCCGACGAACCCGGCGAACCGAACCACTCCAGAGACCTCGACCGCCCAGAGCCCGAAACCCCTCTCATCCCATCCCTGCTCGATCGAGTCGGCGAGGGCGTCGGACTGCTTCCGGGTGAGCGTGCCGGGGAAATAGCGCATGACAGCAGGGTCGGCGTTCATCGCGGCGAACGGGTCGCGGTCCTCGTCTTTCCACTGCCGCAACAGCAACCGCTCGGTGCGGACCTCGATCAATGCGAGTCCACCCACCTTCGCACCTGGTCGCCAAGCACGCCGAGCGTCAGCGAGCCGGAAGTGAGGACGGTGTCGTGGAAGCCCGAGATGTCGAAGCGGCTCCCCAACCGTTGCTCGGCATCGGCTCGGAGCCTGCTGATCTCCAACTGTCCCATCTTGTAGGCCAGCGCCTGCCCGGGGACGCCGATGTAGCGGTCCACCTCCACCTCAATGACCGACGGGGCGACGGCGCTCCAGGAGGTGAGGAAATCTACCGCTCTCTGCCGGGTCCAACCCAGGGCGTGGATCCCGGTGTCCACCACCAGCCGGCCCGCTCGCCACGAGTCGGCGGAGAGCATGCCAAGTCGGTCGAGGTCGGTGGAGTAGAGGCCCATCTCGTCGGCGAGACGCTCTGCGTAGAGCCCCCACCCCTCGGTGAATGGGATCACCAGAGCGTGACGGCGGAACTTCGGTAGATCGCCCATCTCCGCCGCCAGCGCGACCTGGAAATGATGGCCCGGGACCGCCTCGTGGAAGGCGACCGATTCGGCCTCGAACCTCGCCCGGGTGCCGGGCTCGTGGGTGTTGATGAAGTAGGTGCCGGGTCGCGAGCCGTCGGTAGCCGGGGGGTAGTAGTAGGCGGGAGGCATGTCAGCCGCCAGCGTCTCGGGGACGGGCATCACCGCGCATCCCGCTTCCGGTAGCACTCCGAACCACCTCGGGGCCTCTTCGATTGCCCGGGCGATCACCTCCTCGGCGGCGTCGACTATCTCGGCTGCAGTGGTGAACCGGAGCGCCGGGTCGTCGTGGAGCCGGCGCAATATGGCGTCGAGATCGGTCTCGTCGATGGCGCGCTTTCCGACCTCGGCGTACTCATCGGGCAGATGGTCGGTGGCGATCTCGGTCCCGATCCGGTGTATCTCCTCCGGGGGTGTGGGCAGCGAGGTGAACACCGCAGCCAGCCGCCGGTAGGCATCATCGCCTCCTTCGAGGTGGGTGAGACCTGGGCGCTCGACGGAGCGGGCGGCGGGAAGGATCTCGTCGACGATCATCTCGCGGTAGCGGGCGAATCCGGGCCGGATGACATCTTCCACCAGTTCTCCAACCCGGGATCGCCAGCGCTCGGCACCATCCCACTCGCTGGGCAGCGTCGCATCGGTGAACGGGTCCGAATCCACCGGCGAGGAGAGGTACTGGCCGAGTTGGTTCAACACCCTCCTCACGTTCACCTCGACCGGGGTCTTCCCGGTGGCCAGCTGGTGGCGGTGACGATCCGCCGCTTGTGCCAAGAGCTCGGGGACCGCGGCGTACCGCGTCAGCAGCATCTCCGCCTGGGCCGGCTCGGCGACTGAGGTGAGCGCTGCGGCGCGCAGCAGAGTGCTGTGGGGTCCGATCATCGGGTCGCACGGAGCGACGACCAGGTCGATGTCGATCATTCAGCATCGGAGTGGAGCTCGTGGAGCAGCATCGCCTTGGTGAGCTCGTCGTCGATGCTTTCGGTTGCGACCTCCGGCGACCTCATCGTGCATCCGGAGCAGCTCCTGTCGCTGTGCCTCGGCGGCGGTGATGGTCAGATCGGGGAGCCGGTCGTCGAACCTGTGGTCGCCGAGCAGCGTCGCTCCGACCGGGTTCCACTCCATCTCCAGTTCCCAATACGTCTGGCACAGTTCGTCGAGCCGCCGGTCCACGAGCGCTCCTCGAGTCGGGTGACCGATGTTGCCAGAGTGGGCTGGTTTGGCGCTCAGTCGGGCTGGCTGAACCAGTCGAGGACGCGCATGCGCACGCAGCGTGTTCCAGCGACTTGGCTTACCTGGCCCCGGTTCCATCGCGAAATGCTCAACGCCACGATGATGGTTCTGCAGCGGCCATCGCCCGTCCTTGGACCGCTTGCTCTCGACCAATGCGATCGCCTCTTCCAGTCGAGGGTCGGGTGCCGCGGCTGCGCTCCGCAGGTAGTCCAATCCGCGGAAGACGTCGTAGTGCCACCGCGGCGGGAAGGAGAACCGCGTCCAGCTTTGGCTGACCACTTCGCCGGTTCTTGCCGAGCGGAACATCCCACGATCCAGCAGGTACTCGTGGCCCCGGATCCGGGCGGCGCTCACTGCGTCGATCCCGCCTCCTCTTGACATCTCGTATTCGAGTAGGCCCTCCAGAGCAAGGATGGTTGTATTGAACGACGACCGCGTCGAGCCTCGTGCACCGTGGCGCAGTTCCAACCACCGTCATCGAGTTGCTCATCGAGGAGCCACTCGACGACTCGATCATCACCGGCCTTGCCGAAGTACGCCGCAAGCGACAAGACCATCCCGGTGATGCATGTCTCTCCCCGATAGGAGAAGAAGGGCCACTCGGCCTGCCCCATCATCATGTGATCGTCCACGAGGTCCACGGCCGCCCTCACTCGGTCGGCTGCTGGGTCCACGCCGAGGTCGCGTAGTTGCAGGAGCGTGTATGTGGTAGATATCCACTTCGGGCTGTAGACGCCGCCTCCCCACTGGCCGTCGTCATCTTGGAGGGAGAGGAGCCTGGGCACCCCAACCCTCCTTGGCTACCAGGGATGCGCTCGGCAGCAACGCGTGACTCCGGTTCACCGGTCAGGTCGCGCATCACCTGCCAACGGATTGCGGGGTCACCCTCCAGCAGCCACTCGATCACGCTCACGACCGGGAAGGTACTCGACGACCTTGTCTTGCTCGGGCGGGATCTGTCCAATGGCCATATTGACTAGCGAACACATGTTCGATACGATGGCTGCAGCGTTCGACCCAGTAGTGAGCGGCCTCCCCGCTGGTTTCGAGAGCGAACGCCCGACCAGGAACGAGCAAACGGGAGCCGCCAAATGAGCACGCTTCGCTCCGCCATCGACCAGCTGGCCTCGATCGACCTCTCTTCGTTGAGCGACGCCGCTATCGATGAGGAACTGGTCGAGACGACAAGGGCGGTCGACCTGCTCCAGTCTCAGGTGCTGCGGGTCACCGCTGAGGTGGACCGGCGCCGGTACTTCGAGATCGATGGCGTCCTCTCCACCGCCCGTCACCTATCGATCGCATGTGGGTGAGCAACACAGCCGCCCGCCATCAGGTTGCCCTCGCCCGGGCGCTCGAGGAGATGCCGCTTGCCGCCGCCGCCCTCGCTTCGGGTGATCTCCCCCTCAGCAAGGTTCGACTCTTGGCCAAGGCCGCCGCCGCTCACCCCGACACATACCGGGACCACGAGGAGACCCTGGTCGAGGTGGCCGGCCGCCTCTCGGTGCGCCAGTTGCACCACGCCATCGGCTACTGGCGCCAGGCGCAGGAGGGGCCGCTCAACCTGACAGAACAGAAAGAGCATTCCTTCCTCCACGCCTCCCGCACCTGGGAGGGGATGGTCCGGATCGACGGCGAACTCGACCCCGAATCGGGGGAGGTGGTGCTCACGGCACTGGAGGCGGTGATGGCGGTCCCCCAAGGCGAAGCGGTCGGCGAGCACCATCCCAGCGCCGGGCACCGCCGCGCCGAAGCGCTCACCCACCTCTGCCGCCGCTACCTCGACCGGGGAGAAACCCGAGTCGGCGGGGAACCACCCCATCTCACCGTGCTGGTCGACCTGGAGACCCTGCGCGGGGGGACCGGCGACACCTGTGAGTTGGAACGCACCGGGCCCATCCCGGCGGAGACCGCCCGCCGCCTCGCCTGCGACGCCAAGGTGAGCCGGGTGATCACCCGAGGACGGTCCGAACCGCTCGACGTGGGCCGGGCGGTGCGCACCGTGACACCAGCACAGCGGAAAGCACTCGCGGTGCGGGATCGGTCGTGCCGGTTCCCCGGATGCGACCGGCCCCCCACCTGGTGCGACGCCCATCACATCAAGCACTGGATCGACCTTGGTCGCACCGACCTCGACAACCTGATCCTGCTCTGCCGCCGCCACCACACCCTGGTCCACGAGCGGGGATTCCGCATCACCGGTACCGCCGCCGACCCCATCTTCCATCGACCCGACGGGACCGCCCTCGGAAGGGACGGCCCCGTACAGATTGACTGGTAAGTAGATGGTCATGTCACCCAGGAGCTTCACCGATATCGATTTCTCCAAGACGTGTGGAGCCGCAGCGCGACCACCGATCTGCGTCGACTCCTGGAGGAGTGGCTTGGCTATCAGCGGCACGAGTTCCTCCGCAAGCTCGCGCTACCTGACACCCGATGGGTCTGGTCGCGTGGTCGATACCTCCGGTGGAGCTATCGGTGCTCGGGTTGGTCCGTCACATGACCCAGATGGAGCATGTCTATCTGGCGTGGGGTCTGGGCGGCGGTGAGCGGGTCGAGGTCTATGGCGACAACGACTATGCCGGTGGCTCGGCGGTCGACGACGTCGACAACGTGTCGTGCTGGGTGCGGCTTCACACAGGTGAGCTGCCATCCTGTGGACCACCGACGGTCGGCTTTACAACGCTGATCTCATCGTCGCCGACCAGGACGGCAGGACTGGGTCGTCGGGGTCAAGCGTGACAGCGAGAACGACTCCGCTGAGGTGCAAGGCAAGCGTGAGGCTGCCAAGCGCTGGGTCAACCATGTCGATGCCTCCGAGCTGGTCGACGCCGGCTGGCGCTACCTTCTCCTCACGCGAGACCGACATCAAGCAGGCCAGACGCACCTGGCCTGCGCTGTGCAGCCTCGGGACATGACTCGATGACGGCTGGAACACTCTCCCCCTCTGAGATCGTTACCCGCGAGTCACCTCGTCGCATCCGGGCGCACTTGCTCACCCACGAGGACTGGAACCCAACCAAGAGCCTGACGGAGCTGAGCAGCAGCTGCGCCGTCGAGTATGAGGATCGATTTCTGGTCGAGCTGATCCAGAACGGCTACGACGCACACCCGAGAACGGCTCGCGACGGAGTCCTCCACATCCTCCTCGATGAGAGGAGCGACGTATCGCTCCTCTACGTCGCCGACACCGGTCGCCCATTCAACGAAGAAAACTTCCAAGCCCTCACCAACGTTGCACGGAGCAACAAGCCACCCGGCGAGGGGATCGGCAACAAGGGAGTCGGCTTCCGCAGTGTTCTCCAGATCTGCGATTGGCCGGAGATCTACTCGTGCGACGCCAACCCTAAGGACGACTCCGGCTTCAACGGCTTCTGCTTCCGGTTCGCCCGGGACGACGACATTGCGGCTCTCACGAGCTCACCAACCGACTTGGCAATCATCAAGGAGGACTTCTCCCCCTACCTCCTCCCCGTACCAGCGTCGCCGGCCGATCCGACTCTGGCCCGGCTGCGGTCTCTCGGTGCGGTAACCGTTGTGCGACTCCCTCTGGAGGTCACCGGCGCTACAGATGTAGCACGGAACCAACTCGCACGGCTCACGCAACCTCACTGCGCCTGTCGCACTGTTCCTCGAGCGACTGCGGTGCATCGTCGTTGAGCACATCGACGCCGATGGCATGACGGAGCGCTATGAGATTACCCGACAGGTCGAACACGTCGCGCACGTCGACGATGTCGAGATCACTCGCGTTCGAACCGCAGATGCCACCTTCCTCCTCGGGACACGCAGAGTCGACCGGGCCGCCGTCCTCGCAGTCATCGAACACGCGATCGCCGCACGCGAACTCGATGCCTCCTGGCGCGATTGGAGCGGCGACGCCGAGGTGGGCATTGCAGTATCGCTTGATGACGCGGACGATCAACAGCCAAGCCTTTACACCCACCTCCCGATGCGAACCCTCTCCCCGCTCGCCGCTCACCTCAACGCTCCGTTTCACACCAAGATCTCTAGGACGGAACTGAACGAGCGCACGTCGCTGAACGCGTACTTCCTCAGTACTGCCGCAGACGTGTGCGCGACGATCGTCCGAGCGTTTGCTGGCGCGCCCACGTGGACGACCTCGAGCGCCAGAGCGTGGTCGCCGACCTGATCTGTTGGGACGCAGAACACCTGGCGTTGTTCGAGTCCGCTCTGAAAGACCATGGTCTCGACGTCAAGTCGAGCGCGCTGATACCCCTGCAGACCGGCGGCGACGGCCAATGGGGCTCGCTCGAGCAGAGCTACACCTGGCCGCACCCAACGCTCACGTTCTTGACAACCGATCGGCTGAGTCAGGTATCAGCGCCGTTAGTGAGCGAACGCCTCGGGGCAACTCGCATCACTCGGCTGCAAGAGCTTCATCGCATCGTCATGCAGTGCGACATGACGCCCGACGACGAGCTGGTTGCGGAGTGGGCAGAAGCCGTAGCACGGGCTCTGTTGAGCACTCGCCTGAAGCTCGCGACGTGGAACGCCTTCTACCTCGATCTGGCGGCCGTCTTTGCCGGACGCAAGGCCACCTCTCTGCGCGGACGCCGCGTCCTCCTCGACCAGAAGGGGACCCTTCGCCGCGCGGTCCCGTGGGATGACCAAGAGGATGCGGCTCGTGATCCAACCGTCTTCGTTCCACCACAGCGACTAGGAGAGACAGCGCCTGACGACGCAGACGATGTCGCAGCGGACGAGGAAGAGGTCGCTGTCCCGGTCGGACTCCAGCGCGTGATCTGTTACCTCCACGACGGACTAGCGCTACGTCGACGCGAGGGAAGCACGACTATTCGAACGCCGATCCTCGAGTTGCTGGAGGAGACCGGCTCGTCGAGCGGTTCGACCGTCACGCCATCATGGCGCACCTACGCCGTTTGCTCCGCGGTCGTGTGGGCACCAAGACGAAGCAGCAAGCGCTTCGCTGGGTCTACCTACAAGACCGTCAGCCAAGCCGGACTTCGCGGTCTCGAGAACATCGGCTTACACGTTCCAACCTGTGGTGACTGGATTCGAGCAACCGACGCGGTCTTCTCGGGTGGATGGAGGCGCCGCACCGGGTCGACGCTCACCTCTCTCGTTGAGGCCGTCGGCGAGGCGTCAGGCACCATGACCGCTTACGCCTCAAGGATCCTGCTCGATCCCGACGACTGGCCGTTCCGGGTCGACACGGACGGGTTCGGCGACTTCCTCCAGCGCATCGGTGTTCGCGATGGTTTGCACCCGATCGCGCTGCGATCGAACGCCCGCATCCAAATGGAAGGACGCCACTTCCACCCAGAGGACATCGCACGCCGATTCGGGCTTGACGAAAAGACCTCAGAGATCTCTGGCTGCACACGTTCGCGATGGAGTGGGCCGCCTACGCCGCGCTCGCTGGTCCATATACCTCAACCGAGGCGATCAAGAGCTCTCGAGGAGTACTTCCAGGGCCGAGATACCTACGGAGACTTTAGCCCGCGAGCACGTGACCTCCTCGCCGGGCTCGTCATTCAGTCAGTCGAGCGTGGCCATCCGAGGCCCGCAACTACTCCTTCGAACGGTTCATGTCGTAGAACATCGCTCAAGAACCAACCGCAGTCTGGCCCTCGCCTGCAGTGAGCTTCATGGCGAAGGCGGACTGGTTCCCAATGACCAACCCAAGGCGCCGCGAGAGCAGGTACTTCGTGCCACCAAGTGATGCGTGGCATTTCGACGAGTCCGACGCCGAGCCACCGCCGAGATTTGCCCGGCTCTGTCCTCGCGACCACCGACGCCGCATTGGCGACAGTGCTATGCGGCTCGCCCACCTCACCGATGCAGGTCTACGGGTCTGGAAATCCCCTGACATGGCTCTGGACCGTCTCGGCAAACTCGCATCGCTGCTCAGCAACGGCGACGTTGCCGAGGGCGACCTCGCGTCCTTCAGGCGAGCCCTCGAGGCGGCGTGGAGCGACACCGCCCAGTTGCACCCTATCGACGCGGGCAAATCTCGAGGATATGGCCGCGATCGCGTCTGTTCACCACACCCTCGAGACCTTCCATCCCCCAACCATGGAGATGCTGGCGTCCTCTACGTACCCGACGCAGAGGTCGCCTCGCTGACCGGATCATCGATGCCGCGGGGTTGCCATTGCTCGTCTCGCCGCGGGACGGCGCTCGCGTCGCTGCTTCTGCTCAAAGATGCGAAGAGCCTGATGGTCAGGCCAACCTCCGAGGTCGACGCTAGCGTTGTCGCCGATTCGAGGTCGGTGCGGTTGCACCGACCGTAGGAGTCCCGCTGCTGGACGACCTCGGTCATTCGTTCGCACATGTCTTCGCGGTGATCGTCGAGCTGCAGGGCAACCTCATGGTGCACGTCACCGAACGCGTCCTGCTGAACGCAGTCGCGGACTCGGCGCGTCCGCCTCCTTCTATCGAGAAGACTGGACCTGCTCGTCGACAACGTTCCAGTGTCCTCCTCCGGTCAGTTAACCGATTGCGTTCACATCGCCGACGACCACAACCCGGTCATCGTTCTGCGGAGTCAGCGGATGGCACGCCAGCATGGGACTGGATCGAGGCAATGGCTGAGAGCCTCAGCCAGCTCACGGTCCGCCAGGGCCTCGCCGCCGATCTCCGAGCGACGGCACTCGTTCTCAATCGAGCGCTCGGCGGAGTTGGCACGAGCCGACCGACGCGGTAGCTAACCACGCCTGCACGCGTCTCGAACGTGTCCGCGTGATCGCCGCAGGAGTTCGGTCAGACATCGAACACGTGGTTCATCTGATCTCTCCGGCGGTTGTCGTATCTCGGATCTGCCCTCAGCAGAGACGCTGGCGGCATCATCGCATGATGACCGCGAGGGCCTCCTCTTGAGTCTGGCCGAGATCCTCGACCAGCCCGTCGCCGAACGGCTGCTCGAGGCGGGCGAGGCGGCGGAGTCGCCTGACGACGTCCGCCGTTGGATGAACATCGGCTTGAGAGAGATGAACGATGCGCTGGAAGCGCTTGGTCGCCCCCTTGCACTTCCCAGGCGAGCACGCCGAAGCCCTTCGTCGATACCTGTCGGAACACCGTGAAGACATCTTGGCGGTCGTGCGAAGCCGGTTCGTTTGAGGGGTACAGAACGACGGCGGACCTATCGCCATACACCGCGGCCCGACGGTTTGACGGGCTAACGCCGGACGCCGCGTGGCTTCACTCGTTTGACATCCCGCCGGACGATCGTCTCGCCACACGTGTACGCGACTGGATCTCCACCCTCGGTGGTGCTCCGCACGAGGAGTCCTCCTGGCTCTTGACGACGTGCACGCTGATCAGGCGCTGCTGGACGCTGAGCTGCCGATGATCGGCCGAGTAGCCAGCGCTTGGTGCCGCAAGAATTCCGTCTCGTAGCCCACGGAGTCAACTGATCCGTCCGTCGTGCGTGACCGACTCAACACGTCCGTTGCCTCGACTTCGAACCCCTTGATCTCACCGCGCTGATCAACTGGCTCCTTGCATTGGACTGTTGGCCTTCGGACATGCCGCTCTCCACTGACCTTGAGTCTCTCGGGCTCACCTCGGACGATGTAGCCACGGCATCGGAGAACGCTGACGCAGAAGAGGCGAGGCAGCGTCGAGCACGGCGAGTCGTCGTTCTCGACAACGAAGAGTTCGAGCCGACTGGACCCGACCTTCGGCGTCTCGTCTCCGCTGCGCAGTCCTCAGCGAATGAGGAGTTTCTGAGCTCTCGCACGACCATCACGAAGTTCAACGAGCTCCAGATCACACCCCGTCCGGTGGAGGTGGCGTCCGGCCCGGTGGCGGTGGACGGGCGAGCAGTAGGAAGGAACTCACTCCGGACCAGCGCATTGCAGTAGGCCTCGTCGGCGAGGCCCTGGCCTACGAATGGCTGCGTCCCACGTACCCAGAAACGACGCCCGACTCCTGGGTGTCCACGAACCAGCGTGTTCGCGGTCGGCGGCCATGAGGGGAATGACTCCCTTGGCCATGACTTCGAGGTCATCCGTCGGTCGCAGACGCTGTTGTTCGAGGTGAAAGCCACGCCCGGCGATACCTACGAGTTCGACTTCGGAGAGAGCAAGTTACGCGCCGCCAAGCAGGCACGGCGCGGTGTCTACCGCATCATCTTCATAACCTCGGTCCTCGATTCGAAGGATCGCGAGTTGCTCGTGTTGCCGAATCCCCTCGAGAGTGGCGCCGGCGACCTCTTCGCGCAGGTGAACGAAGGTGTCCGGCTCAGGTTTCGACCCACCTGACGGTACTGCACTGCGGCCCGGCTACTCGTTCGAGCGCCGTCCGCATCGCCGACATCCTGGACAAGAACTTCGACGACTTCATGCGAGACCTCATGGATCGCGGCCTCATCGGATGCCAGGTCCGAGAAGCGCTTCAACGGCGCGGTATCGACTCGATTGTCGACTCTCGATGGAAAGGTCCGAAATGACGCTGGTTCAAGGAGTATAACACCAGTTCATGGTCCACTCTTCATGAACCGCAGGTGGTCGAAAGCCCCTGGTTATGACCCGGATAAGTTGGGTCGAGGTTCGAGTTCCCCCGGGCGTGCTATTTGAAGGGTCGTCCAACAAGGTCCCGCCGAGTCATGCACTCCCGCAGCGGTAATCAAGAAGGGGCCAGTCGTTGGGATCGTGACCGAGTTCAACGGCGACGTTCGCCCATGAACTGTCGAACGTCTCTGATGGGACGGGTCTGAGGGTCCAGAATCCGATAGCCTGGTTATAAGAAAAACCGTTCCTCTACCGGACTTGTGGGCGACGATGTTCTCACGGAGTAGCCATCCCAGTGTGGAGCCGATGAAGGATGTCACGCTGTAGCGTCGTGGGCCCTGAGCCACATGCCCCCAGCGATCGACCATCAGCGGTAGTTCGTCGGGTTGGCTGTTCCGTATCGGTGTTCAATGACCCCAGTCTCTGCCCACTCACCCTCGCGCAGGCAGGCAACCAAGTCGTCGTGGAGCCCAAGCTCCGCAGCGATTCCGTCAGCCAGAGGAATGAGCGTCGACGGCCTTTCCTGCGTCAGTTCCCACATGCGGTCCATCGGATGACCAGGCCCGGAGCAGATCGCGACGCCGGCCACCCTGTCGAAGTCGACGTATTCGTCCGTTCCGCACCAATCGCAGTTCGCAATCAATCGACAGCCTCATTCGACGACGACTGACCTTAGTTACAAAAGGCCAGTCTCACGGTGACAGCCTATCTGCGGCCAGTGCTCTGCCCTTAGCGGACGGTGGTGGCCTCCCTGCGAGGAATCAGAACGAGGCGTGTCGGGAACCGCACACGGCAATCGGGACAGATCGACACGCCGCTCATCGCAGGCGCAGGCACACGACTTGGAGGCTCTATCGGTCCTGCTTTGGTAAAATCTACCCTCTGGAAGCGAGCCCTCTCCGCACGGCACGTTCAGTCGTGGTAGGCCTTGAACGATGTCATCTACAAGTCTCTCCGGACTCGCCCTCTCCAAACGTGAGGAACCGCAGCCGACTACCGATATCCGACAACTCCTGGAGGAGTGGCTCGCCTATCAGCGGCACGAGTTCCTCCGCAAGCTGCGCGACCTGACACCCATGGGTCTGGTCGCATGGTCGATACCTCCGCTGGAGCTATCGGTGCTCGGGTTGGTCCGACACATGACCCAGATGGAGCATGTCTATCTGGCGTGGGGGCTGGGTGGTGGTGAGAGGGTCGAGGCTCTATGGCGACAATGACCATGCCGGCGGCTCGGTAGAAACCGTCGATGAAGACATGGAGACCTACTTGATGGAGGGCGAGAAGTCGGATCGTGCCATTGCCAACCTCGCCATCCCTCGAGTCTCCGGGTGCCGGTCACGGGCGACCGCTGGCGACGACTCTGGTCAAGATAATCGACGAGTACACCCTCCACGCCGGTCAGGCGCACATGCTTCGTTTCGCCGCACTCAGCGAGATCATCCGCTGATCGAAGCTGCGTGATGGAGCCCATGACACCGCTCGCATGTTCGTCCGGGACCGCAGCCACGAGGCAGCGACCTGCTACGTGGCCGGCTTCTACCGCCATCGCCGGAGGGGTCGTCGCCTGGCTAACTGGATACCGGGACGTGTTCGACGCCGCACCGGACAGTCCTTCGGCATGTGGACGGCCTCGAGGTGCTGCTCGCCGGGCTGGGGGCGTGGTTCCTGTCCTCCCGAAAGAGGAACGAGTTGATCCCGCCGTGGGTAGCTCTGGTCGTGGGGGTCCACTTCTTCCCTCTGGCGCCCCTGTTCCACGATCCGATGTTCTACGTGCTGGCGGTGGCGGTGGCGCTCGGAGCGCTGGCATCAGTACCTCTTGCCAGGTCCCGTTCTGTGACGGTCAGCGCAGTAACCGGGGCGGTGACGGGGAGCCTTCTCCTCGTCGCTTCCCTCTTCTCTCTGTTGGGGGTGTGAGACAATACCGAGGTGGCGGTCAGAGTTGACATGCCACGGCCGGGAGGCGCACATGGGCAACAAGGACAAGGGCGGCAAGAACACCAAGACGGTGGCGGCGAAAGACCTCAAGCAAAAGAGGCAGGACAAGAAGGCCAAGCGGGCGGCGAACGACGCCAAGAAGACTCGGGCCGTGTAGCACATTCCTCCCGGGTCGACTCGAGGTCGCGCCAACACTTCGCCGCGACCTGGAGTATCCCGATACCGGCCAGCGTCGACTCCGCCCCCTGGTTGAGGTTGACGCCATCTGGGGTCAACCCGTCGAATGTACCTCCGGATTCGGCGTCGTAGAGCAGGGCTTCCTTGTCGTTGTGGCCGAGAAGCCAACAGGCGGCCCGCAGGGCCCTTCTTGCCCATCTCGACTCGCCCGTCACGGACCAGGCTCGATAACAGGCGTCGGCCATGGCCCACGCTTCGATGGGCTGTTGATCGAATCCCGGTTCGTGAATGCCGGGCTCCCGCCCTCCGACTGGTGTGAAGCTGAACCGGTTTCCTTGACTCTCGTTCAGTGCCAGCCAATCGAGAAGACGAATCCCCAGGCTCGTCCGACGCGCATCTCCGAGGGCGATCCCCGCAGCGATGAGTGCCTCTGGAATTCGGGCATTGTCGTAGGTGAGTCTGGTCTCCGGCCACCCGATCGTCGCTCGGGCTGCCTTGGCGATCAGGCTGCTTGTTCGATCGAGTAGCTCGACAGCAGGTTGGACTGGACCCCGCCCGGTTACGACTTCTGCCGCTCCCAGCGCCGCGTACGCGTTCGACCTCAGATGCACACGATTGGAAGGTTGCACAGGACTCGAATTCCTCGAGCGCGGCTTCCTTCATCCAAGCCTCCGGCCCCTGTCGGGCGATGGCACCGAGGCCCCACCAGGCCCTTCCCTCGCTGTCGTCGCTACCGGTGTCGTCAACCCATGAGCCTCTTGAATCCCGACGGTTGTGGAATCTGCCGTCAGGTTTTCGTGCGGAGAGGACGAAACCGAGATATATGACCGCGAGATCGGTGAGGTCCTCGGTCTGCTCACGTGCGACGACCACCAGGGCGCGTGCGTTGTCGTCGTTACAGAACCCATGTTCCGGCCGCGGCGTCGAATAGCGAGCATGCTCCCAGAGACCACCATCTTCAGTGAGGTCTCGCAGATGCCCGAAAGTCGGACGGGGAAACCGAAGGCCGCCTGCGGAGGGGTGACCGAGATCTGCGAGGTCACCCCGCGGCACGTTGACGATCCAGAGTCAGGGCCGCTGGAGGTCGGGTGTCGCAATCTCTGACATCGTCGCTGCGAACCGCTCACCGATCGTGGGCCAATACCACTCCCTTGCGAGTTGTTGCGCTCGCTGCGCCATGAGCAACCGTGTCGGTCGATCAGAGAGGATCTGCCGCAGCTCCCCGGCGAGACACTCGGGATCGCCGAAGGGCACGACCGATCCGGTACCCCCGGAGAGCAGTTCAACGGCGTGGGGAAATGCGGTGGCGACCACCGGTTTGGCGGCTGCGATCGCCTCGACGAGGACTCCTGAGGTCACCTGTTCCACCGATTCGTAGGGGAGGACGACCAGATCGGCACTGCGGACAAGACGGGCGAGATCCGCCCGGCTCAGGTATCGGTTGTCGAACTCGATCATCTTCTCCAATCTCAAGTCCCGGGTCAGCGACTTGAGACTCTCGCGATAGCTTTCACCCGACTCCCGGCGCACGTGAGGGTGGGTCGCACCGGCTATGAGATAACGGGGGAGCGGATTCATGTCAACGAGATCGGCGACGGCCGCGATCGCCCACTCCAGGCCCTTGCCCGGGCCGATGAGTCCCCAAGTCAGGATCAAGGGTCGATCGCCTGACACGAGCGACGGACCCGCAAACTCAGGGTCTGCTCCATGTGCGATCACATCGATTCGACCCGGCTCGACGTGGTAACGGTCGACCAGACGCCGGGAGGCGGTCTCACTCATCACGATGATCCGATCGGCGAAGTCACACAGTCGTTCCATGATCATCCGCTGGTGAGATGTGGGGTTACGCAGGACGGTGTGAAAAGTGACCGCGGTCGGGACATCCAGGCCCGACATGAGATCGAGCACTTCAATGCCATCTCGGCCGCCGAATATGCCGAACTCGTGCTGGATCGAAACGGTGTCGTACGTGTTGAGGATCGAAGTCACCGTGCGGAGGGAGGTGTGGTCGCCAGTCCGATGATGGAACACCACGGACGCGCCAGCATCACCAGCGAATCCTTCGCTCAATCTCACAACGCCCAACCGGCTTGCTGGCTCTCCCACGACTCCTGCAAGGGCTTCGACGAGGGAGGCGCAATATGTGGCGATCCCGCACACCGTGGGCGGGAATGTGGACACAAATCCTATGGATGGATCCGAACCAGGTGTCATGGGACTTCTTCTCCTACGGGCGCGCGTCGAGTAACTGTGGTGGTCACTGGTCCAAGCAGTGGTTCCGGTTCGACGGGCCGGAGGATCCGCGAGCAAAAGTGAGCGGCGCGGTCGGGCCGCAGCTCTCAACCCTAGCTTCGAAGGGGGATTGTGAAGAAGTCGACCTCGACCTCTCCGCCGATCAGCTGGGATGGCTCGACACCAAGGTCGACTACATTCTGAAGCCGAAGAACGGTCTATCGGCTGGTCTTCGCCGCCTCCCCCTGCGAGACTGTCGATCCTTGCGCCCGTAGCTCAATTGGATAGAGCGTCTGACTACGGATCAGGAGGTTGGGGGTTCGAGTCCCTCCGGGCGTGCCGGGCGAAAGGCCTGGTAGAGCCAGTTTCGGCATGTACGAAGCTCCCTGCCTGGGCCAAGGCCGTTGTCGTGAGCAGCGATCCTCGGGAGCCATTCGCTATCTGACTGGCAGCGTCGCGGGCGAGGCAAGCCCTTACTCAAGGCCTTTCGCATGAGATAGGGCGGGCGACCTTCTGACGTTCCTCTAGCTCGTTGATCCGGATGCTGCGTCGCAATCTGGGCCTGGATCCCGGTTGGGCCCGGCAAGAGGATGGACCACCGGGCTCGACTCATCACCCGTCGCTGCATACGAAAGCCTCTTACCTGTCGCCAGCGTGACCCGTCGAGGCGGAGGCCGTCATCGACCAATCGTATGCTCTTGACCCCTGCCGCAACGAAGGTCGGGAGCCCGATGTTTCGCTGCTTCGCCACACATGGGGCGGATGGCAAGTCGTTCTGGCGCTGATCCGCGATGCGGCTTCAAGGGTGTGGCCGTCTTATCTGCACGTATCTTGACGGGGTAGCCTCCAGCGGTGAGCGAGGTCGAGGTATCGGGGCTTCGGATCGGGTATGAGCGGGAGGGGATGGGACCACCGCTTGTCCTTCTCCACGGTGGGTTTGGCTTCGACAGTCGATCGTGGCGCCGCCAGATCGATGAGTTGTCGGACGAGTACACGGTGGTGGCGTGGGATGCGCCTGGGTGTGGGCGGTCGGCTGATCCGCCGTCGACGTTCCGGTTACCTGACTATGCAGACTGCCTGGCTGGGTTCATCCAGGCCCTCGGTCTGTCCCGGGCCCACGTCCTCGGCTTGTCGTTCGGCGGCGCCCTCGCTTTGCAGTTGTTCGACCGGTATCCCGCGCTACCCCGGACGCTCGTCCTGGCCGGGGCTTATGCCGGGTGGGCGGGGTCGCTCCCGCCCGACGAAGTCGAACGAAGGGTGGCCCGCGGGGCCGCAGACATGCGAAAGCGACCCGAGGAGTGGATTCCAAGCTACCTCCCCGGCATGCTCACCTCGGCGGCCCCGCCGGAGATGCTCGAGGAGGTCAAGTCCCTCATGTCCGGTGTCCGCCCGGCCGCCAACCAGGCAATGCTGAATGCGATGGCCAAAGCAGACCTCAGGGAGGTCTTGCCTCGCATCGACGTGCCAACCCTCCTCCTCTACGGCGAACACGACGTCCGATCACCGGTCGACGTGGGCCAGGTCCTGCACGAGGGTATTCATGGGTCGAGCCTCGTTGTTCTGCCCGGCGTCGGACACTTGAGCAGCGTCGAAGGCGCCGAACAGTTCAACAGCGAGGTTCGGTCCTTTCTCGAGAAGAACCGGGTTTGAACCCGCTGGGTTCGGGTCCAGCTCGCCGAGGCTCGACACTGCCTCACTCGCCGCGACGCGAGCGCCGCTCGATCGAAGTCAGACCCTACGATGCGGGCCCGCGGGGCCTCCTGATGCTCATACCCGGGAGCCAAGGTGGGAGCCATTCGCTGTGGATTCTCGTGGACTGCCCTGGACGCTGGTGGACCCGGAAGCCCCCAGTTCCGGGCCGGATCAACACTCGTGGACGCCTGTGGACACACCTTGGAGATCTACGGATCAGGAGGTTGGGGGTTCGAGTCCCTCCGGGCGTGCTACGTAAAGCCCCTGCTCAGGCGGGGGTTTCGGCGCACTGGGGGTGCGTCCGCTCAGGCCGATGCCACGCCGTGGGAGCCAATCTCGTCGCGCTCGACATCGTCAGGTCGGGTCCGTGGGTGGAATGTACTGTTGGCTCGGTGGATGCTTCCCCCGCCTCTCAGGAGTTGCTCCGCGTGAGGGATGCCTTTCCCGACCGGATCGACTCGGTCAGGAACGGGTACCGTTCTTCCAGCTCGTCTCCGCCCGCTACGAACGAGCCGCCCCGATACACCTAGCCCACTACCCGGACCTCAGACTCTGCTCGCTTGCAGAGGTCGGTTTATCAAGACTCCCGGGTACCGAGCTCCAGGGCCTTGCACGAGTACCACGTCCACACGTGACCTCGCAGCCTGATGTCGGACATCATCTAGCGGCAGGTGCCGAATCGCAGCATGCAGGCGGAGCCGTTCTGGAATATGTGTCGCTGTGCCGACACGGACTGCTAGCGCATAACGCGCGCCAGGCGAGCAAGGACTCGGTCGAATCGAGTGCTCTGGAACCGGCATTCGGCGTCCCCAGCCGACGCTACCGCGCCATATGTGGGTCGCGGAAGCCAATGTCTCTGCCGTCACATCGCTTGAGCGCTCTGGCTGGGAGCCAAGTTGGGAGCCATTCGGGGTGGACCGAGGCGGTCGTGTGCGGACGCTGGTGGAATCGGAAGGCTATTGCAGAGCCATCTAAGGACGGATGGGGACGCCGGTGGACACCGCTTGGAGATCTACGGATCAGGAGGTTGGGGGTTCGAGTCCCTCCGGGCGTGCTAAGCGAAACCCCTGCCTGAGCGGGGGATTGGACGTGCCCCGTACTCGTTGAAGGGTTCGAGCATACGACCTTTGGGAGCCATTTCGCCCGATCGAACCTTGCCGGTCGATCAGCCCTGGCTTTCGCCCCGAACCAGGCTGTGCCGATTCCGGACGGTGTCGGATACGCGGCGCTAGTACTAGAGATCTGTTGATCCGGGTCGAGTTGTATTCACCGTCGACGTCTCCTGCGGCATCGACTACCCGGGAGTCATCAACTAGGTCGGATGTCACATCGGTGAAGAGGCCATCGGTCTCCCGATCCAGATGCCAGCACGGGGTTCGAGATTGCGCACTGCACGCGAGAGAACTCGAGGATCTCGCCATCCCTAGCGTCTATCGACAGTGCCGTGGCCGCGGCTGGGAGTCTGAGAACCACGTGGGGGCGGGTCCGCCAACCACGGCAACACTCGCTGGAACCAACAGGGCTCGGCACGAGCGAGATGCCCGACCATGCATGCCAGTGTCCATCCACTCGGCAGTACGGCCCGTCCGGCGGCGTCCTCGTCCATCCTCTCGACAACCGCACCGACATGCAGCGTTGAGCCGTCAGGAACATGAGAGCTGCTCGCTCCGCGGTGGCGAGCTGCGGAGACGAGGGCGGGGCGGGTCCGCGTCGGTCGCCGGCGAGCCGGTCATGCAAGGTTCTCGGCCCGTTCGCGGTAGGAAGGCGTGAGCTCCAACCAGCGAGTCTTCCAGTTGTTCGGCGGCTGACCTGCGAGATGGGTGGCGAGGTCTTCCATATGCGCCTGCCAGCCGGCTCCGTGTGCCGCCAGCTCGCCGAGAGGTAGGCGCGGTCCTCGATGACCAGGCGGGTCTTGTCGGCTTCGGCGGTCAACCGGGCTTCGATGACGGTCTCTCCGTCTTCGTCTGTCATGGTGACTACCAGTCTTGTCGGGCGCTCGCACACGTCCACGGGCCCGAGCCCTCCCAAGTGCTGGTGAAGCGCGCCCGGAAAACCCCGCCGAGTCGAAGGTCGCCCTCCACGTCAGCGATCCAGTGGCTCAGCGCCGCGGATCGGTCAGCGCCGTCCAGAGGTCCTCGGGCGCGCCGGTGAAGGCCCTGCGTATGTGCGCTTTTCGCCTGTGCGCTCCTCTTAGTGAGACATCTCAGGGCAAGGATTTGGGAGCCATTTTCCCGATCGGACAGCGTGGATGGGGATCAGCCTTGCAGCCTACGTTCGCACAATGGTCCGAGCTGGCTCGTTGATTGTGGGCTGCATGTCGAGACTGTCGGGCCTAGGTTCCCAAGATGACAGCAAGCACGCGTGGTTTCATCATCTCGGCCGGTGGCATGACCTGGCTCGCTGGAATCGTCGTGTTGGAATTGTTGTATGAGGAGTTCGACGACTCGTTCCCGATAGCCTTTCCCCTTCTTGCGCTTTTCGCCGGTCTCTCGGTGGGGTGGGGGCTCTGGTCAGTGGCGCGGTCGATGGACCGTAGGACCGCTCGCCTCGGTAGCAGATTGGTTGGGGCAAGCGCAACGGTGCTCGGCGTCGATTTGGACTCGAACTACTGCCAGGTGACACTTGGCTCGCCTTCCTGCTCGCCTATTCCGTCGGTCTCTTCGTCCTCCCGGTCGCCTTTATCGTCCTTGGTTTGGGAGTCCTGCGTTCCCTGGTCCTTCCGGCGTGGTCTAAGTGGGTCCCGCTAACGACGGCCGCTGCCGGTGCCATCACTTACGGATTTCACGCCCTTGCACCCGGGGTTTGGCACCCTTCAGACGCTGTCTGGTACGCCTGTATCGGCGTTAGTTGGCTTCTGGCCGGGCTCGCATCGTTGAGCATTCCGTACGGCGCGCCGAACGACGAAGCCACAGCAAGTCCGCTGGGAGTTGGCGCTTCCTAGCCGTCAGTGCGCGGCTCCGAGCCAGATTGTTCGCCCTGGATGTGGTATCGTAGGACACGCCTCTCCTGCACAAAGCCGGCTAGCCACTCTCGTTGGAAGCCAAGTTGGGAGCCATTCGCAGTGGACTGCTGGGTCGTACCTGGACGGCGATGGACATCGAAGCCTTCCTCTCTGGGATGTGTGGACGGCTGTGGACGTCAACGGACTCCGCTTGGAGTTCTACGGATCAAGAGGTTGGGGGTTCGAGTCCCGCCGGGCGTGTTAGGTGAAGGCCCTGCGTGAGAGGCTGTCGCATGGTTCGATGGGCAGGCGGCTTTTCGCTGCGTTGGAGCGGAGCCGCAGGGCGGTGACCACGAACCATGTCGCGAACGTCACAACGAGCATCCGCTGTGCGATCCCTGCTCCGGTTGCATTGGCGGCGGCCAGACCGCCCGCGATGAACTGGGGGATCATGATGATGGCCAGCACCGATGCGAACCGATGGATCGGACGCCACCTCACGTCATGTTTGAATTGGCGTGAGACCAGGTTCATGCGACGATCAGACTCAAGAAGATCAGCGGACCATTGATCGCATGGATGGTGCCGGCCAGGGTTGGTGGAGGTCGTCCAGATCGATCGGGAATGCTGCGGCGACAAGAAGACCTAAGCCCCAAACCCCCAGAAGCCCGAGACCGAGGCGAGATCGGCCGACCTCGACAGGTCTCGCCATAAAGTCCAATGACCAGCGCCCATGTAGCGAGGCTCAGAGCAACCCAGGCAGAGGTCATGAGATAGCCGAATGTTCCGACTGCATACTCACTTGTCGGGCGCTCGATCGGATTGAACTCGGAACTCAAGAAGTGCAAAGCAGCGAGCAGGACAACGAAACATGTTGTCCCCACGATCGCCAGGGTGGCCAAGACTGCTACCGGCTTTCCTGCATGTCGATCCCCCTCGTGTACGGGGGGGTGGAAGCTGCCGTCGATTCACCAGCTTTGCTCGAGCCAACCAGGTGCCGCTCGACGCCGACTTCGTTTTGACCAGACATGCTCGGTCCTTCTCTCGACTCCCATCACCGATTTGACAATGAGGGGAACGGTCGGCGACGGCTAGGACATTTAATGAACTGTCTCGACTTTGGCGGGTTGAGGGGTTTGCCTGGGGGTGGCGATGCTCGGACCTGGGCAACCGGCACGAAGCCGGCTGCGGGGCGGCGGTATGTAGGGGCGACATGCTGGCCACCCGCCTGCACCGCTCCCCCCTCGCCCGGCCGCCGACTCCGCATCGGCCGGTCCAACGGTGTGTGGTGGAGGTCCCCCGAGGCCCGGTCGGTGGCCTGCGATTGGTGGTGGACGGCACCCGGCCGGTGGTTGCCTCGGCCGGCGCGGCAACGGCGGGACGCACCCGCCGAGCCGCCTCCCCATCGCCCGCACCGAGGC
>CAWACT010000011.1:0-85063 GCA_963780745.1 uncultured Actinomycetes bacterium | reverse complement strand
TGTCAACAGCGTTTCGATTTAGAGTTCCCCCGATGACAGACCTTGACGCCGTTGCTTCTCTGGTGGAGCCCACCCGGGCTGCGCTTTACGCCTACGTGGTCGCGTCGGCGCGCCCGGTGGGAAGGGACGATGCCGCCTCGGCCTGTAGGGTTTCTCGACAGACCGCCGCCTATCACCTCGATCGGCTGGCCGATGACGGCCTGCTCGACATCGAATTCCGACGTCTCACCGGGCTGAGTGGGCCGGGAGCGGGCCGGCCGGCCAAGCTGTACCGCAAGTCGACGCGCTCCTTCTTGGTGAGCGTCCCGCCCCGTCGCTACGAACTTGCCGCCAGGATCATGCTCGAGGCTCTTGCCATCGAACGCGCCGGCTCGCTCGGCGACGCCGCCCATCGGATTGGCGAGGACCTCGGAAGGCGGGGGCTGACCGAAGCTCTCGAGAACGCCGGATACGAACCGGCCGAGGAAGGCGACGAGACCCGGTTCCGCAACTGCCCGTTCCACGTGCTCAAGGAGCAGGACCGAGACACGATCTGCGGGATGAACCTGGCACTGGTCGAGGGCATGGTGGAAGGAGCCGGCGAGAAGGACCTGCGCCCCGTGCTCGCACCAGAAGACGGCTACTGCTGCGTACGACTTCGTTCAGAACTCCGCGCAGACACCGATCGCTAGGTCCTTCAGCCACGCCAGAAGCGGACGCGGAGGGAGGCGACACTTCTTGCGTGGCTGAGCTACCGGAATGATCCCTATCGCTGACCCAACAGGCCATCGACGTTTGGCAACTGCTCGAACTCCGAAAACGTCCCCGCCTCCGCGATCTCGGTCGCTGCCTGCAGGAACCCACGCCAAGCGGTGCGCGCCAGCGTGCCCCCGACGCTGATCCGCCTTACTCCGAGATTCGCCGCTTCGGTGACCGTCATGAACGGAGCGTTGATCAAGAGGTTCACCGGTTTCGGTGACATCGCGGCGACGATGGCGACGACGTGCTCGACATTGTCGATCCGAGGGGCATAGAGACAGTCGGCGCCGGCTTCGGCGTACGCCTCGAGCCTTCGAATCGTCTCGTCGATGTCGGGGCGTCCGACCACGAATCCCTCTGACCTCCCGGTCAGAACGACGCCGGTGCCGCTCGCATCGATCGCCTGTCGTGCGGCCCGAACGCGCTCCACGGCCAGATCGAAGTCATGAAGCGGTTGCGTATCGTCGCCGGTCGAGTCCTCGATCGAAAGGCCGGCGATTCCGGTAGACACCGCAAGCTTCACGTTGGCGTTGACTTGCTCCGGATCGACCGCGAAGCCGCCCTCGAAATCTGCATTCACCGGTACCGCCACTGCTTCTGCGACAAGACGTAGATGCTCCAGCGCCTCATCAAGCGTGACCTCATTGTCCGGGCGACCCAACGTCCAGGCAAACCCGGAACTTGTCGTCGCCAGCGCCTTGAAGCCCATCTGTTCCAAAGCCCTCGCGCTCCCCACGTCCCACGGGTTCGGCATCACGAAGCAACCCGAGGCGTGCAAGCGACGAACGCGTCTACCCGATCGTCAACTGCTGTCATGCCACACCTCTCTGAAAGGGAACGAAGTCCGAGAAGCTAGCCCCGCTCAGATCTCACCCCCCCGGCGCTGCTCCGCAGCGGGCCCTTTCCCCTACGGTGGGGATGGAACGGTTTGGCCTCCCCCGGTGAGGGAGAGGCGCGAGCGGAGCGAGCGGAGGGTGTGATTCAGGGCAAGCGGCGGCAATCACCCTCACCCCAACCCCCTCCCTCACCGGGTGGGGGAAGCCGAACCGGGAGCGATGCGGGCGGAGCGGGTGACGTGGGCACCGTTGGGAGTTCGCCCTGCCCCCACCTCACCCCCCAACCGAACCCTTGACATCTCTAGGAGCATCTACCCGCGCTCCGCAGAGGGGCCCTTCCCACCTACGGGGGACGGAATCGGAGGGCGGGTCTTCCCCCGTGCCAGTCTCGCTGCGAACCGACCAGCTCAAATGTCGTAGTACAGGTAAAACTCGTACGGGTGGGGGCGGAGACGAACTGCGTCGATCTCGCGCTCGACCTTGTAGTCGATCCAGGTCTCGATCAGGTCCTCGGTGAACACTCCGCCCTGGAGCAGGTAGTCGTGGTCGGCGTCGAGTGCCGCCAGCGCCTCCTCGAGGCTTCCTGGGACCGAAGGGAGGTTGTCGAGCTCTTCGGGGGGCAGGTCGTAGATGTCCTTGTCCACCGGCTCGCGCGGCTCGACCTGACGCTGGATGCCGTCTAGCCCGGCCATGAGCATCGCCGAGAAGGCGAGGTAGGGGTTGCAGGACGGATCCGGGCAGCGGAACTCGAGCCGCTTGGCTGCCGGCTTGTTCGAGTAGAGCGGGATCCGCACCGCGGCCGACCTGTTCCGCTGGCTGTAGACCAGGTTCACCGGCGCCTCATACCCCGGCACCAGTCGCCGGTACGAGTTCGTGGTTGGGGCGGCGAATGCGAGGATCGAGGGGGCATGCTCCAGCAACCCGCCGATGTACCAGCGCGCCATATCTGACAGCCCGGCGTAGCCGTTCTCATCGAAGAAGAGCGGGGTGTCGCCATTCCAGAGGCTCTGGTGGGTGTGCATGCCCGAGCCGTTGTCCTCGAAGATCGGCTTGGGCATGAAGGTGACCGTCTTGCCGTGGCGCCAAGCGACGCTCTTGGTGATGTACTTGTAGAGGGTCACGTTGTCCGCCTGCCGCAGCAGAGTGTCGTAGCGGATGTCGATCTCCGCCTGCCCGGCCGTGCCCACCTCGTGGTGGTGCACCTCGATGTTGATGCCCAGGCTCTCCATCACCGACACCATCTCTGACCGCAGGTCCTGGAAGTGGTCGGTGGGCGGCACCGGGAAGTAGCCCTCCTTGTACCGGGGCTTGTACCCGAGGTTGCCGCCGTCCTCGTCGCGGCCCGAGTTCCACGCACCCTCCTCGGAGTCCACGTAATGGAACGACGAGTGCTCGTTCTGGGCGAACCGGGCCGAATCGAAGATGTAGAACTCTGCCTCGGGGCCCCAGTAGGACGTCTCGGCGATCCCGGTGCCCTGGAGGTGGACCTCGGCCTTGCGCGCCACGAACCGGGGGTCGCGGCTGTAGGGCTCGCCGGTCACCGGGTCGTGGACAAAGCAATAGAGGATCAGCGTCTTGCGCGAGCGAAAGGGGTCATCGACCGCCGTGTCCGGATCGGGCAATAGCAGCATGTCCGATTCCTGGATGGCCTGGAAGCCGCGGATAGAGGACCCGTCGAACCCGAACCCGTCCTCGAATGAGTCCTCGCTCAACTCGTGGGCCGGGACCGTGAAGTGCTGCACCTGTCCCGGGAGGTCACAGAACCGCAGATCGATGTACTCGTAGCTCTCGTCCGCCACCGTCTTCAGGACGTCCGCGGGTGACTTCGCCATTCCTCACTCCTCTCAAAACCTGACTCGGCCAGGGTTGTAGACCCAGCCAGTTTCGTGTCAGTTGCCCCAGTGTGAATGCTGTGTTTCGCAGGCTCTCAAATGGAAGATCGGAGTGTTTGGGGGTTTACCGTTCCCTGGTCGAGACAAGGGTCTACCGTGAACAACATGGACAAGCAAGCCGAGTACGTGATGCGCACCGTGGAGGAGCGAGGCATCCGCTTCGTTCGGCTGTGGTTCACCGACGTCCAGGGTTTCCTGAAGTCGGTCTCGATCAGCCCCGCCGAGCTCGAGGTCGCCTTCGAGGAAGGAATGACGTTTGACGGCTCGGCCATAGACGGGTACGCCCGGGTACAAGAGGCCGACATGCTGGCCCGACCCGACCCCGCCACCTTCCAGGTGCTCCCCTGGCGCCCCGAGCAGCAGGTGGCTCGGATGTACTGCGACATCGTGTCCCCCGACGGCCAGTCTTTCGAGGGGGACCCCCGCTATGTGTTGAAGCGCAACCTGGAGAGGGCGTCTCGCCTCGGGTACACCTTCTATGTCGCCCCCGAACTGGAGTTCTTCTACTTCAAAGACTCATCGCCCGACCCCCAGGTGCTCGACCACGGCGGGTACTTCGACCAGACGCCGCTCGACGTCGCCCAGGAGTACCGGCGCAAGACGATCAACGCCCTCGAGCAGCTGGGGATACCGGTCGAGTACTCCCACCACGAGGTGGCGCCCAGCCAGCACGAGATCGATCTCCGCTACACCGATGCCCTCACCATGGCGGACAACGTGATGACCTATCGGTTGACCGTGAAGGAGATCGCGCTCGAGCACTCCATCTACGCCACGTTCATGCCCAAGCCGCTCGAGGCCCACGACGGGAGCGGGTTCCACATGCACCTCTCGCTGTTCGAGGGTGACAGAAACGCATTCCACGAGCCGGGGTCGCCCAACGGGTTGTCGAAGGTGGGCGAGAGCTTCATCGCCGGGCTGTTGCGTCACGCCCGCGAGCTGACCGCTGTCACCAATCAGTGGGTGAACTCCTACAAGCGGCTGGTGGCGGGTTTCGAGGCGCCCATCTACGTCTTTTGGGCGCGGAACAACCAATCGGCACTGGTGCGGGTGCCGACCATCAAGAAGGGGAAGACGTCGAGCACACGTGTCGAGTACCGGGCACCCGACGCCGCTTGCAACCCTTACCTGGCGTTCTCGGTTCTCCTCGCTGCCGGGCTGGCAGGGATCGAGAACAACTACGAGCTGCCACCGGAGGTGATGGGGAACGTCTTCGAGATGACCGCGAGCGAGCGGGCCGCGATCGGGATCGAGCGTCTCCCCGCCACGCTATCCCACGCCATCGACGACATGGAGAGGTCCGAGTTGGTGGCGGAGGCGCTCGGCGAGCACGTGTTTGGCTGGTTCCTGCGAAACAAGCGTGCCGAGTGGGACCGCTTTCAGCACCATGTCTCCCGCTTCGAGCTCGAGAACTACCTGCCGATTCTGTGATGGGTTATGGGTTCTGAGTCATGGGTGACTCCCGATCCGCCGTGAAACACGATATGGGCAGATCACATCGGACAAGCCCCGACGGTGGGTGCGCATGAACGTCGCCGTTTGGCCAGACCAGCCCTCCCCCGGGCTGCTCAAATCAATGGCTCTTGCCGGGTTCGACCCGGTGCCGGTTCTCGACCTGGCCGAAGCCGACCGCGAAATGGTCAGCGAGTGGGAGGCCCTCGTGGTCGAACTCGACGACGAAGCCCCTCACCAGCTCAGGACAGTGCTCCGGATCAGCCAGGAATTCGGAGTCCCGGTGCTGATCGTCGCCGGCCGCGACCACGCCATGCTGCTGGAGAGCGCCGGCGCCGGTACCGACTTCGTGCTCGATCCGGCCGATCCGGTGGAGATCAGGCTCCGGCTGCGGCGCATCATCCGCTCCGATCCCGTCGACCACGTCGTCCATTTCAAGGACCTGGTGCTCAACACCGCCACGTACCAGGCGACCGTGGCCGGGCGACCGGTGGACCTCACGTACATGGAGTACGAGCTGCTTCGCTTCTTCGTCGAGCATCAGGGAAGGGTGTGGAGCCGCGAGCAGCTGCTCTCCAAGGTCTGGGGTTACGACTACTACGGCGGAGCGAGGACGGTCGACGTTCACGTTCGACGGCTGCGGTCGAAGCTGGGCGAGGAGCGGGCCAGTTGGATCACGACCGTCCGGTCGGTGGGTTACCGATTCGGGTGACGGACCGCCGCCCGCCTCAGCCGGGGACGATCACGTAGTCCTCGACCAGGTTCCAGCGCTCCCCGCCCAGGGGCTTGTGTCATTAAGGGTCCCCGGTGCTCAGCTGGAGAGGGTTACCACCATCCGGCGAATCTGCGGCCCGTCGGTTTCGATCCGCATCTCGCCGGCGACCCTGTCGGGCTCCGATGCCCAACGGAAATCGGCGACGATTTCGCTCCCCTCTTGACGTACCGACTCCACTGCGATCCGGTCGTCGGGCGGCTGGTCGAAATAGGCGGCGGCGATGGATTCGCGCCCGACGAAAGGCCCGACACGCTCACCTTCGAAGCGGAGCTCGGCGTCGGGACTGAAGCGGACCAGCATCGGGCCGAAGTCGCCGGTCCGCACGCCGTGGTTGAAGTCCTCGACGTGCCTCTCGATTAGCGTCATCAAGTCGCTCATGACGAGCCAAGGCTACCTCTGGGCCAGCATTCACGCCCCTGCGACGATATCGGTGGTCCGCACTTCAGTAGGGCAAGGTGGCTCTAACGGAGAGGCGGGGCGCTGATGCCGCCCCGCCTCGTCCGCCCCTCCATCCGGTCTCAGTCGGGCACCTCGACCGCGGTCACACCACCTTGGCAGCGAACCTACCGGGGAACGTTCGCGGAGCAACGGCCAAAGCGCGAAATTTCTTGGCGGGAATAGAGATAGCGTGTTGCCGATGGAACCTTTCGTCCTCGGCGAACCGAATATCGACCCCACCGCCTTCGTCGCACCGACGGCGACGGTCATCGGCGATGTCACCATCGGACCCCGTGCGGTTGTGCTCTTCGGGGCGGTGGTGCGCGCCGAACCCGACCAGATCGTGGTTGGTGAGGAGACCAACCTCCAGGACCAGGTGGTGGTCCATTGCGATGAAGGGGTGCCCTGCCACATCGGGCATCGCGTGACCGTTGGCCACGGCGCGGTCGTGCACGGCGCCCTGGTGGGAGACCATTGCCTGGTGGGGATCGGGGCCCGGCTGCTCAACAACTCGTCCCTCGGCGAGGGCGCCTGGCTGGCGGCGGGGTCGGTTCTCACCGAAGGGTCTTCGGTCCCGCCTTGGACGCTGGCAGTGGGCACCCCCGCCCGCCTCTTGCGCGAGCTACGCCCCGAGGAGATCGAACGACAACGCCACGGCATCGAGTGGTACGTCGCGCTGGGCGTCACTTACAAAGGCGTATACGAAGACTGACAGGTCGACTAAACCGAGCCGTCCGCCCTCTCCCGGCCCCCGTCTGGCGATGGAGAGTCACCCCCACCGCTCGCTGCGCTCGCGCCTCCCCTCACCGGGGGAGGCCGTCTGCCGTCTGCCGTCTAATGGTTGATCAGCCGGCGCTCCCCTTGGGGTCCTTGCCGTAGCTGTGCTCGAACTGGATTCGACCGTTCCGGCCGTGGACGATGACCTGCCCCAGCCCGGTCTTCTTTGCCAGCACCTTCGCCGCCCCAACCGCTTCCGACTTGGTGGTGTGGGTACTGCTTGGCCGGGTATTGCCCTCGGCCTTGACCACCCACCCACCTTTCTCCGAGGTGGTGACGTGATACACCTTCCGCGCTGCCATGATGCCCTGCCCCTCAGCCGTCGGTACCTGCACCGAATCTATCAGCCGAGGTCTCGCCCCATTTCCAGACGAGAAACTGACGCGCCGCGGAGTTTGGGGGCGGCACCGGCCCGCCGCCCTGCTGGTTCAACCGAACTCGAGGCCTTGGGCGAGCGGCAGGTCGCCCCCCCAGTTGATGGTCGTTGTCTGCCGGCGCATGTACGCCTTCCACGAGTCCGACCCCGCCTCGCGGCCGCCGCCCGTGTCCTTCTCGCCTCCAAAGGCGCCACCGATCTCGGCGCCGGAGGTGCCGATGTTGACATTGGCGATCCCGCAGTCCGAGCCGAGATGGGATAGAAAGGTCTCGGCGTTTCTCATCGACTCGGTGAATATCGCCGAGGAGAGGCCCTGGGGCACGCCGTTCTGGACTGCGATGGCCCCCTCGAGGTCGTCGACGTCGGTCACGTAGAGGATGGGTGCGAAGGTCTCCTCCTGCACGATGGGAGCGTCTGACCCGATGCGGACGATCGTCGGCTCGACGAAGAAGCCCGGTCGATCGACTCGGTTTCCCCCCGTGATGATCTCACCCCCTTGGGCGCGGGCGGCATCGAGCGCCGCCATCATCTCGTCCACCGCCGCCTGGTTGATGAGCGGGCCCATGAGCACACCGGTCTCGAGAGGATCGCCGATCGGTACCTGCTCGTACGTCTTGACCAGGCGCGAGACGAGCTCGTCTGAGATGTCGGCGTGGACGATGAGTCGCCGCAGAGTGGTGCACCGCTGTCCGGCGGTGCCCACCGCGGCGAAGAGAACCGCCCGCTCGGCGAGGTCGAGGTCGGCGTCGTCCATCACTATCACGGCGTTGTTGCCGCCCAACTCGAGGATGGAGCGGCCGAACCGCTGCGCCACCGCAACCGCCACCCGCTCCCCCATGGTGTTCGATCCGGTGGCGGAGACGAGCGGAATGCGGCGGTCGTTGATCAGCGCCTCGCCAACCTCCGAGCCGCTGCCGACGACGAGATTGAACACCCCCTCGAACCCGCTGCCGTCCATGACACGTCGGCAGATCTCGGTCACCGCCACCGCCGAGAGTGGTACCTCGCTCGACGGCTTCCAGATGCAGGTATCGCCGCAGACCGCGGCGAGAAAAGCGTTCCACGACCAGACGGCTACCGGGAAGTTGAAGGCGCTGATGATCCCCACCGGGCCAAGCGGGTGCCACTGCTCATACATGCGGTGCCGGGGCCTCTCCGATGCCATGGTGAGCCCGTAGAGCTGGCGCGACAGCCCCACGGCGAAGTCGGCGATGTCGATCATCTCCTGAACCTCGCCCTCGCCCTCGGCGCGGATCTTCCCCATCTCCCATGACACCAGTGCGCCAAGCGCTTCCTTGTGCTCCCGGAGCTCGTCGGCGATGCGCCGCACGTACTCGCCACGCCGCGGAGCGGGCAACTCGCGCCATCGGTCGAACGTCTCCACGGAGTTGGCGACGACGGTCTCGTAATCGCCGGCCGAGCTCTTGGCTACGTGACCCATCGGCTCACCCGTCACAGGGTCGAGGACGGTGAGGTCGCTTCCCCCAGTGTCCAACCAGCGCCCGGCAAACCCTCCCGAAGCTCGGGGCTTTATCCCCAGCTGTCTGAAAATCTCATCCTTGGCGATCATGCGGCAACGGTACCGGATGGCGCCGCCTCAGGGAGAAGGTGCGAGTGGCCGGTGGTCGACCACGCGAGACCCGTCGGTGTCTTCTCCTCGGCGCGTCGCTCGATGGGGTGACCTCTCGGATGACCCGCAGACGGCGTCAGCGCGCCGCCACCAACTCGATCTCTACCTTGTAGCCGCCGGGGAGGGCCGCCACCTGCACCGTGGACCGGGCTGGGGGCGCCGACCCCACCACTTCGGCGTACACCTCGTTGACCGCGGCGAAGTCGGCCATGTCGGTGAGGAAGATCAACGCCTTGACCACGTCACCCCAACCCAACCCGGCATCCTGGAGAACCACACCGAGGTTGCTCAGGACCTGTCGCGCCTGGGCATCGGGATCGTCGCCTGCGGACTCGCCGGTTGCCGGGTCGGCGCCCACCTGCCCGGAGAAGAACACGAGCCCGGCGCCCTCGACGGCGGGTGAATACGGACCTATCGGTGTCGGGGCGTTGGGGGTGGGGACGACTCGACGCGGCATGAAGCACCTCTTTCAGTGCGATGATCCGAGGTTAGGGGTTCAGGGTTGCAGGTGGGTGGCGAAGAAGTCGGTGATCGCCTGGTAACCCCTCGCCTTGTTGGCGAATCGGGTGAGGTCGTGCCCTTCGTCGTCGAACACCAGATACTCGATGTCCTTGCCAGCCGCCCGAAGCTCGGCGACGAGATCATCTGATTCCGACCGCATGACACGTGGGTCATTGGCGCCCTGGATGACGAGCAGCGGACAGGCCAGCGACCTGAGGTGGGTGCGGGGGGAACGAGACTCAAGCTCTTCCCGCTCGGTCGCGGGATCTCCCAAAACCAGATGGAAGTACACCTGCCACGCCTCGGGCAGCCCCTCGATCCAGGTGGGGAGGTCGAAGGGGCCGAACATGTCGCAGGCAGCGGACCAGATCTCGGGGTGGAGCCCGGCCAGCATCAGCGTCATGTAGCCCCCGTAGGAGCGCCCGGTCACCCCGATCCGGGAAACGTCCAGCCTCGCGTCGGACCTGAGATGGTCGACACCGGCCACGTGGTCGAGACGGTCCATCCCGCCCCAGTCGCGGTCGACGTGCTTGACGTATGCCATCCCGTAACCGGTAGACCCCCTGACATTGGGAACGAACACGGCGAATCCGTTCAAAGTCAGGTACTGGATCAGCGGCATGGAGAACCAGGTGAAGTCGGGCCTCTCCTGTCCCTGCGGGACCGCCGTGGATGTAGTGGATGACCGGCCGGGGACCCTCGTACCCGAGCCGGTCGGCGGGAAGGTAGAGCCGAGCCGACACCCTCAGACCGTCGTGGCTGACGTATGAGCAGTCCTCGCCCGGTGAGAAGAGGTCGGGATCGACTCCGAGGATCCGGTTCCGCGTGACCAGGGCAGTTCCTCTTTGGTCGATCACGGCCAACTGGGCAGGAGTAGTGGCCGACGAGAAGGAAACCGCGATCCGATCGGTCGTCTCGTCGTGGTGGTGGTGCCCGATAACTCCGGCAGCGAGCGGGTCATTCCCCCACAGCAGCCGATGCAACTCGAGACGGGTGGCGGCCGGGTCCAGGTTCCCCTCGTAACCCCAGGAGACGCCGTCCACGTTGTATTGGACGATGAACCGTCTGTCCTCCGTCCGGTGGGCCTCGGCCCACTCACCGGTCCCGGGGTGCACCGTGCCCACGATCTCGACCGGCTCGATCACATCGGGGCTGTCCAACGCCAACCGCCCGAGCCCGCCCAGATCGTCGAAGAGCGACGTCTCCATGACGACCGTTGTGTCGTCGGCGAACCAGGCTCTGTTGAACCCGGTCAACTCGACGTCCTGGTCCTCGGCTCGTTCCTCCAACGGAGTCCCGTAGAGGAGACGCCGCTCCCCGACTTCGCGCTCCCAGATCCACAACGTGTCGTCGCCGGTGGTGTAACCGTCGACGATCAGATAACGCGACCGGTCATCGTCGTGCCCCACCACGAACGCCCCGTACCGGGACTTAGCCAGCAGCGTCGCCGTCTCTGCCGTGACGTCGATCTCGTAGGCCTCCTGCTCGGGTCGGCGCCTGGGGTCGACCCAGATGGTCCCGACACCCTCCGGTGAAAGCTCGATCAGCACCATCTGCTGGTTGGCGAACCGCTCGCCGAAGACCGGCTCGGGGTCGCCCCCATCGATCGGGATACGGCAGAGCTGCAGGTTCTCGTCACCGTCCCGATCGATCATGACGAACAGCCGACCGAGTTTGGGCAAGGCGACGAACGACTCTCCATCGATCAGCTCGGGTGTGAGGAGGGCGATGTCGGGGGGGAGCAGAGGTTCGGGGACGCTGCCCCCGGCGTCCATGGCGTAGAGGCTCAACCGCCCAGATAGATCAGAAATGAAGAACAGCCGGTCGCCGGCGATCTGCGGAGCCAAGAAGAGGCGGGCAGAGAGGAGGTGATCGACCCGGATGGTTGCCGCCGCGGCCGGCGCCACCGAGTCCGCCGTCACGACCGAGGGTGCCTCAACTGAAGCTGTTGCCGCACCCGCAGGAGCGGCTGACATTCGGGTTGTTGATGGCGAAGCCGCCCTCCATCAACCCGTCCTTGTAGTCGAGAACCGAGCCGCGGAGCCGGTCGAGGCTCTGGGGATCGACCACGACCCGCACCCCGCCGTACTCTTCGACCACGTCGTCGCTCTCGATCTCGGCGTCGAAGAACATCTCGTAGGAGAAGCCCGAGCAGCCACCGGGACGGACCGCCATCCGGAGGGCCAGCGAACTGTCACCCTCGGCCGTGAGCAATTCGTTGATCTTGCTCACGGCACCGTCGGTGAGCGTTACCGCCCGCTTCGGCGCTCGTGGCTTGATGTTGAGAACCTGCGTCATTGGTGGGTGACTCCTGAGGAATGGCGCTGCACGTCAGTATACGCCTCGGCGCCGACATCTATTCCCACGGTCTGCATAGTGCAAATGGCTCATATCATGTGGTTGTGACCACCGAGCACGACGTCTACCAGGCTCTGCGCGGTGTCGTCGACCCCGAGTTGGGAGGCGACATCGTCGAACTCGGCATGGTGACCGACGTCGACATCGCCGATGGGGTGGTGACGGTGGGGGTGGCCCTCACCATCGCTCAGTGCCCGATGCGCGGCCAGATCGAGCAGGACACGGCACGCAAGGTGATGGCGATCCCCGGGGTGCGCGATGTCGTCGTCCGCACCACCGCCATGACCAGGAAGCAGCGCTCCGAGCTCATGGCCACTGCCCGTCGCCGCGCCCGGGAGGACGCCGAGCCCACCCAGGTGTCCCCCACCACCCGCGTCATCGCCGTGGGCTCGGGGAAGGGCGGCGTCGGCAAGTCATCTGTCGCCGTAAATCTGGCGGTGGCCCTGGCCGATCGAGACCTCAGGGTGGGTTTGATGGACGCCGACATCTGGGGTTTCTCGGTTCCGAGGATGCTGGGGGTGACCGACCGGCTTGCCGCCGACGACGACACCCGGCTCATCATCCCGGCGGAGGCCGCGGGGATAAGGGTCGTCTCCACCGGTCTCATCATCGAGGCGGAGGAGACGGCGCTCATGTGGCGCGGGCTGATGCTGTCCCGGGCGCTGGAGCAGTTCCTCAAGCAGGTTGCTTGGGGCGACCTCGACTACCTGGTCATCGACATGCCACCTGGCACCGGTGACATTCAGATGGCTCTGTCCCGGATGGTTCCCCAAGCGGAGATGGTCGTGGTGACCACACCGCAGAAGGCGGCGCAGAAGGTAGCGATCCGGGTTGCCGACATGGCAAGGCGCTCGTACCTGCCAGTTGTCGGTGTCATCGAGAACATGGCCGGGTTCACCTGCGAGCACGGTGAGACCTACAACCTCTTTGGCGAAGGCGGCGGGCGCGAGCTCGCCGAGTCGCTCGGCGTCCCGCTGATCGCCTCGGTCCCCCTCGACCCGGCGGTGGTCAGAGGTGGCGACGCCGGATTGCCCGTAGTGCGAGCCGACGCCGACAACCCAGCGGCCCGAGCCTTCACCGCCGCAGCCGAGCGCCTGGTGGAACTGGTGCCTCCGGCCGACGACGAAACCTGCACCGCCCGCATCGCACGCCTTCTCGAAGGTCTCGAGACCCAAGAAGTCGCCGCCGCCACGTCGTAGACACCGCCCGGTGAGGGGAGTGGTAGGTCGTTAGGTTCTCAGGTGGTGAGGGTCGCTCAGCCTACCACCCACCGCTCCACCGGCCCTTCCCACCGGGGGGGATCGCGAAGTGAGTCTCCCTTCCTATCTACACAGGCTCGAAATCAATCCGTACGGATCTACGTAGCCGCCACCGCCGGGGCCGTAGGAGAAGTGGAGGTGGGGGCCGGAGGAGTTGCCGGTGGAGCCGACGTATCCCAGCAGGTCGCCGGCAGCCAACTGGACGCCAGACCCGATACCGGGGGCGTACCCGTTTAGATGGGCGTAGTAGTAGACGTTGCCGGCGTTGTCGCGGTAGTAGACCTGGTTGCCCCCCAGACTGCTGTAGTCGGCTCTTTCCACATAACCGTCGTACAGGGCCACCAACGGCGTGCCCGTGGCAGCGATGATGTCGATGCCCGAGTGGTACCGACCGCTACCTCTCGCCGCGCCCCATCCGTCGCCGAAGGTGTGAGGGCCTTGCACCGGGCAGTACCCGGAGCCGTTGCCGATCGTCGGGGGACTCGGCGGAGGCTCCGAGGTGGGCGGCTCGGTCGCTTGCGGCCCGTCGCCTGACCCTCCGGAATCGCTGCCGTTGTTGTCGCCCTGGGCTGCCGCGGCCTGCCGGCGCTCCTCTTCCTCGCGCCGGGCCTGCTCCTCGGCCAGACGGCGCCGCTCCTCTTCGATCTGTGCTTGGAGGTCAGCCTGGATCTGCTCGTAGTCGTCCTGGGCGGCGACCAACTCCTCCTGCAGGGCGGCGACGATCGTCTCGAGCTCGGCCTCCGCCTCTGCCTGCTCCTGCTTGGTCGCCTCCAGCTCGGCGGTCAGCTCGATCTGGCGGGCTTGGGCCGCCTCCAGATCGCGGATCAGCTGGTCGTCGCTGACGCCGACGTCCTCCAGATATTCGAGCCCTGCTTCGAACTCGCCCGGGGAAGCGATGAAGGGCAGGAGCGAGGCGCTCGACCCGGCGCTCCCCATGTAGAGCTCGAGGGCGTAGCGATCGACGTCTTTGCCCAACTCCTCGAGTTGCTCCTCGTTGGTGCGGACCGCCGCCGACATCTGCTCGACCTGCGCCTCGAGGAGAGCGCTCCTCTCCACGGCCTCCTCCCACTGGGCGCCCATTTCGTCGAGGCGCTCCTGGGTCGTGACCATGCGCTGTCGAGCCGCCTCGACGTCGTCCTCGTCGATCTGTGCTGGCGCCGGCCCGGCGAAGAGCATGGCGACCATCGCCAATGCGACCACACGCCATGGCCACCACGGTCGGCGCGTGGCCAAGTCGAACGGACGACGAGCCATCGATTGATCCTTCCTGGCGTTCTGAGGAGCTTTGGCGCCTCAGCGAACGCTCCCCGGCAGTGCCGTCCTCACCGGCACAGCTGGGTCGCGAGTGGAGTCGGGTTTACTGCTTCACCGCCACCGGGTTGAAATTCCCAGTGGAGATGCGGTGCCGTCCAGGCGGCGTTCCCGGTGTTGCCCACGTAGCCGAGCAACTCCCCGGCGGCCATGGGCACGCCGGCGGCCGCGCCTGCGGCGTAGCCGTCGAGATGCGCGTAGTAGTAGATGTTCCCTGAGTTGTCCTGGTAGTAGATGGTGTACCCGCCCAGCGAACTGGTGCTGAAGCGGTAGATGGAACCGTCGTAGACCGCCACCACCGGGGTGCCGCGGGCGGCCATGATGTCGACTCCCATGTGGTAGCGGCCGCCCGAACGGGGGGCGCCCCAGGTGTCGGAAAAGCTGTTGGGTCCTTGTACCGGGCAGTATCCGGCGCCGTCGCCCACACGTCGGGGTGGGTGGGTCGTCGGCGGGTGGGGTCGTCGGCAGGTGGGATCGGTCGAAGGGGGATCGGTCGCTGACGGCGGGAGCGGTGGTCGAGGTGGCATCCCGCGCCGCCTGCTCGCGCGCTCTTCGCTCCGCCTCCTCGCGGGCCCGGCGCTCTGCCTCGATCTGGGCGGCTAGTTCCGCCTGGACTGTCTCGTAGTCGTCCTGGGCGGTCCGCAACTGCCCGTCGATCTCGGTCACCAACCCCCCGAGCTCGTCACGCAGCGCTGCCTGCTCGGCGCGCGCCTCGGCGAGTTCGGTGTTGAGGGTGGCCAGCTCCGCCTCCTGTGCTTGGAGCCCGGTGAGCAGCTCCTTCTCGGAGACCCCCAGCTCCTCGAGATACCCCACGCCGGTCTCCAGTTCCTCCGGAGTGGCGGAGAGGCTCAGGATCGATGCGCCGGTGCTCGCCGCTCCCATGTAGATCTCGATGGCGCGGTCCTCGAGGAGCCGCCGCGACCGCTCGAGACGTGCCTCGGTGTCCTCGATGGCGGCCGACATCTGAGCGATATCGCCCTCGAGGATGTTGTACCGGGTCAACGCCTCGTTGTAGCGGACCACGGCCCCGTCGAGATCCCCCTGTAGCTCGGCGACCCGCTGCTTGGCGTCCTCCACGTCGTCCGGTGTCACTTGTGCGGCCGCGGGCACCGCCAGCACCACGACCACCAGCGTTGCCGCGACCCAGCGCAGCGCTTTCATCGATTGACTCCTGTGGGCGCCACCGCTCGGTCCCACCGATCGGCGGGGGTCGCGCCCAGCGTCACGATCCCTTCCTCGGCCAGCTTAAGCAAATGCGCCTCGACCGAGAAAGCGGCCAAGGGGTGGAGTTGGGGATCCACCTCGGAGTACACCTCCTCGACCACCGCCCCCACGGTGGCGGCGCCGTTGTCGACGGCGGCGAGCACCTGGCGCTCCCTCTCCAGCCGGTGGGCCAGATAACTGCGAATGATCCCGGCCGGGTCATCGATGGTGTCGCCATGTCCGGGGTGGAGCCGGGCGAAGGTCATCGCCTCCAGCCGCCGCAGCGAGGCGAGGTATGCACCCATGTCCTCCACCATGACGGTGGAGCCACCCATGATGTGGTCTCCTGTGAACAACACCTCTCCCCACCGGAAACAGAGGTGGTCTTCAGCGTGACCGGGTGTGTGCAGCACGGTCACCGCGTCCGACCCTAGCCATACCGTGTCTCCGTCTGCCAGTCGGATGTCGGGCGAGAATTCGGGCCCCGGTGCATGACCGTAGGCCGGGATCTCGAACTCTGCCGCCAGCGGGTTGGCCAGAGGCGCATGGTCGGGATGGGTATGTGTCACCAGGACTCCAAGCGGAGTCAGTCCCTCCACCGCGGCATGGATGGCGGTCCGGTGGCTGGCGATCACCGGCCCGGGGTCGACGATGAGACAGCGATCCTGGTCGACCATGACCCAGGTGTTCGTCCCCGGACCCGTATACGGACTGGGGTTGGGGGCAAGGATGCGCTGCACTCTCATTTCGCTGGCCTCATCCGGCGGCCTCGTATCCCGGCTCGCCGGGGAGGATGAACCGCCAGATGTCCCCGTCACGCACCGGCCGGGGGTGCACGGCCACCACCTCGCTCCGCTTGGCGTGATCGATCAGTGCCGCGGCGTCCTCCCATGATGCGAGCAGCTCGAGGTGCTTGACGGTAGGGAGGATCATTGGCCATTCTCCCTCTTGGTAGCGGGTGAGGGCCTTCTCCGGTGTCATCCACACGGCATCGAGCATCTCGGCGGGATGGGGGCGTGCCTGGGTTCGGGCGCCGACCAGGGCAACAAAGAAGCGGGTGTCGAACCGCAGCGGTGAGATCGCCGGTGTCACCCAGTTGGAGAGATAGGCGACCTCCGCGGTGTCGAGCACGATCCCTTCGCCATGGAGCAGATCCCAGAACCGACCGGGACTCGGTGTCGGTTTCCATCTCGAGGCGCGAGGCCACATCGGGGCCTGCCCCGACGAGCACACCGGCCTCCTCGTAGGTCTCTCGGATCGCACACCGCTCCGATGCCAGCACCTCGGGCGCTGCCCCGACTGGTACCACGGTTGCGGCCGCCGCGTTCCGGTCGGCTTCCTCCAGCTTGCCACCCGGGAAGACCCACATCTCCGGGGCGAACGGCGCCGCCCCGCGATGGACCATGAGAACCGAGTAGCCACCGTCACCCGGTCGGAGGACGCACATGGTGGCCGCCGGGACCGGCCCAGCGGGGTCAGGGGTCTCGGGCACCGAGCGAGCCTACCGAGGAGCGGTACCCTGCCCCCATGGCGGTGCGCGGCCTTCCGGCGGTGGACTCGCTGGTGCGCCAACTCGACAGCCGCGGCCTACCCAGGTTGCTGGTGGTGGATTCTGCCGCGGGCTGCGATCGACCAAGCGCGTGCCGCCATGCTCAACGGTGACAACAGCGTCGACCCGGTTCACCTTGCGGAATCTGCGATCGAGACCCTGTCCCGGCTCCGGCCGCGCAACGTCATCAACGCCACCGGTGTGCTCCTCCACACCAATCTGGGGCGTGCCCCACTGGCCGTTGCCGCCGCCGAGGCGGCGGCGGAGCATGCCACCGGCTATGGCAACCTCGAATTCGATTTGGCGACGGGTGAGCGTGGTGGGCGAGGTGGTTACGTCGAGGCGCTGCTCCGTCGGCTGACCGGAGCGCCGGCCGCGCTGGTGGTCAACAACAACGCCGCCGCCGTCTTCCTCACCCTGGCATCGCTGGCGAGCGGGCGATCGGTCCCGGTATCGCGCGGCGAGCTCATCGAGATCGGTGGTTCCTACCGGCTTCCCGAGCTGATGGAGGCGAGCGGGGCGCGGCTGCACGAGGTGGGAACCACCAACCGCACCCGGGTGACCGATTACCCGGCGACCGATGACGCCGCCCTGCTGCTCAAGGTCCATCCCTCCAACTACCGGATCGAGGGCTTCACCGAGGAGGCCACGCTGGCCGATCTGGTGGCGCTGGGCCGGTCCGCCGGAATGCCGGTGGTGTTCGATGTTGGGAGCGGGCTGTTGGACACCAAACACGCCGTGGTTGCGCCATGGCCCGCCCGCCTGGCTCGCCGGGGAGCCGGGGGTGCGGCAAGCGCTGGAGACCGGGGCGGATCTGGTCCTCTTCTCCGGTGACAAGCTGCTCGGCGGTCCCCAAGCAGGGATCGTCGTCGGCCGCGAGGACCTGGTGGAGCGGCTGCGGCGTCACCCGGCGGCGAGGGCGCTGCGGTGCGGTGGCCCCGTGCTGGGTGCGTTGGGCGCCACCCTGGAGCTCTACGCCAGGGGTGATGCCGCCGCCAACATCCCCCTGTGGAAGATGGCAACCGCCCCCCTCGATCAGATCGAGCGGCGCGCCGAGGGTCTGCTGGCGTCAGCCGGTGTCGGTGGTCGGACCACACCGGGCGAGTCAGCTGCCGGGGCCGGCTCGGTCCCTGGAGGTGGCATCGCAACTTCGCTGGTGGTGGTGGATCGGCCCGGAGCCGACCTGGTATGGCCGAGGCTGTTGGCTGCCGACCCGATACCGGTGGTAGCGAGACGTGAGGCCGGGTCGACCGTGATCGACCTTCGCACCGTCGAGCCCGCGCACGACCCGGTCGTCGCCCAGGCCCTCGCCGCAGCCTGCGCCGGGTAGCCGGTGCCGGTGATCGGGACCGCCGGTCATGTAGACCATGGCAAGTCGACGCTGGTCCACGCTCTGACCGGGCGTGATCCCGACCGCTGGGCCGAGGAGAAGAGACGCGGGCTCACCATCGATCTCGGCTTTGCCTGGACGACGCTCCCCGGTGGGGCGGAGGTGTCGTTCGTCGACGTGCCCGGCCACGAGCGGTTCATCAAGAACATGCTCGCCGGGATCGAGGCGATCGACGTCGCCCTGCTCGTGGTAGCCGCCGACGAGGGCTGGATGCCACAGTCCGAGGAGCACCTCGCCGTCCTCGACCTGCTCGGGGTGTCTGTCGGGGTGGTCGCTCTGTCCAAGGTCGACCGGGTCGACCCCGACCTGGTCGAGCTGGTCCGCATCGAGGTCGAGGAAAGGCTCGCCGGGACCGCGCTGGCAGGCTCACCGATGGTCCAGGTGTCGGCTCCCCGTGGACTCGGCGTGGAGAGGCTGGCCGAGGCGCTGGCGGATGCCGTCGCCAGAGCCGGCCCCACAGCCGATCGTCACCGCCCCCGGCTCTGGGTAGACCGGACGTTCACCATTGGCGGTGCCGGGACGGTGGTTACCGGGACGCTGCTCGATGGGACGCTCCGCACCGGCGACCGGGTGACGCTCTGGCCGGGGCACATGTCCGCCAGGGTCCGTGGTCTCCAGGTGCACGAGACCGAACGGGCCGTCGCCGAGCCCGGGTTTCGAACTGCGGTCAACCTGGCCGGGGTACGACGGGAACAAGTGGTCCGTGGAGCAATGCTGGGGAGAGAGAACCACTGGCTGCCGAGCCGGAGGTTTGTCGCCGTGCTGCGGCCGGCTCGGTACCACGACCGCCTAGGTCAGCGTGGTGCCTATCAGGTCCATGTCGGGTCGGCGGCGGTGCAGGCAAGGATCAGGTGGGTCGACGGCGCTGCCTTGGTGTCGCTGGAGAAGGCAGTGCCGCTGGCGGCAGGCGACCGGTTCATCCTCAGGGAGACCGGGAGGCGGCGGGTGGTTGGAGGTGGAGTGGTCCTCGACCCGGCGCCGATGGGGAAGACCGACGCCGCCGCCGTGGCTGAATTGTCCGCGGCAGTGGCGGTCGGCCCCGACGCCGTCGCCACCGTCATCCTCCGACTGCGGCGACAGGAGCAGGTCGAGGTGCTGGCCGCCCACAGCGGCGGCGGGCGTGTGGCCGACAAGAACATCGCTGCAGGGACCGCGCTGTCAGACGACGAGATCGACCGGCTCCGCACCGAGGCACTGCAGCGCGTCAATGCGCACCACACCTCGAGCCCGCTGCGTCCGGGGTTGCCCGCCGCCCAGCTCGCCGGCGAGCTTGGCCTGGCCTCTGCCGTCCTCGACGCCTTGATCGCCTCTGACACCGAACTCGAGATGCGGGGCGCCGACGTGGCCCTAGCCGCGTTTCGCTCGGCGCTCGATCCTCCCCAAGAGTCGCGCTGGCTGGAGGCTTCAGCCCGGTTGCAGAGTGCCGGACTGGCCGTGCCCGCCATCAACGATTTGGAGATAGATTCCGAGCTTCTCCACGCCGTTGCCCGCTCTGGGCGGGTGGTCCTGATCGACGAGACGCTCGCCTACCTCCCAGATCAGATTGAGCAGATGGAGGACGTCCTGCGCCAGATGGACGGGCCGTTCACAGTCGCCCAGGCGCGCGACGCACTGGGGCTGAGCCGTAAGTACGTCGTCCCGCTCTTGGAGTGGCTCGACCGGCGCGGGTTCACCAAGCGAGAGGGTGACCTGCGGACTGTCCGATGACCTCTACGCGGTGGCGACGGCGAACTCGTCTCGCCGCTCGACCTCGGTGAGACCGCCCCAGATCCCGAAGGGCTCACGGATCGCGTTGGCGTAGTCCAAGCAGTCGAGCTTCACGGGACAGACGTCGCAGATGGCTTTGGCTCGAAGCTCCCGACGTTCTCGATCTTCCTTGCGCTCGAAGGTACTGGGGGGGAAGAAGAGGTGCGAGTGGTTGCCGCGGCATAGTGCCCGCACCTGCCAGTCGTTCGGATGCGTCAAGGCGACTCCATTCATAACTCGACGGCGAGCGAACCTACCAGCGCCCAACGAGCGAGACCAGGAAGTTTCTACCAGTTGATGCAGGAATTTCCCGATTCCATTCCAGGACCGTTCATTTGACGGGTCGATCGGCCCCCCTCGGCTCCACTTCGAGCACGGTCCCCTGCACCGCGGTGACCGTCACCGGGTCGCCTGCGGTGATGCCGGCGGCGCGGTGGGCCGTGGCCGACCAGTGCGCCCCGTCCACCTCGACCTCGCCGTCAGGCCCGAGCCGCGTTGTGGCCACGCCTTCCCGTCCGATGAGGTGGTCCCGCCCCACCGTCTGCGTCGAGAACCGTGCCCTCGCCACCGTTGGCAGGGCGGCGAAGTAGAAGAGGACGACACCGAGCGTGGCGAGCGTCACCCCCCACCAAGACGGCGCCAGGTGAGGTTCTGCGTCGGTCAGGAGCATGCCACCGCCGAGGAGCAGCAGACCACCCAGCAAGCTCCACCGACCGAAGCGCCCCACCTGGAACTCGGCGGTGAGCAGCCCGATCCCGCCAAGCAGCAGAAGCACGGCCCACCAGCGCACCGGCAGCGTCACCATCCCGTACCCGCCCACAAGGAGACATAGCGCCGCCACTGCGGCCGCTACGCCCGGCCCGGCGGCATAGAACTCGAAGGCCGCCACCGCCAGCCCGACGGTGACGAGGAAGAAGGCCACCTCGGGGGCGAGCGCGGCACGCATCACCGACTGCAGCGGCCCCGGTTGGTGGAAGAGGACCTCGGCCACCACCGTCTCCGCCGGTGAACCGTCCTCGTCGAGCAGGGGCTCTCCGTCGGAACCGATGGCGGGACCGAGCGTCGCCAGCGTGGTCGTCTCGCCCCGCACGGTGACTTCGGCACCGTCGAGGGCAGCGAGCAGGTTGGACAGCGCCGGCTCCACGACATCGATCAATCCGGACACCGGGGCCTCGACAACGATCTCGTCGGTGTCCCCCGGCCCGTCCGGCCCAGCCAGCTCGGTCCCGGTGACGAGAGGGCTGCGGTAGCCGACGACAGCCCCGGGGGCAGCGGAACGTATCGGGGCGAGCCGCAGCATCTCGGCGGCGGCTCCGTGCGCCACGGAGGGGGCCGGTCCCACCCAAACCGCCACCGGTAGGGGCGGGTCGGCCACGAGTTGCAGCAGCTCGTCGATGTCGGTGGTGAGGACACCGGGCACGTTGAGCTGGAGCACCACGAGCTGGGAGCCACGCTCGGCGGCTTGCTCGATCCCCGTCAGCAAGAAGTCGCCAGCCAGGTTGTCGAGGGAGCCCGACACCTCGAGCACGTCAACCGGGGGCACCTCCTGCGCCGCGGCCGATGGCGCCCCGACCGCAATCGCCGCAAAGAGGATGACCGCGGCCCATCGCATGTCGCGATGGTAGGAGGACGCTGCGAGGCGCCTGCCGGTACAGTGACCAGGTGGCCACGTTGCTGCTCATCGCCGACGGGCCCTGGGTCCGCAACGAGGTGATGGCTGCGCTGGCCGATTCCTCCGTCCTGCTGCTCGAGGAGACAGATCCCCGTCGCGCCGCCGCCCGTGTCGCCGACGATCGTCCCGATGCGGTGATCATCGACATGCAGGTCGGCTCGATGGGCGGGATGGCCATCGTGAGGGAGTTGCTCGACGCTGCCGGGTTGGATCACGTGCCCCGCACGCCGACCATCCTCCTCCTCGATCGGAGCGCAGATGTCTTTCTCGCCGGGCGGGCCGGCGCCGATGCGTTCTTGGAGAAGCCGCTTGTCGCCGAGGAGCTCCGGGCGGCGCTCCGCAAGGTGATGAAACCGCAACAGGATGCGGTGACCACAGCCGACACCGAGGGCTAGGGTCGGCGGGTCGAGGTGAACCCGGGCGACCGCTCTCGCCCGACCAGGTAGGATCGCCGCTCCCGACGGGACGTGGCGCAGTTTGGCAGCGCGCAGCGTTCGGGACGCTGAGGTCGCCGGTTCGAATCCGGCCGTCCCGACTCAGAAGCCCCAGGTCAGGGCCACTCCGGAAGTGGCCCTGATTCGTATCGTGGGCACGACTCGATTGCTGTTGAAGGCTTCTTTCCTTCCGAGCTACCTAAATAAAGCAAACCACCGATGGCTTTAGTAAGCAGCTCCTCGGGGTCACTCGACCGACTGCCCAAGCCGCCATCGACGCCCTCGTCGAGAGAGGGGAGTTGGCAGAGGTCACAGGCCGCGAGCGAAACCGGATCTACGAGGCGTCGCGGATTTTCGATGCGGTATATGGGACCGTGGAGGTTCCGGAGACGGCAGGTACGACACAGCTCGACCTCTGGGTTCGGTGATCTAGGCACCGCTCCCCGAGGTCAGCCTCCCTGAGGATCGGCGACGCCGGGCAGCGACAAATAGACAGATCGGACCGCCATGATCCGGTCGATGTCGGCGACGACGCGGGATGGAACTCGGCCCGGTATGTCTTGTCGGTGAGGGCGAGACCGGTGAAGTAGAGCCCGCATACTCCGCCGAGCAAGGCGGAAGCGATGAGCAGTTGATCGACAGCGTTCGCGGCTCGCCGATGAAATCGAAGGCGATCAGCTCGTTCACCGGCGACGCCGACCCATGCTTCCTGGACCGAGGCCGGGACCGCCAGCATCCCGAGCAGCACCATGAACAGCGTGACCATCACCGCAACGAAGAGCGACTGGACGAACTGGCTGATCAGCATCAGAACCAAGAGGTTGAGTCGCTCCAGCCGCCGCAGCGGTCGCAGGTCATCCGTGGAAAGGCTGGTGACCTTCAGCCCTGCTGCCGGAGTGTCTGCCAATAGCTCGGCCAATCAGGGGATGGCCCGCGTCGTTCGATTTGGCGGATCTCCTCTCTTGCTTGGGTCACCACGAGCACCCCGCCGACGACCACCAAGAGGACCATGATCGCCACCAGGTCGACCGCTCCGATCTCGGTGAGACGCCTGCCACAGCTCCGAGGCGAACAGCAGGAACACGACGAGGATTAAAAGCAGTGGCAGCGTCCGAGCAACGAGCAAGGCGATGTGCGATACGTTGTCGCGCAGGTGGCGGAGGCTCCAACCGGCTAGCTCGAATACGCCGAGGCTCACCGCGGCATAGATGATCCCGACGCCAATGAGGATGAAGCCTGGGGTGAAGAGGCGGAGCCCCCCAATAGTCACGAATCCGACGGTGGCGCCTGGGTCGCCGGTGATCACCGAGGCCACTACTCCCGGCACTATTCCAACGACTGCGATGTCGAACAGGTCGAGACGGCTGACCGACCCGAACGGTGGGTGCTTCCGGACCCATAGAAACCCACCGATCAAGATTCCGGTCAGGCCAAGTGCCAGGAGTATCGATCCAACGTTCGAGATGAGCGGGCCATCGACACGCTGGGTCCAGATCCAAACGGTTCCTACCACGATCCAAATCCCGATCAGGGGGACCGCCCGGCGGTCGATCCGTTGCTCAGAGCTGTAGCCCTCGATGAGCTGCGGCACGCCTCTCGCCGAGAACCAACGCTCTATCGATCGCCGAGTCTCGTCCGGGACGCCATCTCGACTGGACGCTGCCACCGCCCGGGCAGGGTAGCCAGACGCCACTACACGATCCCGAGAGCGCGGACCCAGCGAACGAGCGACACCTTACCCATTGACGCGCTGCGTGGTCAACGGTTACGCTTGGTGGTCAGGGGTGGCTGAATTGGGGGGCCCACCACCGGGGCGGGCTCAAGGGCGAGCCGGGCATTGCCCGGAGGAGGCGGGGGAGTCTCATGTTCACTTTTGACGGCAAATCGGCACGACACGGGCCGCTGTCGAGGATCAGGCTGCTTCTTGGCATCTCGCTCGTAGTCGTCCTGGTGTCGGCTCTTGCATTGCCATGGGCTGGTGCGGTTCCGCCGGGCAACAACGGCACGGTGAAGATCGACGGAGATCCCTTCGACGACCATCCGAACAACGAGCCGCACGTCGGCTGTGTCTTCCAGGTCGACTTCTACGGCTATGACGAAGGTGACCTCAGCGCCGTGGTGACCTTCCGGGCGCACCCGCCGACCGGCACCGCCGTTCTGCTCACCGATGAGGTCTTCATCGGTGAGGACCCGCGGGTGGCGGCACCGATCTCGATGCGAGTGAAACCTACGACCTGACTGCGGCGTTGGCCGGATTCGTACCACACCCCATCCAGGGATTCCACGTGAAGCTGACCGTCAATGCCGAGGGCTCGCAGGGCGCCGATGTCAAGCACAAGGTGTTCTGGGTCACTTGTAAGCAGCCCCCACCGACCACCAGCACGACGTCCACAACGAAGCCCAGCACGACGTCCACGACCAAGCCCGATAAACCGGGCACGATCATCATCGAGAAGTACGCCCTGCCATACGGTGACCAGCCGTTCACATTCGGAGGCGATCTCGGGACGTTCGTGATCGTGGACGACGAGCAGGGCACCGGGAACCCGGGTTCGCAACATACGGTCACCGGACTGGACCCCGACAGCTACTCGATCTTCGAGGAACCGGTGGCGGGGTGGAACCTGGTCAGGATCGCTTGCCGGGTGACCGTGGGCAGTGGAAGCACGTTCACGGTCAACCTCGCGGCGCGATCGGTGACGATCAACCTCGTCGCGAACGAAACGGTCTACTGCGACTTCCAGAACCGAAAACCGCGATAGCCCGCAATCCCATCACGCGACTCGGCCGTTCGCCTCGAGGTGGGCGGCCGAGCGACGCTCACGTGAGCGGATAGGGCGACTGGATCCACCAGGGGAGGTCGGAGGTCTCCAGCCGGACCACCCACTTCACCCACCAGAAGCCACGCCTCGCCGGCGCCACGATCCGCGCCGGGAAGCCATGGCCGGGTGACAGCGGCTTGCCGCCAACCTCGGTCACCAGCCAGATGGAACCCACGTCGGACACCGGGAAGCGTCGGGCGTATCCCGTGGCCGACCAGGCGACAAGGCTACGAGCCGTTCCCGGCTCGATGACCCGGTCGAGGCGGACCCCGCGCCACTCCTGGTTGCTGTACCAACCGCTGGTGCAGTCGAGGATCGCAGTCACCTCGTCCATCGGCAGGATGGCGAGGTCATCTAGGCCAAGTGACCGTCCACCGGCGGCGTCCTCGATCGCCACACTCCAGGAGGCGCCATCGAGCTCGGGGGTCCGGTCGTCGAGCCACGACGTCACCGGGAGACCGGCGGGATCGAGCGAGGACCGCTCGTGTGATCCGGTGAAACGCCGGTCGGCCCCGGGGAGCCGTGCCAGCGCAATGGCGCGGTCGGCGGCGAACCAAGCCACCACCGCAACCGACACCAGCCCACCGGTCCGGATGAGGTTGCGCCTGGTCAGGTCTTGGCGGCGCGGCAGGGTCTTCCGAGCCAGCACATGCCAGATCGCCAGCGGGACCAGCACCAAGGCGGTGGCGACGTGGACCCAGAGCACGGTGAGTGACCCGATGCCGGCGGGCCATCCGACCGAATGCAGCACCCCCGTGACCAGCACCGTCGCCGTGAGCAGGGCGAACAGGAGAGAGAAGAACCGGCCCCGGTTGCGCCGCGCCAGCCCCTTCCGAACGACGAGCGACTTCCACGGGGCAACTATCAGGATGGCGAGGCCAATGACCCCATGGACCACCGCCACCCATGCCAGGCTGGGGGTACCCAGGGCTTGTGCAGTGAGACCGGTGAGCAGGGCACCGCCAAGCAGGAGAAGCAGGGCGAGGTTGGTGCGTCGGCCGCTGAAAGGGCGGCCGCCTTCGGGACGTTGTGTCATGGCCCTTCCGACCAAGGATGGCACCCCGCAACCGATAGTTGTGTGGCCTGCCAGAGTGAGGCCGAGCGACGATCGAGGAGCTTCCATGGGCCGCTACGCCATCAAGACCCCACCGCAAAACGCCAACTGGGAGGACATGCTCGCCATATGGCGCGAGGCAGACGACATCGAGTTGTTCGAGTCGGCCTGGAACTTCGACCACTTCTACCCGATCCACGGCGACCCCAACGGCCCGTGCATGGAGGCCTGGGTCACCCTCAGCGCCCTGGCCCAGGCCACGTCGAGGATCCGCATCGGGTCCATGGTCAACGGGATGCACTTCCGCCACCCGGCCATCACCGCCAACATGGCGGCGTCGCTCGACATCATCTCGGGTGGTCGCCTCTACCTCGGTCTCGGCGCCGGCTGGCAGGAGCAGGAGGCAAGTTCATACGGGCTCGACCTGGGGACGATGACGGAGCGGATGGACCGATTCGACGAGGGCGTCGAGGTCATCGTTCGCCTCCTCGCCCAGGAGACGACCGATTTCGAAGGTGAGCACTATCGACTTTCCCAGGCACGCTGCGAGCCAAAGCCGATCCAGCGGCCCCAGCTTCCTATTGCCATCGGCGGCGGAGGTGAGAAGCGCACCCTCAAGACTGTGGCGCGTTGGGCCCAGTGGTGGGACGGGCTCATGGCCGACCCCGAGGAATGGAAACACAAGCACGAGGTGCTGACCGATCACTGCGAGGCAATTGATCGGGACCCCACCGAGATCACGTGCAGCGTCCATGTGGGGTATGCCCGCGGCGACGACCCCGAGGCACTCGCCGATGCTGCAGCCGAACGGTTCCGAGTCGGCGTGGACGTCGTCGTATTCAGCATGCGTTCTCCATACGACGTGTCGATGATCGAGCCGTTGGCAAATGCGCTGGCAGCGCAGGAATCGGTCGGGGCTTCCCGCTAGGTAGGACCGGCTTTACTGCGGAGGGAGAACGATGAAGGTCGGGTTCATTGGGCTCGGTGACATGGGCCAGGGAATAGTCCCGCGTCTGATCGATGCCGGGCACACGGTCACCGGCTGGAACCGGACCATCGAGAAGGCGGCGCCTCTCCTCCAGATCGGCATGGCATGGGCCGACTCCCCCCGCCAGGTCGCGCGGCGTTCCGAGGCGGTCATCTCGATCGTCACCGACGCCGCCGCGGTGCGTGAAGTGGCGCTTGGTGATGAAGGGGTAATCGCCGGGCTGCGACCCGGACGCGGTCTATCTCGACATGAGCACCATCGATCCTGGAGAGTCCCGATCGATCGCCGACGCCTTCGCCGCCGCTGGTCTGACCATGCTCGACGCTCCCATCTCGGGCAGCCCGATCACGCTGGCTGAGGGGAAGGCGTCGATCATGGTCGGAGGCGACCGGTCCGCGTTCGAGCGGATTGAGCCGATGTTGCGGTCGATCGGTCCCAAGGTGAGCTACATCGGCGCCGGCGGCACGGCGGCCCAGATGAAGGTGGCCATCAACCTCTGCCTGATCGTCGAGATGGTGGCTTTCTGCGAGGCCGTGGCGCTCGCCGAGAAGGGAGGGGTGCAGCGGGAGATGGCGGTCGACGCCATGCTGCAAAGCGTGGTCGCTTCACCGGTAATGGGCTACCGGGGGCCGTTCATCCTCGAGGGAGGGATGCCGGAGAAGCCGCTGGCCAGCGTCCTCCTCCAGCAGAAGGACATGCTGCTCGCTCTCGACTTGGGGAGACGCCAGGGTGTGCCCGTCCCGCTGGCGGCGGCTGCCAACGAGATGCTGAACGCCTGCCACGGCCTCGGACTGGACGAGCGGGACTTCGTCACCGTCTTCGACGTCTACCGGACGATGGCGGGGATGTTGTGACGGCCAGCTTCCGCACCAGCCGCCACCAGGTACCCGTGGTCGGCGGTCTCACCGCAGCCGAAGGATGGGTGGACATGCGGGTGCAGTTCCTCATCGACAAGGCGTCGGCCGGATCCGACGAACTGCTGCTCGGATGGACGGTGCTCCCTCCGGGCGCCCGCCACGAGCGGCACCGTCACCCCAACGCCGACGAGTTCTTCGTGGTGCTCACCGGCGCCGGTCGGGTCTACACGGATGACGGTGTTCAGCCGGCAGCGGAGGGCGACGTGATCTTCACCGAGCGCGGCCACTGGCACGGGTTCGACAACACCGGCGACGAAGACGTCACTCCTGGTATGGGGTTGGAGCGGCGCCGGCTCGCTCGAGGACGCCGGCTATGAGGTGGCGCCATCGTGACCACAGATCCGGGGGATCCTCGGATAGAACGGGGGATGAGCCGTCAGCTCGAGGATCGTCGCCGCCGGTTGACATCGGGGGCCCGACACGTCGGTTGGAAGGCCGGGTTCGGCGCCCCGGCTGCCCTGCAGCGGTTCGGTCTGGCCGGACCGCTGGTCGGGTACCTGACCGACGCCACGCTATCCAAGACCGGGACGAGTGTGCCGGTCGGGGGATGGGTCAACCCGGTGGCCGAGCCCGAGCTCGCGGTCCACATGGGACCGACGTGTCCTGGAGGAGCGGAGCCGCCAAGGTCGCCGAGGCCATCTCCGGGATCGGCTCTGCGATCGAGCTGGCCGACATCGACCCGCCACCGGACGACGTCGAGGAGATCCTTGCGGGCGACATATCCACCGCGCCGTCGTGCTGGGTACGCCCGACCCCGCTCTGGCCGGGGGAAGCATCGGCGGCGTGACCGCCGCCGTCACCCACACTGGTGTCTCGTTGCAGCCGATCACCGACCTGGAGGCTCTGACCGGTCGGTTGCTCGAGGTGATCGCTCACATTGCCGACACCCTGGCCGAGTCCGGGGGAGGCACTTCGGGCTGGCGATGTGGTGATCACCGGCTCGATCATCCCGGCGATCCCGATCGGGCCCGGCCAATCGGTCGAGTTTCGGCTGGGCGCCTCGCCGCCCGTCTCCGTCCGCCTCCACTGAGCCGGCTGGGAGGAACCTTAGGCGGCAACCAGTCGGTCGGAGAGCCAGCGTTCCAGCTGTGGGGCGGGAACCGCTCCAACCAACCTGTCGACTTCGCTGCCGTCCCGAACGAGCACCATGAGTGGAATGCTCATCGCCCCGAATCGCTGCGCCACGTTGGGAGAGCTGATCGACATTCACCTTGACCACCTTCAACCGACCGGCGTGCTTGACCGATGCAGCCTCCACCGCCGGGGCCACCATGCGACAGGGGCCGCACCACGGCGCCCAGAACTCGACCAGCACCGGAAGAGACGACTGCTCCACGATCGAGCCGAAGTCGCTCTCCGAAGCCTCCACCAGCCAGGGCAGGGCAGGTGGCACGAACCGCACTTGGCCACGCCCCGTCCGGCTGAGCGCAGACGGTTCTTCTTCCCGCAGTTCGGGCACACGACGATCTTCGCCGAGCCGGCCGCCTGCGGTCTGCTGGCTCCTCAGACCCTGGCGCGAGACCCTCAGACCCGGCCCACCCGCCGGTACGAGGTCAGCCGGCGTCAACCGACGGCTCGCCCGAGAGCGGGGGCGGCTCTGGGAGTCTTCTCGACCGATGGCGATGCCAGCGCCACCCCCGCCACGCCCAGGGCGGCCACGGCGGCGACGATGGCGGCTATCGCCAGCCCTGGGGGGCCACCTTCGCTCGCTGGGACCGCAGCGACTTCGGGCGCAGGATCGGCGGTCGGAAGTTCGTCGCCGCTGGTCTCGAGATCGGCAGAGACAAGGTCAGAGCCGGCCATCGTTGCTGCCGGCTCGCCCACCACCAGCAGCCCGGCCATCCCGTCGCCCTGGCGTGTCCCGTGGAGTTCGCAGAACACCCTCACCACCCCCGCATCGCCGACTTCGATGCTCGCCGACTGCCCCGGCTGGAGATTGCCTGTGCCGAAAGAACCGTCGGCCGCAGTGAGGCTGTGGGGAAGATCGCCGCGGTTGACGATCCGCACGGTGGTCCCAACTCCCACGAACTGGGCCGACCCCGAGAAACAGCTGTCGTACATCTCGACGGTTTGGCCGCTGGCGTAGCCGGCGCAGGCGCTGTCATGGCCGCCTCCCCCCGCCATGGCCGGGGCAGACCCGGGCAGGACTGCAACCGTCGCCACCGCTACCACCAACAGAATGCGCCGCACGGCTCCTCCCTTGTCGGGTCTCATGTGGAGACGAGCGGGAGGTGCTGATGGTTCAGAAGAAAGACGGAAGACGGAAGACGGAAGACGGAAGAGCGGCCCTACGGCAGCGCCCGCCGACCCACTCGAAGTGGGCGGGGTCGGGGATTAGCCAGGGACCACCCCAGGTGAAACCCTGCTTGACCATGGCATCGACCAGGCGGGGGTCCTGATCGGAGCCGATCCCTGTGGGATTTCCCTCCCAGTTGATGTCGAGCGCGGCGCCCCAAGCGTGGCGGGAGATGCCCCTGCCCGCGCGCGATGAGACGGGGGTTCCAGCATCCGGCGAACTCTTCGGGGTCGACGAGCGACTCGAGATCCCGCTTCTTCATCTCCGCCATGGCGTTGTGAACGAGCGGGACCACAGAGCGGTGACAGGTCACCTGTCCCAGCAAGGGCAATTCGGTGGTGACGATGTTCTCCGCAACCCACCCGGGGTCCGGCTCGAACGACCTCTCGTCGAGCATGCGATAGGCGAACTCGCCGAACTGCGCCTTGATCAGGCTCTGAGGGAGCACTGCGTCGCCGTATCGCAAGAAGGGCGTCTCGCCCGGCGCCCGGAGACGCACCGGGAGTCCTCCGAACGAGGACCGGACGGCAGCCTCCACGGCGAGCCGGTCCCCCTCGTACGAGATCAGCAGGTAGCGCGGGGTGACCACGCCGAGGCTGCTTCCTGTGGCTTGCGAGATGACCACCTCGGCCGCCCCGATGATCTCGTCGGGGACGACCGCGGTCACGGTCAGCCCGTCGCCATCGGGCAACCGCAGCCTGCCGCCCGGGCCGAGCCGGCGGATCGCCGCAGATGTCGTCCCGAGCCACGCTCCGCCGCGGCGCAGTCCGTCCAGAAGAGTGCGCTCCGTTTCGGGCAGGAAACGGCGATATTCGAGGGGGCTGAGCTGCGATTGCCTCCAGTGGGTACACGAAGCCCGACGGAGCGGTGTCGACCTCCGCCCCCTTGGCCGACACGGTCTCGGTCACCGACAGGAGGTCGAGGCTGACGGAGGCGACGCCAGTCACACCGGGGAGTGCGCCGACGGCGGTATCGATTCCCTTGGGGAGCCGTCCCGGTGTCCACGCCAAGAGAACATCGTCCGACCCCGGTGGCGGACGGACCGGCACCGTGGGAAGCGTCGTGGCGCGGGCCTCCGGATCGCCATCGACGAGCGGCTCGGTGAGAGGCGCGAGCCGGTGCGAGGAAGCCGGCGGCCAACGCCCCGGCGACGACGCCGATCCCCAGCCCGAGAAGCGGGCCGCGGCTCAACGGGCTGTCCATCTCGGTCGCCACCGCCAGAAGCTCCTCCAGGCCCAGGGTGGAGCTCCGCAAGGTGACCACGTGCCCGGCCTCCACCCATTCCAATTCGCCACGGTTTGGCGTGAACCGGCCGGGGAGCCCACGAACCTCGACACCGATGACGTCCGCTTCCAGCGGCGGGCACCAGCGACGTCCCGGGCGCCACGGTGATCCGGAAACCGCGCTCACCGGCGCCCGCATATCCGAGCACCACCGTGCTCCCATCGATCCGAACCGATGGCGGCCCGAACCCACGGAGCTCCGATGGCGACCAGCAGGAACCCGGTGGCCGAAGCCTGCCTCCTCGATGGTGCTGGTCGAAGACTCGACCCATCCCTTGGGAACCATCTGGCCGGGGATCCCGAGGCTCTCGGCCACCATCCGAAGCGTCTCGGACGGGAGGCTCCCGGTGACCACGACGTCGACGTCTTCACCGTGGATCGCAGCCTTCGACCCGTCCTCGTTCAGGTAGACCCATCCGGATGTCGGTTGCCATCCGACGGACGGGGTCGCCCATGTCACCAAAGAGGCGGCGTCCCCTCCAGGCGGGGGTCGAAGCCACCTTGAACCACGCCCGGCCGTCGCTCCAACTCGAGTCGGCGACACCACCGGCGTTGCCGGATTCGTGCAACCTCATGCCTTCGGGAATGAATGACGGCTCGGGCCCGACCACGCCATTGGCCGCCCTGGAACCCATGGTCCTCCGCCACGGCCTGCGGCGGGATGCCGGGAATCTGCGATCGCTGCCGGGTCGAGCATCGAGGTCGTCAATGCGTACATCCAGGTAGGACCGGCCCGCGGTATCGTCGAGACCCTTGGCGGAGCGACCACAGCCGCCGTGCTTCGGACTCGGCCGGGGTGAACGAGAGGACGCGGGGAACCATCGTCTCCAGGTCGAGCCAAATCTCTACCGGGTCGGTGGGGTGCACAGGTCGGAGATCGCTCGTCTCGTAGAGAAGGTCGAGCATCGGGGCCACCTGGGCGGCAGCCACCTCGACTCCGATTGCCGCCCTGCCGTCGATCACCCGCTCCCCTAGGCGACGCTCAGTCTCCGACCAGCGGAAACTGGAGACCGGCACGATCAGGTCGAGTGCCGCCGGAGCGTCATCGGGGAACGGCTCGCGCCCGGTCACCGCGGAAACCGACACTGTCGATCCGCACTCGGGCTGGCTCTCGATCGGACACCTCACAGGCCCCCGTTGCCAGGCCGTGTCGTCGTCGACCACCACTTCCAACGAGCGGGGGTTCCATTGCGGCGACGGGTACTCGGTGAGGTCCTCGAGAGCCAACCACAGCGTCTCGGGGGCCCGATACCGGAGCGAGCCCGAAAATCGGCGTTCCGGGACGGCGGTGTGCCAGCCTCTCTCCACCACCGAAAGGGTGGCGTCGAGGGCATCGACCGAGGCTTGAGCCTCCTGCACCTGCTGCTCGATCTCGGCGGCGAGTGCCGTCGGGGCAGGGCGATCCAAGAGCCACACCGCCGTGGCGGAGACCATCGCCCCGATGCCGAAGCAAGCGGCCACCAAACCCCACCGCGCCAGAGACGGACGCCGGACGTGGGTGATTGCCTCGGTAACGGAGGCGACCACGTCCACCGGTTCCTCGACGGACTCGAATCGGATCTGGCGCCGGACCTCCCGAGCGGTGGCAGCGAATGCGGCGCACCGGGGGCATCCGGCGACATGGTCGGTCGCGTCCGGCGCCGGCTCGCCGTCGAACGAAGCCGAGATCAGCGCCTGGGCGGTATCACAGGTCACCGGCGTCCTCCAGTTCACCCTCGGCCAGCCAAGCGGCGAGGCGCTGCCGTGCATGATGGACCCGGCTCTTGACCGTCCCTTCGGGAACGCCGAGAACCTGCGAGGCTTCGCGGTAGCGCAGACCCAGGATCTCGACGGTGAGCAGGGCCTCGCGCAACCGAACGGGAAGGCTGTCCACCGCGGCACGCAGTTCGCTTGTGGCCTCCGGGCCGGATACGGACCGGCGGGCCACTGCGCCCGCCTGCTCGGTCAGCCTCAACAACCGGGCCCGGGAGCGGATGGCGTCTATGCCCGCGTTGCGGGCAACCTGGAACACCCAGGTGGAGAACTTCGATCTGAAGCGGAAGGTGCGAAGCCGCCGGTACACCCGGATGAAGGTCTCCTGTGCGACGTCCTCTGCGAGGTCGTCATCGGCCAGGAGGTGCCGGAGATACCGCCACACCTGAGCCTGAAGCCCGCGCACCAACTCCTCGAAGGCGGCGATATCGCCGCCCATCGCCGCCCGGATGGTCGCCGGATCCGGTTCGTACACCTTGAACCTGCCCTCGCGGTTCGCCGACGTCCCCTCCCATCGTGTCGGAGCCGCCGCTACTTGTCCACAAGATGTGACGAGCGGCGCGGCGCGATGGTTCACAAGAGACGGAAGGCGGAATCTCCGTCACGGAGGACGGAGAACAGCGGGGCGGGAGGGCGAGGACGGCAGTGCCGAGTCACCAATCCGTAGATACCGCGGTAGCACGAGGAACGGCTCGGAACTGGCTCCGTCCCCCCTCCGGGACGGAAGTACGCGGGTCCCTACCCGATCTTAGTACCCTCTCGGCGATCTGGACGGCGTTGAGGGCGGCACCCTTGCGGAGGTTGTCGCCGGTCGCAAAGAGGGTGATGCCTCCCTCGACCATGGTGCGACGAACCCGGCCGACCAGAACCTCGTCGGAACCGGCGCTGTCGAGTGGGGTAGGGACGCGGTCGTCCCACAGCGAGACACCGGGGGCATCCTCGAGGAGGTCTTTCGCCTCCTCGACCGCCAGCGGCTTGGCGAACCGGAGCGTGGCCGAGACGCTGTGCCCGACCATCACCGGGACTCGGACACAGGTCGGCTCCACCTCGAGATCGGGGAGCTCGAGGATCTTGCGGCTCTCGTGTACCAGCTTCCATTCCTCCTCGGTGTAACCGGACTGGTCGATCGTCCCGGCGAGAGGGAGGACGTTGTACGCGATAGGCCGCGCGATAGAGATCACCACCAGGGTCGACCCACCCCCCATAAACAAGGGCGTCGCGATCGGCGCCCAAGTGCTCGATCTGGCGTGTCAGCTCATCGATCCCGGTCCGCCCCGATCCGGAAACCGACTGGTAGCTCGAAACCACCATCGAAGCCAGGCCGGCGGCGCGATGTAGCGGCGCCGCCGCCATCATGAGGGTCATCGTGGTGCAGTTCGGGTTGGCCACGATGCCGGAATGACCGGCTATGGCGTGATCGTTCACCCCGGCCACCACCAAGGGGACCGCCGGGTCCATCCGGAAGGCCGATGAATTGTCGACCACCACCGCCCCGGCCGAAGCGAATGCCGGAGCGTGAGTGCGGCTCCTCGCTGCGCCCGCAGAGAAGAGAGCCAGGTCCAGGCCACCCGGGTCGGCGGTCTCGAGATCCTCGACCTCTATCTCTCCCCAGGCCGTCGCCAGCTTGTCACCCGCAGAGCGGGCTGATGCGAACAGCCTCAGCGAGCCGACAGGGAAGTCGCGCTGGGCGAGGATCTCGATGATGGCCCGCCCTACCGCACCGGTGGCACCGACGATTGCGACACTGGTCACGCCCCTACCTCTTCCAGGATCAGCGGGGGCTGGAACTCGTCGTGCAGGGTCCGTACCGCTTCGTCGATCTCGTCGGCGTCGACGACGCACGAGATGCGAATCGTCGAGGTGGAGATCATCTGGATGTTGATCCCCTTGTTGGCCAGGGCACGGAACACTCGTGCGGCGACACCGGGGTGTGATTTCATCCCCGCTCCTACCAGCGAGACCTTGGCCACATTCTCGTCCACGTCGACGCCCGCCGCCCCGACCTCGGTGGCCACGGCGCTCGCCACCTCCCGAGCCACCGGGGCATGTTCCCGTGGGACGGTGAAGCTGATGTCGGTTGCGGCGTCCCGGGAGACGTTCTGCACGATCATGTCGACGTTGATGCTCCGCTCGGCCAGCGGCTCGAAGAGGGCGGCGGCGACACCGGGGGTGTCGGGCACCCCCCGCACAGTGACCTTCGCCTCGGACACGTCGTGGGCGATACCGCTGATGATGGCCTGCTCCATTGTGTGCTCCTTCACCCAGGTCCCCTCCCCATCGTGGAAAGAGGACCGGACGTGGATCGGAATTTCGAAACGGCGACCGAACTCGACCGACCGCGCCATGAGGACCCTGGCGCCGCCGGCGGAGAGTTCCAGCATCTCCTCGAACGACACCTCGCGCAGCAGCCGTGCGGAGCCGACGATGCGGGGGTCGGCGCTGTAGACCCCATCGACGTCGGTGAACACCTCGCACACGTCGGCATCATGAGCCGCGGCGAGAGCGACGGCCGTCGCGTCCGAGCCGCCCCGGCCCAGAGTGGTGATCTCCTTCGTGTCGGGGTCCACCCCCTGGAAACCGGCCACTATCACCACTCGACCATTGTCGAGCGCCTCGCGCACCCGATGTCCCCTTATCTCGGTGATCTTGGCTGCGCCGTGTGCGGCATCGGTGAGTATCCCGGCTTGAGAGCCCGTAAAGCTCACCGCTTCGACCCCTCGGTCCTGGATCGCGATGGCGAGCAATGCCATCGAGATCCGCTCCCCGGCGGTGAGGAGCATGTCGAGCTCGCGCGCCGGCGGGTTGGGGGAGACCCGCTGGGCCAGGTCGAGCAGCTCATCGGTCGACTCGCCCATTGCGGAGACCACCACGATGACGTCGTTCCCGTCCTTGCGGGCGCGGGCCACCCGCTCTGCAACCACCAGGATCCGCTCCGGTGTGGCGACTGAGGTGCCTCCGAACTTCTGCACGACAAGCGGCATGGGCTGTCGTCGAGTGTAGGACCAGGTAGCTCACCGATCTGGTGGTCTTCGACGCCCCCGACCGCCGGCGTGGCCCACACGCCGTCCTACTCTCCCCGCCGCCATGACAGATCGTCGTCAGCGGCAGCGAGAGTCCCGGGAGCAACGCAGGCGCGAGGAGGAGCGGCGCAAGCGCATCCGCGCCGCATGGATACGCGCCGCCCGATTCGGCATCCTCGCCCTGCTCATCATCGGCGCCTTCTTCGTGTTCAACGTCCTCTCCTCGCGCGAGCCGGAGCTTCCTGCCGACTATCTCGCCTTCCGCCAGCTTCCCGTGGCCTGCGATGCCGAGGCGCCTCCAGAGATCACACCCCAGTCGTTCCCCGACGGCCCCGAGGATCTCGGGCTGCCGCCCGATGCGCCGATCACCGCCACGATGGCCACCTCGTGTGGCGAGATCGTGATCGAACTCGATCCCACGCTCGCTCCCCAAGGAGTGAACTCCTTCGTGTTCCTAGCCAACGAAGGTTTCTACGACGGCACGGTTTTCCACCGGATCATCGACACCTTCGTCGCCCAGGGCGGCGATCCTCAAGCCGACGGCAGCGGCGGACCCGGATACACGCTCCCCAACGAACCAGCGCCCGATGGGTTCGTCTACGAGCCCGGTGTGATGGCGCTGTTCCACGAGACGGGCCCCAACACGACGGGCAGCCAGTTCTTCTTCGTCGTAGGCCCGGATGCACAGTCGCTCAGGCCGGACTTCTCGGTGTTGGGAACGGTCGTGGAAGGTGACGACACATTGGATCGGATCGCCGCCATCCCGGTGCAACCCGCACCGAGCGGGGAGCGATCCTTCCCTCGCGAGGCGGTCTATGTGGAGAGCGTCTCGATCGAGTCGTCCGTAGCGCCGGGCCCCGTCACACCCCCCGGGTACCCTGGCCGGGCGATGCAGGTCGATCTTCACGCCCACAGCACGGCCTCCGACGGCACCGTAACGCCGGCAGATCTGGTGGCAGGCGCCGCCCGGGCCGGGCTCGGGGCTATCGCCCTCACCGACCACGACACGCTCGAGGGGCTCGACGCCGCGGCTGCCGCCGCCGATGCCCTCGGGGTTCGGCTCATCCCGGGCGTCGAGTTGTCTTGCCAGTGGGACGGCGGAGCGATGCACCTCGTGGTGCTGTTCCTCGAGCCAGGCAGTGGCCCCCTCCAAGATCGCCTCGCCGGGTTGCGCGGCGGCACGTGACGGGCGCAACGCACGCATCGTGGAACGGCTTGTCGGGATGGGAATCGAGATCACGCTCGACGAGGTCGTGGCTGAGGCTGGTGGGGGATCGGTGGGCCGACCCCACTTGGCGGCGGTCCTGGTCCGCAAGGAGGTGGTGCCCGATATTCAATCCGCCTTCGACCAGTACCTCGCTGCCGGCCGTCCGGCTTACGTGGGGCGCGAGCGCCTCACGCCGACTGAAGCGATCTCGCTGGCACGGGAATCTGGTGGCGTCCCCGTACTGGCACATCCATTCACGCTCGGTACGACCCTCGACAGGGAACTCCGCGCCGCATTCCGCCGTCTCGCCGAGATGGGGCTGATCGGCGTCGAGGTGGAGTACTCCACCTACCTTCCCGAGGAGCGCATCCGGCTGCGCCGCATCGCCGCCGATGCCGGCCTGCTCCCAAGCGGCGGCTCCGACTACCACGGCGCCTACAAGCCCGACATCCAGTTGGGCGTAGGCAAGGGAGATCTGGCTGTTGCCGGGTCGATCCTCGACGACCTGGAGGCGGCCCGCCCGACGATGCTCCCGGCGAGATGACGCCGGGGGACGGCGGGGACCTCCCACCGGACTCCGGCCACTTCCAGCCTCCTCAGCCGCCCAGGCGAAAGCGCGCCGGGACCACCATGGGCCGCGCCGCGCTCCTGGTGGGGGCGGGGATCCTGGTCTCCAGGCTGCTCGGCTTCGTCCGCAACTCGGTGCTGCTGGGCGTGCTCGGCCTGAGCGGTGAGGCCGATCTCTACAACGCCGCCTTCGTCATCCCCGACTACCTGTTCTTCCTGATGGCCGGCGGTTACCTGACCATCACCTTCCTCCCCATCCTCAGCCGGCACATCGCCGTCGATGACGACGAAGGCGAGTGGCGTTCCTTTGTTGCGGTCTTCCGACCCGTCGCCTTGGCGATGACCGCCTTGACCGTGGTAGCGATGATCTGGGCCCGTCCCCTGGTCGATTTCCTCTATCCCAGCTTCGATCCATCGGACATCGATCGGCTGACAGACCTGGTCAGGGTGGTGCTCCCGGCGCAGGTGTTCTTCGTCCTCGGCTCGCTCTTCATGGCAGTCCAATACGCCCGCCAGCGGTTTCTCGTCCCCACGCTGGCCCCAATCGTCTACAACCTGGCGATCATCGCCGGCGGTGCGGTGACCTGGGCGATGGGCAACCCATCGCCCGAGGGTTTCGTCTGGGGCGCTCTGGCCGGGGCCATTCTCGGGAACTTCGCCCTTCAGTGGTGGGGCGCCTCACGGGTCGGTCTCCGCTGGCCGCGCCAGGTCGCCTGGCGCGACCCGGCGCTCGGCGAGTATCTGCTGCTCGCCCTCCCCCTGATGCTCGGCCAATCGATAGCGGCGCTCGACGAGCAGTTCATCAGGGTCTTCGGCCAACTCGCCGGCGTTGGCGGGATAACCGCCCTGGTCGCCGGTCGTCAGCTCAGCATGGTCCCGGTCGGGGTGGTTGCCCAGGCCGCAGGGGTGGCCGCCTACCCCTTCCTCGCCAGGCTCGCCGCCGAGGGCAGAGAGGACGAGCTCGAGATCGAGGTCGGATCGGCGGTACGCGCCACCATCACCGCCGCCACCCTTGCCGCCGCCGGCGTGTTCGGGCTGGCACTGCCCGCGGTGCGCCTCGCTTATCAGCGCGGCTCCTTCGGTGCCGAGGACACGCTGGTGACGGCGGCGGTGGCAGCGGTTTTCGCATTGAGCATCCCCGCATGGGGCGCCCAGCAGGTTCTGGCCCGAGCCTTCTACGCCAAGAGGAGGATGTGGCCCCCGGTGCTGATCGGCACGACGGTTGCCGTCGTCGCCATCGCCGTCTACTTGCTCGTCGGCGACCGATTTGGTCTGGAGTGGATCGCCGCCACCAGCACCGGGTCGATCGTCGTCTACGCCATCCTGCTCGGAGTCGGGTGGTTCATCGCCACTGGAAAGCGCCATCTTCGCCCCGTACTGGAGGCGCTGGCGAGGGCCCTGGTCGGTGGGGTGTTGGCCGGTGCGGCCGGTCTGGGGATCGTCGCTCTGCTCACCTCGGGTGGGGAAGTCCCGTCGGCCGGCGTCTCCCTGTTGGCGCTGCTCTTGGGGGGCCTGGTGATCGTCTCCGTTTTCGCTGGGTCCCTGGCGGCCATGCGCTCACCCGAGCTGGCGAGGTTGCTGCGCCGTCATCCCTCGCCGGGCGGAGAATGACGAACCGGGCGACGATCGATCGGGGTATCGGGCGGCTCTGGGCGGGCGGAGGCCACCCACGCCGGTAGCTGCGGCGACGGTGATGGCACCAGCGCTGCGGCTTCCGCCTCGAGATGAGCGATCACCGCGCCGATCACGGCGGCGGCGAAGGCGTCGGGCGCCGGGGTGATCGACACGCGCTCAGCCATCGGAAAGCTCCACTAGCTCGACGAGCGCTCCGTCGGTCGTCGACGGGTGGACAAAGGCGATCTGCTTGCCGCCACCACCGCGCCGCGGCTGGTGATCGACCAACTCGGCGCCCGCTGCCTCGAGATGGGCCAGGGCGGCGGCCACATCGGGCACGGCAAACGCAACATGGTGCAGCCCCTCGCCACGCCGCTCGAGGAAGCGACCGACCGGGGTATCGCGGCCAAGAGGTTCCAGCAATTGGATGAAGGAACCCCCGACCGGGATCATCGCCTCTTCGACACCCTGGTCCTCGACCACCTCGCGGTACAACGGCTCCACCCCGAATAGCTGGCGGTATGCCGCCAGCGAGTCGTCGAGACGGCGCACCGCAACCGCCACATGGTCGAGGTTGAGGAGCTTCATCGGCAACGAGGCTAGAGCGCCTGGATAGGTACGATCCGCCACAAGGAGGTCGGGAGCATGTCGAGCGTCATCATCGGAGCGGCGCGAACCCCAGTGGGCAAGTTCGGGGGAGCGCTGGCACCGCTGCGAGCCGTGGAACTGGGCGGCATTGCCATTGAGGCCGCGTTGGACAGATCGGGTGTCGGAGGCGACAAGGTCGATGAGGTGATCTTCGGTCAGGTGCTCCAGGCGGGCGAGGGTCAGATCACTGCCCGCCAGGCCGCGGTCAGAGGGGGCGTGCCGATGACAGTTCCATCGATCACGGTCAACAAGGTCTGCCTCTCCGGGTTGGCCGCGATCGCCATGGCGGACCGATCGATCCGACTCGGTGAAGCATCCTTCGCCGTCGCCGGTGGAATGGAGTCGATGAGCAACGCCCCCCACGTGCAGCGCGACCTCCGCTGGGGACGGAGGATGGGCGACAGCGCCCTCATCGACGTCATGCTGCACGACGGGCTGTGGTGCGCATTCGACAAGTGCACTATGGGCGAGTCCTCCGACCGCAAGAACCGGGATCTCGGCATCGCACGAGCCGAGCAGGACGAGTGGGCGGCGCAGAGCCACGCTCGCGCCGGCGCCATCTCATCGTCGGGCGGCTTCGACGACGAGATCGTCCCGGTCGAGGTCGCCCAACGAAAGGGCGCGTCGGTGGTGGTGGACACCGATGAGGGGATCCGGGTCGACAGCGACGCCGCCGCTCTCGGTGCGCTCCGCCCAGCTTTCGCCTCCGACGGGACCATCACCGCCGGCAACGCCTCGCAGATATCCGACGGCGCCGCCGCGGTCGTGGTCGCCGATCGTGCCGCCGCCGAGGCGGCAGGGGCGCCGGTCCTGGCCGAGATCGTTGCCTACGGCCAGATTGGTGGCTCAGACGCCACGCTGCACGAGCGTCCCGCCGAGGCACTTCGGGTGGCGTTGAAGAGGGCCGGCCTCGAATCAGCTGATCTCGACCTGGTCGAGATCAACGAGGCATTCGCCGCGGTGGCGCTGTGGTCGGCTCGGATGCTCGATCTCGATCCTGCCAAGGTGAACGCACGGGGCGGTGCGGTGGCACTCGGGCATCCCATCGGCGCCACCGGCGCCCGCCTCATCGTGACCCTGATCCACGCCCTCCGCCAAGCCGGCGGCGGGATCGGCGCCGTGACGTTGTGCGGTGGTGGCGGTCAGGGCGACGCCCTGATCATCCGGGTCGACTGATGGCGGAGATCCCCGAGCGGAACCTGGGTCTCGATCTTGTCCGGGTGACCGAGACCGCCGCCATGGCCGCCGCCCGTTGGCAGGGACGCGGGGGACAAGGACGCCGTCGACCGAGCCTCGGTCGACGCCATGCGCGCCCATCTCGCCACCCTCAACATCGACGGGATCGTGGTCATCGGAGAGGGCGAGAAGGACAACGCGCCGATGCTCTACAACGGCGAGAGAGTGGGGACCGGGTCGGGTCCCGAGGTGGACGTGGCCGTCGATCCGGTTGACGGGACCCGTCTCACAGCAGAAGGCGGGCCCGGAGCCCTTGCCGTGCTCGTCGTGTCCGAGCGGGGGACCATGTACGCCCCCGGCAAGCTGGTCTACATGGACAAGATCGCCGTGGGCCCGGAGGCGGCGGGGACCATCGCCCTCGACGCGCCGGTCGACTACAACCTCCGACAGGTGGCCAAGGCGCGGGGCAAGGACGTCAATGACCTCCAGGCGATAATCCTCGACCGGCCGCGCAACCAGCGTTACATCGATGCGGTGCGGGAGGCTGGAGCGCGCATCCGGTTGATTCGTGACGGTGACGTGTCGGGCGCCATCGCCACTGCCCGCGAGGAGAGCAACGTCGACGTCCTCTTCGGGATCGGGGGCTCACCCGAGGCAGTGCTCGCCGCCGGAGCGATGGCATGCCTGGACGGCGAGATCCAGTGCCGCCTGTGGCCCCGCGACGAGACCGAGCGGGAATGGGCGATCGAGAACGGGCTGGACCTCGACCAGGTAATGACCACCCGGGAGTTGGTCGACTCGAACAATGTGTTCTTCGCCGCCACCGGTGTGACCACTGGTGAGTTCCTCGATGGGGTCGAGTACTTCGGCGACGGCGCCACCACCCATTCGGTGGTGATGCGATCCAAGACCGGGTCTATCCGCTCGATCATCGCCCGTCACGACTTCCGCAAGCTGCGGTCGATAAGCGCCGTCACCCTCGACTGACGGGGAAAACACGCAACCCAGGGTTCGAGGCGCGCCTGTGGCACGCTTCGAGCCCACGGAACGAACCGAGGCAGTCTCGATGCCGTCCCAATGCGCAACCCAGGGTTCGAAGCGCGCTTCTGCAACCGGTCGAACCCTGGGTTCGTCGATCCGGGCGGGACGCCTAGAGCTCCAGTCTCCCGGCGAGGGCTCGTCCGAGAGTCAGTTCGTCGGCGTAGTCGAGGTCACCACCCACCGGCAGCCCGCTCGCGAGCCGAGTGACCCGGACTCCGAGCGGTTTGAACTCGCGCGCCAGGTACATGGCGGTGGTGTCTCCCTCCACCGTCGGGTTGGTAGCAATAATTAGCTCGGCGATCTCCTCGTCCGAAACCCGGCGTCTCAGCTCGGCGATCTTCAATTGGCCGGGCCCAATGCCGTCGATCGGCGAGAGCGCTCCGCCGAGTACGTGGTAGCGGCCGCGGAACTCCTGGGTCCGCTCCACCACGATGATGTCCTGGGCCCGCTCGACCACGCACACCGACGCAGTGTCGCGGCGCGGATCGGTGCAGATCGAGCACTCCTCGGTGGAGGTGACGTTGAAACAGCGTTGGCACAAACGCGCCTTGTCTCGCATCTCGATGATCGCCTCGGCGAGACGCCTGGCGTCGGTCTCCTCGATATTGAGCAGGTGGAAGGCGAGCCGCTGCGCCGACTTGGGCCCGATGCCCGGGAGACGCGCCAACTCATCAACGAGACGTTGGATGGGGCCGTCGAGCATCAGCCCAGGAGGCCACCAAGATCGAGACCGCCGGTGAGCCCTCCGAGCTGCGACTGAGCAGTCTCGTTGGCGGCCCGCAGCGCCTGGTTGACCGCGGCAACGACAAGGTCTCCGAGCAGTTCGGGATCGTCGGGGTCGATCACGCCATCAGCGAAGCCGACCGAGACCAACTCGCCCGAGCCCGTGACCATGGCGGTGACCGCTCCACCGCCCGAGGTCCCCTCGAACTCCTTCGTGGCGAGTTCCTCCTGGGCGGCCGCCATCTCTTCCTGCATCTTCTGCGCCTGCTGCATCAGCTTGCGCATGTCCTGGGGCCGCATACCCATCTGGTCAGGGTATCACCGCTCCCCAGAGCCACCGGGGCAGCCGAAGAAGCCCCACCGATCCAGGAGCTTGTTCTACGACTCCTCGACGGGGCTCTCGGAGACCAATTCGGCGCCGAGGAACTCGGCGACGAGCCTCTCGGGGTCGTGTTCAGGTGCCTCGGCGAGGCTGTCCTTGTCGGGCACCTCGTCATCTTCTTCGGTGCTGACCACGGCATCCGCCAGCCGAAAATCGACCCGCACCGCACCTCCAACCAGGTCGCCGGCCCTGGCTTCGACGACATCGGCGACTCTTGGGTCGCCACGCAACTCGGAAAGATGGAAGTCGTGGCCGGCGGGAAGCTGGAGGATGATGGTCGTGTCCTCTACCGCCGCCGGGAAGGCCTCGCGGAAGAAGGCCCAGCGGCGCTGGGTGAGTTCGTCGCGAACCGAGGCCAACAGGACTGGCCAAACCTCCTCGAGCCTCTCGATCGTCAGGCCTTCGACCGGTGCACGTGCGGGTGGTGCAACAGTCTCGGGCTCGGGCCGGCGCGGCGATCGGTTTCGGCACGGGCTGGCCAGCGTTTTGGGCAGCGTTTTGGGTCGCCGGCTGTTCCCTCTCAACGGTTCGTGCCGCAGCCGGAGTATCAGCCAGGTGCTTGACCCGTTGTTCGAGTCGATCGAGACGGGCGGCAAGCGAGGCGGGATCACCGACCACCTCGGGCCGGACCAGCCGGAGCAGCGCCAACTCGATCATGAGCCGCTCCTCCCGACCCTCCCTCAACTTGATGAGTGCGTCACCTAGTTGATCGATGACACGAAGAACATCCGGCGCCGCCACCAGCTTCGAAGCGGCCTTCCACTCCTCGAGAACTTCGCTCGGCTCGTCGGCCACCTCGGCCAGGTTGGGTGCGTAGTGGGCCAGGAACACACCGCGGAAGAAGGCGATGGCCTCGGAGACAAAGCGACGCAGGTCGACGCCCTCACCGACCATCTCTCCGACCAACTCGAGCGCCGACTTGGCATCCTGCTCCACCATGGCATTGGCTAGCCGCATCGGAGCATCCGCCTCGGCCAACCCGATCGCTCTGCGGACGCCGCGAACATCGACCGTCCCGCTTCCCAGAGCGGCCACCTGCTCCAAGAGGCTGAGGGCATCGCGGGCCGATCCGCGGGCTTGGCGGGCTATCAACGCCGAGGCTGCCGAGTCGGCGCGGTAGCCCTCGCTGCTGGCAACCGATTCGAGGTGCTTGGTCAGCGTGTCCGACCCGATGGCGTGAAAGTCGAAGCGCTGGGCGCGGGAGCGGATGGTATCGAGCAGCTTGTAGGGCTCGGTGGTGGCCAGGACGAAATGGACGTGGCTCGGTGGCTCTTCCAATGTCTTGAGCAAGGCGTTGCCCGCGGCCTTGGACAGCATGTGCGCCTCGTCGAGGATGAACACTCGGCGGGCGCCTTCCCCGACGGCGACCGTCGAGACGCTCACCCTGATGTCGCGGATGTCGTCAACCGAATTGTGCGAAGCGGCGTCGAGCTCGATGACATCGAGGGACGACCCCTCGTCGATCGAAGTGCAGGAGACGCACTTGTTGCATGGAGTGCCGTCGGGGTGGCGGTCCGTACAGTTGAGCGACTTGGCCAGGATCCGGGCGGTGGTGGTCTTCCCCGTGCCGCGAGGGCCGGCAAAGAGATAGGCGTGAGCCACCTTTCCCTCGATGATCTCTCGAGCCAGGGTCTCCGTTACGTGCTGCTGACCGACCACCTCACTGAAGGTGGTCGGCCGGTACCTGCGATAGAGGGCCCGATACTCCACGACCCGATCGTAGAGCGGTGTATCTGGTGATGGGCCGGTGCTAGCGATCCCGGTGCTCCGCTACGTTCGGGTGACCCCACCTTTCGATCTGTCGAGATGGACGTGTCGCCGATCGGTCGGTTGGTGGGCCGGGTCGTCGACCATGACCCTTCCTTCCATCGTGACCATGCGGTGGGCGTAGGCGTCGCTCAGGCGCGCCGCGGTCAGCACCTCGTCGGGGGAACCCTGCGCGACAACCCGACCTGCCAGCAGAATGACGTGGTCGGCCTGGGAGGCGTCACCGAGGTCGTGGGTAGTCATGACCACAGTTCGGCCAGCGGCGCGTTCGCTGCGGACCACATCGAAGATGATCTCCATCGACACCAGGTCGAGGCCGGTGAGCGGCTCGTCGAGCAGCAGCAGGTCTCGGTCCTGCGCCAGCCCTTGGGCAACGAATACCCGCTGACGCTGGCCCCCGGACAGTTCGGCCAACTGGCTTGTCGCCAGATCGGTCACCTCGGTCTGCTCCATCGCCCTCTCGACGGCGGTCCGGTCGCCGGGCGCAAACCGGCCGACCATCCCCAGGGAGGCGTAGCGGCCCATGGCGACCACCTCCCGGACCGTCACCGGCAGCGCCTCGTTGACGCGAGTCGACTGGAGGACATAGGCGATGTGCGGCCTGGACTCGACGGGCGGTCGCCCGAATACGGTCAAGCTCCCCACGTCGGGGGGGTGCAGGCCGGCAACCGCGTTGAGCATGGTCGACTTACCAGATCCGTTGGGACCGATCAGGGTCGCCACCGTGCCCCGCTCGATGGTGAAGTCAGATGGCTGGAGGGCGACCCGGGAGCGGTATCGCAACCCGACCATCCTTCCTTCGACGGCGGTCACCTGTCGAGGCATCGGGCGCAGGTTCCTTCGATCTCGAGGCCATGATCGACAACCGCATAGCCCCGGTCCCGCCCTGCCGACTCTGCCAGCACCGCCAGCGCCCTTTCACTCTCCGCGTCGAGTTCGACGTCCACCACTTGGTTGCAGTCGACGCAGACGAGGTGGTGGTGGTGGCCGGTGAGCCACTCGGCCAGTTCGAAGCGGGCCAGCCCGGCAGCGTCGTGGTGCTTCTGAAGCACGCCGCTGGAATCCAGCACGGCCAGCGAGCGGTAGAGCGACGAAAGCGGAACCGACGATCTGAGACCCCGGTGCAACTCCGATGCAGCCTGCGGTCCAGCGGAGCGATGGAGTGCACGCACCACCTGACGGCGGCCCTGGGTGTAGCGGACATCCTTCTCACCCAGATGACGCTCGACCTGCCGATCGATCTCCGACAACTGGGTCATCCGGTTCAACTCACCCTCCTTGCAGCCTCTGTTATCTTGCACGCGACAGATTAGGAGTGATTCTCATTATATGCAAGGGATGAGAATCGGTTTCGAGATTCGCGGCCGAGTCCTCTGCTCGCGTGCTGTGCGCCTCGCCTTGCTCAGCGGCCTCATTGGGCTCTGGGCTTGCTCGACGGGGACCTCGGCGGCCGGCACCACCGATGAAGACCGAATTGCGATTGTGGCGACCACCTCAGTCCTCGGGGACGTCGTCTCCAACATCGTCGGTGACGCCGCCGACGTCGCGGTGGTCCTGCCCGCGGGTACCGACCCGCACGACTTCGAGCCGTCGCCACAGCAGGTGGCTGCCATCGGCGCCGCTGACCTTGTGGTGGCGAACGGGCTCGGCCTCGAGGAGGGACTGGCGGATGTGATCGAAGCTGCTTCGGCCGAGGGGACGCCCGTTCTCCAGCTGGCCGACGGGCTCGATCCCATCCCCAGGGTCGGCTCACAGGGGACCGAAGCGCTCGGTCAGAGCCAAGACCCGCACTTCTGGCACGACCCCGACCGAATGGCCCGGGCGATCGACCTCATCGCCGGCGAGCTATCGGTGCTCGATGGATCGGTCGATTGGCACGGTGAGGCGGCGCCCTACCGCGCCGAGGTGACCGCGGCCGGCACAGAGGCCGACGAGATCCTGTCCGAGGTGCCCACCGAGCGGCGAGTCCTCGTCACCAGCCACGACTCGCTCGGCTACTTCGCCGACCGCTTCGGGTTCACCGTGGTCGCGACGGTGATCCCGGGCGGGAGCACCCTGGCCGAGCCGAGCGGCCGGGAGATCGCCGAACTGGTCGACACCATCGACACCACCGGCGTCTCGGCCATCTTCGCCGACGCCACCAATTCGACCGGCCTCGCCGAGACCGTCGCCGCCGAGGCCGGCCGCGACGTCGAGGTCGTCGACCTGTTCACCGACACCCTCGGTGAGCCAGGCAGCGGCGCCGACAGCTATCTCGGGATGATCCTCACCAACGTCGGACTGGTGGCCGAGGCCCTTTCAACGCGATGATGGATTGGCTCACCACCCCGCTATCCGAGCCGTTCATGCAGCGCGCCCTGCTTGGCGGGATCCTGGCTGCCGTGACCACGTCCGTGGTCGGGACCTGGGTGGTGATGCGTGGCATGAGCTTCATGGGCGACGCGCTCGGCACATGGTGCCTTGCCCGGCATCGCGCTCGCCGTCGTCGTTGGCTTCGACCCGGCGCTGGGCGCGGCCCTCTCGGCTCTGGTGATGATCGGCGGGATAAATCTCGTGCACCGCCGATCTCGGCTCTCCGAGGATGCCGGGATCGGTCTGTTGTTCGTCGGGATGCTGGCGCTCGGGGTGATCATCATCTCCCGGGGCGGGTCTTACGCCGCCAGTCTGAGCGGGATCCTCTTCGGTGATGCTCTCGGCGTCACCACCGGTGATCTCGTGCTCATGGCGAGCGGGACCTTGGTGGCCTTGGCTGCCTCGGCGGTCTTCTACCGTCCTTTCCTCGCCCTGGCCTTCAACGAACAGAAGGCGGAAGTGCTCGGGCTCAGCCCGTCGTTGGCCAATGCGGTGCTCTTGGCACTGATCACTCTTGCGGTGGTCACCTCGTTCCGCACCGTCGGCTCGCTCCTCGTGTTCGGCCTGCTGGTCGCTCCCCCGGCCACGGCGGCGCTCGTCTCGAGACGGGTCCCGGTGATGATGGCGGTCGCCGCTGGGACTGGGATCCTGGCCGTGCTCGCCGGTTTGCTCATCAGTTGGTACGCCGAGACGGCCGCCGGAGCGACCATGGCAGGTGTGGCCGTCGCCATATTCTTCTTAGTCCTCATCGGCCGCGACCTCGTCGGCAGCCTCGGTCGCCCTTCGGTGCCGGCCCGCTCACCGTAGGCTTTGCCCGTGCGGCTCGGGATCGACCTCGACGGAGTCGTCGCCGACTTCAACTCTGGCTGGGTCACCCGGTACAACCAGGATTTCGGCACCGACATCCCCCTCGACGCCATGAGGGCGTGGAACGGCATCCCTTCGTTGACCCACTTCCGCGACATGGGCGAGTTCTGGCGGTGGGCCCGCGACCACGGTGGCCACTCCATGTTCCGCCATCTGGAGACGTACCCCGGCGCCGTGGACCAACTGTCCTCGCTGCGTCGCAAGGGACACGATGTGGTGATCCTCACCTCGAAGCCGAACTGGGCGGTGCACGACACCTTCGCCTGGATCGCCGACCACCGCATCCCCACCCGGGAGGTCCACATCCTCGAGGAGAAGTGGCGGGTCCCCTGCGACCTGTATCTCGACGATGCTCCCCATGTCGTCTGGCAGCTACACCGTTCCCGGCCGGAGGCCACGGTGTGCCGCTTCGTCAGACCCTGGAACCGGCCGGTCACTGGAACGGTCGATGTGCACAGCTGGGAGGAGTTCGGCGAGACGGTCGATCGGTTGGCAGATCGCTGAACCCGGCGACGCGAGGGCCATGGCGTGATTCAGCAGGTCGAGTGGCCACACGAGTGGCACTTGCCGCACGCCTCGGCGAACTCAAAGGCCGGCTGGCCGCATACCGGGCACACCTCGAGCACGCTCTGACCGCGTTTTGGTGGTATCGGCTGATGGTCCTCGGCGGGCCAACTCTCGACCATTTGGGGCGCCGATCCCTCGACAGTGCCGAGATCGGTGCCCGACGGCGTGCCCCGGTTGAGCACCTGCCAGGTCTTCGACCCGTCGCGGTAGACGGTTATCCCCTTCAGCCCGAGCTCGGCGGCGAGCAGGTAGACGCGGCGCACGTCATCGACGGTGGCATCGTGGGGAAGGTTGATCGTCTTCGAGACCGCGTTGTCCACGTGACGCTGAAACGCAGCCTGATGACGAACGTGCCAACCGGCGGCGAGGTCGTGAGCTGTGACGAAGACCGATTGCACCTCTTCGGGGATGCCAGGGACACCGCGCACTCCCCCACGCGCCGCCACTGAGGAGGCGAGGTCTTCGGACCAGAGACCGGCACTCTCGGCGGCACGGCGGAACATGGGGTGGACCTCGGTCAGCACTCGCCCGTCGAGGACCTTGCGGTGGTACACCAGCGCGAACAGCGGCTCGATCCCCGACGATGTGCCGGCGATTATCGAAATGGTACCGGTCGGGGCGATCGTCGTTCTGGTGGCGTTACGCATCGGCCGGTCCCATCCGGAGGGTCCGTAGACCGACCTCTCCCAGTTGGGGAACGATCCCCGCTCGCCGGCTAATCGTGCCGAGGCCGAGTCGGCTCGCTCCCGGATGAAGCCCATCACTGCGGAGGCGAGCTCGACCGCCTCATCCGAGTCGTACGCGATGCCGAGCGAGATGAGCAGATCCGCCCAGCCCATCACACCGAGCCCGATCTTGCGGTTGCCGTGCTTGTGGATGCGCTCGATCTCCTCGACCGGGTAGCGGGAACGCTCCACCGCGTCGTCGAGGAACCGAACCGCCAGATCGACGGTCTCCCCGAGCCGCTCCCACTCGATTCCGTCCATTCCCGCAAAGTGGTCGAGGTTCACCGACCCGAGCACACACGCCTCGAAGGGGAGAAGAGGTTGTTCGCCACAGTTGTGGACGATGATCCCGTTGGCGTCGAACGACCGTCCACCGGCGACCTGGCAATCGAAGACGTCTGCGGTACCCGAGGGCACGATCGACACGACCCTGTCGGTAAAGCGCTCCCGGTTGAGCCGGCGTTTGTATGAGCCGATGAGCCGCGCCAGCTTGGACGCCTTGGCGGCGTCAGCGAACCCCACCCGTTCGGCAAAACGGATCAGGTTGGAACCACTGACGACAAGTTCGTGGTCGGCGCGGCACTGGTAGCTGCCTATTCCTCCCCTCCCGTCGGGAAGGCGGCGCATGCCGGCGGGACGCCGCTCGGCATAGATGGTTGACATCACACCGAGACGCTGGAGCATCCGCTGGGCGCGCCGAAGCGAACCGAGATCGGACGAGGCGAGGCGCACCGAGACGCCCTTGCGCTGCGAGCCCTGGACCGACCCATCGGCATCCATCCAGCCACGGAGAAACCCCCGGACGAAATCGGAGGAACCGCGTTCGATCTCAGCTGTGACCTCTTTCGCTCCTCTACGCATACCGTATGCCTCCGCCAGCTCCGAGAGACCGGTGGACTTGAGGGCCACGTAGGGGGCGCGGTGCTCGTCAGCGTCGAGGGCCGGTGGATCGCAGTCCGACGGCCGCGTCGAGCAGCAAGCGAGTCTCCGATCGTCGCGTGTCGCGCTCTGGACCCCAGAAGTGGAGGCGTGCGGCATCGTCCCCGAAGTAACCGTCGCCGAGTAGCAAGCCGAGGACGTAGCCCTCCGCACCGCTCCCGCTGCCGGCCCACGAGATCTCGCCGTGATCGCTGAGCATCACCCGGTCGCCGATCATCAACTCTCGGATCGGCCGCCAATCCCAGGTCGTCCGATGGCCAACGGACGATGTCAGGACCCGCACCGGATGGTCGAGCGTGGCGCGGAGCCGAAGACCTCTGTGGGTAGTCAGGGTGACGACGTCACGGTGACCGGTGGGAAAGAAGCCACTCGAGGGGTGGGGCGTTCCATCAACAAGCGCCTCGAAAGGAACACCGATCAGATCCACCACCTGCCGAGCGCCGGCCCTGGTCATGATCCATGTGTCCTCGGTAACACAAGGATTGGTCGCTTCGATCGGGCCGAGGTAGGGGGTCGGGTTGGTACGTGGTTCGTTGATCCGATCGAGGAAGATGATCCCGGGATCTCCCGTCGCCCACGCCGCTCGGCAGATGCGGTCGAGGACATCGCCCGCATCGAGTGTCCCCGCCTTGTCACCGGATCGCGGGTTGACCAGGTCGTAGTCGGCGCCGGCGGCGGCCCGCTCCATCCATTCTTCGGTCACACCCACCGAGATGTTGAAGTTGGTTATGCCACCGTCGGTCTTGGCGTTTATGAACTCGAGAATGTCGGGATGGGTGACGTTGAGAATCCCCATGTTGGCGCCGCGCCGGAACGAACCCTGCTTGATGTGCTCGGTGGCCGAGTCGTAGACCTCGAGGAACGACACCGGTCCCGATGAGACACCCATCGTCGTCTTGACCACGTCGTTGCGGGGCCGGAGCCGGGAGAAGGAGAACCCGGTGCCGCCACCCGACTGGTGCACTTTTGCGGCGAGCTTGAGCGTGTCGAAGATCGAATCGAGCGAATCGTCGATGGGAAGCACGAAGCAGGCGGCGAGTTGCTCGAGGTCGCGGCCGGCGTTCATCAAGGTGGGCGAATTGGGAAGGAAGTCGAGCGCCGCCATCGATTGGTAGAAGCGCTCCGCCCAGACGGCGGGTTCGCCACCCCAGACCTCCTCGGCCGTCGCCACGTCGGCCGCCACCCGGCGGAAAAGATCCTCAGGGGTCTCCACCGGGACACCAGCCTCGTCGCGGAGCAGATAGCGGGTCTCGAGGACGGTCCGAGCGTTTGCGGTGAGGTCGAGTGCCGGCACCGTCGCCGATGGTAGGCAACGACCCTGACAGCCCAGATACGCCTGGGAGAGCACGGAACCGCAGAGACGTCAACGGCCGTCCAACCGGGACACGTCCAACGAGGAGATGACGTGATGAACCGGGCATCTGGACGCAGAGTGCTTTTAGTGATGGGATCGGTCGCGGCAGTTGTCGCCCTCGGTGCCGCACCCGCCCTGGCATGCGGCGGCCTCGTTGGTGAGAACGGCACCATCGAATTGGTGCGGACCACGACGCTGGCTGCCTACAGCGATGGGGTCGAGCGTTACGTGACCGCCTTCGAGTTCACCGGTGAGGGCAAGGAGGTGGGCTCGATCATCCCGCTCCCCGACGTGCCGACGAAGGTGGAGCGGGGTGGCGACTGGACGCTGCAACGGCTCGCTCTCGAGGTGGCGCCGGTGGGCCTTGCGACCGAGCAGACAGCCGCTGCGAGCGCTTCCCTGGATGCAGAGGTCATCCTCGAGGTCGAGATCGATGCTCTCGATATCACCGTGCTGCGGGGAGGCGGTGACGAGGTCGGGAAGTGGGCGACAGAGCACGGCTTCTTCCTCAGCCCTGACGCCCCCGAGGTGCTCGACTTCTACGCCCGACGGAGCCCGGTGTTCATGGCCGCTCGCTTCAACGCCGAGAGGGCCGCCGAGCTCGCCCAAGAGCCGGGTGACAGCACCCCGATCATGGCAACCATCCCGACCGACGATCCATGGGTACCCCTCCGCATCCTGAGCCTCGGCGCCCAGCCGGAAGACCGCATCGAAGCAGACGTCTTCTTGCTCACCGAGACCGAACCAGACCTCCTGGCCGGTGGAACCGGACTGACCCTCGATCGCAGTGAACGGGCCAACCGGCCGCTTCTCAACGATCTCCGCTCCGACGCCGGGATGAAATGGCTCCCTCGTGAGATGTGGCTCACCTACCTGACCCTCGACACACCGGCGGGCGAACTCGACTACGACCTCGCCGTGTCCGCCACGCCTGGAGCGGCGGCCGATTTCGCTGACACCGGAGTTCCGGGACCCGAGTCGCTCTCGGTCGGGGCCGCTCGTCCTGGCATCCCCGGTTGGCCGGTCTATGCCGGCGTGGGAGTCGGTCTGGCCACACTTGCCGCCGGTTCGTGGTGGACTCGCCGCCGCCCTCTCGATCGGAGGAGCGCCAGCGCATGAGCTGGCACCGCAGGACGCTCCTGATCGTGGTTCCGCTCGTTGCCACGGCGATGGTCACCGGGGTCGGTTTCGCCTTCGCCGGTATCGGGGCGGTGGAAGGCCCAACGCTCGGACCCGGTGATGTCACCATCCAGGTCGATATCCACCACTCCCGATTTCAGCCCGACAGCCTCACCGTGGTGGAGGGCACCCGAGTGCGGTTTCTCGTCGTCAACGACGACCCCATCCACCACGAGCTGATCACGGGGGGTCCCGAGGTCCATCTCCGTCACGCCGATGGCACCGAGAAGGATCACCCATCGATCCCGGGCGAGGTGTCGATTGGTCCAGACGGCCGCGCCATCACCACCTTCACCTTCGATGAGCCGGGCATTTTCGAGTTCGCCTGTCATCTCCCCGGCCACTACCAGTATGGGATGAAGGGCACGATCGAGGTGGTGCCCGCAACTCCCTGACCGCGGTCAGCCGTCGTCGCTAGCCAAGAACGGCGTCCGCCGTCCCGATACGATCGCCCGATGGCCGAGCCATTCCTCCGTCTGACCCGTGAGCTGCGCGAGGAACGGGAGCGCGAGTTGTTGGCCCCGGCCGCGACGTTCTCGACGGGGAGTTCGGGAAGGGCGGTGGACGAGCCGGCCGATGTCTACCGGACGCCGTTTCAGCGGGACCGAGACCGGATTCTCCATTCGAAGGCCTTTCGCCGTCTCAAGCACAAGACCCAGGTGTTCATCAATCCCGAGGACGACCACTACGTCACCCGGCTTACCCACACCCTCCAGGTGACCCAGGTTGGGAGGGCGCTGGCGGTTGCGCTCGGCCTCAACGAGGACCTGACCGAGGCGATCTGCCTCGGACATGACGTCGGCCACTCCCCTTTCGGCCACACCGGCGAGGAGGCGTTGACTCCGTACGTCGAGGGCGAGTGGCTCCATGCCCCCCAGAGCGTGCGGGTGCTCACCGTCCTCGAGCCGCTGAACCTCAGCGCCGAGGTGCTCGACGGGATCGGAGCCCACTCGTGGAGGATCGAGCCCCCGCCCCGGACTTCCGAGGGTCTGGCCTGCCGGTTCGCCGACCGGATCGCCTACCTGACCCACGATGTCGAGGACGCGGTGCGCGCCGGTGTGATCGCTGTGTCCGACCTACCCGAGGTCGCCACCTCGACATTTGGGATCCCGGGGCGGGACTGGATCGACAGCATGATCACTGCGGTCATCGACGAGTCGCTGAGGTGCGGCCGGGTAGCCATGGATCCAGCCGTGTTGGAGCCGATGCACCAACTGCGCTCGTTCATGTTCGAGCGGGTCTATCTCCGTCCGGAGTCGGAGCGACAACGGGTCAGGAGCGGTGCACCTGATCAGGGACCTGGTCGACCACTTCATTGTCCGCCCAGATGAGGTGCCGGACACCTACCGCCAGGACCACGCCGACGATGTCACCAGAGCGATCGACTATGTGGCGGGGATGACCGACCGGTTCGCCCTCCGCATCCACGACGACCTCTTCCGACCCGAAGGCATCGCCTAGCGGTCGACGGCCGAGCCGGCGCCAGTTCGGCAGTCGACCAGCGGACCGGCTGACCCCATTTGTCTGCGTAGACGACCTCTTCGGCCGGGCGCCGTGACGCCACCCCCCACTTCCCGGTGGGATACCCCGCGGAAACGGCGGCGGCCAGCATCCATCCCTTGTCAGCCGGGATCCCCAGCGCCTCGAAAGCGGCCGGCGCCTCGAACATGCCCAGCACCGTGGTTAGGCAGGTCCCGATCCCGAGACCACGGCCGGCGAGCATCAAGCTCCACACCGCCGGATATATCGATGCTCCGGTCGGATCGTTGCGGTTGAGCGCAATGATCCACAGCGGCACTTCCTCAAAGTGCTCGGCCAGCCAGTTGGCCGAGCGCATCACCCGCAAGGTGGCCTCGTCGCCGACACGCTCCGCTTCCTCCAGCCTGCCCCGATAGGCGGTGGCATTGAGCTGGTCCCACGCCCGCCGGTAGATCGGTCCAAGGGCGCGACGGGTTGCCGGGTCGCTGATCGTCATGAATCGCCAGTTCTGGTTGTTGCCCCCGGAGGGGGCACGGATCGCCGCGTCCATCATGGCCGCCACGGCCTGGTCGGGTATGGGGTCGGGACGCACCCTCCGCATGGCCCGGGTCGTGTAAAGCGCCTCGGTCAACTCCACACCGTCCTCCTCTCGCCGACCGATTCCTACCATCGCCCGACCGTCTGTTCAGGAGATTGACATGAGCGAGGCCATCAGCCGGGGCGCCATCAAGGTCATAGAAGTGATCGGGGTGTCCGACACCAGTTGGGAAGACGCCGCCCATCAGGCGGTATCCAAGGCGGCGGAGACGATCGACGGGATCACCGGTGTCGAGGTGCTTCGCTGGACCGCACGGATCTCGGAGGGGCGAATCGTGCAATACAACGCCGATGTCAAGCTCGCCTTCGTAGTGAGGTAGCCCGGCGGCTTCCCCGCCGGGCTCGTCGTAGGTGGTAGGTGGCAGGTGGTAGGTACCGTGCCACGGTGACCTTCCACTCAGAGACTGTCTCGATCGAGCGGTCCGGACCGATCGCCACGGTTTGGCTCGATCGTCCCGAACAACGCAACGCCATCTCGTCGGAGATGTTCGACGACATCGGTCGGGCGATGGCCGAAGTGGGTGACGATGCCGACGCTCGGGTCGTGGTCGTCGCAGCCCGAGGACCGGCATTCACGGTGGGGATCGACCTCGGTTTCCTCGCCAAGTTCCGGTCGGCGCCCGGTGGCTCTGACGCGGCGCGCAAGCGGTGGCTCTACGACGACATTCGCCGACTGCAGCGGTCGATCTCGGCTCTCGAGGAATGCCGCAAACCGGTGATTGCCGCGGTTCATGGCTACTGCCTCGGCGCCGGAATCGACCTGATCACGGCGTGTGACATCAGGCTTGCCGCCTCCGATGCGGTGTTCTCCGTGAGGGAGACCAGGATGGCACTAGTGGCCGATTTGGGAACGCTGCAGCGGCTTCCGCTGGTCGTCGGCCATGCAGTCGCCGCCGAGATGGTCCTCACCGGCGCCGACATCGATGTGGAGAGAGCGCTCGCCATCGGTCTGGTGAGCAGGGTCTCCCCCGACCATGACCACCTGCTCATTGACGCAGCAGCACTCGCTGAGGCAATCGCAGCGAATTCGCCGCTGGCCGTTCAGGGCGCCAAAGCGGTCATGCGGGAGTCACGACGCCGCTCCATCGCCGAGGGTTTGGAGCATGTCGCACTGTGGAACGCCGCCTACCTCGAGTCATCCGACTTGGAGGAGGCGATCACTGCCTTCAAAGAGCGGCGTCCCCCCGAGTTCCGGGGGGAGTAGACCGTCCGCCGGGTCGCTCATCCCGCGGCAAGCGCAGGTTCCTGCCCACTCTGTAGCCGAGCCTCGGCGGCAGCAGCCAGCTCCATGTGTCTCGATCGTTCCTGCCCTTCGGGCAAGAGGAGAGCTGCCTCGGCGTGTAGCCGGGCTGAATCCCAGGTCAGCCCGGCGGCGTCGGCGTAGCCGGCTCCCCTCAGGAAGTGGCGTCGGGCCGGAGCGACGCGGTTCCTGAGCAGCGCATGTCTCCCCTTGAAGAGCTGGAGCCGGGCGCGGGCGAAGGGAAGCAGGAGCGAGTAGCGGCGCAGACCGGAAAGACACGACTTCAACTCGGCGAGCGGCGGCGCGGTCCCCGCCGGCAGCCAGGACCATCCAGGAGTCGCACCAAGCGGTGTAGGAGGTGAGGTGGAGGAAGATCGGGGACGGCCGCAACGCACCGGCGGCTTCGGCTAGCGCCGCTCGAGCCTCGTCGCGGCGCCCGACGGCTACGAGAGCCCGAGCCCGGGTGGTGAGGTGAAGCCCGAGGGCGATGCTGTCGGCCCTCTCCACCACCAATGAAGCTGCATCGCTGGAGCGGACCGCGCCGTCGATGTCGCCCGCGTCAACCAATAGCGGGTATGAGCAGTGTCCTGGCCCAGGTCTCGTGCTGCGGCTGATCGCGCCTGTGACCATCGGCGGCGAGCTCGCTCAGGTCCTGTCTCGCCAGATCGAGCGGACCATAGATGGTTCGAGCGAACCCACGAACGGCGAGCGCGGCCCCATAGGCATCCGAGGCGATCCGCTCGGCGGCATCGACCGTCCTGTCGAGCAGGTCGATCACCTCGGCACTGTGGTCGGCCTTCCCTGCGAGCAGATAGACGGCCTCGGAAAGGTCGGCCGCCACGTGGAATGGGGTGGTGATGTCTCGCTCCATCTTGGCGGCGAGCAGTCCCGGCTGACCCTCGAACAGCGGCCGCATCGGATCGGCCCTGGCAAACCGGAAATAGCGACGGGCGAGACGGTGAAGCCGGATCGATCCGACCAGGTTTCCCAGACCGGCATAGGCGGGACCGGCTACCCCAGGGTCCCCCGCCCGTTCGGCCAGATTGATGGAACGCAGGTTGGTCACCAGCCAGCGGGGCACATCGGCCTGGAAGTAATGGACCTGGCCCAGAACCGAGAGGATGAATGCTGCCTGTCGTGTGACGGCGACCTGGGGACCCGGGTTTGGGCCGTCTTCCGAGCAGATGCATCATCTGCACGAAGACTTCCTTGATGAACCCGGCGGTGGCCCGGAACCAACCTCCGGTCGGCCCGTGTCCGAGCTTGGCCAAAGCCGCCTGGTACTCGTCGGCGGCCGGTTCGAGTCGGCCCTGCCCGGCCATCGCTTCCCCCAGTGACTGGTGGATGTAGGCGCAACGGGTCGCGGGAAGTTCGCTGCCCCGCGCATCGAGTTGGTCCGCTCTGACCAGGGCCGCGCTCAGGAAGGAAGCGGCGTCGTCGAACGCACCTGCTTCGAGCGCGGCGGCTCCGGCTCCTTCGAGATAATCGAGAGCCGGTTCCAGGTGGCCGGCGGCCTCCCAATGGTGGGCGAGCAGTGGGTACTGGGTCAGCATCGGAGCCGGAATCCTCGATCTTCGTCGCCACCTGCTCGTGAAGCCGCCGACGCATCGCAAGGGGCAACTGTTCGTATGCCGACTCCTGGACCACGGCGTGACGAAAGGCGAACCCGGTCTCGGTCGGCCTGATCAGGTCGCGTCGCGCCAAGTCGTCCAGCTGCTCGGCGATGAGGCGCTCGTCGAGACTCAGCGGATGGATCGCAGCGAGGAGGTGGGCGTCGAAGCTGCCTCCCAACACGCTCGCCACCTTGATAGTGGTCTGCTCGATAGCGCTCAACCGACTCAACCGGCTCGACGTAAGACCGTGGACGGTGTCTGGCAGGTCGAGGTTTTCGAGCCGCTCGCCGGGCACCGCCGTCGCCACGTTGCCCCCGACCACCTCGACATAGCCTTGGTCACGCAGCGAGTAGACGAGCTCCTCGATGAACAGGGGATGCCCCTCCGCCTTGGATTCGATCAGACGCAGCCAGATCCTCGGGCAGCTCAGCAACTCCGAATCGGTCGCCTGCCAGCCGACGGGCCGCCTCAGCCGGGATCCGTTCCAGGCGCATCAGACTCCCCTCCGATGCCGATACCAGTTCCTCGAGGACCGCGTGTCTTTCTCCGGTGAATGGGCGGGTGGTGAGTAGCAGCGCGGCTTCTGCGAGTTCCTGGTGGACCCGGTTGAGCAGGTCCCACGATGCGGCATCGAGCCAGTGGCAGTCCTCGATGACGATGAGCAGCGCGGCCTCGGTGATGGACCGGAGCAGTTCCACCACGGCGGTGGCGGTGCGCATCCGACGCCCTTCCGGCGTGAGCGCCGCGGTCACCGGCGTGCCCGGGACATCTATTCCAAGCACCACGCCCAGCAGCGGGGCGAGGTCCGCCCCGTCGGGGATTGCCTCGAAGCGCTGCCGGAGCACCCGGATCCGCTCTGTGGGATCGACGATCGTGTCGAAACCGAGGGCCTCGCCGCACACGGTGCGCCACGCCGAGTAGGGGGCGGTCTCCACCGGGTGACCTCCTCCGGTCAGCACTGTGAAACCGAGCGAGCGGCCGGTGTCCATTGCCTCCACCACCAGCCGGGTCTTGCCGATCCCGGCTTCACCCTCCAGCACGAGAACCGTCGGCTCACCCTGGGCGGCTGCACCCAGACGTCGTTGGATCACGCTCCGTTCGTCATCCCGCCCGACCAGCGGTCCCAAGTCGGTCGCGGTGACACCAGGCTGGACGGTCCAGATGGGCCGGTACGCCTCCACCAGCTCCTCGTGCCCTTTCAATCGGATCGGGGCGCAGCGGGGCGAAGTGGACCCGCCCCCTGGTGGCCCGCCTCGTCGCCCGGTCGCACAGAACCTCGTTCCCGGCGACCTGCATCAGCCGGGCCGCCAGATTGACGCTGGGACCGACGACGGCGCGGGCTCGGAACACGTCTGTTCCGTAGAGGCCGGTGAAGGCCCGACCGGTCGTGATCCCGATCCCATGGTCGAGGTGGATATCGAGCAGTGCCCGATCTAGGGCCTGCCCTGCAGCTACGGCGCGAAGCGCATCCTCTTCGTGGACCAGCGGGGGCAGCCCGAAAACGCCGAGAAGGGTAAGTGCCTTGTCGTCGGCCAGCATCCCGGTGAGGGTGCCCTCGAAATTATCGAATGTCTCCTGGGCCGTGCGCACCACCAACTGAAGGGCGTTGCGGTCCCTGGCGTCGGTCAGATCGAGACCCCTCATGTTGAGGAAGAGCGAGGTGGTGGTTAGGTACTCGCTGTGCCAGACCGCCTCGTCCTCACCGAGGAACTCGACTATGCCGGTGGGCAGGTAGGCCTCGATAGCGGGTGACACGTCCCCGTCGAGCCGCGCCGGTGGCATCGCGGCAAATTCCAACGGTGGACGCTCGGCCGCCAGCAGCCGGAACATGCCCGAGGCGGTGGGGACGAGGCGGCTCTGACCCAGCAGTCGGGCGACCTCGCCGCTCACGGCAACCTCTCCCGGCGCCACATCGACCACCGCCGATCCCATGGCCGCCACAGCGGGACCGGCAACTAGGAACTGGCGCCGTCCCCGGAACCCGCCCAAGTCGAGCATGACCGCTCGCCCGGCACCGATCCCGATCCGGAAGTCGAGGCCGCGCTGTGAGCCGCCGCCGAGGCGGGAGATGGTGTGCAGGGCGTCCAGGGCACAATCGCCCGCGGCGGCAGCCGCCTCCGCCGGCGACGCTCCCGTCATCCAAACCGCAACCAGCGAATCGCCGCCAAAGCCGACCATGAGGCCACCATGCCGATCGACCGTCCCGATGAGGCCGTGGAAGTAGCGATTGAGCTCGGCAACGATCTCCTCGGTGCCGATCGTTGGATCGGCGGCGAGCCGTTGGGTGAGCCCAGAGAACCCGGAGACGTCCATCTGCATGGCGACCAGATCGGTTTCCTCGGCGAGCAGCCCCTCGGGCACTTCGGGCCGCGTCGCGAGCCGGAGCCGCAGCGGCCCCGGGAGGAAGCTGGCGAGAAGGTCGGCCGACCCCGGCATATGACATCCCCCCTCGGAGAGCCTACCGGGAGGTGGCAATCCACCGTAGGTTCCAAGCGATGGCATTTCCCTCACCGGAGCGGTTGGCGGCGATCGCTCGCCAGGCGACCATTGCCCTGGGGGATCGGCTCCAGCCCAGGTCGCGCGACCTCTGGGAGGTGATGCTGCTCCGGCGAACCGAAGTTTCGGGCGGCGAACCCGATTACCTCCATCCTCTTGCCCAGCCGATCGTGCTGGTGCCGCGGTGGGCGGCGCAGGCCGCAGCCGGCGTCGGGGAGGCGGTCGACGGAGGGGTGATTGAGACGGCAGCGGCCGCCGGCGCCATCGGCTACTACGCGGTGAGGCTCCAAGACGACCTGGTGGACGAGGGGATCGGTGATCCGGCCGCGGTCGCCGTTCTCTCCTCGGCGGTGCTTGCCGCAGCCCAGTCGGCACTCGGCTCGATGGGGCTCAGCGTCAAGTTCTGGGAGTGGCAGAGCGACGTGATGTTGCGCTACGCCGAGGCGATGCAGTTCGAGGCGGAGATCCGGAGCAAGCCTGACGGTTACGACGAGGCTGCTTTCGAGCGCGTCCTGGATCGGTCTCGACCGCTTGTGGTTCCAGGGGTGGCGGTGCTCGATGCCGCTGGGACCTGGCCGCTCCAACCGGACTTCGAGCAGATGATCATGGCGGCCACCGGTGCGCTCCAGATCAACAACGACCTGGGACACGCCGTGAAGGACCTGAACCAGGGGAACCGAACTTGGGTCCACACCCTGCTCGGGGTGAGTGCCGGCACCACGTTGAACCGGGGCAGGCTCATCGGCGGAGTTGACCGCGTGCTCGACCGGATGAGGGGCCGCCTGACCGAGGTGGCCGATCTGGCCGTGGCACTCGGGTTACCCGAGGCGGCGGCGTGGGCAAAAGCAGCCGAGAGAGCGGCGGGTGAGCGGTTGGAGCGGATGCTCATCTCGCTGCTGCAGATGCCGCCGGAGGCGTAGCATCGCGCAATAGTCGAGTGGAGGGGACATGGACAAGCCACCCGAGGCACCCGAGGCACCCGAATTCCTCAACGAGATCCCGGAGGCGGTCTTCGGCAAGGTGATCAAGTCGCGCAGCTTTCGTGAGGCCTTGTTCGCCGAACACGCCGATGTCCGCCAGGTACTGGACGAGGCGGGCATCTACATAAGCGACGACGGAGTTCGACAGTTGAAGAGACTGATCGCCCTGGAGCAGAAGGCTTCGACCCTGCGACCGATAGACAACGGGGCAGACCTCGTCTGAAGGATCGACCCACCAGACGGCTGCCGCCTTCTACGACCGTTGGTCGGAGACGTTCCTCCGCCTCGCCGGCTCGAGCTTCCAATCGGGGTTGATCCCGGCTTCTCCCGGATCGGCCGAGGATCCCGATGCCTCTGCGGTGACGCTGGCGCGGCGCGCCGGCATCGGCCCAGGGGATGTGGTGCTCGACGCCGGGTGCGGGGTGGGAGGCCCCGCCATTGCGATAGCCCGGCATCTCGGGGCGATCGTCCACGGGGTCACCGTCTCCCCGGTCCAGGTCAGACTCGGCCGTGAGCTGGCCAACGAGGCCGGTGTAGCCGATCGGGTTCACCTCCATATCGCCGACTTCCACCGACTCCCCTTCGTCGCCGACCGATTCGACGCGGTGATGGTGATGGAGGCGACCTGCTACAGCGACGACCTGTCAGCCCTGGTCGAGGAGTTGGCGAGAGTGCTCCGGCCGGAGGGCACCCTATATGTGAAGGACGTGTTCCAGCGGAGCGGGCCTGCTCGACGACATACAGCAACGCGACCTCGACAGGTTCCATGAGATATGGGCGTGTCAGGCCAGCGCCACCATGCCCGCCCTCGAGGAGGCGATGAGGGAGGCCGGTCTCGATGTGGTGGCCAGCGCCGAGTTGACCGAGATCGGAACCGACCACTTCTACGCGGCGATGCTCGAAATCGACCCAGCAGATGGGATGCGCCTCAACGAAATGGGACGCCATTTCCTGCAGTGGGGTGACGTCCCAATCATGTGGGGCGAAGTTGTCGGGCGGAAACCGCTTCAGTCTTCCGGAACAACGGCGACTGCCGTGATCTCGACAAGTTGACCGGTGTACCCGAGGAAGGGGACCCCGAGCAGCGTGGAGGAATGCGGTCCGATGCTGAGATCCGACGCCCGCACCTCCTCCCACACCGTCGCCAGATCTGCCTGCTCGGCGGCGACCACGTAGACCGTTGTGGCCACGACCCGGTCCAGACCGGTGCCGGCGCCGTGCAGCGCCTCGGCCAGGTTGTCGAGCACGGCCCGGGTCTGCGCCTTCAGGTCGCCCGCCCCGACCAGGGATCCCGACTTGTCGATGGGCACGGACCCTGCGGCGAACACCAGCCCGCTCGCCCTCTTCGACGCTGACGGTGTGGGCGTAGCCCGGCGGCGGGGCCAGACCCGGCTCGATGCGGTTCTCCACTGGCGACGATCGTAGGGAACGCGAGTCCCTGACCGCCTCCCCCGGTGAGGGGGAGGCGCGAGCGGAGCGAGCGGAGGGGGTGACTGGAGCGGGCGGGCGGCGATCACCCTCCCCCCAACCCCCTCCCTCACCGGGAGGGAGCCGAACCGGGAGCGGAGCGCCGCACTTCTGCCTCCCCCGGTGAGGGGGAGGCGCGAGCGCAGCGAGCGGAGGGGGTGACGGCGCAACGTTGGGAGTCACCGGCCCCCCTACCCGCCGCTCCGCGGCGGGACCCTTCCCCCTGCGGGGGGACGAATTCGTCTTCGGTCTTCCATCTTCCGCCCTTGGTTCTCAGAAGACGCGGTTGGAGATCTCCGCCGGAGCCAGCAACAGGTCCTTGAGCTCGTCGTCAACCTTGAGCAGCGTGAGCGATGCTCCTGCCATCTCGAGCGAGGTGCAGTACTCGTTCACGTAGCTGCGGAAGACGTTGATGCCCTTCTCCGCCAGCTTGTTGTGCGCGATGCCGTAGAGCAGGTAGAGCTCGCTGATCGGCGTCCCACCGAGCCCATTGATCATGAGCGCCACCTCGTCGCCGGACTCGAACGGAAGGTCGGGGACGACGGCGTCCAGAGGATGTCGACGATGTCGTTCGCCGGGACCAGCTTGGTGCGCTCCCGGCCGGGCTCGCCGTGGATGCCGATCCCGATCTCCATCTCGTCATCGGCGATCTCGAACAGCGGGGTGCCCCGCACCGGTGGAGTGCACGAGCTGAGGGCGATGCCCATGGTCCTCACCTGGGCAATCACCTTCTCCCCGATCCGCACCAGCTCGTCCAACTCGGCACCGTTCTCCGAGGCGGCTCCGACCGCCTTGATGACGAAGAAGTTGCCCGCGACCCCGCGGCGTCCCACGGTCCATGTCGAGTCCTTGACCGCGACGTCGTCGTTGACCAGGAGTGCCCCCACCTTCATTCCATCGGCCTCGCACATCTCCTTGGCCATCTCCCAGGCGGTGCGATCGCCGGTGTAGTTGTTGACCAGATGGAGGATGCCCTTTGGCGAGTACAACAGCTTGGAGGTCTCGTAGACGAACTCGACCGGCGGCCCGGCAAAGACGTCGCCGGGACATGCCCCGTCGAGCATCCCCGGACCCACGATCATCGTGTGGGCCGGTTCGTGGCCGGAGCCCGAGCCCTGGATCACGGTGACCTTGTCGTCCTTGGGGATGTCCGCCCGATAGATCAGGTTGTACTTCGGCTCGTACTTGAGGGTCCCGCCACTTGCGAGCTGGATCCCGGTCAACATCTCGGGGACGAACTGGCGGGGGTCGTTGACGAACTTCTTCACGCCTGGGCCTCCTGTTTTCCGTACTTCTCACGCCATGCGTTGGCTATGTCCTGGAGGATCACCCCGATCGCGGTCGCTCCGGCGTCAACCGAATCGCGGCTGCGCTCGCCCGTGTAGGCGGCACGGCCCCGCTTGGCGATCATCCCCAGGGTGCCCTCGGCAGCCTTCACTGCCACGTCGGCGGCCTCCTGGAGAGCGACGACCCCCTCATCGCTCACCCCCTCCCTGAAGCTGGCCTCCAGGCTGTCGACCGCCGGCACCAGCGAATCGAGCAGCGTCTTGTCTCCCAGCGATGCGTCGCCGCGGGTCTGATCCCCTCGATGGCGGCGCGGAGGATCTCGATCACATCGTCGGACGAGAGCTCGGTCTTGTCACCCGGCGCCGGCGGCGGCCCGGAGAAAAGCGGTCCCCCAGATCGGCCCGCTCACGCCCCCCACCTTGCCGGAGATGACAAAGCCGACCTTCTTGAGGAGTGACCCCACGCTCGATCGATCAAAGGTGTCGTAGTCGGCGCTGACTACCTCGAACCCGTTCCGCAGCGAGTAGCCGAAGTCGCCGTCGCCGACAACGGCGTCGAGCTGGGCGAAATAGTCGGCGTTGTCGACGATCGTCGTCGCCATCGTCTTGAGGACGAGATCGACATCGTCGAGCGCGGGTCTTGCCATAGGTACCTCCTCCATAGCGTGTATGTCTCGTCTCGGTCAGGACGCCAGACAGCGCTCCAGATCCTGCAGGGTCATGTAGTCGCCGGGTCTGGGCGGCGCTGCGGTTGGCGATTACACGCGTCCGCTCACCGTCCGGATCGCCCAACGACGAGACGACCAGAATCGCCTCGCTGTTGTCCTCCTCCTCCGTGTAGCCGTTGACGGTCATCACGCACCGCAGCCCGGCGGCAGAGGCGGCCAGCAGCCCGTTGCGGGAGTCCTCGATGACGAGGGCCTCGCCGGCGGTCACCCCCAGCCGCTCCAGTGCGAGCAGGTAGATGTCGGGGGCCGGCTTCTTCCTGTCCACGACGTCGCCGGCCAGTACGACGTCGAAGCGGTCCGCTCGTTCCTTGCCCGACCGCCTGCTCGAGGATCGCCCGCACCGACGGCTCCGCCGATGTGGAGGCGACGGCGAGCAGCCATCCGGCGTCCTGCGCCGCGGCGATGATCAGGCGATTCACCCGGGCCGCGGCGGAGCCGGCCCGAAGCCACCATGTCGGTGTAGATCGCTGTCTTGCGCTTGTGCCACCTGGCCAGCTCGGCGGCCTGGCCCTCCGGCGTCCGTCGGCAGCCCGTTGGCGGCGGCGAACTCGGGGGTGAGCTCGGTCGCCATCCGCTCCTTGCCACCGGCGACTTGGAGCTTTTCGCCGTAGACCTCCTCGGACCACTCGATGGGAAGACCGAGCTCGGCGGAAGGTCTCGTTGAAGGCGACACGGTGCCCGTCTCGCTCGGTGTCGGCCAGCACGCCGTCGCAGTCGAAGATGAGCGCGCTCACCAGGCCTTGCCCTCGCTCCCGAACAGACGGATGTGCTCCTTCGCCATCTCCATGACCGCAGCTGCGCTGCACGGCGAACTGCGAGGGCGGGTCGTACTTGCCCGGGTTCTCGGTCATGTAGTCGTAGCCCGACTGCATGAAACGGATCTTGAGCGCGGTCGAGATGTTCACCTTGGCGCAACCGCGGGCGATCAGGTCCTCGAACTGCTCGGGTGTCATGCCGGTGCCGCCGTGGAGCGCGACCGGGATACCGGTGGCCTCGACGATGTCGGTGACCCGCTGGCTGTCGAGCTTGGGCGCCGCTCGGTACATGCCGTGGGCGTTGCCGATCGCCGGGGCGAAGACGTCCACGCCGGTCGAGGTGATGAAGTCGACCGCCGTCTCGAGCGACTGCTCCGATTCCACCTGGGCATCGCCGATGTCCTCGACCCGCTTGAACCCCTCGATCTCGCCCTCGACCAGCGCCCCGTAGCGCACGCGCCTCCGCCACCACCTCGGTGGACTGGCGCTTGTTCTCCTCGACGCTGAGGGACGAGCCGTCGAACAGCACCGAGTCCCAGCCCTTCTCGAGGCACAGGCTGATGACGTCACGCTCCGGGCAGTGGTCGAGATGGAGCGCGACCGGCACGTTGATCGCCGCGTCATCGCCCGCCACATGCCATCAGCACGTCGGCGCCGATCGACTTCACCGTCTTCACCGAGGTCTGGACGATCAGCGGCGAGCGCAGACTCCTCGGCCGCGGCCAGCACCGCCTCCATCGTGAGGTCGTTGACGACGTTGATCGCGGCGACCCCGTAGCGCTCGGCAAACGCGCGCTCGACGATCTCCTGGGTGGGGACGACGGGCATCAGGCACCTCCATTCGACGCCATGTCGAGGACCGCCCGGGCGTTCCTCTCGTCGACGATGAGGACGTCGACGATCCCGGCGCCGCAGGACGCCCGAGGATCGCCAGCGGCTTCTCCGCCCCGCTGACGACGGCGACCACGGTCTCGATCCGGCGCAGGTCGTCGATGGAAAGCCCGATCGAGCCGGCTGCTGTGCGGCGCCTCGATCTGCTCGCCCGTCGACATCGACGTAGTTGCCGAGGATGTCGCCGACCGCGCCCTGCGCTCGCGCAGGCGGGCGATCTCGTCGAGGGTCAGGCAGCCGCTGCGGACCATGGTGCAGCCGTCGTCGGTGCCCGCCGATGCCGACCAGGGCGACGTCGGCCCGAGCCGCCATCTCGAGCGTCGTGGGCCACCGCCTCCTGCGCGAGCAGGCCTCGCGCACCTCGGCGTCTCGACGTAGGCCGGGGCGTACAGGCTCTCGGCCCGGCCGCCGCACCGCTCGGCCAGGGCCCGGCCGATCTCGTTCGGGTTGGTCGGCGCGTCCACCGCGGCGAGCCACCCATCGCGCTGGCGAACACGCAGTCGATCGGCGCCGGCCGGTCGGAAGAAGCGGGGGACCGCGCCGGTGTCCGGCCGTGGCTCACCGCCACGACCAGTCCCGTCGCGGAGGCGGCGCTCGAGGTAGCGGGCCGCGCTGCGGGCGACCCCGCCGCGCTGCGACTCGGGATCCGGGACGGCTGCGGGCTGACGATCGCGTCGGTGAGGCCGAACGTCTCGACCAGCCGGCTCTCCAGGTCGAGGTCGAGCCCGGGCGGGGCCTCGATGTGGATCTCGACGACGCCGGCTGACCGGGCCCGCTCGAGCAGCCGCTGCACCTTCGGTCGCGACATGCCGAACTCGCTGGCGATCTCCCCTTGCGTCCGCCGGTCGATGTACGACCGGTGCGCGATCCGGGCCAGGAGTTCGTGCTCGTCCCGGCTGAGCTCGGCAAGCATCCGGCCTCCATTGAGCAATTGCTCAGTTCAGAGCAATTGCTCAGACCATAACCCGACGCAACGGAGCGAGTCGCCCAGAACGGGGGTCTCTTCTCGCCCCCTTCTGGCTGGGCTGCCGAATTTCGAGCGTGTAGTCGTGCTGTTCATTCTCGGCGGCCGGGCTCGGCAGTGCCGGACAAACCGCCGCCCACAGTGACCGATTGAGGTCAGCCATGTGTAGCCTCACTGAACAGTGAATTGGCTCGCTTCGGCGGTGGGGATGGCTCGGCATTACACCGGGGGGTGGGGCAGGCATTCATCGGCCCTGACGGCCGGCGTCCCGGAACGGCCCACATGACCAGGACGCTGATCAAGGGCGGTTGTGTCCTGAGCATGAGCCAGGTCACCGGCAACCATCTCGAAGCCGATGTCCTCATCGACGGCGACACCATCACCGAGATCGGCCCGTCACTTCGGGCGCGTGATGCCAGCGGTGGTCGATGCCGGCGACACGATCGTCATGCCCGGGTTCGTCGACACCCACCGCCACGTCTGGGAATCGCTGTTCAGGGGTCTCGGGGATGTCCCCGGGATCACAGACCCGGCCGACCGCTACGCCGACCGCACTACTCGGCCGACGATCTGTACGCCGCCACCCTGATCGGCTTGCTCGGGGCGGCCGAGGCGGGGATCAGCACCGTCGTGGACTGGTGCGAGGTCAACACCGACGACGCCCATACCGACGCCGCCCTCCAGGCGCACGCCGACTCCGGGATGCGCACCGTGTTCGCTTATGCCGACGCCGGCTCGAGTGGCGATGACGCGATGGATGGCAAAGCGGGCTGCGACGGCTGGCCGCGACCCCGGCAGCCGCCCAACGTCGCCTTCGCGCCGCTCGGAGTCGACCGGCAACTCGGGCGGAACTGGACCCTGGCCCGTGAGCTCGGGCTGCGCATCCACGCCCACGCCGGGACGTCCGATTCCGGGAAGGTTGGCGAACCAGGAACCTGCTCGGGACGGATGTCACCCTGGTTCACGGCTCCCGCCTCGACGGACGACGAACTCGACTCCATCGCCTCGACCAAGACAGCGGTGGTGCTCACACCTTGCAGCGAACTGGCCGCGGTGTCCCCGACGCTGTCGATCCAGAGGCTGATCGATCGCGGCATCCGGCCCGGTCTCGGGGATCGACACCGAGCGGCTTCGCCCCGGCGACCTCTTCGCCCAGATTCGAGCGACGATCTCGCTGCAGCACGCCACCTACTTCGACTCCAAGCTGGCCGGGAAAGCCGGCCTTCCCAAGTTGCTGACCACCCGTGAGGTGATCCGCTACGCCACGATCGATGGGGCCCGAGCCGTGGGTCTGGGCGAGGTAACCGGCTCATTGGAGCCGGGAAAGCAAGCCGACATCGTCGTGCTCCGCACCGACCGGCCCAACATCTTCCCGATCAACGACCCCATCGGCGCCGTGGTCTGGGGGATGGACACCTCCAACGTCGACTGGGTGTTCGTCGCCGGGAATCCGGTGGTGCGGGAGGGTGTCCGTCGACGCCGACCTCGACCGCGTCCGCAACCTGGCGACACGGCGCGCCAGACCAGGTGGCTGGCCCATCGGGCCAATTGGTGGGGTCGGGATGACCGTTTCCCGCACCCCGTCCGCGGCGGTCACCTCTTTCGTCGTCGGATCCCGCTACATGCCGGTGTACCTGGCGCTGATCCTGCTGGTGGTCGTGGCCTCGATCTGGGCACCGGCCACGCTGTCCAGCGCCGGTCTGAAAGCCATCGCCCCCATGGGGACCTTCCTCGCCATCACCGCCCTCGGCCAGATGCTGGTGATCATGACCGGTGGTATCGACCTCAGCGTCCCCGGCACCTTCCTCCTCGGCGGCCTGCTTATGGTCGGGGTCGGGCAGCAGTCGGATGAGCGGATCTGGATCGCCTACCTGACCGCCATCGGCGTCGCCGCCGTGATCGGCCTGCTGAACGGGATCCTGATCGGGGGGCTCAAGCTCAACCCGCTGATCGTCACCCTGGCGGTCGGCCAAATCGTGATCGGGATCGCCAGCCGCTACTACAGCACCGTCGCCATCCAGAAGCCGGTGCCGCCCGGACTCTCGGAGTGGGCCAACGGCACCTTCCTCGGGGTCACCCGGCTCTTCTGGGTCGGTGTCGCCCTGACCGTCCTCCTCGTCATCATCTTCAGGTTCACCGCCGTGGGCCGCAGGTTCCAGGTGGTCGGCGCCAACCCCGTCGCCTCGACCGTGATGGGCCTCAGGGTCAACCTCACTCAGATCGCCACCTACGTCGTGGCCGCCATCCTCTACGCCACGGCGGGCGTCCTGTTAGCGGGCTTCCTCAGGGCGCCCGGCGTGACCGTGGGCGCGCCCTACCTGCTGGGCCCGATAGCCGCCGTGGTCATCGGCGGCGCTTCGCTGACCGGCGGTCTGGCCAGCCCGATCTCGACCTTCGCCGCCGCCTTCTTCCTGGCAGGGCTCAACCAGATGATGCGGGTGCTGAGCCTCCCCACCGCCCTTCAGTTCGTGGTGTTCGGGCTGGTGATCGTGGGAGGGATGCTGGTATCGGGGGACCGGATCATCAAGGGGGTGGAGAGGGTTCTGCGCGACCGCTCGAAACCCTCCCACCGGGAGGCGGGAGCCTGGTCGCAGGCGGTGAGCCGTGAGATGAGTCACCAAGGGGGAGAAACGGACCGACACGCCACGATTGGAGGAGGAAGAATGAGAAGCAGGGTTTTGCCCCTGATAGCCGTCTTGGCATTTGTCCTGGCGGCGTGTACCGGCGATGTAGCCGGGACGACGGTCGCCGAGGAGCCGGTCGACGACCGCGGCGCCCGCCGACACCACTGCCGCGGCAGTCGAGACAACCGTGGCGACCGAGACCACGGCCGCGGCCGTGGCGACAACCGTGGCGACCGAGACGACGGCCTCGCGGCAGACGACCTCTCCGCATATGGCGAGAGCACCGATGCCGACCCGGCGCTGATCGAGAAGGCTCTTGGCCCGGTCGAGTTGACCGATCCGATCGTGCTGGCCTCGATCGCCCGAGCGGAGCAGGACCTCGACGAAGCAACCATCACCACCGCCATCGAGTGTTACAACTCGACCGTCGGCGGCGGTGAGTGCGAGACCGGCACCGGCGGCGAGGTGGTCATGGGATACGCCGACGGCGGCGGGCTCAACGTCTGGCGCCAGGTGACCCGGATGGAGGCGATCCTCCAGGCGCTCACCTACGAGGACATCGGGACCATCGTCTTCCGTGACGCCCAGTGGTCCCACGACCCCGCGGTCCCTATCGGTGACATCAACTTCATGGTGGAGCGTGGGGTCGACTTCATCATCGGCTACCCCGACTGGGGCATCGCCCTCGGCGACGCCATCAAGGCGGCCGAGGCGGCAGGTATCCCCTACATGTCGTACTCGGCGGGATGGGTCGGGCTTCCCGAGCAGGATGGTTCCCTCATCCCCGGCGAGGACTACCTGGGCGTGGTCGGCGAGGACCTCTGTTCCCTGGGAGAGAGCTTCGCCGGTGTGATCAACGAGGGAGTCGGTGAGGGCACGATCGGCGTCCTCGGTGGGACGCCGGGCAATGCGCTGTCGCTGGGTTGGCAGCAGTGCCACATCCCCGCATTGGGCGAGGGGATCGATGTCATCAATCCCCCGGCCGATGAGAACTCGACCACGGGTGACACGTATTGGGCGAACGACATCGCCCGCGACGTCGTCAGTGGATGGCTCTCCACCAACCCGGACATGGCCGGTTTCAGCTACGAGTACGCCGACGGTCTCTACACCGCGTTGGACGTGGCGTCCCAATCGACAACATGACCATCGCAGTGCGGACCGACGAGCAGACCCTGTTCTGTGACTGGGCCGAGCGGGACAACCCCAACTACAACATCTGGTTCTCCGCCGGTGGCAACTTCCAGTCGCGCACCGCGGTGACCGCCCAGATGATGAACATCGCCGGAGCCGAGATCCCGGGCGAGATCGTCGTGCCTCACGTGATGCGTCAGGTGACCGAGGCCGACTGTGACCCGGATCGGGTGACGCCGACGGTCTCGGGCACGTCCCTGGTCCCCGACGAGGTGCTCGCCCTGATGTACCCGGAAGGATGAGTTGAGCCCAGGCGATCCAGGAGGAGAGCCGACCCCGGACACCGTCCTCGAACTGAGCGGGGTCTCCCGCCAGTTCGGGGCGGTCCGGGCGCTGACCGATGTCAGCTTCGACTGCCGCGCCGGCGAGGTCCACGCCCTCGTCGGCGAGAACGGCTCGGGCAAGTCGACTCTCCTCGGGATCGCCAGCGGGTTCGTCGAGCCCGACTCGGGCACGGTCCGCATCGGGGGCAAGCTCCTCCGGACCGACTCGCCGGCGGTGGCGCGCCAGCTGGGCCTCGCCATGGCCTACCAGGACACCTCGCTGATCCTGGCCCAGCCGGTGAAGAACAACCTCTACCTGGCCGCACCACCCGACCAGCGACCGCCGTTCTGGAAGAGGAAGAAGTGGGCGCGCCGCGCTCCTGGCGGAGTTCGACCTCGATCTGGAGCTCTTCCCAGACGCGCCCGCCGGGGTTTCTCACGCTCGCCGAACGGCAGCTCTTCGAGGTGGCCAAGGCGTTCGTCTCCAACCCGAAGGTGCTGCTCCTCGACGAGCCCACCACCGCTCTCGGACCGGACGAGGTCGAGGCGCTCCACCGCACCGTCGCCGCCTGCCGACGGCGCGGGGTAGGTGTGGTCTACGTCAGCCATCGTCTCCCCGAGGTCCTCGAGATCGCCGACCGGATCACCGTCCTCCGCGACGGAAGGGCCCAGGGGACATTCGACGCCAGGGAGACGAGCGAGCACGCCCTGGTCGATCTGATCGTCGGGCGTCCTTTCGAAGCGGCGTTCCCGGCACCGTCACCCACCGACCGGCGAGCGCCGTGAGGTTCTCGTCGTCGACGGGCTCCAGGGCCAGTCGTTCGGGCCGGTGAGCTTCACACTGGAGAGCGGAGAGGTGGTCGGGATCGCCGGCGCCGAGGGCAACGGGCAATCCCAGCTGTTCGACTGCCTCGCCGGGAGAACGCCGCCCCGGGCGGGGAGGGTGGTGTGCGACGACCGCGAGCTCAGCTTGATCTCGACCCACCAGGCGGTGCGGTCGGGGGTCATGCTTCTGCCGGGGGATCGCAAGCACGAGGCGCTCATGCCGGTGCTCGGTGTCCGGGTGAACTCGACCATCCAGTCGCTGCGCCGCTTCACCAGGCTCGGGTTCCTGCGGAGGCGGTCGGAGCGTCGGGCGGTGAAGGACCTGGTTGCCCTGCTCGAGGTGCGCACCCCGTCGCTCGAGCAGCCGGTCGAGTTCCTCTCGGGGGGCAACCAGCAGAAGGTCTCGGTCTCGCGGACCTTCCTGAGGGAACCGGTGCGTCATCCTCGCCTACGAGCCCACCCAGGGTGTCGACGTCGGGTCGCGCTTCGACATCTACCGGGCGCTGCGGGCCCGGACCGACACCGGCGCCGCCCTCCTGGTCAAGTCGAGCGACCCCCTCGAGCTCTCCGGGCTGTGCGACCGGGTACTCGTCATGTCGCGCGGCACCGATCATCGAGGAGATACCCGGTGACGAGCTCGACGAGCTGCGCATCGTCGAGGCCATAGTCCGCGGTCCCGGGTCTCTCCCGTGCCGGCCGTTCGCCGCTCGGAGTCGCCATGCCCAAAGCTGCCACGCCGTCCGCCTCATGACCGGACGATCCGTGACGGTCGACTCGGCGAGACAGGCGGTCCGCAAGGTCCTGCGCGATGCCCGCGACATCAACAAGTGGCGCAAGATCGTCAAGGTCCGGCTGTGGATGCCGGTGGCGCTCCAGGTGCTGCTGATCATCGCCGTTGTCTGGTACACCAGCTCGCGCTTCCCCGGGTTCGTCAACACCACGAACATCGCCAACATCCTCCTGCTCACCATCCCGTTGGCGGTGGCGGCGATGGCGCAGACCCACGCCCTCCTCGTCGGCTACCTCGACCTCTCGGTGGGCTCGATGATCAGCCTGGGGGTGGTCATCGCCTCCTTCCTCATCCCGACCGGGGCGAGCGGCACCCAGATCCTGATCGGAAGCGGAGCGGTGCTGGCGCCGGGCTGCTGCTCGGCCTGGTCAATGCCGGCTTGGTCCGGGGGGTGAAGATCCCCTCGATCATCGCCACGCTGGCCACGCTCAGCATCCTCGACGGGATCTCGCTCACGCTTCGACCGGCGCCGGGCGGCGCCATCGACCCCGGGTTCCTCTCCTTGCTCCGCGGCGGGATCGGACCGGTCCCGCTGGCCTTCATCGCCGTCCTCCTCGGGGCCGGGCTGCTCGACCTCTGGCTGCACTCGAGCGGATCCGGACTCCAGCTTCGGTCGGTCGGGTTCGACGAGCGGTCGGCCAAGCGGGGTGGCGTCCGGACCAACTGGATCCGGGTACGGGCGCTGTTGCTGTCGGCCTCGTTCGCCGCAATCGCCTCCTTCTTCGTGATGGCCCGATCCGGCGTCGGCAACGCACAGATCGGATCCAGTTACGCCTTGAACAGCATCGCCGCTGCGGTGCTGGGTGGCGCCGCGCTGTCTGGCGGCAGGGCAACGTTCATCGGTGGTGTGGTCGCCGCCCTGCTCCTCGCCTTGATCATCACCGTCGTCCCATTTCTCGGGTTGAGCGCCGATTACGGGCTGCTGATCATCGGCGTGCTCGTCCTCATCGGGATCGTGCTCTTCCACGTGGGGGACATCAAGGAGTTGGTCAAACGCAACTACCGGCGGGCCCGTCGCATCGTCATCGGGAGCGAGCCACCCAAAGAGACCGCGCTGCCCGATCTCTACCCGGCGGGGACCGACTTCCGGGTGGTGCCGACGGGTAGGAAACTGATCAAGGGCGGGATCGTGCTCTCGCTGGACGGAAATGTGGGTGACTTCGCCGACGGCGACGTGCTCATCGAACAGGACCGGATAGCCGCGGTCGGACCCGGACTGGCTGTCGACGGCGCCGAGGTGATCGACGCCTCCGGCATGATCGTCCTCCCCGGGTTCGTGGATTCCCACCGCCACATCTGGGAGGGCATCCTCCGCAACATTGGGACCGATGTCCCTCTGGAGGGGAGGACCAGCTACATCTCGTTCGTCCTCCACAAGCTGGCACCCGCCTTCCGGCCCGAGGACGCCTACGCCGGGGACCTGGTGAGCGCGCTCGGCGCCATCGACGCCGGGATCACCACTCTGCTCGACTGGTCGCACATCCAGGCGTCACCGGCACACACCGACGCCGTGATCCAGGCGCTCAAGGACTCTGGCCTGCGTGCGGTTTTCGCCTATGGGTTCCCCTGGTGGGGCAAATGGGAAGAGCGTCAGCCGAGTTGGTTCGTCCGGGCCGCTACCGAGCACTTCTCCACCAAGGACCAGAAGCTGACCCTCGCCCTGGCAGCACCCGGTCCAGAGTTCACCGACTTCGAGGTGTCACGCGACCACTGGAAGCTGGCCCGGGAGACCGCGGCGCGGATCACCACCCATGTGGGAGTTGGGACCTACGGACAGGACGCCAAGGTCGAGGAGATGGGTGCGGCCGGGCTACTCGGCCCCGATACCACCTACATCCACTGCACCACCCTCAACGACACCGAGATCCAGATGATCGTCGACACCGGCGGCACCGTGTCCCTCGCTTCACCGGTGGAGATGATGATGGGCCACGGCATGCCGCCAATTCAGAAGTTCCTCGACCGCGGCCTCCGGCCCAGTCTGAGCGTGGATGTCGAGACCAACGTCCCCGCCGACATGTTCAACCAGATGCGCTCGGTGCTCACGCCTGCAGCGAGCCCTGGCATCGGCTCAGGGGAAGCCCCCGATCTCGATGCGCGAGGTTCTCGAGTACGCCACAGTGGAGGGGGCCCGCGCCAATGGGTTGGACACCAAGGTGGGGAGCCTCACCCCAGGGAAGCAGGCGGATGTCATCATGCTGCGGACCGACCGGATGAACGTCACCCCGCTCAACGACCCCACCACCGCGGTGGTGGTCGGGATGGACACCGGGAACGTCGACACAGTGCTCATCGCAGGGCATGTGATGAAGCGCCACGGCAAGCTCCTCCATGTCGACTGGGAAGCGGTCAAGCGGGCCGTGATCGAATCGCGCGACTATGTCGTAAAGAAGTCCGGGTTCAACCTCCCCAAGATCTGACGAGCCAGTTCGGTCGGCGTCGTTTGCCCAACCCAGGGTTGACAGCTACCGCAGTGGTAGTCCCCCACCCAAGTTGACAATTTCCTATATGGGAATATGATCACTTCATGGCACGAGCCGCCACGACGTCCGACGCCTTCAACGCCATCGCCGAGCCCCATCGGCGCGCCATCCTCACCCTGCTGAGGGGAAACGAGCGTCCCGTAGGTGATGTGGCGCTGTCGCTCGGGCTAAACCAGCCGGCGGTGTCGAAGCATCTCAAGGTCCTACGCGAGGTGGGACTCGTCTATGCCCGCCGGGCGGGCAAGCAGAGGCTGTACGGCCTCGACGCCCGGGGCTCGAGCCGGTCCATGCGTGGACCGGGGGCTTCGAGGCGTTTTGGAACGAGACCTTCGATCGCCTCCACGATTACGTGACAGAAATGCAACGAGAGGAGAAGCCTGATGGAGAATCCCGCTAGTCGCTCGACGGAAACTGACCGGGAGATCGTCGTCTCCCGCCTCATCGAGGGTCCCCCCGACCTCGTGTTCGAGGCTTTCACCGACCCGGGCCACCTCGACCGATGGTTTGGACCAAACGGGTTTACCGTCACGACGCACGCCTTCGAGTTCCGGTCGGGTGGCGTATGGGATTTCACCATGCACGGTCCGGATGGCACCGACTATCCGAACTGGATCGAGTGGCTCGAGATCAGCCCCCCGGAGCTGATCGCCTTCCGCCATGGCGAGAGCCGCGACGATCCCGAGTTGTTCACCTCGACCGTCACCATCATCGCCCGTGGCGACCAAACCGAAGTCACGTTGCACTCCATCTTCGAGACCAGCACCCAGCGTGACAACGTGGTCCAGTCCGGCGCGGTCGAGGGCGGCGAGCAGACTCTGGGACGGTTGGCGGAATTCGTGGCGGTCAGAGCCGGGGATGCGACAGGCCAGGAGCAAGCCTGACCAGGGTCTTCATCGCCCCGAGTAGCGGGCCGACGATCCGGAAGGCAACATGTGGTTGGCCCGATGCCGCCGATCATCCGTCTCGCCACCGAGGAAGACTGGCCTTCGATCTGGTCGTTCTTCGAAGCCATCGTCCGTGAGGGGGAGACCTATACATACCCAACGGACCTCACGTCCGAGGGGGGCCGGAGCTTGTGGATGGAACCTCCCCCGGGACAGACGGTGGTCCTCGAAGACCGAGAGACGATTGTCGGGTCGGCGAAGATGGGACCCAACCGACCCGGCCCGGGCGACCACATCGGAACCGCCAGTTTCATGGTGGCGCCGCCGGCACGCGGTCGTGGGGTCGGCCGTCTCCTCGGTGAGTACGTGGTCGACTGGCTCCGTGCAGAGGGCTACTACGGGATCCAGTTCAACGCCGTTGTCGAGAGCAACACCGCGGCGGTCAAGCTGTGGGAGAGCCTCGGGTTTGAGATAGTGGGGACAGTCCCTGAGGCGTTCCGCTCCGCGAGCCAAGGTTTGGTCGGCCTCCACGTCATGTACATGACGCTGCGATGAACGGCGGATCGACCTGTCCCGGTTGCTTTGTGCGTCTCCCCGAGTCCGGTGGCCCCACCCACCGCTATATCGGTGCCTCACCGGCCTGCTGGGACCTGTACACCAGGGCTTATAGCCGGCGAGCCGCCGATAGCCCCAGTCCCGCTGGCCTCCGCTGCTGGTCGGTGGCTACGCGGCACAGCATCCGGGTGACGACTCGCCGCAGGCCACCCAGTCGGATCGCGGTACACCTCGTCGAGGTTTCACTTGACCGCCGTCCTCGTCGAGGACCGATCCCATCGCCGAGGTCGTCCTGCTACGTGTCGCCGCCGTCGAAGCTGGGCGCGTCGCCGGCCGGGTATTCCGAAAGCTCACGATCCCGTCCCGTCGGAGTGGGAGTCTCACCATCGCCGACCTGTTCCGGGACGCCTAGGTGCCACAGGTGAGGTACCGGGCCTCTCGATGCCGCCTACGTCGGGGGGGTACGGCAGCGGCATGGGCCGCCCTCCGCGGCGAAACTCATCCACGGCTGGTACCAAGCGGCGGCATCCAGAACCCGGAATTGACCGACGGATCCGCAGCCACTGCACGCCTAGACGGTAACCGTTCAAGATTCTATTGGTCAGCCAGGCACCAAGGATCTCGGGTCAGCGTTTGGCAACAGTCAGCTGCGAAAAGAGCACGCCCGCGCCTACTCCTCTGTGCGGCTCGGACCCGACGATGGAGGGACCGTCGCAATCATCACGTCAACGCCCTCGCGACGAAGAGCATCGAGCTCGGCGTGATCCGCCTTGTCGTCCGTGACCAGTACGTCGATCGCGTCGACACTGATCGTCTGCCACATGGTGTCTCGCCCGATCTTCGTGTAGTCGGCGAGCACGATCCGTTGCTCGCCGGCTTCGGCCAGGGCCCGGTCAGATGAGGCCACGATCACCTCAGGAGTGGTCAAGCCGCGGCTTCTGGACACACCGTTACCCGACATGAACACCTTGTTCACCCGCAAAGAGCGGAGGCCCTCCTCGGTCAGCGGGCCGACCAGAGCACGGATCGAGCGCCGCAAGGAACCGGCCGTGGCAACGATCTGGATATTCGAGACATTCATCATGGCGTCGATGACGAGCAGCGAATTGGTGACCACCGTGAGATCGGGAACCAGCATGATCTGTTTGGCGAGCTCCAAAGTAGAAGTGCCGGGTCCGAGGATTATCGAGTCCCCAGGCTCGATCAGAGATGCCGCCGCGGCGGCGATCGCCACTTTCTCTTCGTGGGCTTCTGCCGCCTTCTCCAGGTAGCTCAACTCTCTGGCTAGCGAATCGCGAATGGATGCGCCGCCTCGAGTTCTGACGAGCAAACCTTCGTCGGCCATCCTCTTCAGATCCCGTCGCACGGTTAGCGCAGAGACGCCGAGTTCATCAGCCAGCGATGGGATGGAGACCACGCCCGCCGTCCTCGTCCGCGAAAGAATCAACCTGCGTCGCTCAGCCGGGATCATTCAGCCAGTCTATATCATTTCTGATCGTTTTTGAAAGTCGGTTCAATCCGTCGGCTAGCGACGATCCGTCCGAGCCAATCCTGGTGTTTGTCCCGTGATCACCTGCCACAGCGAATACCGACTCTCGCAGCGGTTGACGCAATTGATCAGACTTGATACCGTAATGATCGTAGTTGGTAACTCTCGTTCGATTTTGGACGACGTGAGTTGCCCCGCAGAGCACCGGAGGAGGACCATCCATGCGACAGGACCGAATCGTGGCGAAGACCGGGATGCTGGTAGCGATGTTCGCCCTGCTCGTTGCCGCCTGCGGCACGACGGGAGGCGACACCACCACTGCTGGAGCAACGGAGACGACGTCGGCTAGCACCGAGGCCACGGAAGCGACGGAAGCGACGGCGCAGCCCCGACCACCGCCGCCGCAGCCGCCACCACCGTCGCCGGCGAAACCGAGACCACTGCCAGCGGAGGTCTGGAAACCGACGAGGCTGCGCAACAGGTTGACCGGACCGAGGGCGACACCTGCGTGTTCGGCGATTACAACGGCGGTGTCGAGCATGTCGACCTCCTCAGTGGTCTGGTCGGCTTCGCCCAGTCAGAACGGGAAGCCAACCCGTTCCGGATTGCGGAGACCGAGTCCATCGTTACCGAGGCTGAACGGCTCGGAGTCGAACTGATAACCACCAACGCCGAGTCCGACTTGAACAAGGAGATCTCGGACATCCAGAGCATGGTGGATCAGGGCGCGGATGCTCTCATCATCTCTCCCTTGAACTCCGAGGGGCTCGACCCGGCACTCACCTATGCCCAGGAGGCCGGTGTCCCCATCATGACGATCGATCGTCGCTTGACGACGAAGACGGCATGCACCGACTACATCGGTTGGATCGGTTCCGACTTCGTCGAGCAAGGTCGACGAGCCGCTGATGCGATGATGCGTGTCACCGGCGATGAAGGGAATGTCGCCATCCTCCTCGGTGCACCTGGTGTGAACGTCACCACCGACCGCAACAACGGCTTCCTCGAGCAGCTCGAGTCGGCGGACTCGAATCTCGAGATCGTCGCCCAACAGGCGGCCAACTACGAGAGGGCCATGGGGCAGACGGTGACCGAGCAGCTCATCACGAGCAACCCGGAGATCACCGCGATCTACGCCCACAATGACGAGATGGCGCTGGGAGCCGTTGCCGCCCTTCAGGCCGCCAATTATGCCCCCGGTGATGTCGCCATCATCACGATCGATGGCACACAGGGTGCGGTCCAAGGAATCATCGATGGCTGGATCTCCGGCGTGATCGAGTCGAACCCCCGATTCGGACCGCTCGCCTTCCGTGCTCTCGACCTCTTCTACAACGGAGAGGGAGTGCCCGAAGTGACCATCATCTCTGACAAGGAGTACACCCCCGAGAACGCCGAGGAAGAGCTGCCCAACGCGTACTAACCATCCCCTAAGCGCGCGAGACTCTCTCTAGCCCTTCACCGAAGACGAGGGTGGTGACTCCCGTGGCCCCTGGCGAACCGACGCTCCAAGCGATCAACCTCACCAAGCGGTTCCCAGGGGTCACCGCCCTCGATTCGGTCTCTCTCGACATCCAACCCGGGTCCGTTCATGCATTGGTCGGTGAGAACGGCGCTGGGAAGTCGACGCTGATCAAGCTGATCAACGGGGTCTACCGAGCTGATGAGGGTGAGCTGCGACTAGAGGGAGAGCCCGTTGCCTTTGCCGGCCCTCGTCAGGCTTGGGAAGCCGGTATCAGCACCACGTTTCAGGAGATCAACCTCGAGCCCTTCATGAGCATCGCTCAAAATCTCCTGCTGGGTCGGGAGCCGACGCGGAGGTTTGGGCTGGTCGATGTCAAGAAGATGAATGCAGACGCGGCTCGACTCCTTCGTCGATATGGCATCGCTGTCGACGAACGGCGCCCCCTCGGCTCGGTCGGCGTCGCCGTCCAGCAGATGATTTCCATCGTCCGGGCGGTGTCCACTGATGCGAAGGTCGTGATTCTCGACGAACCCACTTCGTCACTGGAGCCCAACGAAGTAGAGCAGCTGTTTCGGGTGATCCGAATCCTTCGAGACGACGGAGTGGCCCTTCTATACGTGAGCCACGACCTCGACGAGATATTCGAACTCTGCGATCAGGTGACCGCACTGCGGGATGGTCGGTTGGTACACACAGGACCGGTCACAGACATCACCCGTCTGGAACTGGTTGCCACCATGCTCGGGCGAGACGTTCAGGACGTTCGCTCTTCGGGCAAGACCGCTTTCAACCTCGATGGCCGGCGCATCGGCACCGAGCCAGTGCTGGTAGCCAACGGCTTGACTCGGCACCGCGTCCTCACCGACGTTTCCCTGGATGTGCGTGCAGGAGAGGTCGTTGGACTGGCAGGTCTCCTCGGGTCGGGCCGTAGTGAGACTGTTCAGGGGATCTTCGGATTGTTGCGGCTCGACGACGGTGACATAAGAGTGAAGGAATCGACTCTCAAGCGTGGCTCCCCCGCCGCGGCCATGTCGAAGGGTGTGGGCCTGCTCCCAGAAGACCGGAAGGCCGAAGGCATCGTTCCGACCATGTCGGTCAAGGACAACATCACCTTGGCGGCAGGCCGATCAGTTGCCAGATGGGGATTCGTGTCCAATTCCAAGGCGGAAGCAATCGTCCGCAAGTACGTCGACCGCCTGCAGATCAAGGTGACCGACCTGGATCAAAGCGTTGGCGAGCTTTCCGGGGGCAACCAGCAGAAGGTCCTGCTCGCAAGACTTCTCAGCAACGATCCTGAGGTCGTCCTGCTCGACGAGCCGACGCGAGGAATAGATGTCGGGGCCAAAGCCGAGATCCAGGCGTTGATCGATGAACTGGCCATCGACGGCCTGGCGGTCATCCTGATCTCCTCGGAGCTCGAGGACGTCATCGAGGGCTCGAACCGCATATTCGTGCTCAAGGAAGGAGTCGTCGTCGGCGAATTGGATGCTGATGCCATCAGCGAAGACGCGGTGATGGACCTCATCGCGCATGCTGACACGGAAACTGGGCAGCAGTCATCGTGACCGCACTCACCAGGTCAGCGCCCTCGATCACTTCGGACAGGGTCTGGAAATTCGTCCGCGAGAAGGGTGTTTACCTTGCCCTTGCCGTCGTCGTCGTATTCAACCTCGTAGCTACCCCGAACTTCGCATCGTTGCGAAACCTCCAGCTCCAGCTGGTTCAGGTGGCCCCTGTGGTGATAGTCGCTTTGGGCATGGCGTTGGTGATCGGCACAGCCGGCATCGATCTCTCGGTGGGCGCAGTCATGGCGCTTGCCGCTGCGATGGTCGCCATTTTCGTGGATCAGAGTCCATGGCTGGCGATAGCAATGGCGCTCGTCGCCGGGGTGGTGGCGGGCTCCTCAATGGGTCTCTGGTGGCGTTCCTAGGCATCCAGCCCATCATCGCCACGCTCGGCCTGTTCGTGGCCGGGCGCGGCATTGCCCTCGCGTTCACCAGCGGACGACTGGTCGAAATCTTCGATCCGACGCTGGGCGCCATCGGGCAGAACAGGCTCTGGGGAGTACCGATCGGTGCGCTCATCGCCGGAATCCTGGCCGTTGCTACTGCAGTGTTGGTGAGGCAAACACGGTTCGGCAGAAATGTGATCGCCATTGGCGGGAATCCTCGGGCGGCTCTCGGCGCCGGTTTGCCGATTCGTCGCGTGCTGTTAGCCGTCTATGTGGTCTGTGCTGTCTTTGCCGCAATCGCTGGAATGTTGGTCACGGCCCGATCGGCCGCCGCCGACCCGAGCTTCGTTGGACTCTTGATCGAGCTCAGCGCGATAACGGCAGTCGTGGTTGGCGGAACTCCGCTGAGAGGCGGCAAAGTCAGAATCCTCGGCACTGTCGCCGGCGCGCTGCTGATGCAGTTGGTGTTCTCAACCCTCATCCGTCATGACCTATCAGACTCTGACGCGAGGATGGTTCAGGCGGCGATCATCATCGCCGCGGTGTATTTCCAGCGCGATCGAGGTGCTAGATGAGCGCGCTCGACCTCTCTCGACCTCCCGCCCCGCCCCCCCAGGAGGGCGAGGTGGAGCAGGAGGGCCTGGTCCCAGTCACGCTGGCATATCTCAGACGCACTCCCGCGATCCCCGTACTCATCGTCGTGGTCTCAATTGGTGCGGTTGCCTTCGGCAGCACGTTCCTGAGCGCCCGGAACTTCGCCAGCATGGCTGTTGCGAGCTCGTTCCTCCTGATCATCTCGATCGGAATGACCTTCGTGATCATCAGCGGCGGAATCGACCTCTCCGTGGGGTCGATGCTCGCATTGGGCGCGGTGCTGATGGCTTACTCATCGAGGTGGGGCTCCGGCCCGGCGATCCTCGTCCCTCTTGCCGTCTGCACCGCGATCGGCCTGATCCAGGGGCTCCTGATCGGCAAGGGCCGGATGCCGCCTTTCATCGTCACCCTGGCAGGCCTGCTCTTCGCTCGCGGGCTCGCATTCAAGATTTCCGACAACGGCAACACCACACATTTGATCCCGGAAGGTGAATGGGTGGTTGCCCTCGGGCAATCCACCTTTCTCGGCGTCGGCATGCCAGCCTGGATCGCTCTAGCGGTACTCCTGTTGGGCATGGTGTTGCTGTATCGGACCCGATTCGGCTACAGCACCTACGCCATCGGTGGCTCCGAGGAGGCGGCGCTCCTCATGGGAGTCCGGGTGGTACGGGTCAAGGTCGTCCTGTACACGCTCATGGGCTTTCTATGCGGTGTAGCCGGACTCCTCGTTGCCGCCAGGTCGTCGTCGGGTCTATCGACCATTGGGGCCGGTCTCGAGTTGGAGGCGATAGCCGCCGTTGTCATCGGAGGGACGCTGCTCACCGGAGGGTCCGGTGGCCTGACAGGGACACTCGCAGGTGTGCTCCTTCTCGGCGTGATCGAGAATCTCATCAACCAGGTCGGAACCCTCAGCTACTACCACCAACTGGTCGTGAGCGGAGCCTTCCTCATCATCGTTGTCTCGGCGCAGAGCCTGTTCGCCAAACGCGAGCTCCGCCGCGCAGGAAAGGTCACCTAGCGCTGGTGGAGACCCAACCCATGGCCAAGAGTGCGACCAGCCTGGCCGATGGGCGCGCACTGATCTACTTTGACGACCGACCCACCGATGGCCATCCCGAGGTCGACACGCGCGATCTCGGGCCCTTCTCCACCGACTCCGAATTGCGTTTCGATCCCCTTCAGGAGGAGTGGGTGATAGTCGCGTCGCACCGTCAAACGAGGACCCATCTCCCACCCCTCGACGAGTGCCCGCTCTGTCCGAGCACCAGCGGCCACGCCAGCGAGATCCCCGCCTCCAGCTATGACGTGGTCGTATTCGAGAACCGCTTCCCGTCATTGACCTCATTGCCAAAGACCGCAGGTCACCGCGGTCTCCTTGGAGTCGCCGGAGGCGTGGGCCGATGCGAGGTCATCTGTTTCAGCAGCGACCATGAGAGTTCGTTCTCCTACCTGTCGGACGAGCGTCTGGGCACGATCGCCGATTCGATCGTCGATCGGACTCAGGAGCTGTCACATTTGCCCGGGGTCGAATACGTGCTGGTATTCGAGAATCGAGGATCCGACGTAGGAGTGACGCTCCACCATCCTCATGGCCAGATCTACGCCTATCCCTTCATCCCGCCGAAGCCGAAGCGGGCACTCCAAGCGGCGGCCCGCTTTCGAGACGATCACGACATGTGTCTCTTTTGTGCGGTGCTCGACGCCGAGATGGAAGATGGTCGGCGCATCGTCGCCGAGACGGCCAACTTTGTCGCCTATGTGCCATCGGCTGCACGGTGGCCATACGAGACCCACATTCAGCCACGAGCACACGTTGCCGACCTCGGCGATCTGACAAGGGATGAACGCCGCGAGCTGCTTCGTCTCCAAGCCG
>CAWACT010000010.1:0-501399 GCA_963780745.1 uncultured Actinomycetes bacterium | reverse complement strand
CGCGCCAACGATGAGGCATTCGTCCGCTCCTGGGCGCGTTTCGAGCGTCGTGCCGTCAGCCGGGGCGCGATGCGGAAGATCATCGGCATGCTCCTGGATACCGACGTGCGCCACGTGCTGTCGTCGGTCCGGGTACCGACCTTGGTCGTGCACCGCATCGGCGACCTCGCGACGCGGGTCGAAGGCGGCCGCGATCTCGCCGCCAACATCGCCGGCGCGAAGATGGTCGAGGTCTCCGGCGTCGACCACTTCCCCTGGGTGGACGACGCCAACGCCATTCTCGACGAGGTCGAGCAGTTCGTGACCGGCTTCGGCGCGCCGCCGAGCCCGACCGCATCCTCGCCACCGTGCTCTTCACCGACATCGTCGACTCGACCCGTCACCTCGCGGCTCAGGGCGATCGCCGCTGGCGCGAGCTGTTGGCGCAGTTCTACGCCATTTTGCGCGAGGGACTCGAACGCTTTCGTGGCCGCGAGATCAACACCACCGGCGACGGCCTCTTCGCCATCTTCGATGGCCCCGCTCGCGCCATCCGCTGCGCCTGTGCCGCGCGTGACGCCATCGCCGCGCTCGGCATCGCGATGCGCGCCGGCCTGCACACCGGCGAGTGCGAGGTGCAGGGAGACAAGGTCAGCGGCATCGCCGTCCACATGGGAGCCCGCGTCTGCGGAGCCGCGGAGCCCAATCAGGTGCTGGTGTCGAGTACGGTGAAGGACTTGGTGGCGGGATCCGGCTTGCGCTTTCAGGACCAGGGCGCACATGAGCTGAAAGGCATTCCGGACACCTGGCGCTTGTACGCCGTCGACTCGTAGCGCGTTCGGCAGCCTCTGCCGACTCGCCGCCGAGGGTCACATCATGGACAGCTCGAGGTTGGTCAGCCGGCCCGGCGCATCGGCGCGGTAGGCGACCTTGGTCTCGAGCGCCTCGATGACCGCGCTGGCGAAGTCGACGCCCTCGAGCTTGCTGGCCGAGCCGAGCCCGCCGGCGAGAAGACGTTGATCTCCATCAACTTGTCGCCGACGACGTCGAGGCCGACGAGGAACATCCCGTCGTGGTGAGGGTGGGACGGACGATGTCGGCGAGCGCGAGCATCTCGTCGGTGACCTGGGCCTTGGCCATCCGGCCGCCGACATGGATGTTGGAGCGCACGTCACCTTTCGGGGTGAGACGGCGGAACGCGGCGACCTTGCCATCGACGACGAGCGGCACGCCGTTCATGAGAAACAGCCGGGTGTCGCCCTTCTTGGCCGCGGGCAGGTACTCCTGGGCGATCACGTAGCCGTCGCGCGAGACCGCCTCGATGATCTGGTTGAGGTTGCCCATCTCGGATCGGCTTGACCACGAACACGTTGGTGCCACCCGACCCTTGCAGCGGCTTGAGCACTGCGCGGCCGCCCTCGCCCTCGACGAAGGCGCGGAGATCGTCGGCCGAGCGCGAGATCAGCGCGCGCGGGCGGACCTTCTCCGGGAAGCGCTGCAGGTACATCTTGTTGATGGCGGTGGCCAGGGTGGCCGGGTCGTTGAGGACGATGACGCCGCGGTGGGCGGCGCGCTCGCCGAAGATGAAGCCCGCGCTCTGCGCCCACGGCCGGCCGAGATCGGCCGCCGGATCGTTGCGCAGCAGCAGCACGTCGAGGTCGTCGACGCCGATGCGCTCGACCCGCGCTTTGTCTCCCTGGACCTCGGCCAGGTAGGTCTTGGTCGACCGGTAGGACTTGCGCGGCGCCGCCCGTGCCCATGCCCGCACGGTGTCGTCCGGGTCGGTGGCCAGGTCGCCGACGCCCATCAGCCAGGCGTCGTGCCCCATGTTGAGCGCCGTCATCCCGAGCCGGGTGGTAGTGTAGCCGGCCTCCTCGGTCGCGACGTCGTTGACGACCATGCCGACCTTCATGCGCTGCTCCTGTCGATCGATCGACCAGCTCGCGGGGACGGGTCCTGCCGGCGCGCACGCGGGCGAGGCGGTCCGCGGCGTCGGTGCCATCGAGCCAGCGCGGCCGGAGCGCCGGCGGCCGGAGGATCTGCCGTCGCGTGAGCTCCTCGACCAGCGGCGCGTGCTCGAGCGCGATCTTGCCGACCAGGAGCGGCTCGAGCGCGCCGCCGGCGGCGAGGTAGTCGAGGAGCTGCAGCAAGCCGCGCAGGTAGATCGCATCCTTGGTGAGGCCGCCGCCGCGGAAGACGCGGATCGCCACGCCGAAGGCGACGCGCGTGGAAATCCGGTGGCGATCGCAGAGCTCGGCGACCACGGCCGGGAAGGTGACACCGTCGATCATCCGCCGCACCGCGACCGCGCGCGCCGCGATCAGGCGAAGTCGATCCGCGTCGAGGCCACCGACCAAGTACTCGGCCAGGAGCGCGAGCCCCTCCTGGAGCGACTCGTAGCCGGCGAGCCCGCCGGCGAGCACGCGCAGCGGCTGGGCCCCGCCGTTGGCGTAGGTCACCACGTGGGTGCCGATCTCGTGCTGCAAGAGCGCGTCGACCCGGTGGTCGGCCACGGCGAGCTGGCGCGGGACGAGCAGGTCTCCGTGCGACACGATGAGCGACGGGACGTCGTCGCGCAGGTGGACGAGTGACGACAGCGCCGGGTGGAGCCGGCGATAGTGCTCGAGCTCGGCCCGCGCGCGCGCGGGCGACCACGTCGGCGTCGCACAGGGCGGACGCGGCCGGGGGCGGGGCGGGCTCGAGGGCGGCGAGGATGGCCAGCGCCTCGGCCAGGAGCGCGTCGTCCACGCCGCCGTAGAGCGCGATGCTGCCGGGCAGGAAGCGCGGCGTGTCGCGATCCTCGAGCAGGTCGAGCTGGCGATCGATCTCGCGGCGCTTCTCGCGCAACAGCAAGGCGAGCGCAGGATCCTCGAGCCGCTCGAGTGGCAGATCGTAGAGGCGGCGCTTGCCGAGCTCGGGGTCGACAGCGAGCATGCGGTAGCGCAGGACCGGCGCCTCGGCGCGGCCCGACCGGCAGAACTCGTCCCACGCCTCCTCGGTGTTGACCGGGGTGACGTCGAGCAGGAAGTCGAACGAGCTCTCGATCTCGCCCGAGCGCGCGGTCGGCCTCTCGCACCGAGCGGACCAGGTAGCGCCGCCCCATCATCTGGTAGTGCTCGGGGCGGGCCGGCGTCTGCACGCGGGTGAACTCGAAGAAGCCGCGCTGCAGCGCTCGGGCCAGCTCACCGGCGAGCGCACGCAGCACCATCGGGTAGACGCCGGTCGCCGACCGGTAGACCGGCGGGACCTCGAGCCCGATCACCAGGCAGCCGGCGTGGGCGGCGATGGCCGGCTCGATGAGCGGGGGCATGCCGGGCGGCGAGGCGTCGCCGCCGGCGCGACCTCGACCGTGAACTGGCCGGCCGGGGTGACCATCGCGCGCAGCGCGTCGGCCAGCGCCGCCACCGTGGTCGCCAGCCGGTCGGCGCTCGGCGTCCGGATGCGCAAGGTGGCGGGCCCGTCGCTCGTGGGGCCGGTCCAGAGCTCGAGCAGCAGGCACGCGCCACAGGCGTCGGCCAGCGCCTCGACCACGCCGCCGACCAGGCGGGCCAGCTCGCCGTGGAGCGCAGGGTCACCCCGGGCGGTCAGGTAGGAGGCCTGGGTTCGAACCATCTCGGCGGCGCCGTCGTCGGGGTGGCCGGGCGCGCTCCGATGCACGCACAGGAAGGGGAGCTGCCGGTCGATGTGCAGGCGCCCGCCGCCGGCCAGCGAGCGGCGGACCGGCTTGCCGGCGGCCAGAGCGGGCGCGGACGCACGTCGAGATCGACGAGGGCGGAGCTCATGCGCGCCCGAGCGACTCGGCCAGGCCGGGCAGGGTGGCGGCCAGCGCGCGGGCCAGCGCGTCGAGGTGGCGGTCGTCGGCGCGCCCCGACCATTCGTCCATGAAGGTCTTCTTGAACTCGAGCGCGAGGGCGACGCCGCCGGTGGGAAACGTCTGGTGGACCCAGGCGCGACAGGTAGCCGCCGCGGAACTTGACGTTCTCGCGCACGTCCAGGCGGTGGCCGCCGACCTCGCCGGCCCGCAGATCGGCGCAGAACCGATCGACCAGGGCGCCCCAGCGGGGTCGACGGTGCCGGTCCCGACGTTGACGAGCAATACGATGGTTGAAGGGGTCACGGCATAAACATCTCCAGAATCGTCGTCTTGCTTCTCTTCTTCTTCTTCTTCTTTTGAAAACGTGTACATTCGACCCTCTGTAAAACTAAGCGAGACCATCTATAGAGGAGGTCATGATGACCACGACGTCGGTTCCGGCAACCGCTCAGCAGACAGGTTCACGTAGGGCCTTCGAGATACTCCGTCTCGGTTTCACCGTGGCGCCGATCCTCTTCGGGCTAGACAAGTTCTTCAACCTGATGGTCGACTGGGTCGACTATCTGCCCGCCTTCGTGACCGACACCGTCTCGGGCAGCCTCGTCATGGGCGTGGTGGGTGTGATCGAGATCGCTGCCGGGATCGGTGTCTGGCTGCGCCCCCGGATCTTCGCCTATGTGGTCGCCGGCTGGCTGGCGGTGATCATCGTCACCCTGCTCATCGGTGGCTTCTGGGACATCGCTCTGCGGGACTTCGGTCTGCTGCTCGGCGCACTCGCACTGGGACAACTCGCCCAAGACCACAGCTGACGTCGAGGGCCCCGGTTCCCTGGTCCAAGAGCCCAGGGAGCCGGGGTTCGCCTCTCTTCCAATACGCTCACCGGGCTCCCTTATCATCGCCGACCGTGGCGACTCGTTCTCTTCGTGGCGCGGCGGAACAGGGCGCCACCTTCGTGGAGCTGTTCTTCGATCTGGTCTTCGTTTTCGCAGTGACACAGATCACGGCGACGCTCGCCCACGATCTCACCGGTACCGGAGTGCTTCAGGGAGTCATCGTCTTCTGGCTGGTGTGGTGGGCATGGACCCAGTTCACCTGGTCGCTCAACGAAGCGGACACCGAGAACCCGGCCATTCGGCTGACCACGCTTGTTGCGACCGCACTCGCTTTCATCATGGCGATGTCCCTGCCCCTTGTAGGGACCGATTTCGGTTGGCTGTTCCCTCTGGCCTACCTCGTGGTTCGCATCGTCGGCATCTCGCTGCAGTGGCTGTTGGTCGAGGACGACGCAGGGTGGTCGTCGGCGGTGCGGCGCTGGACGGTGATGTCGAGCTTCGGGCTGGTAGCGGTTGCAGTGGCCGTCGTGGTCGCCCCGGAATACCGGTTCCTTGCCCTCGGGATCGCGGCGCTGTTCGACGTTTTCGCCGCGGCGCGGGCGGGGCGAGGCGAGTGGCGCCTCCACAGCGGCCACTTCGCCGAGCGGCACGGTCTGTTCGTCATCATCGCCCTTGGTGAATCGCTGATCGCTGCGGGTATCACCGCCAGCGGTCAGCCTCCCACTGCCGTCCTTCTTGGGGTTGCTCTGATCGCGGTCGTCGCCGCCTGTGCGCTGTGGTGGACGTACTTCGGATGGGTGGCGGGCGCCCTCGAGGACTCCTTTGCAAGGCAGCCGGCGGCAAGGGTGGGACGCACCGCCCGTGACGTGTACTCGTTCGGCCACTTCCCGGTCGTTGCCGGGATCATCGGCTTCGCGGTGGCGATCGAACAAAGCGTGGCGCATCCCCTCGACCCGCTGCCAACGCCAGCAGTCATTGCCCTGGTCGTCGGTGTCGGGCTCTTCGTGGCCGGGGTTGCCCTCGCCCTGCTACTCGGTGGATGCCCGGTATCCCGGTGGCGACTGATCACCCTCGGGTTGCTGGCCGTGTCCGCACCCTTCCTCACGCAACTCCCGGCTTGGGTGGCGCTAGCCGCCGTCGCTCTGTTGGTGGTAGGGCTCGCAATCGTCGATCGACCTCTCGGCAGGCTCGATTCCGAGGCCGGTGGCCCTCTCGACGGAGGTCAAACGGCCTGAGAACACCAAGCTCGCCGCCGCCGAGCGAGATCTGCTGAACGGTGGAAACCACCCCGAGGTTTCGCTCAAGCCGGCGTAATCCATAGCCGGAATCCCCGCTCGCACCCCGCCCGGGCGCTAGGTTCCTCTGCGGCCCCGAGACCAAATGAGGAGGGACGGCCGTGGAATCTCAGAGCTTCTTTAGCGGGCTCTTCGACTTCTCCTTCAAGGAGTACGTCACACCGAAGATCATCCGCGTCATATTCGTGATCCTCATCGTGTTCGCCGCCATCGGGGCCATAGCTCTGCTCATCGGCTCGGCACGAGGGGGCGGGTTCGGGATCGTGTTGGGGATCATCTTCGCCGTGGTGGGTTTCTTCCTCTACGTGATCCTGTTTCGGATCTACCTCGAAGTGGTGTCGGCGCTGTTTCGGATCAACGACAACATCGCCACCCTCGTCCACCTCAGCGGCGGCACCCCCACGCGGGCGCCGACGGATACGATTGCATCTCCGCCACCATCCTCGACGCCTCTGCCACCCCCGCCCAGCACGCCCCCACCCAGCACCCCCCCACCCAGCACACCTCCACCCAGCGAGCCTCCGCCCGAGGAGCCTCCCCCAATAGTCTGAGGAGGATGGTGGAGCCTCAGTGATCGAAGCGCCGCAGCCGCAGCGAGTTGGTGACCACCGAAACGCTCGATAGCGCCATGGCGGCGGCGGCGATCATCGGGTCGAGTAGGCCGGCGGCGGCGAGAGGTATCGCGGCGACGTTGTAGGCGAACGCCCAGAACAGATTCTGCCGGATCACCGTGAGGGTCCGGCGCGCCAGTCGGATGGCGGTGACCACCAGGGCGGGGTCGCCCGCCATCAGCACGACGTCGGCAGTTTCGATGGCCACGTCGGTCCCCGTCCCGATCGCAACGCCGACATCGGCGGCCGCCAGGGCCGGTGCGTCGTTGATCCCGTCGCCGACGAAGGCGACAACCCTGCTGGCACCGCGCAACCGGTCGACTGTCGCCGCCTTTTCTTCTGGCATCACTTCCGCTTCGACCCGCGTGATCCCGAGACGCGCCGCTACCGCCTCAGCCGTCCTCTGGTTGTCTCCGGTGATCAGGGCGGTGCCCAGACCCAGCTCGCCCAAAGCTGCTATGGCGGCGGCGGCACTTTCGCGGGGCCCGTCGGCTACGGCGATCATCCCCTGCGCCTCGCCATCCCAGCCAGCGAGGAACGCTGTTGCCCCCTCGCTCTCGAGCTTCGCCATGCGGTCAACGAGAACATCGGGGACGATAAAACCGCGGTCGGCGAGCAACTTTGGGGTGCCCACGACAACTTCGACATCGTCCACGATCCCGGTAACACCACGACCGCCGATTGCCGTGAACGCTGTCGCGTCGGTGAGTTCTACGCCGGCCTCTTCGGCGCCGAGGGCCACAGCGCGCCCGATTGGGTGCTCGCTGGCTGCCTCGACCGAGCCGACCAACCGGAGGAATTGGTGGCGGTCAGCGAGAGCGAGGACCTCGGTGAGACTCATTACACCGGTGGTGAGCGTTCCGGTCTTGTCGAAGGCGACATCGGTCACCCGGGCGGAAAGCTCCATAGCCTCACCGCGGCGAAAGAGGATCCCCGACTCGGCACCACGGCCGCTGCCAACCATGACCGCCGTCGGTGTTGCCAGTCCGAGGGCGCAAGGGCAGGCGATGATCAACACCGCCACTGCCGCCTGTAACGCCGTGGCCACGTCTTCCCCCGCCACCAGCCAGCCGACGAAGGTGACGGCCGCCACGATCACCACGGCGGGGACGAATACCGCAGAGACGCGATCGGCGAGGTGCTGGACGGGTGCCTTGGAGTTCTGCGCCACCTCCACGGCCCTGACGATGCCGGCGAGGGCGGTGCCGGTACCCACCGCAGTCGCCCGAATCATCAAGCGCCCATTCTGGTTGATCGTCGCCCCGAAGACGGCGTCACCCGGAAATTTCTCCACCGGGATGGATTCCCCGGTGAGCATGCTCTCGTCGACTGCTGACTGCCCGTCCACCACCTCGCCGTCGGTGGGGATCTTGCCTCCTGGCCGGACCACCATCTTGTCGCCCACCCCAACCTGCTCGATGGGGACGACGGTCTCGACGCCGTCGACGATGACCGTCGCCTCCTTGGCGCCCAACTCGAGCAGCCTGCTTATGGCAGCCGAAGCTCGACCCCTGGCCCGGGCTTCGAGGGCGCGCCCCAGGAGCACGAGCGTCACTATCACAGCCGCCACCTCGAAGAAGATCGCTTCACCGGCAGCAATCGCCCAGACCGAATAGCCATACGCGGCGAGAGTCCCCACCGAGATCAAGGTGTCCATCGAAACGTCGCCCGAGCGGAGCCTCAACGCCGCGTTGCGGTGGAACTGCCAGCCGAAGACGAGGACCACCGGGGTCGCCAGCGCCCACTGGAGAAGTCGGCTCCACGTCTCATCCGGCCCGAACATGCCAAGTATCAACAACGGGCCCGATATGGCGGCCGCCCACCAGAAGACGCCCCAGCTGGAACCGTGACCAGAGTGCTCGTCCGAATCATGGATCGGTTCGCTCATCCGTCACCACACGCAGGTCGTAGCCGATCCGCTGCACCGCGTGGCGGAGGTTCTCTGGCTCGACTGGATCGGAAAGACTCACCACGGCGGTCCCGGTGGCGAAGTTCACTGCGGCATTGTCGACCTCGGGTTGACGCGAGAGCACGCGCTCGACGCGCAGAGCGCACGATGCGCAGGTCATCCCCTCGACCTCGAAGGTGATGTCGGGTCGTGCGAGCTCGACGTCGGTCAACCGGTCACCTCATATCCCTGATCTTCGATGGCGATGACGATGTCATCGCGCGATACGGAGGTGTCATCGAAATCGACCGCCACCACCTTGGATTCGATGCCGACCTCGACCGACTCGACTCCTGCTAGCGTGCCGACAGCCTCTTCGATGGAGTGTTTGCAGTGATCACAGGAGATGTCGGGTACGGAGAAGTTGATCTGGGTCATCGGGTCACCTGGGTTTCGATCGGGCCGGTCACGGCGGCGGTGTACTTGAGGGTCTCGAGAAGCTCGTCGACTATCTGCGCGGTTCGACCTTCGGCGACGGCGTCGCTGACGCACGTTTCGAGGTGGTTCTGGAGGAGGACTCGGTTGACCCGCTCCAGCGACCCTTGGAGGGCCGAAACCTGCTTCATGATCTCGGGGCAGTATCGCTCGTCCTCGACCATTGTGATTACGCCGTCGAGATGGCCACGCACCGTCTTCAACCGGTTGAGTGATGTCTGCTTGTGGTGTTGCTGCATGTTTGCGATTGTAGCAGAGCCCCACCCCACCGGGGGTGGGGGTACTGGCGCCAACCCAGGGTTCGAGCGGTTGCAGAGGCGCGCTTCAAGCCCACGGTTCGTTATGCGTGGCGCCAGCCCCCGAACCCAGGGTTCGAACGGTTGCAGAGGCACGCTTCAAGCCCACGGTTCGTTATGCGTGGCGCCAGCCCCCCGAACCCAGGGTTCGAACGGTTGCAGAAGCGCGGCTCAAACCAGGGGTTCGCTGGGGTTGAAACGTGACGAGGCCCCGGGGAGGGGGGTCCGGGGCCTCGTCGGACGCCGGGGAGGGGAAGGGAATCCCGGCGCGATCGGTGTCAGGCGCTTCCGGGCAGGATGCGTCCTCTGACTCGAGGGAAGCGGACCGGAGCGTGGACATGGCAGAACTCGCGCCGGTTGTACATGGAGAGCTTGGTCTCGCAGCCACCCACTGCGCACACCCTCCCCTTGGCGTAGGTGCGGGAGGGCCGCCTCCCGCTCTGGATCTTCTCACCCTTGAATGTGTCGGTGCTCATATCGGGCCTCCTGACCCGGGCATCCATTCAACATCTGACCGATGTCACCCATTCCGCGGTGTGCCCGTACCCGTTATTCGGAGTCGAAGCCCTCGCGGTTGAGTCGTCATCAGACATTTGTACGTAACGCCGGGTCCAATGGTTCCCAGTGCCCAGCGACTACCAAAGCCGGTTCGGTTATCAGATCCCGAGCTTGGTGAGAAAGGCTCCGTTGTCGGGCTCACGCCCAAGGAAGTCACGCAGTAGGTCCGTTCCGTCGCGGCCACCGCCCGGCTCGAGGACGGCGCGTCGATAGGCCATCCCGACCTGATTCGAGGTCACTCCCTCCTCGTCGAATCGGCTGAACATGTCGTCGCCGTACACCTCCGACCACAGATAGCCGTAGTACCCCGCGTCGTACCCAGCCATCATGTGGCCAAAGCTGGCAGGGAAGAAGGTCCCCTCGTGGATAGGGGATGAGCGTCACCTCGTTGGCCTTGCGGGTGACCGCATCGAGGTCGAGTTCGTCCCAAGGCCCGTGGAGCCCGAGATCGAGGACGCCGAAAGATATCTGACGCAGCTTGAGCAGACCCACGTCCAGGTTGCGCGCTGCCACCAGCCGTCCCACCAGATCGGCCGGGATGGGCTCGTCCGTCTCGTGGTGGCGGGCAAACCGTTGCAGGACCTCTGGTTTCCAGCACCAGTGCTCCATGATCTGCGATGGGGCTTCGACGAAGTCCTTCTCGGTGCTGCTCCCCGAGAAACGGATCAACTCGGCCCGGGTCAGGGTCTGGTGAAGGATGTGGCCGAACTCGTGGAACAGCGTCACCACCTCGTCGTGCTGGAGCAGAGAGGGCCGCTCCGGGGTTGGTTTGGTCAGGTTGGCGACGATCGCTGAGACCGGGTGCCGGTAGCCGCCGTCGTCCTCCCGCCTCCCCGCCACCAGGGGGAAGGCGGCGGCGTGGCTGTAGGTGCCCTCGCGGGGAACAGATCCATGAAGACGGTGGCGATGTCCTCGCCGCTGGCGCTATCGACGATCGCCCAAGCGGTGACGTCGGAGTGCCACACCGGCTGGTCGTCGAGTACCCGGTACTCGACCCCGAAAACCTCGCCGGTGATCTCGAGCATCCCGTCGAGCACCTGATCGAGGGGGAAATAGGCGGCCACCTCATTGGGGTCGACCCCGTAGTCGCGCCGTCGGATCTGGGTGTCGTAATAGCGCCAATCCCACGGTTGGACGATCGATTCGCCTGTGTCCTGCTCGAGCAGCTTGGCCATCACGTCCAACTCGAGGCGCCCCTTGTCGGTGAGCGGAGGAGTCAGCGTGTCGTAGAAGGCGGAGACCCGGCCGGGCTCCTTGGCCATCTGCTCGTCCATGACGTAGTGGGCCCAGGAGGGGAGCCCAAAGAGCTCGGCGGTGCGCCGGCGAAGCTCGACCGCCTCCTTGAGGAGCGGAGTGTTGGCCTCGACGGCACGGGTGTTGAACTTGAAGGCAAGCTCCCGGCGGAGGTCTCGTCTGCGGGCGTTCTCTAGGAACGGCACGACGTCGGGGTAGGCCATCGTCACCTTGTACGTCCCTTCGATCTCGCCGGGTTGGAGCCGGGCGATGTAGTCATCGGGGAGGCCATCGAGGTCCTCGGTATGAACGGTGAGATGGTCCTGCCAATCAGCCACGTTCCTGTCGAAGGCGACCGATAGCTCGACGAGGCGTGCCGCGATCCGCTTCGCCTCATCCCTGGCTTCGGGACGCCAGCTCGTGACCGGCCTTGCGCAGGTCTCGCAGGGTGAACTCGAGCAATCGGGCCTGCTCGCCGCTGAGCGCCTTCGCCTCGTCGGTATCGGCGAATTCCTTCACCGCCCGATAGAGGTCCTCGCGGAAAACCAGATCGACCGCCCACTTCTGCAGCCGTTCTTCGGCCCGACGACCCGCCTCCCGCACTGCCGGATCTGGGTGGACGAACGCCATGAAGGCGCCACGACCGAACGAGTCAGCGAGGGCGGCCCCGATCTCGTCGAGTGGCAGCAGGGTGGCGGCGGTCGTCCTGGGTGAGGATGAGACGAGCTGCTCGACGACGGCGTCGGCCCGCTCGATAGCCTCCTCGGTGATGGTGTCGATCTCTTCTGGCGTCGCGGCGAAGTCGAAGCTCATCGGAGTGACGATAGGACACAGCGGAGAGCCTCCGGGATAGCCATGGAGACGGGGTTGTCGGGTCAGGGCGTGTTGGTCACCGGAGGCGCCGGTGGGATTGGCACGGCGGTGGTCCGGGCCTTTGCCGCAGAAGGCGCCCGGGTGGCGATCCACCACCACACCTCACGCACCGAGGCGGAGCGGCTGGCGGTCGAGGTCGGTGGGGTGGCTTTGCGGGCCGACCTGCGCCGTAGACCCGAGGCCGACCTATTGGTCGCCGAGGCGGTGGCCGGACTGGGTGGGCTCCACGTCTGCGTCGCCAACGCCGGGGTCTGGCCGTCTCCGGGACCAGCCCATCTGGGAGATGACATCCGAGAGGTGGGAGGTCGACGATCGCCTCCAATCTCTCTGTGACGTTTCACACGGTGGCGGCCTTCCTCCGCCATGTGCGGAGCACCGGCCGCGGCAATGTCGTGCTGATCGGGTCGACCGCCGGGTTACTCGGTGAGGCCGGTCATTCCGATTACGCAGCCGCCAAGGGCGCGCTCCTCACCGGGCTACTCCTCTCGATCAAGAACGAGGTTGCTCTCCTCGGTGACGGGTTCCGGGTCAATGCGGTCGCTCCGGGATGGACGGTGACCCCGATGATCGCCGACGCCAGGTCGGATCCGAGCTTGATGGAGCGGGTGACCGCCACCATGCCGTTGAAGAAGCTGGGGAGCCCGGAGGATGTAGCCGCCGCCGTCGTCTGGCTGGCCAGCGACCGTCTGGCGGGGCACGTCACCGGTCACGTGATCACCGTGGCGGGGGGGATGGAGGGCCGGATCGTTCCGTGACCCGGTGGTCGGGGTGCCGCCATACCTCGACCCCATCCACATAAGTGGCGATGCACCCCGATCTGCTCCACCAGGAGTGACTCTGTCTCCACCGGATCGGAGCCGAGCACGACCATGTCGGCGGGGGATCCCGGTTGCAGAGGGGGCGGCAAACCGGATGCGCGGCTGGCACCTTCGGTGAACAACGCCAGTGCGGCATCGGGGCTCAGCGCTTCCTCGGGGACGATCCCGGCGCGGTGGCGAGCAGCGGCCATCCCGCGCAGCGGCTCCGGGGTCTCTACTGGGCTGTCCGACCCGCCCGCCAGCGGGACCCCGGCGGCGGCCAGCGAGCCAAACGCATAGGTCCAGCGCATCCGGTCGCGACCGACACGGCGTTCCAGCCAGCCGGTTTCCGAGGGAAGAAAGGCCGGCTGTATCGAAGCGGTCGCCCCCAGCGCGGCGAACCGCTCGATGTCCTCGGGAAGGGTGATCGAGGCGTGTTCCATGCGGAGCCGGGTCGGATCGGCTCCACCATCGACCAACTCCTCGAAAAGGTCGAGCACCCGGCCTACCGCCCGGTCGCCGATGGCATGGATCGCGACACTCCCGCCCAGGTCAAGGGCGCGCCGTGCCAGCGACTCGGTCCGAGCATCGATGCGGAGCGTGCCCGATTCGGCGGGCGAGTCGGCGAACGGTCTGCGCATTGCCGCGGTGTGGGCTCCGAGGCTGCCGTCGGCGAAGTCCTTCATCCCGAGGAAGCTCAGACGCCCTCCCGCTCGTGAGAGCGAGGAGGCGGCGTCGTTCAGGGCGTCCGGGCTCTCGGCGGAGACGAGGACCGACATGCGGACCGGAAGGTCGGGTGCCATCTCGGCAAGCGTCGACACTTCGTCACCGGCACCGCACCAGAGTGCCGTACCTGACGTGACGATGGCTCCGAGTCCGGTGAGACCCAGCGCCGGCAATCGGCCGAGCGCCGCCAGCACTTGGCCGGCGGTGATAACCGGCGCCAGGTCACCGATGGCTTGGGTCACCACCGCCACCGCGGTCTCGCGGAGATGCCGGTTGGCATCCCCGAGGCATCCCGGTCGAAGGATCCGCCGACCGGGTCGATGGTTGAGGGTGAGACGCCGGCGGCTTCGAGTGCTGCGGTCGAGGCGACGGCGAGATGACCGCAAACTCGGTTGAGCAGGACCGGCCGACCGGAGACCATCTTGTCGAGGTCGTGACGGGTTGGCAGCCGCCGCTCGGCAAGAGTCTCATCGTTGAGCCCGCGTCCCAGGACTGGGTGCCGGGGGGCAGCTCTGAGGAGGCCACGCCGATGCGACTAGCCAACTCGTTGAAGTCGGCGGCACCACCCAGTCACAATCCGGTCTCCTCCAAGGCGAACCCGAAGGGGTGGAAGTGGGCGTCGACCAGACCAGGGATGATCACCCCGGGGTGTCTGACCTCCTCGGTGCGTTCGTCTCGCAGCGCCGCCGCCTCCCCTACCGCGGCAACCTTGCCGTTTTCGATGAGCACCGCGTCGCCGACTAGCCCGCTCGCGGTGCGCACCCGGTCGGCGACAACGAGACGTCTCATCGCAGGTGCTCAGGAAGATGCGAGGCGACAAGTCGCAGCAGGTCGGGGTGAACCGCTGGTGAAGCCGCAACGATGGTGGTGTCCCCCGGATGGGCTGGAGCGCCGCGGTGGTCTGTGACCACACCGCCTGCCTCGCGTACCAGCAGGATGCCGGCGGCGACGTCCCACGGTCCCAGGCCGTACTCCCAGAAGCCTCCGAACCGCCCGGCAGCTACCGCGGCCAGGTCGAGCGCCGCTGCTCCCATCCGCCTGACGTCGCGCCCCGCCTCGAGCACGGCCTCGAGCGTCTTGAGGTACTCGCCGGCGTGAGAGCGCCGGTCGTAGGGGAACCCGGTCCCGATAAGCGACTCGGCCAGTGGTGCCTCGGCGACCCTCAACTCGCCAGAAGTCGACCAGGCGCCCTCTCCCGCCGCGGCCCAATACGTGTCGTCGTAGAACACGTCGGCCACCACACCGACAAGCGGCCGGTCGCCGTCGTAGAGGGCTATGGAGACGGCTACCTGGGGGATGTGGTGGAGGAAATTCACCGTCCCGTCGAGTGGGTCCACCAGCCAGCGGCGTCCGCCGGTGACGGTCCCGCCCGCTTCCTCTGAGAGCACCTCGTCGTCGGGCCGATAGCTCTCCAGGACGGAGAGGATCGATGCCTCAGCCGCCCGATCGGTCGCCGTGACCGGGTCGACCTCACCCTTGAACTCGGCGTCGGCAAGCCCCAAGCCCCCTCGCACCACCTCGGCCCCCGCCCTTGCCGCAAGCCGCGCCACCCCGAGGTCGTCCATGAGAAGACGGTAGACGAAGAGAGTGGTCGTCTCTCGGGTCACCCACCACAGCGGACGCCGACTGTCCCGCGGACGACTCACCTCCCGAGGTCTCCACTGCTCGTCGCTAACCGCAGTCAACGACTGCTCCCAGGCGCTCGCTGTGACCGACCAAGGATTCCTCCTCCTATCCTGTAACCCGTCGTTGACCAGAAGCGAGTCCCACCTTCCGACCGATATCCGTTGATCGAATTGACGGTCATGCTGCAGCCGATGTAGCCATCGTTCTCGGTCGCCTTTGCTGCCGGTGCATCCAATGTGACGAGCGAAAATGCGACCAGTGCTGTCAGTAGGGCAACCAAAGTCCCTGCAGCAACCCGCCCTCCTCCGTTTTCCATCTGTCCGCCCCGCTAGAGAAGGTGTGACCTTCTCCGACATGGGCCGTTGTCGTGAGGGCGAAGATTGCTCCATGCGGCAATGCATAGACCGAAGCGGTCAAAGAACGCTCAAAAGGCCATTACAGGCCGGTTTCCTCGCTTTTGTTAGGGGGGTCCAAAGAAGCGGCTGGTGTCGGCCATGCTGCTGCTTTGTGCCAGCCGATCTGTGCCGGCGGATGAAATCGTCGAAGGCGTTTGGGGGAGCGCTCGGCGTTGCGGGGTCCCAGTCTCCGGCGACCGGTACCATGCCATCCCTACATGGGCCTGCTCGCTGCGCTGGTCTCGGCGCTGCTCCTGATCCTCGCTTTTCCACCATTCGGGGTGGGTGTCCTCGCCCTGGTTGCGCCCATTCCCCTTCTGTGGGCGCTGCGGAGGGCCAAGTCGGGCTGGATGGGCGCCCTCTACGGCGCGGTGTTTGGTGTTGCCTTCTTCCTCGGGCTGATCTGGTGGATCGGAGCGCTGGGGATGGTGGCCCTGGTTCCGCTGGTTCTCACCCAGGCCGCCTTTCCGACGGTGTACGGCGCACTGCTCGCCCGAGCGAGGTCATGGTCACCTGCGCGGTGGTGGGTGGCGGCCGTGGGTGGATGGGCGCTGATGGAACTCGTGCGGGAGCGCTTTCCTGTGGGCGGGCTCTCCTGGGGGATGCTCGGCTACCCGGTCGGGGAGTACGCCGCTACCCGCGGCGCCACGCAGTGGATCGGCACATCCGGCTGGTCGGTCGTATTGATAGCCGTCGCCGCCGGCACGGTGGTCGCGCTCGAAGGACGGCGGTTCGGCCCACTCGTTGTCTCCGCGAGCAGCGGTCATCGGGTTGGGCTTTGCCGGATGGGCGTGGCCCGGTGTTGCCGAGGGAGCTCCACTGCGGGTGGCCATCGTCCAGGGAAACACCCCATGCCCTGGTACCCACTGCACTGACGAGCGGTATGGCACCTACCAGCTACATCTCGAGATGACCCGCGCCATCCCGGCCGGTTCGGTTGATCTCGTTGTGTGGGCCGAGGGGTCCACAGGGTCGACCAATGCCGACCCGATCCTGATACCGGAGGTGGCGGAGGCGATCGGGGACGAGGCGGAGCGGATCGGGGCATATCTGTTGGCGGGTGGCGACCGGGTCGTTAGCGACACCGAGTGGATCAACGCCAACGTGCTCTTCGATCGCGAGGGCGAGATCGTCGGGGAGTACCGCAAGCGCCAGCCCGTCCCCTTTGGGGAGTACGTCCCGTGGCGCTCGTTTCTCACGCCACTGATACCCGAGCTGAGCCAGGTGCCGAGGGACATGATCAGGGGCGAGGACCCGGTGGTGTTCGAGACCGACTTCGGGTTGCTCGGTTCCGTCGTCTCCTGGGAAGGCTCGTTCGCTCGATTCCCCCGCGACGTTGCCCGCAATGGGGCACAGCTTTTGGTGGTGGCCACGAACAACGCCAGCTACGAGGTGTCACCTGCTTCGGATCAGCTCATCGGTATGACGCGGATGCGAGGCGCCGAGCTCGGGCTCGACGTCGTTCACGCCGCGGTGACCGGCAAGTCCACCTTGATCACCGACGGCGGCGAGGTTGGTGAGCGGACGCCCATCTACGAGTCGGCGCTGCTGGCCGGCGAGGTGCAGATGCGCGACGCCGGCCCGACGTTGTACACCCGCGTCGGAGATTGGGTTCAAGTGGCCGCAGCATTGGGCCTGGTTGTTGTCCTTTTCCGTCGCCGCCCGGCTCCTCCGAAGCCGACCGAAGAGATCCCCGAACGGGTAACGGCCGGGGGATGATCCCCCGCACTGAAATTCGAGCACCGTGGGGAACTCGCCAGCCCCCCTACCCGCTGCTCCGCAGCGGGTCCCTTCCCCCCGCCGGGGGGACGGAACTAGTGGCTGCCGTCTAACTTTGGTCGGCTAGCGGGAGGACGGAGCATATGACCCAGGCCATCGAGAACCTGCTGCGTGAGGAGCGGAGCTTCCCCCCGCCCGCCGAGTTCGCTGCCGCCGCCAATGCCCAGCCGGGGATTCACGACGACGGCCGATGAGGACTTCATCGCCTTCTGGCTCCGCAACGCCCGGGAGCGGGTGAGTTGGTTCAAGGAGCCGACAGTGGCTCTAGACGATTCCGAATCCGCCCTTCTACCGCTGGTTCACCGACGGCACTCTCAACCTCTCGTACAACTGCCTGGATCGACACCTGGAAGATCGAGGCGACAAGGTCGCCTACCACTGGGTGGGGGAACCCGGCGAGACCCGTGACCTCACCTACCGGGATCTGCACGGTGCGGTGTGCCGATTCGCCAACGCCCTCACTTCGCTCGGAGTGGAGCGCGGCGATCGTGTCGCCGTCTACATGGGGATGGTCCCCGAGCTTCCGGTGGCGATGCTTGCCTGCGCCCGCATCGGCGCGGTTCACTCCGTGGTGTTCGGCGGGTTCTCCTCCGACGCGCTCGCCGACCGGATCGACGACGGTCGAGGCCAAGGTGCTGGTCACCCAGGACGGCGCCTGGCGCGGCGGCAACGTCGTCCCGCTCAAGGCCAACGCCGACGTGGCCGTCGCCAGGACCCCGTCCATAGAGCACGTCGTCGTGCTGCGACGGGTCGGGTCGGAGGTGGCGATGAAGGAGGGCCGCGACCTCTGGTGGGACGAGATCGTCGACGGTCAGCCCGACACCTTCGAGCCGGCCGAGCTGGGTGCCGAGGAGATGCTCTACATCCTCTACACGTCGGGAACGACGGCCAAGCCAAAGGGGATAGTCCACACCCAGGGCGGCTACCTGGTCGGGGTGGCGACGACCCACCACTACGTGTTCGACCTCAAGCCAGACGATGTCTATTGGTGCGCCGCCGACATCGGCTGGGTGACCGGGCACAGCTACATCGTCTACGGCCCGCTGTGCAATGGTGCCACCGGGGTGATCTACGAGGGGGCGCCCAACCACCCCGACTTCGACCGTCTCTGGCAGATCATCGAGGACTACCGGGTCACCATCCTCTACACGGCCCCCACCGCCATCCGCTCCTTCATGAAGTGGGGCGACCAGTACCCGGCGAAACACGATCTATCCAGCCTGCGGTTGCTGGGGTCGGTGGGCGAGCCGATCAACCCGGAGGCGTGGATCTGGTACCAGCAGGTGATCGGCGGCGGGCGGTGCCCGGTGGTCGACACCTGGTGGCAGACCGAGACCGGGATGATCATGATCACCCCCCTCCCCGGGATCACTGCCACCAAGCCGGGATCGGCCACGCTGCCCTTCCCCGGGGTCGAGGCGGATGTGGTCGACGACGACGGCAATTCGGTGCCGCTCGGCGGAGGCGGTTACCTCGTGCTTGACCCGGCCATGGCCGGCGATGGCTCGCACCATCTATGGCGACCCCGACCGATACGTCCAGACCTATTGGTCGCGTTTCCCCGACCGCTACTTCCCCGGTGACGGCTGCAAGCGAGACGAAGACGGCTACTTCTGGCTGTTGGGTCGAGTTGACGACGTGATGCTGGTGTCGGGCCACAACATCTCGACGACCGAGGTGGAGTCGGCACTGGTGTCGCATCCTGCGGTGGCCGAGGCGGCGGTGGTGGGGCGGAAAGACGAGGTGACCGGGCAGGCAATCGCCGCCTTTGTCACCTTGCGCGGTGGTGTCGAGGGGGACGAGGCCCTCCTGGTGGAACTGCGTGACCACGTGGCGCACACCATCGGGCCCATCGCCAAACCGCGCAGCATCGTCTTCACCAACGACCTCCCCAAGACCAGGTCCGGCAAGATCATGCGGCGGCTGCTGCGCGACATCTCCGAGCACCGTCAATTGGGTGATGTGACCACCCTCGCCAACGCCGACATCGTCGAGGAGATCACCGCCGCGGCGACCACAGCTGCCACCGAGGAATAGGCAGAACCGGTCAGCACGGCTTACCGTTGGCGGCTCTGTCAAGAGGCAGCGCTCGCCTGCCGATGACTTATTGGTCGTATGTAAACCAGGGGGGCTGGAGGGTGTTCACCAATGAAATCTGTCATTAGGGCTGTTCTGGCGCTGACTCTGTTGCTCAGCACCGTCCTCGTGGGCGCCTCGCCCGCGATGGCACAGGAAGTACTCAGCGGGACAGTGACCGTCGATGGTGGGCGGGGACTGAGCAACGTTCAAGTCGAGGCGTTCGATGCCGACGATGACTCTTTCGCGGGTCAAGGCCATTACCGATTCGAACGGCGACTACGCCATCGATCTGACCCGCGGGCAATTACAAGCTGAGGGCCACGTACCAGGAACGACGGGCGACTACGTCAGCTGAGTGGTGATCGAAAGCGTCGACCCGAGCGGCAGCCACACCGGTGGCGGCCCCAGGCGATGCCAACTTCTCCTGGCGGAGGCGGCCGAGTCACCGGCACCGTCAAGAACGCCAACGGCACTCCGCTGGACATGTGCATCAGCATCTTCGAGATCGTGAACGGCAACCTCCGGATAAAGGGCAATGCCACCTCGGATGCCAGCAACGACGGCATCTACGCGGCGCGCAACATCTCGCGTCCCGGCCCGGTTGTGGTCCGCTTTCACCACTGCCAAGGGGACCCGATCGTGTACGCCGCCGAGTGGTACGAGAACAAGGGATCGGGTTCAGCGCCGATCTCATACCAATTTCGGGTACGAGCGGGCACTTCGAGGTCAACGACATAGAACGGTGTCCTCGGCGCCGGCGGCAACATCGCCGGCACGGTGACCCGGCAGAGCAACGGGAACCCGATCAGTGGGGCCCTGGTGCGCGCCTATCAGGGGAGCACGGTCGTCGCATCGGACACCACCGACAGCGATGGCGATTACCAGATCAACGATCTGCCCACGGGCACCCCCTACAACGTCCGCTTTTCCGCCTCCGGGTTCGCCGTCGAGTGGTACAACGGAAAGACCACCCAATCGGCGGCGAACGATGTCAACCTGACCAATGGGGCAACCAAGGACGACATCAACGCCACCATGCAGGTCCCAGGCGATGACGGTGATGGCGATGGCGACGGCGGCGGTGGCGGCGGCGGCGCCGGCTCGATTGCGGGCACTGTCACCAGCATCACCGGGAGCGCCGTCTCCGGCGCCGAGGTCGAGGTCTACAAGACCTCCGGCAACTCCGCCGGCAGCCTGGTGAAGAGCGACACGACCTCGAGCAGCGGCGCCTACAAGGTGAGCGGTCTCGCCGACGGCACCTACCTGGTGCTGTTCGCCAACGATTCGGCTTCATACTTCGCCGACTGGTACGAGGGCGCCCCGCTGTATCGCGAGGCCGACGCCACCAAGGTGACGGTCAACGGCGCCGAGACCGGGAAGAACGGAAGCCTTCAGCCGATCTTCTCCGACATCGCCGGCTCAACCTTCTACAGCGACATCATCTGGCTGCGCAACACCGGCATCACGCTTGGTTGCGACGACACCCACTTCTGCCCGTCGAGCAGCGTGACCAGGGGCCAGATGGCCGCCTTCCTGGTACGAGGTCTCGATCTGACCGGTGACACCAGTGGTGACACCTTCAGCGACGACAACGGCTCGACCTTCGAGGACGAGATCGAGATCCTGGCGCAGGCCGGTATCACCCTCGGGTGCGCCGATGGCCTGTTCTGCCCGGAGGACTCGGTGACCAGGGGCCAGATGGCCGCCTTCCTGGTGCGGGCGATGGACTACGACAACAACCCGCCGGGCGACCGCTTCACCGACGACAACGGCTCGACCTTCGAGGACGAGATCGAGAAGTTGGCCGAGGCCGGCGTGACTCAGGGCTGCACTGACACCCAGTTCTGCCCCAACGACCCGGTAACCAGGGGCCAGATGGCCGCCTTCCTCCACCGCGCCCTTGGCGGTGACGTGATCTACCCGGGCTGACAGAAACCCCGCAACCCAGGGTTCGAATCGTCGCAGAGAAGCGGCTCGAACCCTGGGTTGCTCGTGTTTCCGGAACCCAGGGTTCGAAACGTCGCAGAGCGACACTTCGGGCCCACGGTTCGGCCACGGCGTAGCCTCGGCATCGCAATGGCGAGGAGGACGTGAAGGTCGTCACCGGGTTCGACCCGGCAGTACATGGGTTCCGGTTCACCAACCGCTTCCTCGGGTCGGCGGTGCTGTCCGAGCTGGGTCGTACCGGTCGGCTCACCGAGGTCACCGGGATCGGCGTCCCCCATCTCGTTCAACAAGCTCTTGGCCTCCTCGGCGGGACGCGGTTCTGGGACGGGTTCGGGCTGTGCGGTGGGATGTCCTGGCTGGCCCTCGACCGCTTCGATGCAGGTGACACCACCGAGGAGGATCCCGAGCCGCCTGTCCCCGGAACCGAGCTCTTCCGAGGTCTGGTAGCCCGGCAGGCCGATTCGCTCGCCGGGACCGATCTGGTGGTCCGCTGTCTCGGGGCCCAGGTGCTCCACGATCACGACCGCTGGTGGTTGTTCTGGCGTGACAGCCTCGGCGCTCTGACCGAGAAGCTGGAGCTTCCCCGACTTCTGGCCGAGCTCGACGCAGGGCGGCCGGAATCCGTGTGCCTGATTCGGACCTCAGGCGCCTCCGACCCGGGGGCCAACCATCAGGTGGTGGTGACCGGCTACGAGCGCCTGGGCGATGGTCGAGTCACGCTCAGCCTCTACGACCCCAACCACCCTCGGGCGGCACCCACCATCACGTTGAGCACCGGCCAGCCCGGCCATCGCATCGCACCGGTTCAATCGAGCGGGGAGACGGTCAGGGGCTTGTTCGTCTGGCCCCGAGCGGGCCGCTGAACATTAGGTACGCCGGATTGGCTCACCCGGCGAAAGCCGGGACCTCGCACGGCTCCTCGCCGGGGAGCAGGGGGCGGGGATAGACCCGCCAGGTGGTGTCCCCTGCCTCGAACAGCGTCGCCTGGTTGGCTTCCCTGAAACCGGCGACCAGCGCCTCGGCGTCCTCGCCCTCGAAGGCGGCGCACTTGATGCCCTGTTGGCCGGCGAGGTCGTCCCAGGTGGCGGGGTTCTCGTCGATGGGGAAGTCGACCACCTGCTCGAACTCGTCTCCTGTCGGCTCGACTTCCTGGGCGATCACCTGGACTCGCTCCGGCTCGAGCTCGGAGACCTCGCCGTCGGCAGTGGCCACCCCGTCGAGAACCCGCACCAGCCCGGCCAGCCGCTGCACCTGCTCGCTCTGCCCTTCACCGATGTCGAGGGCGTACACCTCGAAGCGGTGCGGGCCCTGGTCGTCGTGATAGGTGATCACCGTGGTCGATGCGTCGGCGATTATGTTGGCCGAGTTGTCGTCCACCTCATCGGTGATCTGGTCGATCCCGGTGACGAGGATTGCATCCATCACCAAGTCGAGCTCGTCCTCGGTCAGTTGGCGGACCTGGTAGTTGGGCCACAGCGGCTGCGGGAAGATCTCGATCATCGGACCTTGGAAGATGAGCCGGCCGTCGCCGGTCAGGACGTAGCGCGGTCCCCGGCCGAGGGCGAACTCGATGGGGACGAAGCCACCGACGTCCTCCACGACCAGAACGACGTCCTCAGCGGCGGGAATCGTGGTCTCGGTGGGGGCGGTGTCGGTGGTGCCCGCAACGGTGGTCGCTGCTCCGCCCGTCGTCCCGCAGGCGGCGAGCAGCAGAGCGACGACGGCGAGCCCCTTGGCGTGGCGTTTCATGCCGTCTTGGACGACATACGTGACCGCCTCGGTTCCCTCAGACCGTCTTGCCCCTACCTTCAGGCAGGTGGATGTCGGCGTCGTCGACTATGCCGAGCTCGTAGTCGGCCAGCGCCTCCTCGACAACGTCGATCGCCCGGTCTAGCTCTTCCATCGTGGCGACCAGTGGCGGGATGAACCTGATGATGTTCCCGTCGGGCCCGCACGAGATCAGGATCAACTCGTTGGCCAGACCGTGCCTGGCAATCTGGTCCATTGCCGCCGGGTCGGGCTGGCGGGTCTCCCTGTCCTTGACCAGCTCCACCCCGATCATGAGGCCGAGGCCCCGCACGTCGCCGATAGATGAATAGGCGGCCTGCGCCTTACGGAACCGCTCGAAGGCGCGCGCCGACAGGTTGGCGGCATGGGGGAACAGCCCCTCCATGACGTTCATCACGGCAATGGCGGCGGCACAGGCCACCGGGTTGCCGCCGAAGGTGGTCCCGTGCGAGCCCACCGGCCACGACTCCATCCGCTGGCGCGACGAGCCATATGCGGAGAGGGGGAGCCCGTTGGCGATCCCTTTGCCCAGGGCGATGATGTCGGGGGCGATCCCGTAGTGGTCGGCAGCCGTCCAACCGCCGACGCGCCCGAAACCGGTCTGCACCTCGTCGAAAACGAGCAGGATCCCTTGCTCGTCGGCGATTCGGCGGAGTTCCTGGAGGAAGCGCTCGGGTGCCGGGTAGTAGCCCCCCTCCCCCTGGACCGGCTCGATCAGGAAGCAGGCGACTTGTCCGGGTGAGATCTCATGGCGGAACATCCGCTGCAACTCGTCGAGGGCGAGGTCGGTGGCCTGATGCTCGTCGAGGCCCCATCGGTAGGGATGAGGGAAGGGGGAGACGAGCACCGAGCCAAGCACCGGGTGGTAGCCGTCCCGGTATTTGGCGTTCGACGTGGTGTACGAGACCGACCCCATCGTCCTCCCGTGGAATCCACCGCGGAAGGCGATCACGGCCTGCCGACCCGATGTCTTGCGAGCGAGCTTGACCGCCGCCTCCACCGCCTCGGCCCCGGAGTTGGCAAAGCCGAACACCTCGATCCCTGGTGGGGTGATGTCCGCCAGCCGCTCGGCGACCTCGACGATCGACTCGTAGCGGAAGACGCACCCCGAGTGAGTCAACCGCCCCATTTGCTCCATGGCGGCTGCGGTCACGTCAGGGTGGTTGTGTCCGAGGTTGGTCACCGCGGTCCCGCAGGCGAAATCGGCCCACTTGTTTCCGGCATGGTCGTAAACCCAGAGTCCTTCGGCGCGCTCGACCACGATGTCGGTGTCAAAGCTGAGAACCGAAGCCACGGCCGCCTGGTGACGGGAGATGAGGTCGGACATGGCCGGCATGGTAAGCGCTGCAGACGGCCGACGGCAAAGACGGAAGGCGGAAGTCGGAAGAAATGACGCTAGAAGGCCGACTCGTCAACAGTCATGCACTGTCACTGAACTCGACCCCGCGCTCTCCTTCGATGACTTCGCCGACCACCCACGTGGTGTGGCCGAAACGGGCGAACGACTCTCGGACCCCTTCCTCAGCGCCAGGGGCGACCACGGCGATGAATCCCAACCCGAGGTTGAAGGTCGATCGCATCTCCTGGTCGGGCACCGACCCCATCTCCTGGAGTACATGGAACACCCGAGGCACCTCCCAAGCTCCCTCATGGAGGACCGCCCGGGTCCCATCGGGGAGGATCCGTGCCAGGTTGGTGGCGATCCCGCCACCGGTCACGTGGGCGAGACCGTCGATCCCTCCGGACGCCACGGCGTTGAGCACCGCTGGCGCGTAGATGACCGCCGGGTCGAGGAGCACCTCCGCCCAGGAGCGGTCATTTCCATGGAAGGGCTCATCGAGGTCGCGCTCGCCGATGATTGCTCGCACCAACGAGAAACCGTTGCTCCGCAGGTTGGGGCTGGCGACGCCAATGATGACTTCACCGGGGCGGATGGCCGATCCGTCGATGCGATGGTCCCGCTCCACCACCCCAAGCGCCGCTCCGGCCAGGTCGATCTGGTCGGGTGGCATCACCCCGGGGTGCTCGGCGGTCTCACCTCCGAGCAGCGGCACGCCAGCGAGGGCGCATCCCGCAGCCACCGAGGCCACCACGGCCCGGTCGCGGTCGGGCTCGAGCCGCCCCACCGCCATGTAGTCGACCAGTCCGAGAGGGGTCGCCCCGGTTGCAGCGAGGTCGTCGACGCACATGGCGACCAGGTCGTGCCCCACCCCATCCCAGCGACCGGTGCGCCGCGCCAGTTCGAGCTTGGTTCCCACGCCGTCGGTGGTGAGCATGAGTATCGGGTGCTGGTACCCGGGAGGCAGTTCGACGCCGCCGGCGAAACCTCCGAACCCGCCGACGACGCCATTACCCCAGGTGGCGGTGACCAGGTCGGCTATGGCGTCGACATGGCGGTCGGCTGCGGCGAGATCGACGCCGGCCGTCCGATAGGAAGCCATCAGGCGGGGGCTTGCTCCAGGACGAACTTGCCCGCTTCCAGGTCGATCGAAGTGGGGTAGTCGCCGCTGAGACAGGCCGTGCAGAAACCGGCCTCGGCGACTTCGGTCGCGGCCAGCAGGCCTTCGAGCGAGAGGTAGGCGAGGCTGTCGCATCCGAGGTAGTCGGCTATCTCCTCCACCGACATCCGTGCGGCGAGCAATTGAGAGCGGTCCGAGGTGTCCATGCCGTAGAAACAGGGCCAGCGGTAGGGAGGCGAGGAGATCCTGACGTGGACCTCCGCCGCCCCCGCCTCACGGGTCATGGCGACGAGTTGGCGGGTGGTGCTGCCTCGTACGATCGAGTCGTCTACCAGGACCACCCGCTTCCCAGCGAGGGTGGCCGGGATGGGGTTGAGCTTGAGCTTGATACCCCTGTCACGCTGCAACTGGGAAGGCTCGATGAAGGTCCTGCCGATGTACCGGTTCTTGACCAGCCCATCGGTATAGGGGATCCCGCTGTGGGCGGCAAAGCCCTGCGCCGCCGGTATGCCCGACTCGGGAACCGGCACCACCACGTCGGCCTCCGCCGGCGCCTCCTCGGCCAGCATCCGCCCCATCCGCTGCCGGGCCGCCTGGACCGACTGGCCGTAGAGCAGAGAGTCGGGCCGGGCGAAGTAGACGAACTCGAACAGGCACAACCGGGGCTCGCAAACCTCGAAGGGGCTCACGCTGCGGATGCCGGTGGCATCGATGACGACCATCTCACCAGGCTCTACGTCGCGCACATAGGCGGCGCCGACCAGGTCGAGCGCCGCCGTCTCCGAGGCGAGCACCCAGCCATCGCCGGGGAGTCGTCCCAGACAGAGAGGGCGGAACCCGTGAGGGTCGCGTACTCCGATGACCCTGCCCTGGTCCATGACCACCAGCGAGAACGCACCCTCGAACCTGGGGAGGGTGGCGACGAGAGCGCTCTCCAGGCCGCGGCCGTCAGAGCGCTCGTCCTCGACGGCGGCGGCGATGGCGTCGAGCATCAACTCGGAGTCGGTGGTGCCCGGGCAGTCGGGGGCCAGCGCAGCCAGCCGGGCCGTATTGGTCAGGTTGCCGTTGTGGCCGAGAGCAACCCCGACGCTGCCGACCTGCCGAAAGGCAGGCTGCGAGTTCTCCCACAGGTTGGATCCCGTCGTGGAGTAGCGGGTGTGCCCGATGCCGAGGTGCCCGGGGAGGGCCGACAGCGAACGCTCGTCGAAGACCTGGGCCACCAGCCCGAGGTCCTTGACCACGGTGACCGTTTCCCCGTCCGACACCGACATCCCCGCCGACTCCTGGCCTCGATGCTGCAGGGCGAACAGCCCGAAGTAGATGAGGTGAGCGGCTCGCTGATTGGGGGCGTATACGCCGAAGACCCCGCAGGCCTCGCCGGGCTTCTCCATGTTCGGGGCTTCCTGGTCCACTGACGGTCAGTGTAGGAGGGAGGGCCTTCGTCGGACTGCCAACCCCCGGTCGCCGAACTTCAGCCGGCGAGTCGTCGGGGTATCGCCTCTCTCCATGTTCGGGTGGCCGCCTCCAGCGGAACGGACGACACCGCGGAACCGAGATGGAAGGCGATGGTGTCGCCCCCGAACCGGCCGACGAGCGAGGCGGGGACCCCCATCTCGCCGGCGGCCGCCGCCAGCGTGTCGCCGTAACCCGGGGCGGTGGCGGCGAGGAAACGGTGGGGGTCCTCGCTGAAAAGCTGCCGAAAGTCCGGGCACTCGATCGCGGCGCCCACCGACGAGCGGATGCAGATCTCCGCTGCGGCCATGGCCAGACCTCCATCGGCGACGTCTTGGAGCACGGGAGCGAAACCGGCATCAGCGAGCCGCCTCGCCAAGGCGACCGCTCCCCGAGCCGCGCTGGGGTCCGGCGCCGTCGGTCGACCCCCGACATGCCCAAAGACCACCTTCTCCAGGCAACTGCCCGCCAGCCCGCGCCCCGGTAGCGAACCCAGCAGCCACAGCTCCATGCCCTCTTTGGCCTGATCGAGGCGCGGGGGCTGGTGAGGAGGGGATCGGCTACCCCGAGCAGCCCGATCACGGGGGTCGGGTCTATGTCCTGCCCATCGGTCTCGTTGTAGAAGGAGACGTTGCCGCCGACCACCGGGATACCCAGCGCCTCGCACGCCGCGGCGATCCCCTCGATCGTCTCGACGAACTGCCACATGACCTCGGAGTGCTCGGGGTTTCCGAAGTTGAGATTGTCGACCACCGCCAGCGGGCGCGCCCCGACGATGGCCACGTTGAGCGCAGCCTCGAACACCAGCCGGGCGGCGCCGCGCCTTGGGTCGAGCGAGCACAGCCTCCCATTCCCGTCGACGGACACAGCCATCCCTTTGCCGGTCTCACCCAGCGAGAGCAAAGCGGCGCCGAAGCCGGGCCCGACCACGGTGTCGAGGAAAAGGAGGTGGTCGTACTGCTCGAACACCCAGCTCCGGTCGGCCAGGGCGGGATAATCGAGCAGGGCGAGGAGCGCCCCGGCCGGGTCGGGAGGGCGGAGGTACCGGTAGGTGCTGCTCCACCGATCCTCCAGCCACGACGGCTCACCGGAGGAGCGTCGATAGCGGGGCCCGGAGGTGAGCGACTCGGCCGGCACTTCGGCGACCACGTCGCCGCCATGGGTGACCCGCACCATTCCACCTGGCCGAACCGCCCCGACCACCGATGCATCGATCTCCCAACGCGAAGCGACCTCGAGCACCTCGGGGACCCTCTCGGGGGGCACGAAGGCCATCATCCGCTCCTGTGACTCCGACATGAGGAGCTCGGGCGCGGTCATTCCGCTCTCACGCACGTGGACCTGGTCGAGGTCGAGGTCGAGCCCGACGCCGGCGCGGGCGGCAGGCTCGGCGGCGGCGCAAGACAGGCCAGCCGCCCCTAGGTCCTGGACCCCGACCACGAGACCTCGGCGGTACAGCTCGAGACAGGCTTCGATCAGCTTCTTCTCCTCGAACGGGTCGCCCACCTGCACCGACGGGCGCTTTGCCCCGCTGTCCTCGTCGAAGCCGGCCGAGGCGAGAACCGATGCCCCCCGATCCCGTCGCGGCCGGTGGAGGCGCCGAGCAGAACCGCTATCGACCCGGGAGGGCCTGCGGTTCCCAGGACGAGCTGGTCCTTCCTCATCACCCCGAGGCACATCACGTTCACGAGTGGATTACCCGAGTAGCACTCCTCGAATGCCAGCTCGCCGCCGACGGTCGGGACGCCGACGGCGTTGCCGTAGGCGGCGATCCCCGCGACCACGCCACCGAACAGATAGCGGTTGAGCGGGTCGTCGAGAGGGCCGAATCGGATCGAGTCCCACAGCGCCACGGGACGGGCGCCCATGGTGAACACATCGCGCAGGATGCCCCCCACTCCGGTTGCGGCGCCCTGGTGCGGCTCGACAAAGGATGGATGGTTGTGGCTCTCGATCCGGAGCGCAGCCAGCCACCCGTCACCGAGGTCGACCACACCGGCGTTCTCACCGGGCCCGACCACGACCCAGGGAGCGCTCGATGGCAGGCGGCCGAGGTGGGCCCGTGACGACTTGTAGGAGCAGTGCTCCGACCACATGACGGAGAACATGGCGAGCTCGGCCGGAGAGGGGGGCCGCCCCAATCGGGCGGAGATGTCGCTCATCTCCTCGTCGCTCAACCCGAGAAGGCGGTGGGCGGGGTTGGCGTCAGTCTCCGGGCCAGTGGTATCTGGGCCAGCGGTATCTGGGCCAGCAGTATCTGGGCCGGCGGTCACGAAGCTCGCCGCATGGCGTCGGACTCGCATGCGCCGAGAAAGCTCTCGAGCAGCCGCCTGCCACCGGTCTCGTACCGGTCGAGCACCGCCCGCTCCGGGTGAGGCATGACACCGACCACGTTCCCCGGCCCATTGGCGACCGCCGCCGCCGCCCGGTGCGATCCGTTGGGATCGTCGGTGTAGCGGATGACCACCCTCCCCGATCCCTCCGGGTCAACCCAGGCACCCTCATATGAGTTCAGGGGGATGCGGAGACGGTCGCCCATCTGGCATCCCGAGGTGAGGATGGTGGCGTTGTCGGCCACCTCCACCTCGACGAACCGGCAGATGAAGCGCAGGTCCCGGTTGGCGATCAGCGCCCCGGGGAGCAGCCCCGCCTCGCACAGGACCTGAAACCCGTTGCAGATCCCGAGCACAGGAAGTCCGTCGGCGGCGGCCCGCTCCACCTCCGCCATCAGCGGGGAGAAGCGGGCTATGGCGCCAGTACGGAGATAGTCACCGTGGGCGAACCCGCCAGGCAACACGACCCCGCCGGCCCCGCTCAGATCATGGTCACCGTGCCAGACCGGCTCGGCGTCACCGCCGAGAGCCCGCAAGGCCCGCACCACGTCGCGTTCGCAATTGGTCCCTGGGAACAGCACGACTGCCACCCGAGCGGTCATCGCACCACCTCGACGGTGAAGTCCTCGAGCACCGGATTGGCCAACAGCCGGCGGCACATGTCGTCCACCCGTGCGGTGAGTGAGTCGGGATCGTCGTCCTCGACATCGAGGGTGATCAGCTTGTCGACCCGGACGGAGGCGACCCCTTCGAACCCGAGTTGGTGGAGAGCCCGGGCGATCGTGGTGCCCTGCGGATCGGCGATGTCCGCCCTTCGGGTTACCGTCACTTCGACCCTCACGGCGGGCCCTGATCGTCGAGGGGCCGGCCGGTGATCCGCCGGTACGCCTCCAGGTAACGCTCCGAGGTCTCTGCGACCACTTCGGGTGGGAGCCGCGGTGCCGGTGGGGTGTGATCCCACCCCGATGCATCGAGCCAGTCACGTAGCTGCTGCTTGTCGAAGGAGGGCACGTCGTTCCCCGGTGACCATGCGTCCGATGGCCAATACCTCGAGGAATCGGGGGTGAGGACCTCGTCTACGAGGATGAGCTCATCGTCGGCGAAGCCGAACTCGAACTTGGTGTCGGCGAGGATCACCCCGTGATCGGCGGCATGAGCGGCACCGGCCAGGTAGAGGTCCACCGAGCGGGTGCGGAGCTCGTCGTAAAGCTCGTCGCCGACGAGTCGTCTGGCGCCTTCCTCGGTGAGGTTCTCGTCGTGACCGGTGGCCGCCTTGGTAGCCGGGGTGAATATCGGCTGGTCGAGGCGGTCGGCCATACGCAAACCGGGTGGGAGATGCTCGGTGGTGGGACCTCCGCCGTCACGGTATTCCCGCCATGACGACCCGTAGAGGTAGCCGCGCACCACACACTCCAGAGGGACGACATCGGCCCGTCGCACCACCATGGCGCGGCCGGTCAGCTCGGAGCGCTCCTCCTCGGTCAGCTCGAGCCCGTCGAGGTCGGTGGTCAGCATGTGGTGGGGCGTGTCGAGCAGGTCGAACCAGAAGACAGAGAGGTTGGTGAGGACCGCGCCCTTCAACGGGATCGGGTCGGGGAGCACGACGTCGTATGCCGAAACGCGGTCGGTTGCCACGAACAGCAGGCGGTCCCGGTCGATCTCATAGATCTCCCGCACCTTTCCCGACGCCACATGAGGCAGTGCCACCACGCCTTGCGATGGTAGCGAGGGCGGGTCGGACTGCTTCCACACCCAGCTCGGTGGCGGCGATAGCCTCGACTAGTGGCCGCATCGGGCGCCGGGGACAGGGCACAACGGGTCGAGAGCCTGTTGTCGGACGACCCTTATGCCGCCCTGCTCGGCATCGAGTTGGTCTCGGTGGACGAGGCCTCGATCGTGCTTCGCATGGACATCCGGCCCGATCTGGCCAATTTCACCGGCACCACGCACGGCGGGGCGGTGTTCTCGCTGGCCGATTGCGCCCTCAGCCTCGCTTCCAATGTTGCCGGTCCGGCGGTGGCGGTTGACACCCACCTCGCCGTAACGGCGTCGTCCTCTCCCGGTGAGGCGCTGGAGGCGACGGTGGTGGAGGAAGCAGCGGGGAAACGAATGGCCACATATCGGGTTACCGTTCGCCGTGGCGACGGGCGGGTATGCGGCGCATTCACCGGGACAGTGTTCCGAACCGGCTGATTCTCGGTCTCCGCCGTCCCTCTAGGATTCCCGGTTCGCCTTGGAGACCCCTTGCACGTCGCCCCCGTATCGACTCGACGTCGGCTGATAAAGAGAACGCTGCTTATCGCGGGCGCCATAATCGTGGTGGCAGCCGTGGTTGTCGGCGTCCAGGTGTGGCGGACCTATCGGGCAATCGAAACCGAGGAGTTCGATCCTGTCGCAGCCGGGGAGGCGATTGCCACCCGCGTCGAGGATTTCCAAGCACCACCTGCTCGTTCGCCCTCCGACAACGTCGCCACGACGGAGGCATCGCCGCTTCCAACGGTCAGCGGGTCATACGAACGACGAGCTCACCCGAGCGGCCGAGGAGATCTACCTGGTCGATGTCCTCTCGGGTGTGCAGCGTCCCTTCGAGCTGGTCCCCCAGCAGATCGAGCATGCCGAGAGCCCGCCACTCCCCGACGCCATGTTCGAAGCCTATCTGCTGATAGGGAGCGACCTGAGCGGGCAGCGGGCCGACGCCATCATCCTCGGTCTGGTGCCCAACGATGGGTCCGATCCGATCCTGGTGTCGATCCCGCCGCGACCTGTACATGACCAACCCGTGCACCGGGGTCAACGACCGGATCAACTCGACCCTCATGGGGTGTCCCGGGTACGCCACCGGGAGCGAGCTGTTGGCGCTGGCCGTGCAGCAATTCACCGGGATCCAGGTGGACCACCTCGTCAGAGCCGACTTCGACGGGTTTGCCAGCATCATCGATTCCCTGGGCGGGGTCGAGTTATGCGTGGAGGCGCCGACCCGTGACGAGAAGGCCCATTTCGAGCTGGCTCCCGGGTGTCACCAGGCAGACGGTGAACTGGCCCTCGCTTGGGCGAGGTCCCGGACCACCGAGGAGCAGCAAGACGGCGTCTGGCGGGTCGTGGCCGGCAACGACTTCACTCGGCAGCAGAAGCAGCAAGAGCTGCTGTTCAAGGTGGCGGGCAGGGTGGCCTCGTTCTCCTCGCTCGGGTCGTTTACCGGCGTCGCCGCGGAGATCGCAGATGCGGTCAAGCTCGACGCCGGGTTCTCAATCACCGAGGCATTGGGCATCGCCTGGCGGTACCGGACGCTGCAGCCCGACGATGTCCGGCTCGTGGCGCCCTCCTTCGCCGACTATCGGACGGCCGTTGGGGCGGCGGTGCTGCTTCCCTCGCAGACCTTCAACGCGGCGTTGGCAGAGGTGTACCCGCCGGCGGCACGCTGAGCATGGCCGAAGACACTCGGTAGTTTGAACTCCCGTGGCGGTTCGGCTGGGGATCGACATGGGCGGCACCAAGATCGAGGGTGTCGCCCTCGACGACGACGGCAATGCGCTGGTCCGGCTGCGGGCCCCGACGCCCCGGGGTGAGTACCGGGCGATCATCGAAGCCGTCGCCGACGTGGTGGGAAGGGTGACCGCCGCTGCCGCCGACCAGGCCCAGGTGCTTGGAGACCGTGGGCGTTGGGCATCCAGGCGTGGTGTCGCCGGCGACCGGCCTCGTCAAGAACGCCAACTCGACTGGCTCGATAGGAAAGCCGCTGCACGTCGACCTCACCGAGCGGCTCGGCCGCCCCGTGGTGCTGCGCAACGATGCCGATTGCTTCGCCCTATCCGAGTCGATCGACGGCGCCGCGGCGGGTGCCGCCGTCCGTGTTCGGGGTGATCATCGGCACCGGGGTGGGGGGCGGCGTGGTGATCCGCGGCAGGCTGGTCGAGGGGCCCAACGCCATCGCTGGCGAGTGGGGCCACAACCCGCTGCCCTGGCCATCCACGACGAGCTCCCCGGCCCGCCGTGTTACTGCGGGAAGCGGGGCTGCATAGAGACTTGGGTGTCCGGGCCTGGTCTGGCCGCCGACCACCTGCGGCACACCGGTGTCAAGATCGCTCCGCCCGAACTGGTCCGGCTCGCCGCCGAGGGCGACCCCGACGCCGCCGCCACCCTTGAGCGGTATGTCGGACCGGCTGGCCCGGTCGCTGGCGACCATCATCAACATCCTCGACCCCGAGGTGATCGTGCTCGGCGGAGGTCTGTCCAACGTGCCGTTGCTCTACGACGAGGTGCCTCGCCAGTGGGGGAAGTATGTCTTCTCCGACCAGGTCGACACGAGACTCGTTCCCAACCTCCATGGCGACTCGAGCGGCGTCAGTGGGAGCGGCGATGCCTGGTGAGCAGGGTGACTAATGCTCGAGTCCCCGCTGGGTCTCGGAGGTGGGCTGGGTTCGCGAGCGCGCGAGGGCGGGACGCGAGCGGCGCTCCGCAGCGAATGCCTTCCACCCTCCGGGGGGACGGCGAAGCAGCGCTGCTCCACAGCGGGTCCCTTCCCCCACCGGGGGGACGGATTGGATCGGGCGCGGTCGTTCTGTCAGAGCTCCAGTTTCTCGAGCCGGTCGAAGATCACCGCTGAATGCTGCAACATCGACTCCGGTTGGAAGCAGGCGGCGAGTTGCTCGCTCGACAGGTCCACCTCGGGGTCCTCGGCGAGGAGGTCGGCAAGGTGGCGACCATCGTCCCAGGCGCGAATTGAGTTTCGCTGCACCAAACGATATGCGTCGTCGCGGTTCCACCCCGTGCCGACCAGCGCCAAGAGGACCGACTGGCTGAAGACGAGGCCCCTGGTCGACTCGAGGTTGGCCGCCATTCGCTCGGCGTCGATCTCGAGCCGCTCGACGACCTTGGTGAAGGTGAAGAGGGCGTAGTCGAGAACCAGGCAGGCGTCGGGGAGCGCTACCCGTTCCGCCGATGAGTGCGAGATGTCCGCGCTCGTGCCAAAGGGCGACGTTGTCCAGACCAACCTGGGCGTACGCCCGGAGCAACCGGGCAAGCCCGGCCATCACGCTCGGAGGCGATGGGGTTCCGCTTATGCGGCATCGCCGAGGACCCCTTCTGCCCGGAGCGGAACGGCTCGCGAACCTCGCCAACCTCGCTCCGCTGCAAATGCCGAACCTCGGTGGCAAACCGCTCCAGCGAGGCGCCCACCAGCGCAACGGTGGAGAGAAACTCGGCGTGGCGGTCGCCGCGCCACCACCTGGGTGGCGGCCGGCTCGGGCGTCAGATCGAGCCCGGCGCAGACGTGCTGCTCTACCTGCGGCGGGAGGTGGGCGTATGTCCCCACCGCGCCGCTCACCTTCCCGACAGCTACCGACTTGGCCGCGGCCGTCAGCCTGGCGTGGTCGCGTTCCAGCTCGAACGCCCACGAGGCGAGCTTGAGACCCATGGTGGTGGGCTCCGCCCAGATCCCATGAGTGCGGCCGACCATGACGGTGCGGCGGTTCTCCAGCGCCCGATCCCTCACCACCTCGAACAGCCGCTCCACCCGGCTCAAGAGGAGGGCGCTGGCATCGCGTAGCTGGACGGCGGTGGCGGTGTCGAGCACATCGGACGAGGTGAGCCCGTGGTGGACCCAGGGCCCGCCCTCGGTCATCGAGCTGCTCGAGCACGTCGACGAAGGCGGCCAAGTCGTGGTTGGTGACTTCCTCTCGTGCCGCCACCGCCGCCGGATCGATGGGTGGCGCCTGCCGCAAGGCAGCCAGCGCCGACTCTGGAGCGATCCCAAGCTGGACCCATGCCTCCAGAGCGAGCGTCTCCACCTCGGTCCACAGCGCCAGCTTCCGCTCCTCGGACCAGATCGCGCTCATCTCGGGGAGCGAGTAGCGGGGGATCACAACCGATGATGATAAGGGCGGGCCCGGTTGACGATGATGGTGCGAGGTCATGGGTGCGAATCGGCGAGCACGGTGGACGGTGGCCGTTGCCCTCGTGGCGACGGCGGTTGTCGGGTGCAGCACCAGCCCCAGGCTCGGAGTCGACGACACCGGTCTTGTTGGTGCTCGACTTCCTCCCCGGAGGGATCCACAGCGGGATATTCGCCGCCGAAGGTGAGGGGTTCTTCGCCGACGAGGGTTTGGAGGTGGAGATCCAGACACCGGCATCGGCCGCCGACACTTTGCGGCTTGTCCTTGCCGGCCGAGCGGACATAGGAATCGCTCCGCTTCCCGACGTGGCCGGGCTGCGCGCCGACGGCGAGGACGTGGTGGTGTTCATGGCGTTGGAGCAGGTCCCTCTTGGCGCGCTGCTCAGCACCGAATCGATCGGCGTCACCGATCCGAGCCAACTGGAGGACGGCACCATCGGGGTCACCGGCGCCCCATCGGACGAGGCGATCACCAGGGTCATCCTCGAGGAGTCCGGGGTGGACCCCTCGAATGCCGATCTGATCACGATCGGTTTCGACGCCGTCCCCAACCTCCTCTCCGGCTCGGTGGACGCAGCCTTTGGATTCTGGAGCTCGGAGGCGGTCGCTCTCGAGTTGGAGGGGGAGGAGCCCGTGGTCTTCCGGCCCGACGAGTACGGGGCACCGCCCTATCCGGAGCTGGTTCTCTTCGCCACCGGGAGCACCGTCGAGAGGCGGGGTCCGATGCTCGCCGGGTTCGCCCGGGCGCTCGGAGCGTGGCTATCTGCTCGCCATCGACGACCCTGATGCCGCCGTGACCCATCTCACGACTGCTGTTGATGGGGTGGACGCCGCCTTTGCCCGCGCCGAGCTCGACAAGGTGGCGCCGCACCTCCTCGGACCGGATGGTGGCTATGGCGAGATCACCGAAGACGGGATCGCCGATTATCTGGCTTGGGCGGCCGAGGTGGGGGTGGTCGAGGCGGTGCCCGACGATCTGGTCGACCCTTCATTCCTGCCGTGACAGCTCCGCCCCGGATAGATGTCCGCGCCCTTCGCAAGAGCTTCCCGACGCCGGAAGGGACCATCGAGGTACTCGACGGGATCGATCTCATCGTTGAGAGAAGACAGTTCGTCACACTCCTCGGGCCCAGCGGATGCGGCAAATCGACCATGTTCGACATCGTCGCCGGCCTCGAGGAGCCGTCGTCGGGAGAGGTGCTCATCGACGGTGATCCGGAGCGCCGAGCGGGCCGCTGCGGCTACATGCCGCAGAGGGATCTGCTGATGCCGTGGAAGACCGTCGGCGACAACGTGGCGGTAGGCAGGGTGGCCAAGGGCGTCCCCCGCCACCAGGCCCGGTCGGAGGCGGTCGGGGTGCTGTCCCGGTTCGGGTTGGCGGATTTCGCCGGCCTCTACCCGAGAATGCTGTCGGGAGGTATGCGGCAGAGAGCTGCGCTAGCCCGCACCTACCTGGCGGGCAACGACCTGCTCCTGCTCGACGAGCCCTTTGGAGGGCTCGACAGCCTCACCCGGCTGCGGATGCAGTCGTGGCTGCTCGACGTGTGGCGGGAGACCGAGTCGGCAGTCATGTTCGTCACCCATGACGTCGACGAGGCCATCCGACTAGGCGACCGGGTCTACGTCCTCACCGAGCGGCCCGCCTCGGTGGCGGTGGTCATCGACGTCGACCTGCCGCGGCCTCGGCCGTACGAGACCGTGCTCTCCCCTCAGTTCGCCCGGCTCAAGGCGATCGCTTTGCAGCATCTCCACACCGAGGCGACGGGGAATGGGTGACCGCCGCCTCGCCCCGGTTGCGGCGCCGATCGGGTTTGCCGTTGTGGTGCTTGTCCTGTGGCAGGTCGTCGCCGAGGTCACCGGTGCCGACCCTCGGATATTCCCCGCCCCGCTCGATGTAGGGGCAGCGCTGCTGCGTCAACCGGGACTGTTGCTGGGCAATGCGGCGGTCACCGCGGCCGAGATGGTCCTCGGTTTCGCCATGGGGGCGGCGTTGGGCGCCCTGATCGGAGTGATCGTTGGGTCGTGGGTGTTGGCGCGCCGCGCTCTGTATCCATGGCTTGTGGCGAGCCAGACCATCCCCATCCCCGCGGTCGCCGCGGTGCTGGTCATCTGGTTCGGGTTCTCGATTCTCCCCAAGCTGTTCGTGGTGGCGCTGATCACCTTTTTCCCAGTTGCGGTGGCCACCGCCGACGGCTTCGCCTCGGTCGACAACGACTTGGTGCGGCTGATGCGCAGCTTTGGCGCCGACGAGAGGACGATCACCCGCGAGGTGCGCATCCCGGCGGCGCTCCCATTTGTCTTCTCCGGTGCCAAGGTGGCGGCGGCGCTCGCCGTTCTCGGCGCCGTGTTCGGCGAGTGGGTCGGCGCCCGAGCCGGACTGGGGTACCTCCTGCTGCTCGAGCAGCGGGCGCTCGACACCGACGAGGTGTTCGCCATCATCGCCGTGCTCTCCTTGCTCGGGATCGGGTTTGTGGCCCTGGTCTCGCTGCTGGAGCGTCTCGTCATTCCCTGGCACGTTCGGCGTCGCTGATCGGGCGCCGGCTGTCCGCAATTGACACGGGTCATAGAGTCTGCACCCCATGAAGCTGACACTGGCGCAGGCGCGTCGGATCGCAATCACCGCCCAGGGTCTGGCCGATCCGCGCCCCCAGAAGGTTGATGTCCGTCATCTCCGGCGGGTGCTGGGGAGGGTGGGGCTTCTCCAGATCGACTCGGTCAACGTGCTGGCCCGCGCCCACTATCTGCCCCTCTTCTCCCGGCTTGGCCCCTATCCGATGGCGCTACTGGACGATTACGCATACCGCCGCCGCGGGTTGTTCGAGTACTGGGGTCACGTCGCCTCGCTGATCCCGGTCGAGCAATGGCCTTTGTTCGTGTACCGGATGGAGGCGTTCAGAGAGGAACAAGACCATGGGCGCCTGCGGCGGGAGAGACCAGGCCTGTTGGAGTCGGTGTTGGAGGAAGTCGCGGTGCGGGGCCCGGTTACAGCTGCCGAGCTCGATGGTGCGGAGCGAGCACGAGGTCCGTGGTGGGACTGGAGCGACACCAAGCTGGCCCTGGAGTCACAATTCATTACGGGTCGTCTCTCGGTTGCCGACCGAGTCAACTTCGTCCGTCGATACGACCTCACCGAGCGGGTGATACCACCCGACATCCTCGCCCAGGAGCCGCTCCCAAAGGACGAGGCACATCGCCGGCTCCTGCTCATCGCCGCCAGGGCGCACGGCGTGGGCACCGCGGCCGACCTTGCCGACTACCACCGCATCCCGCTCCCACCGGCTCGCCGCCATCTCGCCGGGCTGGCCGCCACCGGGGTGCTCACCGAGGTCTCGGTGGAAGGGTGGACCGAGCCGGCATATCTCGATCCCGAGATCCCACTCCGACGCCGGGTGCAAGCCAGGGCGTTGCTGGCCCCGTTCGACCCGCTGATCTGGTTCAGACCGCGCACCGAACGGCTCTTCGGGTTCCACTACCGGATCGAGATCTACGTCCCCGAGCCACAACGGAAGTTCGGGTACTACGTACTTCCCTTCCTCCTCGGCGACCAACTCGTGGCGAGGGTGGACCTCAAGGCCGACCGGGCCGGTAGTGCACTGCTGGTCAGAGCGGCGCACATCGAGGAGGGTGCCGACCGCGATGTGGTGACGGCTGCATTGGCCGACGAGCTCGGCGACATGGCGAGGTGGCTCGGACTCGAGGAAGTGGAGGTTCACCGCCGGGGAAACTTGAGCGCCGAGCTCCGTCGAACCATCGCTTGACGAGGCCGATCACCCGCCCAGGTGCTCTATCACCTCGGCCAGCGCGGCATCGCGCTCCTCGGCGCCGAGCCTTCGCGGCACGGCCACCGCTACCACAGCACCGGTGACGGGATCTCGGGCTGCTGTGGCCAGCCAGGTTTCGCCACTGGTGAGCCGGTCCCCCCAGATCGGGCTCCCCGTTGTGCGCACCACGGCTCCCTCGATCGAGGTAGAGGGCTCCGCCCGACGGAAGTTCCTGGCGAACCACGCCGGTCCGGCGAGCAACCGGACATGTGCGACCGTGGCGTCCTCGTCATCGGAGGGGGGGCCGAACTCGCAGAGGAGCCCTGCCCAGGCCAGTACCTCGCCGCTGATCTCGGCGTAGACCCGCGGCGGGCCAATGGCCGCGGCGTATGCATCCTCGAGGCCGGGAGCGAGATCGCGACAACGACCGGGGAGGGCGTCCAGCACCGACTCGTCGACAAATCCGTCGAGCGCCTCACGGATCTCTCCGAGCACGGCGGTCCCCGGGACAGGGCTCGGCCCGCGTGCCGAGGTTCCGAGGCTGAGGACCGTCGCCGCCGGGTCGACCCCCGTGCGGGGGCAGGCGCCGAGCAAGGGTTGCGCTCTCACCGGGAGAGCCGCGACCGTGGCCAGCTTGAGCGCGGGGAGCGTCCTCCGGAGGTAAACCTCAGCGTCCGACGCCTCGGGGTCGAGGCGGTCACCTGTTGTGGCCATCCATCTCACCGACCGCTGCAACGGGGCCACCCTCTCGAACCGGATGGACCGCGCCGCGCGCCCCGACGTGGCGTCGCCCAGTGTCCGGTAAGCCGAGCCGAGGGTGTCGAGGAGGTGGCCCTCTGGTGTGCGCGGCGCCCGGTCCCCTTCAGAAACCCGCCCGAGTTGCCGGGCACGGATGTCGGTCACCCTGTCGGCCTCGGCGAGCAAGGCCCGCAGTGCCTGGCATGCGGTGGGTGGGGCCGTGGTCGTGGTGGCCACCGGAGCCGTTGTTGCTGGCGTTGCCGGCACGGCGACGGTGGACGGTGGCAACGTCGACGAAGCGATGGCAATGGACGGGGAGACAGATGTGTCGGAGACGGCGTCACCTGGGTTGCACGCCGCCACGATCACCAGGGCGATCAGACAAGTCCGACGCTGCCGCACTCAAGCCAGGGTAGGTCCGGGTCCCGCCATGACCTCGGAGCTCAGCCCCGGAGCGTCGCCTCCGCCAGTTCGGCGCGGTAGCTGCTCAGCGCCGCGGCCAGGTCCTTGTCCGACAAGGCGAGGATGGCAACAGCGAGCAGAGCGGCGTTGACCGCACCGTCGATCGCCACCGTCGCCACCGGAACCCCAGTGGGCATCTGGACGGTCGCCAGCAGCGCATCCAACCCGTCGAGAGACGCCGACAGAGGGACGCCTATCACCGGGAGGGTGGTCTTGGCCGCCATGACCCCGGCGAGATGGGCCGCTTTGCCCGCCCCGGCAATGATGACGGCGAACCCGTCATCCGCGGCGTTGGAGGCAAATTCGAATGCCTGATCAGGCGTCTTGTGTGCCGAGAGCACCATGACCACGTGGTCGATGCCGAACTTCTCCAGAGTGTCAGCGGCGCGCTGCATGACCGGGCGATCCGATCCCGAGCCCATGAGAACGGCGACGCGTCGTTGGCGGCTCTCCTTCTGCTCGGACGAGGTCAAGCGCTCACACTCCTCTGCTGTGGCAATGGCACGGTACCGGTGGCAGGCACGGGCGAGTTCACCGCTCCGATGTCGTTGCGGTAGGTCATCCCGGGGAATCGCACCAATTCGACTGCCTCGTATGCGCGCCTGCGGGCCGCCGCCAGATCCTCGCCGAGCCCGACAATATTGAGCACTCGGCCGCCTGCTGTGAGCGGGCGCCGGTCGTCCCCCGTGGTGGCGGCGTGGAAGAGGAGGACGTCGTCCAGATCGGCCACCGCATCGGTTCCGGTGATCGGGTCGCCGATGCGCGGTTCGTCGGGGTAACCGGCGGAGGCGAGCACCACGTCGACCGCTGCCTGCGTTGACCATTGCAGCGCCTCCGGCAGTCTCCCGTCCAGCGCGCCGAGCATCACCTCGACCAGGTCGTCCTCCAACCGGGGGAGGACCACCTGGGCCTCGGGGTCGCCGAGACGGCAGTTGAACTCGAGAACCTGGGGACCGTCGTCTGTTAGGACAAGCCCGGCATAGAGGAACCCGGTGTACTGGTCGCCCCGTTCATCCAGTTCGGTCAGCACGGGGAGTACGACGGTGTCCCTGATCTGGTCAACCAAACCGGCAGGCAGGTCGGGAACCGGGGAGAAGGCCCCCATACCGCCGGTGTTCGGCCCCAGGTCATCATCGAGGAGCCGCTTGTAATCGCGTGCCGGTGCCAGCGTCACCGCTGCCCTCCCGGCGCACATGGCGAATACCGAGACCTCGGGGCCGGAGAGGAAGTCCTCGATGAGGACGGTGCTCCCTGCCGAGCCGAAGTCCCCTTGGAAGCACCGATCCACCCAGCGGTGCGCCGCCTCGACCTCATCGGTCACCAGGACGCCCTTTCCTGCGGCGAGCCCGTCGGCCTTGACGACAAAGGGACCAAGCGCTCTCCTCAGGTGGTCGTGGGCCGCTGTCGCGTCGTCGAACACAGCCGCCTCCGCCGTGGGGACCCCGGCACTCTTCATGACCTCTTTCGCGTACGACTTGGAGGACTCGAGCCGTGCCGCCGCCCGGGTGGGGCCGAAGGCGGGGATGCCACGGGACAGCAGCGCATCGGTCAGCCCCGCTGCCAGTGGCGCCTCGGGCCCTACCACCACCAGATCAACTGCCTGGGCGGCGGCCACTGCGGCCACCGCCCCGACGTCGGTCGGCTCGACGCCCTCGATCCTGTGGCCGAGCGCCGACATCCCCGGATTCCCAGGCAGCAGGAGCAGGTCGGCGAGCGAGCCGCCGCGTCGCATTGCCCACGCCAGAGCGTGCTCCCGGCCACCACCGCCGACGAGAAGCGTCTTCATGTCCTGGAGATCATCTGCTGGCGCTCCGGCCCAACCGATACCCAATCCACGGGAACCCCGGACGCCTCCTCGATGACCTCGATGTATTGCCGGGCCTCCTTGGGCAGCTCGTCATAGGTGCGCGCCCCGCTGATGTCGCTCGACCACCCGGGCAGGTCCTCGTAGACGGGCACGCAGTTGTAAAGAACGCGCTGCTGTCGGGGAAACTCCTCGTAACGCTCACCCGGCGAGGTGTATGCGACCGCCACCCTGATCGACTCGAAGTGAGAGAGGATGTCGAGCTTGGTGAGGAAGAGCCCGGTGAGGCCGTTGATCCGGGCGGCATAGCGCAGCGCCACCAGGTCCAGCCATCCGCAGCGCCGGCGGCGACCGGTCACCGTCCCGTACTCCCCGCCGAGCTCGACCATCGCGTCCCCCACCTCGTCGTCGAGCTCGGTCGGGAAGGGGCCAGTGCCCACTCGCGAGATGTACGCCTTGGCAACGCCGATCACCCGGTCAATTGCCTTGGGGCCGATCCCGGTGCCAGTCAGCGCTCCTCCGGCCGTCGGGTTGGACGAGGTGACAAACGGATATGTGCCGTGGTCTATGTCGAGCAGGGTCGCCTGGGCGCCTTCGAAGACGATGTCCTCCCCCTTGTTCAAGGCTTCCCACACGAGCAGCGATGTGTCGGTGACAAACGGCGACAACCGCTCAGCATGCGCCAGGTACTCGGTGGCGATCGGCGCTACCTCCATTGGGAGTTGGTTGTAGACCCTGGAAAGGATCTTGTTCTTCTCAGCCAGAGCCGTGTCCAGCTTGTCGCGGAAGATGCTGGGGTCGAACAGATCCTGGACCCTGATCCCGGTGCGTGACACCTTGTCGGTGTACGCCGGGCCGATACCCTTCTTGGTGGTCCCGATCTTGTTCCTACCCAGGTAGCGCTCCATGACTGCGTCGAGCTTGCGGTGATAGGGCATCACCAGATGGGCGTTGCCTGACACCCGGAGGCGGGTCGGGTCTATCCCCCGCTGGGTCAACATGTCGATCTCGCCAAGGAGCACCTTGGGATCGACGACACAACCCGAGGCGATCACCGGTGTGCAGTGGGGGTACATGACCCCGCTGGGGATCTGGGAGAGGGCGAATCGCTCGTCCCCGACGACGATGGTGTGCCCGGCGTTGTTTCCGCCCTGGTACCGGACGACCATGCCGGCGGTCTCGGCGAGGGCGTCGACCACCTTTCCCTTGCCTTCATCGCCCCATTGGGCACCTAGGACGATGGTGGCGGACAATGGCGCTCCGAGAACGGTGGGATGGCGATGGTAGTGGCCCACCCGTCGCCCGACGGAATACCTCTCGGGGAATCGCCGTTGCCGCCACCATGGACAGCAGTATCACCTCGGCGCTGGCCGCGGGCGGCGTCGCCGACATCACCACCATCGGGAGAAAGACCGGCGCCCCGCGACGCAAGGAGATCTTCTTCCACACCTTTGACGGGGAGCACTACATCGGCGGCAAGCCCGGTTTCAAGAGGGACTGGCTGGCCAACCTGACGGCCAACCCGGGTTTCACCCTGCATCTCAAACGTGGGGTGATGGCTGACCTCCAGGCAGTCGCCGAGCCGATCCGTGATACCGATCAGCGCGGTGCCATCCTCTATCGGATGCTCACCGAGAACTGGGGAACCGACCCCGATCGTGCCCGCGCCGACCTCGACCGCTGGGTGGCGACCTCACCACTGGTCCGGTTCACGGTCGAGGGCGTCTGATTTCGGCTCCCCCTCACGGTGAGGGAGGGGGTTGGGGGAGGGTGATTGCCGCCGTTCGCCCCGGTCACCCCCTCCGCTCGCTCCGCTGCGCGCCTCCCCCTCACCGGGGGGGCGGAGTGGCGGTGACTCTGCCGTCTGCCGTACTACTCCTCCACGATGACCTTGGCCCTCATCCAGGGATGGGGGAGGCAGTAGTACTCGAACTCGCCGGCCTCGGTGAAGTCACCGCCCGCCGATACCCTCCGTCCGTGCCGATCACCGTTCTTCTCGGGCCGCAGCGCCTTGGACCCACCCTCGCCCCGGTGGTCGAGCGTCTGGGCTTGACCGGGCCGGTCGCCCTGGTCACCGCCGGCTGGCAAGAGCTGGAGTCGGCAGACTCAGAGCTGAGAGAGCATCTCGGCACCTCGGTGGTCAACCTGGCGCTATACCGCCGGGCCGAGGAGGTCTTCGCCGATGACCCCGAGCTGGCCGAGGCGCACCGGGAGCGGCAGGACCGTCTGAGGGCACTGCAGTCGCTCCACCGGGTTCGCCTGCGGCACACCCTCGAGGCAGCGCGCCAGCTCATGGGGCGCACCGGGACGGGCGATGACCTGGAGGTGGAACGGGAGGCAGCCCTCCGCCAGCTCTCCGAGCTCGACACCGAGCACGCCGAGCGCGTGAAGGCCGTCCACCAGGCCTGGAACGACGAGATGCGCCTCGCCGCTCGCCCTTCCATCGCCAGACACCGGGCCGAGGTGGCCGAGCTCCTGGCCGGGGTGTCATTCCTTTGCGTCGCCGGTGGCCACGTGGTCGTCGTCCTCAACCGATTGCGGCTCTTCGAGGTAGCCGGGCTGTGGGGAGATGGCCCGGTGATCGCTTGGTCGGCGGGTTCCATGGCCCTCGCCCGCCGGGTCTTCGTCTATCACGACAACCCGCCGCAGGGCGCCGCCAACACCGAGGTGCTGGAGAACGGGCTGGGCCGGTACGGGTCGGTCCAGCCGTTCCCGCATGCCAAGCGACGACTCCGGCTCGACGACCCGGTGCGGACCTCGGTGCTGGCTCGCCGGGTGGCGCCAGCGGCGGCAGTGCCATTGGACGAGGGTGAGTGGGTGGTGCTCGACGGAGACCGGGTCGCCGCCCACAACGGGGGTCGTCGTCTCACCGCCGATGGATCGGTGATTGCTTTGGAGCAGCATCCATGATGACGCCGACGGTGCGGCGGCTTCGGGCGGCGGCCCGTCGGGGAGAGCCTGCCCTGCAGCGGTTCTTGGAGCGGCACCGTGTCCCTATCCAAGGAGAAGGGCTGACCATCTTTGTGTTTGTGGGTGAGGCCGACAGGGTTGACCTGGAGCACTGGATCTACGGGCTTCCCGGCACCCAGCCCTTCGACCACGTACCCGGTACCACGTTGTGGCACCTCTCTGTCGATCTCCCCGCCCAGTCGCGGATCGAGTACAAGCTGGGGATCACCCTCGACGGTCGGCGCAGCACCATCCTGGACCCGCTCAACCCGCGGCTCGCCCACGACCCATTCGGCTCCAACTCGGTCTGCTCCACCGAGGGTTACCAGACCCCCGAATGGGCCGGCCCGGATCCAGAGTCGCGCCCCGGCTCGATCGAGCAAATCGAGATCGAGAGTGCTGCGCTCGGCGGCCGCCGGACGATCCAGCTCTATCTCCCTGCTCGTTACCGGGCCGGGAGGAGGTACCCGCTTTTGGTGGTCCACGATGGCTCCGATTATCTGCGGTACTCGTCGTTGCGTCATGTGCTCGACAACCTGATCACCCGACTCGAGGTGGCGCCGCTCATCGTCGCCCTGACCGATCCCGGGCAACGGCTCAAGGAGTACGCCGCCAATCCCCGCCACGCCAGACACATCACCGAGGAGGTACTTCCTCTGCTCGCCGACCGCTACCCGCTCGTTGACGAGCCGGGGGGCCGGGGGCTGATGGGAGCCAGCCTCGGTGCGGTGGCCTCGCTGTCGACTGCCTGGATGCACCCGGGGACTTGGGGCCGGCTCATGCTCCAATCGGGATCGTTTGCTTTCACCGACATCGGACAGACACGGCGCGGCCCCGAGTTCGAGCCGGTGGTGACGTGGATGAATCGGTTCCGGGCCGACCCGGGAGAACCTGCGGACCGGGTATACGTGAGCAGCGGCGTTTACGAGTCGCTCATATACGAGAACCGGTCGCTTGTGCCGATGCTCCAGCGGGCGGGGATGCAAGTCCTCTTCACCGAAGCCCGCGACGGGCACAACTGGGAGAACTGGCGTGACAGGATGAGGCAAGGTCTGTCTTTCCTCTTTCCCGGACCGCTCTGGCTCACCTACGAATAGCGACCGACGCGGCACCGATCGGTCTCCCGTAGCCTGTGGACCGTGGCTGACACGACCAGGGTGATCGGGCTGTCGTTGGGGGCGGATCTCTGCTGGCCGGCCTGTTTCGAGGGGATCGTCAACCGGCTCGGCGCCGTCACCCACGAAGGCGAGGCGCACCGAATTGAAGTTGAGCGGGTCACCATCGAGCCCTTCGACCTCCGGCAGGACACGCGGTACGACGTGGTGCTCGACCGGCTCACCCACTGGTACCAGACGAGCCGGGAGTGGATCAAGAAGGCGGTGCTCATGGACGGGCTCTACGTCTTCAACAACCCGTGGTCCCTGCAGGCGATGGAGAAACACAGCTCGTACGTGGCGATGATGCGGCTCGGGCTGCCCGTGCCCGACACCTGGATGGTCCCACCCAAGGAGTACGAGCCCACCACCGACCTGGAGCCGACTCTGCAGCGTTACGCCCGGTTGTTCGACCTCGGCCAGGTTGGCGAGGAGCTCGGCTACCCCCTCTACATGAAGCCGTACGACGGAGGCGCCTGGGTGGGGGTGAGCAGGATCGACGACTCCGACCAGCTGCAGACGGCGTACGAGGAGTCCGGCCGCCGCGTCATGCACCTGCAGCGCGCCGCAGAGCCCTGGGACATATTCGTTCGGGTCCTCGGGGTGGGACCGCAGACCCGGATCATCCGCTACGACCCGGGCTCCCCGCTCCACGAGCGGTACACCACCGACTACGGGTTCGTAGGCGCCGATGATGCCCTCCTTCTCGAGGACATGGCTCTGACCATCAACAGCTTTTTCGGTTGGGACTTCAACTCGTGCGAGGCGCTGCGATCCAACGGGAGCTTCGTGCCGATCGACTTCGCCAACGCCTGCCCCGACTCGCAGGTGACCTCGTTGCACTACCACTTCCCCTGGCTGGTCATGGCCAAGGTGCGATGGGCGCTGTTCTGCGCCATCACCAAACGGCCCATGAGGGTCAACCTCGACTGGGACCAGTACTTCGCGCTGGCCGACCAGGGCCTCCCCTATCGCGAGACCCTCGCCGGGTATGGCGCCATAGCAAGGAAACGGTTCGAGACAGAGCGCTTCGAGGAGTTCTGCCACACCACCATGGCCGACCTGGACGAGGTGGCGCACGAATTCTTCGGCAGCCCCGAGGCGCGGGAGGCGGTCCGCTCCAAGGTGGTGGCCCTATTCCCCGATCATGAGTGGGATCAGTTCACCGAGCATTTCTGGGGGCTCATCCAGCAGTGGCGTGACGACCACGCACGGGGTGAAGCCTGACCGAATTCACCGGATGGTTCTCGGATCGGCTTGACCAGCATGTCACCGTGAGCAGGTGGGGGTCGTGGGGCACACCGGTCCTGGTGTTTCCCACCGCAGGAGGCGACGCCGGCGAGATCGACCGGATGGGGCTCATCGGTGCGCTTTGGCCCCTGATCGAGGGGGAGCGAATCAAGGTGTATTCCTGCGACAGCATTGCCGGCCGCTCTTGGCTGGTTGGCGCCGACCCGCGGCACTCAGCCTGGCTCCAAGGACAGTTCGACGGGTTCATACACGAAGAGCTGGTGCCCGCCATCCGGACCGACTGTTCCGACAGACGCATCGAGATCATCACAGCGGGCGCCTCGATCGGCGCCTTCAACGCAGTTGCCTCGTTGTGCCGCCACCCTTGGACATTCCGTGCGGCAATCGGGATGAGCGGGACCTACGACCTCGTCGCCTGGCTCCACGGAACCTGGAACGACGACGTCTACTTCTCATCGCCGCTCCATTTCCTACCCGGGCTGGAGGGAGATCAGCTGGATCAGCTCCGACGGCGTTTCGTTGTGCTGGCCACGGGGAGGGGCCGGTGGGAGAACCCGGGGGAGACCTGGAAGATGGGACACGCCCTCGGGTTGAAGAACATTCCCAATCGGGTCGATCTCTGGGGTCACGAGCACGATCACGACTGGCCTACCTGGGCACGGATGCTCCCCATCTACCTGGACGACCTGGCGTGACCCTGCCTAAAGCCAGCCGCTCTTCTTGAGCCGCCGGTAGATGAGGGAACTGGCAAGGGCCATGACGAGGAGAGCCACCGGGTAGCCCCACGGCGAGTCCAACTCGGGCATGAACTCGAAGTTCATACCCCATATCCCGGCGAGCATGGTGGGCACGGCGACGATCGCCACCCACGCGGTGATCTTCCGCATGTCGTTGTTCTGGCGAACCCCCACTTGAGTGAGGTTTGCCTCGAGTATCGACGTCAGCAGGTCGCGATACTGGTTGATCTGCTCCACCACTCGGGTCAGGTGGTCGGCGACGTCGCGGAAGTATGAGTTCAACGATTCTGGAATCTGCGGGAAGCGGTCACCCTTGGCCAATTGCTCGAGCGGCTCGAGCAAGGGGTGGGCCGCCCTGTCGAACTCGAGCACCTCCCGCTTCAGGTAGTAGATGCGCTCCGCCGGGTTGTCCCCGCCACCGACAGCAGAGAAGACTTCCTGCTCGACCTCTTGGATGTCGTTGTCGAGCCCATCCATGACCGGCATATAGTCGTCCACCACCTTGTCGAGAATCCCGTAGAGCACGGCACCGGGGCCAAGTGCGAGCAGATCGGGGCGATCCTCGATCCGCTTCCGCACCCCGGCTAGGCCGGTGGCCGGCCCGTGGCGTACCGCAACAACGAACTCCCTGCTCAGGTAGAGGGCGATCTCACCGAAATCGACGACTTCATCTGTGTCGACATAGCGTGCCGTCTTGAGCACCACGAGCAAGGTCTCGTCGTAGGTCTCCAGCTTGGGCCGCTGGTGACCATGTTGTCCGTCTTCGACAGCGAGTTCGTGGAGGTCGAACTCCGCGGCCACCGCGGCGAACTCCTCCTCCGTCGGTTCGTAGAGGCCGATCCAGGCGAAGACGTTCGGGTCGCGGCAGGAGTAGCGCGCGACCTTCGAGGACGAACGGCTCCTCGCTGCGCTTCCCGTCGACGTAAAGCGCCTGATCGACGATCACCCGTCACCTCCGGGCCTTCGGAGACAATCTAGGGATCTGGGCGAATACACAGGGCCAAGACGACGGCAGACCGGGGACGAGTCCGGCGACGCGTCAGGAGACGAGGCGACGGGTCTCCATCAGCCAGCGGCGGCGAACCGGACGCCGCTCCTCCTCTGTGAGCCCGCCCCAGATGCCAAATCGCTGGTTGCTGGCCAGGGCGTAGTCAAGGCACTCATGGCTCACCGGGCAGCCGATGCAGATCCGCTTGGCCATTGCGATCTGCGCTCCGGCGAGCCCGGTCTCTCCCGCCGGGAAGAAGAGCTCGGGTGTGTATCTGGCGCAGGATGCCATCGCCCGCCAGTGCGGGATCGTGGCAACCCGCTCGGCATCATCTCGGCTATCCACCGGTGACCCCCTTCTCGATTCGCGTGCGAAATCTAGGTCGTCAAGCCAAGTGCGCAACCCGTCGACTTCGCGATGTTCCAGCAGGCCCTTTTTGGGGATCGGTGCTATTACCACTCAATGCGCATCCGCTCTAGCCTGCGTTGGTGCCCGGTGAGATATTGAGCCTGGTTGAAGCGGCGCAGGCGCTTGGCGTTCACTACATGACGGCTTACCGCTACGTGCGGCTCGGCCAGTTGCCAGCGACCAAGATCGGCTCCGTTTGGCAGGTCGATCGGTGCGACCTCGATGGATTGCTGGAGCGCGGCCCCGCCGTCACCTCCCCCCGGCGCCGTGCCGACTGGGCGAGCCGGATCGAGGCGCGGCTCCTCGGCGGCGACCAGGCGGGTGCTTGGGCGGTGATCGAGGCTGCGCTCACCGGCGGCATCGAGCCGGTGGAGGTGTACACCGAGGCACTAGGGCCGGCGCTGCGGTCGATCGGCGAGTGCTGGGCGGCTGGCGAGATAGACCCCGGGCAGGAGCATCTCGCCACCGCCATCGCCCACCGACTGATAGGTCGACTTGGTCCCCGTTTTGCGCGAAGGGGCCGGACACGCGGGTCGGTGGTGTTGGCGATGCCACCCAACGACAGGCATGGCCTCGGCATCGCCATGGTCGGTGATGTATTCCTCGGTGCCGGGTTCGAGCCGATCGAACTGGGCGCAGATGTCCCGCTGGCCTCGCTCGACTCCGCCATCCGGCGGGTTGACCGGCTCAAGGCGGTTGGAATCGGGGCAGTCGTTTCTGACAATCGGAAGCACCTCACCGCGGCGGTCCGACGTGCCCGCCGCGCCTGCCGGGCCCGACATCCCCATCATCCTCGGCGGGCGGGGGACCAACCAGGAAGACGCCCGCGACCTGGGGGCGGACGGATGGGCCGAGACTGCGGCTGCGGGCGTCGAGTTGTTGGAATCCCTATTGGCGAAGCAGGGCGGCCAGGGAAACGGCACCCGGGCGGCCGCAGCACCCGCCCGGGCCTAGAGGGCGGCTCTTTCACCCCCTCCCTTGGGCGGCATCGGGAAGAACCCGCTGGTGCGACGGACGTAGTCGTCGTATCCGGGGCGCCGGTTCCCGATGGTCTTCTCGAGCATCCCTTGCCAGACACCCGGATGAGCAGGTTGGACATCACGATCGGCCCGATGACCGTCCACCAGGCGACACCGGTGGCCAGCGCGATCAGGTAGAGCCCCCACCAAACCATGAAGTCACCGAAGTAGTTGGGGTGGCGGGTGTACCGCCAGAGCCCACGGTCCATCACCTCGCCGTTGTTCGCCGGGTCGGCCTTGAATCTGGCCAGTTGCCAGTCTCCGACCGATTCGAACACCACTCCCACCAACCAGACACACGCTCCGAGGTAGTCGACCCATGTCAACGTAGGTGGTGATGTTGGGACCTGGCCGGCCTGTACAGGGAGCGAGACAACCCACATGAGCACGCCTTGGAGACCGAAGACCGTCCCCAGGCTGACGAGGCCAAAGCGGTCACCATGGCGACGCCGCATCTCCTGATACCGGTAGTCCTCCTTCTTGCCGAGATTGCGCATCGCCAGGTAGACGGACAGCCTCAGCCCCCAGACCGTGGTGAGCGCCGTCAGTAGCCAGCGGCGCGGGTCGGCGCCATCGGAGACGAAGAACGCCGTCCAAACCACGATGACAAAGCCCAAACCCCACACGATGTCGACGATCGAGGCGTTGCGGATGGGGAGGCTGACGAGCCAGGTGGCGAGCATGAGGACAGCGACCGCCACTGCGGTCGAAACGAGCACGGTCCCAAGGCCCTGCATCAGCCGACCTCGGCTTGGACCGTGTCGATCCAATCGTCGACCTGTTGCCACTGGTCGAACAGCCAGGCCACTCGTGTCGCTGCGATCAGAGGGGATCTGATCCGCTTCGATCCTGCGGAAGCCCACGTGGATGGTCCTCCCCACCAACCCCACGCGCAGCACATCACTCACCCGGGCCAAACCCTCCAAGCCGTGATGCGCGGACACCACCACATCTGCTCCCGAGTCGAGCAATGCCATGGGACCACCCGGTCGCGGTGGCAGCAGCCGGCGGAGCTGTCTCGCCCTATCGGCCAATTCGGGATCGGTTCGTTCCAATCGTCGGATCGCCTGATCTCGCTTCTTGGCGGTGAAACGGGTCCCCTCGGGGTAGATCAGGACCCCGTCGCGCTCGGTCAGACCGATCGCCAGCCGGCGGATGCGGATGATCTCGGTCGCCGAGTCGCCCTCGCGGCGCACGAACACGTTGGGGAGCCGTTGACCGCCGATGTCGAGGACCGGATCCCAGAGAAGCTCCTTCTTGAGCACGTAGCGCAGCCGGATGTGATGGGGCAGGCTCACCAACCCGGCGGGGAGCAGGTTGTCGACGATGCTGGCGTGGCGCATCATCACGATGACCGGCCCTGGAGCGACTTGGTCGTCACCCTCGACCACGAACCGAAGCCGGAACACCGAACGCAGCGTCTTGAACAGGGTGGAGGACCACCATCGCTGAAGCGCCCAGGTGAGCTCGACGGTCCGACGGCCACCTGCCAGCCAGGCAGCACCGAGCGCGATCAGCCCGACCGTCTCGGACGCGAGAAACACCCAACCGAACACCGCCAGCCGGGTCAGTGTCCAGTGGTGCCCCCCGAAACCTCGCATGAGATCGGCGATGACGGTCAACCCCAGGATCACCGGTGCCAGCAATGTGACCACCAGGAACAGCGACACCACGGTGGGGACGGTTCGGAGTCGCCGGGCGACCCGCTCGGAGCGGAGTTCATCACTCGCGTCGACCAGCGAGTGACTTCCCGACTTGGCGCTCATTGGTGCCGGACCTGGCCAGCGTTTGCCCGTGACATCGACCGAGTTGATAGCAGCCGGTGCGCTGTCAGTCTGAGCCGTCACCGTCGACCTATGCCCTCGCGCACGAGGGCGGTCTTGAGACGCTTCATGCCCGATCGGATCCTGCTTTTCACGGTCCCTTCCGGCTCACCGAGGAACTCCGCCACCTGCCGGTAGGTGAGCCCGTCGAAGTAGGCCAGTTCGATGGCGCGCCGTTCTCTGTCGTCGAGGCGCAACAGAGCAGCGCGAAGCCGCTCGGCCTCCACCCATGCACACACCTCGTCATCCGGGGCGGCCGAGACATCGATCCTCCGCAGCGCATCCCTCTCCTGGCGTGAACGACGCGCCACCTCGGATCGGATGAGATCGACGCTCCGGCCGTGGGCGTGCGAAAGGAGGTATGAGCGGAGCGTTCCCCGGAATGGGTCATACCGCTCCGGGCTTCGCCAAAGCCGCAGGAACACCTCTTGTACGACATCGTCCGCCAAGGCCGAGTCGTGGGTGAGCCGGCGGGCGAGGCCATGCACCGAGTTGGAGTGGAGCCGGTATGCCTCGGCAAGCGATTCGTGGTCTCGAGACGTGAGTTCGGACCGAGGCCGCTTGTCGCCGGGCTCGGCGTGGGTTTGGCGGCTGCGACGAGTTGGCATAGGAGAGTTTTAGCACTAAATATTTGCAACTCCAAGGCCGCGGAGTCATCCCGACCGAGGTGCGCTCCGTATGTGAGACAGGTACCCGAAGAAGGGAAAAGAGATGTGGATCAGAACATTGGCTCTGGCGCTTGCACTTGCCGTGGTTCCGGCGTCGGCCGCCTTCGCTCAAGAGACCGGGATCGTCACCGTGGTCCATGGGATCCCGGGCGAGGATGACTTCCCCGTTGACGTCTACGTCAACGGAGACCTGACGCTCGAAGGATTCACCTTTGCGACGGTGACCGATCCGCTGGAACTGCCGGCCGCCGACTACGACATCGAGATTTTCCCGGGTGGAGCCGATCCAGAGGCCGACGAGCCGGCGCTAGCCGACACGGTGACCCTCCCGGCAGGTGCGAATGCTTCGATCGTGGCGCACCTCACAGGGAGCGGTGACCCAGTACTTACGGTGTTCGTCAACGACACGTCGTCCATCGACGCCGGCAATGGGCGAGTTGTGCTTCGCCATGCGGCGGCAGCCCCCGCTGTCGACGTTCTCTCGGGCGACACCCCGCTCGCTGAGGGTCTGACAAATCCAAACGAGGCCCAGCTCGATGTTCCTGCCGGCGACTATCCGGTCAGCATCGTGCCTGCGGGCGGTGGCGACCCGGTGTTCTCGACGGATGCGGTGCCCGTGGCGGAGGGTGAGGCGCTTATCGCCTACGCCATCGGAACACGTGGACGGTCCGTTCACCGTCGCAGTTCAGACCATCTCCGGTCTGCACGGGTCACCATCGGGAGTACCCACAGGTGATGGTGGGGCTGCAGGCAGTTTTCCGTTGTGGCTGGGTTTGCTGATGGCAGTGGCCGCGGTAGGCCTGGCTGGCTCGCTCACCTTGGCCCGCCGGCGCTGACTCAAACGGATGGGACCAACCCGATCGGCGTTCTGCTCCGTACATTGGATGGGATGTCTCGAATCGCCCTCGGGTTGGTCGCCGCTGTCTGCGCCGGTGTGCTGGTTGGTGCACCTTTGATCTGGCTGGCCGGACGGCCGGCCGCATCGGCGGGCGACCACGCTGCGGTCGTGGACCGGTTGATGTCGGCTGAGCCTGCAATCGGCTCCACCGATCGAGAGCCGACGAACTTCCAGCCGACGCGGGCGATGACCTTTCCAGAGTCGGTGGCACGCACGACCGCGCCGGCAGCGGCGCTCCGGCTTCCCGAAGTCGACGAGTCCGAGGAGTCAGAGGCGGATCACCTGCGGCTTGCGGAGAGTCGGCGTCGTTTGCGCCAACAGCGCCGGCAGGAGGAGAGGGCATCGCTTCTCGGCTTCCGGCCCGCCGGTGTCGAGCACCTCGACACGGCGGCACCACCTGCCCCGGTACGGATACGGATCGAGGCGATTGGAGTGGACGCCGCCGTCGCCGCCCTGGGTATCGACCCATACACCGACCAGATGGAAGTGCCGGCGAATGTGAGCGAGGTCGGTTGGTATCGCCATGGACCTGTTCCCGGCGAGTCCGGCTCTTCGGTGATGGCGGCACACGTTGACCTCAGTGGCCCGGGCCGCGGCGTGTTCTGGTCGCTTGGCGAGTTGGAGCCCGGCGAGCGCATCATCGTGGACTACGCAGACGGCACAACCGCCGAGTTCACCGTCGAGGCACGGAACACATACCTGAAGACGGACCTTCCCGTCGAGGCGATCTTCTCCCGGGGAGGGACCCCGGTGCTCACCCTGGTGACGTGTGGTGGCGGGTTCAATACCACGATCGGGCGATACGACTCGAACGTGGTCGTGTATGCGGCAGCGGTGACAGGCGGCGCTTGAAGTCCAGACGGAAGGCGGAAGACGGAAGGCGGAAGACGGAAGCAAATCCTTTAACCGCAACCCAGGGTTGGCAGCTACCCGTGCGGTACTCCCCAACCCAGGGTTGGCAGCTACCCGGCCCAGACTGCCTTCTGCGGACTCCCGGCTGCCGTCACTCTCTCTGCCCGCTCCTACGCTGGCGACCGATGGATTTCATTGGTTCGAGCCACACGGTGCGGACGGGAGACGGAACCCACCTTCACGTCGTCGAGTGGGCACCGGACGCGACCGTTGCCCAACGCTCGGAAGTGCTGCTCGTCCACGGCCTCGCCTCGAATGCTTACGTCTGGGAGGGCGTGGGGCGGCGGCTGGCAAAGCGGGGCCATCGGACCGTGGCGGTCGACCAAAGGGGCCACGGTCGGTCGGACAAACCGGAACAGGGTTACGACTTTGGGACGTTGGTCGATGACCTCCGGACGGTGATGGTCCGTCTCGGGATGGATCGGCCGTTGGTGGCAGGGCAGTCATGGGGCGGCAACGTTGTGCTCGAGTTGGCCTTTCACCATCCCGGCGAGGTGACCTCGGTGACCGGGGTGGACGGCGGCTTCATAGATCTTTCCTCGTCCTTCCCAAGTTGGGATCTGGCGCTCGAGGCGCTCACCCCGCCCGATCTCGACGGGATGACCATGGAGGACGCCGGCGCCTGGCTTCGCCTCCAGCATCCCGATTGGCCCGAGACCGGAATCGCCGGGAGCGTCGAGAACCTGCTGGTCGGGGAGAGCGGGAGGCTCGAGCGACGGCTCCCGCTCGACCGGCATATCGAGATCCTCCACCAGCTGTGGAACCACCGCCCCGGTCGCCGTTTTCCGCGCCTCACGGTCCCCCTGTTGCTGATCCTGGCCACCGGCCCGGGCCCGGATGCCGCCGCCAGGGTGGAGAAGGTCGAGCAAGCCGCTGCCGTTGTAGAGCGGGCTCGAGTGGTGCTCCTCCCAGGCGACCACGACCTCCATGCCCAGCACCCGGCGGAGGTGGCCGATCTCATCGCCTCCACCGCCGACCCCGGGTTCTTCGGATGACGGCTCGCCTCCTGGTGATCATGGGCTCGGGGGAGACCGCCCCGACAATGGCTCAAGACTCACCGCGCAGTCCTGGAGCGGCTCGACCAACCGGTCTCCGCTGTCTTGCTCGACACTCCGTACCGATTCCAGGAGAACGCCTCCGACATCTCAGGTCGGATCGTCGAGCACTTCCGATCGAGCCTCAGCCAGACGATGTCGGTTGCCACCCTGCCCGACGACGCAGAGCCTGGGGCGACCGCGGCCGCGATCGAAGCCATCCGGCGCGCCCACTACATCTTCTCCGGTCCCGGCAGCCCGAGTTACGCCCTTCGCCGGTGGCGGGGATCGGATGTGCCCGCGGTACTCGACGACACACTCACCCTCGGGGGTGCGGTTGTCTTCGCCAGCGCCGCTGCCCTCACTCTGGGGCGTTGGACGGTCCCGGTGTACGAGATCTACAAGGTGGGGGAGGACCCGCACTGGCTGGATGGGCTCGATCTCCTCCGCCACACCGGCATCGACGGGTTGGTGATACCCCATTTCAACAACGCCGAGGGGGGCAACCACGACACCCGGTTCTGTTATCTGGGGGCACGCCGACTGGCGGTGATGCGGTCGCTGCTCCCAGCAGCGATGACCATCATCGGGGTGGACGAGCACACCGCCCTGACGATCGACCTCGATGCGGCGCTGGCATCGGTGAGCGGGCTGGGAACGGTCACCATATTGACGGATTCCGGGTCCGATGTGTTGGGAGCAGACGACGAGGTTGCCCTCTCCGAGTTGGGATCTGCCGGCACCGTTGAGCCGGACCTGCCCGAGTTCGCTCCGTCCGACTCCACCGCCGGCGACCCGTTCGCTGTGGGGTGGCGTCAGCTCGAGCAGAGGTTCGAACCAGCGCTACGCGACGGTGACATCGACGGCGCCCTCGATTCGGTCGTCGGCTTGCATCAACTCATCCTGGATTGGGCGGCCGACACCAATCAGTCGCCTGAGGGCGCCCGAGCCGAGCGTGCCTTGCGGGGGATGTTGGTCCGGCTCGCCAGCTCGGCACAACAGGGTGTGCGCGACCGCCGCGAATTGGTCGGCGGGCTCGTCGAGGCGGTGCTCGAGGCGCGGTCGGCCGCTCGCGCCGACGATCGCTGGGGCGAAGCCGATGATCTACGCGACCGGCTGGGTGCGCTCGGGATCTCGGTCAAGGACACCAGAGACGGCTCGATCTGGGATTTTGACGGAGACGGCGGAGACGGCTGAGGCGGATGGGGAGCGTCATCGTCGGCACTGGCATCCACCTGCCCGATCGGATCGTGACCAACGACGACCTTGCCCGGGTGATGGACGTCTCCGACGACTGGATTCGTTCCAGGAGCGGCGTGGAGCAGCGCCGGTTCGCCGAGCCCGGGGTGGGCGCCTCCCAACTGGGGGCCCAGGCGGGGATGGCGGCGCTCGACGATGCCGGGCTAGCGGCCTCCGAAGTCGACGCCCTGGTCACCGCCACCATGACTCCCGACCTGTTCGCTCCTGGGATCGCCCCGATGATCCAGAGGGCGATGGGCTTGCCCCGCATCCCGGCGCACGACCTCAGGGCACAATGCTGCGGATTCCTCTACGGCCTCGACATGGCCGATGCGCTTATCGTGTCGGGGCGGGCTGCGAACGTGCTCGTGGTCGGGGCCGAGGTACATGCCGGCTATCACCCCTGGTGGCAGAACCGCGCCTACCTGTACGGCTTGTCCGACGAACCGCCGACCTCCGACCAGTGGGACGAGAACACCAGGCACAGGTCGTGGAGCGTGCTCTTCGGTGACGGGGCGGGTGCCGTGGTGCTCAGGCGGCACGACGATCCCGGGTCCGGGTACATCGGATCGCGCCTCTGGACGGATGGCGACATGCTGGAGTTGATCCACGTCCCAGGGGTGGGTTTCCGCCATCAGCCCTGGGTGGACCATGCCCAACTCGACGCTGGGCTCCATATACCGGTGATGGACGGGCGCGAGTTGTTCCGCAAAGCGGTCGAGCTCATGCCGGAAGCGATCAGGGCGGTGCTCGCCGATCACGGGCTCGATGTCGCCGATCTCGACCTCGTCGTCGCACACCAGGCCAATGCCCGGATCGTCGATGCCGTCCGGAAGGCTCTCGGCGTGGATCCCGACGTGGTCCCGGTGAACATCGACCGCTACGGGAACACGACCGCAGCCACGCTCCCCATCCTGCTCCACGAGATGCGGCAGGAGGGAAGAGTGCCCCCCGGAGCTCTCGTATGCCTGACCGCCTTCGGCGCGGGCGCCCACTGGGGCGCATCGCTCTATCGGGAGCCGCCCGCCGACGGCGACCCCGAGGCAGCCGCGCCGTAACCTGGAGCGCCATGCCCCGGATTCGTGCAGCCAACATCGAGCAGCACAAGGAGCTGACCCGACGCCAGCTGCTCGACGCCACCCGTCAGTTGCTGGCAGAGGTCGGGTACGAGATGCTGACCATCGGCGATGTCGCCGCCGCCGCCGGCATCGGGCGCACCACGATCTACCAGTACTTCCGCGACAAAGAAGACGTGCTCGCCTCGCTGGTGGAGGAGACGCTCCCCGAGGTGATCGAGGACATCATCGCCACGATTCCCGAGGATCTGCCGGTGGAGCGCAGGCTCACCGCTCTGGCCGAGGCCACGGTCGGCTTTGTCGCCAGCGACCCGGTGCTCGGTCTGGTGCTCCACCGCGATGTCTCCAAGCTGTCCGAGTCGACCCAGGAGAGGATCCGTGGCGCCCACCGGGACCTGTCCGCCGAGATCGCCCGTATCTACACGGTGGGCGTCGAGCAGGGCCGCTTCCGACCGCTCCCACCTCGTCTGGTTGGACGGTTCATCCAGGACCTGATCATGTCGGCGGCGCGCTGATCCTGGTCGACGCCCCCGATCCCCGGAGAGTGGCTGGCGAGACCGCCGGCGCCATGGCGGAGTTCTTGCTGCACGGGTTGTCGGCCCGGTGACCCGCACCGTCTTCACCGGAGGGTCGGTGTTCGACGGCACCGGCCATCCTCCCGGGTCGGGTGATGTGGTCATCGAGGACGGCCGGGTGGTCGACGTCGGCTCCGGCCTCGACGGTGACGAGCAAGTGGATTGCTCGGGACGGACGATCCTCCCCGGCCTCTTCGACACCCACGTCCACTTCATGATCAGCGGGATCGATATCTGGGGTCTGCTGCAGACACCGATCTCATACCGGTTCATCCAAGCGGCGCGCAACCTGGCGGCCACCCTCGACGCCGGGATCACCACGACGCGCGACGCCGGCGGCGCCGATGCCGGGTTGCGCAGGGCGGTGGATGACGGCCTGATTCCGGGTCCGCGGATGCAGGTGTCGATCGGGATGCTCAGCCAGACCGGCGGGCACGGCGACCCGTGGCTCGCGTCCGGGGTCACCGCACCGCTGTTGCCCGCCTGGCCGGGAAGCCCCGAGACCATTGTGGACGGGCCGGACGAGGTGCGACGGAAGGTCCGCGAGTTGATCCGTTGCGGCGCCGATGTGATCAAGGTGGCTACCTCCGGGGGAGTCCTTTCCGCCTCCGACGAGCCGACCCACGCCCATCTGTCGCCCACCGAGCTCGATGTGCTGATCGAAGAGGCCAATGCCGCCGGGCGGTTCGTCATGGCGCACGCCCAAGCGACCACCGGGATCAAGAACGCCATCCGAGCCGGGATCAGGTCGATCGAGCACGGCATCTATCTCGATGACGAGGCGATCGAGTTGATGGTGGAGCGGGGCACCTGGCTTGTCCCGACCCTGATGGCGCCGCGGGTGTGATCGCCGCGGTGGAACAGGGCGCCCGGGTGCCCGAGAGCGCGGTCCGCAAGGCCACGGAGGTGATCGAAATCCACCGCGAGTCCTTCGGTCGAGCGGTATCGGCCGGGGTCAAAGTCGCGATGGGAACGGATACGGGGGTAACGCCCCACGGCGACAACCTGATCGAGTTGAGCTTGATGGAGCAGGGCGGGATGTCGCCGATCGACGTGTTGGTAGCGACCACCCACAGCGCCGCCGAGTTGATGGGTCTCGACCGCGAGTTGGGAACCCTCCAACCGGGGAAACGTGCCGACCTGGTGGTGGTGGAAGGCGACCCGCTCGATCTCGAGGCCCTCCCCTCCGCCATCGCCGAGGTTTGGAAGGACGGGGTGCGCGTCAAAGGATGAGGCTCACCGCCCGAGGGTTGAACCGGGCGACGCTCGCCCGTCAAATGCTGCTTCGTCGGGAAACGCTGGACGTTGTCGAAGCGGTCCGGCGCCTCGTCGCCCTGCAGGCGCAGAGCGCCGCCTCCCCCTATCTCGCTCTGTGGAACCGGCTCGCCGACTTCGACCCCGCCGACCTCGACGCGGCGTTCGTCGACCACAGAGTGGTCAAGGCCTCGCTCATCCGGCTCACCTTGCACGCCGTGCACGCCGCGGACTACCCGGAGTTCCACAACGCAATGGTGCCCAGTCTGCGCGGCTCGGTGCTCCACGACGACCGCTTCAAATCAACAGGTCTCTCCGCTGCCGACGCCGACGCACTGGTTCCCCATCTCGCCAAGTTCGCCGCCCAGGCGCGCCGTGGCGCCGAGATAGAGGACATGCTCGAGGCCCGGCTCGGAGAGCGCAAGCCACGGGTCTGGTGGGCGCTGCGGCGATTCGCTCCGTTGCACCATGCCCCGACCGGCGGACCATGGTCATTCGGCGAACGGGCGTCATTCACCTCCGCCCAGACGAAGGGCTCGTCCCGGGACGAGTCCGAGGAGCGGTTGGTCCTGCGCTATTTGCAGGCATTCGGGCCGGCCTCGATTCCCGACTTTTCTCAGTTCACCATCCTGCGGCGGCCGGTGGTTTCCCGGGCGATGCGAGCGCTTGGAGACCAAGTCGAAGAGGTGGAAGGCCCCGACGGGACGAAGCTGTACGACGTGATCGGGGCACCACTCCCCGCCGAAGACACCCCGGCCCCGCCGCGGCTCCTCCCATGTGGGACAATGTCCTGCTTGCCTATTTCGACCGAAGCCGCGTCATCCCCTCCGAGTACAGGCCGTTGGTCATCAAGCGCAACGGCGACGTCCTCCCGACGCTGCTCGTCGACGGCTATGTCGCTGGTGTCTGGCGCCCGGTGGACGGAGGGATCGAAGCGACGGCCTTTCATCGGCTCGACGACGGGGCGTGGGATGGGCTCGCTGACGAGGCTCGTTCGCTCGTCGCCTTCCTCGCCGGCAGGGATCCCAGGGTCTACAGCCGATACGCCCATTGGTGGAACAAGAGGTTCCCCAGCGCCGAGATCAGGGTGCTTCCGGGCTGAGCCTTCGCCGCATTTGCCCGACCGATCCGCCGTGAGCGCGCGAATTCTCCACTAGCCTCGGCGCGTGTCAGCCCTGAGGGTCCGTGTCGGATAGATACACCAATCGTGAGCTCTCCTGGCTCGATTTCAACGAACGTGTCCTTGCCATCGCTGAGGACCCGACCACGCCCTTGTTGGAGCGGACCAAGTTCCTCGCCATCTACTCGTCAAACCTCGATGAGTTCTTCCAGGTGAGGGTGGCGGGGCTTCTGGAGCAGCAAGCGGCGGGTGTGCGGACCGTTTCCGCGGACGGTTTGTCGGCCACCGATCAACTGGAGATGATCCGCCGCCGAGTGCTCGGTTTGTCCGAGCGCCAATCGCGTCTGCTTCCACGAGTCGGTGGCACCGGCGCTCGAAGAAGCCGGGATCGCCTTCTCCTCATACGACAGCCTCGACGACGACGATCGGAAGTATCTCGACGAGCAGTTCCGCGAGCGTGTCTTCCCGGTGGTGACGCCCGCTGGCGGTGGACCCGGCGCACCCATTCCCTTACATCTCCAACCTCTCGCTCAACTTGGCGGTGTTCGTCCGCAACCCGCGACCGGGGTGACCCGCTTCGCCCGGGTCAAGGTGCCGCCGATCCTGCCCCGCTTCGTGGTCATGCCCGATGGCGAGCGGTTCGTGTCGCTCGAGCAGGTGATCGCCGCCCATCTCGATGCGCTGTTCCCTGGCATGGAGATCGTCGACCATCACCCATTCAGGGTCACCCGCAACGCCGACTTCGAGGTCGAGGAAGAGGAGGCTCACGACCTGCTCGCCGCCATCGAGTCGGAGCTACACCAGAAGACGTTTTGGCCGGGTGGTCCGACTCGAGGTCGAGCCGGGTATCCCCGACCACGCCCTCGAGCTGCTGATGCGCGAGATGAAAGTCGGTCCCGAGGACGTGTACCAGATGGCCGGGCCGCTGGACATGGCTGGTCTGTTCTCGCTGTCCGCCCTCTCCCGACCCGACCTCAGCTGGCCGGCTTTCACCTGGGTGACCGATCCAAGGCTGGCCACGGTCGATGGCGAGCCACCGGACGTATTCGTCGCCATCAGCAAAGGCGATCTGCTCGTCCATCACCCTTACGACTCCTTTTCCAGTTCTGTCGAGGCCTTCCTCGCTGCGGCGGCCACCGACCCCGATGTGCTGGCCATCAAGCAGACGCTCTACCGGACCTCCGCGGGCAGTCCGATCATGGAGGCGCTCATCGAGGCCGCCAACGAGGGCAAACAGGTCGCCGTTCTCGTCGAGCTCAAGGCTCGCTTCGACGAGGAGCGAAACATCGAGTGGGCGCGCGCCTTGGAGGAGGCTGGGGTGCACGTCGTGTACGGACTGGTCGGGCTGAAGACCCACACCAAGACCACCCTCGTGGTGCGCGAGGAGGAGGGCGTTCATCCGCCGCTACGCCCACATCGGCACCGGCAACTACAACGATCCACCGCCCGCATCTATGAAGACCTCGGGCTGTTCACCACAGACGACGACATCGGCGCCGACCTCTCCGACCTCTTCAACTTCCTCACCGGCTACAGCGAGCAGAGGCACTACCGCAAGCTGCTCGTGGCCCCGGTCGAGCTGAGACAGCGGATCCTGTCGCTGATCGACCGCGAGGCCTCCCGGCCCGATGGGCAGATCGTGATGAAGATGAACGCACTGGTGGACGCCGAGGTGATCGAGGCGCTGTACAAGGCCTCCGAGAGCGGCACCCGGATCGAGCTGTTCGTGCGCGGGATCTGCTGTCTCCGTCCCGGCGTGGCGGGGATGTCGTCCAACATCACGGTCCGCTCCATCGTGGGGAGGTACCTGGAGCACTCGCGCATCTACCGCTTCGGCGCGACCAGCCGCTCTATCTACATCGGGTCGGCCGACCTGATGCCCCGCAACCTCGACCGCAGGGTCGAGGCGCTGACACCGGTCGAGGACCCGGCGCTCCAGGCCCGGCTCGAGGAGATGCTCGATGTTCTCCGGAGGATGACGATGCTGGCTTGGGAGCTGAAGGCGGACGGAAACTGGGTCAAGGTCCCCACGGTGAGGAGCATCGAGACCCACAGGCGGCTCCAGGAAATGGCGATGGAACGGGCGTCGGGCCGCGATGACTGAGGCGAGGCGAACGCTTCGTTTCGCATTGGAGCGCGGGGACAGGATCCCGGACCTGGGCCTCTCGGGCTTCGGGTGGTGGCACCTCCCGCCCCGCCTTCTCTGTTCGAGACGACCTTTCACGACACCACCGACCTCCGGTTGGCGCGTTGGGGTTCCACGCTCACCTTCAGGGCGGGGGAGGGATGGACAGTGGAGCTTCCCGACCCCGAGGGCAAGCCGCGCGCCGTGGGGAGGCGGCTTGGCGGGGACGGCGATGTCGTGCCGTCTGACGCTCTCAGCCTGACCCGCTCGTTCTCCCGCGGCGCACCGGTCCGGCCTCTTGCATCGCTCCGCAGCAGCCGTCGCACCTACCGCCTCATCGACGCTTCAGGCGGCCTGTTGGCCGAGTTGCACGAGGACGCGGTCATCGTGCGGCGCGATGCCGGCCCGGCCTCGGGGTTCCGCGAGCTCGAGGTCCAGTTCGTCGCAGATGGCGAACGCGCCGACGACCTCGCGGCAGCTCTTCGTCGAGGACATCGGTGACGCAATCGGGACCCGCCTGGCGCGGGTGTTGGGTCCACGGGCGGTCGAGCCATCCGACGTCCCGGCAGTGAGCCTGGGCGACGACGCGACCGCAGCGGAGCTGCTCGTCTCCGAGCTCTCGGCGGCGGTTCGTCGGTTCATCCTTCATGCGCCGATGGCGGTCGAAGGGGTGGACCCGGAGGGAGTCCATCAGACACGGGTTGCGGTTCGGAGGTTCCGCTCGTATCTCCAGACGTTCCGCTCGGTGCTGGACGAGGAATGGTCCGAAGCACTCCGCGCCGATCTCAGGCTGCTGGCAAACATGTTCGGCGAGGTGCGCGACTCCGACGTCCTGATCGACCGGCTCACCGGGATGGGGGATCAGTTGCCGGTCGAGGACGGATCGATGGTGGACAAGATCGTGGTCCGGCGCCTCGGCGACAGACATGTCGCCCGGACGCGGCTGCTCCACTTCTTCGAACAGCCGGAGTATCTCGCCCTGCTCGATCGTATGGTCGAGGGGGCCGTCAATCCGAGGCTTCTCGACAACGCTTCCGAGCCGGCGTTCGAGGCCCTCCGACCAATGGTGGCCAAGCGTTGGCACAAGCTGCAAAAGGCGGTGGAGGCGCTCGACGACCCGCCCGCCGACGAGCAGCTCCACAATGTCCGTCTCCGGGCGAAACGGACGCGCTATGCCGCCGAGGCGGTGGAGCCGGTGGCGGGCAAGGACGCCTCTTCCTTCGCCTCGGCTGCCGCCGATCTGCAGGACGTTCTCGGCGCCCACCAGGACGCGGTCGTCGGCCAGCACTGGCTGCGTGACGAGTTCCGCAGCGGCGACCCCGACCTGAGCTTTGTGGTCGGCGAGCTTGCCGGTCTCGAGCGGTCGACAGCGGGGCGCACCCGCGCCGAGTGGACCGCAGCCTGGGACCGGGTCCGCAAACGATCGAAGTGGCTCAGGTGAAGCTCTGCCCGGCGGCAGGCCGCCGGGCATGTCTAATCGAGCGGCCTTCGGCCGCGCTCACTTCTGCTGGTCGGGCCGGCAAAGCCGCCCGACCAGGCCGAGGGGGGCTGGCAGGAGCCGCCCCCCTCGAGCACCCCCCGCGGAGTTCGGCCTGGGACTTCCGGTCTGCTGTCTGCCGTCTTCCGTCTTCCGCTCTTCCGGTAACCCCCGTTCACTTCGAAGGCCGCGAAACCCGCAACGTTCACCCTGCGTTCATCTTCGAGCCAGGGTGCGGTCAAGACCTGTGGATACCTTCCCGGCGGTGGCCGGGCGTCGGGCCAGGCGCGGCCCTCGGGCCAATGCGCGACGCTTGCAAGGAGCAAAGATGACATTCGGGAAACAGGTCCGCCTCGTGGTCGTGCTGAGCCTCTTGGCGCTGGTGATCGCCGCCTGCGGGGGTGGGACCACCGACACCACGACCGCTGGAGGGGGGACCGATACCAGCGCTGCTGACGGGGGAACCGCGACGACGGCGTCCGGCGCAACCGGTGGCATCACGGTTTCGGGTTCGTCAACGGTCGAGCCCATCACCGCGCTGGTCGGTCAGAACTGGGGAGCGGACAACCCCGAGGTGGCCATCTCGGTCGAGGGCCCGGGGACGGGCGACGGGTTCGCCCGCTTCTGCAATAACGAGATCGACATCTCCGACGCCTCGCGGGCGATCGAAGAAGACGAGATCGCCCTCTGCGAGGAGGCAGGGGTCGAGTATGTCGAGCTGCTCATCGGGCTCGACGGATTGACCGTCATTACAAGTCCCAACAACACGGAGGTCACCTGTCTCGACTTCAACGACCTCTACGCGCTGGTTGGGCCCGAGTCAGAGGGTTTCGCCAACTGGTCGGACGCCAACGACCTCGCGGCGGAACTTGGAGCCGGACACGCCCCCTACCCAGAGGCCCCACTGGTTATCACGGCCCCGGGCGAGGAATCGGGTACGTATGACTTCTTCGTCGAGACCGTCATCGAGCCGATCCAGGAGGAACGGGCTCCTGAAGATCTAGACGGGGACGGCGAGAACGACTACTTCACCCGGGCCGACTACCAGGCGTCGCCCAACGACAACGTCATCATCGAGGGAGTAGCCGGCAACGACACCTCGCTCGGTTGGGTCGGGTTCGCTTTCTATACCGCCAACGAGGGCACTGTCTCGGCGGTAGAGGTCGACGGCGGCGAGGGGTGTGTGGCGCCGAGCATCGAGACGGTGGCTGACGGCAGCTATCCGATCTCGCGGCCTCTGTTCATCTATGTGAAGACCAATGACCTGGCCAGCAGGCCCGAGCTGGCCTCTTTCGTGGACTTCTATCTAAGCGACGAGGGCATCAGCGCTACCACCGAGGCCGGGTACGTCGACACCCCTGACCTGGAAGCGACACGGACCGCCTGGGAGGACGCCAAGTCGGCAGCCGGAGGCTGAGAGCCGGATCGACCGGGCGGGTAGCCTTGCCCGCCCGCTCATCCAAGAGGAGCTAGGTGACCACAGAGCGGGACATTGCCAGGATGCTTAGAGGAAACCCGCGCCGGCGCAGGCGCGAGGCGATCGTTCGTACCCTCTTCTTCCTGGCCGCCGCCCTATCCATCCTGGTGAGCGTCGCCATCGTGCTCTCGGTGTTGATCGATGCCGTCGAGTTCCTGGGAGATATCGACCTCAATCAGCTGTGGGCCGATGGCTGGTTCCCCCGGCGAGGCCGATTCAGCATCCCTACGATCTTCGTCGGATCGTTGATGATCACTCTGGTGGCTCTGGTCGTGGCGTTGCCCCTCGGCTTGGGCGCCGCCATATATCTCTCGGAGTATGCCCGCCCCGCGGTGCGGAGGACACTCAAACCTACGCTCGAGATCCTGGCCGGCGTCCCGAGCGTGGTGCTTGGGTTCTTCGCCCTCTCCTTCATCACTCCGAACATCATGCAGGCCATTTGGGAGGACACCCAGGTGTTCAACTATGGCGCAGCCGGGATCGCCGTGGGCATCCTCATCATCCCCTTGGTCGCATCGGTCGCCGAAGACGCCATGCGAGCGGTCCCCCAATCGTTCCGCGAGGCGTCTTACGGGCTCGGCGCCAAACGCTGGCACACCAGCCTCCGGGTCATATTTCCTGCTGCGCTCTCGGGGATCGTCGCCGCGGTGATCCTCGGGTTCGCCCGTGCGCTGGGCGAGACGATGGTGGTCGCCATCGCTGCAGGAGCGTCAGGTGGGGCGCTCCTCAACATCGACATAACCCAGGGAGGCACCACGATGACGGCGGCGATGGCCTCGCTCGCCATAGGTTCCGACCAGGTGGCGGGCGACTCAAGCGCGTTTCAGAGCCTTTTCTTCGTCGGCTTGCTGCTCTTCTTGATGACGCTTGGCCTCAATGTCCTCAGTGAGCGTCTCGTTCGCCGGTTCAGGCAGAAGTACTGAGATGGCTATCACCACCGAGCGCCGCGAATTTACGCCAGAGTTGGTGCGCCGCAGCCTGCAGGGCAGTCGGCTGAGCTGGGTTGATGTTCTCATCCAGCTCCTGCTCTTGGCCGCTCTTCTTTCCTCGCTCCTGATCCTGGCGGTGCTGTTGATCGATGTGATCAGGACTGCATGGCCGGTGTTCGCCGAGCGCGGACTCAGCTTCATCACATCACCGTTGTCCCCGGACCCATCGCAGTCGGGGATTCTCCAGGGGATCATGGGGTCGCTGGCGCTCACCGGCATCGTCATCGTTGTCGCCTTCCCTCTCGGGGTGGGGGCAGCCATCTACCTCGAGGAGTACGCCAAGGACAGCGCGTTGAGCCGACTGTTGGTAGCCAACATCCGCAACCTGGCCGGGGTCCCGTCGATCGTTTACGGATTGCTCGGTCTGGCGGTTTTCGTCCAGGCAATGGCTGGGGTCACCAACGGGCGAACCGTGATCGCCGGCGGGTTGACCCTGGCGGTCCTGGTGATACCGATCATGATCATCACCACCCAGGAAGCGCTTCGTGCGGTGCCGCAAGCGCTGCGTGAGGCGTCGTTCGGGGTCGGCGCCACCAAGTGGGAGACGATCCGCCACCACGTGCTCCCCGTGGCGATGCCGGCGGTGCTCACCGGCTCGGTCCTCACCATTGCCCGTGCCTTCGGGGAGGCAGCGCCTCTGCTGCTCGCCGGGGCGTTGGTGACCAACTTCTTCCAGGTCTCGGCGGGAGCAAGCTTTGTCGATCTGATCACTGTCGAGCCCTACACCGCCCTTCCAGTTGTCATCTTCAACTGGTCACGCCAGCCCCAGCCCGATTTCCAGGCGCTCACCGCCGCTGGAATTCTCGTGCTGCTCGTCCTGCTGCTGATCATCAACGCCGTAGCCATCATCCTGAGAGATCGTTATGCCCGACGAAGATGACCCCGGAGGAACCGACATGACAACGCACCAGCCGGCACAGATCGAGGAGGTGATCGATCATTCGACCACTGCCCCGCACGTCGCCGCGCCTCAGGTGCACCGATCAGCCGACGACGGCCAAGACCGTCCGGTGGTGCTCGACGTGCGCGACCTGCGTGTCTATTACGGGGACTTCCTGGCGGTGAAAGAGGTCGACCTGCCCATCCGCCGAAACGAGATCACCGCCCTGATCGGCCCGTCTGGGTGCGGCAAGTCGACGGTGCTGCGTTGCTTCAACCGGATGAACGACCTCATCGAGATCGCTCGCGTTGAGGGAGAGATCCTCTATCACGGTGTGAATCTCTATGGCGACGGCGTCGATGCGGTCCAAGTGCGGCGTCATGTAGGGATGGTCTTCCAGAAGCCCAACCCGTTCCCCAAGACCATCTACGAGAACATCATGTTCGGTCCCAAGATCGCCGGCTTCAAGGGCGATGCGGACTCCCTCATCGAGGAGAGCCTTACCCGGGCGGCGCTGTGGGACGAGGTAAAGGACAAGCTCCAGGAGTCGGCATTGGCTCTCTCCGGCGGGCAACAGCAGCGGCTCTGCATCGCCCGGGCTATCGCCACCAATCCTGACGTAGTGCTGATGGACGAGCCCTGCTCATCGCTCGACCCTATCGCCACACTCCGGATCGAAGAGCTCATGCTCGAGCTCAAGAAGGACTACACAATCATCATCGTCACCCACAACATGCAGCAGGCAGCCCGGGTGAGCGACAGGACCGCCTTTTTCAGCGTGGATGTCGGTGCTCAAGGTGACCGCACCGGGCGGCTCGTCGAATTCGACCATACCGATCAGCTCTTCACCTCGCCGTCCAAGAAGGAGACCGAGGACTACATAACGGGGAGATTCGGCTGATGGCGGACACCAGGGCCAGGTTCCACGACGACCTCGCCGGCTTGGAGCAGCAGGTACTCGATCTGGGGGACAGGGCGGAAAGGGCAGTCGCTGCCGCGGTTGACGCCTTCGTCGCCGACGACATCGCAGCAGCCGATGTGGTGGTGGCGATGGACGACGAGATCGACCGGAACTACCTCGAGACCCATCGGCAGTGGATCGAGATAGTCGCCCGTCAGAGCCCGATGGGGGCGGATCTGCGGATGCTGTCCTCGCTGCTTCACCTGCTGATAACCCTGGAGCGGATGGGTGACCAGGCGGTCAACATCGCCACCATCACCAAGGCAACGGCGGGTCTGCCCCGAAGCGAGCGGATCGTTGGCCAGATCAGAGAGATGGGTGATCAGGTACTCCCGATGATCCGGACCGCGCTCCAGGCGTTCGTACGGCGCGACCCAGACGAGGCCCGGCTGCTCCCTTCGATGGACGAGCCGATCGACCGGCTCAACCGCAACATGTACCGCGAGGTGGTCGACACCGGATCCGACCCGGCGCTGCTCGAGTGGGCGACCCGGATGATGATGGTCTCGCGGGCCTTGGAAAGGATCGGCGATCAAGCGGTTGATATTGGCGAGCAGGTCGCCTTTGTCACCACCGGGCAGTTGCAGGAGTTCGTCGAGGAAGGTATCTCCAATAGGAATGGTCACGGCTGACCGCCCACCGCGGATCCTGATTGTCGAGGACGAGCCCGCCCTGGCCGATTCGGTTCGATACGTTCTGGAGATGGAGGGGTTCGAGGTCTCCATTGCCGAGACCGGACGGATCGGACTGGAGGAGGCCCGTCAAGGACGGGTCAACCTGGTGCTGCTCGACCTGATGCTGCCGGAGATGTCGGGTCTCGACGTATGCCGTCACATCAGGGCGATCTCCGATGTGCCCATCATCGTGCTCACCGCCAAGGACAGCGAAGCCGACAAGGTCGCCGGTCTCGAACTGGGAGCCGATGACTACGTCACCAAGCCGTTCTCGATGCGCGAGTTGGTGTCGCGAGTTAGGGCGGCGCTGCGTCGCTACGACATGCGCGACCCGGTCAACGGAGGTGAGGTCCTCCGCGCCAGCACAGTCGAGATGGACATCGACCGCCACGAGGTTCGGGTTGGCGGTAGCCTTGTATCGCTGCGGCCCAAGGAGTTCGAGTTGCTCGAGGCGCTGATTCGCCGCAAGGACAGGCTCGCCACCCGCGAGATGCTCATCGAGGAAGTTTGGGGCCCGCATTACTTCGGTGACACCAAGACCCTGGACGTCCATATCAAGCGTCTCCGCCAGAAGCTCGAACCCGATCCACACCGACCAGCGTTGATCACTACCGTCCGCGGGCTGGGGTACAAGCTGATCGATGCCTGAAGGCGTCGGGGCCCGCCGATCCTCGACGCTGGGTCGACGTCTCGTCACCTGGTACGCCCTCACCGTTCTCATCGTCCTGATCGGCGTGGGTGTGGGGGTGGACCGCCTGCTTGCCGACCAGGTGCGCCGATTGCTCACGGACTCGCTGGAGAGGCAGGCGGCGACCATTGCCGCGATTGCCGAGCCCGATGGTTTGCAGAGCATTGCGAGCCGTCTGGGCGAGGAAACCGGCGTGAGAGTCACCTTCATCGATATTGAGGGCGCTGTCCTGGCCGACTCGGACGCAGATGCCGCCGCGCTCGAGGATCACAGCACGCGCGAGGAGGTGCGCGAGGCGATGCAGGGCGAGGCCGGGTCGGCGGAGAGGGAGAGCGAGACCACTGGAGCGGCCTATCTCTACCTGGCTCTTCCGCCGAGGGATGGTCTGATCGTGAGGGTCGCCCTCCCGCTCGACGAGGTGCAGGCAAGTCTCGATCGATCGCGGGTCGGCATGGTCCTGGTGGGTCTGGCTGTCGCCGCCGTCGGGCTGGTTGTGGTGTGGCTTGTGGCCAGGCGCCTGGCCGCACCGATCGAGAAGCTCACCGCTTCTGTCGACCGTATCGCCGAAGGCGACCTCGAGACGAGGGTCCCACCGAGCCGAGTGGTTGAAGTGGAAAGGCTGGGATCCGCCTTCAACCACATGGCGGAGCAGCTCGGTGCCCGTTTGAAGGAAGCCGATCAAGAGCGGGCTCGACGCGATCTGGTGCTGGCGTCCCTCGACAGCGGCGTGGTCCTGATCGAACCGGACGACGCAGTGGCCTACGCCAACAAGGCGGCTGCCGACCTGATCGGCTCGACTCCCGAGGTGCTCTCCCGACTGGTCCCACACCCACTCCAGCCGCTGGTGCGTATGGCGCGCCAGTCGGGTGAGCCGGCCACCGATGAGATCCGTCACGGTCGCCCCGAGCAGGTCTTCGAGGTGAGTGCCGTTCCGCTGGATGCCGATGGCGGTGTCCTCTTGGCGATCCGAAATGTGACCGAGCAGCGACGGATCGAGGCGATGCGCTACTCCTTCGTCGCCGACGCATCGCACGAGTTGAAGACCCCGGTTGCGGCGATCCAGGCGGCGATGGAGACCGTGCAGAAGGCGATCGACCGCGATCCGGCGACCGCCAAACGTCTCGCCGCCGGAGCCGAGAGCAATCGGCGCTTCGACTCGGCCGGATCGTCGGCGACCTTCTCGATCTCTCCCGGCTCGAGACCGAGCAGATCAGCCCGGAGGACGTCGAGCTCTCCGGTCTGGTTGCCGACGTGCTCGACCGAGCCGCACCGTTGGCGGGGGAGCGCGGGGTGACGCTCGAGAGCAGCCTTCATCCGGTCAAGGTGTCGGGTCAGCAGAGCGACCTCGTGCTGGCGGTACGGAACCTGGTGGAAAACGCCATCGGATACACGGATCGGGGCGGCAAAGTCACGGTCGGGCTCGACGAGGTCGAAGGAGGAGCCCTGCTCGTGGTCGAGGACACCGGGATCGGCATACCGACCCGTGAGCTACCGAGGATCTTCGAGCGGTTCTATCGGGTCGACGCGTCGCGCTCCCGCAACACCGGTGGCACCGGCCTCGGACTTTCCATCGTCCGTCACGTCGCCCAACGCCACGGTGGCCGCATCGAAGTCGAGAGCGAACTCGGCAGCGGAAGCGTCTTCCGACTCTATCATATCCAGCGGCTGAGCCACCGTCTTTCCGTCGGTAGGGGGGAGGGGGGATCTGGCTCCCCCTCCCGGTGAGGGAGGGGGTTGGGGGGAGGGTGATTGCCACGGCTGCCGCGCCCGAGTCACCCCCTCCGCTCGCTCCGCTCGCGCCTCCCCTCACCGCGGGAGGCGGCCTGCGGCGGCCGACTCTTTGACGCTCGGTAAAATGGCTGTTGCCCGGCAGACCGGGCCCAAAGACGGAGGAACGCAAAATGATCAGGAAGCGATGGGCGACTTCTGCCCTATTGGTAGTGGTGTTGCTGCTGGCGGCGTGCGGTGGTGGTACATCAGGCACCACCGTGGCTGGTGGTGGCGCCGAAACGACTGCCGGTGGCACCGAGACCACCGCGGCGGCCACCGAGACGACGGTGGCGACCGCGACCACGGTTGCGGCCGACACAACGGTGGCGACCGAGACCACCGCAGGTGCCACCGAGACAACGGCGTCGGCGGGGGCACTCCCCGATCTCGGCGGACAGGCGGTGACCGTGGCGGTGGAGAACGCCTACCCGCCGTTCAACTTCATCGACGAGGACACCGGTGAGCCGGTCGGGTGGGACTACGACGCCTGGAACGAGATCTGCTCGCGGCTCAACTGCACGCCGGAGTTCGTGGAGACGGCTTGGGACGGGATGATCATCGCCGTCTCGCAGGGCCAGTACGACGTCGCCGCCGACGGGATCACGATCACCGACGAGCGCAAGGAGCAGGTCGACTTCTCCGACGGGTACATCTCGGTGGAGCAGCGGCTGATGGTGCGGATCGACGAGGATCGTTTCACCACGCTCGAGGAGTTCAAGGCTGGCGACTACATCGTCGCCACGCAGACCGGGACCACCAACCTGGATGTCGCCACCGCCGAGTACGGCGAGGAGCGTGTCGCAGGGCTTCGAGCAGTTCGGGTTCGCCGTCCAGGCTCTGATCAGCGGCGATGCCGATGCCGTGATCATCGACGACACGGCCGGTCAGGGCTACATCGGTCAGAACGCCAACAAGATCAAGTTGGTGCAGGGCTCGCTCAAGTCCGATGAGCTCGGGTTCATCTTCCCCAAGGGGAGCGAGCTGGTCGATCCGGTCAATGCAGCCCTCGAAGCGATGCGCCAGGACGGCACGCTCGACGAGATCAACGGGACCTGGTTTTCCGGCTGATCACCACCAGCTCTGAGCTGTGGGGCGCCGGTAGCCTGGCGCCCCACAGCATGACCGGACTCCCGGAAGTCGAGCCACGCACGCCCGAGTTGGAGCGCGCCGCTATCGAGGTCCCGGGTCTGAGCCGACGCCTAGTCGACGCCCCTTGGTGGTTCTTCGCCCTCGTCGGGATCCTGATCTACCTCGGCTACCTGGTCTTCTTCGACCCCAGGTACGCCGGTGCCAAGGAGGCGGTGGTCCAAGGGATCCCGGTCACCATCCGCTCCACGATCCTTGCCTTCACCCTTGCCTTGGTGGTGGGACTCTTCACCGGGTTGGGGCGGATCTCACGCAACGTGGTCGTGCGCAACCTGGCGACGCTCTATGTCGAGTTCGTCCGCGGGGTTCCGATCCTCGTGCTCATCTTCGTCGTGGCGCTCTGGATCGTCCCCGAGGTGAGCGACGCCCTCGGATTCGCCAACCGCATCTCACAAGAATGGAGGGCGATCTTCGCGCTGACCATCATCTACGGCGCCTACATAGCCGAGGTGTTCCGGGCGGGTGTGGAGTCGGTCCCAGTTGGGCAGATGGAGGCCGCTCGTTCCCTTGGGATGCGTCACCGGACCGCGATGCGGGTCATCGTGTTGCCCCAGGCCGTACGGAACGTGCTCCCCGCATTGGGCAACGACTTCATCGCCATGCTCAAGGACTCGTCGCTGCTCTCGGTGCTCGGCGTACGTGAGATCACCCAGATGGGCCGGCTCTATGCCAACTCGTCCTTCCAGTTTCGGGAGACCTTCCTCGCCATGACTTTCCTCTACCTGTTGTTCACCCTCATCCTCTCTCTGGTGGTGCAGTGGTATGGCCGCCGGCTCCAACGTGTCTGAGGCCGCCGCTCCCGACAGGGTGGTGGTGCGCGACCTCCACAAGTGGTTCGGCGAGATCCACGCCGTCGCCGGGGTGAGCCTCACGGTGCGGACCGGTGAAGTCATGGTCATCGTCGGACCCTCGGGCTCGGGGAAGTCGACGGTGCTCCGCTGCATGAACCACCTCGAGGTGCCCACCAGCGGCGAGGTCTACATCGACGGTGTCCATCTCGAGGCTCGGAGCACCGACATCAACCGGGTACGGGCCGAGGTGGGGATGGTTTTCCAGCAGTTCAACCTTTTCCCGCATCTGTCGGTGCTGGACAACATCACGGTGGCACAGCGGCTGGTACGCAAGCGGCACCGGGAGGACGCCGAGGTACGGGCCAGGTCTCTATTGGAGAGGGTTGGCATCCCGGAGCAGGCTGGAAAGAAGCCGGCACATCTCTCCGGTGGTCAGCAGCAGAGAGTCGCCATCGCCCGGGCGCTGGCGATGACCCCGAAGGTGATGCTCTTCGACGAGGTGACTTCGGCGCTCGACCCCGAGATGATCAAGGAGGTTCTCGACGTCATGCGAGATCTGGCCCACACCGGGATGACGATGGTGGTGGTGACGCATGAGATGGGGTTCGCCAGGCAGGTGGGGTCACACCTCGTCTTCATGGATGAGGGCAAGGTGGTGGAAGAGGGTCCGGCTGACGAGGTCTTCGGCAATCCCCAGCACGAGCGAACCCAGGACTTCTTTGCGAAGATCCTCTAAGAGCGAGACGGCAGTCGGCAGACGGCAGACAGCAGACAAGTAGCCTCCGATGCCGTGCCAACATGAGGCCCCGAGCCATGACGCCACTCCTCGACCAAGTCAACGACCCGTCCGACCTGCGCGCGCTGACCACGGATCAGCTCGAGGACCTCACCAGGGAGATCCGCGAGAAGCTGATCGAGACGCTGGCACGTACCGGCGGCCACCTCTCACCAAACTTGGGGGTGGTCGAACTGACTTTGGTCCTGCACCGGGTGTTCGACAGCCCCAACGACCGGATCATCTGGGATGTCGGTCACCAGGCGTATGTCCACAAGCTGGTCACGGGGCGACGCGATGACTTTGAATCGCTGCGCACCTTCGGTGGCATCTCGGGGTACCCGTCCCGCGCCGAGAGCCCTCACGATCACGTCGAGAACAGCCATGCGTCCACTGCCCTCAGCTATGCACTGGGACTGGCCATCGCCGCCGAGGATCAGGGCGAGGAGCGTTGGACGGTGGCGGTGATCGGCGACGGCGCTCTCACCGGTGGAATGGCCTACGAGGCGTTGAGCCACATCGCGGTGAGGCGCCCTCGTCGGTTGGTGATCGTGCTCAACGACAACGGGATGTCGTACCAGGCCACGGTGGGCGGGGTGGCCGCCTCGCTCGCCGGGGTCAGGCTCGACCAGCGCTACGAATGGGTCAAGCGCACCATCGGGCGGGTGCTGCGGAGCGTGCCTCTTGTTGGCGACACCGCAGACGAGCTGGCGAGGCGTCTCAAGGAGAGCCTCAAGCAACTGGTCGAGCCGAGCACCGTCTTCGATGCCATGGGGATCAAGTACGCCGGCACCGTCGACGGTCACGACCTGACCAGGCTGGAAGAGACCCTCGTCAGAGCGAAGGGGTTTGACGAGCCGGTGGTGATCAGGGTGCAGACCGAGAAGGGCCGCGGCTATCCACCGGCCATCGCCGACGAGGTGGACAGGCTCCATTCGGTTGGTGCCTTTGACGTCGAGACCGGCAGACCGCTCAGGGAGGAGCGCAGGCTGACCGACGTCGCCGGCGCCGCTCTTCTCGATGCGGCGAGGCGACGGCCCGACGTCGTGGCGATCTCGGCGGCGATGGTGTCGAGCACCGGGCTGCAGGACATGGAAACGGAGATGCCTGACCGGGTGATCGACACCGGCATCTGCGAGCAGCATTCGGTCACGCTCGCCGCCGGACTGGCGATGGGAGGTTTGCGTCCGGTGGTGGCGATCTACTCGACCTTCCTCCAGCGGGCCCTCGATCAGATCATCAGCGACGTGGCGCTTCACGACCTCCCGGTCACCTTCTTGGTGGACCGTTCTGGTGTGACCGGGCCCGATGGGCCCTCGCACCATGGGGTCTTCGATCTGACGTTCCTCCGTATGGTCCCCAACATGGTGGTGGGCGCCCCGGCCGACGCAGAAGAGCTCTGCGCCATGATCGAGACGGCGCTTGATCATCCAGGACCGATCGCCATCCGGTTCCCGAAAGCGGGTGGGTCGGCCATTCCCAGCCTCCCCGTCCCGGCGCTGCCGGTGGGCCGCTGGGACGAGGTGCGTCCGGGGAGCGATGTCCTCGTGCTGGCGGTTGGCCGGATGTTGGAACCGGCGCTCAAGGCGGCGATCGGGCTGGGGTCAGAGGGCATCTCTTGCCGGGTGATCAACGCCCGCTGGGTCAAGCCGCTCGACTCCCGCGTGGTCGAGTGGGCGGGCGACCACGAGTTCGTGCTCACGGTCGAGGACAATGTCGTCAGCGGGGGGTTTGGCGCCGCCGTGCTCGAGGCGCTCTCCGCTCACGGCATGGCGGGGAAGGTGCGGATGCTCGGGGTCGGCGACGGCTTCCTGCCTGCTGGCTCCGCAGACGAGGTACTCCACACCGCCGGGCTCGACGTCGAGGGGATCACTTCTCGGATCATCGAGCTCACGCGATACTGATCGCAACGCCCGCTGATCCTCTCTGATGGTCGAGCGCCGGCGGCATCCTCCTGCTGCGCCCGTTATGTTCGCGGTACCAAGGACGACCAAGGAAGGGCCAGAATGAAACGAAAGACGATGCTTCTCGCCTGTCTCGCCGTCGTGATGGCGGCGTGTACCACGGCGGCACCCGATACGACGGGTGGGGCGACCGACACGACCGCTGCCGGCGGAACCGATACGACAGCTGCTGTCGGCACCGAGACGACCGCTGCAGGGGGAACCGAGACGACCGTTGCCGGTGGCACCGAGACGACCGCCGCCGCCGCCGCTCCGGCGGGCGAAACCTTGGCCGCTGTGCAGGAGCGCGGCACTGTGATCTGCGGGGTCAATGATGCCGTGCCTGGTTTCGGGTTCGTCGACGCCAACGGCGACTTCTCCGGATTCGACATCGACTTTTGCCGGGCGGTTGCCGCCGCGGTCCTCGGCGATCCGGAAGCGGTGGAATTTCGTCCGCTCACCACCGAGCAGCGGTTCACCGCCCTCCAGTCGGGCGAGGTCGACGTGCTCATTCGGAACACCACACGCACCGCAGGGCGCGACGGCGAGCTCACATCGACCTTCCTCACCACCACCTTCTACGACGGGCAAGGGATGATGGTGCGGGCCGACAGCGGGTTCGAAGCCATCGACGACATGACAGACACCGCCATCTGCACGCTGTCGGGGACCACCACCGAGGGGAACCTGGCCGACCGAATGGGCGACATCCCATACGAGCCGATCACCTTCGAGGAGAACGAGCAGATCCAGGCCGCCTTCATCGCCGGCCAGTGCGACGGCTGGACTTCTGACCGGAGCCAGCTCGCCGGCGTTCGCTCGACTTTCCCCGATGAGGAAGGCGGACCGGAGTCGCTGGTCATATTCGACGAGATCTTCTCCAAGGAGCCGCTCGGCCCGGTGGTACGTGACGGCGACAGCCAGTGGGCGCAGGTGGTCGACTGGGTGGTGCTCTCCACCATCCAGGCTGAGGAGTTCGAAATCGACTCCAGCAACGTCGCCACCTTCGAGGACTCGGACGACCCCAATATCCGGCGCTTCCTCGGTCTCGAGATCGAGGACCCGGAGACCGGTGAGCTCGTTGTCTTCGATCCCGGTCTGGGTATCGATCCCGGCTGGCAGGCCACGGTGATCGAGGCGGTGGGCAACTACGCCGAGATCTACGAACGCAACGTCGGGCCGGCAAGCCCGCTCGGGCTGGAGCGTGAGTTCAACGCACTCTGGACCGATGGAGGGCTGCTTTACGCCCCGCCATACCGGTGATCATCGCTGAGGGGGGCGGCTGTAAAGCCGCCCCTCTTTGCCAAATCCGATGAGCGCACCGGGCGCGGCCGCCCGCATCCCGTTCTGGCGAAACACCAGGGTGCTGCGCGTCGTCGCCCAAGCCGTAGCGGCTGCGGCAGTGATCCTCATCCTCTATGTCCTCTGGTTCAACCTGACCAACAACATGCGGCGTCAGGGGATCTCCACCGACTTCGATTTCTTGAACCAACCGTCGGGGATCGACATCGCAGGCAACCCGATCAGCCCCAGCGCCGCCATCAGGCGCACCCTCGTGGTCGGGATGAAGAACACTCTGGCGCTGGCCGTGATGGGGATCCCCCTCCTGTCCATCATCGGCGTGGTGGTGGGCATTGCCCGGTTGTCGTCCAACTGGTTGGTGGCCAAGGCGGCGGCCGTCTATGTCGAGGTCCTGCGCAACATCCCACCGCTTCTGATCATCTTCTTCGCCTTCAACGCGGTGATCCTCCAACTCCCTCCCATCCGGGAGGGTTACACACCATTCGGCTGGTTCGTGGTGAGCAACCTGTTCATCGCCGTCCCCGGGCTCAGCGCAGGCGCCAACCTGGCGGTGTACCTCGGGGTGCTCGGCACTGGTCTCGTGGCCGCTGGCCTGGTCTGGTACTGGCGAACCAGGGTGTCGGAGCGGACCGGTGAGCCGCACCACCGTGTGCTCTGGGCGACGGGTGTCTTCCTCGTTTTCGCCGTTGCCGGCTACGTGATCCTGGACCGGCCGTTCACCATCTCGCTCCCGACTCTCGAAGGGCGGCGCATCACCGGAGGCTTTAGTGCGCTCGGCTCGTTCATGGCGGTGATGGTGGCGCTGGTCCTCTACACAGCGAGCCACGTTGCCGAGATCGTCCGTGGGAGCATCCAGGCGGTCGCCAAGGGCCAGACCGAGGCGGCCGAGGCACTCGCCCTTCGCCCGTTCCAGCGGCTCCGCTTCGTCGTGCTTCCCCAGGCGTTCCGGATCGCCGTCCCACCGATGATCAACCAGTTCCTCAACTACGTGAAGAACACGTCGCTGGCTCTTGCTGTTGGATATGCAGAGATCACACGCATCGTGCGTCAGACCATCGGAAACGGACAGCCGGCGCCCCAACTCATCCTCATTCTGATGGGGGTGTACCTCGCCTTCTCGCTGGTGATCTCGTTGGTAGCGAACGTGGTCAACCGCAGACTGCAACTGGTGGAGAGATGAGCGTCGAGGTTGCCGCCCCCGAGCAGCCCCAGGCGACGCCTACTCGGCTGCGACCGATGGAATGGGCAAAGCGCAACCTCTTCTCCACTTGGTACAACACGGTGCTCACCCTGGTGGTTGGGGGTGCAGTTCTGTGGGGGACGGTCGCCCTGCTCCGGTGGGTCTTCTTCGAGGCCGATTGGGAGATCATCAGGGTCAACCTCCTCCTCTTCTTGATGGGGCGGTTCCCTCGCGATCAGCTATGGAGGCCCTGGGTAGCGACGGGTCTCATCGCCGTTCTGATCGGTGTGGTGGCCGGTGTCGCCCGGGCCACGGCCGGGGACCGCGCCGCCGAATCGGGGCTCCCTCCCCCGCCGCCCACCACTCCGCAGGGGTGGGCGCGGCGGTTCTGGCCGGTCATCGTCCTCGTCGGGGTGCTGCTGGCGCTCACTCGGACCTGGATCCCGGCAGTGCTCACCGTGGGCTGCATCGGTGCCGGGGTTGGCGCATACGCAATCGGGCGGCGGCTGCCCGCTGCCGTCCGTCGCTGGACCTGGCTGATCGCCCTCGGGTTGTTGGTCGGGATATACCTGGTGCTCTCCGGAGGCGGGGTGGGTTGGGAGCAGTGGGGCGGGCTCCATCTCAACCTATTCCTGACGGCCGCCGGCATCCTTTTCGCGTTCCCGATAGGCGTACTGCTCGCGCTGGCCAGACGCTCGACGTTGCCTGTGGTGCGCACCATCGCCGTGGGCTACATCGAGTTCATCCGGGGGGTGCCGCTGATCACTCTGCTCTTCATGGCCGCATTCGCCCTCGGCTTCCTCATCCCGGTAAATCTTCGGCCGGGTCAGGTGACCAGGGCACTGATCGCCATCACCGCATTCGAGGCGGCCTACATCGCCGAGATAGTCCGCGGCGGGCTCCAGTCGGTGCGCCGCGGCCAGGTGGAGGCGTCGCAGGCGCTGGGGCTCCCCGCCTGGAAGACCACCCGCCTGATCGTCCTCCCTCAGGCTCTACGGGCGGTGATCCCGGCAATGGTCGGCCAATTCATCTCGCTCTTCAAAGACACCTCGCTGGTCACCATCATCGGGCTCACCGACGTGCTGCGCGTCTCCACACTTGCGACCACCCAGCCCGACTTCCTCGGCCGCGGGCTCGATGTGATCACTTTGACCTTCATTGCCCTCATCTTCTGGACTGGGTCTTACACCATGTCGCGCGAGGCACGGCGGCTGGAGAAGCGACTGGGGGTGGGGGAGCGATGACCGTGATATCCGATGCCACGCAGGCCAAGGGCGAGGCGATCATCGAGTTGGAGGGCGTCTGCAAGTTCTTCGGCGACTTCCAGGCCCTCGATTCGATCAATATGCGGGTCGGCCGCCAGGAAGTGGTGGTGGTGATCGGCCCGTCGGGGTCGGGGAAGTCCACCCTGGTGCGTTGCATCAACCGGCTGGAGAAGCACGACCGCGGCCGGATCGTCGTCGACGGGATCGAGTTGACCGACGACATCCGGAATATCCATGAGGTGCGTCGCGAGACCGGGATGGTCTTCCAGCAGTTCAACCTCTTCCCCCACCTCACTGTGATGGAGAACGTGACCCTCGCTCCCCACGAGGTGCGGCATCTCCCCAAGAGGGAGGCCGAGGACCTGGCGCAGCGCATGCTGGCCCGGGTCAAGATCCCCGAGCAGGCCCACAAGTTCCCCGGTCAGCTCTCCGGTGGACAGCAGCAGCGGGTCGCCATCGCCCGCGCCCTGGCCATGCAGCCCAAAGTGATGCTCTTCGACGAGGCCACGTCGGCGCTCGACCCGGAGATGATCAGAGAGGTCCTCGAGGTGATGGAGGAGCTCGCCCAGTCGGGGATGACCATGATCGTGATCACCCACGAGATGGGATTCGCCCGCGCCGTCGCCGACCGTGTTGTCTTCATGGCCGACGGCCAGATCGTGGAGGTGGGACCCCCAGAGCACTTCTTCGAGGACCCCGAAGAGGACCGAACGAAGCTGTTCCTCAGTCAGATTCTCTAGGAGCAGACGGAAGTTTTGCTCCGTCCCCCCGGAGGGGGGAAGGGCCCCGCTGCGGAGCAGCGGGTAGGGGGGCTGGCGCACTCCCAACCGTGCGAAGCCACCCCCTCCGCTCGCTCCGCTCGCGGGGATCGGCTCCCCTCTCGGTGAGGGAGGGGGTTGGGGGAGGGTGATGATTCGGTGCCCGCGCTGAGTCACCCCCTCCGCTCGCTTCGCTCGCGCCTCCCCCTCACCGGGGGAGGCACGAGCTCTTCCGTCCCTCCGATCGCAAGACCGTGTTCGGTCTCATCCGTTTGTGTCCGGCCGGCGTGATCTGTTGACAGGATTCGGACGAGAATCCCGTCAGGGCTTCTCGCCCGGCGGACATAGAGGGATGATGGGGAAGGTCTCGTCCGAAAGGCAGCGGCGTTTCGAGGCGGTCTACCGGGAGCACCGGCTCGAGGTGCTGGCCTACTGCACCCGCCGCTTGACACCAGCCGACGCCGCAGACACCTGTGCGGAGGCCTTTCTGGTGGCGTGGCGCCGTCTCGACGACCTTCCCTTGCCCCCGGAAACACTTCCCTACCTCTACGGGATCGCGGCCCGGGTGATCTCCAACCAGCAGAGAACGCTCCATCGCCGCTCTCGTCTCGATGCACGGCTCGGCGCACTGGGCATCGCTCCGGCGCCCGATCCGTCCGTCTTGGTCGTCCAGGACTCGCGTGACCGAGAGGTGTTGGCTGCTGTCCGCAGGCTGAAGCCCTTGGACCGCGAGATCGTGATGCTCTACGCCTGGGAGGATCTCCCACGCGACGTCATCGCCGAGATGACGGGCATGTCCGGGCCGCAATCGATCAGAGAATCCATCGGTCCTACCAGCGGCTGGCTCGGATCCTCGAGCAGACGCTCGACAGGCAGGCAATCCCATCCCCTCCGATCGCCAAGGAAGGAGGAGCATGACGCTCGACCAGATCGACCAGATGCTCCGGCAGGCGAATCCCGTGCCGGATCTCACTGCGCTCGAACCCGTCGAAGCGCCCGACCTCCTGCTCGACCGGAGGAGAGTGGAGATGGAGACGGAGGAGCGGGTCGAAGTTGAAGGCGAGACCGAGAAGTCGAGGCGGGGCCTGATTTTCGGGATCGCCGCGGTGGTGTTCGTTGTCATCGGCGCCCTGATCCTGTTCCAACAGCGGGAACAAGGCCCCGTTGCCGACCAGACAGAAGAGACTTTCCCTCCAGTAGTCAGGACCTGGGCGTGTTCGAGCCGATTCGAGGCTGGATCGTCTACAACGTCGGGGATTCAGTGAAGGCAATCGACCCGGCGAACCCGTCGGTTCAGCGCACGCTCGAGTTACCCGAGGATGTGGCACGCCGCTCGTTGGCGGCCGGTTGGTCCCGGGACGGGTCGCATTTGGCGGTGGATTCCGAGCACAGCGGTGGACATGTGGGTAAATGGATCGACCGGGTGCGGTAATGGGCATCCCAACCGATCGCCTGACATTCAGAGAGGCTGCTGTTGGTTCGTGACCTCCCACTGGCTTTCCCCTACGGCTCGGCCGCAGCCATCGCTCAGGCCGGTGGCCTTGACGTCCTGGACCTGGACGACATGGTTATCAGGCGTCTGCTGGAAATGTCGTATTCGAAGCCGATGAGTCCGAGTGAGATGTGGCCTTCAGCCCGGTGTGGTCGACCGGACCGTTCCGAGATCGCAGTCGTCGCACTACCGGGAAGCGGGCAACTTCGAGGAGCCGACCGTGGAGGTCGTCCACTGTGGAGAGGTGGCGCAGCCGAGGCAGTTGGTCGGGCCCGAGTTCGGTCATATCCGACAGATCTCATGGTCGCCCGACGGCTCGCAGTTGCTTCGGATCGCAGGAGATGATCGCTGCCAAGCAGGTCGGTTGCCAGCAACCCGCTGTTATCACCGAATGTCACCGGTCATATGTTCGGTCAATGCTGAGCGGCTCCGACCTACGGGAGATGCGTGACCGGGCCTCCAGCTCGGAGTACCACGTGGCCGAGCCGCCTGGTCGCCGGATGGAACCGATCGCCGCTCAGGGACTACGAGCCAGTGGCCAGGCAGATCGTCGTGATGAACATCGACGGAACGGGGCAGCGGATACATGCAAGGCTTCGCTCGAAGCGTTCACCAGCGTGGCTTAGCACCCAGCACCGGAGATCCGCCTCTCGAGCTTGTTGAGTGTCAGTGCCTGGTCTTACCGACACCTTGGTCCAGGTCGCCCCATAGATCCTGCTCCGCTAAGTCGATGACGGTCCACGCCATGGCCAAAGCGCCGTCGCGGATCACTTTCTCCCCGGTCTCGGTGACTGTCTTGGCGGCAAACTCTGGCTGATGGTTGACGGTGGGGAAGCAGTCCATCCCGAGCAGTGGATGGACTGATGGGACTGCCCAGGAGACGTTCCCCATGTCTGTCGAGCCCGCAGCTTCCGGCGGGAAGGCGCTCCCCGGGAGCATTGTTCGTCCCAGTTGGGTGGCGTTGGCGGCGAACAGGTCGACGAGGGTCGGATTGCTTCGCAAGCTGTCGTAACCGTGCCCGACCGGCTCGATCTCCACGGTGCATCCGGTGGCCAGCGCCGCCGCTTCGAAGCAGGCTCGCACCTTGGCCGACACCTCTTCGAGCCGGTTGCGGTCGGGGGCACGCACGTACCAGGTGGAACTGGTCGAGGCGGGGATGATGTTCGCCGCCTCTCCGCCATGGGTCACGATGCAGTGCACCTTGTCGGTGGCCATGAGTTGCTGGCGCAAAGTGGCCACGTTGACGTAGGCCTGGACGAAAGCGTCGAGGGCGTTGATCCCAAGATGTGGGGCGAACGAAGCGTGCGATTCCTTGCCCCGGAAGTGGACGTCGAGGTGGGCGACAGCGATCACAACGGGGTCGACCACGTCGAAGGGCCCAGGATGGATCATCATCGCGGCCGCGGCATCGGCAAAGGCGCCGGCTTTCAGCAGGTCGACCTTGCCCCCGTAGTGCTCCTCGGCGGGCGTGCCCAGGACGGTGACCCGGCACCCCAGGTCTTCGGCCAACGGCGCGAGCGCCGATCCGGCGCCGAGCGCCGCCGTGGCGATCAGATTGTGGCCGCAGGCATGGCCAACCCCAGGGAGGGCGTCGTACTCGGCGCAAACCACGACTTCGGGACCGGATGATCCGGACCTGGCGACGAACGCCGTCTCCAGTCCGTAGGCGGGGAACTCGACATCCATCCCACCGTCGGAAAGAAATCGAGCCAGCCGGGCGGCGGACTCGTGCTCCTCGAAGGCAATCTCCGGGTTGTCGTACATCCACCGGCTCAGCTCACGCAGTTCGTGCTCGACCTCACCGAACCGCTCTTCGGCACGCTCCTTGAACTCCATCAGCCTCCTTCGACGAACCGGGGCGAGGGTACCCGAGGCGATGTTGCGAGTTTCGAAAGGACAAACCTCGCCGCGCATCGCTTCGTTCTCGTGTGGTGCGATCGATTCAGCGTGCCCTTCAGGCGGACTCGACCAACGTGAAGAGCCGAGGTTGAACTAGGCGCCGGTGGGTATGACACTGCCTGCCAATGACAGTCCTCGTCGTCACCGCCGTGTTCCTCGCCGTCTACAACAACGTGGCTCACATCTCCATATGGGAGAAGGTCTGGAGCCGCAGCTATGTCGTGGTCAATCTCGCCGTCGCCGGGTTGATGCTGCTGTTGGCACGGCAGATGCTTACCGCCAGCCAGCTTGGGTTGGGAGAGGACTCCTGGCTTCCCGGGTTGGCCTGGGGAGCGCTGACCATGGTCGCCGGGGCGGGGGTGCTGTTCGTGTCCCAGCGTGTGCCGGCAGTTGCGAAGACCTTCGAGGACCGGCGTTACGCCGAACTGACCGACGCCGATGCGGTGAGGCACGCCCTGGTCAGGGTGCCGCTGGGAACGGCACTGCTCGAGGAAGTCGCATTTCGCGGAGTCCTCTTTGCGCTCTTGGAGGCGGCCTTCTCGACATGGGTAGCCGTGATCGGGACCAGCATCATCTTCGGCATCTGGCATGTGGGCCCGGTGCTCCGCGGTCTTCGAGCCAACGGGTCGCCGCCCGGGACCCCCGGCGGTTGGCCGGGGCTGTGGCGCGGACTGGGCCTCACCACGCTGGCAGGGCTCGGGTTTGGCTTGCTCCGGGTATGGAGCGGCGGCATCCTCGCTCCCTTCCTGCTCCATTGGGCCGTCAATGCCCTCGGTGTCCTCACCGCGGTTCAACGCCAGCGTCGGCTCGCCACAGAGAGAGTTGTCCCCGCCGAGACCTGAGCGGCGATCGTCACCCGGTTGCCGGGTAGGACCCTGGGTCGAGTTGGTTGAGGAACTCGGCGCACCGCTGCGCCTCGTCGCTCTCACCGATGGCCCCGGCCACCCGCCGTAACCCGTCGAGGCAGCGGAGGAACCCGCGGTTGGAAGGGTGCTCCCACCGCACGTAGCCGGACCCCCGCCACCCGTTAGCCCGTAGTGCGTCGAGGCCGCGGTGATAGCCCACCCGGAAGTACGCATAGGCCTCGACCAGCTGCGGAACGGTGGCGGCACTGTTCTCGACCAACTCGCCGAGGGTCGCCCAACATAGGGAAACGGTCGGCGCGGCGGCAGTCACCGCCGCCAGGGTCAGCCGCGGGTCATCACCCGACAGGGCCTGAGACAGACCCAACCTGACCTGCGGGTCGACCTCGGGGAGCACCGTCTCGGGCGGTCCTTCCGGCGAGAACGTGACATCGGCCATGGCCGCATTCTGCCAGCGGCAACCCGGCAACCCAGGGTTCGAGCGGTCCACAGCAACGCCTCCAGCCCACAGACGAGCCGGTCGATGGCAACCCGGCAACCCAGGGTTCGAACCGCGCCACAGCGACGCCTCCAGCCCACAGAACGAGCGGCAGGCGAGCTTGCACGGATTAGGCGCTGATGGTGAGCGCCGATGGCTCCGGGGTGAGCAGCAGCTCGCCGCCGGCCACTCCGACGTTGAGGGTGTCGCCCTCGGCGAGTTTTCCCTCGAGCAACAGCATCGCCATTGGGTCGGCCAGCCCTGTCTGGATGACCCTCTTCAGCGGCCGCGCCCCGTAGGTGGCGTCGTACCCGCGTTCTGCCAGCCAGTCCTTCGCCTGGTCGGAGACCTGGAGGGTGATGCGACGCTCCTCAAGCCGCCGCCCCAGGTGGCGGAGTTGGATGTCGACGATCTGGCGGAGGTCCTCAGGGCTGAGCCGGTGGAAGACCAGCATCTCATCCACCCGGTTGAGGAACTCGGGCCGGAAGTGCTCCCTGGCCCTCCCCAGGACGCGGTCCTCGATGACCTCCTCGGGCAGGCCGGGGTCGATGAACTCCGACCCCAGGTTGGAGGTCATGATCAGGACCACGTTGGAGAAGTCCACCGTCCGACCCTGCCCGTCGGTGAGCCGGCCGTCGTCCATCAACTGGAGCAGCACGTTGAATACGTCGGGATGCGCCTTCTCGATCTCGTCGAGCAGTACCACCGAGTAGGGACGGCGGCGTACCGCCTCGGTGAGCTGGCCACCCTCCTCGTATCCGACGTAGCCGGGTGGGGCGCCGATCAGCCGTGACACCGAATACTTCTCCAGGTACTCCGACATGTCGATACGAACCATGGCCCGCTCGTCGTCGAAGAGGAACTCGGCGAGGGCCCGCGCCAGCTCGGTCTTCCCCACACCGGTCGGCCCGAGGAATATGAAGGAGCCGATGGGGCGGTGCGGGTCGGAGAGGCCGGCCCTGCTGCGGCGGATGGCGTTGGAGACGGCGCGCACTGCATCGTCCTGTCCGACGACCCGGTTGTGGAGGTGTTCCTCCAGCCGGATCAGCTTCTCGATCTCGCCCTCCATCAGGCGCGAAACCGGGATCCCGCTCCAGCGGCTCACCACCTCGGCGACGTCCTCCTCGGTGACTTCCTCCGAGAGCATCCGCATCTCGGATTGAAGCTCGCCGAGGCGCGCCTCCTGGTCGGCCAGGGTCCGGTCGAGCTCGCGCAGCCGGCCATAGCGCAGCTCGGCGGCGCGCTGCAGGTCGCCCTCGCGCTCGGCGCGCTCCGCTTCGGCCTTGGCCTGCTCCATCTGCTCCTTGGTGGCGCGGATGGCGGTTATCGCCTCTTTCTCCATGGTCCAGTGCGCCTCGAGCCGCTGGACCTCTTCCTCGAGGTCGGCCAGTTCCTTCTGGAGCGATTCCAAGCGTTCGATCGAGGCTCGGTCGGACTCCTTCTGCAAGGCGGCCTCCTCGATCTGGAGCTGGATGATGCGCCGCTTCAGCTCGTCGATCTCCTCCGGCATCGAGTCGATCTCGATCCGGAGGCGGCTGGCTGCCTCGTCCACCAGATCGATCGCCTTGTCGGGAAGGAACCTGGCCGTGATGTAGCGGTCGGAGAGGACGGCCGCTGCCACCAGTGCGGCATCGGTGATTCGCACCCCGTGATGTACCTCGTAGCGCTCCTTGAGACCACGGAGGATCCCGATGGTGTCCTCGACCGATGGGGGCTCCACCAACACCGGTTGGAAGCGGCGCTCCAGCGCGGCGTCCTTCTCGATGTGCTTGCGGTACTCGTCGAGCGTGGTGGCGCCGATCATGCGGAGCTCGCCGCGCGCCAGCATCGGCTTGAGCATGTTGGATGCATCCATGGCGCCTTCGGCGGCACCGGCCCCAACGACGGTGTGCAATTCGTCGAGGAAGGTGATGACGCTCCCCTCGGATGCCCGGATCTCGTCGAGCACCGCCTTGAGCCGTTCCTCGAACTCCCCTCGGTACTTGGCGCCGGCCACCATTGCCCCCAGGTCGAGGGCGATGATCCGCTTGTCCGTCAGTGAGGTGGGGATGTCGCCGTCGGCGACGCGCCGAGCCAGTCCCTCGACGATGGCGGTCTTGCCCACTCCTGGCTCGCCGATGAGGACCGGGTTGTTCTTGGTGCGCCGGGAGAGCACTTGGATGACGCGGCGGATCTCCTCATCCCGTCCGATCACGGGGTCGAGCTTCTGGCGGCGGGCCAACTCGGTCAGGTCCCGTCCGTACTGTTCCAGGGCGTTGAAGGTCGACTCGGGGTCGGGCGAGGTGACACGCTGGGCACCACGGACCGCGGCGAGCGCCTCGAGCAGCCGCTGGCGGTCGATCCCCAACCGCCGGAGTTCCACAGCCATGGGATCGGCTGACTCCGATAGCGCCAGGAGCAGGTGCTCGACCGAGACGTAATCGTCCTTGAGATCGGTGCGAGCGGTGTCGGCCGCTTCCAGCACCCGGTTCAACTCCGGCGAGAGCCCCGGCTCGTTGGCGCCGTACACCTTTGGCAAGGCGTCGAGTCCTCGCTCCGCCTGCACCCGCACTTCGGCCGGCTGGACCCCCATGCGCGCCAGCAGCGGGTAGACCAGACCATCGGTCTGGCCGAGCAGCGCCATCACCATGTGCGCCGGCTGTATGTCGGCGTGGTTGGCATCCACCGCCAGTTGGCGAGCGTCGATCAGCGCCTGGCGGCTCTTTGTGGTGAGCTTTTCGAAGTCCATCCGTCTGTCTTCCCCGTGTAGCGTCCTCGAGGCTCGGGAACCCCCGCGGTCTCTACGTATAACGCAGAAAACCTGAGTCGTATTCTATCAAGTTTGGGCGGTCCTGTGTCGAGAATCGAGTTGGTCGAATTGATGGAGCCGGGTGACGTCAACATCCGCGGTTTCGTCCATGGCGGCGTGATCATGCGGCTGGCTGACACCGCCGCCGGCTTGGCCGCGGTGCGGCATGCCGCCATGTCGGTAGTCACCGCTTCGGTCGACTCGCTTGCGTTCCTCGCCCCGGTGCACGTCGGTGACCTGGTCCATCTCATCGCCGAGTTGACCAGGGTGTGGCGAACCTCGATGGAGGTGGAAGTCGAAGTCTGGCGGGAGATCGTCAGCACCGGGGAGAGCCAACTCACCACCACGGCATTCTTCACCATGGTCGGGGTCGATGAGCTGGGAAACCCGGTACCGGTGCCTCCGCTGCCTGCCGAGACCGATGATCAGATGCGCCGCGCCGCCGAGGCCGATGAGCGAAGGGCCCGCCGGTTGGAGTTGCGGGGAGCCTGACAAGCCAATACCAAAGGTCCGCCGTCGACGACAGGGAGGATGAGGTGCTGCAGGAGTTCCGGGACTTCCTCAATCGAGGCAGTGTGATCGACGTCGCGGTCGGATTCGTAATGGGCATCGCATTCACAGCCGTCGTCACCGCCATCGTCGAGGGCGTGGTGAACCCGCTCATTGCCTTGGTGATCCCCGGTTTGGAAGACCTCGGGCAGTGGACAGCTGGGTCGTTCGCTTTGGGCCGCGTGCTCAGCGCGATCATCAACTTCGTCGCTGTCGGCCTTGTGGTTTTTCTCCTGGTCAGGGGGTACAACAAGCTCCAGAGGGAGCAACCCGCCACCACCGAAACCGAGTCCCAGCAGGTGGTGCTCCTCACCGAGATCCGCGACGAGTTGAGGAGCCGTCATGCCGAGTGAGCCCGATTCAACACAGGTGGTCGCCTTCCTCGACCCTACGCAGGGCCCAACTCGGCCAGCCGACCTTCCAAATATCGCTTCTCCGCGGGATTGACGGTCAGCTCGAGGGCGCGGCGGAAAGCCGCGGCGGCTTCCTCGATGCGACCCAGACGAGCCAGCAGATCTCCCCTGGTGGCGTGAAGGTAGGGGTACCCCTCCAGCCGGCCCCCGGCCACTACCTCGTTCGCCTCGACCAACCCGGCCTCCGGCCCATCGCGCTTTGCAACGGCAACGGCCCGGTTCAGCGCCACCACCGGCCCGGGTCGCATGTCGAGCAGGGCGTCGTAGAGCCCGACGATCTGGTCCCAATCGGTGTCAGCCGGCGTCTGCCGCCTCGGCGTGCACTGCAGCGATCGCCGCCTGCGTCTGGTACTGGCCGGGCGTCCCCACGCGTAGTGCCGCATCGAGCACTTCGAGGCCCTCCAGCTTCATCGTGTGGTCCCACAGCCGGCGCGGCTGGTCTTCGAGCAGGATCAGGCTGCCGTCGTTTCCCACCCTGGCGTTGCGCCGGGAGTGGGTCAGCAGCATCAGGGCAAGCAGACCGCTCACCTCCGGCTCGTCGGGCATCAGCCTCCGCAGGACCCGGGTCAGCCGGATCGCCTCTTCGCAGAGGTCGAGTCGCAGCAGATCGTCACCGGCAGTGGCCACGTGGCCGGCGGTGAAGGCCAGGTAGAGAGTGGCCAAGACGCCGTCGAGCCGGTTGGGGAGCTCGTCGGAATCGGGGACGCGATAAGGGATGCCCGCCGCGGCGATCTTCCGCTTCGCCCTTACCAGCCGCTTGGCCATCGTCGCCTCGGTGACAAGAAAGGCGCGGGCGATCTCGGAAGTGGACAGCCCGCCGAGCAACCGGAGGGTGAGCGCCACCCGCGCCTCGGCGTTCAGAGCGGGGTGGCAGCAGGTGAAGACAAGTCGCAGGCGGTCGTCGGGGATCTCCTCGAGATCCGGATCGTCATCGATCACCAGGGCTGCTCCCTGAGCCGATGCCTCCAGGTCGGGCCGCCTCGCCTCGCGTCTGACCCGGTCGAGAGCCTTGTTACGGGCGGTGGTGGTGATCCATGCCGCAGGTTTCTCGGGTATGCCCCGCTCCGGCCACACCCGCATGGCTGTCTCGAATGCCTCCTGGACAGCATCTTCTGCCAGGTCGATGCTGCGAAATGACCCGGGCGAGGGTGGCCACCACCTTCCCGGATTGCTCCCGGAAGGCGACGGCCACCGCTCGGTGCGGGTCGGGGGCCGGTGGCTCACCCGCCACCCGGCTCATCTGCTCAGCTGAACTCGATGATGGGCCGCACCTCGACCGAACCCGTCTTGGCGCCGGGTATCTGCGCCGCCCAGTGGACGGCGGTGTCGAGGTCGGGGCAATCGAGGATGTAATAGCCGCCGATGACCTCCTTGGTCTCGGCGAACGGGCCATCGGTGAGCAGCGTCTCACCGTCACGCACCCGGACGGTTGTGGCGGTGGTGCTCGGCTCGAGCGCCTCGCCGCCGCGACGAGGACGCCGGCCTTGGCCACCGGCTTCGCCGAAGGCGTTGTAGGCGTCCATCACCTGCTGCCACACCTCGGGGTCGACCTCCTCGGTCGGCTCCTCGCTAGCGATCAGGGCCAGGTACTTCATGTCACTCCTCCCGGAGCTCGTGGGCCGGATCTCGCCACCGGCACCCTACGAGATGACGACGAACCGGATCGGGCCGGATGGACAGCCAATCGTGCGATGCCCTCTCAGAACGGCGCAGCGCCGGCCCCGACGAATCGCACCGTGGCCATGTCCCCAGAACTCTCGTCGTCGGGCTGAAGCACGGCGGCGCTACGGGCTGGAACCGGTATCGATCAGGACCTGGAGGGCTTTCCCCACGATGCTGGAGCCACGACTCACCTCGACGGCGCCCTCCCAGTGCCCTGGTCGGCCATCGACCGAGAAGAGCTTCCCCGGCCCGATGTCGAGCAGCACCCCGCTGGGGTCGAGCACCCGGATCAGACCTTCGTATCCCACCGTACGGTCAGTCGTCATGCCTGGCCCGGGACTGGCTCCTGCTGTGCAGCACGATCTCGCGACGGTAGCTGCGGTGGACCTCGCGCACCTTCCGCTCGGCCTCCTCGGCCATCTCCTCGACCCGGCGCTTCATCTCGGCGACGTCCTGGCGCAGCTCCTCGATCTCCTCTTCGAGCTTGAGAACCCGCTTGACCCCCTCCAGGTTGAGACCGGCTTCGGTCAACGCCAGGATCAACTCGAGCCGCTCGAGGTCGGCCCGGGAATAGCGGCGGGTGCCGCCGGGGTGCGGTACGGCTCGATGAGCCCGCGTCGCTCGTAGATCCGCAGTGTCTGCGGATGGACCCCGGTGAGCTCGGCGGCCACCGATATGACAAAGACGGCCTCGCTTCTCTGCGCATCCTCTGCCATGTCACACCCTCAGGTTGGCCCGCGGGTTCTCCGGCTCGAAGGCGCGCAGCTCCTCGAGCAGCTTCCTGGCGTCGCGGTTGACCTTCTGCGGCACCACGACATCGACCGTGGCCAGGAGGTCTCCCGGCTTGCCCCTTCCCGCGATCGATGCCCTTGCCCCTGATCCGAAAGGTCTTCCCGCCAGGTGTGCCCGGAGGCACCTTGAGCGTCACCGAGCCGTTGAGAGTGGGGACCTCGACCTTGGCGCCCAGCACCGCCTCCGAGTAGGTGATTGGCAGTCTCACGGTGAGGTCGTCGCCGCGTCGCCCGAACACCGGGTGGTGTGCCACGTGCGTCTTGATGAGCAGGTCTCCCGGCGGGCCACCGTTGCGGCCCGGCGAGCCCTTGCCCTTGAGCCTGATGGTACCCTCCCGGCTTGACACCAGCCGGCACCCGCACCTTGACCGTCCTCGAGCGGACCTCGGTACCGGTGCCGTGGCACTGGACGCACGCCTGCTCGATCAACATCCCCGAGCCGCGGCATTGGGGGCAGGGCGAGGCGAAGGAGAAGACCCCTTGGTTCTGGGCGACGGTCCCCGAGCCGCGACAGGTTGGGCACACGGTCACCGACGTCCCCGGCTCGGCCCCCGAGCCGTGGCAACGGCTGCAGGCGGCCTCACCGTGCACGGTGACGGCGGTGTCGACCCCGCGCACCGCCTCTTCGAAGGTGAGGTGCGACTCGGCGGTGGCGTCCGCACCCCGCTGCGGTGCGGTGGTGCGGGCGCACGACCGTCCGAAGAGGTCACCGAACCCGCCGACACCTCCGAACAGATCGGAGAGGTCCTCGACTCGAACCCTCTGGCCACCGGCGTATGGCCCCGATCCGCCAAACCCGCGGAACCCACCGCTGTCGACCATTCTCCGCACCTCGTCGTACTCCTTGCGCTGCTCAGCATCGGAGAGCGTGGCGTACGCCTCGGAGATGTCCTTGAACTTGTCCTCGGCCTTCTCGTCACCCTGGTTGGCGTCGGGGTGGTGCTTCTGGGCGAGCTTCCGGTAGGCGCGCTTGATCTGGTCCTGGTCGGCGTCTCGGCCGATGCCCAGCACCTTGTAGAAGTCCTTGTCAACCCAGTCGCGGTTCATCGGCGTTGGGCGATCCTCCTAGGCCCGGCCAGGGAGCTCATCCGTGGTCGACGACGACGAGGGAGGGCCGCAGCACCCGGTTCCCGAGCATGTAGCCGCGCCGCAGTTCCTGTGTCACCACCAGGTCGCTCTCCCCGCCGCCGGGCGCCGCCACCGCCTCGTGGACGGTCGGGTCGAAGTCCATGGCCAGCGCCTCGATTGGCGCCAGGCCCTCCTTGGCGAGGGTGTCGAGAAGCAAGTTGAAGGTGCCCTTGACACCGTCGAGCAACTTGCGCTCCGTCTCGGTCTCAGGCTCGATCGCCATGGCGGCGTCGAGGCTGTCGAGAACGGGGAGCAGCGACTGAACCACCCGCTCCGAGGCGCGCTCGACGATGGCACCCTGGTCGCGCAGCGCCCGCTTCCTGAAGTTGTCGAAGTCGGCGGCGACACGGCGGAGATCATCGAGATAGCGGGTGGCCTCGTCGCGGCTCTCGGCGAGCGCGCTCAACAACACCTGAAGCGCTGCATCGTGGTCGTCCGGTAGTTCGAGACCCAGGGCGTGCGGGTCGAGGGGCTCCGGCTCGGGGACGATCTCGCCCGTGACGACCTCGCCAGTCGCCACCTCGCCTTCGATGATCTCCACCTCCGGCGCACCCGCCTCCTGGTTCACTGCCGTCTGCCGTCTGCCGTCTGCCGTCTGGAGAGAGCCATCAAGCCTGCTCCTCCTCGCCTTCATCGACGATTTCGGCTTCGACGATGTCCTCGTCTTCGACGCCGGACGAATCCTCGCCAGCCTGCTGTTCGGCGGCCTGCTGGTAGATCCGCTGGGCCAGTGCCTGCGATGCGGTGATCACCGCCTCCATCTTGGAGCGGATCTCCTCAGCCGCCGACGACTGGTTCTCCAATGTGGAACGGAGCTCCCCAAGGGCAGACTCGATCTGGCTGCGCTCGTCGTCGCTCAGCTGCTCGGCCTGCTCGGTGAGCAGCTTCTCTGTCTGGTGCACCAACTGGTCGCCCTGGTTGCGGGTCTCCGCCGCCTCTCGGCGCTGCCGGTCCTCCTCGGCGTGCTGTTCGGCGTCCTTCACCATGCGATCGATGTCGTCGTTAGCCAGTGCTGTGCCGCCTGTGATCGTCATAGCCTGCTCTTTGCCGGTGCCGAGATCCTTGGCGTTGACGGAGACGATCCCGTTGGCATCGATATCAAATGTCACCTCGATCTGAGGCATCCCCATCGGCGCCGGCGGGATCCCGGTCAGGTTGAACCGACCCAGGCTCTTGTTGTCGGCCGACATTGCCCGCTCGCCCTGAAGGACGATGATCTCCACCTCGGGCTGGTTGTCCGCCGCCGTGGTGAAGACCTCGGAGCGGCGGGTGGGGATCGTCGTGTTGCGCTCGATCATCTTGGTCATCACCCCGCCCTTGGTCTCGATCCCGAGGGTCAACGGGGTCACGTCGAGCAGCAGGATGTCCTTGACGTCGCCCTTGAGAACGCCCGCCTGGATGGCGGCGCCGGCGGCGACGACCTCGTCGGGGTTGACACCCTTGTGGGGGTCCTTGCCGGTGAGTTCGCGCACCAACTCCTGAACGGCGGGCATCCGGGTGGAGCCGCCGACGAGGACGATGTGGTCGATGTCGGCGACCTCTACCCCGGCATCCTTGATCACCTGGTTGAAGGGCGACTTGGTCCGGTCGAGCAGATCCTCGGTCAGCTTCTGGAACTCCGACCTGGTCAGCTTGCGCTGCAAGTGGAGCGGACCCTCGGCGGTCGCGGTGATGAAGGGGAGGTTGATCTCGGTCTCAGGGACCGACGACAACTCGATCTTGGCCTTCTCCGCAGCCTCCTTGAGTCGCTGAAGAGCCATCCGATCCTTGCCGAGGTCGACCCCGGTCTCGTTCTTGAACCCGGTGACCAGCCACTCCATCACCTTGTCGTCCCAGTCGTCCCCTCCGAGGTGGGTGTCACCGGAAGTAGCCTTGACCTCGAACACACCCTCGCCGATCTCGAGCAGGGAGACGTCGAAGGTCCCGCCCCCCAGGTCGAAGACGAGAATGGTGTGATCGGTGGCCTCTTTGTCCAGCCCGTAGGCCAGTGCGGCGGCGGTTGGTTCGTTGATGATGCGCAGCACGTTGAGACCGGCGATCTGGCCGGCTTCCTTGGTTGCCTGGCGCTGGGCGTCGTTGAAGTAGGCGGGGACAGTGATCACGGCATCCGACACGGTGTCGCCGAGATACGACTCGGCGTCCCTCTTCAACTTCTGCAGGATGCGGGCGGAGATCTCCTGGGCGGTGTACGTCTTCCCGTCCGCCTCGGCCTTCCAGTCGGTCCCCATGTGCCGCTTCACCGAGCGGATGGTCCGGTCAGGATTGGTGATCGACTGGCGCTTGGCCACCTCGCCGACGAGAACTTCGCCATCCTTGAAGGCGACAACGGACGGGGTGACCCGCGAACCTTCAGCATTGGGAATGATGGTGGGCTCGCCGCCCTCCAAGACGGCAATGACGCTGTTCGTGGTCCCGAGATCGATGCCTACGGCCTTGGCCATATCTGTCTGCTCCTCCGATGTTCAGTGCGTTCGTACACTATAACTTGAGTGCACCATTGTAATATTTCCGGAATCTGAGACGGCGACGAGCCTCCCCCGGTGAGGGGGAGGGAGCGGAGCGAGCGGAGGGGGTGACGCGCAGCGATGCCTGCGCTCATACCCTCCCCCCAACCCCCTCCCTCACCCGGGACCCGGCGGAGCCACGGGCCAGGGAGGAGAAGTTAGCGCCGAACCGTCTTCTCTCTAGGCGGCCGCCTCCAGTGGGAGGCACCTCTTGCAGGGGCGATACCCCGCAGCACTGGCTTGGGCGGCGTCGTGGAACCAGACGCGGTGCTTGTCGGTGACGCGGCGGGCGTGGTGGCAACTCGGGTAGCAGTAGATCTGGGTGGTGTCACTACCGGTGAGACGGTGGCCAGCCACGGCTTCCGCTTCCATCTCGGCCACGTCGAGACCCTCTGCCGTGAGCAGAGCCCGCTTCATCTCGGGGCCGTAGGCGTAGTTGCCCACCGTGCCGTCGGAGCGGATGACCCGATGGCAGGGGACCACGACGGGGACCGGGTTCTTCGCCATCGCCGTACCGACAGCTCGAACCGCTCCCGGCCTTCCCACCTGGCGCGCCACCCAGGCGTAGGGACGGACCTCGCCCGGTGGGATGGCGGTGATGGCCCGGAGCACCTCAGCCTGGAAGGGAGAGACGCTCCGGAGGTCGACAGGGAGCGACCCGAGGCGACCCGTCTGGAGCGCCCTGTCGAGAGCGCGCTGCCATTTGGGCGGGAACGTCGGCACCGGCACGATGTCACGACCGACTTGGTGGCGAAAAGCCGCCTCGAACTCGGCGCCGTTGCCTGCAGGAGCGATCCACGAGACACCGTCGGGGCTGAAGGCGACGAAGAGGTTTCCCAATGGGCCGGGAACCCGCACGTAGCCGTCGGCCAGACCGGTCGCGGCCAGCACGGTCGGCATCAGCGAGGGGGGTGCAGTGGTCCCCAGCGCCTCGAGACCTTCGATCACGGTGTCCATCATCGTTCCTCCTCGTCGAGTAGGGCTCGGAGCCTCGCCAGCCCGCGGTGCACATCTGCCTTGACCGTTCCCGACGGCCGCCCCGTCGCTTTCGGCGATCTCCTCGTAGCTGAGCCCCACCACGTGGCGTAGCACGACTGCGGTGCGCTGCGCCGGTCGGAGTGCCGCCAGCCGGCGGTGCCACTCACGCTCGGCTTCGGTGATGAGCGCCGAATCCTCTGGCCCCGGTGCAGACGCCGCCGGAGGGACGGTCAGCTCCAGGGGGGGTGGCTTGCGGCTCGCCGTCCGTGCCCGGTTGCGGGCGAGGTTGATGGCGATGGTCCACAGCCACCCTCGGATTCGGAGGGCGCGGATCCGGTCTGACGGGAAATCGCGGAGGGAGCGGTATGCCCTGGTGAACGTCTCCTGGGCGAGATCCTCGGCGTCGGCCCTGTTGCCCACCATCCGCAGCAACCCGGAGAACAACCCGTCTTCGAAGGCCGCAACCAGAGCCGGGAAGGCGTCGTCTACGCCGGCGACCAGAAGGTTGATCATCTCGGAGTCACGCGTGTCCGCATCCATCACAGCCGTCATGCTCGCTCCGCCGTTGGGTGTCTGCAGTAAGAACACCGGGCTTCTCGCCCGGTTGCACCTCTTTCTATGGTGGATCGGTGGGGTTCACCAAGCTCGAGCTCGAGGCGTTCCGCGATCATCCGGTGGACGACCTCATCGGCCCAGGGGTTCGCCTCCTTTTCGTCGGCATCAATCCCGGTTTGTGGACTGCCGCCACCAACACCCACTTCGCTCGGCCCGGGAACCGCTTCTACCCGGCGCTGCACCTGGCCGGGATCACCGATCGGCTACTGGACCCATCAGCCGGGCTCGACCAAGCGGCCCGCCAGCAGCTCGTGGGCAGGGGAGTGGGGATCACCAACCTGGTCAACCGGGCGACGGTGCGGGCCGACGAGCTTTCGGCCGCCGAGCTTCAGGAGGGGGCGGCGTCGTTGGTTGAATTTGTTGAGGAGTGGCAGCCACGGGTGGCGGCGGTTCTCGGGGTGACCGCCTACCGGATCGGTTTCAGTCGACCCCGGGCGGTGGCGGGACGTCAGCCCGAGTCGCTCGGCGGAGCCGACCTGTTCGTATTTGGCAACCCGAGCGGGCTCAACGCACACGAGACAGTGGCATCGCTTGGCGCGTTCCTTCCATATGGCCGCCGAGGACGCCGGCGTTCCACTCGATCCGCCTTGCTGGTGACGGTCAGCGGATCTGGAGTACCGCCTTGCCCAGGAGACGCCTCTCCGCCATGGCGATCAGGGCGTCGGCGCCCTGCTCCAAGGGGAGAACTGTCGAGATGTGGGGGCGCAGGTCCGAGGAGCGCACCCAGTCGAAGAGTCGGTCGAACAGTTCCCGGTTTCGTTCGGGCTCTCGGACCGTGAAGCTGCCCCAGAACACCCCCACGACCGACGCCCCCTTGAGCAGGGCGAGGTTGGCCGGGATCACCGGTATGGATCCTGAAGCGAACCCGATCACCAACAGCCTCCCCGCCATGCCAGCGAGCACGCCAGCACCTCGAACTGATCGCCACCCACGGGGTCGAACACCACGTCGAACCCGTCGGGACTGACCTCGCGCAGCCGTTGACGGAGGTCACCGTCGAGCACGATGGTCTCGTCTGCCCCCAGCGCCGCGGCGAGCGCCGCCTTCTCCTCGGTGCTGACAACCGCCACGACCCTCGAACTCAGCAGTCGGCCCACCTGGATGGCCGCCATCCCTACGCCGCCCGAGGCGCCGGTCACCAACAGCGTCTCACTGGATTGGAGCGCCGCCCGGTCGACGAGCGCATGGACCGCAGTGCCGAAGGCGAGGGGGAAGGCGGCGATCTCTGCATCGGCCAGTTGCTCCGGCGCCGGGAATGTCATTGCCGCCGGTGCCACCACCTCCTCGGCCCACCCGCCGTAACCGACCACCGCCATCACCCGATCACCCGGTGAGAATCCGCCGACGTCGCCGACCACCTCGCTCACCGTCCCCGCCACCTCGAGCCCGGGTGCGAAGGGGGGCTCGGGGCGGATCTGGTATCGGCCGTAGGTCATGAGCAGGTCGGGGAAGTTGACCCCGGCGTGGCTGACCTCGATACGGACGGTTCCCGGTGCGCTGGCTGGCTCAGGGAAGTCTTCCTCGATCACGAGGTCCTCCGGTCCGGTCAGCTGGTGGCACACGAGAGCCCGCACCGTGGCGACGCTACCCGGGCCCGGCCAGCGTCCCGACATGAGACGGCGCATTGCATCGAAGGCGGCGACCTTGAACGCCGATGCATAGGTCGGTGTGGGCAGGGTGAGGGTGGTGAACAACTCCACCGTGTTTGGGCCGTGCCGCCGTCAGGGCTCTGCGTGGTGTGCCAGCACCTTTTCCGGCTGGTGCTGGACCTTGGTGCCGGCAATGTGGTCGTGCCAACCCCTCCGCTCGTCGTCCACGAGGACCCAAAAGAATCCGGCGCCCAGAGGGATGAGTGACACGATGTAACCGATCGAGCGAAGCAAGGCCCTCCCGAGGGTGACGTCACCGCCACACGTCCTGACCACGCGGAGACCCATGAGCCACTTCCCGGGGGTACGGCCGGTGAGGTCGGTGGAGAGGGCGAAATAGAGAACGGCAATCACAGGAGCCACGAAGAAGAGCACCACCGGGTCTATCTGAATTGGGTCCGATCCCAGGATCAGATCGATGAAGCTCCGGACGACCCAACTACCGCCGGTGATGATCACGGTGAGCAACACCGTGTCCGTGGCGATGGCGAGGGCACGACTGATGAAACCCGCGGTCGTCCCCACGCGATCCTCTATCGGGTCGTTCACTGTGATCGAGATGTCTGTGGTGCGCGCTTGGGCCGTCCCAGCAGCCGCCGGACGAACGCCTCGGCGTGATCGTCGATGTCGGCGGCGGCGTCCCTCACTTCAGCCACCGCATTCTTGGTCAACCCGGCGCTGGCGTCGGTGACCAGATCGCGCAGCGCATCGCTCTTGGCGAGTCGTCCCATGAAACCGGAAACACCCTCTTCGATGGCCCGGATCGCCATCTCCTCGGCGCGGGGAGCCTCGAGCCGTCCCACAGTGACAACCCGCTCGATCTCCTCCTGGATCATGAGCCGGAGGTGGTCGACGCGGTCGGCCACCGCCGATCCCGGCCACACCGCGGAGAACAACGAGGTCACCGGGCCGGTGAACCGCCCAACCGATCGTCGCGCCCGGCCGGTGGTGGCCAGCGCCGCCCTGGCATAGTCGGGCAGCGAGAGGATTGCGCCTACGGCCATGGCTGTGGCACGCCGCGTCTCCTCGCTCGCCGGGTCTCCAGGGACCATGGCGAGGCGTGCCTCCAATGCCGCTGCGTAATCGGTGAGCCGCTCGAGGCCGAGGGCGACGACACCGGCGACAAGGCGCAACATGGAAGGTGGAAGCCGGTGTTCAACGATGACGGCGGGGACCGGTGGGTCGGTCATGGTCCCGGCACCGCGGCGGCGGCGATCGCCCGATGGTCCAGGTCGGGCGGCAGTGTGCCAAGTGCCAGCCCGTGGTCGGGATCGAGCCTCGAGGCGCAGAAGGCATCGGCCACCTCGTGACGCCCCCACCTGACCAACAGGGAGCCTTGGATAGCCAGGGCCATCTGTTCGACGAGGCGTCGGGCGCCCGGCCTCGTTGGATGGGTTCGCCAAGGCCCCCTTGAGACGCTGATGGGCGGCGGCGAGGCGGCGGTCGGCACCAGCGCCCAATGAAACCTCGTCGAGGAGGGCATCAACCGTCCCCGGGTCGCGCGATACGGCGCGCAGCACGTCAAGGCAGATGACGTTGCCCGAGCCCTCCCAGATCGAGTTGAGCGGAGCCTCGCGGTAGAGCCGCGGCATGATCGACTCCTCGACGTACCCGTTGCCGCCGAGACACTCGACCGCCTCACCGACCACCTGCGGCGCCCGCTTCGTGACCCAGTACTTGGCGACGGGGGTGATGATGCGGCGCAGCGCCGCCTCCTTGGGGTCGGTCGGTGCTGCATCGAAGCTCGCCGCCACCCTGACCATCAGCGACACCGCAGCCTGGGTCTCGATCTCGAGATCGGCGAGCACGGCCAGCATGAGGGGTTGGTCGATCAGCTTGCGGCCGAATGCGGTCCGATGGGCGGCGTGGTGCGCCGCCTGGGACACGGCCTGTCTCATGAGCGCAGCCGAGCCGATCACGCAGTCGAGTCTGGTGCCGGCGACCATCTCGATGATGGTGGGAACACCTCGACCCTCCTCACCGATCAGCCTGCCCCAGGCAGCGTCCAACTCGATCTCGGCCGAGGCGTTCGAACGGTTCCCCAGCTTGTCCTTGAGCCGCTGGAGGTAGACGGTGTTCCGCTCACCATCCGGGGTCCAGCGTGGGACGAGGAAACAGGACAGCCCACCCTGAGCCTGGGCCAGCACGAGGAAGGCGTCGCTCATCGGGGCCGAGCAGAACCATTTGTGCCCGGTGAGGAGGTACTCGGCCCCCGGGCCACCGCCGTCGATCGGGACCGCACCGGTCAGGTTGGCCCGGACGTCGGAGCCGCCCTGTTTCTCGGTCATCGCCATCCCCATCAGCACACCGGCCTTCTTCGAAGCCGGGCTGGCTGGAGCTGTCGTAGGAACGGCTCATCAGCAATGGCTCCCACTCGGCGGCGACCTCTGGCTGGACCCGCAACGCCGGAACCGCCGATGCGGTCATCGAGATCGGGCACCAGTGACCCGCCTCGACCTGGGAGCTGATGTAGGTGAGGGCCGCCCGGGTCACCTGGGCGGCCTTCGGTCCTCCCAGGGAAGAGAGTGCAGCCCATGGGTCACCGCCAGGTCGAGCAGGTTGTGCCACGAGGGGTGGTACTCCACCTCGTCTACCCGGTGCCCGTAGGCGTCGTGGGTCCGTAGGCGGGGAGGGAATCGATTGGCGTCGAATCCCCATTGGAAGACCTCAGGCGACCCCACCAGTCTCCCGAAGCCGGACAGATCGGAGTCGGAAGAGCCGGCGCCGCACGCCTTGACCGCGCCACCGAGGAGCGGATCGGTGGCGAATAGGTCGTAGCCGACCAGGGGAGGTGGCTGGTTCAGGACCTGATGAGTCGGCGGCATAGGACTGACGCTAGACGGCCCTGGGCCGGCTGCAGCGAGCAGCAGCCATCATGTGATGGGTCGTCGGACCAATCGAGGTATCCCCCAAACCTGTCGAAGCATCCCGGCCGGGCGGGGGGATCTCTCGGAGGACTCATTGCGATACGGTCATCGCCGACCATATCTGTCCCGGGTGACCGATGGCTCGATCATCCTGCTGCACGACGGCGGGATCGACCGCAGCCAGACGGTTGCGACGCTCGATGAGGTGCTCGGCGAGCTGAAGGCCCGCGGCTACAGCTTTGGGCGACTCTGCGACTAGCCCTCGGGCCGGAAGGCGCCCTCGGTGAAGAGGGAGGCAGCGTTCCACACCATGTATCCCATGTCCCTGGCGGCGGCCGCATCAATTTGGGCTCGTAGCTCGGCGACCCGGTATTCGGTGGGGCCACAGGGCGTCCAATCGAAATCCTGGATCCAGGGACGGATCTGTGCCGTCCCGAGAGGGCGGTCCAAGGCGTCGTCCAGTGCGCCCGACATCACCGAGCGCGGGGTGGTCATTGGGGCAGTCGTGGCCGAACCATCCGGTCCCGTAGTGGCTCGGATAGACCATGGGTGAGAGGACGTCGACCGCCTTGGTCAACTCCTCGAGGCGCTGTCCGATGCCGCCGTCGTCGGGTATCGACACGATGAAACCGAAGATGTCGGCGCCCACCGCGCATCCCTCCGCATGGAGTCGGTCGCGTGCCGTCTCGAGGAACTGGGTGATGACCTTCACCCGTCCTTCCTCGCTGGTCGGCCCGTCGAAGCGGGCTGAGTCGGGATACCCATCCGGGTACCTGACATAGTCGAACTGGATCTCGTCGAACCCGGCCCGGCAGGCTTCAACCGCGATGTCGATGGCGTACTTCTGTGCGGCGCTATCGGTGGGATCGAGGAACCACTGGCCGTTCTTGGTGAATGGCTCGCCTGTGGCGCGGTCCATCACCGCCATCTTGGGGATGGCTTGGGCAGCTACCGGATCCTGGAACGCCACGACCCGGCCGACCAAGTAGATGTCGCGATCGTCCATGGTCGTGGCGAGCTCGACGGCGTCGTAGTCGGTGCGGCGGGCGCCGATGCGCCTTGCCACCGGAACATCGCTCATGTGGAAGACCATCCCCGACTCGTCCTTGACGTCCACCACCATGGTGTTGATCTCGGTCCGGTCGGCCAGATCGAGCAGGGATTCCCAGCGGTCCTGCGCCACCACCCAACCGCCGATGTGGAGACCGCGTGCCATGAAGGGCTCGAGGCTCAATTCGAGTTGGTCGCGCCTCCCGGCCCATTCGACGGACTTCGCCTCCCAACCGGGCTTGGAGACGACAACCTCGCCGGGCACGACCCGACGCAGGGAGAATCGGCCTTTCGGCGTCGTGACAGCACGCGTGCCCCCCAGGTTCACCGTGACTCCAGCGATGCCGGCGCCCTCGTCATTGGTGATCCGTCCTTTGAGCACGACGGGATCCATGGCCAGCTCGAGCGGCTTTTGGTGCCTCTTCTCCACGACCAGGGTCGCCGGGGTGAAGCCGCGCGCCGCCGCCGCCACCTCGACAGGTGCGCCCAGCCAGGGGACCGAGGCCAGACCGTCGTCGGCGGTGACCATGGGGGAGGACCCGTCGAACCGCACCTTTGCCTTGGCCACGGGGTCTCCCCGGTCGTCGATCACCTTGACCTGGAGGAAGGGGGTGTCTGGGACTGTGGTTACGATCGCGACCGCGTCGCCGCCATCGTCCAGGCTGTCACCTGGAAGCGGGGTGATGGCCTCGGGGAGGCAACCCGTCAGGGCGAGCGACAGGACAGCCATCCCGCTGACCAGAACCAGTCGTCGGTGCCGTAGCGGTCGCATTTGAGGTCGCGAAAGGTTAGCTAGGGAACTGCCGATAACACGCAGCGAGCGTTATGCTTGCAATTGCAAGCACTCCACATGATCGACATGCAGAACCACATTCACATGCTGCGCGACGGCACCGCGGTATCGGTTCGTCCACTGAAGCCCTCCGATAGAGACCTGGTCGCGGCCGGATTCGATTCATTGTCCGATGAGTCCCGCTACCGGCGATTCATGGCCCCGACCACACGGCTCACCCCGCGCCAACTCGACTACTTCACCCACGTGGATCAGATCGACCACTTCGCCTGGGGGGTCCTCGGCCCGCTCCCCGAGGAGCGGCCGGTGGCCACAGCCCGTTACGTCCGGTTGAACCAGTCGCCAGAAATCGCCGAGCTTGCGGTGACCGTGGTCGACGAGTTCCAGGGACGCGGTATTGGGAGCCTCCTGGTCTCGGCGACCGCGTTGGCTGCGGAGCACAACGGCATTGCCCTGCTCAGAGCCCATCTGCTCGCCGACAACCATCGGATGCTCGCCCTACTGAAGCGACTCGGCGGCACCGTGACGGAGGTGGACGGTCCGACCCTGGTGGTGGATCTTGCAACCGGCCCTGCCGCCGAGTTGCTCAGCGCCGACGAGCGCCATCCGCTGACACGGATGATCGAGGCGGCCCCGTTCGCCGCTTGAGTCAGATGGCGGGCTCCGGTGCCGCTGCCTCCCCGTCGAGGACCGCGGCGAGTTGCCTGTAGGCCTGTGCGGCCGTTGATCGGGGGGCGTGCTCCAAGACCGACAATCCCCTCCCCGGGGACTCCGCAACCCTGATGGAGCGGGGGATGGGAGGCTCGAGCAGGCTTACCCGGTAGGTGTCTTCCACCTGCTCGAGGATCTGGCGGGCCAATCTGGTACGGCCGTCGTACATGGTCGCCACCACGCCAAGCACGGTCAGACCGGGATTGGTGAAGGTGCGCACCTCCTCGACCGTTTCGAGCAACTGCCCCACCGCCCGGTGGCTCAAGGTTTCCGGCTGTAGGGGAATGAGGACCTCGGTCGCCACCGTCAGCCCGTTGACCGTGAGGATTCCCAGCGATGGCGGGCAGTCGAGAATCACAAAGTCGTAGCGGTCGAGTACGGGCGCCAGCGATCGCGCCAGCGCGTGCTCTCGACCGGTGCGGGCCACCAGATGCACCTCGGCGCCGGCGAGGTCTATGGCTGCGGGAAGGATGTCGCAGCCGGATGCTTCCCATAGAACGGCGCCGGCGTCGACCTGACCCATGAGTACGTCGAAGAGCGAATGCTGTAGCTGTTCGGCGTCGATCCCGGCGGAGTAGGTGAGCCCGGCTTGGGGGTCGAGGTCCACCAATAAGACCCGGCGCCCCCGCTCGGCGAGCGCAGCCCCCAGAGAGTGGACCGTGGTGGTCTTGGCCACACCGCCCTTCTGGTTGGCGACCGCAATGACCCGGCTCTGGCCGGCGGCTTCGCCGCCGGCGTCATGGGTGGTAGGTCTCAAGTGGTAGGTGCCGGCGGCGCCGCCGCCGGCGTGGTGGGCGGTCGACGCATTTGACTTACCACCCAACACTTACCACCTACCACCTACAACTCGTGATCACGTAGTGATCACGTCCGCTCTAGGTCCAGCGAGGCAGAGTTCATGCAGTAGCGCAGACCGGTCGGTTGCGGCCCGTCGGGGAAGACGTGCCCGAGGTGGCCATGGCAGGTCGCGCAGCGCACCTCGGTGCGGGCCATCCCTGTGCTGAAATCTTCGCGGGTCTCGATGGCGGTGGGCGATACCGGCTCCCAGAAGCTGGGCCACCCGGTCCCCGAGTCGTACTTGGTGTCCGATGAGAACAAGGGCGTACCGCACCCGGCGCAGCGGTAGAGCCCGGGCTCCTTCTCGTTCCAGTAGACGCCGGTGAATGCCCGCTCGGTCCCCTCTCGCCGGAGTACTTCGAACTGTTCGGGCGTGAGCCTGCTCCGCCATCCCTCCTCGGTGGTTGGGAGTTCGGTCCGCTCGGTGTCGGTCATGGTGCTCCTTTCGATGGTTTGGTCAACACAGAAGTAGGTCAGTCGGTTCCCGGGAAGGATGACAGGAAACTGGCCCGTGCGGCCCCGACCTCGTCGCGTGCCCAGCAGCCGACGAGGTGGTCGTTGACCAGCCCCATCGCCTGCATGAAGGCATACACGGTCGTGGGCCCGACAAACGACCAGCCCCGTCGTTTCAGATCTCGGCTCATGTCGCTCGACTCGGGCGAAATGGAACGCAGGCTCGGTGCTACCTCGGGCCCTTCGGGGACGTAGGTCCAAACATATGCGGCAAGCGAGCCCCGCTCCTCGATCAGCCGCAGCGCCAAGCCGGCATTGCCTATTGCTGCGGCGATCTTGCCGCCGTGACGGACAATCCCCTGATCATTGAGGAGGCGGGACACGTCCGCTTCCCCGAACCCGGCAACCGCGGCGATATCGAACCCGGCGAAGGCAGCTCGAAAGGCAGGTCTTTTGCGCAGGATGGTGAGCCAGGACAAACCCGCCTGGAATCCCTCGAGGCACAGCTTCTCAAACAGCAGGCGGTCGTCGCCCACGGGCCGACCCCACTCCTCGTCGTGATAAATGGCGTACTCGGGCGTGCTTGCTCCCCACCAGCAGCGCGCCCTGCCATCGGCGCCGACCTCGAGTGCGCCCACATCGGCCATAGCGGAATCCTATGACCCACCCGTACGATGCCGGGATGGTGGACGGACCGGTCCAGCACCTTCCCGCCCTATATGAGCGGCTTGCCGAATGGTGGCCCCTGTTCAGCCACCCCGACGACTATGTCGAGGAGGCGACCTTCTACGCCGCGTTGCTTGCAGATGGGTCGCGCAGCAGGCGGACCGTCCTCGAGTTGGGCAGCGGAGGGGGAAACAACGCATTTCACCTGCGCCGGCACTTCGACATGACCCTGGTCGATCTGTCGCCGGCGATGATCGAGGTGAGCCGGGTGCTCAATCCCGAGTGCGAACACGCTGTCGGCGACATGAGAACCGTCCGTTTGGACCGCCGGTTTGACGCCGTCTTCGTACATGACGCGGTCATGTACCTCACTACTGAAGAGGACCTACGGGGCGCCATGGAGACCGCTCATCGGCACTGTGCCTCCGGTGGGGTCGCCTTGTTCGTGCCCGACTGGACCAGAGAGAGCCTCCGGCCGTCAACAGACCATGGCGGCCGAGACGGGGAGGGGAAGGCGCTGCGATACCTGGAATGGACCTGGGACCCCGACCCGCGCGACCAGCAGTACGTGGTGGACTTCGCCATCTTGCTGCGAGCGGGAGACGGCAGCGTCCGGATCGAGCAGGACCGCCACTTTCTGGGGGTTTTTCCCCGTGCCACCTGGCTCCGCCTGCTCGAAGAGGTTGGCTTCAAGGCGACGGCTGTGGATGTGCCCGACTCGGGCGAATGGCCTGAGGGCGCCGAGGTGTTCCTCGGCCGGTGCTGACGGTGTAAACCGTGAAGAAACTCGGGCTCCGCCGCTCCCGGTAGGGCGACATCCAGCCGTAGATTTGTAACCCGATGGCCACCACCAAAGCCCCGATTGCCCCCACTCCGACGATGGGGTCACACCGAGGGCGACAAGCTGTCTCCGGGGCGGTGGCCGCAATGGCGGCTCTGGGCGCCTCAGAACTGGTTGCCGGGTTGCTGACCGATGTCCCCTCGCTGCTCGAAGCGGTGGGGACGTTTGTCATCGACACGGTGCCGCCCGGCGTGAAGGACGCCGCCATTGCGATCTTCGGCACCAACGACAAGACCGCCCTCTTGGTGGGGTCGGTATTGGTCATAGCCGGCATCGGAGCGGTTGTCGGACTGCTGGCCGCCCGGTGGCTGGGGTGGGCGGTTATCGCCTTCGCTGCGTTCGGGTTGGCCGGGGCCCTGTCGGCGCTGCGGATCCCCGATGCTTCGCCATCTGGTGTCTGGGTGGCGGCGTCGATCGCTGCAGTCGTGGGAGTCGTGGTGCTAATGGGTCTGCTTCGGCTGGGTGTTTCGGCCGTTGACGCGGGCACCGACAAGGGGAGGCGAGCATTCATCCTTGCTGCCGGGTCGGTGGTTGCGCTGGCCGCGCTGGCTTTCGCTGGGGGGCGTCTCATCGCCGATCGGGCGAGGCGCATGCTGGCGGGCCGCGACGATGTGGTGCTGCCGGCGGCGACCGAGACCGTGGCCGCGCCGCCGGCCCGAGCATCGTTCCAGGTCGAGGGGCTCTCACCCCTGGTTACACCGAACGCCGACTTCTACCGCATCGATACCGGCACTAACCGTGCCGAGGGTGGACCTGAGCACCTGGCGGCTCGGGTTCACCGGGATGGTGGACCGGCCCTCCGAGATCGAGTTCACAGATCTGATTGAGATGCCCTTGGTGGAGCGTCATATCACCATCGCCTGCGTCAGCAACGAGGTGGGTGGCAATCTGATCGGCACCGCCAAGTGGATGGGCGTCCCTCTCCCGACGCTGTTGGAGCGAGCGGGTCTGCAACCGGGGGCGACCCAAATCGTGGGACGGTCGATCGACGGCTTCACCGTCGGCTTTCCCACCGAGGCGGCTCTCGACGGGCGCGATGCCTTGGTGGCAGTAGGGATGAACGGTGAGCCGCTTCCTTTCGAGCACGGATTCCCCGCCCGGCTGGTTGTCGCCGGGCTGTACGGGTACGTGTCGGCTACCAAGTGGCTCACCGAGGTCGAGCTCACCACCTGGGACGCCTTCGATGCCTACTGGGTGCCGCGTGGCTGGTCCAAGGAGGCGCCGATAAAGACCCAGTCGCGGATCGATGTCCCGGTGGATGGCGCCACGATCCGTTCCGGCCAGCGGACCGTCGCCGGTGTCGCCTGGGCGCCGACACGCGGGATCAGCGGCGTCGAGGTGAGGGTGGACGGCGGGCAATGGCAGCCCGCCGAGCTCGCCGCCGAACTGGCCGATACAACATGGCGCCAATGGCGGATGCCGTGGGAGGCGACCACAGGGGCTCACGCGATCATGGTGCGTGCCGCCGACGGAACCGGCGAGGTCCAGACCGACGAGGTGGCACCACCCGCCCCCGACGGAGCGACCGGCTACCACTCGATCGTGGTGAACGTGGAGTAAAGGCAAGACGGCAGACGGTTCTTTCCGTCCCCCCGCAGGGGGGAAGGGCCCCGCTGCGGAGCAGCGGGTAGGGGGCTGCCGAGCTCCCAACCGTGATCGGCCCGCGTCCATCGCACCTCTGGGAGTGAATCAGCCCCCCTCCCCCGACGCCTGCGGCGTCGGGTACTCCCCCCGTCGGGGGGAGGGAGATCGGGGGAGGCGGATCCTCTACCCGCCGTTGACGGGGGGTTGTGCTTCGGGAGTAGGTGAGCACCGCCGCCGCGGCCCAGAGGAGCCACGTCCCGACGAGCGGCCGTGGTTAGCATCGGGCGCAGTCGTGCTCACCATCGCCCAGCTGTCGGACATCCACTGCGGCTCTCAGTACTTCGACCCCGGCCTGCTCAAGCACGCCGTTGAAGAGGTACTCGCCCTCCAACCCGACATGGTGGTGGTCGCCGGCGATCTCACCCAGGAGGGCTACGCCAACGAGTTCCAGATGGCGCGCGACGCGCTGCGCCCCCTGGTCGACGAGCTGCTCACCGTGGTCGTCCCGGGCAACCACGACGCCAAGAACGTCGGTTACGTCCATTTCGAGGACCATTTCGGCAAGGGGGACGCCGGAAACGACGTGGTCGTCGACCTAGCCAGGGGTGTCGCACCGGAGCGGGTCACGTTGGTAGCGGTGGATAGCTCCAAGCCCGACCTCGCCGAGGGAGAGGTGGGAAGGGTCCGCTACCCCTGGATCCGCGAGCAGTTCGCCACCCCATCGGACCTGCGCGTATTCGCACTCCATCACCATCTGGTACCGGTCCCGGGAACGGGGCGGGAGCGCAACACCGTGTGGGACGCCGGCGACGTGCTGGCGGTGCTCGAAGAGAGCGGAGTGGATCTGGTCCTCTGTGGTCACAAGCACGTGCCCCATATCTGGGTGGTCGACGGGATCATGGTGGTCAACAGCGGGACCGTCTCGTCCCACCGGCTTCGGGGCTACACCAGGCCGTCGTACAACGTGGTCACCATTGACCCCGAAGCCATCTCGGTAACCCTGATGTACCCGGGTAGCGGCGAGAAGCTGGCCGCCAGGTACGACCGAACCACTCGCGTGCTCGACCGCAACCCCGAGCTGGCCGGCATGTTCTCAAAATCCACGTGGGGCTGGTGAACTACATCCGCTTCTTCCTGTCGGCGGTCTCCCCCGACGATGTCGAGGAGGTCATCCACCTGTTCGAGGCCGATGTCGTCCCTGCCTTCCGCGACCACCCCGATTGCCTGGGAATCGACCTGGTGATCGCAGAGGAGGCTGGCGTGAGCGGGCTCGTCGAGGGTGGAGTGATCACCCGCTGGACATCGGTGGAGGCGATGGAGGCGGCCCTCGACTCCCCCGAGCTGGTCGGCAGTCAGGAACGGGTGAGGGGCTTACTCCGGCGCGAGCCGATTCGGAAGATCTACCGGGTGCTCGGCTGAGGCGCGTGGGGCGAAGGTAACCGCTGCTCCAGGGCGCCGGCCAGAGACCCGATCCCCCCTTCGACCTGCACCACGTTGTGTAGGAGACCGACATCGATCTGGCTCCGATCCGCCCATGGGAGGACCACATCGGCCGCAGCGGCCTTGACCTCGGTGAGAACCAGGTCGCACCGCGGGGCGGCCTCCAGGTCGGCGAGGAGCCGGTTGCGTTTTGAGAGGGAATGGATCACCGTCGCAGCCGCGGCGCCGAGACCGCGCAACTGGGCGGCCAGTTCGTCCCCGGCGGTCACCGGGGCGGTGGTCGCAACTGTGACCCGTCTTCCCTCCACGGACACCGTCGGCTCGACGACATAGCGACCCTCGAAGACAGCCGTGCCTGGCGACACCCGGCGCACGACCGCCGCCGCCGATCCACCGTCTTCAACCACGACCACCGCATCCGCTATCGCCAGGCGAAACGGGCCCAGGTACCCGCAGATGTACTCCCGATCGAGTTGAGACCGCATGACCAACACACCGGTGTCGGCACGCGCCGGGGGGAGAGCGGTCCCGCTTCCCTCGAAGATGAGAAGCCCCGGGTCGAGGTCGGTGGCGGCGGCGACCCCGGCGGCGAAAGTGTCGTCCACGGTCACCCCGGCGGGACCGGCGCCGATCCGCCTCGTCCCGACGGTGGGGACTCCGGCGAAGATCGCATCTTCGACATAATCCGAGGCGGCGTGGAGTCCACGGCTGGCCAGTGAGCGGAGCGCATCCACGGGGTCGGCGAGATTCCCGGGGACGAGGACCACGGGCTCACGTGGCCCTCCGCGGCCCATCGTGACGACAACCGGCCTCCTCCCGGCAGCCGCCCAGTGGCGCGCCAGGGCGATCGACACTGCAGTCTTCCCCGTCCGCTTCCCGGTGCCCGCAACGGCGACCGAGGGAGTGTCCGTCAGCCGGGGGGTGGGCGGGGGGTCGAACCGGAATCCACCGCCGGCATAAGCGACGCCGGCGGCGAGGGCCACTCCCACCAGGACGAAGCGGGCGCGGTGATCGAGTATCGGCTCGTCACTCATATCGAAGACCACGTCGGGGCGGTAACGGGCGATGAGGTCGCCGAGAGTTGAGGCTGGGTCGCTCGAGTGAACCGGGATGGAGAGATCGGGGGGACCCGCCATCTTCTCGGAGCCGCCGAGGAACAGCGCGGCAACCGGGACCAGACCTCGCCGCCCCAACTCGGTCAAGCCGTCGAGCACGACAGATGGATGGTGCTCTCCGTCGATGAGGATCAGGGCCCGGGTGGGGGTCACCCGGCGACGACCACCCGACTCTCCCCGGTGATGCTGGTGACCTCCGCCACCACCAGATCGAGTACCTGTTGGATCGCCTCGTCGAGGTCGGATGCTTCCACCAGGGAGAACCCGTGTGCCCCGGCCAACTCCTCCAAATGGGCTTGGATCCGGCGGATCTCACCGAGATTTCGGAGGTACCGCTCCGGACGGCGACCGTGCTCGCTCTCCAGGCGACCGATGAAGTGGGCCCGATGAACCGAGGCATCGGGGAGGGTGAGCAGCACCTTGACCACCGCAGCTTCGAGGCGGAACCGGCGCAGCATCTCTTCGTCGAGCATCCCCGGCACGAGGTGTATCCCCTCGACGATGGAGTCCTTGTGCTCGGCGATCATCCTTCCGACCAGACCGTCAATCCCGGTGACGACCGATCGACTTTGGCGGAGGAAGCCGTCTATCAGTTGGTCAGCACCACCGCCCACCTCGAATGATGACGAGTGCAGTTCAGGTGCCTGCAGCGCCGGCATAAAGGTGCGCATCACCTCGCGGACCGTGTCGGTGGGAATGACCCTGGTGATGCCCAAGCGTGCGGCGAGCTTGGTCGCAACCGTCGACTTGCCTACCCCCGTGGCGCCGCCGATGAGGACCACGATGGGGCGCGGGGAGCGCTTAGCTGCCCTCCAGGCGAGATAACGGCGGGCAACGTGGTCGCCCTCATGACGGAGCAGAACGTTGCCGGCGATTCCGGAGAGCGTGTCGGCATCTATCGAGTCCCGTCCCAAAGAGAGGAGGTCGTGCTCGATGAGCTCGGCGAGGTCGAAAGCACGACCCGGAGGGATTCCCGTGGCCATGATCGAGGCAGCCATCAGCCCCTTCGAGTAGGGCAGATTGGCTCCCTCACGATCGGCAACCAAGACGCGCCCTCGCACTTGCCCGTTGATGTCGGCTCTCCGGTGCGGCATGTCCTCCGCCCCCTCATGTCGGCCGGTCCCAGACCGGCGTTCCCTCGGAGAGCCAGCTAGCTGGCCTCCTTCCTGCTGCCTACGGGGTTAGCTGACGGGCTCGGGCCGGAAGGCGCCCTACCCGGTTTACCGGGATTCGCCCCAATTTGATTGGGTCCCCCGCCCCGGTCGCAAGCGACCGAGCTCGGCGTGTCGAGCAGATTACCGAAATTCGGGAGAATGCGAACCGGACGGCCGGAAATTCTCCGAACGACCGGGTCGTACGGGTCGGAGCCGAACGACCAGAATTCGGGCGTGAGGCCCGGGCTCCACATCGATGATGGTGATATCGCCATGCTCGACGGTGAGCGTGGTGAGGGCCCGCGGGTCGCCATGGAGCTGGTGATCGGTGCGGCGAAGGCACTCGGAGCGGAGCGGCTGCTCGACATCTCCGGGGCGCACATTGACGGGTGTCTCTACCACGGGCAGGCCAGTCTCGATTTCGCTCTTCGCCTCGTCGAGGCCGGTGCCAAAGCGGCGGTACCCACCACTCTCAACGTGTCCACGCTCGATTTGCTCCATCCCGAGCGCTTTCGGGGGGATCCGGAGTTGGCGGCACAGGGTCGCAGGCTTATGGACGCCTATGTCGAGATGGGCTGTCGCCCAACCTGGACCTGTTCCCCCTATCAGCTGATGGAGCGTCCATCGTTTGGAGACCAGGTGGCCTGGGCCGAGTCGAACGCCATCGTTTTCGCCAACAGCGTCCTCGGGGCGCGTACCGGCCGCTATGGAGACTTCATCGACATATGCGCCGCGGTCACCGGCCGGGCTCCCGCTGCCGGGCTCCACCTCGATGCGGGGCGACGCGCCCGCCTCGTCGTGCGCCTCGACGGCGTCTCTGACGATTGGTTGGCGGACGACGCTCTCTACCCGGTGCTGGGTCACGCCCTCGGCCGTTTGGCGGGGTCGAAGGTCCCTGTGGTGGTCGGTCTGCCCTCCGACACCAACGAGGACCGGTTGAAGGCGCTCGGTGCCGCCGCGGCTTCGGCGGGGTCGGTGGCGATGTTCCATGCGGTGGGCCTGACTCCAGAGGCGGAAACGCTGGAAGACGCCCTCGGGGGCCTCGAGCCCGAGTCCGAAGTGCTCATCGATCCCGGGTTCCTCTCGTCGGCGGCCTCTGAGCTCTCCACCACGAATGGGGAGCGGGTCGACGCGGTTTGCATCGGCACTCCCCACGCTTCCAGGGCGGAGCTCGCCGAACTCGCTCGGCTGCTCGATGGCCGCAAGGTACTGATCGACACCTACGTGAACGCCGGACGCAGCGATATCGCAGCGGCCCGATCCGATGTTGAGGTCATCGAGGCAGCAGGCGTCCGAATGGTCACCGACACCTGCACATACATCACCCCGATACTCGATCCCGCGGCGAGGGTGGTGATGACCGATTCCGCCAAGTGGGCCTGGTACGCCCCGGCGAACCTCGGGGTCGAGGTGGTCTTCGGATCGCGCCGCGACTGCCTCGCATCGGCGGTCTCCGGGGAGTTGCGCCGCGAGTCTCCACTCTGGACTGGTGGTGACCCGATCGGTTGGGAGGAAGTCGCCTTGCCCGACCCGCCGGTGTCAACGTCGCGTCGTCCTCTTCCCTGGCCGGGCCAGCGGCCTCGCACTGGCGCTCCACCAGCCTCTCTCGTTCTGGGGCGGCGTCGATCCCGCCAACGGGCAGATCATCGACACCCATCACCCCCAGATGGGGGAGCGCGTGACCGGCCGGGTGTTGGTCATGGCCTCGGGTCGCGGGTCCAGCTCGTCGTCGAGCGTGCTCGCAGAGTCGCTCCGACTCGGCACCGGTCCGGCGGCGATCGTTCTCTCCGAGCCTGACGTCATCATCGCCGTCGGGGCGATGGCAGCCTTCGAGCTCTACGGGGTGGTCTGTCCGGTGGTCGTCGTCACCCCGGGGGAGGCACCATCAGCCTCCGGCGTCCAGGTTGAAGTGGTGGCCGGTGACGATGAGTTGAACCTGGTCTGGTAGCCCCCGATCAGCTCGCCGAACCGGTCGTCCCGGTTCAAGGATCTTCCCAGGGTCGCCACCTCGGACACGTCGAGGTAGCTAGAGCACGTCCGTGGGACGTGGGGCGAAGACCCGATCGAGCCGGAAGGGGTTTTCATCGGTTCGGCCGGTGACGAGATCGATCAAGTGACGGCTCCCGGCAGGGCCGGCCATGATCCCGTGGCCGCTGTAACCGCAATTCGTCCACAGCCCGGCCACCGAGGTCTCGCCCAGCAGTGGGCGATGATCGGGTGTCATGTCGTACTGCCCGGACTGGACCATCCACGACACCGACCCGTCGCGCCAGGCGTCGGCCCAGAAGGGCGCAACCTTGGCCAGCGCCACCGGGCTGGATGGGTCGAGCAGCCGGAAAGCGAAAGCGGCGTCGGGCGGTACGTCCTCGAGCGGCGGTCCTGGTGGGGTAGATGGGTCGGTGTGGAGCAGAAACGCCCCGGCCAGCGCCGGGCGCCAATGGGCACCCGTGTCGTCGTCGATCGTCATTGGCGCCGTCTGCGGGACCACCGGTAGGTCAGGCACGACGACCTTGTGTCTGATCACCGCCTCGAGATGAAGCTCGACGCCCGCCATCCCGGCTACAACACCGGAGAACGGGCCGGCAGCAACCACCACCAGGCCGGTCGAAACGGCGCCGAGCGATGTCTCCACCCTGACGACCCTGCCACCGGTCACGCCAAACCCCGTCACTTCACAGGAGACCACTACATCGGCACTGGAACCCTCGATCAACCCGAGCGCCAACTGCCTTGGGTCGAGGAAGCCGTCATCCGCTCGGAACCGTGCCTGGAGCACATCTGGGCCGACGAACGAGAACCGGTAACGAACTTCGTCGCCACTGAGCACCTCGATGTCGGTCTGACCCCATCGGTGCTGTTGCTCGACAAGCCGGCGCTGTTCCCCCATCCGCCCCGGCGACGTCGTCGCCCACAGATAACCCTGGCGGCGCACCTGAGGGTCGAAGCGCCGCTGGCCTGTGATCGCGGCGAAGTTGTCGAGCAACGTCACCGTCTCCCGCACAAGCTCCATCTCCTCCTCGTTGTCGAACTGGAGGCGGTAGGCCCCGGTGCTCGCCGCCGTGGTGTGGGTGACCGGGGCCGGACGGCGCTCCAGGATCAGCGGACGGATCCCGGCCCTTGCCGCATGGAAGGCGGTGGAAGCACCGGCGATGCCCCCACCGACGATGACCATCTCGGCGATTGGTGGAAGATTGGCCGTGATCTTCACGGATAGCCCTTCAGCTCCAGTCGAGCATGGAACGCGCCGTCCAATAGACCTCGGGTTGCGTTGCCAGCGGTTGCAACGATTCGACCTCGGCCCGCGATAGCCGCACGCCGACCGCCCCGACGTTGGAGCGGAGCTGGCTCGAGGTCACCGCACCAGACAGCACCGTGCCCACCCACGGCTGTGCGAGAGCGGCGGCGATGGCTACGGCGTCGGTCCCCACTCCGTGGTCGCTTGCCAGCGCGGCGAGCTCGGGTGGCGCCTTTTCGCCGACCAGCAGGCCGTTGGCTAGTGCTTCTTTGATCATCACCCCCCACCCCGCCTGGTGCGCCGCTTGTAGGGCGCCGCCGGCAGACGGCTCGAGGACGTTCCATGTCGCTTGCACCTGCCGGAAGGGGTTTACCCCATCCACCTCGGCCGCCAAGGCGCGCTCCACGATCTCCGCCTGGCGGGAGCCGCTGGTGGTGAGACCCATCACCACCCCCTCCTCCGCGCCAATCCGGATCAGCTCTGCCAGTACCTCACCGTCTTCGAGAACCCCGGTGTCAGGTGTGGCCGAGTGGATCTGGTAGAGACGGAGCTGGCCCCCGAGCAGCCGTCGGCTCTCCGCCCACTGAGTCTGCAGCGCAGACAGCGAGTGGTCCTTCACCTCGTGGACCGAGGCGTCCATTTGCCAATCACCCACGTAGCGGTAACCCCACTTCGACCCGACCGTCATCTCGCTCGATGGGTGTCTCTCGAGCCACTCGGCGAGGAACAACTCGGCCAGACCGTATGAGCGGGCGACGTCGATGTAACGCACTCCGAGGTCGGTGGCGAGGTCGAGCATCTGGTGGGCGCGGTCTCTCATCGCCGCCTCGGTGCGGTGAGCACCTAGGTCGCCATCGCGGTGGGGGGTTATGTAGGCCGGTCTTCCCAGCGCAGCCAACCCGATCCCGATCGGAGTAACGGTGAGCCCGGTGGTTGCGAGGGGGCGACTCTCCACTGCGGCGAGTCAAGCACCTGGTGTTTCCTCACCGGTTGGCACCGGGCCGGGCACGGGACCGTTCTAGGAGCTCGGGCGGGATGCGCGGTTTGGGCCTGGCCTCCTCCACCGGTCCGCCGCTGTCCGGTTCCGGCTCTCCGGGTGTCGGGTCGGCGCTCGACCGGGCGCGGGACCGTTCGAGGAGCTTGGGCGGGATGCGCGGTTTGGAAGGGGCTGGTCCTGGGGTGTTCGCCTCGGCCTTTCGGGGAGATGACGGCCCAGCCCTGATCAGCCGGAGGACGATGAGGCCGAGGACCGCGGTCAGGGTGGTGGCGTAGAGGACCACCATGACAGGTCGGCCGGTGTCGGTCCCGGCGGTGATGCCGTGGATCGCTGCGGCGAGGAAGCAGCCGAAGGTGGCGAAGTGGAGGGTGCGCCAGGCTCGTTGCCCGATCCGGCTACGCAGGTAGAACGAGGGTGTTATCACCGCCAGCGCCCAGAAGGCGACGACTCCCAGAGCCACAGGCACCGGGCGGAACGACGAGGCACCTGGGATCAACAGGTGGCGCAGGTCGAAGTCGATGAACTCCTCGAGCCACAGGCTCACCATGTGGACGACCGTGGCGGCCACCGCGGCCAGAGACAGCGATTCGTGGACCCATGTGAGGTCGCGAGCCGATGCCGACCGGTCGAGCACCTTGCTGGCGAGCAGCAACCCCCAGATGGTGGCCCCAGCAAGCAACAGGTAGGCGGCGACTCCCGAGCCCCGGGCCAGCATCCAGATCGGGTTCATGCCGCCAGCTCCAGGCCGGGGGTGGCAAAGACCGTCCCGTCCCACCAGACCACCAGACCGGCGCGTACCCAGCTCTGTTCGTCTGCCCACACCAGCGAGTCGACACCGGAGAGCAGCATCGCCTTGGCTGCTGCTTCGGCCTCGACCGCGGTGGCGGTCAGCGCAGTGGCGGATTGCACCGGGGACTCGACCGGCTCCCCGGTCCTCGGATCGACCAAGTGACTCGCCGTTCGGTTCCCGGCTCGCCAGCGGCGCCGCGTGGTGGAGCTCGTGGCGAGGGCACCCTGACCCACCTGCACAGTGGCGACGATCGTCCCGTCGGGGTGGAGCACCTCGACCCGCAGGTCTGGATGATTCGAACGCAGATCACCGCCGGCGTTGACCACGGTGGCCAACCCAGAGTCCACCGCCCGATCGCAGGCCCATCCTTTGGCCACCCCTCCGAGGTCGAGGCGGGTTTCTGCACTTCTCCAGACCGAGCCGTCACCCAAGGTCCACGATCCCGGGGGCACAGGGCCCGGGGCGACCTCGGTATCGGTGACCAACTCGAAGCTGCGGTCGTAGCCCCACGCCTCGACAGCAGATCCGACCGCCGGATCGACCAGCCCACCCGTCATCGTGCGCGCCCGTCGGCTGCGGCGAGAACGGTATGGAGTAGCGGTGATATAGCCGACCAACCCGGGCTGCTGGCGTTGAGATGGGACAGCTCGCTGTCAGGGCGAAACCGGCTGCACACGTCCTCAACCTGCTCAAACCATGCGGCGACCCGATCGGCGCTACCGCCATCGACCCAGACGCTGGTACCCATTGCCTGAAATGTGGTCATGAGCCGGAGCTCTGCGTGCTGGGAGCAGGGGCGGGGGCGGGCGCGGGGACCGGCGCAGGGGCCGGGGCAGGGGCCGGCGACGGCGAGGTAACGACCGCAGATCGGTCGGGGACGGGTGTCGGCGAGTCGTGGCGGATGATGACCAGCCCGGCAGCCGGTGGCTTGGGCAGGGGCGCTGCCTGTACGAGGGAAGTCGTCACCGTGGGGACGGCCGGCTCGGGCGAGGGAGGGGCCTCGTCGGCGGAGGCGAGGCGTGCCATCCCGGCTGCCGTGGCGGCGGTTACGGCGGCGGTCCAGGCGATGATCTGGGCCACCCGTGCCGGGCTTGAGCCGCGTTGCGGCAACGGATTTGGGCTTCTGTACGGCGGTCATGGAGTCGATCCCACGGTGAGAGCCGTCTGCTCGGCACGAAGCACAGCCACCACCGAGCCGGGGAGGCGGCGTAGCTGGGCGGCGGGCACCATACGGCTGGCACCGGTCTCAGCCAGAACGTGTTGTACCGCCGAGTCCAGCTCGGAGACCCGGGGCTGAGCAGGCATGGCCTGCTGGGTATCGGTCGATGGTGGAGGTGCGGAGCCCGCCGTCGAAGGAGGGGTGGACTCCGCGGACTCTTCCGCACCTCCCACGGTGACCAGCAACAACGCGATGGATGCCGCCGCCACCATGAAGGGGACAACCAGTCGCCGCGACAGACCTCCGGCCGATTCGCCCCGATCAGTCGTCATCGTCGTTCGTCCGGGTCGTCTTCGTCCGAGTCGTCATCCCGGTCGTCGTCCGAGTCGTCGTCCGAGTCGTCGTCCGAGTCCTCGTCCCAATCGTCATCCCGGTCGTCATCCGAATGTTCTTCGGCAGCGTCGCCTGTGTTTGCGGCCGGGACGGCGGCCGCGGGCGGCGCTGCGATGGTCTCGATGATGACCTCGGGAGCGGGTTCTTCTGGGAGCGGCTTCCCCTGCGCCTCGCAGATCGGGCGGAGAGCAGCCAGCGCCGCCTCCTCGACCTGGCTGGCACTCCCGGCTTGCTGGCGCTTGATCAATGCCCGGCCGTCACGGCCGCATGCGAGGCGGTAGTCACGCCCGGTCGCATTGCTCGCGACCGACGAGGGCGTTGCCGCCGTCCTCACTCCCGCCGGGGCGGCGACCGCAACCGGCGCTTGGTCCGCCGTGGATGGCTGTTCCTCCCGGGGAGCCGAGAGCGCCACCGCCACCAGGGCGATAGCGGGAACGGTGATTGCCCCGATCACGAGCGAACGGGTAAGGGCGCGTCGCCGATTGACTTCCATGATTCCCCTCGTCGACAAGCGGCAATGGTCGGGGAGGACGGATCAAGACCTCATCAACGAGCGGTCAACGGAGTCAACAATCACCACCGCTCCGAGGATCGACTGGGGGTACCGTCCTCGGGCTCCCCACGAGGATTCCCATGATCCCGGTACGCCGCTATTGGAAGCTGTTACGCGACTACCTCCGCCCCCACCGGGCCGGCGTCGCCGTTCTCGGCTTGCTGGTGAGCGGCGGGATCGCCTTCCAGTTGGTCAACCCGCAGCTGATGGCGCGGATCATCGACGGCGCCATGGCCGGCGCCGAAGCCTCGACGCTGACCGGGCTTGCCGTGCTCTTCATGGTGGTGGCGGTTGCTCAGCAGGGACTGGCTCTCGCCGCAACATGGGTCGGGCAGCGGATCGGGTGGGCAGCGACCAACGAACTGCGGGCCGATCTTGCCGATCACACCATCAGGCTCGACCTCGGGTTCCACAAACAGCGGACCCCAGGGGAGCTCATCGAGAGGATCGACGGGGACGTGACGGCGCTGTCCAACTTCTTCTCTCAATTCGTGGTGCACGTCGTTGGCAACCTGGTGCTTCTGATTGGGATCTTGGTGCTTCTCACCATCGAGAGCCTCTGGATCGGCTTGGTGATGATCGTGTTTGCCGCCATCTCGATGGCGGCGATGCTCCGCGTCCATCAACTGGCGGTTCCCTGGTGGACCGGGATGCGGACGCGCAGTGCCGAGTTCTTTGGATTCGTCGGGGAGATCCTGGGCGGCACCGAGGAGGTGCGGGCCAATGGCGCCGCACCCTTCTTCATGGGGCGACTCACCGGCATTCTCCGCAGCTGGCTCCCCGATCAAGTGCGTGCCGGGGCCGGATGGTCGGCGCTGTGGTCTACCAACGTCTTCGTCTTCGCGTTCAGCACGGCGCTGGTCTACTGGTTGGGAGAGCGCTTGTTCGGCGCCGGCGACCTCACCATCGGGTCGGTCTATCTCGTCTTCACATACGTCGAGCTGCTCCGTGTGCCCATGGACAGGATCCGCGACCAAATGGAGGACCTGCAGAAGGCTGGCGCCGGGATCACGAGGGTCGAGGACCTGTTCGCCGTCACCACCAAGATCGCCGACCTCGGGGCCGATCATCTGCCCCCCGGCCCCCTCTCTGTCTCCTTCGATCGGGTCACCTTCGGCTATGACGACGAGGACGCCGGGGGCGGGCCTGCGCTTGACGGGGTCTCCTTCGATGTCAGCCAGCAGGTCGTCCTCGGGATCTTGGGCCGAACCGGCAGTGGAAAGACCACCGTTGCCCGCCTGCTCACCCGGTTGTACGACCCGGATGAGGGCTCTGTGGCCGTCGGCGGGGTGTCGTTGCGCGATGTCAGACCGGCGGACCTAAGGCGGAGGGTGTGGATGGTCAGCCAGGACGTGCAGCTCTTCCATGCAACGCTGCGTGACAACCTCACTCTGTTCTCCGAGTCGGTTGACGACCACCATCTGCTCGACGTGCTGTTCCGGCTCGGGCTGGGCGATTGGGCGATGTCGTTGCCGTCGGGTCTCGATACCGTCCTCCCGCCGGGTGGGGGAGGCCTATCGGCGGGGGAGGGGCAGCTACTCGCCTTCGCCCGTGCCTTCCTGGCCGATCCCGGGTTGGTAGTGCTCGACGAGGCATCGTCGCGGCTCGATCCCGGCAACCGAACGGCTGATCGAACGCGCCGTGGATCACCTACTCGCCGGCCGCACCGGGATCCTCATCGCTCACCGCCTCGCCACGTTGGAGAGGGCGGACGAGATACTCATCGTCGATAGGGGCCGCGTTGTGGAGCACGGCCCCCGCGGCGCCCTGGCCGCCGATTCCGCTAGCCGGTTCGCCCACTACCTCCGTGTTGGGATGGAGGAGGTGCTGGTGTGACCTCGCCCGAGCGCACCATCCCGGCGGCGAGGATCATGGCCCGTTTGATGCGGACCGAGCCGTGGCGCTACCTGGCCAATGTCACCTTGTGGGTGATCATCTACTTGGCCCCGATTGTTCCCGGACTGCTTACCAAGTGGTTCTTCGACGAGCTCACCGGGGATGCCCCCGCCGGCCTCGACGTGACCACCCTGATCGCGCTGCTGATCGGTTACGCCGTCTTCCGGGTCGCCAACATCTACGTCGCCATCTGGAATGACGTGCACTTTCGGTTCCGGATGGCTTCGCGGCTTCGAGTCAACCTGATGAGCCGAATCCTCGAGTTGCCCGGCGCTACCGCCGTCCCCGGGTCGACCGGCGATGCCATCACCCGCTTCAGGGAGGACGTGGAGCAGATCGAGGAGACCGTGAGCTGGACGGTGGACGTCATCGGCTCGATCTTGTTCTCCACGGTGTCGCTGTGGGTGCTCGCCTCGATCGACGCCCAGCTCACGCTTGTCGTGTTCGCACCGCTCGTCGTGGTGGTCGTCTTGGCGGAGCGGGCCGGGTCCATGGTGGAGCGGGCTCGACGGCAGGCGCGGGAGGCGACGGGAGAGGTGACCGGTGCCATCGGCGAGATATTCGGCGGGGTGCAGGCAGTGAAGCTGGCGGGTGCCGAGGACCGCGTGGTCGGTCATCTGCGCCGTCTCAACCAGGCCCGCCAGAAGGTCATGGTGCGCGACCGAGTCCTCGAGGAGGGTTTGGATGCCCTCTTCTGGAACACGGTCAACCTGGGGACCGGGCTGGTGCTGCTCTTGGCCGCCGACCGAATCGGGCAGCCCGGAGGGCTGACCGTGGGCGACTTCGCGCTCTTCGTCTACTTCATGGGGTTCATCACCGAGAACGTCCACGTACTCGGTCTCTTCATTGCCCGATTTCGGCAAGCCCGAGTGGCAACCGACCTCATGACCGGGCTGCTCGGCGAAGCACCGCCACAGCGTCTGGCAGAGCCGGTCGACCTCCACCTGAAGGACGCACCACCGGCCGTCACCTCCCCACCCGCCGACGGGCGTCAGCGGCTCACCACGCTCGAAACCAGAGGGCTCAGCTATCGGCACCCCGGCACCGGTCGCGGCATCAACGGCGTCGACCTGACCATCCCAGCCGGGTCGTTCACCGTGATCGCAGGCAGGATCGGGTCAGGTAAGACGACTCTCCTCCGAGCGATGCTGGGTCTGGTCGTCCCCGATGCCGGTGAGCTCCGGTGGAACGGGGAGAGGGTCACCGACCCGGGCGAGTTCATGGTCCCGCCACGGGCTGCCTACACCCCACAGGTGCCGCGCCTCTTCTCGATGACGCTGCGCGACAACCTCGATCTGGGGCTCGACCATGACGACACCGAGATCGATGCGGCCCTCCGTACCGCGGTCCTCGACGAGGACGTCTTCGAGATGCCCGACAGGCTCGAGACCAAGGTGGGTCCGCTCGGAGTACGTCTCTCCGGGGGCCAAGTGCAGCGCGCCGCTACGGCACGGGCGCTGCTTCGTCCGCGCCGACCTGCTGGTCTTCGACGACCTCTCGTCGGCGCTTGACGTGGAGACGGAGAGGGTTCTGTGGGCTCGGCTCTTCGCCGACCAGAGCGATGTCACCTGCCTGGTGGTCTCGCATCGGAGGGCGGCTCTGCGCCGGGCCGATCAGATCGTGGTGCTCGACAGCGGTGCAGTCGTATCCGTGGGAACGCTCGATCGGCTGCTGGCAACAAGCGACGTGATGCGCGCCATCTGGTCGGCCGACGAAACGAGCAGCGAGCCCGCCGAACTGGCGCCCGTGCTCTAAGCAAGACGGAAGACGGAAGTGTCGGCTCCCCCTCCCGGTGAGGGAGGGGGTTGGGGGAGGGTGATTGCGCCGCCCGCCCTGAGTCACCCCCTCCGCTCGCTCCGTTCGCGCCTCCCCCTCACCGGGGGAGGCATTGGGTCACTTCCGTCTTCCGACTTTCCGACTTGCATTGTAACAACTCGAAGTTTTGACAACCTAAAACGCGGCTCTCTAGGGTCGAGATCTCGTGTCTATCAACCAACAGGAGCGCGAGGCGCTCAAAGCGATCTGGCGGCTTGCCCAGAATGGCGCAGAAGCGCGGACCGGCGATCTCGCCGTCGCCTTGGGGTGCAGCCCGGCAACCGCAACGAGCCGGGTGAAGAGACTCACCGCCGATGGCCTGGTTGACCACGCCCCATACCAGGGCGTGACCCTGACCGCCGAAGGTCGTCGACTGGCCGTGGCGGCGATCCGCCGGCACCGGATCGTCGAGCGGTTCCTGGCGGACACGCTCGGGTACCGGTGGGATGAGGCTGATGCCCTATCGGTGACCTTCGAGCACCATCTGCCACAGGAGGTCGAGGAGCGTCTCTTCGTGGCGCTGGGCCGACCTGCCACCTGCCCGCACGGTTTCTCCATCCCCCTCGGTGATGCCGATAGCCTTCCGGTCCTAGCGACGCTCGACACGTTGGAGCCGGGGGACATCGCCGAGGTGGCGATACCGGGCACAACCAACCCCGACGTGGTGAGCTTTCTCAACGAGTTGGGGATTCGCCCCGGTGTCGAGGTCCAACTGAAGGAAAAGCAGAGGTTCGAGGGGCCGCTCACCTTGAGTGTCGCCGGTAGCGAGCGCACTTTGGGGAACCGGTTGGCCCGCGAGATCTATGTCCGACCGAAGAAGGAGAGCAATCGATGAGCGTCGTTCTGGCCGCGGAGGGCGGCTTCCAGGAATTCACGCTCGGCACCGCCGAGTGGTTCTGGCTGATATTCGCCGCCGTGACTGCGGTGATCGCCCTCATCGTTGGACTTGCCCTGTCGCGGACCGTCATCAGGGCGGACCAAGGCACTCCGAAGATGATCGAGATAGCAAAGGCAATCCAGGAAGGGGCGATGGCCTACCTGCAGACGCCAATTCCGCACCATCGTGCTGATCCTGCTCCCGGTCGCCGCCGTGGTCTTCCTCACATCGACCGCGGTCCTCGACCCCGAGGGTGCCGAGGTCCTGACCTTCGCCCAATCGGGGCCATACCGGACGCTGGCATTCATCGCCGGGTGCTTCCTCTCCGGGCTCACCGGTTTCATCGGGATGAGCTTGGCGGTCAGAGGGAACGTCCGAACCGCCGCAGCGGCCAGGACCGGGTCGCTTCCCGAGGCGCTGCGGATCGCCTTCCGCACCGGGGGCGTTGCCGGGATGTTCACCGTCGGGCTCGGGCTTCTCGGGGCGACATTGATCATCATGATCTTCCAGAACACCTCGTCGGCGATCCTCATCGGCTTCGGGTTCGGGGGCTCGTTGATCGCCCTGTTCCTTCGGGTCGGTGGCGGAATCTTCACCAAGGCTGCCGATGTCGGTGCCGACCTGGTGGGCAAGGTGGAGCAGGGGATCCCGGAGGACGACCCGCGCAACCCCGCCACCATCGCCGACAACGTCGGCGACAACGTCGGCGACTGCGCCGGCATGGCCTCCGACCTCTTCGAGAGCTACGAGGTCACCCTCGTGGCATCGATCATCCTCGGTGTGGCCGCATTCGCCTCGATCGGCGCCAACCCGGCGCTCGGGTTGATCTTCCCGGTGATCGTGCGCGCCATCGGCGTGCTCGCTTCGATCGTCGGGGTGTACAGGGTGCGCGCCACCGACCGGGACCGCACCGCCATGGCCCCGATCAACCGGGGCTTTCTCACCGCCGGGATCCTCACCGTGGTCGGGACCCTGCTCGTCGCCCTGTTCTATGTAGGCAACGAGAACGGGGGCGAGGGCTGGAGGGTGTTCGCCGCGGTGGTCGCCGGGCTGGTCCTGGCGCAGGTGGCGAGCCGGCTCACCGAGTACTTCACTTCGACCGAGGAGAAGCCGGTCCAGGAGATCGCCGACGCCACCCGCACCGGTCCCGCCACCACCTCCTCGCCGGCACGAGCACTGGGCTCGAGTCATCGGTGTGGGCGATCGTCGCCATCGCCGGTGCCATCGGCGTCGCCGTCGGGCTCGGCGGGGGAAATCTGATGTTCTCGCTCTACCTGGTGGCTCTCACCGGGATGGGGATGCTGGCCACCACGGGTGTGGTGGTCTCCGAGGACACCTTCGGCCCGGTCGCCGACAATGCCGCCGGGATCGCCGAGATGTCCGGCGAGTTCGAAGGCGAGCCGCAGCGGATCATGGTGAGCCTCGACGCGGTGGGGAACACCACCAAGGCGGTCACCAAGGGCTTCGCCATCGGTTCGGCGGTGATTGCCGCGGTGGCGCTCTTTGCCTCGTACATCGAGACCATCGGGGGCGAACTCGGCCTCGGCCTCGAGGGCAGCGCGCTGTTCGAGGACGTGGCGACCTCGATCAACTTGGCAAACCCGGTGACGTTCATCGGGCTGCTCATCGGCGGCGCCGTTCCCTTCCTCTTTGCCTCGCTTGCGATTCGAGCCGTGGGCCGAACCGCCGGTGTGGTCGTCGAGGAGGTTCGGCGGCAATTCGCCGACGGCAAGATCATGTCGGGGCTGAAGCGGCCCGACTACGGCGCCGGTGATCGACATCTGCACCCGCGCCTCGCTGCGTGAGTTGGCCACACCGGCGCTGCTGGCGGTGCTCACCCCGCTGATCATCGGGTTCGGTATCAACTACTTCGCCCTCGGTGCGTTTCTGGCGGCGGTGATCCTCACCGGACAGTTGATGGCGAACTATCTGTCTAACGCAGGCGGTGCCTGGGACAACGCCAAGAAATACATCGAGGACGGGCATCTGGGCGGCAAGGGATCGGAGTCGCACAAGGCGGCGGTGATCGGCGACACGGTCGGCGACCCGTTCAAGGACACGGCCGGGCCTGCCCTCAACCCGCTGATCAAAGTGATGAACCTGGTGTCGCTGCTGGTTCTCCCGGCGGTGATCGCTCTCCAGGACAGCGGGTGGCGGTTCGTCGTTGCCGGGGTATCGCTGATCGTGTTGCTGGTGGCGATATTCATATCGAAGCGCAGCGGTGCCGTGCTCCGTCCCACCGAGGAAGAGCCAGTCCGAGCTGCCGCCTGAGCTTTGCCCGACGGCTCCGCCGCCGGGCAGTAAGTCGAGCGGCCTTCGGCCGCGCGCACTTGTGCTGATCGGGCCGTACACGCCGGCCCGACCAGACTCGAGGGGGCTGGCAGGAGCCACCCCCTCGAGCACCCCCATAGAGACTGCTCCTCTGCCGTCCGCCACCTACCACCCATCACCCATCACCCATCACCCATCACCCATCACCAAACAACAAAAACTACATCTACACCTACACTACCACCTACCACCTACCACCTACCACCTACCACCTACCACCTACCACCTACCACCTACCACCTACCACCTACCACCTACCACCTACCACCTACCACTACCGTTTCCGCCCACATGGATCTGGGTGGATCGATCGGTTCCGCCACCACTCGGTTCTTCACCTACGGAGGACCGGACGATCCGGTGCGCCTCCAGAGCGGCGCATCGCTAGCTCAGGTGACCCTGGCCTATGAGTTGTATGGCGAGGTCTCCCCGGAGAGAGACAATGTGGTCCTGGTCATCCATGCTCTCACCGGGAGCCAGCACGCCGCTGGGTGGAACGAGATGGTGGCTGGGATAGGCGACCGGTGGACCGAGGAGTGCTGCCTGGGATGGTGGGACGCCTTCGTCGGGCCGGGCCGCGCCATCGATACCGACCGTTTCGCCGTGCTCTGCGTCAACTACCTGGGTGGGTGCTACGGGTCGACCGGGCCGGCGAGCCTCGACCCGATGACGGGTCGCCACTACGGGTCGAGCTTTCCGGCAGTGACCTTCGACGACATCGTCGACAGCCAGGTCCGGTTGCTCGACCATCTCGGGATCGACCGTCTCCACGCCGTTGTCGGTGGGTCGGTCGGCGGGCAGATGTGTCTCAGTCTCGCCACCCGGTATCCCCAGCGTGCTCGATCGTCATCCCGATCGCCGCTGGTTTGCAGACAACAGCGCTGCAGCGTCTCCACAACTTCGAGCAGAAGGTGGCGATTCTCCACGACCCCGACTTCGCCGGTGGTGACTTCTACGAGGGCGATCCGCCCGACCGGGGGCTGGCACTTGCCCGCATGATCGGGCACAAGACCTTCGTTTCTCTTTCCGCCATTGAGGAGCGAGCCAGAAGCGAAGTGGTTTCACCGGGGGATGCGTTGGGTGGCCGGATCCGCCATCCGCTCGAGTCGTACATGTGGCACCAGGGGAGCAAGTTCGTCCGCCGCTTCGACGCAAACACCTACCTACTGCTCATGGAGGCATGGCAGCGCTACGACCTGGTCGCAGAGCACGGCGGCTCGGCGGTGCCCGCCTTCGCCCGTTGCCGCCACCAGCGCTACATGGTGTTCAGCATCGACTCGGACGTGTGCTACTACCCCGAGGAGCAGGAGGCGCTGGTCGGCGCGCTCAAGAGCGCCAAGGTCCCGGTGAGGCGGATCACCGTGCACTCCGACAAGGGCCACGACTCGTTCCTCCTCGAACCCGAGCTCTTCGCCCCTCACCTCGCCGACACGCTGGAGAGGGAGTGGAAGGTCGACTGAGGTCATAGGGACCCGTGGGGACCTGCTGGTAACGTCGCCGCCGGGATGGGTGCTCGGTGACAATGAACGAATGGTGGCTGCTGGTGGTCTTGCCCGTGGGGGCATACCTGATCGGCTCGATCCCTTTTTGCTTCCTCGCCGGCAAGGCTTCCGGCGTAGACCTTCGCACCGAGGGCACCGGTAACCCGGGGGCAGGAAATCTCCGCCGGGTGGTCGGTTTCCCTGCTGCGTTGACCGCCGGGCTGCTCGACGGGTTCAAGGGCCTCTTCATCGTGCTGGCTCTGCTCGGGAAGGTCCCGGACTCCGTCCTCGTTGTCACCGCCCTCGCCACCGTGGTTGGTCACAACTGGTCGATCTTCCTCGGGTTCCGGTCGGGGCGTGGGCTGGCCACCGCGGCGGGTGTCGTCCTCGCCATCTCGCCCCTGCTGCTCCTCTGGCCGACCGGATGGGCCATCGCCGGATGGTGGATCGGGGGAGGCGTCGCCGGGTTCATCGGCTGGACCACTCTCCCCTTCGTGGCCGCCTTGGTCGACGTGCCGCAGGTGGCGGTCCCGGTGACCGCAGGACTCGCCGTGCTCATCCTGATCCGCCGGATGCAGGGCAACGCCGATGCGGTCCGTGGATGGCACGCCGCTGCCCGGAGGATGGTCTTCGACACCGACCGTGCCGTGAGCAAGCTGGACGGCTGAGGGGTGCATCTCCCGAGGTCCCGCTGGCTGCAATGGCCGGCGTGGGTGGCGCTGGGGGTGGGCGCGTATCTAGTCGGGGTCGGCTTTCTCGGGGAGCGAACCAGGCTCCCGCCGTTCGACCTGACGGTCTGGCTCTCGCTGGTCGCCTCGCTGCTCGCCCACACCGCTGCCATCGCCGCATTCGGGCTCAACTTCATCGAGGCGGCCTCGCTATCGGGGATTGCGGTGAGCCGGTGGGGTGGCTTCAAGGCCGCTTTGGTGGCGACCGGGGTTGCCCGCCTCATCCCGGCCGGTGGCATCTTCACCCCGGCCGCCATGGCGTGGACGGTTCGATCGGAGGCACCAAGAACCGGTGGCCCGGCGGCGAGGGCGACGGTGCTCGCATATGGCTCGTTGTTGGTGGTCACCGGGGTTGGCGCCCTGTGGTCTGCCCTGCTCGGGACGGAAACGACACTCACCGTGTCGATGGTGATATTGGGGACGGTGCTGGTCGTGCTCGGCGGCATTGTGTGGGCGGGCTCGGGACGGTTGGCATCGCTGGTCGGGCTCCTCCCTCGAGGAGTGAGGCAACGGGTCTCGGCAACGCTCATCGATCGTCCGGTGACACCGGTCGAGGTCATGACCGTGCTCGCCCGCACCGGTTTCGAGGTGCTGGCTCTCGGCTTGGTGCTGAGACCGGTCGGGATTGACCTACCGGTGCCCGCGCTGCTGGCGGCTTACGGCTTCTCCCAGCTCGTGGGCGGCCTGCCCGGGCCACCGGGCGGGATCGGGCTGGTCGAAGCTGGTCTGGTCGGGGCGCTGGCGGCGTTCGGCGTCGATCCGCAGACCAGCATTCCTGCGGTTCTGGTCTACCGCTTGGTCTCGTATTGGATCCCGGCGGCGGCCGGTCTGCTCGCCGGAGGCGCCGCTTTCGTCAGAGCTGGAAAGCCAACCCCGACTGATCTCGCCAGGTCCCAGCTCTCCGGAGAGCTGGAGTCGGCCAAGCTCGAGTCTTAGGCGGTCAGCCCTCCGCCGTCAGCCGTCTCGTCCCTGCGGTTTTCGCCCCGAGCCCGGCGGGCCGGCGAAGCACTGGGCGATCTCCATCCACTGACGGGCGGTGGGGCCATCCACGACCAGCCCCGTGTCGTCGATGTGGCGCCGCTGGGTCACCACCAGCGAGAAGTCCTCGAGCGTGCCCACCACGGACTGAGTTTCGTTCTCGTTCCAGCGGTGCACCTCGCCGTCGCTGTCGGTCAACTCGACCCGCACCCTGTGGTCGGGGACTGCTAGCCCGCGGTTTTGGAAGCTCCAACCGAAGGTCTTGACACCGAGCGCAGCCACGTGGCGCAGCGCGCCGCCTGCCAGGAATTGGACCTCGAGGGCATCGGCGATGTCGGTGCCGTGGGCGAAGGTCTCCATCACCCGCGCACCGACGAAGGTGCGGCTCGCCATCGACGGGCCGAACCAGACGACCCGCGCCGCCGGGTCGAGCTGGCGGAACGCATCCTGGGCGGCGCCCCGCGCCCGGCGCCACCAATCGAGGAGCTCTGACCCTGGTTTGCCTCTGCCCAGGTCGATGGCGACGGCCATGTACCCGTCGACCCCACCGCCGAGCAATTCGTTGACCGATGAGGCGAATTTGTCCGGGTCCCGGGCCGCAAGCTCGGCCTGTTCCTCAAACCAGGCGAGGTGGCTCACCGTGTCCCCGATGCTCCAGCCCTCGGCGGGCGTGGGCCGTTGCCACGCCTCGTCGTCGAGCGGCTCGAGGATGGCGTCGAGCTTGCGCTCTATCTGGTCCAGGTCGGCGAGGACGTCGTCCACAGGTCGACGCTACTCGGGCCGACGCTACTCGGGGAGTCCGGGCCTTGTCGGGTTGCTCATTCCACGACAATCAGGGTCTGGTCGGCTTCCACTTGGTCTTCCGGCTGCGCCTTCACCGAGATCACTTTTCCGGCATGAGGGGCACGAATGCGTGTGCTCCATCTTCATGGCCTCGAGCACCAACAGCGCCTGCCCCGCCACGACCGGGTCGTTCTCGGCGACCAGCACCTTGACCACCCGCCCCGGCATCGGGGCATGGAGCGAGCCTGGGATCTCCTCGGCGACCGCATCGGGGAAACGAAGATGCTCCACCAGGTGCGAGCAGCCCTCGGGACCGTCCACCCAGGTGTCCCTTCCGCGGCGATGTACCCGGTACCTCCGGCGAACCCCGTCGGACTCGACGTCCACCCATGTGGCCGTCACCTGGTGCACCGTCAGACCTGGCACCGGGACGCCGTCGACCTCGACCTCGAGTCCTGCTCTGGCGAACCGATAGCCGACCGCCAGTGTTCCGTGCGGCCCGTCGAAATCGACCCGTTGCGGCTGCGATGGGTTGTTGCGCCACCCTGAGGGCACGCCCGCAAGCACCGGCGGCTCCACCCGTCGCTCCGCTTGGGCGGCCAGCGCCGCGGCGACGGCGTGGAGCGATGTCTCGGAGGGGGTGGGGAGTGGTCCGCCCAACTCGGCCGGATCGTGGCGCTCGAGGAAACCGGTGTCGGCCTTCCCGGCGGTGAAATCCGGATGCCGGAGCACCCGTACCAGCAGATCACGGTTGGTGGTGACCCCGTGGATCTCGGCGCCGGCGAGGGCAGCGGTCAGCACCGCCACGGCCTCGGTGCGGGTCGGAGCGTGGGCGATCACCTTGGCCAGCATCGGGTCGTAGTAGACGGTTACCGCCGAGCCATCCTCGACACCGCTATCCACCCGGACGCCTGGGTGGGTGACACGGAAACGGTGCAGCGTGCCAGTCGCTGGCAGGAAGTAGGTGGCGGGGTCCTCGGCGTAGAGCCGGGCTTCCACGGCGTGGCCCCGCATCTCGGCGGCGGCCACCTCGGGAGGGAGCGGCTCGCCCAGGGCGACAAGCAACTGGAGCCGCACCAGATCGAGTCCGGTGACCGCCTCCGTCACCGGGTGCTCCACTTGGAGCCGGGTGTTCATCTCGAGGAACCAGAACTGCCCTTCGTGCAGCAGGAATTCGACGGTCCCCGCCGAGACGTATCCGACCGCTCGGGCGGCGGCGGTGGCCGCCTCACCCATACGACTTCGCAGCTCCGACCCGACCGCAGGCGACGGGGACTCCTCGATGATCTTCTGGTGACGGCGCTGGATCGAGCAGTCCCGCTCAAAGAGATGAGCGACCGCCCCCAAGCCGTCGGCGACCACCTGGATCTCGACGTGGCGCGCCCTCTCCAGATAGTGCTCCAAGAAGACGGTGGCATCACCAAAGGCCGACCCGGCTTCCCTGGCGGCCCCTTCCACCGCCTCGCCAAGGTCGCCACGGCCATGCACCACCCGCATTCCCTTTCCCCCGCCACCGGCCGACGCCTTGACCAGGACCGGCCACCCGATCTGCTCAGCAGCGTTCGCCATTCCCTCTTCGTCAAGGCCGGTCAAGTCGATCGAGGGGAGGGTGGGAACCCCGGCCCCATCCATGATCCGTTTCGCCTCGAGCTTCGAGCCCATCGCCGCGATCGCAGACGGCGGGGGTCCCACCCACACCAGTCCGGCGTCGATGACGGCCTGGGCAAAGGACGCGCTCTCGGCGAGAAACCCGTACCCCGGATGAACTGCATCGGCTCCGGTCAGCTTGGCGGCCGCGATGATGCGGTCGCCTCGGAGATAGGACTCGGCAGGGGTGGTCCCACCAAGCGGCACCGACTCGTCGGCTTCGGCGACGAACGGCGCATCGGAGTCCGGTTCGGAGAAGACAGCGACGGTGGCTATCCCCATCGCCTTGGCGGTGCGGGCAACCCGTCGGGCGATCTCGCCCCGGTTGGCCACGACCAGCTTGGTGATGCGGGTCACTTGGCTGAGGGTAGTTGTGGTGCCGAGATGGGGCTGGCGCGTCACATCCGGAAGACGCCGAACTCGGCGGTGCCACGCACCTCGCCGGAGTGGGCGGCAGAGAGACCGATCCCGAGCACGGTCCTGGTGTCGCGCGGGTCGAACAGCCCGTCGTCGCGGACTCGGGCGGTGGAGAAATAGGCCAGTTCCTCATGCTCGATCTGTTGCTCGATGGAGGCACGCATGGCGGCGTCGGCGTCCTCGTCGAAGGGTCGTCCCTGCGCCTCGGCCGCCTGCCTTCCGATGATCGACATCACCCCGGCGAGTTGCCTGGGGCCCATGACCGCCACCTTGTGGGTGGGCCAGCCAAAGACGAACCGGGGGTTGTACGACTTGCCGCTCATCCCGTAGTTGCCCGCCCCATAGGAGACGCCGGCCATGAGCGCTAGATGGGGAACCGTGGAGTTGGCCACGGCATTGATCATCTTGGCCCCGTCCTTGATGATCCCTCTCTGCTCGTAGTCCCTCCCGACCATGTACCCGGTTGTGTTGTGGACGAAGACGATCGGGGTGTCGTAGCGGTTGCACAGCTGGATGAACTCGGTGGCCTTGTGAGCTTCCTCGGAGAAGATGACCCCCTGCTGGTTGGCCACGACCCCCACCGGGAAACCGTGGATCGACCCCCAACCGGTGACCATCGACGTCCCGTAGAGCGGCTTGTACTCGTCGAAGAGCGAGCCGTCGAGGACTCTGGCCAGCACTTCGCGCATGTCGAACGGGACGCGCGGATCTCGTGGGATGAGCCCGAGGAGGTCCTCCGGATCGTGAATGGGCTCTTCGGCCGGCATGCTCGGCCCCGGACCCATCTTCCGCCAGTTGAGATGGACCACGATCTCGCGGCCGATGCGGATGGCGTCGAGCTCGTCGACGGCGAAGTAGTCCGATAGCCCAGAGGTCCGGGAGTGCATTTCGGCCCCGCCCAGCTCCTCGTCTGTCGATTCCTCACCGGTGGCCATCCTGACGAGGGGTGGCCCGCCCAGGAATACCTTGGCCCGCTCCTTGACCATCACGGAGTAGTCGCACATGGCGGGGACGTACGCCCCACCCGCAGTAGAGCTTCCGAAGACGATGGCGATCGTTGGGATGCCCTTCTTTGACAGCTGGGTGAGGTTGCGAAACCACTTGCCGCCCGTGATGAACACCTCGGCTTGGTCGGGCAGGTCGGCGCCACCGGACTCGACCAGGTTGACCAGAGGGAGCCGGTTCTCCATCGCGATGTCCTGCGCTCGCAGCGACTTGGCCAGCGAGTAGCGGTTGGACGACCCTGCCTGGCTGGTCGGATCGTGGGCCGAGATGACGCATTCCACACCGGAGATCACCCCGATCCCGGTGACCACATTGGCGCCGAGGGGCTTGTCCGAACCCCACGCCGCCAGGGTGGACAGCTCCAGGAAGGGCGAGTCGCGATCGAGCAGCATCTCGATCCGCTCCCGCGCCAGCAGCTTCCCCCGCGAGCGGTGGCGAGCCACGTACTTCTCGCCCCCGCCGGCGCGAGCCTGCGCCAGCAACGCCTCGAACTCGTCGAGACGCTCCAACATCCAGCTCCGGTTGGCGACGAACTCGTGGTCGGCTCGGTCGACCCGGGTGGGCAAGGGGCGCATCCAGCGAGACTATCGCCCGAGCGGTAGCTGCCAGCCCTGGGTTGGGAAGTACCGCCTGGGTAGCTGCCAGCCCTGGGTTGGGAGATCCCGATCGGCCTGCTCACCAATCCGCTCTCCGGCAAGTTGCGAACCAGGAGCGATGGCACGACCGTTTCCTCCTGTCATCCCGCTACACCGTCGCTGTCTTGGGGCTCGCACCCTCCTTGATGCTGGTGATCTGGGTGCTGATCGCCTGGCTCCGTTGACCGCGGGCTAGGGTCGCCGCCGTGGCGACGCCCGAAAGCCTGCCATGGACAGGCAACGCCGACGCCGACCGGTTTCTCGCCGAGAGCGGGCTGGCGCTCCTCATCGGGATGCTGCTCGACCAGCAGTTCCCTATGGAGCGGGCTTTTTACGGTCCTTATCTGCTCCAAGAGAGGCTCGGGCAACAGCTCGATTGCACGGTGATCGCCGAGACGGACCCCGACCACCTGGCAGCGATCTTCCGCGGACCCCCGGCAATCCACCGCTACCCCGGTTCGATGGCGAAGCGGACCCAGGAGCTGTGCGGCATGCTGCTCGAGAAGTATGGGGGGTGGCGGAGCTGCTCTGGGAGTCCGCCGAAAGTGGGGACGAGCTCCTCAAGAGGCTGCGTGAGCTCCCTGGATTTGGTGTGCAGAAGGCGCGCATTTTCGTTGGCATCGTGGGAAAGCGTCTTGGCCTTGGCCCGCCCGGCTGGGAGGAAGTGGCCGCCGACTGGCCATCGATCGCCGATGTCGCCAGATGGGAAGACGTGGCCGACCTCAGGGCGCGCAAGCGCGAGATGAAGAGCGGTCGATGAGACCGCTCTGATCCCACACCGTGTCCGGCCTCAGCCATCGCCCGCCGCTCACCGCCGATCTGGTCGCTTCCTGGCCGCTTGGCAAGTCACTCGTGGTGGGCATCGCCGGGGGTTCGGCATCGGGGAAGTCGCTCATCGCTCAGGAGTTGGTGTCGCAAGTGGGCAGCGACGCGGTCGCCGTCCTCGAGCACGACGGCTACTACCACCACCGTCCCGATCTCCCCTTCGAGGATCGGGCTGCCATCAACTACGACCACCCCGATTCCTTCGAGACCGACCTGATGCTCGAGCACCTGGAGGACCTGCTCGCCGGGAGGCGTGTGCTCAAGCCCCGCTACGACTTCGCCGCCCACCTGCGGATGGACGAGACCGTGGTCGTCGACCCCCGCCCCGTGATCTTGATCGAGGGTCTGATGATCCTGGCCGAGCCCGAGTTGCGCCGGCGGTGCGATCTGAAGATCTACGTCGATGCCGACGCAGACCTTCGATTGCTGCGCCGCCTGCGGCGCGACACCCGCGACCGGGGGCGCACCTATGCATCGGTGATCGATCAGTACGAGGCGACGGTCCGGCCTATGCACCTCCAGTTCGTCGAACCCTCGAAGCGGTACGCCGACATCATCATTCCCGAGGGCTTCAAGCCGAGCGCGGTGCGCACCGTGGGAGGAATGCTGCGGGACCACCTGCGCCAATCGCCGTTGTCTACTGTCTCAACGCCATGAGCGAGCGACCAACTGTCGCCATCCTCGGCGCTGGCGCCATGGGTCAGGCGCTGGCCCTCGGGCTGCTCCGCGCCGGTTGGCAGGCTGATGAGATCACGCTTGCGGCGCGCCGCCGGAAAGGGCCGCCGATGTCGAGGAGAGGGTCGGGGTGAGATGTCTCCTCGATCCTGCCAAGGCGCTCGAAGGCGCGGATCTGGTGGTTGTCTCGGTGAAGCCGATCGACGTCCCGGCACTGCTCGGCCAGATCGCTGGTGCTGTCACCGAGCATCAGGTCGTGCTGACGCTTGCCGCCGGGGTTCGTACCAGGCTTCTCGAGGAGGCACTTGGCCGGGTCGGAGTGGTGCGGGCAATGCCCAACACCCCGGCTCTCGTGGGGGAGGGGATCACCGGGATCGCCCCCGGTAGCCATGCCGACCAGAACGCGGTCGACCTCGCCGCCTCGGTGCTCCGGGCTGCCGGCGAGGTGACCGTGATGGACGAGGCCCTGTTGGATGCGGTGACCGCCGTATCCGGGACGGGTCCCGGCATATGCCTTCCTTCTCGCCGAGGCGCTGACCGAGGCGGCGGTCCGCGAGGGACTACCCCGCGATCTCGCCGAACGCCTGGTCAACCAGACCATCAAGGGTGCCGGTGCCCTGCTCGTCGAGACCGACCTCGGCCCCTTCGAGCTGCGGTCCCAGGTCACATCGCCGGGTGGGACCACCGCCGCCGCCGTCCATGTGTTGGAGGAGCGAGGCTTCCGGGCGATCGTCGAGGACGCGGTCCGGGCCGCCGCCGAACGCGCCCGTCAGCTCGGCTCGGCGGCGGAGAGCGAGGACTGACATTGCCGGGTGCATTCACTGGCTCAGTGCTGGCAGCAACCCGATTCCCACCGGTGCGTGCCGCCTTCACCCGCACTTCGGCCGGTCTGGCGCTGGCGCATCGATTTGTCGCCGGGGAGTCGCTGGCCGATGGGCTGGCGGCCGCCCGCGAGCTCAACGAGCAGGGTATTCGGGCGTCGCTCGATCACCTCGGCGAGGAAGTGGGTGATCCCGCTGCGTGTCGCAGCGCCCAGCGGGTCTACCTCGACTGCATCGAGCAGATCTCCGAACAAGGAATCGACGGCAACATCTCGGTGAAGCTCACCCAGCTTGGGATGGGTGTGGACGATGACCTCGCAAGCAGGCAGCTGAAGGAGCTGGCGGCGGCGGCGGCTGACGCCGGGCAGTCGGTGTCGGTGGACATGGAAGACAGCCGTTGGACAGAGTCGACGGTCCGTCTCTACAGCGAGGTCCAGCAGGAGTCGGGCAACCTGGGGCTCGCCATCCAGGCCTGTCTGCACCGCAGCGCCGCCGACGTCGCGGCCTTGGCGCCTCTCGGTGGCCACATCCGGCTATGCAAAGGGGCATACGCCGAGCCTCCCGAAGTCGCCTTGCAGAGCAAGGAAGCTGTCGACGGCAACTTCGCCCTCCTCATGTCTCGTCTGATGGCGGAGGAGGGCTGTATGCCTGCGATAGCCACCCACGACGAGCGGCTGGTGGAGATCGCGCTGATTCTCGCCCAGGGCCGAACCAACTACTTCGAGTTCCAGATGTTGTACGGGGTCAGGGAGCAGCTGCAGCGGCAGGCTGGTGGAGGCGGGCCAGAGACTCCGCGGTGTACGTCCCCTATGGCTCGCAGTGGTACCCCTACCTCACCAGGAGACTGGCGGAGCGTCCGGCCAATGTCTCGTTCTTCCTACAGGCGCTTTTCGGCAGCTGAGCTAAATCGGTGACTCGCAATGCCGTCCCCCGAGCGGACACCGACGGATCAACCGGCGGGAGCCTCGCGTCACCCGGGGCGAGAAACCAATAACCTCACACGTATGGAGAACACATGACAACCGAAGTCGGCGACCCCGCGCCCACGTTCACACTCGCCGACGAGACCGGAGCCGAGGTGTCGTCTGCGGAGCTCTACGGCACTCCGACGGTCATCTTCTTTTACCCGGCGGCCATGACCCCGGGGTGCACCGCCGAGGCGTGCGACTTCAGGGACAGCTATGAGACGCTGCAGGATGCCGGGTACCGCGTGGTGGGGATCAGCCCGGACCGTCCCGACCGCAACGCCAAGTTCAAGGCGAAGGAGGGGCTTCCCTTCCAGCTCCTGTCCGACGAGGACCATGCCGTGGCAGAGGCCTTCGGAGCATGGGGGACCAAGAGCCTCTACGGGAAGAAGTTCGAGGGCCTCATCCGCTCGACGTTTCTGGTGGGGACCGACGGGACCCTCGACCGGGCCTGGCGAAACGTCAGGGCCAAGGGACACGTCGCCAAGGTCACATCAGAGCTGCTCGGCGGCTGACCGCGGAAGCCCGGCCGGGTGGCGCCCAGGCTGGAGACCAAGCGACTGAGCGGGTTTAGGATCGCTTTCTAACCAGTCAGGAGGCGGGGCACCGATGTTCAGGCGCATCTGGAACTACATCAAGCAGTGGTTTCGCGGCACGGCCGAGCGGGTCATGGACCCCGAGGTCGAGATCGAGGTCGCAATCACCGAAGCCCGCAAGCGCGACCAGGAGCTGCGCAACCAGGCGGCGAAGGTGATCGCTCACCGCACCCAACTCGAGCAGAAGCTCGAGCAGTCGGCTGACTCGGTCGGCGAGACGCGTGAGATGGCGAAGCAGGCGCTGCTCAGGGGAGATTCGGCCAAGACTGCCGGCGACGCCGCGGCGGAGAGCAAATGGAACCAGGCGGCGCAGAGCCTGGCGCTCAAGCTCCAAGCGGCTGAGAACAACCTCGAGTCACTCAAAGACCAGTACGAGATCGCGGTGGGTCAGGCCGACGCCGCCAAGGGCGCCGTCCAGCAGAACGCCATGCGGCTTCAGGAGCTCGCCGCCAAGCGGATGCAGCTCCTCGGCTCGCTGCAACAAGCCCGCATGCAGGAAGCGGTCAACTCGGCGGTCGAGTCGATCTCGGCCAACATGGAGTCCGAGGCGCCCTCGCTCGAAAAGGTCGAGGACAAGATCAACCAGCGGCTCGCCTCGGCCAAGGCGCGCACCGAGCTGAGAGAGGCGACACCCGCAGGTGCCGAAGCCGAGCTGCGCGAGGCGATCTCGGTGGCGGGTGCCGACGCCAAGCTGGAAGAGCTGCGGCGCGAGCTCGGTCTCGAAACCGAGGCCCCCGAAGCAACCCCGATCGAGGCAATGCCCGCCACCGGCGACGGGGAGCAATCCGAGACCTAGGCGGAAGACGGAAGACGGACGTCTTTCTCCGTCCCGGAGGGGGGAAGGGACCCGCTGCGGAGCAGCGGGTAGGGGTGCCGCCGAGCTCCCAACGGTGCTCGCCTCGCCGGGCCTATCGCATCGTGGGAGATGACCAGCCCCCCTCCCCCGCGCCTGCGGCGTCGGGTACTCCCCCCGCCGGGGGAGGGAATCGACTGCTACCACCTACCACCTATTCTCGGCGGCGCATGACAGAGCCGGCGGCGACCGAGGAGCGCAAGCGGAGATTCACCGCCGCCGGGTTCCTTCTCGGTCTGGCATTTGTGCTGGCAGGTGGCACGCTGGCGCTCTGGTGGCTGGGAGAGCTCTTCGACGACAGACGTCCTGAGGTCGGGCGCGAGGTCTTCGGCAACATCCCGGGGGCAGTCGTAGTCCTCTTCTATGTGGCGGTAACCGCGGCGGTGTTCATCGCGGCGTATCTGTTCGCTCTGAGAGCGCGCAACTGGGGACGGGGCGGGGCCGACCGGCGTCTCGGCCTCTGGAAGGAGCGGCTCCGCCAGCTCCTGCGCGGTTTGTCGATGCGGACCCTGATGCGCGACCCCGCCGCCGGGTTGATGCACTCCATGATCTACTGGGGCTTCGTCGTCCTCTTCCTGGGGACGGTGACTCTGGAGATCGACCACATCCTCCCCGACCAGTTCAAGTTCCTCGAGGGGAGGGTGTACCAGGGTTACTCGGCGATCCTCGACCTGGCGTCGCTCGTGTTCCTGGGAGGGCTGGCCCTCGGAGCGCTCCGCCGTTATGGGCAGCGCCCGTGGCGGATCCGCTCCAAGACCAAGCCCGAGGACGCATGGATCCTGGCGATCCTGGCGGTCATCGGCCTCAGCGGGCTGGCCACCGAGGCGGCTCGCATCGTCGTTGACGGGCGGCCCGCGTTCGAGGTTTGGTCATTCGTCGGTTATCCGCTGAGTTTCCTCGTCCCCGAGACGGCGGCCGTTGCTCTCCACCGCACGTTCTGGGTGGCACATGTCGTCGCCTTCGGCGGCTTCCTGGTGATTCTCCCCACCACGAAGCTGCGGCACATGTTCACCTCACCGGCGAACATGGTCCTCTCGCCACGCCAGCGCCCCAAGGGGGCGATGCGGCCGGTCCCCAACCTGATGGAGACCGACGACATCGAGTCCGTCGGCGCCGCCGAGATCACCGAGTTCACCTGGAAGCAGTTGCTCGACACCGATGCCTGCACCATCTGCGGTCGCTGCACGTCCGTGTGCCCCGCGCAGCTCACCGGGAAGCCGCTCGACCCCCGCGAGATCGTCATCAAGCTCGGCGAGGTCGCCGCCCTCACCGGTGATCCAGCAGTGTCGCCGCCGGTAGAGACCGTCGATGGGATAACGGTCAGCTCGGCGAGCGTCTTCGAGCGGATCCAGCCCGAAGAGGTGTGGTCGTGCACCAGCTGCAAGGCATGCGACGAGATCTGCCCGGTGAACATCGAGATCCTCGACAAGATCCTCGACATGCGACGCCATCTCTCTCTCATGATGTCCGACTTCCCACCCGAGTTGGGCAAGGCGTATCTGGCCATGGAGAACCAGTCGAACCCATGGGCAATGAGTCAGCAGACCAGGGCGGATTGGACGGCGTCACTCGACTTCGAGGTACCGGTCCTCGGTCGCGACGGTGTTGAGTCGGCCGACTACCTCTACTGGGTGGGGTGCGCCGGCTCCTTTGACGATCGCAACCGGGCGGTCACGTTGTCGATGGCCCGGCTCATGCACCACGCCGGGCTCGACTTCGCCATCCTCGGCCCCCGCGAGCTGTGCACCGGTGACCCTGCCCGTCGGTCCGGAAACGAATACGTGTTCCAGCAGCTCGCCCTGCAGAACATCGCCACCCTCGACGAGTTCGGGGTGCGCACCGTGGTGACCCAGTGCCCGCATTGCTTCAACACGCTGGCCAACGAGTACCCCCAACTCGGCGGCACATACGAGGTGATTCACCACAGCCAGCTACTGGCCGAGCTCATGCGGCGTGGTCTGGTCCCGGTGCCCGATGGCGGTGATGGGGCGATCACCTACCACGACCCGTGTTATCTGGGGAGGCACAACGACGTGTACCTGCCGCCCCGTGAGGTTGCCGCCTCCGGTGCAGCCGGAAGCCTGATCGAGATGCCGCGCAGTGGCAACCGCGCCATGTGCTGTGGGGCGGGTGGCGCCCGATTCTGGATGGAGGAGCACACCGGGAAGAAGGTCAACGTGGAGCGTGCGGAGGAGGCCGTCGCCACCGGCGCCTCTACAGTTGCCGTCGCCTGTCCGTACTGCCTCGTGATGATCGACGACGGGGTCAAGGAGATCGGGCGAGGCGATGATGTCCGTGTCCAGGACATCGCCATGATCCTCGCCGCCGCCCTCGATAGCGCCGCCCTCCCCGAACCCGTCGACTGACAGTCAGCGCTCGGCCAGCCAAACCGCGGCCGAGCGCGGCCCGAGAGCGGCTCGCGTGGTCCCGCCGTCGGTGGCGATGCCGCCAAAGCCCCAGAGCGTCTCGAACCGGTCGCCGATGGATTGAGTGGCCACCGATGCCGCGTCCCGCCCGGCGTTGACGGCCACCACCACCCGCTCCTCGGGATGGTCGAGGAGAAACCAGTGAAGCCCGGCACCCGATCCGGTAGGCAGCCGTAGGTAGGTGCCATGGCGGAGCGCCGGGTGGGCGTGGCGCAGCGCCACCAGGGAGCGCACCGACGAGAGGATCCCCGTGCTCCAGTCGCCGGGATCATTCCAAGGGAAGGCGGCCCGCGACGCCGGCTCCTGGCCCCCCTCCAGGCCGATCTCGTCGCCGTAGTAGATACAGGGGGCCCCGGGGAAGGTGAGCAGCAAGACCATCGCCAGCACCACTGCGGTGACGTCGCCCCGAGCCAGGCTGAGCACCCGAGGCGTGTCGTGCGAGCCGAGCAGGTTGAGGTTGGCTCGGTTGGCGTGGTCGGGGTAGATGTCGAGCAGACGTTCGACGGCGGCGCCGTAGGCCGCGGCATCGAGCGGCGGGGTGATGGGGTAGTGGAGCCCGCGAGCGAGCTCGGAGTCGATCTCTCCGCCGATGGTGAAGGCGAGGGTCCAACCACCAAACAGGTAGTTCATGGTGGCGTCGAACCGGTCACCCCGAGCGATCCAATCGGTGGCGTGCTCCCAGATCTCACCGACGATGTAGAGATCGGGGTTCACCGCCCGCACCCTTTGCCGAAAACCCTCCCAGAAACCCGGTGTGGAGATCTCGGTGGGCACGTCGAGTCTCCATCCATCGATGCCGCGCCCCGCCCAGTGCTCGCCGACTGAGTAGAGGTACTCGACCACCTGGGGGTTCTCAGTGTTGAACTTGGGAAGGGCGTGGAGCCCCCACCACGCCGCGTAGTTGGGCGGCCGATCCTCCTCGTACGCCCTCATCGGGAAGCCGTTGACGTGGAACCACTCGATCCAAGGCGATCGGGCGCCGTTCTCCATGATGTCGTGAAATGGGAAGAACCCACGCGAGGCGTGATTGAGGACGCCGTCGAGCACCACCCGGATCCCCCGCGACCGGCACGATTCCATGAGGCGGTCGAATCCCTCGTCGCCCCCGAGCAGCGGGTCGACAACGAAGTAGTCGTGGGTGTGGTACCTGTGGTTGGAGCCAGATCGGAAGATGGGGTTGAGGTAGATGGCGTTGGCGCCAAGATCCTCGATCCAGTCGAGCCTCTCGGCGATCCCGATCAGGTCGCCTCCCTTGTATCCGTGGTGGGTCGGCGGGGAGTCCCAGGGCTCGAGGTTGCCGGGTTGGGCTACCCGGCCAGAGCGGGCGAATCGGTCGGGGAAGATCTGATAGAAGACGGCGTCAGCCACCCACTCTGGTGGCCGGTCGGGAAGCGCTGGCATGGGCGGGGCAGGGTAGAGGTACCACCGGGCGGCTAGCCATAGGGCACGTGCCGGGCCACCAGCGCCCTACTGTCCACCGGGGATGGATCGGACCCTCCGTGTCGGTTACCAGGGCGAGGAGCTCTCCTACAGTCACCAGGCGGTGGGCGAGTTGTTCCCCGGGTGCCCCCGGACCGGTTTGGCCTCGTTCTCGGATGCCTTTGCCTCACTCGAGCGAGGCGACGTCGACCGATTGGTTCTCCCCATCGAGAACTCGACAACGGGGAGCGTGCTCCCTGTGCTCGATCGGTTGCTCCGGTCCTCGGCGTCGATCGTCGCCGAGCACATGCTCGAGGTCCGTCACGCCCTGCTCGGCGTGCCCGGGTCGTCGCTCGACGCGGTGACGCGGGTGCGGTCCCATCCCGAGGCGTTGGGGCAGGCGGAGCTGGTGATAGCCGAGCGGGGGTGGAAGGCGGTCACCTCGTCGGATACCGCCGGTGCAGTGCGCGAGGTGGCCGAGCAGGGCGATCCTCACGAAGCGGCGCTGGCACCGGAGATGGCCGCCGAGCGGTTTGGGCTCGAGGTACTCGCTACCGAGGTCATGGACCGATGGCACAACACCACCCGGTTTGCGGTGTTGGCCCCTGGCCCCGAGCCGGTGGCGCCCGACGCCGACAAGACGACGATCAGCTTCATAACCCTCCATCAGCCGGGGGCGCTGGCTTTGGCGCTCACTGAGCTGGGGCTGCGCGGCGCCAACCTGACCCGGATCGAGTCCCGACCCAGTGAAGAGGCGTGGCGCCACCGCTTCTTCGTTGACCTGATGCACGCCCCTGGTCCGGACGGTTACGCCGCCATCTTCGAGCCGATGCCGGCGACGCTGGTCGAGCTACGCCATCTCGGCTCCTACCGGGCAGCGTCCACCATCGGGCTCGGTGAGCGCGGCGTGGAGTGGTCGTAGCGCCTCGACCATCCAACTCGACGGCCCCGCACCGGGGAGACCCACCGTTGGATCCGCATCGAGCACCACCGCCGGCTCCAGCCCGACAAAACGGCGAGCAGCGTTCGTCGCCGCCTCTCGGTCCTCCACCTGGTTGAGCACGAGCCAGGGAATCGGACCGCTCCAAGCGTCGACAAGACGTGCCGTCCTCATCAAGCCGATGGGCGAGGGGCGGCACACCAGCACTGCCGAGTCGGCGGCGACGAGGACCGGGTCGTCGCCCGCCACCGGACCACGATCGGCGACCACCATCTGGAAACCCGACCGGGACGCCACAACAAGGTCGTCGATGTCGGTGGGTGTGCTGGGCGGTCCCTCGCCGGGGACGACGCTCAGTGCGCCCACCCGATGGGCTGCGTGCTGGAGCGAGCCGGCATCGCACCGCAGCCGCTCGCTCACCTCCGCCAACCCGCTCCGCGGCGGGAGCCCGAGCCTGAGGCCGAGGCTGGGAGCGCTCAGGTCGAGGTCGACGAGGAGCGTCCGCAGGTTGTCGGAGATGCCAGTGGCGAGCGCCAACGACACCTCGGTAACCCCGGGGGCACCCCTCGTCCCCACCACCACCGCCAACCGACCCTGGCCGCCCGATACCAGGTTGCGACTCCTGGCAGCGATGCGAATCGCTGCCAGGAGCGACTGAAGTGGGGCTTGCTCCAGTGTGACCATCGCCCCCGATGCGGTGAAACGAGCAGCGGCGGGCATGTCTCCCTCCGGAACCACACCGAGGACGGCAATCCCTCGGTTCCGCCATGAGCGCACCCTTGCCGGTGTCGCCCAGCTGGTCTCTGCCCCGACCACGAGCACGTCGACCTGGCGGAGGCGGTCCAAGTCCTCGGGCTGGTAGAGACGCCCGACCACCCTGATGCTCCCGGCGGCGCGCGCCATAGCCACCAACCGCGCCTCCCACGGACGTGCCGAGAGGACGGTGGCCACCATGGGGCGACTGGTCATCACACCGTCTCCAGGGTCACGATATGACGGAGTGCCACTACCTGCTCCCTGTCGGGCCCCAGGACGACGACGAGATCGAGCCCAACTCCGCCAAGGCGGCCCACCCGCCGTCCCCCGTCGCAGCAGGTGATGACGACCCGGTCCCCGTTGTCCTCCGCCATGATCAGCCGGTCGCGCATGGTCTCGCTCCGCCGGGCGATGGCGTGTGCCGCGGCTCGCTCGGCGTCGAGCACGGACTCGAGTTGCGATCGCAGCCGACGCGCCATCTCGATGAGATCCGGGTGGCGGAGTGGGTCATCGGGGCTCAGGACCATGCTGATAAACCGACTCATCCTATGGAACGCAAGATATCGCAAACATACGCCACATGATCACTGGAGGAACAGTGAGGTTTCGCGCACCGGCCTCTCTCCGCGGGGTCGACGACCACTAGCCTGAACGGCGTGGACCCGATCCGGGTGACGATCCCCAAGGACTGGCTCTCAGTGGCTGATGTGTGCGCATATCTCGAGGTGTCTCCATTCGTGGTCACCGCCCGTCTGCGATCGGGTGACCTTCCCGGTGTCAAGGTGGGGAGGGAGTGGCGGGTGGCGCGCCAGGACCTGGAGGACTGGCTCAACCGGCGTCGGCTGGCACACAGCGATGGTTGGTGAACTCACCTCGGCGCTGCCGGTTCGCACCGACCGCCCCGATGTGGACGATGTGGTTGCCGGGGACTCACCGTGGAATGTGGTGGTGTGGAACGACCCGGTCAACCTCATGGAGTACGTCGTCTACGTTTTCAGGAAGCTCTTCGGCCACTCGCCTGAGGAGGCCACGCGCTTGATGCTCGCCGTCCACCACGAAGGGCGGGCTGTGGTTGCCTCCGGCCCGAGGGAGAAGTCGGAGGTCGACTGCTACCGCCTGCACCATTACGGGCTCTGGGCCACTCTGGAGAAGACGTGAGGGAGCCGTTTGCCCTGGACCGCAAGGGCCGGATCAAGGTCAAGCTCGACATCAACGAGGTGGCGGTGCTCGGCCAGTTGGTACCGCTCTTGGTTGCCGAGTCGCCTTCACCTACCGAGCCTCGGGGCCGGCTCCCGGTCTATCCGGGTTCACCCGGGGACGACGACGAGTTCTGGCGGCTGATGGGGAGCGAGCTCACCAGCGACAGGGCGGATGACCGGACTCGTTTCGAGGAGACCCTCGGCGGCGCCGAGCGGGGCGCGGTGCTTTCAGAGGGCGAGGCCGAGTCCTGGTTGCGCGTCCTGGGAGAAGCTCGCCTCGTTCTCGCCGTGCGGTTGGGGATCAATAAGGAGAGCGACTACGACCGGGCGCGGCGTGATGGTGGCGCCGAGATGGCGACTCTGGACTATCTCGGCTACCTGCAGGCCTCGCTCGCCATGGCGCTCACCCGCTCGAGCTAGTCGTGGTCCCCGGCGGTGAGGGCATCACGCTCCGAGTCGCTGAGCGTCGTAGACACCACGACATCGTCGGTCAGGCCCTCTGCCCAGCGGACCGCCCTGGCGAGCAGCGCTGCCGTCTGCCCGCGGGTGATCGTCGCCTCCGGACAGAACGCCGTGGCGGTGCACCCGTTGATCACGCCGGCGGCGGCGAGCCGGTTTATGCCGTGGCGCGCCCAGTGATCGTCGTCGTCGCCGAAGAAGTCCTGGGTCGTGCCCGGTGGGTCGTAGGCGCGATCGAGGAAGGTGGCGAGCTCGGCACGGGTCACCGGGTCCTCGGGACAGAAGAGACGTCGGTCGCACCCCATGGTGATCCCGCTGGCGGCTAGCCGATCTATGTACGGCTCCGCCCAGTGATCGTTGTCGTCGCGGAAGTGGTTGGTGTCGGACTTGGGTAGCGAGAGCACACGAACCAAGAGCACCGCCATCTCCGCCCTGGTGAGGTTGTCTTCGGGACAGGCAAGACGGCGGCTGCACCCCTCGATGAAGCCTCGGGCGTGGAGGTCGGTGAGGTCGGCCTCGTGAGTCGAGGTGTTGTCATCGGTGAATGGATCGATGCAACCGGGCCTCGCGTCCTTGGAGACGGCGATCTCGTCGAGCCTGAGCACCAGCTTGTTCGGGGTGGCCGAGGGACCGCCGAAGAACACGTCGAGCCAGAACTGCTTGATCCGGACGGACTTCTGCCCTTCGAGGCGGAATCTGAGGTCGGCGCGCCGAAACGCCTTGACCCCGTCGATCCACCCCTCGAGGACGCCGTTGGACTGGCCAAGCGTGTTCATCCGCACGTGACCCTGGATGCAATGCCATCGCTGCCGCACCAGCTCACCGGGATTCCAGGCGAGGGCATTTCCGCACTCGGTCGGCTGATCGAGGTGGTACACGTACGATCCGATCGCCGTCTCACCGACACCCACCCCGTCGACCCCTGGCGGCAGCCAATAGAGCCGGGCCGACCACCCCGGATTTCCCTGCTCAGGAGGAATGCAGCCCTTGGCCGATGAGCCGTACACGCCGGAGAAACCCGGGAGCTTCCCCGAGTAGGTGGGGCGCCACCGCTCGAGCCACACGTAGTAGCGGAACCAGGCCTCGATGGGCCCCTTGCCCTTGAACCCGTAGAAGGGACCGACACCGCGCTGCGCGCCGGCCGGGATCGTCACGGACAACCCGGACTCGAGGAAACCTCTCCCGAGACTGCTGTTGGTGAGGTCGGCGGAGCGCACATCCGACCACGGGGCGTTGTCGCCATCGGCCGACCAGGGGTACTCCTCGAAGTGCTCGTCCATGATGCGGTCGGCGCGGGCGGGCGAGGCGATCGAGGTGACGACCGCCACCACCGCTGCTACCAGGGCGAATAGGCGATGCAGCATGGATCCGCGATCACCGTAGTGCAAGCGCCCATCATCACCACTTTGCCGCAAAGAGGCCCCACGGCCGACATCGCCGCTCCGGCTCTGATAACTTCGGCTGACGGGCCGACTGCGACGTCGGAGGCCGTTTCGCAAGGGGGTTAGGAGGAGGAGCTATGCAGGTAGGCCTCACCGTCAACGGGCGACCCGTGAGCGTGGACGTCGAGCCGAGAACGCTCCTCGTACACCTCATCAGGGAGAACCTGCATCTGACCGGCACCCACATCGGGTGTGAGACCTCGTACTGCGGGGCGTGCACGGTCCTTGTGGACGGGACGACGATCAAGTCCTGCACCATGCTGGCGGTGCAGGCCGAGGGTGCCGAGATAACCACCATCGAAGGGCTTGCCGAAGACGGCGAGCTCCACCCCGTCCAGGAGGGGTTCTGGGAGCGCCACGGTCTGCAGTGCGGCTTCTGCACCCCAGGGATGATCATGTCGGCGGTCGGCTTGCTCGCCGAGAACCCCGACCCATCCGAGGACGAGATCCGCCACGGGATCGACGGGAACCTCTGCCGGTGCACCGGCTACCACAACATCGTGCGCGCCATCGAGTACGCCTCCGCCAAGATGCGCGGCGATACCCCGGCACCCGCCGAATGGGAGGAGGTGCCGGTATGACGACCACCCGGCTGTTCGGCAAGGCGATCAAGCGCAAGGAAGATCCGGCGCTGATCGCAGGGACCGGCCGCTATGTCGACGACGTCCGGCTCCCTGGGGAGTTGTCCGCTGTCTTCGTGCGTAGCCCTTATGCCCGGGCCAGCGTCAACTCGATCGACACGTCGGCGGCCCTCGAAATGCCCGGGGTGCACGCCGTCTACACGATCGAGGATGTCCGTCACCTGGGCAGCCTGCTGGCACAGGTTCCAGTAGGGACTCTGAAGCCTCTGCTGGCAGACGGCCAGATCCGCCACGTCGGCGAGGCAGTTGCCATGGTGGTGGGCGACGACAAGTACTTGGCCCGCGATGCCGCAGACGCGGTGGAGGTCGATTACGACCCAATGGACGCCGCCGTTGACCTCGAAGACGCCGCCACCGATCGGATCACCGTTCACGACGCCTCCAACGTCATCCACACGTGGGAGGCGGGGGACGGCGACGGCTGCGCCGAGGCCTTTGGCCGGGACGACGTGGTGGTCGTGGAGCGCAAGATGGTCAACCAGCGCCTCATCCCGGTCCCAATCGAGCCCAGGGCGGTGCTGGCTGAATGGAACCCCGGCTACGGCAGGGTGAACCTGTGGTCAACCACCCAAATCCCACATGCTCTGGCCGGGGCTATCGCCACCACCTTCGGTCTCGACGCCAACGACGTCAGGGTCATCGCACCCGAGGTCGGCGGCGGGTTCGGGTGCAAGCTCAACGTCTATCCCGACGAGATGCTCTGCACCTTCGCCAGCAAGATGCTGGGAAGCCCGGTCCGCTGGACCGAAACGAGGCGGGAAGCTGCCGTCTCCACCATCCAGGGGAGAGGCTGGGTGGCGACAGCCAAGATCGCGGCGACACGAGAAGGAGACATGGTCGCCTATGAGCTGGCCGGGTTGGCCGATATGGGGGCGTACTCGCAGAACTTCACCATCGCCATCCCGGTGCTGGGGCAGTTCACCGCACCGGGTCAGTACGACATACCCAACGTCCATTTCAAGATCGACTGCGTCTACACCAACACGCCGCCGACGGATGCGTACCGCGGTGCCGGACGACCCGAGGCGGCCTACTACCTCGAGCGGTCGGTCGACGCCTTGGCCGCCGAGCTCGACATGGATCCTGCCGAACTGCGACGTCGCAACTACGTGAAGCCCGAGGACTTCCCTTTCACCACCAAGGTGGGGATGGTGATGGACTCGGGTCAGTACGCCGCCACGCTCGATCGGCTGCTGGAGATGGCGGACGTCGAAGGACTTCGCGCCGAGCAGACCAAGGCCAGAGAGAAGGGACGCTATCTCGGCATAGGGCTCACTACCTACGTGGAGAACTGCGGGCTAGCTCCTTCGGCTATGTTCGAGGGTGGGTTCTCATGGGCCGGGTACGGGCTCCCCTCCGCCTTCAACGAGTCGGCGACGGTGCGGTGCAATCCCGACGGGAGCGTCACCGTGGTGACGGGCACGGGGCCGACGGGGCAGGGGCACGAGACCACCTGGGCCCAGATCGCCAGCGACACGCTGGGGGTTGCCTTCGATCGGGTGAAGGTCCGGCACGGCGACACCCATGACTCGCCGATGGGGATCGGCACGTTCGGAAGCCGATCTGCCGCAGTCGGCGGGCCGGCAGTGGCTCGTGCCGCCGGGCGGGTCCAGGAGAAGGCCGCCCGGATCGCCGCCCACATGCTCGAGGCCGCTGCCGAGGACATCCGGTTCGAGGACGGCAAGGCCTTTGTGGCCGGTTCTCCCGAGCAGTCCGTCGACTGGGACAACCTGGTCGCCACCGCCTACCAGCAGTACCAGCTGCCCGAGGGGGTGGAGGCCGGTCTGGAGGACGTCGCCTTCTTCGATCCCACCAACGCCACGTGGCCGTACGGAGCCCACCTGGCGGTGGTTGAGGTAGACGTGGAGACGGGCAACGTCGAGTTGCTTCGGTACCTCGCGGTGGACGACTGTGGGACGGTGATCAACCCGATGATCGTCGCCGGCCAGATCCAAGGAGGGATCGTCCAGGGGATCGGACAGGCGCTCTTCGAGGAGGCGGTCTACGACGAAAACGGAAGCCTGCTGACACCTTCGCTGGCCGACTATCAGATCCCGACGGCAGCAGACGTGCCGTCGTTCGAGATGGACATGACGGTGACCCCGACCGACGCCAATCCCCTCGGGGTGAAGGGGATCGGCGAGGCAGGGACCATCGGGTCGGCACAAACCATCGTGGCCGCCGTTCTCGACGCCCTCCGACCACTGGGGGTGGAGAGCATCGACATGCCGCTTCGACCAAAGAATGTGTGGCAGGTGATACAGGACGCAAGTCAGGGAGGTGAGGGCTGATGTACCCGAGGAGCTTCGAGTATGTCGCCCCGGCGAACATCGATGAGGCGCTCACCGTTCTTGCCGACAACCCCGGGGCGAAGGTGCTTGCCGGCGGAATGTCACTCCTCCCCCTGATGAAGCTCCGCCTCCTCTCTCCCGAGCTGGTGGTGGACATAGGGCGGATCCCAGGGCTCGACCAGATAGAGGACAAGGGCGACCACATCTCGATCGGGGCGCTGGTCCGTCACAACCAGATCGCCTCGAGCGAGGTGATCCAGCAGCACGCCAAGGCGCTGTCGCAGGCGGCTTCGTGGACCGGTGACGTCCAGGTACGTAACCGCGGGACGCTGTGCGGCTCGATGGCCCACGCCGATGTGGCCGCCGACCAGCCAGCGGCGGTGATCGCCCTCGGGGCGACCATGGTGGTGCGGTCGTCGGGCGGGTCGCGCGAGATCGCTGCGGGCGACTTCGTGGTCGATGTGATGACCTCTGCGTTGGAACCCAATGAGATCCTGGTGGAGATCAAGCTGCCCAAGCGCGGTGGTGGATCCGCCTACGACAAGATGGGGCGGCGGGGCGGCCACTCCGACTACGCCGTGGCCGGGGCTGCCGCATGGGTGCGGCGCGAGAACGGGAGTATCGCCGAGGCCTCGGTGGCGCTGACCGGGGTGGGCACCAAGCCGACACTGGCCCAAGGAGTGATAGAGGCGATCCAGGGAGCGGATGCCAGCGAGGATGCCATCGCGGCCGCAGCGGATCGGGTCGCTGAGGGGGTCACGGTGCTCGAGGACCTGTACGGTTCGGTGGAATACAAGACCCACCTCGCCAAGGTCTTCGCCCGCAGGGCGCTGAGTCAGGCGCTGGCGGCGGCGAGCTGAGGCAACCGCCGCCACGACGGAGGAGGCCCCCCGACAAGGGGGCCTCCTCCCGCGCTCGCCCGATTCCAGCAGACGCGGGCTGACCGCCTGGGATGACGCGGCACCTGATGAAACCCCGCACCGCTGTCTGGGTGCTGGCCTGGCTGGCGGGTCTGGCCGTGGCGGTCCATTTGCTTCTTCCCCAACTCGGAGAGCTGGGGCAGACGCTGGACAGGTTCCGCGAGGGAAGATGGCCGTGGACCCTTGCGGCGACCGTGGCGTCGGCGGCTACCTATGTGGCAGGGGGGCTAGGGATCATCGTCGCCGCTGGGGTGAGGCTGCCGTTGCTCGGGGCGACCATGGCCCAGCTCGCCGCAGGGGCTGCTTCTGTGCTCACCCCCGAGGGGCTGGGGGCGGTTGCCGTAGGCGGGCGCTGGCTCGAGAAGAAGGGGATCGACCCGCCCCGAGCCACCGCCACGCTCACCGCCTCGATGGTGGTCGCCCTGGTCACCCACATCGCTCTGATGATCGTGCTGGCGGCGTTGCTCCGATCTCTGGTCCTCCCCAAGATCGAGCCCGGGACCGTCCTGGTGGTCGCCGAAGTCGTCGCCGCGGCTCTGGGCGTGGCTGGGATCGTCTTGTGGCTGGTCCCCGGTGTTCGGCGCAAGGTCTTGGCGGAAGCCCTCCCCATGCTCCGCAGCATCCCGGCGGTCTTCTCCGAGCCGGGCCGGGCGGCGGGAATGATCGGGACCGCGGTCGTGGTCAACGTCCTCTACGTGGCGGCGCTGCTGGCTTCGCTGGCCGCATTCGGTGGCCGGGCCCCGATCGCCGGTGTTGCCTTTGCCTACCTTACGGCGGTGGTGGTGGGGACCATCAGCCCGACACCGGGTGGACTGGGTGCCTTCGAGGCGGCGCTCGCTGCAGGACTCACCCGGCTCGGTTTGGACGCCGGGACGGCGATCGCCGCCTCGCTCAGCTTCCGTCTGGTCACGTTCTGGTTGCCGCTCCCTATTGGCGCCTGGGCCTGGGAATCGCTCCGCCGCAGGGGAGACCTCTAGCTCTCAGCCTTCTTCAACCTCGAACCCGTGCTCGGCCCAGGCGACGATGCCGCCCTCGAGATTGACGACGTTGTCCAACCCGACCTGCTCGGCAAGAGCCTCGACTACCTGGCCCGAACGGCTGCCCGTCCGGCAGTAGACGACCACGGTGCGGTCGTCGGGGACCTCGGCCCACCAGGCGGCGAAGTCGGTCATGGGACGATGCACCGCACCGGCGATGCGGGCTTCATCCCACTCGACCTCCTCGCGCACGTCGATCAGCAGCGCACCCGTCTTGGATCAGGTCGGGCACCTCGGCGGGGTTCACCGATGGGATGTCGGGCAAGCGGTCACCTAGGCCGTCGGTGACCTCGATCGTACCGGTCATGTTGGCGTGGATCGAGCAGACGTAGTCGTATGTGCCCGGGGCGTCGATGGTGACGGTGGCGCTCGATCCCGGTGCGATCTGGCCGGTATCGAAGGCGCCGCCCGGCTCGGTCCACGTGTGGGTGGCCGTCGCCGTTGTTGACCACGGTGATCTCGGCTCCGGCGGCGACGCTGGCAGGTGCGCTGAACTCGAAGTCGATGATGCTCACCGATGCGGTCCCCCACCCTCCTCGGCGGCGGTCGTGTCGGACCCACCTCCCGCCGTGGTGTCGGACCCACCTCCCGCCGTGGTGTCGGACCCACCTCCCGCCGTGGTGTCGGACCCGCCATTGGACCCGCCACAGGCCGCCAGTGCCAGCAAACCCACCATCGTCAGCACGCCAAGGCCGCGTCTCATCACTCCTCCTCCGAGAGATCGTGCGGTGACACTACGACGCACAGAGAGGAGCGGTTCACCGCCGCCCCACTAACGTGGCCCTGCCCATGGCCAACCCACTTCCCGCCGACGTTGCCGCCGTCCAAGAAGCGCTCGACGAGTGCGAGTACATCGCCGATCGCAGCCTGGCCGTCGCCATCCACCTCGCCCTGCAACTGGGCAGGCCGCTCTTCCTCGAGGGAGAGGCGGGGGTGGGGAAGACCGAGGTAGCCAAGGTGCTGGCCGGATTCCTCGAGGCCCCGCTCATCCGACTGCAGTGCTACGAGGGCCTCGACGCCGGGCATGCCCTCTACGAATGGGACTACGCCAGGCAGATGCTTGCCATCAGGCTGCTCGAGGCGCGCGGCGAGGGCCACGCCGCCGATGTCAAGGACATCATGAGCCGCGACTACCTGGTGGCTCGACCCCTTGCTCAAAGCGGTCGAGCTGGCTGCGCTCGGGCAGCGGCCCGTGCTGCTCATCGACGAGATCGACCGGGCAGACGAGGAGTTCGAGGCATACCTGCTCGAGCTGCTTTCCGACTTCCAGGTCACCATCCCCGAGGTGGGGACCATCGCCGCCGAGGAGCCGCCGGTCGTCATCCTCACCTCCAACCGCACCCGCGAGATTCACGATGCGCTCAAGCGGCGGTGCATCTACTACTGGATCGATTACCCAACGTTCGAGCGCGAGGTCGCCATCGTCGGGCGCAAGGTCCCCGGGATCAGCGATGTCCTCGCCTCCGAGCTGGCGCGTGTCGATGGAACGGCTGCGCGAAATGGACCTGTTCAAGCCGCCGGGGGTGGCGGAGACGCTCGACTGGGCGCAGGCGCTGAACGTGCTCGACGCCACCCGGCTCACGCCCGGAGGTGATCGAGCAGACCGTCGGTGTGGCGCTCAAGTACCGCGAGGACATCGAGCGGGTCCGCGCCTCCGGGCTGGAGGCGCTGCTCGCCGGCTGAGCGGCCCACGATCTGTATCGAAGGGGTGGTGTGGGTTATTGATCGCCAGATCTTCGAACGCGCAGGGCGCCAGAACTCACCTATTGCATTAGGTTCCCTGGCGATAGAGGGGTCTCGATGCTCGACGCTGAAACGCTCGACCGGCTCACCGAGGCCGAGGCGCCGGTTCTCTCCGTCTACCTGTCCCGACCGATGCAGGTCAACCCGTCCGCCCGGCTCACCGACCTGCTCCGGCCGATCCGCGAGGCGGCGGCCGAGAGTGAGCACCGCGAGGAAAAGGCGGTCCGGCAGGCACTGCGTTCGGTCATGGAGCTGAGCTGGAGGCTGGAGACCGAGCCGGCGCCGGGCGTGGCCATCTTCGCCACCAATGGCGAGGTGAGCTACGAGACGCTTCCCGGCGAGGTCTGGGATGTGGCCATGCTGGCCGACGCCCCTTACCTGCGACCGCTGCGTGCCCTACCCGAGCCGACGGTGACCCTGATCGCGACCACCGACCGCCGCCGTGCCGACATCTTCGTCAAGCGGGACGGCGAGATGACCCCGGCCGGAGTGGTCGAGGAGGAGACCGGGCACAAGGCGAACTATGGCGGGTGGAAGGGCCTTGCCGAGCACGGGGCACGCAACGCCGCCGAGGAGATGGCGCGTCGGCACTTCGATCGTGTCGCCGAGCGCTTCTTCGAGATGCACAAGAGCGAGCCCGTCACCTGGGTGGCGATAGGCGGTCACCAGGACCAGGTGGAACGAGCTTGCCGGTCACCTGCACCCCTACCTGCAGAAGCGCATGCTCGGCACCTTCGTGATCGACCCGGCGACGGCGACCCCGCACACGGTCAAGGAGGCAGTCGTCCACACTCGAAGGGTCGGCGCGGGCCGCAAAGCCCAGGCGGTGGCCGACCAGCTCCTGGCCGGCTCCGGGGCGCGGGGATACCGTGGCCTGGGGTCTCGACCAGGTCCTGGCAGCGGTCAATCTCGGCCGCCGTCGATCTTCTTGGCGTCGCCGGCACCAGGCCCGAGCCGGGCGTTGTGTGCAGTCGCTGTGGGTGGATCGGTCGCAAAGGGAGCCGTTGCCCGGTATGCGGTGGCGCCACCCGCGACCACCCCGATATCGCGGCAGAGGCGATCGAGCGGGTCATCGCATCGGGCGGGAAGGCTCGTCCAGTCTGGCCGAGGGCACGCCGATCGATGAGCGCCGGGGCGGCCGCCCTGCTCCGCTTCCCACTGCCGGTGATCGATTGACCCTGATGCCGCTCGCGAAGATCCGGCTCACGATGACGGCATTCGCCGACAACCTGGTGCTGTTCGTCCGCCACCTGCGGGGTCTCGGTTTTCGGCTCCCACCCGCAGTCGGCGGGTGAGTTGTCACGGGCCGCCGTCGCCGTCGGTCTGGAGCGGCGCGACGACGTGTACCACGCCTTCCGCTCGATCATCGTGATCCGTCCTTCGGAGGTGCCTCTCTTCGACGAGGCGTTCGACCTCTTCTTCGGCATGGGGGCCGCGGTGGCACCGGCACCGGCGATCTCGACCACCCAGGCAGCCTCGACCACGAGCGGGCTATCCGTTGTTCCATCGGGGAGCTGTCGGGCCCGACGTCGAGGACGTCGCCGACCGGACGGGAGCCTCCGCCGCCGAGCGGCTGGGGCGGCGCGACTTCGGCGAGATGTCGGCGGCAGAGAGCGAGGAGGTGCGCCGGCTCATCGCCAGGATGGTGTGGCGGCCGGCCGACGCCGAAGCCGTCGGTACGCCCCGTCCCGGAGCGGGTCGCAACCGGACCTTCGCCGCACCCTGCGCGGTGCCGTCGGGCACCGAGGGCGAGCTGCTCCGGTTGGCCATGTCCGAGCGCCGCCGCCGCCGCAGGCCACTGATCGTCATCGCCGATGTGAGCGGGTCGATGGAGCGGTACGTCGAGATGCTGCTCTACTTCGCTCATGCCGCCCGCGACCGGCTGGGCCATCTCGAGGCGTTCGTCTTCTCCACCCGCCTCACTCGGATAACCCGCCAGTTGCGTCGCCGCGACCCAGGCGCAGGCTCTGGAGGAGGTCGCTGGGCACGTCGTCGACTGGTCGGGCGGAACCCGGATCGGCGAGGCCCTCCAGACCTTCAACGTCGAGTGGAGCCGGCGGGTGGGGCGGGGGGGACCGGTGGCGCTGATCGTGTCCGACGGTTGGGACCGGGGCGACCCCGATCTGCTCCGCGAGGAGATGGCCCGGTTCGCCCGCAGCGTCCATCGGGTGGTGTGGCTGAACCCGCTGGCCGGGCGCGAGGGATACGCCCCCGAGACGAGGGGGATGCGCACCGTGCTCCCCTACATCGACGACCTCCTCCCAGCGGCCAACCTCACCCACCTCGCCGACGTCATCCGGCTCCTAGAGTCACTGCCGGCGCGTCGACGGGAGGTAGCGCAGACCATGAAGGACGCCCTCGAGGTATACGACCGCTGGACGGCGGACGGCAAAGACGTCGCGGTTGCGACCGTGGTGCGCGTCTCCGGGTCCGCCCCCAGGCCGGAGGGTGCGCAAGTTCCTCGTCTCGTCGGCGGGCGACATGGAGGGCTCGGTCAGCGGCGGTTGCGTCGAGAACGATGTCTTCCTCCATGCCCAGGAGGTGCTGGCAGGCGCCGAGCCGCGGCTCGTCACCTACGGCATCGCCGACGATGAGGCGTTCGAGGTCGGGCTTGCCTGCGGCGGGACCATCCAGGTCTACGTCGAGCGATGGTGAGCGCCCACCTCGAGGCGATCCGCCGGCTGCAAGGATGAGGAGCGGCTCGGTGCTGCGGTGACCGTGCTCAGCGGTCCCGACGAGGGCTCGCACGCCGTGCTCGACGCAGACGTCGGGGTGGTCGAGGGGAAGCTCCCCCCGGGCCTCGAGGATCACATTCTCGACGATGCGCGCGCAGCTGATGGACCAGGAGCAGAGCCGAACGCTCGAGTACGACGACGGTGTCGGTGTTCATCGAGACTGTGGCCCCGCAGCCGAGGCTGGTGATCTTCGGAGCGGTCCACATCGCCCAGCCGCTGGCCGCCTTCGCCACCGAGCTCGGGTTCCGCGTCACCGTCTCCGATTCCCGTCCTGCCTTCACCACCGCCGAGCGTTTCCCGATGCCGAGGTGGCGTTGGGACACCCCGAGGAGGTGCTCGCCGATCTCGACGCTCGATCGCCGCACCTATGTCGTGGTCCTCAGCCACGACGCCCGCTTCGAGGACCCGGTGTTCCCCGCGGTGTTGCGCAGCCCGGTGCGGTACATCGGCGCCATGGGGAGCCGGCGCACCCACGCAGGCGCGGCGCGAGCGCCTCCGGGCCGCCGGATTCGACACCGAGGCGATCAACCGGATCCATGGCCCGATCGGCCTCGACATCGGCGCAGAGACGCCGGCCGAGGTGGCCATCTCCATCCTGGCCGAGATGATCCAGGTGCGCTACGGGGCGGGCACCGGTCGGTCGCTCCGGGGCCGCGAGGGACGGATCCACCGCCAGCGGACCGACGACGAGGGCGACATCTGAAGCACTCACCCTGGTGCGAAGTGACGGTCGCCGCCCTGATCCTCGCCGGCGGCGGGTCGAGCCGGCTGGGCCGGCCCAAGCAGTTGCTCCGCTGGGGCGAGGCGACCCTGCTCGATCATGTGCTGCGCACAGGTGCGCGGTTGGGGGATCGATGAGATCTGGGTGGTTCTGGGCGCCCACGCCGATGCGGTGCGGCCGACCAGGTCGACCTGACCGGGGTGGGTATGGTGGAGAACCCGGAGTGGGAGGAGGGGCTTGCCTCGTCGCTGCGTGCTGGTCTCGACGCTATAGGCAGGCTGTCGAAGGTCGATGGCGCTCTGATCGTGATGGGAGACCAGCCCGACGTGAGCGAGGAGGCCGTGGCCGAGGTGATCGCGGCCTACCGGCCAGGCAAGACGCCGGCGGTGGTCCCCAAGTACCGCTACACCCGGGGCAACCCGGTTCTGGTTGACCGGTTGCTCTGGCCTCGGCTCATGAGCCTCGAGGGCGACGAGGGGGCCCGTCGCTTGCTCGATGCCCATCCCGACTGGGTCACCGAGGTCTGGTTAGAGAGCCTGTCCGCCGCGGGACGTAGACACCAGTTTCGACGTCGAGGAGTTGCAGCCTCGGCAGGTTCGGCACGACGCTGACGACGAACGGACCAGGCGGGGCGGCGTCTAATCTCGCTCGGAGCCTCCGTGCCAGGGTCGGCATGAGCGAAAGGATCGCGATGGCTTCCATCGCCGCCATCGTGAGCATCGGCCCCAATGATGCCGCCAAGCTCCGGAGAAGCGGGGTTCGCACCACCGAGGCGCTGCTACGGCGAGGAGCCACCCGGCGGGGCCGCACCGAGCTTGCCGCCGCGTGCGAAATGCACCGAAGCGCAGGTCCTGGCGTGGGTCAACCGGGCCGACCTCATGAGAGTGCGAGGGGTCGGTGCGGAGTATGCCGACATGCTCGACGCATCGGGCGTCGACACCGTCGAGAAGCTCGGCCGGCGCAATGCGGCGGCCCTCGCCGCCAAGTTGGCTCAGGTCAACGAGCAGAAGAAGCTGGTGAGACGGCTCCCCACAGAGGCGATGGTGGAGCGCTGGGTCGAGCACGCTGGCCAGCTCGACGGCAGGGTCTTTAGAGGTCACATACTGAAGACGAGGGACCGGAGGAGGTCCCTCGTCGTCTTGCTTCGGTCGGGCCGGAATCGATGAACCCCTGAGGAGTACCGGGCGGTACCGGCCCCGGGCTCGGATCAGGAGAGGTCGTTGCTCAGGCTGCGGTCGATGGCCCGGTCTTGGTGTCGGTCTCGGTCTTGGTCTTGGCGGCAGCGGGCTTGCGCGTCGCCGGTTTGCGTGTGGCCCGAGGTGGCCTTGGCCGCCTTCTCCACCGTCTCGAGCAGCTTCGCTGGTGGCCTTCTTGACCGAGCCTCTCGAGCCTTCTCGGCGCCCTTCTCGCACCTTGTTCGCTGCGCTCTCGGCGGCATCGTCGATCTCGACCTTCACTGCCTTGGCGGTTGCGACCGGCTTCTCCGGGTTGAAGTTCTGGCGCCATGTGGCGACCAGGTCCTCGAGCTGGCCGCGCAGCTTGCCGACCTGCTCGGAGAGGTTGTCGACGTCGACCCGTGACGTGAAGTCCTCGACCAGCTTCTGGTCGGCGATCCGGCCGACGACCTTCTCGCCCTCGGCTGCCCACACGCCGTACTCCTTGCGGAAGTCACCGGCGAACTTGGTGCTCAGCTCGGTGAGAGTGTCGGTCAGCTTGCGGGTGGCCACCACGGGCGCACCCGACAGCGGCGTAAAAAGCGGTCTTGGTCGCATCCATCTTCATGGGTTCTCCTTCCGGACTTCGTCCTGTTCCCCGACCAGCGTCCGGTACAGATCGAGGAGTAGTTGCTTGTGTCGCACTGAGAGCTGGGGGTCGGCCTCGACCGATTCGATCACGGTCGGAGGCTGGGGTCCCTGCTCGATGAGCCCGGCTTGTGAGTAGAGCGACTCTGCCTGGATCGACAGCGCTCGGGCGATCGACTTCAGGATCTCGGCCGAGGGCTTGCGAAGCCCTCGCTCGATCTGGCTGAGGTAGGGGTTGGAGATACCAGCCTGCTTCGCCAGCCTGCGAATCGAGACGTTGGCCCGTTCCCGCTGCTGACGGATGAACGACCCGACCCCCGATTCGGACTCGGTCCTTACGTCGGTCATGTGGTAGCAAACGTAATAGCTGGTGCTAGCAAATGCAAGCGTCTTTGTGAATGAATTCACGAACGGGCTGTCGGGGCGCACACCCTGGGTTCAGTAGGCGCGGCCCCGCAGCGTGATCATCTCATCGAGCGCACGCCTGGATCTGGGTCCGCACTCGTTCGGCCAGCTCCAGGGCCGCCGAGCCCGTCGAGCGGTCCGGGGGCGGTGGGCACCGGAGGTAGGAATCGGATCACCCACCGCACGGGGAGCGGTATCGGGTTGACCCACACCGCCATCTCGTCCACTCGTTGGTCGGGGAAGACGGTCCTCACCGCCTTTGCCAGGGTGCGTGACGTGAACAGGGCTGGGTGCGTTTCCTCGGAACCGAGGATCGCCACCGGGACCACCGGCGCCCCTGCTTCGGCGGCGAGCGATGCGAACCCACCCCGGCCGAACCGGCGCAGCCGGTAGGACTCGGATACCGGCTTCTGAAAGCCTCGCACCCCTTCGGGGAACACCCCGAGAAGCTGGCCATTGCCGAGCACCCAGCGGGCGTCCTGCCGTGAGGCGTATGCCGCTCCGATCTTGCGGTAGAGATGCGACACGAAGGGCACCATGTTGAAAACCTCGGTCCCCACGACGCGGACACGCCGCGGTATTGCTGGCTCGTTGAGCAGGGCCAATTGGAGCATGGCGGCGTCGTATGGGATCGCCGCCCCGCCGTGATTTGCCGCCAGCACGGCAGCTCCCGTCGTCGGGACGTGCTCGATGCCCTCGACGCGCACATGGAAGTACTCGAAGTAGAGGGCGTTGCCGATGTGCCAGGCGAGTTCGGCCAGGACCGGGTCGAGCCCCAGAGCGTCGATGTCGTAGCTGGCGAGTCTCAGGTGTCTGAGCAGGGCCGGCCAGGTATCCGTCCCGAGCTTGCCGAGGGCAGGGACGGCAAGGTCCGAGGAGTCGACCCCGCCGTGGAGCGAGCATTGCTCCTCGCCCTTGATCGCGGGCAGGCCGCAGGTGAAGCCCTCCAAAGTCCGATGCGGGCAGGTGCGATCCTTCGTCCACCATGTCTCGGCTAGTCGGGCGGCCAGAGCCGAGCGGCGGGTCGGCGGCATCCGGCGCCTCGGTGACGGCCAGCGTTCTCGGCTTGGGGAGCCCGGCGCGGTCGGCGCAGCTCGGCGGCGACCAACCCCGGCCAGATGCGGCGGTCGAGGCACCGGGCGGTCACCACGCCAAGAGCCGCCGCCACGAACTCGAGCTCAGGGGCATTCAAGCGCCTCGAGGGCGAAGACGATCGGGTCGCTCACTGTCCTCCATTCACACCGCCAGAGCCGCGGTCGAGCCGGCCATAGCCGGCAAGCACGGTCTGCCTGCAGTTGAGCAGCGAGGAGAATCCCAGAATCTCGCGCATTCTGGTGGTGTCCACCACCCTTCCATGTTGGAGAAGGGAGAGCAGATGGCGCTGCTTGGCCAACTCGCCGGCCCCGAGGACCCGCAGCGCTCTCTCGAATTGCGGGCGAGGTACGGGCCGCACCCGGCGCTTTCCCAACCGGAGGATGCGCGACAGGTATAGCTGGCCGTCGGCGGCGACATTGAACGTGCCGGGGATCGGGTGGTCGAGCGTGTGCAGACGGCCCGCACCGCCTCGTCCTCGTGGATCAGCTGGAGACGAGGGTCCCATCCGAGGTTCGTGGGGACCGCTGGCAGCCGGAGGTAATGCGATATCCCGTTCCCGACGGCCTCGCCGAAGATCCCGACGAAGCGGAGCACGGTGAAATCGACATCGGGCATCTTCTCCGCGACGTCGGCGACGAACCGCTCCACCTCCTGCAGGCTCCGCTCGTAGCGGGTGGTGGTCCGCTCTGCCACCTCGCGTCGTCTCATTGAGGATCGACGGATGGCGGGGCCCGGCTCCGTAGATGGCGGTGTCCGACTTGACCAAGACCTGCCGCACCGTCCGCACCCTCGAGATGGCGCCGAACAGCGCCTGGGCGCCCAGCACCATTCCCTTCACGTGCCCGCACCCTCCCCAGTTCGGCGGTTCGGTCGAGGGTCTGGAGATGGATCACCACGTCGGGTCGGATGTCGATCACGGTGCGGGCGAACTCGAGGGTGTCGAGCGAAGCCTTGAGCAGTGGCGTGGCAAAGGGGACCCGGGGAGCTAGCTCGTCAACTGGGACCACGGTTGTGTCCGGACCGGGCCTCGAGCCGCTGAACCAATCGGCCGCCGACCCAGGTCGCCGCCCCGGTGACCAGGATGGTCCGCATTGCAGAGAGTGTACGGAGGGGCCGGCACACGTACCCAGTTGGCCGTGCGAAGTGTGGGCTGCAAGCGCGCCTCTGCAACCTGCCGAACCCAGGGTTGCCGGAGTCCGCGGCGGTCCGACCTGGCACAATCCGGCCATGATCATCGTCATGTCGCCGGTGGCCACCGCCGAGGATGTCGCCGCCGTCTGCGACCGGCTCCAGCCGGATCGGGTGTGAAGCGCATGTTTCCAACGGCCGCGAGAGAACAGTCATCGGGGCGGTTGGCGATCGTGATCGGATCCAGCAACTGCCGTGGGAGGCCATGTCGGGGGTTGAACGTGCGATCCCGGTGCTCAGGCCTTTCAAGCTGGTGAGTCGGGAATTTCAGCACACCGACACCGTGGTGACGGTGGGTGGGGCACGCATCGGAGGGGGAAGCTTCGCACCTATTGCCGGCCCCTGTGCAGTCGAGAGCAGGGATCAGGTTCTGCGCACCGCCGAGGCGGTGAAGAAGGCGGGGGCCACAGTGCTCCGTGGCGACGCCTTCAAGCCGCGGACATCGCCCTACTCGTTCCAGGGCATGGGCGAGGCGGGATTGGAGCTACTCGCCGAGGCGCGCGACGCCTTCGACATCCCCTTCGTGGCCGAGGTGGTGGACCCCAGACACGTCGAGCTTGTGGCTTCCTACGCCGACATGATCCGAGTCGGGACCCGGAACATGGCGAACTTCAGCCTCCTCGCCGAGGTCGGGGCGGCCGGGAAGCCGGTCCAGCTCAAGCGGGGGCTGACCGCCACGGTCGAGGAGTGGCTCAATGCCGCCGAGTACATCTTCAAGTCGGGCAACCACGAGATCGTGTTGGTCGAGCGCGGCATCAGGACCTTCGAGACGGCCGCTCGAAATACCCTCGACATCACCGCTGTTCCGGTCGTCAAGCAGCTCTCCCACCTCCCGGTGCTGATCGACCCATCACATGCCGCCGGACGGCGCGAATTGGTAGCCCCGTTGGCACGCGCCGCCATCGCCGTGGGGGCAGACGGGTTCATGGTGGACGTCCATCCCGCACCGGAGTCGGCGCTGGTCGATGGGGCCCAGGCGCTGCTTCCCTTTGAGTTCGCCGAGCTCATGGACCAGATGCGTGCCCTGGCCGACGCCCTCGGCATCACGCTCTGAAGGTGCGGGCTGCGGTCATCGGCACCGGGCTGATCGGGACGTCGACCGCGCTTGGTCTGAGCGATCTTGGGTGGGAGGTGGTGGGTTGGGATCCCGATCACACCGCCCTGGAGGAGGCTCTCGAGATGGGTGCGGTGAGGGTGGTGGCATCGTCCGCCGAGCAGGCTTACGACAGGGCGGATCTCGTCGTCCTGGCGGGGCCGCCAGCCGCCATAGTCGACCATCTGGCCCTGCTCCGCACCGACGCCCTGGTCACCGACGTCGCCGGGGTGAAGCGGCCGGTGGTGGCTGCCGGAGCGCACCTCGACCGTTTTATCGGCGGCCACCCGATGGCGGGGAGGGAGCACGCCGGGCCTGGGGCGGCCTCAGCAGGTCTCTTCCGCGGCTCGGCCTGGGTCCTGTGCGACGACGGCGCCCAACCCGCCGACATAGCCGAGCTCTCGGATCTGGTTTCCTCGCTGGGGGCCCGGCCGGTGGTGATGTCGGCGGAGCGCCACGACAGGGCGGTAGCGGTGATCAGCCATTTGCCACAGCTACTTGCTGCAGCGCTGATCGAATCGCTGGAAGGAGAACCCGAGGCCATGGATCTCGCCTCGGGCAGCTTCCGCGACCTGACCAGGGTTGCCCTGTCGGAGCCGGGCTGGTCGTCCGAGGTGCTGCTCGAGAACCGCACTGAAGTGGAGAGAGCGCTCGGTGAGCTGGTCACATCGCTGGGAGGCTGGTCCCTGGATCTCTCCGCCGAAAAACCCGAGGCGGTGCTCCGACGTCTCGAGCGGGCCCGGGATGGGCGACGCCGCTTGGCACCGCCGGTCGTATTGGTCGAGGTCTTGCTGCGCGATGAGCCCGGCGAGCTCGCCGCGGTTGGTAGGGCGTTGGCCGCGAGCCGGGTTGATGTGCGAGACCTTCAACTCAGGCACGCGCCTCATGGTGGCGGCGGTGTGCTGGCCGTCTCGGTGCGGCCCGGTGAGGCTGGTGCGCTGCGCAGGGCGCTGTTCGACGAAGGCTTCTCGCTGGTGGACTAGCCCCCATCGGAGGAGCTGTCCGGCAGCTCGAAGAGCTGGACGACGTTCCCGTCGGGATCGGTGTAGGTGGCGACTCGCCCGCCCCAGCTTTCCCGCTCCGGGGGCCGCAGACAAGGAACGCCCTCGTCCATCAGCCGGTGATGCATCTCGTCCAGCCCATCCACCGACAGGTTGACCATGATCCGAAGCGGATCTCGTGCCGGCCCGGTCACCTCCGCGTGCACCGCCACGGTGAGTCGTGCCTCACCCAACTCGAAGTTGACGAACCCAGACCGGTCGGACCGGGGTCGCATCCTCAGCGTCTCGGCGTAAAAGGCGCGCATCGCCGGGTGCCGCTCATCCGATGTCCAGAGCAGCACGCCCGCCAGTCCAAGCACGTCAGGTGGCATCAGACGCGACGGGCGATGGTCAGACCGTCCCCGACCGGGAGCATCACGGTCACCAACCGATCGTCCTCGGCCATTTCCTGGTTGAAGCGCCGCAGCGCCGCGTGACGTCGGGGTCGTCTTCGGCGGCAGCAACCACGTCGCCCCCCCACAGCACGTTGTCTGCGAGGAATAGGCCGCCGCGGTTGAGCCGGATGATGATCTCCTCCCGGTACTCGGGGTACATCCCCTTGTCGGCGTCGAGGAAGGCAAAGTCGAAGATCGGCTCCTCGGGGAGCTGACGAAGGGTGTCGATGGCCGGGCCGAGCCTCAATTCGATGCGATCGGCAACGCCCGCTGCCTCCCAGGCGCTCTTGGCGATGGCCGTCCACTCGCGGTTGATGTCACAGCAGAGCAGCCGGCCATCGGGTGGTAGGGCGCGGGCAATAGCCAGCGAGGAGAGACCGGTGAAGGTCCCGATCTCGAGAGCCTGGCGCGTCCCGGTCGCCGCCACCAGGAGCCTGATCAGCAGCGCCTGCTCGGGTGCGACCTGCATTGATGCGGCAGATCCGAGGCGCGATGTCTCCTCGATCAACCCGAGGTCCACCACATCGAGTGGCGTGGAGTGCTCGAGGATGTATGTCTGCAGCTCGTCGGTGAGACCGATCGATGCCCTGGTCATGTCGTGGCGAGCGTACCGAGGTCGGTGTGTCCCGGCTCAGGTCTTTGTGTTGGAGCGGAGGAGCCTGGCCAAAATGGCGCTGCCGGCGAGGATGCCGATTTCGATGGCGCCCTCGTCTACGTCGAACGTGGCGCTGTGGAGGTCCACCCGTCGGCCGGTGGGGGCGGCGCCGAGCCTCAGCAAGGCGCCGGGACCCAACTCGAGGTAGCGGGCGAAGTCCTCTGCCCCCATGCTCGGCTCGGTCGACGCCACGGCCGACACTCCCAGCGTCTCGGCCACCGCCATCTCTGCGAGGGCGGTAATGGCCGCATCGTTGACGACGGGCGGGATGCCGCGTTGAAACTCGACCTTTGCCTTGGCGCCGGTCGGCGCCACCAGGTCGGCCACGAGCCGGTCGACCAGCGCAGGCATCTCTTCCCAGAGCGACCGCGACAGGGTGCGCGATGTCCCCGAGAGCTCGACCGAGGTCGGGATCACGTTGTCTGCCTCGCCACCGTGGATCTGTCCAAAGACGAGGCACTGTGGCGAACGGGGGTCGGTGAGACGAGCCAGCAGCCCAGGTAGCTCTGTCGCCACCCGGGAGGCGGCGTAAACGGTATCGACCGTCTGGTGTGGCCGAGCGGTATGGCCCCCCGGACCCTCGATGACCACCGAGACGCGGTCCGAGGAGCTGGTGACCGCTCCGGCGAGCAGCGCCACCTTACCGGGCGGAAGAGTCGGATCGACATGGAAGCCGAGCACGGCGCTCACGCTGGTCATGGCGCCCTCACGGATGAGCTCGGCCGCACCGCCGGGGAACGTCTCCTCGGCGGGCTGGAAGATGAACCGAACGCGGCCATGGAGCTCCTCCACCTGCGACATCACCTTGGCGATCCCAAAGGCGATCGCGGTGTGGACATCGTGTCCACAGGCGTGCATCACACCTGGGATGCGAGAGGAGAAGGCCAAGCCGGTCCGCTCCTCGATGGGGAGAGCGTCCAGATCGGCCCGAAACGCCACCACTGGGCCGGGGGAGCCCACCTCGGCGACCAAACCAGTCCTGCCCGACCGCCGACGGACCCCGACGCCCGCAGAGCCAAGCGCCTCGGCGACCAGATCAGTCGTGTGGAACTCCTGGTTGCCCAGTTCGGGATGACGGTGGATCTCGCGCCGCAGCGCAACCGCCTCGGGTGCGACGGAGGAGGCAAGGGCTTTGAGACGATCGGTGATGTTCGAGGGCACGGTTGCTCGACGACTCGCTGGGGGAGTCCATGGTATCGGCATCGATGCCCGCCGACTTCATCATGGGTTATGGGTTATGGGTAGTGAGTTATGGGTCATGAGTTCAGAACCCAGAACCCAGAACCCAGAACCCAGAACCTTCAGTCCCTGTAGAACCGCCGCTCGACGACTCGTCGAGCCCGCCTGGTGAGCCGGCGATAGTCCTCGCGCAGGCTGGCGCGTGGGGCATCCAGCAGGCCGAGCGACAGACCGAGTCGGATCGCCTCGTTGGGATCGGTTGGGAGCGAGTCGCGGCTCTGAGTCGTCTGGAGGAAAAGCCGGTTGCGGGCGCGTGTGCAAAACCGGTAGGCCTCTTCGAGCGCTACCACCTCGGGGGCGGGCAGCAGTCCTGCTGTGGCCACCGCCAGCAACGCACCGAGTGTTCCCGGGTTACGCAGCGCAGGGATAGCCCCGCCGTGTCGCTGCTGGATGAGCTGTGTGGTGAACTCAACGTCGACCAGGCCTCCCGGCCCGAGCTTGAGGTGGAAATCTGGGTCCTCACCGGGCGGGATGCGCTCTCGCTCGACGCGCGCTTTCATCGTCCGAATCGCACGCACCCGATCGGCCGAGAGGCGCTCGGGCCAGACCCAGGGAGCAGCCGCAGCGAGGAACCGGGCGGCCAATGCCTCGTCGCCCGCAGCAGGCCGCGCTCTGATGAGGGCTTGGAGCTCCCACGGCTCCGCCCAACGCTCCCAGTAGGCAACGTAGGAGTCGAGTGTCCGGGCCAAGGGACCGGCCCTTCCCTCGGGCCTGAGCCCGGCGTCGACCCGGTATGCGATTCCCTCGGGGCGGACGCCACCGAGAGCCTTGCCGAGCAGGTTGGCGAGCTTCAACGCTTGCTCCCTTGCCTCCACCGGATCATCACCCTCGAGCACGTCGTACACGTAGAGAAGATCGAGATCGGAGGCATACCCCAGTTCTCCCCCGCCCCAACGCCCCATCGCGATCACTGCGAACGGAACCGAAGACGGATACCGGAGTTGGAGTCGCTCCCGCGAGAGCAAGACCGCTGCTTCGGTGGCAGCGTCGGCGATGGCCGACAGCTCGCTGCCGACCTCATCCTCGTCAGCCAACCCGAGCAGATCCCTGGCCGCCACCCTCAGGACGTGCCGACGGACAACGCGACGCAGACCATCGAGCTGCTGCTCCCAGGTCGGTCGGTGCGCCAAGGCGCCGGTCACCTCGGTCTTGAGCTCATCGATGTTGGGCGCCAACCCGAGGCGACGGTCGTCTCCTAGCTCCGGAAGCAGGTCGGGGAGCCGGTCGATGTACCGGCCGACCAGCAAGCTGTCACCGAGCAACCGGCAGAGCCTCTCCGCTGCGACCGGGTCGTCGCGCAGCAAACCGATGATCGGGGCGTTGTCCGTGGTGGAGGTGACCAGCACTCGAAGTTGGTTGAGCCCCAGATCGGGGTCGGGGGAGGACGAGAGCCAGTCGAGCACGAGCGGGAGGGTTTGCCGCATGAGCCGCGAGCGACGAGACAGCCCACCGGTCAACTCGTCGACTGCACGCCGCGCCGACACGACGTCCTCGAATCCGAGCGCCGCCAGCTGGCGGGCGATCTCATCGGAGGTGAGCCGCACAGTCGGCGAGGCGGCGAGGGCGTCGAGCAGTGGCCGGTAGAAGAGCCGCTCGTGGATACCTCGGACGCTGGATCGGTGGATTTGGAGGTCATGCTCGAACTGATCGATCGCCGGGCTCCCAGTCATGTCGCGGTACCCCATGGCCTTTGCCACCCTCTCTCTTCCGGCAGCTGCAGTGGGCAGGGCGTGGGTCTGCCGCATATCCCACAGCTGGAGTCGGTGCTCCAGGGTGCGCAGCCATCGGTACGAGGCGGCGAGTGCCTCGGCGTCCTCCTCCCGCACGTAGCCGCCGGCAGCCAACGAGGCAAGAGAATCGAGGGTTGCTCGAGGTCGCAGCGAGGCATCAAACCGACCGTGGACCAGCTGGAGTAGCTGCACGGCGAACTCGGCGTCGCGTATCCCACCGAATCCCCGTTTGATCTCGGTGGCGGTATGACCCCGTTGCTCCACACTCGCCTCGCTGCGAGCCTTCATCGCTCTGATCGACCGGATCGCCGCCGGGTCGAGGGTGTCGGGCCACACGACTCCTGCTGCCATTTGGGTGAAGCGCTCCCCAAGGTCGGCGTCGCCGGCCACGGGCCGCGCTTTGAGCAGCGCCTGGGATTCCCACGGCTCGCCCCATTTCTGGTAGTAGGCGGTGTAGGAGGCCAGGCTCCGGGCCAACGGCCCGTTCTTGCCTTCGGGCCGCAGGTCGACGTCCACGCGGAAGACGATGCCATCGGGTGTGGGCCGGGTGAGCAAGTTCTTGAACGCAGCGGAGATGCGCTGAGCCGCATGGCGGGCCCGGTCGGAATCGGCGACGAGGTCGTAGACAAAAAGGCAGTCGATGTCTGAGGAGTAGTTGAGCTCGGCGGCGCCCCACTTGCCCATGGCGACGACAGCGATGGGGACATCGGCCAGGCTCTCGAAACGGGGCGATGACAGCACCTCTTCCTTCGACCAGGCGAGGGCCGCCCTCGCCGCGGTGTCTGCCACATCGGCCAATCTCCTGCCGACCTCGGGCATCTCGAGCCGCCCACTGAGGTCATCGACCGCGACGCGAAGCAACGAGCGACGGGCGAAGGTTCGCAGCTCTGAGGCTCTCTCCTCAGCTTCAACTTCAAGTCGAAGGTGAGGATCGCCGTCGTACAGGGCATCGAGCCAGTTGGGGTGGGCGGCGATGTTCGCCGACAGAGCACGGCTGGCTCCGCACAGCGCAACCAGCGCTGATCCGATCTCCTCGTCGGCAAGAGCAAGTCCCGCCAAGCGGCGATCCGATTCGACCACGGCGGTGAGCCGCTCCAGCGCCCCCTCGGGATCGGGCCCACCTCGCAAGAGACGTAATAGCCCGGCAGCAGGCTCGATCACCAAACCACCAGAGTCGACCCATCCGATGGCGGCCAACCTCGGCAGGAGTCCGTCCCAGATGCCGAGGCGGGCCGGTGAATCGTCATGCAAACGCACGTGGACAGGGTACGCCCCACTCCCGTGCGCCTCCCTGGTGTGCGTAGGCTGGCATCCCCGCGGGACGGAGGTGATGTCTGTGGTGTCGAGGAAGCAGCAGATCGAGATGCTGCGGCGAGTGCCGTTGTTCTCCGATCTCACTCGACGAGAGCTCGACCAACTCGCCAGGACGGGACGGGTGGTGGACCATGCCGAAGGTCATGTCGTGGTTACCGAGGGCGAGAAGGGGGTCGGGTTCCACCTCATCCTCGATGGCGAGGCTCGCGTCATCAAGGGAGACCGGACCGTGGCCAAGCTCGGAGCAGGCGAGTGGTTCGGCGAGGTCTCGATGATCGACGGCGGGCCTCGCACGGCAACCGTGACCGCGGCCACCCCGCTCCGCACGTTTGGTGTGCCGTCGTGGGACTTCCATCCGTTGCTGAAGTCGTCCCCGAGCATCACCTTCAAGCTGTTGGTGACCATGTGCAGCCGGCTGCGCGACGCCGAGAAGGGCAAGACCGCAGTCCTCATGTGAGGCTGCAGTACTTAGTACTCAGTACTTAGTACTTAGTACCGGAGGGTAAGTACTGACATCTATGGCTGGCTCCGGGCCATTCCTAAGCTGAGCGCATGACCGTCTTGCGGGTGGCGGGCGCCCAACTCGACTTGGTGGTTGGCGACCTCGAGGGCAACGAGGCATCGGATCCTCGAGGCGATGCGTTGGGCAGAGGAGGCCGGTGCCCACGTCTTGCTCCTTCCCGAGTTGGCTGTGACCGGCTATCCCCCCGAGGACCTTGTCCTCCGACCGGGGTTCATCGAGGCCAACCGGAAGGTCGTAGACCGCCTTGCTGCTGTTTCCGGAGAGACGACCACGATTGTCGGTTTCGTGGACCGGCAGGACGGGGGCGGGTCGCCACGCCGCCGACTCGGTTCCTCGTAACGTGGCCAACGCGGCGGCGGTGCTGTGTCGGGGACGGCTGCAGGGTGTCTATCACAAGGTGTTGCTCCCCAACTACGGCGTGTTCGACGAGGACCGTTACTTCTCGGTCGGAGCCGCCCCCGATCGGGTCTGGGACATCGGCGGTGTCGTCGTCGGCATCTCAATATGCGAGGACATCTGGCTACCGGATGGTCCCCCCTCCAGGCAGGCCGCCGCTGGGGCAAAGGTGCTGCTCAACATCAACGCCTCGCCCTTTCACTACGGAAAAGCGGTAGCTCGCGAGGCGATGTTGGCCGACCGCGCCCGAGCCTGCGGAGTGCCGGTGGTCTACCTCAACCTTGTCGGTGGACAGGACGAGCTGGTATTCGACGGCGCCTCGGTGGCGATCACGGCCGACGGTCAGGTCGTGGCTCGGTCACCTCAGTTCGAGGAGCACCGCATGCTGGTCGATCTCGAGGTGGACGACCAACGGGTCGAGGATGCGGTGCCGGTGCGGCCCGGGCCGCTTGCGTCTCCGCGGACCCCGTTGCAGCCCGATGTCGCCGGGCTGCTGGAACCCGAGGAGGCAGAGGTCTACCGCGCCCTCACCCTCGCCCTCGGCGACTACGTCCGCAAGAACGGGTTCACCCACGTGCTTATCGGCCTCTCCGGTGGGATCGACTCGGCACTCACCGCCGCCATTGCGGTGGACGCTCTCGGGCCGGAGTCGATTTGGGGGGTGGGCATGCCTTCCCGTCACAGCTCGGAGGGGTCGGTGCTCGACGCTAAGGACTTGGCCGCCAGGCTCGGGATCCGGTTCGACCTCGTCCCTATGGACCAGGTCTTGTCCGCCTACCTCGAAGTGCTCGAGCCGCTGTTTGCCGGCTCCGCCCCAGGGGTCACCGAGGAGAACCTCCAAGCACGGATCAGGGGGGCCATCCTCATGGCGCTCTCCAACAAGTTCGGGGCGATGGTGGTTGCCACCGGGAACAAGTCGGAGATGGCAGTGGGGTACTCGACCCTCTACGGCGACATGGTCGGGGGCTACGCCGTGCTCAAGGACGTCTTCAAGACGCTGGTCTACCGGCTCGCCCGATGGCGCAACCTCCAGGCCGAGGTGATACCGCCGAGCAGCATCGAGAAACCGCCTTCAGCGGAGTTGAGACCGGGGCAGAAGGACAGCGACAGCCTTCCCCCTTATGACGTGCTCGACCCGATTCTCGCCGGATACATCGAGTCCGATCTCTCGGTCGACCAGATCGTCGATCAGGGGATGGACAGAGAAGTGGTCGAGTGGGTGACGCGACTGGTCGATCGCAACGAGTACAAGCGTCGCCAGGCGGCGCCCGGGGTGAAGATCACCACCAGAGCTTTTGGCAAGGAGCGACGAATGCCCATCACCAACAGGTACCGCGGCGGGTGAGATGACGACCGCTCCCCCGGTTTTGGTCGACGGTGTCGCCTTCTCCGCGGGCGACGCCGTCCTCCCCGTCTTTGACGGCGTGGTGCTGCGGGGTGACGGGTGCTTCGAGGCCATCCGCTCCTATCGGGGAGTTCCCTTCCAGAGCGATGCCCATCTCGCCCGTCTCCGACGGAGCGCGGCGATGCTCGAGCTCGATCTCCCCGACAGCGCTGAGATCGCTGGATGGGTGGACGAGGTGTCTGCGGCAGCCGGCGACGGGATCGTCCGGATCCTGGCCACCCGGGGCGGCACCTCCGACCAACCCGACGGGCCAACCTCGGGTGGTGGTGATGGCCCTGTCTCTTCCACCGACCGAGCCGACCGTCACGCTGGCTGCGGTCCCGGCGCCATGGCATGCCGGCGGGGCAGCGTGGGAACTGTCCGGGGCGAAGACGCTCAGCTATGCGCCCAACATGGCTGCGACCCGCGCTGCACGCCGCTCGGGGAAGTCCGATGCGCTGCTGGTAAGCAATGAGGGATGGGTTCTGGAGGGCCCGACCTTCTCGGTGGGCTGGGTGCGCGACGGGGTCCTGGAGACGCCAACCCTCGACCTGGGGATCCTCGACTCGATCACTCGAAGGGTGCTGCTCGAAGAGGCGGTGGGGCGAGGGGTGGCCGTTGTCGAAGGCACGTTTGATCTCGACCGGCTGCTCGGCGCCGATGAGGCTCTCGCCTTCTCAACGGTCAAGGAGGTCACTCCGGTGATCGAGGTCGATGACCGCAACTATCCGATCGGCGAGGTGTCCATCAAGCTGGCAGAGGCCTACGCGGCGCGGGTCCAGGCGGAGACCCGGACCAGTTGGTGATTCGTCAGTCGACGAAGGGGCGGGTGCTGACCGGGAGCCGGTAGGGGCCGCCGTACATGTGCATCTCTGCGATAGCGGCGGTGTCGCAAGGCTCGGTCTCGGCTATACCTGCCGCCCTGGTCATCAGCGATGCGAGCGCACCGCGGCTGACTCGCTGCCCGAGCAGCGCCGCCGGCCGATCGGTGCAGGTGGAGAGCACACCGTGGTAGGTGAGCGCCCGGACCGCATCCAGCATCGGCGCATTGGGGGCCGTCCTGCCTGGGACCTGTTTCAGGCCGAGTACGCCGTCGATGACAGCCGCAACCTCTTCGAGCGACACCGCTGTTGAGTCGCACAGCCTCCACTGGCCGCATCCGGTGTCGACCTGGGCTGTAGCAGGAGCGGCCGCTGCGCTCTGGCGCTTCTCATCGGCGAGAGCCTCGCGGCCGGCGGCACCATCTGCCGGGCCGCGCCTCAGCCGGGGCGGTCAACAGAACCGTCCCTGCCGGAGTGGCGTCGGTATCTTCGGCCGCCACGGGAGCACCGGGTTCGCTTGCGGCGAGGTGGCTGGTGTCGAAGGGCACGCTGTAGGGGATGAGCCGGGCGATCCGGACACCATCTCCCTGCCAGGCAGTGACGACCTCACGGAGCGCCCGCCCGGTGACCGCGCTGTTGGGACAGAAGTCGAGGCTCCGCTTGCCGCATGACGTCGCCAATCCGGCCGAGGCCAGCAGGTTGATCATGACTTCATGAGGATGACCGGCGATGTCGATGAAGGCAGGTGACGGTCCGTCGAAAGAGACTTTGATGTTGCGGGCGGCTTTCAGGCTTGCCTCCGGATCGACCGGAAGCGCCGACGGGTTGCGGAGCTCGAAGTGGAGGTGGGGGATGGTTCCCTCGGCGTTGCCGCTGTCACCAACCCATCCGATCAGTTCGCCCCTCTTGACCCGGTCCCCTACGGCCAGCCCGGGCCTAACGCCCTCTCCCCTGCCGTCATCGGTCCCGTAGAGGTCGTTGTTGAGATGGATGTAGTGCGAGGACCATCCGTCGTCGTGACGGATCCGGATCGACGTCCCGGAGAGGTAGCCGCCGTACTCGATCTTCTCCACGAGCCCGCTTCGCACCGCAACCACCGGGCTCATCCTCGGTGCCATGAGGTCGTTCCCGGCATGGAGCCTCGCCCCGCCATCGCGCGCTGCGCCAAACGGAGACACGTTGGCCGACTCTCCCACTATGGGATAGGTCATCCGATAGACGAAGCAGGTCCCTCTATTTACGACGGCTCCCGGCGAGGTCGTCGTGGTCGGAGGCACCGTGGTCGTCGTGGGTGGGACCATGGTCGTCTCCGGGACCGTCGTCGTGGTCTCGGGGACGGTCGTCGTCGGCACGGTGACGAGTGGCATCGTCGTGTTCGTCGGCTCCGGAATCGTGGTGTCTGCCGGCCCCGGCATGGTCGTCGTGGTGACCGGCGGGACAGTTGTCGTCGGCGGGCCCGGGGTCGTGGTCGGGGGCCCCGGCACGGTAGTGGTTGTGGTCTCAGGTCCCGGGCCCCCCGGAGGGGTCTGTGAGAGCGACGCTGCCAGCGCGGTGACCCGGGCGAGCACCGGAGTTGTCACCCCGACCCCGACGCCGAAGAGCACGCCACCGGGGGCCGATGCTTCTCCGCCATCCCTCCCGTCCACGGGTTGGATGGTCGGCTCATCGGCGGGAACCGTCGTGGGGACGGTGGTCGTTGTAGTGGAGTCGTCCTCGTCCGGGGTCAGATCGCTGATCGTGGTGGGTCGACAATTCGGCGCGCTGGCAACGGCAGGCCTGGAAAAGCCAGCGGCCGGCAACAGCCCGAGAAGCAGGCATACCACCACCGCGGCGGCGGCTCGCCTCATCTGCACTCGCACTCGAGTCAGGCTACCCATCTATCCGGTCCTGCCACAATAGGCTCTCGCCCAGAAACCATGAGCGGCCAGGCAGCCGCCGTCGGTGCGGGGCTGGGGGGAACCTGCTGTAAAACCACGGCGTTGAAGATCCGTCCAACTCGAGGGAGATACCAGCATGCAACGACTTTCTCCGGTCTCCGGTCGAGCGTTGCGCGGCGTCACCGCCGCCGCTCTTGCGGTGATCGTCCTCGCCGCGTGCTCCGACGATGAGCCAGCCGCATCCACCGCTGTCACGAATACCTCGCTCGCCCCGGTCACGACCGTGGCAGCGGCTCCCGATACGACGCGGCCTCGGGGCGGCGCGAACCGCAGCACGTCTACCAGCATTCGGGAACCCATCGAGATCTCCTATGACATCCGTCACCGCGAGCCCTCCGACAGCGGGGACCGGCTTGTGGTCCTGATCGAACCTGGTGACTACACGGAGATCGACCTTTCGAACCTGGTTCTTGACATCATCGAGGCAAATGAGCCTGTCGCCCAGCTCGACGTGGTCGACTCACAGCAGGCGCTGCGCGCCGTCATCCGCAACCCGGAGAACCTGACCCCCCAACAGACCCGCCATTACGTCCTCCGGCTGGAGAACGGCAATCGGGTTGTGTTCCTCGGCCCGTATTCCGATCTAGGGTCGTTCATCATCGGCTCGTGATGTCGCTTGAGCCGATCGTCCACCTCTTGGACGTCGGCGGTACGCCTCACGAGGCGTTCTCGGTGTACGAGAAGCGGATTGGCGAGTTGTGGGACCGGCGCGACACGGCAACCCGTCCGAGGCCTCAGGTGAGCAGGGCCGATGCCACGGCGAGGAACCCGGCGAACCCGAGCAGGTCGGTGACTGTGGTCAGGAAGAGATTCGAGCCAAGCGCCGGGTCGAAGCCGAGCGCTCGCAGCGCCAGGGGGATGCCGGCGCCTGCCAATCCGGCGATCAATAGGTTGGCCCATGCGGCGATGGTCATCGCCAACCCGATCTGCAAAGGGTCGGGGCCTCCCCGGATCTTCTGGAGCACGTAGCCCAGGATTCCTGCGAGGACCGCGATAGCCAGCCCGTTGAGCGCACCGATCAGCGTCTCTCGTCGGATCACTCTGGGCACGGCGGAACTCGAGATGTCGTCGGAGGCCAGCCCGCGTATGACCACGGCGAGGCTCTGGGCGCCGGCGTCACCACCGACCCGCGCCACGAGAGGCATCAACGCGGCAAGAACGGTGAACTGCTCCAGGATTCCGCTGAACCGGCTGATCGCCACCACCACCACCGACGAGATCACTACATCGAAGGAGATCCACGGAAGCCTGCTCCGGATCGAGCGGGGCACCGGGGTGTGCACCGTCTCCTCCGCTCCGGCACCGACCGCAACGGCGAAGTCCTCGCTCGCCTCCTCTTGCACGACCTCGAGCGCAGCCTCTGTGGTCACCATCCCCAGCAGCCGCCGGGAACTGTCGACCACCGGAAGACCAAAGAGGTGATACCGCTGGATCAAGTCTGCGACCTCGCCACGATCGGACTCGGCCGCGACCGTGATCGGATCGGCGACCATCACCTCATCGAGCCCTACGCCGGGTCGATTGAACACCAAGTCCCTGAAGGACAGGACGCCGACCAGCCGTTGCTGCCCATCGACCACGTAGACGTACGAGAGATCCTCCAACTCGTCGTGGAGGCGGCGGATGGCCTCGATCGCCTCGCCGGCGCTCATCCCTACGGGAAGTGCGGCGATCTCGGTGGTCATGATGCCGCCGGCGGAGTCCGCCGAGTAGGCGAGCAACTCGAGAACCTCGCCGGCGAACTCCTCTTCCAGTTCTGCAATGAGCCTGCTCCGCACCTCCGGCTCGACCTCGGCGAGGAGGTCGGCCGCCTCCGAGGTGTCCATCCCCTCCAAGAGGTCGGCGGCATCCTCTGGAGGAAGGACCTCGAGGATGTCGGCGGCAAGCTCGGTGCGCATCTCCTCGAGGATCTCGGCCGCCTCGGCCGGTGGCAGGTCGATGAGCAGCTCGGTCGCCGCCTCCTCGCCCAGCTCCTCGAGGATGTCGGCTACATCGTGCGGGTTGGCGCCGGCTAGTGCTTCCCATTCCTCACCGTGGGTGTCGAGGTACTCCTCGACTTCGTCGGGACGACGGCGCGCCAGGTCAAGGAGGCGGGCTGCGAGTTCTCGAGGCTTGAGCAGACGAATCCGCACCGACGCCGGTCCCTTGGTGAGGCGGTCGGTGAGCGTACTGCCGGCTGGCGATCCCTACCCCTCGAAGGGGCGGATATCGGCTATCCGAAGGGTGAAGACACCGCCCGGCGCTTCGTAGCTGACGTCGTCACCCACGGCAGCACCGATCAGCGCCCGGCCAAGCGGGCTACCAGGGGAGGCGAGGAGGAACCCGGGCACCTTGTTCTCCTGGGGAGCCACCAGGTATTCGATAGGGTCGCCGTCGCCGTCAACCACCGTCACCACCGAGCCCACCTGGACCGTTCCGGTGTCCTTGACATCGCGCACCTCCGCCGTATCGAGGATGTGCTGCAGCTGGCGGATGCGCGCCTCCATCAATGCCTGCTCGTCCTTGGCGGCGTCGTAGTCGGCGTTCTCCCTGATGTCACCGTGCGACCGCGCCTCGGAAAGCCGCTCCTCCATGTCGCGGCGGCCGTTGCCGAGGAGATCCTCGAGCTCGACCTTCAGCTTGTCGTGTGCGGCCCTGGTGAGCCAAACGGTGTCTTCGGACATGTTGTTCGCCTCGGTGAGCGGACAAGAGTAGTTGCGCGTCGGGCAAGGACCAGCCGGGCTGGAGTTCCCCCGGGGCTACCGTCTCATGGAATGGCGGCGGTGAAGCTCACCTCCTATTCGCACGGCGCCGGTTGCGCTTGCAAGCTCGGTCCCGAAGACCTCAATGAGGCGCTTTCCCGGCTGAGGAGCCATCCGGCTGCACGTCACCCCGATCTCGTGGTGGGGATCGAGACGGGGGACGACGCCGCTGTCTTCCGTCTCGACGGGCAGCTGTTGGTGCAGACGGTCGACTTCTTCACCCCGATCGTCGATGACGCCTACGACTGGGGCCGCATCGCCGCCGCCAACGCCCTCTCCGATGTCTACGCCATGGGCGGTCGGCCGGTGAGCGCCCTGCAGATCGTGGCCTGGCCGCGGGGCGATTTGCCCTTCGACCTCTTGAGGGAGGTGCTGGAGGGCGGCGCCGCGGTCTGCGGGCTGGCTGGCTGCGTCATAGCCGGCGGGCATTCCATCGACGACCCCGAACCGAAATACGGGCTGGCGGTGACCGGCGTGGTCGACGAGGACCGGCTCATGACCAACCGCGCTGCCCGTCCGGGAGACCAACTGGTCCTCACCAAGCCGCTTGGATCGGGTGTGGTGGCCACCGGGGTGAAGCGGGCTGAGGCCTCGGCAGGCGAGGTGGCGGCGGCCACCGAGGTCATGGCAACGCTCAACGCCACAGCTGCCGACGTGCTCGGGGCGCACCAGGTGAAGGCGGCAACCGACGTGACCGGGTTCGGGCTGCTCGGCCACCTGGGGTCGATGATGCGCGCCAGCGGCACCGCCGCCGTGGTGCGGAGGGAATCGGTCCCCGAGCTCCCCGGCGCCAGGCGGATGATCGCCTCCGGGGTCTACGCAGGTGGGAGTCGGCGCAACCTGGAAAGCGCATCCCGCTTCACCGACTTCGGATCGGCGACGGAGGCGGATCGGATGCTGCTGGCCGATGCCCAGACGAGCGGCGGGTTGTTGGCGGCGGTCGATCCCTCCCGGGTCGACGCCGTGATCACCGACCTGGTCGCCGCGGGAACTCCGGCGGCCGCTCTAGTCGGCGAGGTGACCGGCGGTGTGCCCGGGCGGATCTCCCTGGTGTGAAACCCAGAGTTAGACGGAAGTCGGAAGACGGAAGACGGAAGACGGAACGGAGAAGCCGGACGGCAGACTGCTGCCAGAGTGGGCGCATCCTGGCGGCCACGTGGGTGACCGACGGCGACGGTGCCTGAGCTCGCCCGAGGGCCGGCTTTGCCGGCCCGACAATCGCTGGCGACTCCGGTCGCGAAGGGGGGTGGCTCAGGAGGGGGGCCTGCCCCCCTCCTGCACGCAGTCAGACGGAAGACGGAGGACGGAAGACGGAACGGAGAAGCCGGACGGCAGACTGCTGCCAGAGTGGGCATCCCGGCGGCCGCGTGGGTGACCGACGGCGACGGTGCCTAGCTCGCCCGAGGGCCGGCTTTGCCGGCCCGACAATCGCTGGCGACTCCGGTCGCGAGGGGGGTGGCTCAGGAGGGGCCTGCCCCCCTCCTGCATATAACTACCGTCCTGGCCGTGGCTGACCGCTCACCGGACCTCGACCAGCGGCTGCAAACCATCGCACAGGCGCTCTCCATCGGGGGACTTCAGCGTCACCTTTTCATCTGCGCCGAGCAGTCCAACCCACGATGTTCCGGATATGACGAATCGGGCCGGGTGTGGAAGCACCTGAAGTCCCGGCTCAAGGCGCTCGGGCTGGCAAGCGCTCCACCCGCCTGGAAGGGTGACATGGATGCCGATCCGGTGGCGCAACCGGGGTCGGGTGTGGTGCTCCGCACCAAGGCCGACTGCCTGAGGATCTGCGAGCAGGGGCCAATCGCCGTGGTATACCCCGACGGTATCTGGTACCACTCCGTCACAGAAGAGGTCATCGACCGGATCATCGACGAGCACCTGGTGGGAGGTCGGCCGGTGGCCGACCATGTGTTTGCCATAGATCAGCTGCGAGGTGTCTGATGCTGCGTTGGCTGCGGCGGCTGCTCGGCGCCTGGTTGATATGGCGGCTGTTCGGTCCGGAGGTCCCGCCGACGTTCGATGGCCCCCAAGAGGCGCCGATGCGGCTCCCCGGCAGGTCGGTCTTCATCGGCGATCAGGAGATGTTCTTTCGCGAGACGGGCGACCCTGACGGTCAGCCGCTGGTGCTGATCCACGGCTGGGGCGATCACTCGGCGGTGGTGTGGCAGCGGATCATCCCTTCGCTCGACCAAAAACACCGGATCATCGCTCTCGACAACCGCAATTCAGGGCACTCCGAATTGGTTCGGGAGCGGTTCGACGTGTCCCGACTGGCCGACGAGGTAGCTCAGGTGATGGATGCGCTCGGCGTCGACAGCGCAGTGGTCGCCGGCTACAGCCTCGGCGGGATGGTCGCCCAGGAACTGGCCCACCGTCATCCGCACATGGTGGTCAAGTTGATTCTGGGCGGGACCGCCGCCCAACCCGCCCCGGGGGCACGAGAGCGCTGGGGGGCACGAGCCCTCTTTCTCCTCGGGCGGGCCCTCGACCGGGTGAGCCGGGTGGAGTTGTCGCGGATCCGGTATCACTACCTGGGCCGGGTGGGAGCGTTGCAGCCCAGACACCAGCGCTGGATGTGGGCGCACCAGATGAGTCGCGACCCCGACCTCTATTGGCTGTCCGGGTTCGCCGCGCTCTCCTTTGACAGCACCCGCTGGATCGGCCGACTTGACCAACCAGCTTTGGTGATCATCACCGCCCACGACCAACTAGTGCCGGTCGCCGCTCAGTACCGGCTAGCTGCGCTGATCCCCGAGGCCAAGGTGGTCGAGCTCGATGCTCGCCACGAGGCGCCGCTGACACACCATGAGGAAATCGCCAGGTCGATCAACCTCTTCCTCAGGGATCGGCCCGATCTACGGGTAGTGGTGGACCAGGTCGGGTGACGGCGAGGCCGCTACTCGGTCTCCTCCATCATCTTCCAAGCAATCAGTGCGATCACACCGAGGATGCTGAGGATAAGCAAGGCCTTCTTCATGGAGTTCTCCTCTCCGCTCTGCTCCCAGGTTAGGACCGGCTCCAGGGATGGGCGGCGGACGAGCTGATCACCTCGACCGCCGTCGTCAATGCGGCGCGCAGCCGGCGACCCCACCCCCGCAAAGCCACCACCGTGGCCGTCCACGACAGCAGCGCCACCAGGATCCCGGCGCCGGCGCCGTCGCCGATCGCCCCGGACATCGCTCCGACGAGGAAGAGCACAAAACCGGCCGCGGTCCCAGCCAGGACGACCGTGCGGCCCCGCCCGAGCAGGTTCGAAGCGTCCGCTCGGATGTCAACCAAGCTCTGCCCGCCTCCGAGCGCTCGGACCTCGACCAGCACCCGGTCGGCGGATCGCAACGTCCGCGTCCCCCGAGTGAGCCGCAGCCCGAGCCGAACCCGGGCCGTCAGACGTCCGTCGGCGATCCAAACTCCGCCTTGGCCGGTGCGGCGCTGCAGACGCAGACCCTCCTCTCCGGCCAGCCAGGACACCGCGGCGCGCTCGAGCCAAGGCACCGGGCGGTCGCTCATGCGGCGCTGGTGCAAATGCCCGAGGCCCGTGATCCGAGCGAGCAACCCCACCCGCTCAGGCTCCGGGCTGGTTGACAACTCTTCGGCGAGCGCACGCTCAACCACGGCCGGATCGATGTCCAACTCCTGAGCGATGCGGAGCAGGTCCGACCGGGTGAGTCCGGGGTCATCCGGTGCGTGCTCGGCGATGGCGCGCTCCAATACCCGCTGGGCGCTCTCGGCGCTGAGCCGGTGGAGTCTCTCCTCGACCCGCCCGCTCGCCTTCGGGGCCTCTTCGTTGCGGGCTGCGCTGCGCTGTTCCATCGGCCCAATTATGGCCGCTCGGCGAGGAGAGTGTGGCCGCCCCTGCCAAGGGCACGCACCGACCCCCTGGCTATGCTCCCCGGCGATGAGCGAGTACCTCGAGGCGGTGGCGAGAGCGCTCAATGCGCCCGAGGCGATCGTCCAGCGCTCGGCAGCCGCCCGGGCGCAAGCCTCGGGAACCACCGTCGACGAGGTGTTGATGGCATGGGCGGGGGGCGGGTCGGTGGCCCCGGCTCCAGACACCGCCGCCGCCGCCTCAGCGCCCGAGCCAGAGCCAGCGGCTCCACCCGAGCAGGCTGCCCCATCGGCGCCCGAGGCGACTCCATCTGCACCGTCGGTTACCCCCCTTCCGGCACTTGTACCCGAGCCCGGGCGCGCAGCGGCGATCGTCGAGGACGAGGACTTGGAGGCAGCCTCCGTGTCGGAGCGGCTGCGCTGGGCCGCGGGTGTCGGCGGTTTTGCAGGTGCTGCGCTGGGGATTGTCGCCGCGGTGGCGGTGACGCCGCTCGTGGTCGACCGGGTCACGTTGGTCGGTGAGCCCGGCGCATTCCGCCCCGCCATCGAGGTCACCGCGCTTCCCGTGGTGGTGGTCGGCGCTGTCGTCTCGCTGCTGTTCGGCGCACTGGTGGGGGTGGCGGTGCGGATCGTCCCGGCGTGGTTCCGTCCGGAGATGCGGATCGAGGGGCGGTCCGGAGTAGCTGCTCTCGTCGGCGCAATCACCGGGTTGTTGGTCGGCGTCGTTGGCGCCGCCCTGCTGCTCAACCTGGCAGGACAGCCATCGGAGGCCGACGAGACGGTGATCCAGATCGGGGTGCGTTCGGGTCTGTTGCTGGTGCTTTTTGGTGGTGCTGTGCTGGGGATGATCACTGCTGCGGTCGTCCAGGTGCTCGCCGTTCCGGTGGGGCTCGACGCGGCCTCCGCCGACGAGTCAAGTGCGGTTCGCCGCCGCCTCTCCACCGGGGTCGGTGTCCCCCTTGCCGCCTTCGCCGTGCTCGCCTTGGTGGTGGTCTCGCTGGGGAGCCTCTTCCTCGCCTACCACGTTGCCGCTCCCCTTCTCGCCATCGTCATATCCGGCGGGATCCTCGCCTTCGCCGGGCTCACCGCCTCCCGCCCCAACAGCCGGCTCTCGCTCGGCGAGTTGCTGGCCGCCGCTGCCGGGATCTTGGCGGTTGTGGTGCTCATCGTCGTCGTGGCCGGCGCACTCGGCGGTGGTGAGGAAGGTGGCGAGGAGCCGGCAGAGGCGTCAGCCGTGGGCATCGTCGGCGTCGTCTAGGGCCACGGCCAACAGCGTGCCATCTTCGGCCGGGCGGTAGTCGACCCGAAGCTGCTCCCCGCTCAGCAGGTGCTCTCGTATGTGCGGCAACGGGAACGGATAGCGGCCGAACGGGTCCGGCTCGAAGGTCAGGGTCTCACCGTCCTCGGTGATGATGGTGAACGACTCGACAGCGCTGAGGTCGCCATCGACCTCGATCACTCGGCCCACCACTGTTGTCTGGGCCGAGCAGGCCACGACGATCGTCAACGCCGCGCCGGCAGCGAGCCGGGCCACCAAGCTCAGGAGACCGTGGGGCGCCGCAGCTCCCGCTCCAGGCTCTCCCAGGTCTGCTCCTCCCGATACCAGCGGAACCAGATGACAGCGATCCAGCCCCACAGGATGAGCCCGCCGCCGATCTTCATGAGCAAGCCGGCCATCGTCTGGTCGGTTACTGCCGAGATTCCCCAGATCTCGGCGGCGTCTCCATATACCCGGTAGAGCGGCTCGTGTCCGAAGGTGAGGAACGAGGCAGGGATCGTCGGGATGACGGACTGGGCGAACAGGTAGCCGATCTGCACCAGTGGCCGGGCCCTCGGGATCACGGGGGTCGGGCTGAGGATCGGCATCCACATCACGATCGCTGCGACGAACGCCAGGGAATGCAACGCAAAGTGTGCCGGGCCCGAGGTCACGGCGAGGGTGACCACCGCCGGCCAGTGGGTGAAAACGAGAACTGCGATCGATATGAGCAGTGCCGGGACAGGGGCACAGACGGCGCGGACCGCCGGCCGGATGCGAGACGGGATCAGCAACTCAGCCAGCCAGCGGGGGGTGCCGACCAGAAGCAGCGGGGGAGCGATGAGCGTGATGGCCATATGCTGCGCCATATGGACCGAGTAGAGCGACTGCTCGGCGATGTCGTGGACCGGCCAGTCGGACACCAGCCAGAGGACACCCATCCCGGCGAGGAATGACCCGATCTGTCGGGCGGTGGCGGGTTTGGCCCCGCTCTCCACCATCAGCGGCCCGATCCTGATCACCGCATAGAGGTAGATCCCCACCACACCGCCGAGCACCAGCCAAACGTCGGGGTGCGCGGCGAAGGCGGGCAGCGGTGTCACCCGATCGCCACCGCCAGGATGCCGAATGCGGCGAGCACCACGGCGTACAGGCTGATCGCCAGCACGAAGCCGAAGGCGAAGAATCGGCTCAGGGTGGCGGGCTCGAAGCGGAGGTGCATGTAGTACCCGATCACGATGAGGAACTTCAGCGCAGAGAGGACCAGCAGGAAGGGGATGACCAGCCCTCCGACGACCGGCTCCAGGTAATACAGCCCCACTTCGACCGCGGTCATGATCGCCAGCAGGATGGCGATCCGGACGTACAGCTTCGGGGTGGGGTAGGTGTGGGCTCTGGTGTCTGAATCAGTCATTCGGCTCTCACGGGATCAGGTAGACGAGGGTGAAGATGACGATCCAGATGATGTCGACGAAGTGCCAATACAGCCCGACGAGCTCCACGTTGAGACCCCGGTGCTCGCTGAGCCGCTCGTACCGCATCGAGATGCCGAAGAGCGAGAGCAGCATCAGCACGCCAATTGCGACGTGGATCCCATGGAACCCGGTGAGCAGATAGAAGCTCGATGCCGCCGGGTTGGTCGAAAGGGTCATTCCCTCGGCGATGAACTCGCTGAACTCGAAGAACTGCCCGCCGAGGAACGTGGCACCGAGCAGCGCGGTTGCCGCCAGCCAGGTGCGCACCCCCTGTTGGTCGTCTCGCTCCAGGGCGCTGTGACCAAGCACCATGGTCAGCGAGCTCATCAGCAGCACGAACGAGCTCACCGAAGTGAAGGGGATGTCGTAGAGCTCTTTGGGGTAGGGGGGCGGGAAGCCGGGCCGGTTCTTGAACAACAGGTAATTGGTGATGAGCGCCCCGAAGAAAAGGAACTCCGAGGAGAGGAACACCCACATCCCCAGCTTGCGGTTGTCGACGCCGGTCCCCTCGTGGGCATGGCCGACCCCGGTCGTATCAGTGGTCATCTCCGGGGTAAGCTCGGCCATCAATGGGCTCCGGCGTGCTCTGTGTCATGGGGCGCATCCTCCTCGGCGGGCTCGACCGCCCACCCGAAGGCCCCCGCCATAGTGACTATGGCGCCGATGACGATGAGCGGGATTCCCCACGGCAGAGTGTGATAGATGATCCCGTAGGCGATCAGCGGTAACCCCGCCGCCATGATGACAGGGAAGTAGGAGGAAGCCGGTAGGTGGATCGGCTGCGGCGGGTCGGTTCCGTCCCTCTCCAACCGGGCGATCAACTCGTCGGCGTCCTCGTTCCTCACCGGTCTGCCGTCCTCGCCTTCTGAGTACTTCTGGTGCCAGAAGTCATCGAGAGAGTGGACGACCGGCTCCACGCCGAAGTTGTACTCAGGGGGAGGTGAGGGGATGGTCCATTCCAAGGTGCGGGCATCCCAGGGGTCCATCGGGGCGATCGCACCCCGGCGGCGTGACATCGACCAGTTCACCATGAAGATCGCTATCGAGACGGCGATGAGAAAGGCCCCCGCGGTCACCACCTGGTTCCAGAACTCGAACCCGTAGTCGGCGGGGTAACGCCAGGTGCGACGAACCATTCCCTGCAAACCCAGCCAGTGCATCGGGCCGAACGTCAGATTGAACCCGATGAACATCAACCAGAAATGGAGCTTGCCGAGACGCTCGGAGAACATCCGACCGGCGAACTTGGGGAACCAGTAATAGAGCCCGGCAAAGATCCCGAACACAGCACCACCAAAGAGCACGTAGTGGAAATGCGCCACCACGTAGTAGGTGTCGGTCTGCTGCCAGTCGGCGGGCACGACCGCATGGGTCACTCCCGACAATCCGCCTATGACGAACATGGCCACGAATCCGATGGCGAACAACATGGGTGTCTGCAAGCGGAGTCTCCCCAGCCACATGGTCCCCAACCAGTTGAAGATCTTGATGCCCGTGGGGATGGCGATGGTCATCGTCGATAGACCGAACGCCGCTTGGGCCACGGTCCCGATGCCCGAGGAGAACATGTGGTGGGCCCACACCCCGAAGCCGAGAAAGGCGATGGCGGCGCCGGCGAAGACCACGGCGGCATATCCGAAAAGCGGCTTTCGACTGAACACCGGGAGCACCTCGGAGACGATCCCCATCGCGGGGAGGATGAGGATGTAGACCTCGGGATGGCCGAACAACCAGAACAGGTGCTGCCAGAGCATGGCGCTCCCACCCCCGGCGGGCTGGAAGAAGAGCGTGCCGAACTGCCGATCGGCGGTGACCATGAACAGCGCCACCGCGATGATGGGGAGCGAGAAGAGCAGCAGGAAGGCCACGATCATCGTCATCCACACGAACACCGGCATCCTCAGCAGCCGCATCCCCCTGGCTCGCAGGTTGAGGATGGTGGTGATGAAGTTGACCGCTGAGATCAGCGATGCGAGCCCGAGGATCTGCAGCCCGAGCGCCCAGTAGTCCAGAGCGGTCCCGACCGAGTAGGTGGGGCCGGCGTTTGGCTGATACCCGAACCACCCCCCGTTTGGGCTCCCGTTCAGCAAGGCGCCGGCATCTATCGGATCGAGATTTCCCCCGGTCGGCGCCAGTGAGGTGCCGAAGATGAACGACGAATAGAGGAAGATTCCGCCGAAGAGGAAGATCCAATAGCTAAGCGCGTTGAGACGTGGGAACGCCACGTCCCGGGCGCCGATCATCAGTGGAAGTAGGTAGTTGAAGAAGGCGGCGCCGACCGGCATGACGAAGAGGAAGATCATGGTGGTGCCGTGCATGGTGAACATGGCGTTGTATTGATCCGCGGTCAGGAAGGTGGCGTCGGCCGAGGAGAGTTGGACCCTGAGCAACAAGGCCTCGACGCCTCCGACGATGAAGAAGATGAAGGCCGTGTACCCGTACATGATGCCGATCCGCTTATGGTCGACGGTGGTCAACCAGCCGAGCATTCCCGTCTTCGCCTTGGGACGGCGGAAGATGGTTGTGGTTGGTACCGGGCGGGTGGTAGCGGTCACCGCAGGCTCTCCAGATAGGCGATGAGGTCGTCGATGTCACCTTGCGACAATCCGAGGTTCGGCATGTACGAGCCGGGTTTCACCGCGGGTGGGTTGGCCAGCCAGACCGCCAGGTTCTCGGGCGTGTTGTCGAGGGTGGCGCCGGCGAACACGTTGCGGCTGGCGTAGTGGGTCAGGTCGGGCCCGTAGATCTCGACGGTTGCGGTGTCGAGCGGGTTGACCCCCGAGATGTTGTGGCAGCCGATACATGCCTGCCCGAGGAACACCTCCCTGCCCCTTGCCGCCGGTGAGCCTTCCTCGGGCTCGAGCGCCGGCTCGAGCTGGGCGGCGCTCCACACCTCGAACTCCTCGGGAGTGAGTGCCTCGACCCTGGCACGCATCATGGCGTGGGACAGACCGCAGAACTCGCCGCACTGCCCCCAGTACTCGCCCGGTTCGTCAGCCTGGAGCCGAAGGAAGGTCTCCTCGCCGGGGACCAAGTACCGCTTCCCGTTGAGCTTGGGAATCCAGTAGTTGTGGATCACGTCATCGGAGGTCATGGTGAGGCAGACCTCCTGCCCGGCGGGGATGACCAGCACATTGGCGCTGATCACACCGCTCTCGGGGTAGCGGTACTCGAACCACCATTGGTGGCCGATCACCTCGATGGGCATGGCGCCCGCGCCGCACTCGGTCAGATCGAAGACGGTGCGGACCGTCGGCACCGCGATCCCGGCGAGGATCAGCGCCGGTATGACAGTCCATGCCACCTCGAGCCGGGTGTTGCCGTGGATCTGGCGTGGCTCCTTGCTATCGGGTTTCTCGCGGAACAAGAAGACAGCCAAGAGGATCCCACCCTGGACGAGCACGAAGATCCCGGTCGCGATCCAGAAGGTGACCCAGAACAGGTCGTCGATCGTCTGGGCGAAGGGCCCCTGGGGGTCGAGCGAGTCGAGCGGGCTGTCCTGGATGCAGGCGCTGAGGAGGACGGCGGCTACGGCGAGGGCTGGGAATCGGCTTCGCCTCGGCTGCTGTGGCACGTCGCGCTGCTTCCTGACCACGGTGACCAGGGGCGATGTTACGAGGTTGGACCGCCCTGGTGAAAGCAGGATTGCGGCCCGCCCCCAGGTCAGGCATCGAGGGTTCCGAAACCCTCCGTGAGCTCTTCAGGGCTCACCGTTCCCTCGTACCGCGCGGTGACGATCCCGTCGCTGTCGATGAAGTAGAGCCAGGGCTCGCTGGGGAGCCCCCAGGCGACTGCGGCAGGCGCCGGCGTGAGCTCCTCGGCGCTGGTGGCACCCTGGAAGTCCTCGTACACCTCGACATGGATGAAGGTGGTGTCTGGATGCTCGGGTGCGGCGGCCTTGACCTGGTCGAGCATCGGACCGCACGTCTGAGACTGGCAGAACGCCGGCGTGGCGAAGACAACAACCGTCGGCCGGCCGGACTCGATGGCGTCGTCGAGCGAGACCTCGTAGAAGGATGGGTCGGGGTTCGGGTCAGTGGTGATGGTCTCGAGGGCGGCTTGGTCGCCGGTGGGGCTCGGAGCGGCAATTGCCGGATCGCCGACCTCGGGGACAACCGGGTCGTCGCTTACCGTGAAGTTCGCCGAGACGCTGGGCTCACCGTCGGAAGGGAACGCCTGAATCCCGTACACCCCCGGGTCGGCGAATTCGTGCCGGATCGTGTAGACGCCGCGGACATCCGGGATGGTCCATTGGAACACGCCGTCGACCTCGCCCACACCGGTGCCCTCGGCGTCACTGAGGTGGAAGGTGACGGCGAGGTCGGGCGAAGCCAAAGAAGAGGAGTCTCTTGACACCAGCCCGAGGACCATCCGCTGTTGACCGGTGCCGAGCGTTCCAGGGGCGTTGGCCACGATCACCAGTGGTGCGGTTTCGGATGCCGGGGACGAAGAGCCGCCAGCGCCGTTGTCTGCCGAGCAGGCGGCGAGGGCGAGCACCACCATCGTGAGGATCCACCTGCGCACGTTGGGCAGGGTACCGAGGGCTCCGGGGTAGGCATCCCTGTTGGTCGCAGCAGTCGACAGTGACCCGGCCGGTACGCTGGCGACTATGGCCGCCCCACCCGATCTGCCCAGGCGCATCGTGGTGAGCGACCCCGCTGTCGCCCGATCGGGCGCGCTCGATCGAGTCAAGTCGTACGTGGCACTCACCAAGCCGCGGATCATCGAGCTGCTCCTCGTCACCACGGTGCCGGCCATGGTGCTCGCCGCAGGGGGGTGGCCAGGCACCTGGCTGGTGGTGGCCACGCTCATCGGCGGGACCCTCTCGGCGGCTGGGGCCAACACCCTCAACTCCTGGGCCGATAGGGACATCGACGAGGTCATGGGCCGCACCTCCCGGCGGCCTCTGCCCCGTCACCGGGTGGAGCCGCGCGCCGCCTTGGTGTTCGGCGCAGCGCTTGGAGTCGCCGGCTTCGTCTGGCTCTGGCTGCTGGTCAACCTGATGGCTGCGCTCATCTCCGGAGCCGCCCTGCTGTTCTACGTCTTCGTCTATACGTTGGCGTTGAAGCGGACCACGACGCACAACATCGTGATCGGCGGAGCGGCTGGCGCCGCCCCCACACTGGTCGGGTGGGCGGCGGTCACGGGTGGGGTGGCACTCCCCGCTTGGATCCTCTTCGCCATCGTCTTCTACTGGACACCTCCCCACTTCTGGGCGCTGGCTGTGCGGTACCAAGGCGATTACGCCCGGGCTTCGATACCGATGCTCCCGGTTGTGGTCGGGGTGCAACGGACGGCGCGGCAGATCCTCGTCTACTCGGGGGTGATGGTCCTGGTGAGCCTGATGCTCGTCCCGGCGGCTGGAATGGGATGGGTCTACCTCGTCGCCGCCATCGGTCTCGGAGCGTGGTTCCTCATCGAGGCATTCCGCATGTCCCGGCACCACGAACGGGCGATGGTCCTATTCCGCGTCTCGACCATCTATCTGGCTGCGCTCTTTGGAGCGATCTGGCTCGACGTGGTGGTCTAGGGGGCTCGTTCTCAAAGCGGTCCCCGTTCCGGTCGGAGGGAGATGGCGTCGGCGGCGGTCCCGGACGACGTCGCGATTCTTGCGTGGCTGGTGTACCGGATCGTTCTGTCACGCAAGTTCGAAACAGCGGTGCGGTCCACCTCGGAATGCCATGGATCGTCGGTGTCGACGGCGAGCGGTAGTACCGGTACCCGTACAATCGCTCCGTGCTCCTCGCCTTGATCAGCTATCCGCCGGTACCCCTTGTCGAAGTCGGTCCACTTCGGCTATCGCTGCACGGTGTCTTCGCCGCCCTCGGGTTCCTGGCGGGTGCATGGATCGCAACCCGAGACGTTCGCCGCCGCGGGCTCGACAGCGCCGGGTACCAGTCGGCGCTCACCTGGGGGCTGATCGGCGCGTTGCTCGGCGCCAGGCTGCTCACGATCCCGGCGGAGATAATCGACGAGGGGTTCAGCTGGTCGCTCTTCAGCCTGACCGGCAACTTCTCCATCCTCGGCGGCTTCGCCGGGGGGATCCTGGCTGGTGGTTGGAGGATGCGGATGCTGGGTCTTCCCGTCCTGCCGATGCTCGATTCCTCGACCACCGGTCTCGCCTTGGGGACGGTGATCGGCCGGATCGGCGACCTCGCCATCGTCGAACACCTGGGGAGCCGCACCGACTTCTTCCTCGGATTCGCGGTCAAAGCCGGTTACGACTTGGCTCCGCAGCACGACGCACTGGAGTGCACCGGTTCGGTCGGAACTCTGTGTACCGACACCACCACCGGGCTGCCTGCCGTCTACCACCACGCCGCTCTCTACGACATGCTCGGTGCCGCCCTGCTGTTCGCCGTGCTCCTCCTGTTGCGCCAGGTGTGGGTCAACCGCCGTCCCGGCCAGCTATTCGCCTTCTGGGTGGGGTGGTACGGGCTGCAGCGCTTCCTCATCGACTCGGTGCGGTACGGCTCGGGCGACGCCACCGTTGGCCCATTTACATGGAACCAGGTGTCCGGGCTGGTGGCCGCCATGGGCGCTGCCGTCCTCATTTGGTGGCTTGGGCGCCGCCCCGAGAAGACCATCACGCCACCGGCAGTCGACGAACCCCTAGACCTCCCCCCGGAGTAGCCACTTCGCCCTGGGCGAGTAAACCCCAACGGTGACGAAGCACTCATACTTCCGTCTTCCGTCTTCCGTCTGCGGTGTTCCTCTGATACGCTTCACGTACCGATGGACAAGCTCTACGGCTATGCCACCTTCGCCTTTACCGGGCCTGAGGCCCGGGCCGAGGGAGCGCGCTAGACAGAGCCATCTGCACAGCCAGAACCCGAGTACCCGGAGCCGAAGGCTCCGGGTCTTTCATTTCCCGGAGCCCAGGCTTTGAACGAGCAGGAGCCTGAGGATGGAGCGCAAAGCGGAGCGGAATGGATCGAGTCCGCCAACGGTGGTGACGGTTGGCCCGGTGAGGTTCGGGCGCGATCCCTTCCCCGTCATCGCCGGCCCCAGCTCGGTCGAGGATCCCGACCAAGTGATGGCGGCTGCCCGCGCCGTGGCTGAAGGGGGAGGCGCCGTGTTGCGTGGGGGGACCGTGACCGGGAGCACTTACGGTTTCGCCGGGCTCGGGATGGCAGGGCTCGACATGCTTGCGGCCGCCGCCAAGGAAGTGGGGCTCCCGGTGGTGACCCAGGTTGCGGCGCCAGGTGATGTCGAAGCGGTGTCCGACCGGGTTGACATGCTCGAGGTCGGGGCGGGGAACATGCAGGATTTCGAGCTGCTCCGCGCCGTGGGGTCGTCGGGCAAGCCGGTCCTGCTCCGCAGGGGCCCTTCGGCAACGATCGATGAGTGGCTGTGGGCGGCGGAGTACGTCCTGGACGGCGGCAACGACCAAGTCGTGTTGGTCGAGCGGGGCATCCGCACCTTCGGCGACCATGGCGTGACCCTCGACATCGGCGCCATCCCAATGGTCAAGGAGCGCAGCCACCTACCCGTGCTGGTCGACCCGAGTGGTCCCGCCGGCGGTACCAGCCGGGTGCCGCCGTTGGCGCTCGCTGCCCAGGGAGTGGGAGCAGACGGGCTCATCGTCGAGGTCCACGCCCACCCGGACCAAGCTCGCAGCGGCGGCCCCTCACAACTCGACGCCTCGGGCTTCCGCGCTCTGATGGACGTCCTCGGGGTCGGCCGGATGCGGCGCGAGGTGGACATGGTTGACCGCGACATCGTCCGGCTTCTCGCCGAGCGCCGCCGACTGGCTCTCGCCATCGGGAGGGTCAAGGCAGCACGACGGATACCTGTCTACGCCCCGTCTCGAGAGGCTGAGTTGCTCGAAATCATCCGCACCGAGGCTGAGCACCATGGGCTCGACCCCGACCACACCATCGCACTCTTTGAGTCGATCCTCGAGGAATCCCGGGAAGCCCAGCGCCGCGCTCGCCAGGAGTAGGCCGCCAACCCAGGGTTCGACAAGCTGCTGTGGCGCGCTTCGGGCCCACAGAACGGAGGGTGGCTATCCCCGGCTGTCGCGCCAGGCGAGCCAGTCGACCGCCGGGCTCACGTCCCACTTCGTGCGTCCGTCGACCCCGAGGGTGATCTGCTGGGCGCCGGCGGCGACCAGGTCGTCTCCAGCGCTCGGGTCGCGCAGATTGGCACCAATCGAGCGCTCGATCTCCTTGGGATCACGTCCGATCTCCGAGCACCAGCGGTCGAGCACTCCGTTCTTGTGTCGGAGTTGGTTGGCGTCGCCGAACCCGTGCCAGACCTGGGCATGCTCCGCCGTGATCCGCAGCGTCTTCCTCTCGCCACCACCGCCGATGAGGATCGGGATCTGCCGGGTGGGCGGCGGGTTGAGCTTCTTCCAGCGGGCCTTGATGCGGGGGAGCGCCTCGGCGAGCGCCGCCAGCCGCGACCCGGCGGTGCCGAACTCGTATCCGTACTCCTCATAGTCCCGGTCGAACCACCCGGCACCGATCCCGAGGATGAGCCGCCCTTGGGACATGTGGTCGACGGTCCGGGCCATGTCGGCGAGCAGGTCGGGGTTTCGGTAGCTGTTGCAGGTGACGAGGGCGCCGATCTCGACCCGCTCGGTTATTTCGGCGAAGGCCCCGAGCATGGTCCAGCACTCGAAGTGCTCACCGTCAGGCGGACCGCTCAGCGGTGAGAAGTGGTCCCAGTTGTAGACGATATCGACGCCGAGCTCCTCGGCTCTCACCACCGCCGCCCGCAGGTCGCTCCAAGCGCCGTGCTGGGGGTGGAACTGGATGGCGATGCGGATGCGGTCGCTCAACACTGCTCCTTTTCGGGGAAGCGGAACGTAGCGTGACGTTTTGCTCTTAGCGTGCGCAGACCGACAGGGAGGGTGAACATGACCGGCGCCGATCGAGATCTCGGACGGTCTGGCTCGGAGGCTTGAAGATGAGCTCGTCGTCTGGCTGACCACGGTTCGGTCGGATGCCACCCCTCAGGCATCGCTGGTCTGGTTCCTCTGGGACGGTGGCGAGTTCCTCATCTACAGCGAGCCGGGGAAGGCAAAGCTGCGCAACATGTCCAACAACCCGGTCGTCTCCCTGAACCTGAACTCGATCGGTGACGGGGGAGTGGCAGTGTTCGCCGGAGAGGCGCGGCTCAGCCCGGACGATGACGACCCGGCGAGGAACCAGCGATACGTAGAGAAGTACCGCTCGTTGATCGAGGGCGAACTGGCGACGACGGTCGAAGCGTTCGCAACCGCCTACCGCGTCGCCATCAGGGTGGCGCCGAATTCGCTCCGCTCCTGGTAGTCAGCGTCCCACCCTTTCTTGCGTGACTGGCGAGTCGGACCGACAACTCAGCCACGCAAGTTCGCTGGCCCGCCGCCGTCTTCCGTCTTCCGTCTTCCGCCTTCCGTCTTGGTTTGCCCCCTTGACCCCGTCAGTTCCACTGATATAGGATTCGCGCTCAAGTAAGCCGCTCGGCAGGAATACGGGGCGAGCTGATCAGGTTACGTTCTGATGACGGCGTAGCGTTGCTATGCTGTCATGTTGCTGTCTCCGGCCGGACTGCTCTCAGGAGGATGAATCCCTTGACCTCGCGCGTCGCCCAGCGCCTGTCGTTCGCCAAGATCCCCGAAGTACTGCCCCTCCCCGACCTGCTCGAAGTCCAACACGAGTCCTTCCGATGGTTCCTCGACGAGGGCCTGAAGGAGATCTTCGAGGAGATCTCCCCGATCGAGGACTTCACCGGGTCCCTCGCACTCGAGCTCACCGACCACCGTTTCGGTGAACCCCCGATGACCATCGACGAGGCCAAGGACCACGACGCCAACTACGCCACGCCGCTGTTTGTCACCGCCCGGTTCTTCAACCGCCAGACCGGTGAGATCAAGGAGCAGCAGGTGTTCCTCGGCGACTTCCCCATCATGACCGAGAAGGGGGTCTTCATCGTCAACGGGACCGAGCGGGTGGTGGTGAGCCAGCTAGTGCGTTCCCCGGGCGTCTACTTCGACCAGACGCTGGACAAGACCTCTGACCGCGACATCTTCTCCGCCAAGATGATCCCGGGCCGGGGTGCTTGGCTCGAGTTCGACACCGACAAGAGGGACACCCTCGGTGTCCGGGTAGATCGCAAGCGCCGTCAGTACGTCAGCGCCTTCCTGCGCGCCCTCGGCATCGCAGAGACCGACGAGGAGATCCTGGCGCTGTTCGATGGCGCCGAGTCGATCCGCAACACCCTGGAGCGGGACCCGGTCACCGACAAGGACGAGGCGCTGCTCGACCTCTACCGAAAGCTGCGGCCCGGCGAGCCGACCACTGTCGAGTCGGCCCGCAACCTGATGCAGACCCTGTTCCGCAACCCGAAGCGGTACGACCTCACCCGGGTGGGGCGCTACAAGCTCGACCAGAAGTTCGGCCGGCCCGAGGACGGCGAGCACCGCTCCGCAGGGCGGGGACTCCTCAGCGATGACGACATCCTGGACACCATCCGCTACCTGGTCCATCTCCATGCCGGGACCCCGACCTTTACGCCCACCAACGGCACCGAGGTACCGGTGCAGACCGATGACATCGACCACTTCGGTAACCGCCGGGTGCGCACCGTCGGCGAGCTCATCCAGAACCAGGTGCGGGTCGGGCTGACCCGACTGGAGCGGGTGGTCAGGGAGCGGATGACGACCCAGGACCCGGAGTCGATCACCCCGCAGAGCCTGATCAACATCCGGCCGGTGACCGCCGCCATCAAGGAGTTCTTCGGTACCAGCCAGCTGAGCCAGTTCATGGACCAGCCCAACCCTCTTGCCGGGCTCACCCACCGCCGCCGGCTGTCGGCGCTCGGGCCGGGTGGTCTCTCGCGGGAGCGCGCCGGGTTCGAGGTGCGCGACGTCCACCCCTCGCACTACGGGCGGATGTGCCCCATCGAGACCCCGGAGGGCCCGAACATCGGGCTCATCGGTTCGCTCGCCAGCTACGCCCGGGTCAACCGCTACGGGTTCATCGAGACCCCTTATCGCAAGGTGATCAAGGGCAAGGTCAGCTCGACCGTCGACTATCTCACCGCCACCGAGGAGGAGCGCCACGTCATCGCCCAGGCGAACGCCCCGCTCAAGCCCGACGGGTCGTTCCAACTCGACCGGGTGTTGGTGCGCCGCGCCGGTGGGGAAGTCGACCAGGTGACGCCCGACGAGGTCGACTACATGGACGTCTCGCCCAAGCAGCTCGTCTCGGTCTCGACCGCGTTGATCCCGTTCCTCGAGCACGACGACGCCAACCGCGCCCTCATGGGGTCCAACATGCAGCGCCAGGCGGTGCCCCTGCTCCGCTCCGAGGCGCCGCTGGTGGGGACCGGGGTCGAGGGCCGCGCCGCCATGGATTCCGGTGACATGGTCGTTTCCCCGGTGGCCGGCGAGGTGGTCGAGGTAAGCGGTGACCACATCATGGTCAAGGAGAGCGGCAGCAACCGTAAGCACACCTTCCCGCTCGGCAAGTTCGTCAGGTCCAACCAGGGCACGTGCATGAACCAGAAGGCCATCGTCCGCGAAGGCGATCAGGTGAAGGCGGGGGACGTGCTCGCCGATGGGCCCTCCACCGAGTCGGGCGAGTTGGCACTCGGCCGCAACCTGCTCGTCGCCTTCATGCCGTGGGAGGGCCACAACTTCGAGGACGCCATCATCGTCTCGGAGCGTCTGGTCAAAGAGGACATGCTCACGTCGATCCACATCGAGGAGCACGAGATCGACGCCCGCGACACCAAGCTCGGCGCCGAGGAGATCACCCGCGACATCCCCAACGTCGCCGAGGAAGTGCTGCGAGACCTCGACGAGAACGGGATCATCCGGGTGGGCGCCGAGGTCAATCCCGGCGACTACCTGGTGGGCAAGGTGACGCCAAAGGGCGAGACCGAGCTGACCCCAGAGGAGCGTCTCCTCCGGGCGATCTTCGGAGAGAAGGCGCGTGAGGTGCGGGACACATCGCTCAAGGTGCCTCACGGTGAGAGCGGCAAGGTGATCGACGTGAGGGTGGCCAAGCGATCCGAGGGATACGACCTGCCGCCCGGTGTCAACGAGACCGTCCGGGTCTATGTCGCCCAGCAGCGCAAGATCTCCGAGGGAGACAAGCTGGCCGGCCGCCATGGCAACAAGGGGGTCATCGCCAAGATCCTCCCCGAGGAGGACATGCCGTTCATGGAGGACGGCACGCCGGTCGACATCATCCTCTCGCCGCTAGGCGTGCCCTCGAGGATGAACCTCGGCCAGGTGCTGGAAACCCATCTCGGTTGGGCGGCGGCGCGCGGCTGGGGGAAGTTCGAGGGCAAGAGCCAGGCGGCGGGCGGCACGTCCGCCTGGACCAAGGTGGCCACCCCGGTGTTCGACGGGGCCAGGGAGGAAGAGATCGCATCCGTCCTCGCCAACGCTCTTCCCAACCGCGACGGTGACAAGCTGGTCGACGACCTCGGCAAGGCGAGGCTCTTCGACGGTCGCAACGGCCACGCGTTCGACACCCCGGTGACGGTGGGTCACATCTACATCCTGAAGCTGGTCCACCTGGTGGACGACAAGATCCACGCCAGATCGACCGGCCCCTACTCGATGATCACCCAACAGCCGCTGGGCGGGAAGGCCCAGTTCGGCGGTCAGCGGTTCGGCGAGATGGAGGTCTGGGCGTTGGAGGCGTATGGAGCTGCTTATGCCCTCCAAGAGGTGCTGACCATCAAGTCGGACGACGTCCAGGGCCGGGTGAAGGTCTACGAGTCGATCGTCAAGGGCGAGAACATCCCCGAGCCGGGGATCCCCGAGTCCTTCAAGGTTCTGCTCAAGGAGATGCAGAGCCTCTGCCTCAACGTGGAGATGCTCTCGGCCGGTGAGGAGGTCCAGCTACGCGACCTCGACGAGGACACATCGTTCCGCAGCGTCGAGACGCTCGGCATCGACCTCAGCCGGCCCGAGCGCCGCGACGACTTCGACGTATGAACCAAGACGTGAAAGGAACCCATGCACCAGCTTTTCGATGAGCTGAAGATCAGCCTCGCCTCGAGCGACGAGATCCGTTCCTGGTCGTACGGCGAGGTCAAGAAGCCGGAGACGATCAACTACCGGACACTCAAGCCCGAGAAGGAAGGCCTGTTCGACGAGCGCATCTTCGGTCCCCAGAAGGACTGGGAGTGCTACTGCGGCAAGTACAAGAGGATCCGTTACAAGGGGATCATCTGCGAGCGCTGCGGGGTCGAGGTGACCCGGTCCAAGGTGCGGCGCGAGCGGATGGGCCACATCGAGCTCGCTGCCCCGGTGACCCACATCTGGCTGTTCAAGGGTGTCCCCAGCCGTCTGGGCTACCTGCTCGACATGTCACCGAAGGAGCTCGAGAAGGTCATCTACTTCGCCGCCTATCTCATCACCCACGTTGATGACACCAGGCGCCAGAAGGACCTGCCCGAGCTCGAGGAGACCATGCGGGCCGAGGTCCAGATCGTCCACGAGGAGTTCGCCACCTGGAAGGAGGCCCGCCTCGAGCGGCTCGAAACCGAGCTCGCCCAGATGGAAGAGGGTGGCGCCAAGAGCCAGGAGATCACTGCCCGCCGCAAGGAGGTCGAGCGTGAGATGCGCGACCGCGAGGAGCGGGCGCAGCGCGAGGCCGAGCTCATCGAGGACGCATTCGACACCTTCCGCTCGATGAAGTCCAAGCAGCTCGTCGAGTCCGAGCAGCTGTGGCGGGAGATAGCCGACAGGTACTCCAGCTACTACGAGGGTGGGATGGGGGCCGAGGCGATCAAGGACCTCCTCGGCCGGCTCGACCTCGGGGGCGAGATGGAGCGGCTCGGACAGGACCTGCTGTCTGGATCGGCGCAGAAGCGTCAGCGGGCAACGCAGCGGATCAAGGTGGTCAAGCCGTTCCACGAGGGGAAGAACCAGCCGCGGGACATGATCCTCGAGACCGTCCCCGTCATCCCACCAGACCTGCGGCCGATGGTGCAGCTCGATGGTGGGCGGTTCGCCACGTCCGACCTCAACGACCTCTACCGGCGGGTGATCAACCGCAACAATCGGCTCAAGCGCCTACTCGACCTCGGAGCCCCCGAGATCATCGTCAACAACGAGAAGCGGATGCTCCAAGAGGCGGTCGACGCCTTGTTCGACAACGGGCGGCGGGGCCGCGCCGTGACCGGCCCGGGCAACCGGGCGCTCAAGTCGCTGTCCGACATGCTCAAGGGCAAGCAGGGCCGGTTCCGCCAGAACCTGTTGGGCAAGCGCGTCGACTACTCGGGCCGTTCCGTAATCGTGGTCGGTCCGCAGCTCAAGCTGCACCAATGCGGTCTGCCCAAGGTGATGGCGCTCGAGCTGTTCAAGCCGTTCGTGATGAAGAGGCTCGTGGATCTCGACATCGCCCAGAACATCAAGTCGGCAAAGCGGATGGTGGAGCGGCAACGTCCCCAGGTGTGGGACATCCTCGCCGAGGTGATCCAGGAGCACCCGGTGCTGCTCAACCGCGCCCCCACTCTCCACCGGCTCGGTATCCAGGCGTTCGAGCCCGTCCTGGTGGAGGGCAAGGCGATCCAGATCCATCCGTTGGTGTGCGAGGCCTTCAACGCCGACTTCGACGGGGACCAGATGGCGGTCCATCTTCCGCTGTCGGCGGAGGCGCAGGCCGAAGCGCGCATCCTGATGCTCTCGACAAACAACGTGCTGTCGCCGGCGAGCGGGCGGCCCATCGTCACCCCCAGCCAAGACATGGTCATCGGCGTCTACTACCTATCCGAGGAAGTTGAGGATGCTCTCGGTGCGGGTCGCTCGTTCGCCACGATCGACGAAGGGGTCATGGCGTACGAGAACGGCGATGTGTCGTTGCACGCCCCGATCCGGATGCGGCTCGGCAAGATCGCCGGCGACCCCGAGCGCCATCAAGAGCTGCGGATGAGGTTGGAAGGGCTGGTGACCGACGAGCCGGTGGACGGGACCAAGTCATTCGAGACCACGCTGGGACGGGCCATGCTCAACCGGGCCTTCCCCGAGGACTTCCCCTATGTCAACGGGGTGGTCTTCAAGTCCGACGTGCGCCGGATCATCGAGGAGATCATTGATATCTACGACAAGGCTGTCGTGGAGAACACCCTCGACGAGATCAAGGAGCTCGGGTTCCGGTTCGCCACCAAGGCGGGCCTCACCATCGGCCTCGACGACGTGAAGACTCCGGCCAACAAGGCGGAGATCCTCACCGAATACGAGTCCAAGGCCGACAAGGTGCAGAACCAGTACACCAAGGGTCACATCACCGACGAGGAGCGCCGTCAGGAGCTCATCGAGATCTGGACCGAGGCGACCGACAAGGTGAAGGACGCCATGGAGGCGACCCTGCGCGAGGAGAAGTTCAACGCCATCGACATGATGGTTCGCTCCGGCGCCAGGGGGAACATCATGCAGGTCCGACAGATCGCCGGGATGCGAGGGCTGGTGGCCAACCCGAAGGGTGACATCATCCCGCGGCCGATCATCTCCAACTTCCGCGAGGGCTTGTCGGTCCTCGAGTACTTCATCTCCACCCACGGCGCCCGTAAGGGACTGGCCGACACCGCCTTGCGCACAGCCGACTCTGGATATCTGACCCGTCGTCTCGTCGACGTCAGCCAGGAGATCATCGTGCGCGAGGACAACTGCGGCACCGACCGGACCATCAAGGTCACAGTGGTGGACGCCGGTGGGCGGACGATCCGCAACCTCCGCAGCCGAGTCTTCGGCCGGGTGCTCGGCGCCGACGTTGTCGGCAGCGATGGGAAGGTGATCAAGACGGCCGAGGGCGAGCCGTTGAGCCGGGGTTCCGTGCTGCGCCGTCACTACCTCCAGGCGTTCGAAGCGCATCCCGAGGTGGAAACGGTGTCGGTGCGGTCCGTGCTCACCTGCGACGCCGAGTACGGGGTCTGCCGCCAGTGCTACGGCCTATCGCTTGCCACTGGGCGCGATGTCGAGATCGGTGAGGCGGTCGGGATCATGGCCGCTCAATCGATCGGTGAGCCGGGGACCCAGCTCACCATGCGCACCTTCCACACGGGTGGGGTGGCCGGTGAGGACATCACCCATGGTCTGCCCAGGGTGGTGGAGCTCTTCGAGGCGCGTGAGCCAAAGGGAAAGGCGCTGCTGGCCGAGTCCAGCGGCACCGTCCGGCTCGACGAGGACGCCGAAGAAGGCCGCCGGGTAGTGATCGTCGCCCCCGATGGCGAAGAGAATCCCCACTCCCTTTCACGGCGGGCGCGACTCCTCGTCCACGATGGCGATGACATCGAGCCGGGGACCCAGCTCACCGAGGGCCCGCTCGACCCCAAGGAGGTGCTCAGCATCTCCGGGATCCGCAAGGCCCAGCAGTACCTGGTCGATCAGGTGCAGGAGGTGTACCGCTCCCAAGGGGTGGACATCCACGACAAGCACATCGAAATGATCGTCAGGCAGATGCTGCGCAAGGTGCGGGTGGTTGAGGCCGGTGACTCCGACTTCCTGCCCAACCAGTTGGTGGATGAGAAGGACTTCCGCGAGGCCAACCGGCAGCTGGCCGAGGACGGCAACGTCCCGGCGGCGGGGCGTCCCGAGCTGATGGGGATCACCAAGTCCTCGCTGGCAACGGATTCCTGGTTGTCGGCGGCGTCTTTCCAGGAGACCACCCGGGTGCTGACCGAGGCTTCGATCCAGGGGCAGTCGGACTTCATGCGTGGGCTCAAGGAGAACGTCATCATCGGCAAGCTGATCCCGGCAGGGACCGGTCACAGCGACTACCAGTCGCTCTACCCGGTGCTTCCCGATGCCACGCCAATATCGGCGTTGGGGATCTTCGGGGAGATCCCGGAGCGTGCCGAGGAAGAGCTTCCCTCCAACCCCGCCGAATGGCTCGCCAGTCTGGGCCGCCAGCGCGGCGATGGCGAAGGCGAGCTCGACGAGTCCGATGACCTCGCCGGGATAGTCGCCAACCCAGACGAGGAGTGATGTGAGTTCGGCAGGGCCGTAACACGCCCTGCCGACTCCCTCTGTCGGGCGGGGGGACTCGGAGCACCGTTGGGAGTCCGATAGCCCCCCTACCCGCTGCTCCGCAGCGGGTCCCTTCCCCCCTACGGGGGGACGGAGCAGAAGTGGCTGCTCCGCAGCGGGTCCCTCCCCCCTGCGGGGGGACGGAGCAGAAGTGGCTGCTCCGCAGCGGGTCCCTCCCCCCTGCGGGGGGACGGAGAGGAATAGCGCTTCCGTCTCAGTTATGCCGGTTTGGCTTCCGTCTCTCGCCTTCCGTCTTCCGTCTCGACCCATAACCCAAAACCCATGACCCAGAACTGCGGAGCGATGCGTTACCGAGCGAGCACTCTTTTGACCAAATGGCGGTCTCGGGGGTACACTTTCACCGTGGTCTTGAGACCTCTCCCCCTCTCCAGAGGGCTCCGCTTGGCCTGACCCGGGCCCGGCGGTTCGGCCGGAGAGACGGGTCAGTTTCAGAGGGTCGGCGATCCGGTTGTGTCCGGAGCGCCGACATTCGCGTTGAGGAAGGCGATGCCAACCATCCAACAGCTTGTCCGCGAGGGCAGGCGGCCCAAGCCCAAGAAGGAGAAGACCCCCGGTCTCGCCGGCGCCCCGCAGCGGCGCGGCGTCTGCACCAGGGTCTACACGGTCACACCCAAGAAGCCCAACTCGGCTTTGCGCAAGGTGGCTCGTGTCCGCCTCTCCAGCCAGGTCGAGGTCACCGCCTACATCCCGGGCGAGGGTCACAACCTCCAGGAGCATTCGATCGTGCTGGTCCGCGGCGGCCGGGTGAAGGACCTCCCCGGAGTCCGCTACAAGGTGGTGCGGGGCACGCTCGACGCCGCCGGGGTGCGGGACCGCAAGCAGGCCCGTTCCCGGTATGGGGCAAAGCGGGAGGGCTGACATGCGAAGAGGCCCAGCCCCCAAGCGACGCATCGATCCCGACCCGGTATTCCGGAGCGTCCTCGTCAGCCAGGTGATCAACAAGGTCCTCCTAGCCGGCAAGAAGGACGTCGCCCGCGGGATCGTCTACGACGCCCTCGAACTCGTCGAACGGCGGAGCAACCAGGACCCACTCAACATCCTGAAGCGCGCCGTCGACAACCTACGGCCCCAGGTCGAGGTTCGCTCGCGGCGGGTGGGTGGATCGTCCTACCAGGTCCCGGTCGAGGTGTCGCCCCGCCGCTCCAACACGCTCGCAATCCGGTGGCTGGTTGGGTTCTCCCGCCGTCGCCGCGAGACGACGATGGCTCAGCGCCTCGCCAACGAGGTCCTCGACGCCGCCAACAACACCGGCGCCGCGATGAAGCGCAAGGAAGATGTCCACAAGATGGCGGAGTCCAATAAGGCCTTCGCCCACTACCGCTGGTAGCCCTAACCCCAAAAATTGCCCGACTGACAACTGCATAGCGACCCGAGAGAAGCCCACGACGATGAGCACGAGAAGCGAAGCGCTGGCCCACCTGCGCCAGATTCCTCTGAGCCGGACCCGGAACATCGGGATCATGGCTCACATCGACGCGGGCAAGACGACGCTCACAGAGCGGATCCTCTACTACACGGGCAAGACGTACAAGCTCGGCGAGGTTCACGAGGGCGCCGCGGTGATGGACTGGATGGAGCAGGAGCAAGAGCGGGGGATCACCATCACCTCCGCCGCCACCACCTGTGTCTGGCACGACACGACGGTCAACATCATCGACACTCCGGGTCACGTCGATTTCACGGTCGAAGTCGAGCGGTCTCTCCGGGTCCTCGACGGCGCGGTTGCCGTGTTCGATGGCGTCGCCGGCGTCGAGCCGCAGTCGGAGACGGTGTGGCGCCAAGCCGACCGCTACCGAGGTCCCGCGCATCTGCTTCATCAACAAGCTCGACAGGATCGGGGCCGACTTCTACGCCGCAGTCGATTCGATCCGGAAGCGTCTCGAGGCAAACCCGGTCCCGATCCAGATTCCCATTGGCTCCGAGTCGAAATTCCAAGGAGTCGTCGATCTCGTCGAGATGCGGGCCCACGTTTGGCGGGGCGATGATGGCAAGCACTGGGAGACCACCGACATCCCTGCAGAGCTGACGGCAACCGCCGAGGAGTGGCGGGGCAAGCTGCTCGAGGCCGTCGCCGAGGTGGACGAGAAGCTCTTGGAGAAGTACCTCGAGGAGCTCGAGATCAACCCCGAGGAGATCCAATCGGCGGTCCGCAAGGCGACACTCGATCAACTTTTCGTCCCCGTGCTCTGCGGGAGCGCCTTCAAGAACAAGGGCGTACAGCCGCTGCTCGATGCGGTGATCGCCTATCTCCCCAGCCCGGCGGACCTTCCGTCTGTCCAGGGGTTCAAGCCCGGGGACGAGACCGTAGAGATGGAACGGGCACCGGAGGACACCGAGCCATTCACCGCCCTCGCCTTCAAGATCATGAGCGACCCACACGTCGGGAAGCTCACCTACTTCCGGGTGTACTCGGGTCACGCCGCCAAGGGCGACAGCCTGCTCAACGTCAGCACCGGCAAGAAGGAGCGGCTCGGCCGGATCCTGCGGATGCACGCCAACCACCGCGAGGACATCGACGATGTCTTCACCGGTGACATTGTCGCCGCGGTGGGGCTGAAGGGCACTACCACCGGCGACACGCTGGCCGCGCCGGAGAAGCCGGTCCAGCTCGAGTCGATGACCTTCCCCGCCCCGGTCATCAACGTGGCCATCGAGCCCAAGACCAAGGTTGACGAGGAGAAGCTATCCGACTGCGCTCCACCGTCTCGCCGACGAGGACCCCACCTTCCTCATACGGAGCGACGAGGAGACCGGTCAGACGATCATCTCCGGCATGGGAGAACTGCATCTCGAGGTGCTAGTCGACCGGCTGGTGCGCGAGTTCAAGGTCGGCGCCAACGTTGGCCGGCCCCAGGTCGCCTACCGGGAGACGATCAAAGGCCCGATCGCCAAGGTCGAGGGCCGCTACATCAGACAGACCGGTGGGCGCGGCCAGTACGGCCACGTCGTCATCTCCCTCGAGCCCACCGGTCCCGGCGGGGGTTACGAGTTCGTCGACAAGGTCACCGGTGGCCGCATCCCGCGGGAGTACATCCCTGCCGTCGACGACGGGATCGAGGAGGCGCTCGACAACGGGATCCTTGCCGGGTACCCGCTTGTTGGACGTGCGGGCGACGCTGCTCGACGGCTCGTACCACGACGTGGACTCCTCGGAGATGGCCTTCCGGATAGCCGGTTCAATGGCACTCCAGGAGGCGGCGAAGCGGGCGGGGGTCAAGCTGCTCGAGCCGATCATGGCGGTCGAGGTGGTGACACCCGAGGACTACCTGGGCGACGTCATCGGCGACCTCTCGTCGCGGCGGGGGCGGGTCGAGTCGATGAACCAGCGGGGTAACTCGCGGGTGGTCGCCGCCCTCGTGCCGCTAGCCGAGATGTTCGGGTACGCCACCGACCTCCGGTCGCGCACCCAGGGCAGGGCCACTTACACCATGCATTTCCATTCGTACCAGGACGTCCCAGACTCGATCGCCCAGGAGATCGTCTCCAGGGTTCGCGGCGAGGCTTGAACCAAGAGAAGGAGTTGTGATGGGGAAGGCGAAGTTTGAGCGGACGAAGCCTCATGTGAATGTGGGGACGATGGGTCATATTGATCATGGGAAGACGACGTTGACGGCGGCGATCACCCGGGTCTTGCATGAGCGTGATTCTTCTGTGGAGTTCACCTCCTTCGATCAGATCGATAAGGCGCCGGAGGAGCGGGAGCGGGGGATCACGATTCAGATCGCCCATGTGGAGTATGAGACCCCGAACCGTCATTACGCCCATGTGGATATGCCGGGTCACGCCGATTACATCAAGAACATGATCACGGGGGCGGCGCAGGTGGATGGGGCGATCCTGGTGGTGTCGGCGGCGGATGGCCCGATGCCCCAGACCCGGGAGCATGTGCTGTTGGCCCGTCAGGTGGGGGTGCCCTCGATCGTGGTGTTCTTGAACAAGGTGGACATGGTGGACGACCCCGAGCTGTTGGACCTGGTCGAGCTCGAGGTGCGGGACCTTTGACCGAGTACGAGTTCCCCGGCGACGAGGTGCCGGTGGTGCGCGGCTCCGCCCTGCAGGCGCTGGAGGGCCAGGGGGAGGGCCCCGGCCAGATCGTGGAGTTGATGGAGGCGGTGGATTCCTATGTGCCCGAGCCGGTGCGTGACGTGGAGAAGCCGTTCATGATGGCCATCGAGGACGTGTTCAGCATCACCGGGCGGGGGACGGTGGTGACCGGTCGGGTGGAGCAGGGGGTGCTGCGGGTCAACGAGGAGGTGGAGATCGTCGGGATCCGCCCCACCCGAAAGACCGTGGCCACCGGGGTGGAGATGTTCCGCAAGCTGTTGGATGAGGGGCGGGCGGGGGACAACGTCGGGGTGCTGCTGCGGGGGGTGGGCAAGGATGAGGTGGAGCGGGGTCAGGTGTTGGCCAAGCCGGGGTCGATCACCCCGCACACCAACTTCGAGGCGGCGGTGTACGTGTTGACCAAGGAGGAGGGGGGTCGGCACAACCCGTTCTTCTCCGGTTACCGCCCCCAGTTCTATTTCCGCACCACCGACGTGACCGGTTCGGTGACCCTGCCGGAGGGGACGGAGATGGTGATGCCCGGTGACCAGACGCAGATGACGGTGGAGTTGATCGCTCCCATCGCCATGGACGAGGGGTTGCGTTTCGCCATCCGGGAGGGGGGCCGCACTGTTGGTGCGGGACGGGTCACCAAGATCCTGAAATGAGCTGGCTCATATCGAGTACTGAGTACCTAGTACCTGGTACTTAGACAGGAAGAAGAACACGACAAGACGACAGACGAGAACGGGAGTCTGAGTACTGAGTACCGAGTACTAAGTACTGCGAACGAGCGAAGCGAGTGAGCACCTTGGCTGAAGAACAGAAGATCCGCATAAGGCTCAAGGCCTACGACCACCAGGTGGTGGACGAATCGGCGCGCAAGATCGCCGAGACGGTGGTGCGTACCCAGGCCCAGATAAGGGGCCCGGTGCCGCTGCCCACCGAGATTCACCGCTATTGCGTCATCCGCTCACCGCATGTCTACAAGGACTCGCGGGAGCACTTCGAGTTGCGGATCCACAAGAGGCTGATCGACATCCTCGAGCCCACCGCAAAGACGGTCGACTCGTTGATGAGGCTCGACCTCCCCGCCGGCGTCGAAGTGGAGATCAAGCTATGAGAGCTGGAAGTGACTCGTGGTAAGTGGTTAGTGTCTGTCAGTGGTCGGTTCCTACCGACCTACAACCAACTCACCTACCGCCTGGGGTCGGAGATTCGCATGAAGGCAATCCTCGGTGAAAAGGTCGGGATGACCCAGGTCTTTGACGAGGAGAGTCGGGCGCGGCCGGTGACGGTCATCAAGGCGGGGCCGTGCCGAATCGTCCAGATCAAGACGACCCGAATCCGACGGCTACGGCGCCATCCAGATCTCCTACAAGGAGCTCGCCGGCGCGGCGGACCAACAAGCCAACCGTAGGGCATTTCGCCAGAGCTGGGCTCGAGCCGGCGCGGAATCTCGTCGAGGTCAGGGTCGACGATCCCGAGTCCTACGAGATCGGCAGCGAGATCACCATCGCAGACATCCTGGCCAAGGGCGACAAGGCCGATGTGGCCGGGATCTCCAAGGGCAAGGGCTTCCAGGGCGTGATCGAAGCGACACAACTTCTCCGGCCAGGGCGCCAGCCACGGCGCCCACAAGGTGCACCGCGCCCCGGGTTCGATCGGCGCTTGCGCCACCCCCTCACGCGTCTTCAAGGGGATGCCAATGGCAGGCCGGATGGGTGGCGAGCGTGTCACCGTCCTCAATCTCGATGTGGTGGACATCGACACCAACCGCAACCTGCTGCTCCTCGGCGGCGCTGTTCCGGGCCCGAATGGCGCGGTCGTCCTGATCCGGCAGGCAGTCAAGTCACCCGTAGCCGGGAGGGCCGGCTGATGGCTGACATCAGGGTCGCTCTCTACGGGGCGGACGGTGAGACCAAGGGTGAGATCGAGTTGGACGCCGCCGTTTTCGGGATCGAGCCCAACATGGCGGTCCTCCATCAGGTGGTCACCGCCCAATTGGCTGCGGCGAGGTCAGGCTCGGCATCGACCAAGACCCGGGCCGAGGTTCGGGGAGGTGGCCGCAAGCCATGGAGGCAGAAGGGACTGGGACGAGCCCGCCATGGCTCGATCCGGGCCCCGCAGTGGACCGGAGGCGGCGTCGTCTTCGGGCCTCGACCCCGCGGCTACGAACAGCGCACCCCCAAGAAGATGAAGAAGCTCGCATTGCGCAGCGCCCTCTCGGCGCGTGCCGCCGAGGAAGCTATTCGGGTGGTCGACAACTTCGAGCCATGGGCGACGCCGCGCACCAAAGACGCCGCAAGCCTGCTGGCCGCGCTCGGTGCAGGACGCAAGTCGCTTGTGGTGCTCGAGCACGGGGACACCGTTGCCGAGCGCTCCTTTCGGAATCTCCCCAATGTCCGCCTGCTGCGCGCCGGGCATGTCGCCGCATACGACGTGCTGTGGGCGGACACGTTGGTGTTCACTACAGCCACCCTGCGCTCGGTGGGCGAGGGCGGATACGACGTCTCCGACACCGATTTCGTGCGCGAGGCGCCCGACAAGATCGAGGAGGGGTCGTGAAGAATCCTCGTGACGTGATCCTCGCCCCCGTCGTGTCCGAGAAGTCCTACGACCTCATCGAGGACGCCAAGACCTACACCTTTGTGGTCGACAAGCGAGCAAACAAGACCGAGATCAAGCAGGCGGTGCAAGCCATCTTCTCGGTCCGGGTGGAGTCGGTGAACACGCTCAACCGCAGGGGCAAGACGAAGCGCACCGGATGGGTCAAGGGCAGGCGAGCCGACTCTAAGCGAGCCCTGGTCAAACTCGCTCCAGGCGACCAGATCGACATCTTCGGAGTATGAACGTGCGGTTCAATGATCACCCTCGTCTTGCCGGCCGGTTCTGGGTAGTGGGTTATGGGTGCTGGGTACCCATCGCTCCGAGGATTTCGACCCAGAACCCAGAACTCAGGACCCAAAACCCATGGCAGTGAAGAAGCGCAAGCCCACCTCGGCGGGGCGGCGATTTCAAACGGTCTCCGACTTCGTCGAGGTGACCAAGTCGGATCCCGAGAAGTCGCTGGTCGAGCCGCGTCAGCAACAGTCCGGTCGCAACTCGTACGGGCGGATCACGTCGCGCCACCGCGGTGGCGGGCACAAGCGGCTATACCGCGTGATCGACTTCCGCCGGACCAAGGACGGGATCCCGGCACGGGTAGCCGCCATCGAGTACGACCCCAACCGCAACGCCCGGATCGCGTTGCTCCACTACGTCGACGGGGAGAAGCGGTACATCCTGGCCCCGCAAGGAGTCAAGGTGGGGGACCGACTCGAGTCGGGCTCGAAGGCCGACATCCGACCCGGGAACGCACTTCCGCTGCGCAACATCCCCGCCGGCACCTCGGTCCACGCCATCGAGATGCGGCCTGGTGGCGGCGCCAAGCTGGCTCGTTCCGCCGGGCTCTCTGCCCAGCTCATGTCGAAGGAAGGCGTCATGGCGCTTCTCCGACTTCCGTCGGGGGAGATGCGGATGGTGCCACTCGACTGCCGGGCGACGGTCGGAATCGTCGGTAATGCCGAGGCCGAGCTCGTCAAGATCGGCAAGGCTGGTCGGGCCCGCTGGAAGGGGGTGCGCCCCCAAACCAGGGGCGTCGCCATGAACCCGGTCGACCACCCGCTCGGTGGTGGAGAGGGAAAGAGCTCGGGTGGCCGCAACCCGGTCAGCCCATGGGGCAAGCCGGAGGGCCGAACCCGCCGCAAGGGCAAGGAGAGCGACGCCCTCATCGTGCGCCGCCGCACCAAGAAGGGACGGAGGTAGCCGATGGCTCGCAGTTTGGAGAAGGGGCCGTTCGTCGACGACCACCTCATCGACAAGGTCGAGGAGATGAACCGACGTGGCGAGAAGCGGGTGATCCGGACGTGGAGCAGGCGCTCCACGATCATCCCCGAGATGGTGGGCCACACCATGGCGGTCCACGACGGTCGCAAGCACGTGCCGGTGTACATCACGGAATCGATGGTGGGTCACAAGTTGGGCGAGTTCGCCCCGACCCGCACCTTCCGGGGCCACGCCGGCGCCCGCAAAGAGAAGGCAGCAAAGAGACGATGAAGGTGAGAGCGCAAGCGAAGTACGTGAGGCAACCACCGACAAAGGTGCGGAGGGTGCTCGACCTGGTCCGTGGTCTCCCCGTCGAGGAGGCGCGCCACGTTCTCGAGTTCACCCCGCGCCGCCCTGCGGTGACGGTGGCCAAGGTGCTGAACTCGGCAGTGGCAAACGCCGAGCACAACCACGCGCTCGATGCAGACGAGCTGGTGGTCGCCGAGGCCTACGCCGACGAGGGACCAACGCTGAAGCGCGGGATTCCGCGCGCCCGGGGCCGGTACACACGGATCCGCAAGCGGACCAGCCATATCACCATCGTGGTCGCCGATCTAGCGGAGGAGCGCCGCTGATGGGACAGAAGACACATCCATACGTGTTCCGGCTCGGCGTGGTCAACGACTGGAAGTCGCGCTGGTACAGCGACAAGGACTACGTCGAGCTGGTCAACGAAGACTGGCGGATCCGCGACTACCTGCGCGGCGAGCTGACCAGAGGCGCCCTTTCCAGGATCGAGATCGAGCGGACCCGTGACAAGGTAGTGGTCGAGGTGCACACGGCGCGCCCCGGCGTGGTCATCGGGCGCAAGGGTGTCGAGGCGGACCGTCTCAGGGCCGGGCTGGAGAAGCTGTGCGGCAAACCGGTCAAGCTCAACATCATCGAGGTGAAGGACCCCGAGGTCGACGCCCAGTTGTTGGCACAGGGAATAGCCGACCAGCTTTCCAACCGGGTGGCCTTCCGGCGCGCCATGAAGCGCGCCGTCGCTACTGCCATGAAGGCGGGGGCCGAGGGTGTCAGGGTGGAGTGCACCGGACGCCTCGGTGGCTCCGACATGGGCCGCAGGGAGTGGTACCGCGAGGGCCGCGTGCCGCTTCACACCATCCGCGCCGACATCGATTACGGGACCGCAACAGCGGCGACCACGGTCGGCTCGATCGGAGTCAAGGTGTGGGTCTACAAGGGCGACGTTGTTCCATCGCTCAAGGCGACCAGAGAGAAGATCGCCGCCGAGGCGGCGCTAGCCACAGGAGGACCAGCGGGCCGGGGCAGAGTGGCGCCGGCCAAGGCCCGGGCTGAGCACGCCGTTGGAAGTGATAAAGTTCCTCGGCTCATCGAGGCCGGTGGCGGCAAGCGCCTCATCGAGGCCGGTGGCGGCAAGCGCCGAGAGCCGAGCAAGCGCGACGAGGAACTGCGGCGCATCGCGCCCGAGGAAGCCCAGTCGCAATACGAGGAAGAGCGCGAGGGCGTCATCGACGAGGTGACCGCCTCGGCGACGGGGCAGCCGCTGATCGTCACCGAGGAGCTCCCAGTGCCCGAAGACATTGCCGCGGAGCCGGTTCTTGCGGACGAGCCGGATGCGGGCACCGAGCCAAACGATGCAGAAGTCGTGGTGGACGACGCAGCCGAGCCCGCGAGCAGCGAGCAGGCCGAGGATGAGGACGACTCGGGAGAGAAGTGAGAAGGTGAAGAGCGAGGACCGGCCATGTTGATGCCTAAGCGGACGAAGTACCGCAAACAGCATCGTGGCCGCAGAACGGGGATGGCCAAAGGCGGGACCACCGTCTCATTCGGCGACTACGGACTGAAGTCGCTCGAAGAGGCTTGGGTCACGGCGCGCCAAATCGAGGCTGCTCGTATCGCCATCACCCGAACCATCCGCCGTGGCGGCAAGGTGTGGATCACGATCTTCCCCGACAAGCCGATCACCCAGAAGCCGGCCGAGACTCGGATGGGCTCGGGCAAGGGCAACCCTGAATTCTGGGTCGCCGTGGTCAAGCCGGGCCGAGTCATGTTCGAGTTGTCCGGGGTTCCCGAGGACCTGGCGCGTGAGGCGATGCGCAAAGCGGGGCACAAGCTCCCGGTGAAGACCCGTTTCGTGACCCGAGAGGAAGCGTGATGGCCGACCGGGTTAGCGCCACCGAGCTGCGCAAGCTCACCGCCAAGCAACTGACCGACCGTCTGGACGACGCCAAGGCGGAGCTCTTCAACCTGCGGTTCCAGCTGGCGACCAACCAGTTGGACAACACGGCGCGGCTCACTCACGTGAAGAAGGACGTGGCACGCATCCTCACCGTGATGCGGCAGCAGGAGATAGAAGCCTGGGAAGCCTCCGTGGCCGGAGGCCACGGAGAGACGGAAGGCGGAAGACGGAAGACGGAAGCCGAGCCACCACCGACCGACGAGACACAAGAGGAAGCCGTCGCGGAGGCGGCCGGCGCGGCGGATGAGGAATCGGCTGCAGAGCCGGAGGAGAAGAAGAGGCGAATCAGGAGAGGACGATGACCGAGAGCTCAGAGCGTGGACGGCGGAAGACCCGCGTTGGCGTGGTGGTCTCCGACCTGCGCGACAAGACGGTCACCGTCGAGGTCCGTAACTCCACTCGCCATCCCCGCTACGACAAGACCATCAGAAGAAGCGTCAAGCTCCATGCCCACGACGAGGCAAACGAGGCAAAGGTCGGCGACACGGTGCGCATCATCGAGACCCGGCCGCTCTCCCGCACCAAGCGTTGGAGGGTGGCCGAGATAGTCGAGCGAGCCCGATGATCCAACAGGAATCCCGGATCAAGGTGGCGGACAACAGCGGGGCCCGCGAGCTCCTCTGCATCCGCGTCCTGGGCGGCTCGACCCGTCGCTATGCCGGCCTCGGCGACACCATCGTGGGTGCGGTCAAGGACGCCATCCCCGGGGGCACCGTCAAGCGAGGCGATGTCGTCAGGGCGGTGGTGGTACGCACTGCCAAGGAATCGCGCCGACACGACGGGACCTACATCCGGTTCGACGACAACGCCTGCGTCATCATCGACAACAACCAACAGCCGCGCGGTACCCGCATCTTCGGCCCTGTGGCCCGTGAGCTGCGCGACAAGCGTTTCATGAGGATCGTCTCCCTCGCCCCGGAGGTGTTGTGATGGCACTTGGGATCAAAGAGGGGGACCGGGTCAAGGTGATCGCCGGCAAGGACTCCGGGAAGGAGTCGCGGGTGTCGCGCGTCATCACGGCCCGCCACAAGGTGATCGTGGAGGGCGTCAACACCGCCAAGAAGCACCAGCGGGCGACCGGGCGCACCATGCAGGGCGGGATCATCGACAAGGACATGCCGATCGATGTCTCCAATGTGATGATCATCTGCCCCGAATGCGGCCCGACGCGTATCGGGGCGCGCTTCGACGACAAGGGCAAGAAGCTCCGCATCTGTCGCAAGTGCGGAGGTGACCTGTGACCCCGCGGCTCAAAGAGCGCTACGGGAAGGAGATCGCTCCCAAGCTGGGTGAGGACCTCGGGGTCGGCAATGTCATGCTCACCCCGCGGCTCTCCAAGATCGTGGTCAATATGGGCGTAGGCGAGGGGGTGCAGAACCCTGGCCAGGTCGAGTCGGCCACCGAGGAGCTGGCGCTGGTCACCGGGCAGCGGCCGCGTGCAGACCGCGCCCGGAAGTCGATCGCCGGGTTCAAGCTGCGTCAGGGGATGCCGGTCGGGGTGTCGGTAACTTTGCGCGGCGACCGGATGTGGGACTTCTTCGACCGGCTGGTGGCGATCGCCATCCCCCGGATCCGCGACTTCCGCGGGTTGAGCCCCCGCTCGTTCGATGGCAATGGCAACTACACGTTCGGGGTCACCGAGCAGCTCATCTTCCCCGAGATCGACTACGACAAGGTGGGAGCGGTGCGAGGGATGGACATCACCATCTGCACCACGGCATCGGACGATGTGGCGGCCAAGGCGCTGCTCGATGCTTTCGGCTTCCCATTCCGACAGGAGGCGAGGGCCTGATGGCCAAGAAGTCTTTAGTCATTAAGGCCAATCGCAAGCCCAAGTTCGGGGTGCGCGGCTACACCCGCTGCCGGCGGTGTGGTCGGGCGCGCGCCTACCTGCGCGACTTCGGGATGTGCCGTATATGTTTTCGAGAGCTGGCGCAGAAGGGCGAACTCCCCGGCGTCAGGAAGGCAGCGTGGTGAGATGATGACCGACCCTGTCGCCGACATGCTCACCCGCGTGCGGAACGCGGTGATGGTGGCGCACCCCATGGTGAGCATCCCGTCGTCGAAGATGAAAGAAGCTATCGCCGGCATCCTTGCCTCCGAGGGTTTCGTCGACTCGTTCGACGTCCAGCCAAAAGGACCGGGCCGCGAGCTCACCATTCGCCTCAAGTACGGACCGGCCCGGGAGACGGTGATCAACGGGATCCGGCGTGTCTCCAAGCCGGGACACCGGGTCTATCGCGGCTCGTCCGAGTTGCCGCGTGCCCAGGGCGGCCTTGGCGTGGTCATCGTGTCTACCTCGCAGGGTCTGCTGACCGACCGCGAGGCTCGCCGACGCAGTCTCGGTGGCGAGATCGTATGTGAGGTGTGGTGAGATGAGCCGAATCGGCAAGATGCCCGTCCCGGTGCCTGCCGGTGTCGAGGTCGACGTGTCGGGGACCCACGTCACCGTCAAGGGGCCAATGGGGACTCTGGAGCGCGATTTCCCCGAACGAGTGGGCATCGCCGTCGAGGACGGCACCGCCAAGGTGGCCAGACCAGACGACCAGCGGGAGTCGCGCGCCCTGCATGGGCTCTCGCGCGCCCTGCTGGCCAACATGGTCGTCGGGGTGTCTGCGGGATTTCGTAAGGAGTTAACCATCGTCGGCGTGGGCTACCGGGCCACACTCCAGGGCACGACCATCGAGTTGCAGGTGGGCTACAGCCACACGGTGCGGATCGAGGCGCCCGACGGGATCACATTCGAGGTGCCCGAGCCAACTCGGATCATCGTTTCGGGGATCGACAAGGAGAAGGTTGGCCAGGTTGCCGCCGACATCCGCAAGGTGCGGCCGCCCGAGCCCTACAAGGGCAAGGGAATCCGCTACACCGACGAGGTCGTGCGGCGCAAGGCGGGCAAGGCAGGTGCGGCACGATGAAGACGACACGGAGCGCGGCGCGGTCTGCGGCGTCACGAGCGGGTTCGCAAGCTCGTGCGCGGATCGGTGGATCGGCCCCGTCTGGTGGTGTTCCGGAGCAACCGGTACATCTACGCACAGCTCGTCGACGACGGTGCCGGTGCCACGTTGGCCGCTGCCTCCTCGCAGGAGGCCTCGTTGCGAGACCGGAACCTGAGCACGGAGACGGCCGCCGAAGTCGGAAAGCTCCTCGCCGAGCGGGCTGCCGCCGCCGGGGTGGGCAAGGTGGTGTTCGATCGGGGGGGCTTCGCCTTCCATGGACGGGTGAAAGCTCTGGCGGACGCAGCTCGAGAAGCAGGACTGGAGTTCTAGGTATGGCTGAAGCACAAGCGCTCGACGAGCGGGTCGTCCAGATCAATCGCGTCGCCAAGGTGGCCAAGGGTGGCCGGCGGTTCTCGTTCACCGCGCTCGTGGTGGTGGGTGACGGCCAGGGGCGGGTCGGGATCGGTTATGGCAAGGCCAAGGAAGTCCCCGCAGCGATCCAGAAGGGGATGGAGCTCGCCCGCCGCTCGATGTTCACCGTGCCCATGGCCGGCACCACGCTCGTCCACCAGATAATCGGCGAGCACGGCGCCTCCCGGGTGCTGCTCAAGCCTGCCGCCCCCGGAACCGGGGTTATCGCCGGCGGTGCGGTCCGCCAGATCCTGGAGGCAGCGGGGATACGCGATGCGCTGGCCAAGTCGCTCGGGTCGCCCACCCACCTCAACGTGGCCAAGGCGACGGTCGACGGATTGACCAGACAGCGCCGACCCGACGAGGTGGCCAAACTGCGCAACAAGCGCCCCGAGGATCTGGTCCCGCCAGCCCTCCTCGCCGCCTACCGCTCGACCGAGGCGATGCGAGCCAGGACCGGGGAGTGAGCGTGGCGGATCCCGACCATCACCGTGACGCTGGTCAAGAGCACGATCGGCGAGAAGCCCAAGAACCGGGCAACGGTGCGAGGGCTCGGGCTTGCGTCGTCTCCACCAGTCGGTTCAGCACCGCGACACCCCGGAGATCCGTGGCATGATCCATCGGGTGAACCACCTCGTGGTGGTCACCCCAGAAGACGAGTCGTGAGACATGACTGAGAACGAGACGAGCGGCCGACGCCAGCTCAAGCTCCACCATCTCAAACCCGCTCCAGGTTCCAAGAAGGCCGCCGATCAGGGTGGGACGGGGCGAGGGGGGACGACGGGGCAAGACCGCCGGCCGGGGCACCAAGGGGCTCAAGGCGCGTGGCGAGGTGTCGCTGTACTTCGAGGGCGGTCAGACGCCGTTGGCGCGACGTCTCCCCAAGATCCGCGGTTTCACCAACCCCAACAAAGAGTCGTTCACGGTGGTGAACGTCGCCCGACTCAACGACTTCCCGGCGAAGTCGGTGGTGACACCGGACGAGTTGCGGATGCGCGGGCATGGTCAAGAAACGGGGGCGGGTCAAGGTCCTCGCCGAGGGCGAGATCGACCGTGCCCTGACAGTCAGGGCCCACGCCTTCAGCAAGGGCGCCGCCGAGAAGATCCAGTCCGCCGGAGGTACCGCGGAGGTGATCACTTCGTGATCACCTCGTTTGGGTCTGGGTTCTGGGTTTTGGGTTCAGGAACGGCTTCACGCACCCCTCCCCGGCGGCGCAGCCGCCGAACGGGAGGGTCGGAGCGGCTTCTACTCCGCGTAACCACAACTCGAACCCTAACCGCGCCGCCAACGGCGATCACTGCTCTGAGGTCTCGAATGCTCGCCGTCTATCGGCACATGTTCACCATCCCGGATCTTCGCAAGAAGATCCTCTTCACCTTGGCGATCTTCGCCGTATACAGGCTGGGCGCGTCGATCCCTGTCCCCGGCATCGATCTCGAGGCGGTGGAGCGAGTCGCATCGGTCTCCCAGCAAGGCGGGATCTACGGCCTGCTCAACCTCTTCTCGGGTGGGGCACTGGAGAGCTTCTCGGTGTTCTCGCTGGGGATCATGCCCTACATCACCGCCAGCATCATCATGCAGCTGCTGACGGTGGTCATCCCGCGTCTTCAGGCGCTCCAGGAAGAGGGCGAGTCGGGGCGACGGATCATCACCCAGTGGACCCGGTACGTCACTGTTGGGCTGGCGCTGGTCGACCTCGGTCGGGTACGTGTTCCTCTTCCACAGCGGGGCATTCACCGGCGGGATCGACCTCATCCCCGACTACAGCGGCGGGCCGGGTGGCGCTGATGGTGCTCACCATGACAGCGGGAACAGCGTTCATCATGTGGCTGGCAGAGCTGATCACCCAGCGCGGGAATCGGCAACGGCATGTCGCTGCTCATCTTCGTGAGCATCGTCAGCCAGTTCCCCTTCCTCTTTGGTCAGATCTGGGGAGCGACCGCCGCCATCGGGCGGATCGTCAGGTTCGTGCTCATCTGCCTGATCTTCCTGGCGATGATCGTGGCCATCATCTACGTCGACCAGGGGCAACGGCGCATCCCAATCCAATTCGCCAAGCGGGTACGCGGCCGTCGGATGATGGGTGGACAGAGCACCTACATCCCGCTCAAGGTCAACACCGCCGGCGTGATCCCGGTGATCTTCGCCACCAGCGTGCTCGTCATCCCCTCATTGCTAGTGAGCGCCATCCCCTCGGACAACACCGTGGTGGCGAGCATCTTCCGGTTCGTGAACGACACGCTGGCCAACCCGCAGAGCTGGGTGTATGTCGTCACCCTCTTTGCCCTGATCATCTTCTTCACCTATTTCTACACGGCTATCCAGTTCGACCCGGCCCGCCAGGCCGAGATGATCCAGCGGCAGGGCGGGTTCATTCCCGGTGTCCGACCGGGGAGGGAGACGGCCAAGTACCTGGAGCACATCCTCAACCGCATCACGCTCCCTGGTTCGATGTTCCTCGGTCTCATCGCGGTTCTTCCCGCCATCGCCGGGATCATCTGGGGGATCCAGATCGGGCTCAGCGGGGTGTCGATCCTCATCGTGGTCGGGGTTGCGCTCGAGACGATGAAGCAGATCGAGAGCCAGCTAACCATGCGCAATTACGAGGGATTCTTGACGTGAGTGGCGGAGCCACTCACGAGTACGGGAGTACGGAGTACTAGACGGAAGACGGAAGGGCGGCATGAGACTCCTTTTCTTGGGGCCGCCGGGGGCGGGGAAGGGGACCCAGGCAGCGCAGGTGGCCGAGCGCCTGGGGATCCCGCACGTCTCCACGGGTGACATGTTTCGACGTCACGTCGCCGAGGGAACCGAGCTGGGGGCACGGGTCAAGGCGATCATGGAGGCGGGCGAGTACGTCCCCGACGAGATCACCATCGCCATGCTCTCGCAGCGGTCCGCCGAGCCCGACGCCGCCGAGGGTTTCATCCTCGACGGCTTCCCGCGGACACCGGGCCAAGCCGAAGCGCTCGACGTGCTCCTCGGTGACAAGCCCCTCGACCGGGTCGTGGTGTTCGAGGTCGAAGAGGACGAGCTGGTGCGTCGCATCCTCGCCCGGGGCCGGGCCGACGACACCGAGGAGGCAATCCGCACCCGGTTCCGTGTCTACGAGGAGCAGACGGCTCCCCTGATCGACTTTTATGAGCGACGCGGGAATCGTCGACCACATCGATGGATCGGGCGACGTCAACGATGTAACCGATCGAATCCTGAAGGCCCTCGAACCGTGAACTGCCCTCTGCCGCCTTCCGTCCGCCGTCTCCTCATGGGCCGGCCATGATCACCATCAAGTCGACCCACGAGTTCGAGAAGATGGCGATCGCCGGTGCGTGCGTGGCCGACGTGCTGCGGACGGTCCGCGCCGAGGCGAGGGTGGGTGTGAGCATGCTCGAGCTCGACGAGGTGGCCGGCGAGGTGCTCCGCTCTCGTGATTGCACCCCGTCGTTCCTCGGTTATCACGACTTTCCGGCGCGCATCTGCGCATCGCCCAACCACGTAATCGTCCACGGGATACCGGACCGGTACCGGCTCAAGGACGGCGACATCCTCTCGATCGACGCCGGGGCCATCTACGAGGGATACCACGGCGACGCCGCCGTGACCTTCGCAGTCGGCGAGGTCCCTCGCCCAGGTGCAGGGTCTCATCGACACGACCGAACGTGCGTTGTGGGCCGGGATCGCTCAGGTTCGCTCCGGTGCCCGGTTGGGGGACATCGGCTCGGCGGTGAAGGAGATCGGCGCCGGCGCCGGCTACGGGGTGGTCCACGAGTACGTCGGACACGGGATAGGCAGGCAGATGCACGAGGATCCTCAAGTCCCCAACCATGGGACCCCGGGCAAGGGACTCAAGCTGCGCACCGGCATGTCGATCTGCATCGAGCCGATGTTCAATCTGGGGACCGCGGACACCCGTGTCATGCCGGATGGTTGGACCGTGGTGACCGCCGACGGTGCACTTTCGGCGCATTTCGAGCACACCATCGCCCTCACCGAGGAGGGGACAAGAGTGCTCACCCTGGCAGAGGAAGACGCCACCGCCGAGTTTGTCCAGACTGCCCTTGGCGGCTAATCTGGTACGTCGGTCCGCCTGGACCGATAGAGTCTCATGTCCACTCGGGCTGGCAGTGACCCTGCAGGGACGCCATCGGAGTCGCGTCGACCACTCGTTCGCACGTGTTGGTCGATGATGGCGCGGAACCTGTGGCGCATCCTCTGCGAGTGATTCAACCCGGGTGGTTTCGGGTTCGGCGATACAGGTGAGGAAGCCAGCGATGAAGGTCCGCCCTTCCACCAAGAAGATGTGCGAAAAATGCCGGATCATCCGGCGGCGGGGGCGCGTGTGGGTGATCTGCAGCAACCCGCGTCATAAGCAGCGTCAGGGGTGAATTGAATGGCTCGAATCGCCGGTGTCGACCTGCCACGTGAGAAACGACTCGAGTTCGGACTGACCTATATATACGGGATCGGCCGGACCCGGTCGCTGAGATATCACAGCACCTCGACATCGACTCGACCACCAAGATCCGCGACCTCACCGAGGACGAGGTGATGAGGATCCGGCGGTTCATCGAGCAGAACTACCGAGTCGAGGGCGACCTCAGGCGGGACGTCCAACAGAACATCAAGCGGAAGGTCGAGATCGGGTGCTACCAGGGCATCCGCCACCGTCGCGGTCTGCCGGTGAGGGGTCAGCGCACCCACACCAACGCCCGGACCCGCAAGGGCCCGCGCCAGGCGATCGCCGGCAAGAAGAAGATCAAGAAGTAGAGGAGCCCCAGGCTTGGTCAAGGAGCAAAAGAGGGTCCGCCGGCGGGAGCGAAAGAACATCTCCCACGGCCATGCCCATATCAAGGCGAGCTTCAACAACACGATCATCACCATCAGCGACACTTTGGGCAACACAGTTGTGTGGTCCTCGGGCGGCTCGGTTGGTTTCAAGGGATCGCGCAAGTCCACGCCGTACGCCGCCCAGGTGGCCGCCGAGGAAGCGGCGCGCCGCGCCGGTGAGCACGGGATTCGCAAGCTCGATGTGGTGGTGAGCGGCACCGGATCGGGTCGTGATACCGCGGTGCGCACCCTGCAGAACATGGGGATGGAAGTGTCGAGCATCCGCGACGTGACCCCGATGCCCCACAACGGGTGCCGGCCCAAGAAGCGCCGGGGGCGCTGAGCCATGGCCCGTTACACAGGACCCACCCATAAGGCCTGCCGCCGGGCGCGTACGCCCCTATGCCAGTCGAAGCGGTGCGCCGCCGATCGTCGCCCCTATCCCCCGGGCGAGCACGGCAAGGGCCGCATCCGCGAGAGCGACTACCTGGTCCAGCTCCAGGAGAAGCAGAAGCTGCGCTACATGTACGGGGTCCTCGAGCGCCAGTTCCGCAAGTACTACGAGACAGCCGCCCGCCAGCAGGGCATCACCGGTGAGAACCTGCTCCGCATGCTCGAGTGCCGGCTCGACAACGTGGTGTACCGGTCCGGCTTCGCCTCCACCCGTGCTCAGGCGCGGCAACTGGTCAACCACGGCCACTTCCAGGTGAACGGGAGGAAGGTCGACATCCCCTCGTTCCAGGTGCGGCAGGGCGACGCGATCACGCTCAAAGAGCGCAGCGCCAACCTGTTGGTCGTCCAGCATTCCGTCGACACGATCAACCGCGCGATCCCCGAATGGCTCGGGGTCGAGGCCGATGCCCGCCGCGTTGTCATCAATGAGCTGCCCAGCCGGGCCCAGATCGACACCCCGATCCAGGAACAGCTCGTCGTCGAGCTCTACTCCAAGTAACACCCCACACCCCACCCGAAAGGGACCCCAGTGCTGATCGTCCAACGACCGCAGATCGAAGAGCAGCCTGTCTCCGACTACCGCTCCAGGTTCATCGTGGAGCCGCTGGAGCCCGGGTTCGGGTACACGCTGGGCAACACGCTGCGCCGCACCCTTCTCTCCCGGATCCCTGGCGCCGCAGTGACCTCGCTCCAGATCGAGGGAGTGCAACACGAGTTCTCCACCGTCCCCGGTGTCGTCGAGGACGTGGTGGACATCATCCTCAACGTGAAGCAGATCGTCGTTCGTCTCCAGGACACCGACACCCACACGCTCTACCTTTCGGCCAAGGGCCCCGGTGACGTCACAGCCAGCCAGCTAAAGGTTCCTGCCGGTGTCGAGATCGTCAACGGCGACCTCCACATCGCAACCCTCTCGGCCAACGCTCGATTCGAGATGGAGCTGACCGTTGGTCCCGGTGTCGGCTACCGCAGCGCAGATCGCAACAAGTCGGCTGACGCCATCGGGATCATCCCCATCGACTCCATCTTCTCGCCGGTGAAGACGGTCGCCTATCGGGTGGAAAGCACCCAGGTCGGACAGATGACCAACTTCGACCGGCTGGTGCTCGACGTCGAGACCAACGGGGCGATCAACCCGGGCGAGGCGGTGTCCTCGGCGGGCAAGACGCTGCGCGAGTTGCTCGGGCTCTTCGCCGACTTGGGGACGGGGGTCGGTCTCGAGTTGGGCGAGGTAGCCCCGACCGAGTCGGGCTCACCCGACCTCGAGCTCCCCATCGAGGCACTCGATCTCTCCGAGCGGCCGCGCAACTGCTTGCGGCGCGCCCAGATCAAAACCGTCCGCGAGCTCATCGAGCGCACCCCGGACGACCTGCTCAATATCACCAACTTCGGACAGAAGAGCCTCGAGGAGGTCATCGCAAAGCTCGACGAGCTGGGCCTAAGCCTGACCAGCTCGAATGAGGTGCGAGGCTGATGCCCACCCCCCGCAAGGGCCCACGCCTCGGGGGCAGCGCCTCCCACGAGAAGGCGATCCTGGCCAACCTGGCCTCGTCGTTGATCTGGGACGGCAAGCTGACCACGACAGTGACGCGCGCCAAGGCGGTACGGCCGGTCACCGAGAAGCTCATAACCAAGGCCCGACTGGGAACTCTCCACGCAAGGCGCCAGGTGCTCTCCGTGATCCAAGACACCGAGGTGGTGACCAAGCTGTTCGATGAGGTTGCGCCCAAATACGCCGGCCGTCCCGGTGGTTACACCAGGATCGTCCGCACCGGCCCGCGGCGCGGCGACAACGCGGAGATGGCGGTCATCGAGCTCGTCTGAGCTTCGCTCAGCCGAGCAAGTACTTAGTACTTAGTACTTAGTACCGATACCACTACCAACCCCCACCACCCATTACTCAATACCCAATACTCAATACCCAAGACCTCTTTCTGGAATTCACCCGCGCCCAGTGGGCGCGCCTTGCTGAGAGCTCTCCGTTAACGCTCACCGAAGCTGATCTGGAGGAATTGCGGGGGATCAACGAGCGAGTGTCGCTCGACGAGGTGGCGGACATCTATGTCCCGCTGGCCCGGCTTCTCAGCCTCCATATCACCGCCAGCCAGGACCTGTTCAAGGTCACCGACACCTTTCTCGGCAACCCTGGGCAGAAGGTGCCATTCGTCATCGGCGTCGCCGGCTCGGTGGCGGTCGGCAAGTCGACGACTGCACGGATTCTCCAGGCCCTCCTCCGCCACGGTGGGTCGCATAGGTACGTCGACCTGATCGCAACCGACGGGTTCCTCTACCCCAATCCCACGTTGACCGCACGTGGTCTGATGGAGCGCAAAGGGTTCCCCGAGAGCTACGACCGGCGGCGGATCGTCTCGTTCCTCGCATCGGTCAAGTCGGGCGCCTCGGTGGTGGAGGCGCCGGTGTACTCCCACCACAGCTACGACATCGTCCCCGGCACGTCCCAGGTGGTCGACCGCCCCGACGTCCTAATCGTCGAGGGGCTCAACGTCCTCCAAGCAAGCGAGGGAGACCGGCTCTTCGTCTCCGACCTCTTCGACTTCTCCATCTACGTCGATGCCGACGAGCGCCATGTGGAGGAGTGGTACGTCGAGCGGTTCCTCACACTGCGCAGCACCGCCTTCCGGGATCCCGACTCCTACTTCCACCGCTGGAGCAGCCTCGGCGACGACGAGGCACGGGATACCGCGCTCCGGATCTGGCGCGACATCAACGGGCGGAACCTGGTGGAGAACATCGCGCCGACGAAGGAGAGGGCACGGCTCATTCTGGACAAGGGCGCCGACCACTCGGTCGCCGGGGTGAGGTTGCGACGACTCTGAGCCGCCAGCGGGCAGCGGTCCGGTGGCTCCTATCCTGTGCGACCCATGCTCAGACAAGTGGCGCGCGCTGCCCGGCTCGATCGATCGGTCTACACCGAGCTCTACTTCGATGGCGCGGCTGTGGCCAACGCGCTGTTGGTGGTAGCGCTGTACGCCACTTTGTGGGGAGCAGGCCTCCTGGCCGCGGCGGGCGCCTTCAATCTGTTCGCTCTCATCCAAACCGTGATCCTGGCGTTGTTCAGCTGGGTGGTTCTCACCTTCGCTGTCTTTCTGATGGGGAGCCGCGTCTTCGGGGGAAGGGCCGACTTCCAGAAGTTGCTCGCCTCCACTGGCTTCGCCCACGCCCCTCTGCTCCTGCTCGGCCCGGTTCTCTTCGTCATCTCGATGATGGGGTTCGATGGGTTGGCGATCTTCGCCTTCCTTCTTCTCTGGGCCTGGTTCCTGGTAGTGCTCGCGGTTGCGGTCGAGCAGACCATGGAGTTGCCCCGTCAGCAGGCATGGCTGACGACGGCGCTCGGGTTCGCCGTCTGGTTCGGCATCTCGTTACTGCTCCCCGGCGGGCCGTTCTGAGCCTGCCTTGGTCACCTACCGGCTCGATCTCGCCTACCTGGGCGGTGGTTTCCACGGTTGGGCTGCGCAGCCGGGTGTCAGGACCGTCCAGGGTGAGGTGGAGCGGGCGCTCAACCGGATCACCGGCCAGGTTGCAAACCTGGCGGTAGCGGGGAGGACCGACGCCGGAGTCCATGCCGGGGCTCAGGTGGCGAGCTTCCAGCTACCCGAGCAGGTGCTGGAATCGAGGGTGGTCAATGGGCTCAACAGCATGCTGGGGCCCGAGGTGGCGGTGGCTTCCTGCCGGTTGGTCGATGACCGATTCGACGCACGCTTCTCGGCCTGCTGGCGCTCCTACCGTTTCCGGGTCCTCACCTCCGACACACCCGACCCGTTCCAAGCGGCAACGTCGTGGCATTACCCCGGTCACCTCGACCTGGTCGCGATGAACACCGCGGTCGGTCACCTCGTCGGCGAGCACGACTTCGCCAGTTTCTGCCGGGTGCCGCCGGGGGGAACGGCTCGGAGGAGGGTCCTAGACGCCGGATGGTCGATAGGTGACGACCAGATATGCGTCCTCGCCATCGCCGCCAACGCGTTCTGCCATCAGATGGTCCGATCGGTCGCCGGCCTCTGCACGGAAGTGGGAAAGGGCCGGGTCGACCCCGCTGCGGTGCCTGAGATCATCGAGAAACGAGATCGGGCTGCGGCTCGCCGGGTGGCGCCTCCTCACGGTCTCACCCTCTGGCGTGTTGGCTACCGGGAGTGGCCCGATGAGTGAGCATCGACCGGTGGCCGTGTTGTTCGACGCCGGCGGCACGCTCGTTGTGATCGATGCCGAGACTCTGGCGGGCCGTCTCGATCCACTCGGGGTCGCCGTGCCGCAACAGGACCGCGTCACCGCGGCCCACTACCGGGCCATGGCCGAGTTCTCCGACCGGCTGTCCGCCGGCGAGGATCTTCACTGGCGCTGGTGGATCCGCCGCTTCCTCGACCACTGTGGCATCGAGGCGACCGAGCCGGTCATTGGGGCCATTGACGAGTGTCGGTGGCTGTGGCACCACCCCCTCCCCGGCGTGGTGGAAGCGGTGAGCCGGCTCTTGTCGCGGGGCATTCGGGTTGCGGTCGTCTCCAACTCCGACGGGACGGTGGGCGACGAGTTGGTGACCGCCGGCTTCGACGGCCTGTTCGAGACGGTTGTGGACTCTCACGTTGTCGGGATCTCGAAGCCCGATCCGCGGATCTTCGCAATCGCCCTCGATCGGCTCGGAGTTCCCGCCAAATCCACCTGGTATGTGGGCGATTCGCCCCACCACGACCTGGCGGGCGCCTCGGCCGCCGGGCTGGGTCGGGTCTATTTGGTGGACCCGCTCGGGCTCCACCAACCCAGGGTTGGAGACGACCCTGTGGGTAGCTACCAACCCTGGGTTGGCATTGTGGGGAGCGTGGCCGACCTCGTTGACCGAGCCGAGTTTGCGCTGTAGCCCACCGGTGGGCGATTGGCGATGGGGTCCGTCCTGATCTACCATTGTCGGGCTCGCCGTCCGGCGGGCGCTCCTGCCGCGAGACCCGAAGGTTCTCCATGAAGCCGAAGCTGCAATCCACCTATTCGCCACGCCCCGGCGAGGTGGAGCGCGTCTGGCATGAGATCGACGCCGCCGATCTTCCGCTTGGTCGCTTGTCCACCGAGATTGCTCGGCTGCTGCGGGGTAAGCACAAGCCTCAGTTCGCCGCTCACGTCGACACCGGCGACTTCGTCGTGGTGGTCAACGCAGCCAAGGTGGCGGTCACGTCGGGAAAGAGCCAATCGAAGATCTACTACCGCCACTCGGGTTACCCGGGCGGCTTCCGCGAAGAGTCATTCGAGCGCCTCATCAAACGACGCCCGGAGGCGGTGATCGAGCGGGCCGTGAAGGGGATGCTCCCCAAGAACCGATTGGGTAGGGCGATGTTGCGCAAACTCAAGGTCTACGCCGGCCCCGACCACCCGCATCAGGCGCAGCGCCCCCAGCCCTATGCCGTCGATCTGCGAAAGGTGGAAGCCTGATGGCACAGCCCCTCATCCAGGCAACCGGTCGTCGCAAGGAGTCGGTGGCCCACGTTCGTCTCTACGACGGCTCCGGCCAGTTCGTCCTCAATGGCCGGGCCTTGGAGAACTACTTCCCCACCATGGCCCAGCGCATCCGGGTCATGGAGCCCCTCCAGGTGGCGCAGGTGATCGGCCGCTTCGACGTCCAGGCGACACTCGAGGGCGGCGGCACCACAGGGCAGGCAGATGCCCTCCGTCTGGGGATCGCCCGAGCCCTGGTGAGTTACGACCCCGAGCTGCGCTCGGTGCTCAAACGCGGCGGTTTCCTGACACGGGACGCCAGGCGCGCGTCGAGCGCAAGAAATACGGGCTGAGGAAGGCCCGCCGGGCGCCGCAGTACACCAAGCGGTAGGGCCCACCCAGCGGTGGCCTCGACCGAATTCGGCGGAACAGCCCGTCTCTTCGGGACCGACGGGATCCGTGGCGTTGCCAACACCGAGCTGACCGCCGATTTGGCGCTTGCGCTCGGCCGGGCGGCGGCCGGGGTACTCGACAGGGGACCAGTCCTGATCGGTCGCGACACGAGGCGGTCGGGCGACATGCTCTCGGCGGCACTACAGGCCGGGCTGCACTCCGCCGGTATCGACACGGTGGACGTCAACGTGCTCACGTCGGGAGGGATCGCCCATCTCACCGCCGCCACCGGTGCTGCCATGGGTGCAGTGGTCTCGGCGTCGCACAACCCGGCTGAGGACAATGGGATAAAGCTGCTCGGGACTGACGGATCCAAGTTGAGCGACGCCCAAGAGGAGGAGATCGAGCGTCTGCTCAGATCCGGCGAGCAGCCTCGCCGTCTCCCCGGTGAGGGCGTTGGGATGAGAGCCGACCTGCGAGACGCCGTCGACATCTATGTGGAGCATCTCGCCGGGCAGGCCCGGTTCCTCTTTGCCGGTCTGCCGGTGGTGCTCGACTGCGCCAACGGGGCGGCGCACCGAGCGGCTCCGCGGCTGTTCGAGCGGCTCGGCGCCAAGGTGGAGTTGCTTGCAGCCGAGCCCGACGGACTCAACATCAACCTCGGATGCGGCGCCACCCACACCGATTTCCTTGCCGCCAGGGTCGATGGCAGGATCGGTTTGGCCTTCGACGGCGATGCCGACCGGCTGATCGCGGTCGATGAGGACGGCGTACCGGCCAATGGAGACGTCGTCATGGCGATCATCGCCCGGCACTGGGGTGCGACCGAGCGGCTGCGACCACCCGTCGTCGTCACGACAGTCATGGCCAACCTCGGGTTCCGCAAGGCCATGCAATCCCGTGGGATAGAGGTGGTCGAGACCCAGGTTGGCGACCGCTATGTCATGGAGGAGATGCGGGCCCACCGGGCGGTGCTTGGCGGCGAGCAGTCGGGGCATGTCATCTTCTCGGAGCTGGCGCGTACCGGAGACGGGTTGCTCACCGGGATGCTGCTCCTCGAAGTGGTTGCTGCCACAGGGAGCGAGCTGCGCACGCTGCGCAAGCAGGCGATCACCGAGTTCCCCCAGGTGCTGTTGAACGTTCGTGTCGCCAACCGGGAGCGGTTGGGCGAGGCCGGTGCGGTCTGGGCGGCGGTCCGACGCGCCGAGGAAAGCCTCGGCAACGACGGGAGGATCCTGGTGCGCGCCTCGGGGACCGAGCCGCTTGCCCGGGTGATGGTCGAGGCACCCGACGAGGCGACCGCCCGAGCCATCGCCGAGGACCTCGCCTCAGTCGTCTCCACCGAACTGGGGTAGCTCGGCGGCAGGCCGCCGAGCATTCCAATCGTGCGGCCTTGCGTGCCCGGCGGCTTCGCCGCCGTGCAGTTTCCGATGGAGCGGCCTCGGCCGCGCGCCTTTGTGCTGGTCGGGCCGGCAAGCCGCCCCGCCCAGGCCGAGGGGGGCTGGCGGAGCCACCCCCCTCGGGCACCCCCCAAGTAGAAGTCGAGGGGCAAGGCTGGTTCCGTCTGCCGTCTGCCGTCTGCCGTCTGCTCTCTGCCGTCTACAGGTCTATCGACCCATGGATATCGGGGGGTTTCCAGGTAGGGTGACGATTGACAAACCCGACCGGGACGATTCAACCCAGCGCCTGGCCCCGATGGTGGGGTGACGAGGAAGAGGGAGTATCGAACCACTCGGCGGATGCCCTCTCGGCCTTCCACGGTCGTGACGGGGCGGAGCAAAGTCCGGTGGCGACACCGGGGACAGAGGCCGCTCCGATGTGGAGGCGCCGGCGCAATCGTCGGCAGCCAGCGTCCGTCCCGGTCTAAAGCATTGCGCCTCTCGGGCCGTTACCCAGAAGCGCGGGACACGGGAAGGAGCTGACCGCATGTGCGGAATAGTCGGCTATGTAGGGCCGCGGCCTGCTATCGACGTTCTCATCTCCGGGCTGGAGCGCCTGGAGTATCGGGGTTACGACTCGGCGGGGCTGGCGATCCACGACGGTGATGTACTGGCTGTGGTGCGTCGGGCCGGGCGGATCGCCGATCTGGTAGATGCCGTCGAGGTGACAGGCGGCGCCGAAGGAAGCACCGGGATCGGGCACACCAGGTGGGCCACGCACGGTGCCCCCACTACCCGCAATGCCCATCCCCACGGCGACTGCGCCCAACAGGTGGCGGTGGCGCACAACGGGATCATCGAGAACTGGCTCGAGCTCAAGGACGGGCTCATCGCCCGCGGTCACGTCTTCAGCTCGGACACGGACACCGAAGTGGTGGCACACATCATCGAGGAGATGGCCGAGCTTCCTCTGGCCGACGCGGTGCGAACGGTGATGGAGAAGGCCGAGGGCGCCCTGGCCCTAGCGGTGGTGCGGCGCGATGAACCTCAGGTGGTCGTGGGTGCCCGCCGAGGGAGCCCGCTGGTCGTCGGGGTGGGCGATGGCGAGAACTTCATCGCCTCCGACATCCCCGCATTTCTCTCTTTCACCCGGAACATGGTGGTGATCGACGACGACCGGGTCGTCGTGGTCAGGCCGGACTCGGTGGAGGTCACCGATCTCGACGGCAAGAAGGTGACTCCCGAGACCCGCACCGTCGAGTGGGACCTCGAGGCCGCCGAGAAGGGGGGCTACCGAGACTTCATGCTCAAGGAGATCCACGAGCAGCCCAAGGCGATCGCCGACACCCTCGCCGGCCGGGTGGACACCCTGGGGCGGATCCATCTCGACGAGCTCGCCCTCGACCGGGATCAACTCCGCGGCTTCGACAAGGTGTTCGTAGTCGCCTGCGGTACTTCCTATCACGCCGCCCTGATGGCCAAGTACGCCATCGAGCGGTGGACGCGGATGCCGGTGGAGACCGACATCGCATCGGAGTTCCGTTACCGCGACCCGGTGCTCGACGACCGCACCCTGGTCATCGGGATCAGCCAGTCCGGGGAAACCGCCGACACGCTCGCCGCCACCCGCTACGCCATAGCCCAGGGCTCCACTGTGGTCGGCGTGAGCAATGTGGTCGATTCCTCGCTGGCTCGGGAGTCACATGCCGTCCTCTACACCAGAGCGGGACCGGAGATCGGGGTCGCGGCCACCAAGACCTTCACCACCCAACTGGTGGCGATGCAGCTGCTCGCCCTCTACCTGGCACAGGAGCGGGGAACGCTCGACCCGGGGACGATCGGCGTCATGGTCAACGCCCTGCGCTCGTTGCCCCGCCAGGTCGAGGAAGCGCTGCGACGCAATACCGAGGTCGAGGCCGCTCGCCGCCCGGTTCGAAGGGCTGCGCGACTTCTTCTTCCTGGGCAGGGGCGCCGCCTACCCGGTGGCGATGGAGGGGGCTCTCAAGCTCAAGGAGATCGCATATGTCCGTGCCGAGGCCTACGCCGCCGGAGAGATGAAGCACGGTCCCATCGCCCTCATCGAGAAGGACGTGGTCGTGGTCGGTGTGGCCACCGGTGGCCATGTCCGGGCGAAGACTCTCTCCAACATGCAGGAGATGCGGGCCCGCAACGGGACCATCGTCATGGTGCTCAACGAGGACGACGTGGAGGGCGCCCGGGTGGCCGATGAGGTGCTCTGGGTCCCGCCGGCACCCGAACTGATCAGCCCGGTCAGCGCAGTGGTCCCGCTCCAGCTGCTCGCCTACTGGGTCGCCACCCAGAATGGCCTCGACGTGGACAAGCCGAGGAACCTGGCCAAGACCGTCACTGTGGAGTGAGCTCCCGCCGAGGAGCCCCAACGGGCAGCCCCTGACGGGCAGACTGACGGAATGCGCATCGTCGGGTTGGGAATCGACCTCGCCGACATCGATCGCGTCCAGCGGGTGCTCGACCGTTACCCGCGATTCGCCGATCGGGTCTTTACCTCGCACGAGCGCGCCTACGCCCAGCGATTCGCCCGCCCGGCGCGGAGGCTCGCCGCCAGGTTCGCCGGGAAGGAGGCCGTGATGAAGAGCCTCGGGACGGGGTGGCGCAGGATCCGCTGGCAGGACATCGAGATCACCGGTGGCGGGAAGCCCACCGTGCGTCTCATGGGGTCGGCATTGCAGCGGGCGGGCAGTCTGGGTGTGGTCGAGGTACAGGTGAGCATCACACACACCGACACGACGGCGATGGTCTTTGCCATTGCCCTCGGCGAGCACTGACCGGCGGTCCACGTCATACGTCGCCTAATGATGGGGCGAGGTTCGATATCCCATCAGGCTCGAGCGGTTAGCTCGATGATTGTGACGTTGGTGTGGGTACGGGCAGCCAAGGCAAGGCCATGGTCTTTTGTCGCCAGCGGCTCGTCGAGTTGCTCAGCGAGGGCAACGAAGAACCCGTCGGCGGCGGTCAGGTTGTCGCGTAGCTCCCAGACACGACCCCGCAGCGGGAGGCTCGGGAAGATCTCGAGCGGGAAGTCCCCAAGGTCGTCGATCGCCAGTCGGGCTCGGACGGGATCGATCGATCGTTGCTGGACCTGGCGACGCAAGACGGCGACGACCTCAAAGATCAGAAGATCGGGGACGGCAACCGCTGCCTCGCGGCTGACCAGCGATGCGACCTGGTCGAATGCGTCGTCGCCGACGAGGAAATCGACGAGGCCCGAGGTGTCGAGAACGGTCACTCGCCAAGATGGCGCAGGCGGCGGACCGACTGCTCACTTGGCTCGTCGAGCCGAACGGAGCCTCGGATCCTGACCCTTTCGGCGAGCTCCTCAGGGGTCGGACGAGAGGCCGAACGAGTGAGGAGAGCCCGTACATACTCGGTCAATGATGTGCCTGATGCGGCGGCCCGCGCCTTCAGGGTCCTGTGGACTTCCTCGGGCAGCTCTCGAATCTGAAGCAGGACACCCATATGCCAAAGCAGCATAGCATACTAGACTCATACTACGGTGGTAGGCATCACCCGGTGACCACCTCTTTGATCCACGGTTCCCAGCGCACTTGGAGCGCGGCGATGTCTTGATCGCCCCACAACGAGACGGCGACGGAGGCGTATCCGTGTTCGGGGGACGGGACGATGCTCGCTTCGAGCAGCCCGTGGTCCAGAGGGTCGACCGAGAGCAACAGCTTCGATGGCGGGTCCATCGCTACCACCTCGCCGTACAGGTGGTCTCCGAGCGAGGTGGTGATGTCGTACCGATCGCCGGCGGCGAGCCCGGACAGTGTGCCCGACTTCGCCAGGGCGGCGGTGAGCCTTTCCCATCCGATCTCGGGCCCTTCCGTGAACTGGGCCATGACCCAGAACGCGTTTCGTGGCTGGCCCGCGTGATAGGTCAGATAGTGGCGCAGCGCCAGGAAGAAGCCATCCCAACCGACGTCGGTGCCGTCATAGAAGGCGTCCCAGTCGGCGGAGTCGGGTATCCCCGAGTTGACCATGCGGAGCACCGTGGTCCCGCCTGTCGCCTCGATGGTGTATTCCTCGATGATCGGCTCCTCCAGCGGAGGGTCATTTGGACCCGGGTCGCCGCCACCTGCCGGGAGATGGACCAGGCGGAGACGGTGGGGTGGCTCCCAGACGTCGATCTTCCCCCAACCGTCCATCCCCTCCCCCCAGGAGATGAAGTACTTGCCGCCGACGCGCGGCTCGACCTCGGCGCGTTCCACATACCAGCCGGTGAGCTGGTCGGCGTCGGTCAGCGCCTGCCACACCTGATCGGTGGTGGCCTCGATCTCGATCTCGTGCTCGTGGCTCCTGGTCATGCTTCCTCCTCGACCTTGGTGATCACCGGGTACGAGGTGGCCACCACCCGGTGACGTCGTCCCTTGCCCGGCTGGTGGTACCGCTCGACCAGAACCGCGATCGAATCGCGCAGGTCGGCGGCGAACGAGTCGAATTCGGCAGGTGTACCCAGATTGATTTCGGTGTCGATGGTGAACGTGGCCAATGGCTTTCCCGCCTCCTCCGCCCTGTCCCGGAGCACGGCCACCTCTCGCACCGCCCTGGCGGCGACTCCGACGAGGTGGGCGCTGGAGAATCGGTCGGCGTCACCCATCGGAACCATCCCCAGCACATTCGGATCGACGATCACCGATCGGGCGGTGGCACGGTAGAGCCGCTCGGTGAGCCCGCGGCGCGGTATCTCGCTGACCAACTCGACCAGTCCTGCTCGCTCCAGCTCGCGCAGGTGGTAGTTCACCTTCTGGCGCGTCACGCCGAGGCGCTTCCCCAAGGTGGTTGCCGATCCTGGGATGGCGACCTCGGTGAGGATCCGCCGTCGCAGCGGGGAGAGCGCAACTGCCACGCGCTCTGGGTCCGACACCACCTCCATCGCCCGCATCGCCGCCACCATCCGCCAAGTCTGCCATTTGACAAAGGAAGTTGTCAAATGACGATGGTTGAGCGAGAACAGGGAGGTCTGACGGGGAGAGTCACCCCCTCCGCTCGCTCCGCTCGCGCCTCCCCCTCACCGGGGGAGGCCATGACCCAACCACCTACCACCTTGAATACCATCCCGGAGATGGGCGGAGCGTCCAACCGATGATCCCCGTCCTCACTCCGGAGATGGCGGCGGCGGCTGATCGCGCCAGCACGGAACCGGTCGATGTGCTGATGGAGCGCGCCGGGATGGCGGTGGCGCGGGTCGCCGCCGAGATGGGGGCCGGGTACGGCGCCCGTGTCGTGGTATTGGTTGGACCGGGGAACAACGGCGGCGACGGGTACGTGGCGGCCCGTCACCTTCTCCGGCGCGGGGCCGCCGTCGAACTCCACTTGTTGGAGCCACCACGAACCGAGGCCGCCCACCGCGCCGCGATCGAGGCGGCCAAGTTCGACATACCTGCGAAGCCTCTGGGCGAGCCTCGGGCCGCAGATCTCGTCATCGATGCCATCTTCGGGGGCGGCTTCCGCCAGGGGATACCCGCGCCCGTGTCCAGTTGGATCGGGTCGGGGGCTCGGGTCCTGGCGGTGGACGTCCCTACCGGGCTCGATCCCGGCGAGCGGTGAGGTGGAGCATTCTGCGTTCCATGCCGAGCGCACCGTCACTTTTCAGGCGCTCAAGTTGGGGCACCTGTTCGGCGAAGGCCCGGAGCGCTGTGGAAAGGTGGAGATAGCCGACATCGGCCTCCCGGCGATGGAGCCGGAGCTTCGGCTGTGCGAAGACGGCGACGCTTCTAGACCGATCAGACCACGGTCTGCCCACAAATGGTCTGCTGGGTCGGTGCTCGTGGTGGGTGGTTCCCCTGGTATCGCCGGGGCAGCCCTTCTGACGGCGATGGCCGCCCTCCGCTTCGGCGCCGGATCGGTGGCGCTGGCTTGCCCCGGCAGGCCTCGCCGCCACTTATGCCGCGGCCGACCCCGAGTTGCTACTCCTCCCGGCCGGTGACGGCGATCGCTTCTCCCCGGCCGACGCTTGGGGCGTCGTCGATGCGGCGACCCGGTTCGACGTCGTGGCTCTTGGTCCCGGGTTGGGTCCCCAACAGGAGGAGTTCGTGGCCAGGTTGCTCAGCTCGGTGAGCCGGCCGGTGGTGCTCGATGCCGACGGTATCACCGCCGCTTCCCCCGACCTGATCTCGCGCCGCCCCGGGCCAACGGTGCTGACCCCTCACGCCGGTGAGTTCCGCCGCTTCGCCGGAGTGGCACCCGGTCATCGGCCGGCTGCCGAGCTTGCTGTGCGCACCGGAGCGACGATCGTGCTCAAGGGGAACCCGACGGTGGTCGCCGGGAGGGAGCGGTGGGTGATCAACAGCGGGGGACCGGAGTTGGCCACGATCGGGACCGGAGATGTCCTCACCGGGATGATCGGGGCGCTGCTGGGCCCGGGGTCTTGATGGCGAAGTGGCCGCCCGATCGGCGGCGCACTGGCATGGACGGGCCGCCGCGGCCCGAGCCAGGCGGCAGACCGTCACCGCCAGGTCGCTGCTCGACGGGATCGCCGAGTTCGCCGGGGTGACCGGATGAGACCGTCGTGGGTCGAGGTCGATCTCGGCGCCATCGCGCACAACGTGGCATCAGTAGCCGAGCTGGTCGCACCAGCCGAGGTCTGCGTGGTGGTGAAGGCAGACGGATACGGCCACGGCGACGTGCCCGTCGCCGAGACGGCGTTGCAGGCAGGCGCATCGATGCTTGCCGTGGCGTTGGTCGAGGAAGGGGTGCGGCTCCGCGAGGCGGGTGTCGAGGCGCCCATCCTCCTCCTCTCCGAGCCGTGGCCCGACGAGGCGGGCGAAGTGATCGAATGGCGTCTGACCCCCACCGTCTACCGGGTGGATTTTGTCGAGGCGCTGGCGGCCGCGGCCGGCTCGACAATCCCGGTCCACATCAAGGTTGACACGGGAATGCACCGGGTGGGCGCGGCTCCCGATGAGGTCCCCTGGGTAGTGGATGCGGTGCTGGCCCATCCATCGCTGCAGCTCGCCGCGGTGTGGACTCACTTCGCTGTCTCCGAGGAAGACGGGACGATGACCGATGCCCAACTGGCGCTCTTCGACGACGTGTGCCGGTTGCTCTCCGAGCGCGGGGTCGAGCCCCCGATGCGTCATGTCGCCAACAGCGGTGGAGCGCTGTTCCACCCCGCCTCCAGGCTGTCGATGGTCCGCTTGGGCATCGCCGCCTACGGGCTGTCACCGGCGCCGGGCAGGGAGCTGCCGGTAGAGCTCCGCCCGGCGATGCGAGTGGTGTCGCATGTCTCGATGGTTCGGCGATATCCCGCCGCCACCCGTGTGTCCTACGGGCTGCGCCGCGCACTCCCCAGCGACGCCAACGTGGCGACGGTGCCCATCGGATATGCCGACGGCTATCCGCGGCTCCTGTCTGCCAGAGGTGGCGAGGTGCTCATCGGCGGTCACCGCCACCCACTGGCGGGGACGGTCACCATGGATCAGATCTTGGTGGACTGCGGTGACACCGACGTGGCGGTCGGGGACGAAGTGGTGCTGCTCGGTCGTCAGGGTGGCGCCGAGATCACCGCCGAGGAGTGGGGCGAGCTCCTGGAGACGATCAACTATGAAGTGGTCTGCAAGATCGGTCCCCGGCTGCCGCGGCGCTACACGGAGTGATCCGCTGATTCGGTCTCGATATAGCTCTTGAGCCCTCGGAGGAGGAGGTCGAGGCCGAACTCGAACCGTTCGTCGGGGCTGCCAACGACCATGTCCGAGGCCACCGCCGCCATGTTGGGGAACTGCTCCGAGGGCAATGTCGCCAGATAGTCACCCATGGCGTTGATCACCGGGTCGTCGCCTTTCGATGCAATGTCGTCCTCGACCGACTGGGCAGCACCGACAAGGGCGATCAGATCGACGAACCAGGTGGCGGGGCGGTTGGGGATCCCGGCGCTGCGGAGAAGCCCCAGCAGCCACTCGGCTATGCGTATGAGGTTGGGTCCCATCGGAACCCTGCCCAGCGAGGCGAGGCCTATGTCTCGGTGCATTCGGAACATGGCGCGTGCCCCGTGGGCGAACTCCCGAATCTGCTCCTCCCATTGCGACTGATCGGGTTCCGGTAGCTCGAGCTCTCCCATCACCCGGTCGAGGATCAGGTGGATCAGTTGTTCCTTGTCGGCGACGTGCCAGTAGAGACTTGCGGGGCCGGTACCGAGCACCTCGGCGACGCGACGCATGCTCAGCCCGTCCAACCCCTGGCTGTCGAGGACTTCGATGGCGGCATCCACGATCGCCTCCCGGTTCAGGGTGGCGCGCGGCTCGCCACGTTTGGGGACCTCCCACCAAGGGGGATCAGGGAGGGAGTTTTCGGCGCCTTATCGGCACGCCCCGAGCCTAGCCCGACTCGAACGATATTCGCTTTACGCGAACAAGGGTTGACAACCCACCCGAAGTCTGGAATGATGTTCGAATGGAAACGAACACTGTTCTAGCGACCGATTCAATCGTCTCGGTCACCTCGCTTCGCAAGACCTATCCGGGTGGAGTCACCGCCCTCGACGGACTCACACTCTCTGTTGGCAAAGGGACTGTGTTCGGTGTGCTCGGGCCGAATGGGGCCGGCAAGTCGACCGCGGTGAAGATCCTCACCACGCTTTCCTATCCGGACGAGGGTGTGGCATCGATAGCCGGGCTGGACGTGCTCGCCCAGCCAGAAGCTGTGCGCCGCTCGATCGGGTACGTGGCGCAACGCTCGGGCGCCGACGTCCAGTCCACCGGGATCGAGAACCTCATCCTCCAGGCGCGCATCAACGGGTTCGATCGGAGCGAGGCGCGCAGTCGAGCCGCCGAGCTGTTGGAGCGATTGGGGCTGAGCGAATCGGGAGACCGGCTGGTCAAGACCTGGTCGGGAGGCATGCGGCGTCGCCTCGACATCGCCCTCGCCCTGGTTCACGGTCCGCAGATCCTGTTCCTCGACGAGCCCACCACCGGGTTGGACCCGGAGGTGCGCGTCGAGTTGTGGGACCTGATCCGAGGGCTGCGTGATGAAGACGGGGCGACCGTGCTCCTCACCACCCACTACCTCGAGGAGGCAGACCAGCTCGCCGATCGCATCGTCATCATCGACCACGGCCGTGTCGTCGCCGAGGGGACGCCCGGCGAGTTGAAGGACGGGATGCGGGGTGATGCCATCCACATCGAGTTGACCGCACCCGACATGGTCGGGTCGGCGATGGAGGTGCTGGCCGCCGGCAACCATCTCCGCGAGGTCGTGGTGGAGGGCCGGAGCGTCCACGCCCGCGCCGATAGGGGCGCCGAGGCGGTCCCGTTGGTCCTCGCTGCGCTCGACGCCGCCGGCGTCCGGGTGCTCGAGGTCACTGTCAACCGACCTTCACTCGATGACGTCTTTCTCCGTCACACCGGCCGGAGGTTCGTCACCATTGAGAATGAGAGGACCGCATGACCGCTCTGTCGCACTCCGGGTTCATCGCCCATCGCCACATCAAGGCGCTCGTCCGCCAGCCGTGGTACCTGGTGGCGTCGCTGGCCCAACCTCTGATCTGGCTGCTTCTCTTCTCGGCGCTGTTCGAGGGAGTGGCCGGGCTGCCGGGTTTTCCCACCGACAGCTACATCGCCTATCTGGCGCCGGGGGTGGTTCTGATGACCGCCATGTTCACCAACTCCTGGAACGGGATGGGCCTGCTCGACGACATGGAGAGTGGGGTGCTCGATCGGCTGCTCACCTCCCCGGTCCGTCGCAGCGCCATCCTCAACGGGGTCAACATCCAACAGGTCATCTCGCTCACCGTCCAAGCGCTGATCCTGATCGGGCTGGCGCTGGTCCTCGGTGCCCGGTTCGAGGGAGGGGTCGTGGGGGTGGCCGTGCTGCTCGGGGTGTCGGTCCTGCTGGGAGCGGCGTTTGGGGGGATCTCGATGGCCACCGCGCTGAGCGTCCGCCAGCGCGAGTCGGTGATCGGGATGAACCAACTGCTCGTGTTGCCCGGGATCTTCCTCTCGACGGCCTTCATGCCCGCCGAGCTGTTGCCGGATTGGATCGCCACGGTGGCCCGGTACAACCCGGTGGACTGGGCGGCGGTGGCATCGCACGAAGCGATGCTCTCGGCCAGCCCCGATTGGACGCTGGTCCTGGGCCGGGTGGGCCTGCTCGCCCTGTTCTGCATCGCGGCCGTACTCCTCGGCACCGCCTCCTTCCGGAGCTATCAACGCTCGATCTGACCGGACCGGTCCAAGGTGGCGGCTGGATCGATCCGGTGGGTCAGGGCGCGAAACAAATGCTTGAACGAGGGTGGCGTCCCTCGTCTTCGTCTAGACATTCGGCGATTCGTCCGTCTAAGTTGTTGCCACGACGCAGGGGCGTTGTGTCGTGTCCCAAACGAGAGGGGGTAGGGCCGCTCGAAGGGAGACGAAAGTGGTATCGGCGCGATTGGTAGGGCTTCGCCGTGCACCGAGAGGTAGGAGGAGGGCCGGCCTCCGAAGGCTGTTGGTCGGCTTCACCGTTCTAGGGATTGGACTGGTCATTGCCCTTCCGGCGATGGCCCAGACCGTCAGCTTCAGCTTTACCGGGAGCGACTTCTTCGTCCCTCGAGACGTCGACCGGACCGACCAGGAAGGGGTGCGGCGTCCCGTCGCCGGTTTCGACCTGGCGGCGAATGGCTTCGCTGACGTGATCGGCGCGACCTGTACCTTGAATGTGCATGCCGCCAACGGCCAGAGTGTCCATCCCAACAACTTCGGGGTGATCGTCACCGGCAATAGCGAGAGCGACGTTCTCGAGACCGAATCGGAGCCGTTCGTCGACGAGACCCGCCTCGAAGATCCCAGTCTGGTGCTCGGTCCCACCATCGAGCTGTACAACGTGATGATGCCCGACGCCGACGGCATCGTGGCGACCTCGGTGGACTACACGGTGACCGTCACCTGCGGGCAGCAGGTCACCACCACCACGACGGAGGCCACGACCACGACGACCTCGAGCACCACGACAACCTCGAGCACCACGACGACCTCGAGCACCACGACAACCTCCAGCACCACGACAACCACTGAACCGAGCACGACGACCTCGCCCCCGACGACAGACCCGCCAACAACCACAAGCGAAGTCAGCCAGACGACGGTGGTCACCTCGACGCCGCCCACGCTGCCGAACACCGGGGGCGCACCAGGCGGGTGGCTGGGCCTGGGGGCGGCCCTCGTCGTCCTGGGAGGGGTGGTGTTGGTCGCGGTCAGGCACCGCGATGAGGAGTCGGCCTCGAACAAGCCCTGGTCATCGGGCTGATCGGAGCATGATCAGGCGGTGAGATCGCGATACGCCTACTGCCAGTCGGCGACGTAGCGATCCCAACCGAATTCGGCCGCCGCCCGGTCTCGGGCGGCGGCCGACCCACCGGTCGTCAGGCTCCCGGGGACTGCATGGGCCACCGATGCCGACCGAGCACCTCCGACTACGAGAAACCCGGCGCGCCACGCGCGTCCGGGCTCGATGGGACGCTCGCGAACCGGCGCCCCTGGCATGATCGAGGCCATCATGACCGACCGTCCACCGACGATCACCGATGTCCCTGGGGTACTTGTCGGGCACTGGACCGACCCGGTGGGCATGACTGGGTGCACGGTCGTGGTACTCCCCGAGCCCAACGTCGCCACCGTCGAGATCAGAGGAGCCGCCCCGGGAACGAGGGAGACGGCGCTTCTTGAGCACGGGATGCGAGTCGAGCAGGTTCAAGCCATCCTGCTCACCGGGGGGAGCGCCTTTGGGCTGGCGGCGGCCGATGGGGTGATGGCGCGGCTCGAAGCGGAAGGACGGGGTCATCCCACCCCGGCCGGCCCAGTGCCGATAGTCCCCGCAGCGGTGGTGTTCGACCTCCTCAGCGGCGACCCCACCGCCCGTCCCGGCCCCGATCAGGGGGCAGCCGCGTTTGACGCCGCCACCGCTGAGCCGGTGACCCAGGGTCGGGTTGGGGCCGGCACCGGCGCCACCGTGGCCAACTGGCGGCTTTTCGAGGATCCACTGCCGGGTGGGGTGGGATCGTTCTCGGTGGACTGGCCCGAAGCCGTAGTCGGCGCGCTGGCGGTGGTCAACGCCGTAGGCGACGGCTTCACTTTGGAAGGGGAGGCCCTCACTGGTGGTCCGCCAGTAGCGCGGGGCCCGGTGCTACCAGTCCCTCCCCACACCAGCACGACGTTGGTGGTTGTCGCCATCAGTGCTCGGATGAGCCGTACCGAGTTGGCCCGCTTGACGGTGAGAGCGCACGATGCCATCGCGGTGTGTCTCCGTCCTTCCCATACCCGCTACGACGGCGATGCCGTGTTCGCCGTGTCGTGCGGCGAGGCCGATGCCGATCCCGATGCCCTCGGCGAAGCCGCCTTCGAGGCGACCGGGCGCGCCATTGAAGCCGCACTCCGCGGCTCACCCGCCTACTGAAGCCGGAGTTGGGCTTTGCGACCATACACTGCGTGCCAGTGTCGTTTTCTGCCCTATGAGCACCGATCGCGCCGCGGCGGCCGCCGAGTTGCGCCTGCTCGCCGACCAGGCGGCAGTCTGTACGGCCTGCGTCCTCTGCCAATCCAGGACCCAGGCGGTGTTCTCCCGAGGCTCCTCTGATGCTGCGGTGATGGTGGTGGGGGAGGCTCCCGGCTACCACGAGGACCAACAGGGGCTCCCATTCGTCGGTGCCGCCGGGAAGCTGCTCGACAGCCTGCTCGAAGAGATCGGCCTCGACTGCGATCGTGACGTCTACATAGCCAACACTCTGAAGTGCCGTCCCCCGGGAAACCGCGACCCGCTCCCCGCCGAGACCGAGGCCTGCAAGGGCTTTCTCCGCCGTCAACTAGTGCTGGTCGATCCACAGGTGGTGGTGACCGTTGGCAATTTCGCCACCAAGCTCCTCCTCAAGACGGAGACCGGGATAAGTCGGCTCCGCGGGCAGGCGTACCCCTGGTGGCACCGTTGGCTGGTGCCGACCTTCCACCCATCGGCGGCGCTGCGGGGCGGTGACCGGGTGCTCGATGCGATGCGCCAAGACCTCGGCATCGTCGCCGAGCTATTGCAAGAGCTGAGATGTCTGCTCTCGAACCAGATCCAGATCCAGCGTCGGAGATGGAATCGGTCCAGTTGGGATTGTTCGGGTGACCGTCGAGATCACCTCGCACAGCGGTGAAGACACCCGCGCCGCCGGACGGAGGCTGGCCGGGCTGCTCCGGCCCGGAGACGTGCTCCTCCTGAGCGGGGAGCTGGGCGCCGGCAAGACGACTTTCATTGCCGGCATCGGTGAGGCACTTGGAATATCCGAGCCGGTCACCAGCCCGACCTTTGTCATCGTCCGCCGCTACGACGATGGCTTCGTACCGCTGACACACGCCGACGTCTACCGGCTGGGGAGCACCGGCGAGTTCGACGATCTCGACCTGCTCGAGACGGGTATCGACGGTGTCATCGCGATCGAGTGGGGCGATGCGGTCGCCGCGATGATCGCCGGCGACCACCTCAAGATCGAATTGCTGGTGGAAGAGGACGGTGATCGTCTCATCCGGATGCATCCACTGGGTTCGTGGGCGTCAAGGCCGCTGTGGGAGGTGGCCTCTTGAAGGTCCTGGTCATCGAGACCTCGACACCAGCGTCATCGGTGGCGTTGGGCGACGCCGGGTCGGTGGTGGCTGCCGCCGAGCGGGTGGACCGCATCGGGCATGCCGGCTTCATCGTCACCGCGATGGACTTTTGCTTCGACCAGGCAGGATGGGGTCCCCAGGATCTAGACGTGGTCGCCGTCGACGTCGGGCCCGGTCTCTACACGGGCATCCGGGTAGGGATCTCGACCGCACAGGGGCTCGGCGCCGCTCTCGGGGTGCCGTTGCTGGCGGTGAGCAGCCTCGACGGTCTCGCCCTGGGGGCGGCCACGGGACGGCGGCACATCGTGGCCGTGGTGGACGTCCGCCGCCGCCAATTCGCCGTCGCCTCCTATCGACCGGTGCCGGGCGGAGTGGTGCGGGAAGGGCCGGCCCAGCTCATGGACGCCGACCGACTGCGAGCGCTGCTCGAGTCGGATCCCGACGATGTGTTGGTGGTGGGCGACACCCCTCAGATCCCCAATGAGGTGTTCCGCGGGCTTCACCGGGTCAAGCAGGGACGGCCCCGTTACCCGGCGGCGGGAGTGCTCCTCGGGCTGGTCGAGCCGGCGGCGCAGCGCGAGGACTTCGTGCTTCCCGACGAGATCCGTCCCATGTACCTCCGTGAGCCCGACGTGGCGATCAACTGGGCGGTATTGCGACAGGAGGGGCCTTGGCCGCAGTCACCGTGACCACCATCCGGCCGATGGCCGGAGCCGATTTGCCCGATGTGATTGCCATCGAGCGGTCGACTTTCTCCACGCCTTGGACGGAGGGGATCTTCCGAGATGAGCTGGCCGAGCCGTCCCGGACATACCTGGTCGCCGAGGAGGCGGGGAGCTTGGTGGGGTACGTCGGGATCATGTCGGTGGGGGAGGACACCCACATAACGACGGTGGCGGTGGCGTCGGATGCGGCCGGCCGTGGCATCGGGACCCGTCTCGTGCTGGCCGGAATCGAGGCCGGGGTGATCGCTGGCGGACGGAGCCTCACCCTCGAGGTCCGTAGTTCCAACCGGCGGGCCCAGGACCTATACCGGCGGTTCGGTATGGGCCCGGTGGGGGTTCGCAAGCACTACTACCGCGACGAGGACGCCATCATCATGTGGGCGCACGACATTGACGGTCCCGAATACCGTGCCCGGCTCGAAGGCATTCGCGCGGAGCTCGGGTGATGGCGATGGAACCGATCGTCCTCGCCTTCGAGACCAGTTGCGACGAGACGGCGGTGGCCGTGGTCCAGGGACGCCGCATCCTCTCCAATGTCCTCTCCTCGCAGGTCGAACTTCACGAGCGATTCGGAGGGGTGGTGCCCGAGGTGGCGGCGCGGGCTCACGTCGAGGCGATCCGCTCACTGACCCACCGGGCGCTGGCCGAGGCAGGGGTGCACCCCGCCGATCTCGATGGCATGGCCGCCACGCAGGGACCGGGATTGGTCGGGTCGCTGCTCGTTGGTTTCTCCTTCGCCAAGGCGATGGCCTGGTCGGGCCGGCTCCCCTTCGTCGGGGTGGACCACATGGAGGGCCATCTCATGGCGCCGCTCCTCGAGCACGAGGAATTCGCCCCACCGGCGGTGGCGCTGCTCGCCTCGGGCGGACACAGTCAGATCGTCCATCTCGCCGATTGGGGGCGTCACGAGGTGATCGGCGCCACGATCGACGACGCTGCCGGCGAGGCATTCGACAAGGTGGCGCGCTTTCTCGGTCTCGGGTATCCCGGTGGCCCTGCCATCGACTTGGCCTCCGACGACGGCGACCCGGCGGCGGTTGCCTTCCCACGGGGCCTGTCCGACCACCGCTACAACCTCTCCTTCTCGGGCCTGAAGACGTCGGTGGTCTCTTTCGTCCGCAAGGCCGACGCCGCCGGGGACCTCCCGTCGCTTCCCGACCTGGCAGCCTCGTTGCAGGAGGCGATCGTCGACGTACTGGTAACGAAGACCTTCAACGCGGTTGACGACACCGGGGCGCGGACGGTCTCGGGGGGAGGCGGTGTGCTGGCAAACCGCCGCCTCCGCCAGCGGTTCGCCGAGGAGGCCGATGCCCGCGGTGCTGAGGCTCCTGCTGCCGTCACCATTGCTGTGCACCGACAACGCCGCCATGATCGGCATCGTCGGAGTCGGTCATCTGCTGGCGGGCCAGTACACCGACTGGGACGCCCAGGTCGACCCGGGCATGAAGCTGGGCGCCTGAGCCGGCCTCGTGCCCCTAACCGAGGAGCCGCATGAGACTCGAACCACTGTATCGAATCCGGTTCGTCTACACCGAGGGGTGGGCTGTGGAGGGACCCGAGGAGCGGCACTTTTACATCGCCGAGGGCCGGTGCGAGGGACGGGTCGAGGGCCGCTACCGCGCCGCAAACCATCCGCTTCGCCGCAACGACGGAACCTTCTGCCCGGATCTCCAGGGGGTGATCGAAACCGACGACGGCGCCGTGATCTACCACGACAGCCGGGGGTATGGCCGCAGCTATCCCGAGGGTCGCCGCCAGATCGTCGCCTGGATCACCCACCTCAGCAGCGACGAGCGCTATTCGTGGCTCAACGATGCAGTGTGCCCTGCGGTCGGCGAGGTCCGCTCCCGGGCCGATGGGAGTGGCGTCGACCTTGTCGTCGATGTCGCCGAGCTGATCTGGGAGACCTTGGCCGACTAGACCCTTCTGGTCTAAGTACTGAGTACTAAGTACTGAGTACCTTTCTCATTTAGCACTCCCTCGACATGACTGCTAAAGTGCGGTAGCACTCAGCAAACGCGAGTGCTAGTTACGTCTGGACGTCCACAGGGAGGAGAGACATGAAGCTCCAGCCTCTTGGTGACCGGGTGGTGGTCAGGCCCAAGGAGGACGCCGAGTCGCGTACTCCGTCGGGTCTGGTGATCCCCGACACTGCCAAGGAGAAGCCGCAGCTGGGCGAGGTACTCGCCGTGGGGCCTGGTGGCCTCAACGACGATGGCGACCGGCTGCCCATGGATGTGAGCGTCGGCGACGTGGTCGTCTACTCCAAGTTCGCCGGTACCGAGCTGAAGCTCGACGGCGAGGAGTATCTGGTCCTGTCGTCGCGCGACGTCCTCGCCATCGTCAACTGATCCGGGAGGAACCTGAAACATGGCAGCGAAGGATCTTCGCTTCAACGAGGAGGCCCGGCGTGGCCTCGAGTCGGGAGTCAACAAGCTCGCCGACGTAGTCAAGGTGACCCTCGGGCCCCGCGGCCGCAACGTGGTGCTCGAGAAGAAGTGGGGCGCTCCCACCATCACCAATGACGGTGTCACCATCGCCAAGGAGATCGAGCTCGACGACCCGTACGAGAACATGGGCGCTCAGCTCGCCAAGGAAGTCGCCACCAAGACCAACGATGTCGCCGGCGACGGCACCACCACCGCGACGGTACTCGCCCAGGCGATGGTGAAAGAAGGTCTGCGCAACGTCGCCGCCGGCGCCAACCCGATGGGGCTGAAGCGGGGCATCGAGCAGGCCGTGGAGAAGGTGGTCGAGTTCATCGGCTCGTTCTCCAAGGACCTCGAGACGTCCGAGGAGATCGCCCACGTGGCGGCCATATCCGCAGCCGACATGACCATCGGCAAGAAGATCGCCGAGGCCATGGACAAGGTGGGCAAGGACGGCGTGATCACGGTGGAGGAAGGCCAGACCTTCGGGATCGAGCTCGAGTTCACCGAGGGAATGCAGTTCGACAAGGGCTACATCTCGCCTTACTTCGTCACCGACCCTGAGCGGCAGGAATCGGTCCTCGAGGATCCCTACATCTTGATCGCCAACCAGAAGATCAGCTCGGTCAACGACCTACTCCCCGTGTTGGAGAAGGTGATGCAGACCGGTAAGGGCGTGGTGGTGGTCGCCGAGGACGTCGAGGGCGAGGCGCTGGCCACCCTCGTGGTCAACAAGATCCGCGGCACCTTCTCCTCTGTCGGGGTGAAGGCGCCTGGGTTCGGCGAGCGGCGCAAGGCGCAGCTCCAGGACATCGCCATCCTCACCGGCGGGACCGTCATCTCCGAGGAGGTCGGTCTCAAGCTGGAGAACGTCACCGTCGACATGCTGGGCCGTGCCCGGCGGGTGGTCGTCACCAAGGACGACACCACTGTGGTCGACGGTGCCGGTTCCGAGAGCGACGTCCAGGGCCGGATCAAGCAGATCGAGCGTGAGATCGAGAACTCCGACTCCGACTGGGATCGCGAGAAGCTCCAAGAGCGTCTCGCCAAGCTGGCAGGCGGTGTGGTGGTCATCAAGGTGGGCGCCGCAACCGAGGTGGAGCTCAAGGAGAAGAAGCACCGCATCGAGGACGCCGTGTCGGCCACCCGGGCTGCTGTGGAGGAAGGCATCGTCCCTGGTGGTGGTGTCGCTCTGCTTCGTGCCCAGGAGGCGATCGACAAGCTGCGGGGCGGCAACGATGACGACCGGACCGGTCGGTCCATCGTCCGCCGGGCGCTCGAGGAGCCGATCCGCCAGATCGCGGTCAACGCCGGGTTCGAGGGCGGGGTCGTCGTCGAGCACGTGCGGGGCGCCGACAACAAGCAGATGGGCTTCAACGCCCAGACCGGCGAGTTCGAGGACATGCTCTCGGCCGGGATCCCCGACCCTGCCAAGGTGGTGCGGTCGACCGTGCAGAACGCGGCATCGATCGCCAGCTTGCTGCTGACCACCGAGGCGCTGATCGCCGAGCAGAAGGAAGACAAGCCGGCCATGCCGCCGGGTGGCCACGGCGGCCACGACATGGACTTCTGATCCAGATCACAGCCGAACGAACGAGGGGCCCCAATCGGGGCCCCTCTTCTTTAGACGGAAGACGGAAGACGGAAGACGGAAGTGTCGCTCCGTCCCCCCGCAGGGGGGAAGGGACCCGCTGCGAAGCAGCGGGTAGGGGGGCTGTCGAACTCCCAACGGTGCTCGACACGCGGCTTTCACACCTTTGGGAGTGGACCAGCCCCTCTCCCCCGACGCCTGCGGCGTCGGGTACTCCCCCTCGCCGGGGGGAGCGAATCGATATTTCCGTCCCGCCGTGCCTACACCTGGCCGGGACCGGCGTTCACGAACCGGCGCTGTATTCGGGCGAGGGTCCATTGCGAGAGGAAACCGATGGCAAACGTCACGATCAATATCGTGAAGGCCGCACCCGTCATCGGTATCTTCGCCGACTCGAGATCCTCGGATCTGAGTGGCCTCGGGGAACATCCGGCTCAACCCGTAGACGATGGCATAGGCACCGGCGGCACTCGTCGCCAAGATGGTGATCCATAGGCCGAGACTCCGGGCAAAGAACCCCACCGCAACTGCTGCGGCAAGGATCACCAGCACGTTGACCACCGACGACCCGATGTTGATGAACGAGAGGACGATGAGGGCCACCAACGCTCCGAGCAGCCCGCCAGCCAAATAGACCCCGAGCCGGACCACCGAGTACCCAACGATGGCGAGCACCCCACCAAGCGCGAATGCCACGATGATCTGGGCGGTGTCGCTGGCCGATTCCAGGAGCCACCAGCCGAGGGCGAATCCGACCACGAACCCGGCAACGGCGATGGCGAAGCGGAAAAGCATCGTCCCGTAGACGAGCAGGAACACGCCACATGCGACGAGGAGAAGCCCCAACCAGAACATCGGACACCCTCCTTTGGCAGCTCGTCCGCGGCAATCGAGTCTACGTGGCCGCCTCTTCGCCGTGCTGACATCCGTTTACGATCTGCGCGATGGACCTCGACTACCTCGGCTCGATCGAGCGCGACTCGGCTGGGTTCGCCGAAGCCGTCGCCGAGGCCGGCCCGGACAAGCTTGTGGCCGGCTGCCCGGGGTGGACGGTACGCGACCTGGCAGCCCATCTCCACGAAGTCCATGACTTCTGGCGGACCATCGTCGAAGGGCGGTTGCAGGATCCGTCCCAGGTACCCGAGGAGCTGGATCAACCGGAGGACTTCGGGGAGTTGCTCGATGCCTTCCGCGAAGGGCGCCGCCGGTTTGGTGGCGTCCCTGCGTGGGGCCGACCCGAGCGAACCGGTCTGGACCTGGGCATCGCAGAAGGACGTCGCTTTCGTCGTCCGCCATCAGGCCCAGGAGACCGCGGTGCACCGCTGGGATGCGGAGACAGCAGCAGGGAGAGAATTCGCCATCGACCCTGCCATCGCCGCCGATGCCGTCGACGAGTTCCTCGAGTTCTCCACACCATCGCGCATCAAGGGCGCCGTGGCGTTGAGCGGGTCGGTCCACATGCACCCAACCGATGCCGATGGCGAGTGGATGCTGTCCGAACGGGACGACGGCTCGCTCGAGTTGGAACGCGCCCACGGCAAAGGCGACGCCGCCCTACGCGCCACGGCTTCCGACTTGCTGTTGATCCTCTACCGGCGGGTGCCCATCGATGTCGGTCAGATCTTCGGCGACCGGACCGTTCTGGAGCGGTTCGTGGCCCAAACCGACTTGAACTGACCGATTTGACCTGAACGAGTCAGTCCTCCACCCGCAGCACCAGCGCCGCACCGGTGTCCCCGGCGGCGCAGCCGGTGAAGAGCCCAACCCCACCGCCGCGCTCCACCAGTGTGTTGATCAACTCGACCACGAGCCGGGCGCCGGTGGGGGCGTGGGGGTGCCCGTAGACGAGGCTGCTCCCGTGGACGTTCATCCGCTCAAGCGGGAAACCGGTCTCCCGGGAGAACCAGAGGTCGTTGACCGCGAACGGGTTGTGGGTGGTGACCGCGTCCACCTGCGCCATGTCTATCCCGGCGGCGTCGAGAGCGGTCTGCGCAGCCGGGACCGGCGCCTTTGGCATCTCCGACCGGCCGACACGGGCGAACCCGCTGCCGAGGATCCGGGCGATGCCGCGACCTTCGGCCAGCTCACGGGCCCTCTCTTGCCCGGTCACCACCATTCCAGAGGTGCCGTCGGCCGGGTGTGTCTGCGACCCGTACGTCACCACCCCACCGGGGATCACCGGGTCGAGCTTGGCCAGGCCCTCGGCAGTGGTGTCGTGGACACCGACATCCTCTTCGACTTCCACCGACACACGCCGCCCGGGCACCTCGACCGCCACCATGAATCTGCGCTGGAAAGACCGGTCGTCGGCGAGGGCGGTGCGGTACTGCTCGTAGCGGAGCAGGGTGAGGTCGTCGATCTCCTGGCGGGTGATCCCGGCCTGCTCGGCGACCAGCTCGGCGGTCTCCACCATCGCTTTGCCGGCCCAGGGGTCGCGGCGGATGTTGTCGAGGAACCAGTGCTCGCGCCCCGGCTCGCCACCGGTCGCGGAGCTCGACGGATAGACCACCAGAGGCGAGTTGCTCGTCCGGTCGGTGGTCAGCACCAGGTCGATTGTGTCTGGCGACGACTCGGAGTGGAGCGCCGCCGCCTCGATGCACGCTGCCGAGGTGGCGCACGCCTGGGCGATCATGGGGCCGGTGACGCCGGGGGCCCCGATCCTGGCTGCCATGGTGGGGGCGCCGTAGAAGCCACCGAGTTGGGGTGTGGTGATCCCCAACACGAGACGATCGATCGATGCCGGGTCGAAACCTCGCTGTTCCAGTGCCCGGCTGGTGACATCGGCGCCGAGGTCGAGGGCGGACATGTCGGCCAGCGGCCCCTGCCAGCGCGAGAACGGGGATGACCATGCAAGCCCAACCGGGATCGTTGCCGTGCGAAATGCGACGCTCATTCTCCATCCTCCTCGAGCGTGGTGGCGTATGAGGAGCGGAGCGCCCGCTTGTCGGTCTTGCCCACCGCGGTGTGCGGGATCTCGTCCACGGCGATGAATCGGTCGGGGATCCACCACGATGCGACCCTCCGATCGAGAAAGGCGCGCATCTCCTTTTCGTCGAGATCAGCCCCTGAACGCAGAACCAAGAGGGCTATTGGCCGCTCCTGCCACGTGGTGTGGCTCACCCCGACTACGGCTGCCTCGACCACATCGGGATGATCGGCAAGGTGCTTCTCCAACTCGAGGCTGCTGATCCACTCCCCGCCCGACTTGACCACGTCTTTGGCCCGGTCGACGATCCTCAGGTAGCCCCGCTCGTCGATGGTGGCGATGTCACCGGTTCGCAACCAGCCATCGTGGAACCGTTCCTCGTTGGACTCGTCGTCAGGCAGGTAGTAAGCGGCGACCACCCACGGTCCGCGCGCCTCCAACTCACCCGCCGACGACCCGTCGTGGGGCAGTGGGTGTCCTTCGTCGTCCACAACCCGCAACTCGACCCCGGCAACGGCCACACCGGGTAGGGCGAGCAGCCGCCGCCGCTCCTAATCGGTTGATGCCTCGAATGCCGAGCGCACCGTCGACATGGTCCCTCCCGGGGACATCTCGGTCATCCCCCAGGCCTGGGAGATCCGCACGCCGCGCGACTCGAAGCGGGCGAGGAGGTCTTCGGTGACTGCGGCACCGCCGCAGATGATCCGCTCCAACCGGCCAAGACCGCGCTCGGGGTGCTCTTCGAGCCAGCGATCGACCGTTAGCCAGACCGTGGGAATCGCCGCGGCCACGGTCACGTCGAGCCGCTCGATCAGGGACACCACCGCAGACGGTGACAGGTCCCTGCCCGGCAGTACCAGGGTCGAGCCGGCCAAGGCGGTCGAGTAGGCCAGCCCCCAGCTGTTGGCGTGGAACAGCGGAGCCAGCGAGAGCACGACGTCGCGCTCGGCGATGGCGTGGGAGTCGGCCCCGAGTGCACCGAGTGCGTGGAGCACCTCGGAGCGATGCGAATAGAGGACTCCCTTCGGCCTTCCGGTGGTGCCGCTGGTGTAGCAGAGCACCGCCGCCGTGTTCTCGTCGAGATCGGGCCAATGGATGTCGGCGCTCTCAACTGCGAGAAGCTCCTCATACCTTTTGTGATCACCCAGGTCCGCGATGCACCGCCTCAGATGGGTCACCCATGACGACGACGTGTCGCAGCGATGGAAGATCGCGCCGGACGGCGGCGAAAGCCTCGGTGAGCCCGGCATCGACGAATACCACCTCGATCCCGGCGTGATTGGCCACCCAGGCCACGTCGGGGGAGTGGAGCCGGATGTTGAGCGTGGTCAGGACCGCCCCCGACATGGGCACGGCGTAATAGAGCTCGAGGTGACGGTGTGTGTTCCAGGCGAAAGACCCAACCCGGTCACCGGGATTCACCCCCAGGGAGCGGAGGGCGTTGCCCAGCCGCCCCACCCGGTCTGCGGTCTCGGCCCAGGTTTGATGGTGCACACCACCGGGCCCTACCGAGAGCACCTGTTTCAGTCCGTGGACGGTGGCGGCGCGGCGCAGCACCATCCCGACGTCGAGCGGATGCCGCTGCATCAACCCTTGGAGCGGCGCCGCCATCTGGCTGCCCACGTTAGATGGGTAAAGGACCCCCGGCGCCCGGTCGGCATGCGCAGGCGGCCTGCTTTCGGTTTGCCCGTCTGGCGGATTGGGAACGGTCGGTCCACGAGACCCGACAAGACAAACGGAGCCCATCAGTGACACGCCCAGAGAAAACCACTTCCACGGTCTGGCCCATCCCCGACTCGTCCGGGCCCGGAAGGCACAAGCTTCTTCGCATCTACCTGGCCGACCACCACGCAGGGTCGATCGGGGGCCTCGCTCTTGCCAGGCGGCTGGCACGGCGCGATGGCGAGGTTGGATCAACAGTCAGCGTGGTCCTGGGTCACATCCAGGAGGACAAACGGGCGCTGCTGCGGTTGTTGGGCCGGGTGGGAGGTACCCGCCACCGGGCGAAAGAAACCGCGGTGGTGTTGGCGGAGCGTCTAGGCCGGCTCAAGCTCAATGGCCGCTTGATTGGTCGGTCACCATTGACGCCGGTGCTGGAACTCGAAGCGATGGTTCTGGCGATCGAGGGCCGTAGAAGGTTGTGGCTGACCATGACCCAGCTCGCCAGGGATTCATACCCCGACTGGGACATCGACGACCTGCGGCGGCGCGCCAACCGGGCAGAGGCAGATGCTGCCGCCGTAGATCGCATCAGGGGGGCAGCTGCTGGAGCCGCATTGGGTTGAGCTCAGTCAGTGCCGCCCGATCGACGATCAGCCAGTGCCGCGGCGAGATGCCAACTCAGGCTCGAGTTCCTTCTTCCAGAACTCGATGAAGCCCTCCTGGTCGGGACCGATCTGGTGGAAGTAGACGTGGTCGACGCCGGCCTCGATCGCCTGGTCCACCGATTCCAGGATCGGCGCCGCGTCGGGCCCGCAGGGGATGGACTCGGCGATCATCTCGGGGGTGACGTTCTGCGATGCCTGCTGGAAGTGGGCCGGGGTGGGGAGGTCCTGGCTCAGCTGGCCAGGAACGCCCGTGTTCGGCCAGGTGGTGAAAGCGGTCTCCACCGCCTTCTCTTTCGACGAGGCGTGACACAAGCTGAGTTGGGAGAAGACAGGTCCTGATCCACCCTCGGATTCGAACTGGTCGACGATCTCATCGTCGGTACCCGTGATCCACAGACCATCCCCGATCCTGGCCGCCACCGAGGCCGCCTTGGGTCCGAAGGCGGACACGATCACCGGGATCGGGCCGGGAGGCGGGTCGTAGATGCGGGCATCCTCCACGGTGTAGTAGGTCCCTCGGTGGTTGACGCTCTCCCCCTCCCAAAGCTCTCTGATCAACTCCACCGCTTCCTCGAGCTTCTCCAGCCGGATCTCCGCAGGCGGCCACCGGTCGGCGAGGATGTGCTCGTTGAGGGCCTCGCCCGTGCCCACACCCCAAATGAAGCGGTCGGGCAGCAGGTTGGCGGTGGTAGCGGTCGCCTGGGCGAGGATGGCGGGGTGGATGCGCGTGGTCGGGCAGGTGACGCCGACGCCCACGTCGATCGACTCGGTGACCTGCGAGATGGCACCGAGCACGCTCCAGACGAACGGGGAGTGCCCCTGGGCGTCGATCCAGGGGTGGTAGTGGTCCGATATCGAGACGAAGTCGAAGCCCGCCTGCTCGGCCATGGTGGCCATCTCGACCAGACGGCTTGGCGGGTGCTCCTCGCTCGACAGGGTGAGCCCGAATTCGATGGGCAAGACCGTTCCTTTCCTTGCGTCAGCCGTCCCTACCCCTTCGCCGGATTGTCGAATCCTGGGGGACGGTCAGAATGCAGCCGGTCTATTTGCATCAGTACAGCGACCGAGAGGGGTGCGGGGGGGTTGGGATGGATTGTGGGCACCGAATCTTGAAAGAGGCAGGCAGTTGACGGCATTCATCGGATTCCACGCCTCGCACGAGCAGCTTCCTCCGAGCGTCCTGCTCCGTGCCGTCGTCGCCGCCGAGGCGGCAGGGTTCGAAGCGGCGATGTGCTCGGATCACCTGGCGCCCTGGAGCGCGCGCCAAGGTCAGTCCGGCTTCGCCTGGTCATGGCTGGGCGCAGCCCTTCAGGCCACCTCCCTGCCCTTCGGGGTCGTCAATGCCCCCGGGCAGCGGTACCACCCGGTGATAGTGGCTCAGGCCATCGCCACGCTCGCCGAGATGTTCCCCGGTCGGTTTTGGGCGGCGCTCGGTTCGGGCGAGGCGATCAACGAGCACGTCACGGGCGACCCCTGGATGACCAAGCCACTGCGCGATCAACGGCTGCTGGAGTGTGTCTCGGTGATTCGTCGTCTGCTGCGTGGAGAAGAGGTGGACCACGTCGGTTTGGTCGAGGTCGACCGGGCACGGGTTTGGAGCCTGCCGGCCAAGCTGCCCGACCTGGTCGGTGCAGCCGTCAGCGCCGCCACCGCCAAGAGCGTCGGCAGGTTGGGCGGACGGTCTGATCACGGTGCTCCAACCGACCGACGACCTCAAGCGGGTTCTCGACGCGTTCCGTGGCGGTGGCGGAGAGGGGAAGCCGGCCTACCTCCAAGTACACCTTTCGTGGGCTGAATCCGAGGCCGATGCCCTTCACGTCGCCCACGAGCAATGGGCAACGAACACCTTCGGCGCCGCGCTGGCATGGGAGCTGGAGACACCCGCACAGTTCGACGAAGCCGCCCGGTTCGTTCGTCCCGAGGACGTGACCAGGAGCGTCCTCGTCTCCTGCGACCTCGGCCGCCATGCCGCCTGGCTCACCGAGTTGTGCGACCTCGGGTTCGATGGCCTCTATCTCCACCAGGTCGGACCTGACCAGGAGCGGTTTGTCGAGACCTTCGGTGAACACGTGCTCGACGAGGTGGGGCGATGAGCCTCGCCCAGATGAGCGACCTGTGGTGGAAGAACGCTGTCATCTATTGCCTGGACATCGAGACCTTCTACGACAGCAACGGCGACGGGTGGGGCGACTTGACCGGTCTGATCGAGCGAATCGAGTACCTCGCCGATCTCGGGGTCACCTGTCTCTGGTTGATGCCCTTCTACCCATCGCCGGGCCGCGACGATGGGTACGACATCTCCGACTTCTATGGAGTCGACACGTCGTTGGGAACGCTGGGGGACTTCGTCGTCCTCATCCGCACCGCCAAGGACAGGGGGCTCCGGGTCATCATCGACCTGGTGGTGAATCACACTTCCGATCGCCATCCCTGGTTCAGGCAAGCCCGCGCCAGCCGGTCTTCGCCTTTTCGCGATTACTACGTGTGGCGCGACGAGCCGCCGCCGGGCCCTTCCCCCAACATCGTGTTCCCCGATGCCGAGGACAGCATCTGGAGCTGGGATAAACGGGCCGGGCAGTGGTACCTACACCACTTCTACGCACATCAGCCCGACCTCAACTACGCCAACCCGGTGGTGCGCGCCGAGATCGAGAAGATCGCCGGATTCTGGATGGAGCTCGGTGTGGACGGCTTCCGCATCGACGCCGTCCCCTTCCTGCTCGAGGAGGGACCACACGGATGTAGGCCTCGACCCGCACGAGCTCCTCAAGGACCTCCGGTCTTTCATCTCGCGGCGCAACGGCGGGGCCGTCTTGCTCGGCGAGGTCAACCTGCCGCCGAGACCGCTGACCAAGTTCTTCGGGGGGCATCCCGGCGACCAGCTCCACATGCTGTTCAACTTCCCCGTGATGCAGCGGATGTATCTCGCCTTGGCCCGCGAGGATGCCCGGCCGCTGGCACGGCAGCTCAAACAGTTGCCCAAAATCCCACCCGAGTGTCAATGGGCCAACTTCGTCCGCAACCATGACGAGCTCACCCTCGACCAGCTGACCGAAAACCAGCAAGGCGAGGTCGCCGACGCCTTCGGCCCGGATGAGGACATGCAGCTGTTCGGTCGCGGCTTGCGGCGGCGTCTCCCCCCGATGCTCGACGGTAACCCAGAGCGGATGCGGATGACCTACAGCCTCCTGCTCTCCCTCCCGGGTACGCCGGTGCTCTTCTACGGAGAGGAGATCGGAATGGGCGAGAACTTGTCCGTGCCGGGGAGGCTCAGCGTGCGGACGCCGATGCAGTGGTCGAGCGACCGGAACGGCGGGTTCTCTTCGGCGCCCCCGCGTCGGCTGAGGCGCCAGCCCCCATCCGGGAGATTCGGGCCGATGGGGGTGAATGTGGCCGACCAGGAGCGGGATCCAGATTCGCTGCTCATCTGGATGGAGCGGATGATCCGGCGCCGCCGCGAGACCCCCGAGTTGGGGTGGGGGGCCCTCACCGTGTGCGATACCGACGAAAACGCTGTGCTCGCCCACCGTTGCGACTGGGAGGGGCGATCGGTCCTCGTCGTACATAACTTCAGCTCGAGTCCGACGACCACGCGGGTCGACCTCGGCCGGCTACCGGCTGACTACCGGTTGGATGACCTGTTGTCACCTGGGCTCGGCGAGGTGCGACAGCGGAGGAATGGGCTCGAGATCGACCTTCAGGGGTTCGATCACCGCTGGTTCAGGATCGAGGCCGCAGACCAACCGCGCCGGCCCTGAACTTCTTAATCCGTTGGTTTCTCGTTGGAGGTGAGCGGGAACGATGGCTTCTCAGTGGCATTGAACACGGAACGCTGGCAACGCTCCTACTGGATGGACTCGACGACAGGTGAGGACCTTCCGTCGTCATCGTTCCCAGACGACCCGGTCGATGTAGCCGTTGTCGGTGCGGGAATAGTTGGGCTGACGACGGCTCTCCGTCTTGCCGACCAGGGGCTATCGGTCGCCGTGCTGGAGAGGGATCGGGTAGCAGGGGGGACCACCGGCCATACGACGGCCAAAGTCACGTCGCTTCACGGCACGGCATATCACCGGCTCCTCGCCGACCAGGGGCGCGACGTCGCCCGCGCCTACGCCGCCGCCAACCAATGGGCCGTGGTCGAGATTGCACGGCTCGCTGCAGAGGTCGATTGCGATTGGGTCTCAGCACCCGCATACACGTACACCAACGATCCCGCGTATCTCGAGGTGATCGAGCAGGAGGTGGCCGCGGCCCAAGAGGCAGGGCTCCCCGTCACGCATGAGTCAGGGGACGTCGGTCTCCCCTTTCCAGTGTCGTCCGCCGTCAGTCTGGCCGATCAGGGGATGTTCCATCCTCGTCGTTACGGCCTTGGGATCCATCGTCTTCTCACCTCTCGGGGCGTGACGGTGAGCACGGAATGCCCGGTGCTCGAGGTCAAAAGCAATGGGCTGCTCGAGACGAGCCAGGGCACCGTCCGCGCCGGCGCCGTCGTCCTCGCCACCCAACTCCCTATCCTCAACCGGGGAGGACACTTCGCAGCCACCCAGCCAAGCACCTCGTACGCCATGGCGGCGACGGTCGAGGGTGAGCCGCCAGTGGGCATGTATCTCGGTGTCGGTGCTGACGGCCACTCGGTCCGGCCCCTCGCCACCGATTCGATCATCGTGGGTGGCGGCGGTCACGTGACCGGCCGCGACCCGGACAGCCACCGTCGGTTGGACACCCTGGAACAGTGGACCCGCGGCGTGTTCCCAGTCGTGTCGGTGACGCATCGGTGGTCGGCGCAGGACTACATCCCGGCAACCCGGCTGCCATCGGTAGGCAGGATCCCATCGATTGGAGTTCCCTTGTTCGCCGCGACCGGGTTCGCCAAGTGGGGGATGACCAACGGCACGGTCGCTGCCCGAATCATCGGCGAGCTCGTGTCGGGCCGGCCGCATCCGTGGCCCGAGCTAGCCGGGCTATCGGCACGCCGTGCGTGGGGCGCGCTCCCCACGATCCTCCGTTTCAATGCCGAGGTGGGCGGCAGGTTCGTCGGCGATCGAGTGGGCGGGTCACATCACCTCGAACTCGATGCCATACCGCCCGGGGGAGCTGCCGTCGGCACGATCATGGATCGGCGGGTGGCGGCGCATCGTGACCTGGCCGGGCACCTGGACTTGGTCGACGCAACCTGCACCCATCTGGGGTGCATCGTCGGATGGAACACAGCAGAGGAGAGCTGGGACTGTCCATGTCATGGCTCGCGCTTCGCCCCCGACGGCAGCGTCCTCCACGGACCGGCAGTTGAGCCCTTGGAGAGGGTGGTCCTCGCCGATGAGGCACCCGCCACCTGAAGGGCGCCGGTTCTCAGCTGGCGGCGGTTTGCCGAGACGAGATGCGGCGGGCGGGTGGGACCACCGACGGTGGTTGTTTGCGCGGTGGAAGCTCCCGCAGCAGATCCCGGGTCAGATGGGCGATACCGGCGACGGCGTGCTCGAAGGCCTCCTCGGTGTGAGGGGAGGTCTTTTGCACTCCGCTCACCTTCCGCACGTACTGGCGGGCCGCAGCTTCGATCTCGTCATCTGTGGCCTCCGGCTCGAGGCCGCGCAGCGTTGTGATGTTGCGACACATCCGCAAAGGGTAGGGCGACACGGCGCACTCGAAGCGACGACGCTCCACCGCTCGCATCCCTAGGATCGGATCACCAAGACGGAGCGCACCTTGCTGGGGTGTTTGCGGTGACGGAAGGCGGCGGGGAGGCACAACCGAGAACCACCCCGGTAAAACGGGCCGTCCCCAGCCGGATTCTCGCCTACTCATTGGCCTCGCTGATCGCGGCCGCCGGTATCGCCGTAGCCATGTGGCTCGAGGATGTGACCGGAAGCACGCTGTTCATGTCGATGCTGCTTTCCGTGGTGGTGTCGGTGTGGCTGCTCGGTCCGGGGCCGGGAGTGGTCACGCTCCTGATCACCGGCGCCGCCTGTCCGGTCGTCATCGAGCCAGGGAGCGGGTACCTGCAACTCACCCCGAACAGCTGGCTGCTGATAGGCGCCTACCTGCTCATCGGGTCGGTGGTGGTCACGCTCGGCTGGGGCCTGGCGAGGGCACGGCGAGGGATCGCAGGTGCCTTGAGTGAGAGCGAGGGCCAGCGCCGCCGCTTCGGGTCTGCGCTCGACGCCATGCCGAATGGGCTGATCGTGGTGGACAGCACGGGCCGCGTCATCCTCGCCAACGACAAGGCGACCGACATACTTGGCGCCGCGGCCGAGGGAACAGATCTCCTCACCGATGCCCGCTTCATGACCGGGCACACGACCGATGGGCAGCGGGTATCGGTAGCGGAATCGGCACTGCTCCGATCGCTTCGGGGCGACCAGGTGGTTCAGGGCGAAGAGATCGAGCTGCTCCGCTCCGATCGGAGTCGCCGGATCATCCGGACCAGTTCGGCCCCGTACTACGCCGAGGACGGGGAGATCGGGGGGGCGGTGGTCGTGTTTGCTGACATCACCACCCGCCGGGCGGCCGAGGACCAGGCTCGGCTGGCCTCCGAGGTGGGGGTCATCCTGGACCGGACGCTCGAGGTGGAAGAAGGGCTGTCGGCCGTAGCCAGCCTGATGGTTCCAGGAACGGCCGACTACTGCGTCGTCGCCTTGGCCGACCCACCACGTGTCGTGGCGGTGCGTCACTTGGACCCCGATCGCCAAGCGATTGCCGAGAAGCTGCTCGCCGACTGGCCGGTCACGCCTGATCTACCGGGCACCATCTATCACGTGATGCAAACGGGCGTCGGCCATGTCGAACCCCGCGTCGCACTCGACGTGTACATGGACGCGGCGAGGGAGGGCAAACCCGACTTGGCCGATCTGGTCGCCGAGATCGCGCCTCGGTCCGAGCTGATCGTGCCGATGCGCGCTCGCGGCCGGGTCGTCGGATGCCTGTTGTTGGCGATGGCGGGGTCGGGGAGGCGGTTCGACCAGGACGACCTCTCCCGCTTCCAGGAGCTTGCCGACAGGCTCGGTCTCATGACCGACAACGCCATGCTATTCGAGGCGGCCGGGGAGGCAAGGCGTCAGGCCGAGATGACCGGCGGACGGCTCGAGGTGTTGCAGCAGGCCACGGCCGGCGCCGCCCAGGCGTTGACCGTGGAAGAGGTTCTCGACAACGCAATCGACTCCGGGTTGGCGGCACTCGGCGCCGTCGCCGGGTGGGTGGCGGTGCTGTCGACTGACGGAGTCGAGCTGCTCCATGAGAAGTGGTGGGGGGGAGAGACCAGGCAACCGACTGCGGGGAGGCGTCAATTTCCGCCCCAGCACCCGTTCGCCTATGTGGTCCGCACCGGCCGCCCCCTCTGGTATCCCGATGCCGACTTGTTGACGCGCCGCTTCCCTGACGGGCTGGCGCCCATCCCCGCAGTCTTCTCGTCGATCGCCGTCGTGCCCATCAATCTCGGACCCGCGACGGTGGGCGCTCTCGCCGCCGGATTCGCCCACCGAGCCACGTTCTCGACCGAGGATCGCTCCTATCTGGCGGCGTTGGCCGCAGTGACCGCCCGGTCGATGGAGCGGGCCCGGAGGTACGAGGAGGAGCACGAAGCGGCCCAGACGCTCCAGCAGAGCCTGTTGCCTCGGATGCTCCCCCGGGTGCCCTGGCTGCCGTTGCACGCCCGGTACATCCCTGCTCAGGAGAGGACCGCAGCCGGGGGCGATTGGTACGACGCCATTCGCGTCGCGCCGGATCAGATGGCGCTGTCCGTGGGCGACGTCGTCGGCAAGGGGATCGCTGCCGCCGCCATCATGGGCCAACTGCGCTCGGTACTAGACGCCGGTTTGAGGGAAGGAGCGTCACCGGTGCAGGCGTTGACCAGGCTGAGTCGGCTGGCCGCCGACGTGTCCGGAGCAACGGGCACCACGGCGGCGGTTGCGCTCTACGACAGGCCGAGTCGAAGCGTCAAGTACACCTGCGCCGGGCATGTCCCCCCGCTGCTCATCACCTCGCAAGGGCCCGCCTTCCTCGAAGAGGCCCGCTCTGTCCCGTTGGGGATCACCGACGTCGAGTTCATCGAGGCCGCTGTCAGCGTGGAGCCAGGGGACATCCTGCTGCTCTATTCCGATGGGCTGGTCGAGAGGCGAGACGAAGGCATCGACGTCGGTCTGGGGAGGCTGGTCGACGTGGCCGGATCTCTGGTCGGCGAGTCGATGGCAGGGCTGTGCGACGAGCTGATCGCCCAGATGGTCGGTGAGCACACGGAGGACGACGTCACCCTGCTTGCCGCCGAGTTCGAGCCGCGGCGGCGTTCCTCACCACGAATTCGGACCTGAACGGGTTTGGATTTCCTCGCGTTGGGAAAGACCGCGACACGCGAGCGAGGAGGGCAATGTGGGTCAGAGGATTGCAGACGTTATGACCCGCAACGTGGTCAGCTGCAGCGAGTCGGACACGGTTGAGCAGGCAGCGCAGGCGATGCGGGACAACGACGTGGGCGACGTGGTGGTGACATCCAACGGCCGACTGGCAGGCATACTCACCGATCGCGACGTCGTGATCAGGGCGGTGGCCGACGGGGCCGACCCGGCGCGCACCACCATCGGCGAGATCGTTACTGATGACGTCATCACCGCGAGCCCGGATGAATCGGTGGGCGAGCTCGCATCGCGGATGGCCGGCGCCTCGGTGCGACGTATCCCGGTGGTGGAAGGCGGCGAGGTTGTCGGGATCGTCAGCCTCGGCGACCTGGCGGAGGAGCAGGACCCCAACTCGGTGTTGGGTGAGATCAGCTCGGCGCCACCGAATCAGTAGACCGGCGGCCTCATCCCACCACGCCGGCGGCCACCGCAGGCCGGCGACCAAGCCGTCATAGGCTTGCTCGCGATCCTGGTCTTGGCACGAGTAGACGGCGCTTCGACACTTCAATCACCTTGGTTCAGGCGGTCCAGTTGTACGCTCCCACTCGCCGAGCGTCCGGAGTTGGATTCGCGTGGCGGATGCTCAAGGCTCCACAGCTGGATCGAGCCAGGAACAGGGGGTTTCGACACTCCCTGAAGACAACCCCCTCGAGAACGTCCGCCGGAGCCGAACGATCCGGCGCATCGGGGTGGGTGTGCTCCTGGTCATCGTGGTCATGGCGTTGCTCGGATGGGCAGGTCCCCGACCCTCGGTCGCCTCGGCCGAAGCGGCCGGCTATCCGGTTGGAGGTGAGCCACCCGTCGGTTTCCCGTCCCGGGCTGGCCATACGGTTGAGCATCGTCGTCAGCCGGGAAGGCGGATTCGAACAGCCGGTGAGGCTGATCGTGCTGCGCGAGTACATCGAAGCCCTCGACTTCAACGCGATCTACCCGGACGCGGCTGCGCAGATCGCAGACGACGGGTATGTCATCTGGGAGTTCGACCCACCGCGGGGGGACTCGCTGACGGTCGACTTCGACGGCAGGCATGAGCCGGGCGCTGAGGGTGTGATCCACGGGGACGTCGCCGTGCTCGACCAAGGGCAGACGGGTGGTCGAGGTGGAATTCTCGACGTTGGTGCTGCCCTGATGGGCGTCGTGCTTCGCTCCGCCAGTCGCCTTCGTCTTCATATTCCTGCTGCTCAAACTTGTTGGGAAGAAGGAGCTCTCCGAGCTGTCGCCTTTCGAGTTGATCCTCCTCGTTGTCATCGGCGACATCGTGCAACAGGGGATCACCCAGGAAGACTTCTCTCTGGTCGGGGCCAGTCCTCGCCGCCGGGACGCTGGCCCTGCTGACCGTTCGTGTTCTCCTACATGAGCTTCAAGTTCGACCCGGCGCGGCGGCTCCTCGAAGGCCTTCCGGTGGTGATCCTGCGCGACGGGCAGCTTCTCCCCGAGGCGATGAAGCTCGAGCGACTCCAGCCCCACGAGGTCGACCAGGCGGCTCGCAAGCAGGGTCTCGATGACCTGTCCTCGGTCGAGCTGGCGGTCCTCGAACCCGACGGGACCATCTCGTTCCTCTCTCCATCCTCGGGCAACTCGGGGGAGACCAAGCGCAAGATGTAGCGGGTCAGCCCGTTGGAGCTGCTGGGCCAGCGGTGTTTCGGGACAGCCCGGCCGCGGTATGCCACTCGCCCACAGGTCCTGATAAGTCCTTCGGGTCCGGATCGAACTTGAACCATGGGCGGTCGTCGCCGAGCAGTCGTCAGTCGTCGGAGAGTTGCGCGTCAAGGGGAAGCTCCCAGAGTCCCGCCGGTCCGGTGCAGCCGCAGCCATCGGCGTCGCTCGCCGCAGCGATGCCGCCCAGGAGGCGGCGGAGGAGGCCGGTCTCAGGTACACGTCGGATGCGCGGCCCGGGATCAGAAGAGTGAGACGTGGTCGTGGGTTCTCCTACCACCGACCGGACGGCGAGCGGGTCACCGACGGAGCGACACTCCGCTGGATCAACTCGCTGGTGATCCCTCCGGCGTGGAGAGACGTCTGGATCTCGACCGATCGCAGGGGCCACTTGCTCGCCACCGGGCGTGACGACAAGGAGCGCAAGCAGTACCTGTACCACCCACGGTGGCGCGAGGTCAGAGACGCCGACAAGTTCGACTCGCTCGGCAAGTTCGGCGAGCGCCTCCCCCGCTTGCGGAAACGTGTCGAGATCGATCTCGCCGGAGGGGTGGAGACCCAGACCGGGGTGATGGCCCTCGTGGTGCGGCTGCTCGACGAGACACTGATCCGCGTCGGCAACCGGGAGTACGCCAGGGACAACGAGACCTTCGGGCTCACCACGCTCCGTCCCGATCACGTGGACCGAGACGGTGGCGACCTGGTGTTCGACTTCCGGGGCAAGGGTGGTTCCGAGGTGCGGGTGTCGGTACCCGACCCGGACCTGGTGGCTGCGGTGCTGGCATGCCAGGAGCTGGGTGGCCAGCAACTCTTTTCCTATCTCGGTGGGGACGATCTCCCGGTGAGCGTCGATTCCGACCAGGTCAACCGGTACCTCGGAGAGCTCACCGGCAGGGATGTAACCGCCAAGGACTTCAGGACGTGGGGGGCAACCGCAGTGGTGGCGGGTGCGCTGGCCGGGGTCTCACCGGACGAATGCGACGCCGACAAGACGGTTCTGGCCGCGCATCGACCTCGCGGCCGAGCGGCTCGGGAACACCCGTGAGGTGTGTCGAGCCTCCTATGTCCATCCGGCGATTCCCGAGGCATACCGCACCGGACAGCTGGCTCTGGCGTGGAGAGGTGTGCGCAGCTCGCGCTGGATGGACCGGACCGAGCGGGTGGCGATGCGGGTGCTGGAAGCGACCTAGGTCACCCTCGGAACCCAGGGTTCGAGCCGCGCCCAGAGGCGCGCTTCGGACCCACAGAACGACGTGTCGCGGCCGCGTTCAGTTGCCGGCGAAGACGGCGTACTCGGCGGCGCGACGGCGGTACTCATGCTCGAGCATGCTCCACACGGTGTGGTCGAGCCATTGACCACGCACCTTCAGCTCCTCGCGCAGTACCCCCTCTTTGACGAAATCGAGCTTCTCGGCCACCCGCTCGCTCGCCCTGTTGCCGACGGCGATTCGGAGCACGATGCGGTGCATCCCGAGCCGCTCGAACCCGATCTGCAGCATCCGGGCGGTCACCTCGGTGGCGATGCCCTTCCCGGTCTGATCGGTGCGCACCCAGTATCCGATCTCACCGACGTGGAAGCCGCGCGACACGTGCCAGATGGAGACGTTGCCCAGATGGGTGGCCCCATCCCGCTCGGTCACGGCGAAGTCGTAGGCACGGTTCTCCCGCCAGGCTTGTACCGAGTCGCGCACGAACCGTATGGCGTCGTCGCGGGTGTACCCCTGATGCGCCCACGGCAGCCACTGGCTCAGCTCGGGGAGCGACTCGCGCACCGCCGCCAGCAAAGGGTCGACGTCGCGTCGCCGGAAGGGATGGAGCGAGAGGTTGGTGGTGGTGATCGTCTCGGGGGGAAGGTCCATGCCGGGCCAAGCTTATGCGCCCGTACGATGGGTCCATGTCACCGACCTGGGCGAAGCTCGCTCCGTCTGGACGAGGATCGAGCCGCCGACCGACGGCCAGCCGCGGGCAGCGGTCCTGGTCCCGCTGTACGAGGACGATCAGGGTGCGGTCCGTGTCGTGCTCACCAAGCGCCCGGACACGATGCCCACCCACGCCGGCCATCTCGCCTTCCCCGGCGGCCGTCCCCACCCTGGCGATCGGAACGCAGTCGATACCGCCCTGCGTGAGGCGGAGGAAGAGGTGGGCATTCCCCCGGAGCAACGTCACCGTCCTCGGGTTCCTCGAGCCGATCCACACGGTCGAGTTCACCCTTCTGGTGGTGCCGGTGGTGGGCCGGATCGACCCGGTTCCCGAGCTGAAGCCGTCGGCTCGCGAGGTGGCCATGGTGCTGGAGCCGACGCTGGAGACGCTTCACCGACCCGGCCGCTTGGCGGTCCGAGATCTGGGCGGGGCGGACGGTGTGGTTCTCCGAGTTGGATGGCGAGATCCTCTGGGGAGCCACCGCCATGATGATGCGGCGCCTGCTCGGGCTGGAGCCGGCTCCAAGGCGCTGAGCCGAGTTCAGCCGCCAGCTCGCGGCTTTGATCACCCGCCACGCTTCCTCGATGTCGTCCCTGCTCGGTTCGAGGGCTCCCGATGGCGAGACGCAAGGTGAGCCGGTCGTCCACCCTGGTGTGGGTGAGGTAGATCTCCCCGGACCGGTTCACCCTGTCCATGATCCGCTGGTTGATCTCGTCTCCGCCGACGGTGACGGAAGCAAACGAGCCCGAAGGGGTGGTCGGTGACGATCTCGAAGTCGGGATGAGGCCTCCACCAGCGAGGCGAAGTGATCGGCCAGTTCGATGTGGTTTCGCACGTGGGCGCGGAGCCCCGCCAACCCATAGCTGCGGATGACGAACCACAGCTTGAGCGCCCGGAACCGCCGGCCCAGCGGGATCTGCCAGTCCCGGTAGTCGATAACCGCCCCCGACTCGGACGCCTGGTTCCGCAGATACTCGGGGAGCACCGAGAGAGTCTCGATCAGATGAGCCCGGTCGGCGACGTAGAAGGCGGTGCAGTCGAAGTTGGTCAACATCCACTTGTGCGGGTTGGTGCAGTAGGAGTCGGCCAGATCCAACCCGGCGTTGATCCAGCGCATCTCCGGAAGCAGCGCCGCGATCCCGGCATAGGCGGCATCGACATGGAGCCAGACGCCGTAGCGGCGGCACACCTCGGCGATGGCGGGCACCGGGTCAACAGCGGTCGTTGATGTGGTTCCGACGGTGGCGGTGACGAACGCCGGGTTGAGACCGGCGGCGCGGTCCTGCCTCGATCGCCTCCTCCAACCGGTCGGGCCGCATCGCCAAGCCGTCGTCGACCTCGATTGTTCGCAGCCGCTCGGCTCCGTATCCAGCGATCCGCACCGCCTTCTCGATCGAGGAGTGCGCCTGGGTCGAGGCATAGGCGGTGAGACCGCCTCCGGTCCCGATCCGGTTGATCTCGAAACCGGTGGCCCTTTCCCGCGCCGCCAGCGCTGCCACCAGGCTGGCGCTCGACGCCGAGTCCTGGATCACGCCTCCACCCGACGTGTCCGAGCGGAACCCGTCGGGCAAGCCGAGCATCTCCACCATCCAGTCGAGTACGTGCGCCTCCGAGCTCGGTGCACGCCGGGGAGGTCGCCCAGAGCATCCCCTGAACGCCGAGACCCGAAGAGATCAGGTCGCCGAGGATGGCGGGGCCGGAAGCATTGGCCGGGAAGAACCCGAAGAACCGAGGCGACTGCCAATGGGTGATCCCGGGAAGGATGACCCGGTCGAGGTCGGCGACTATCTCCTCGAACTGCTCTCCCTGCTCGGGTGGGCTCGTGGGGAGCTTCGCCCTGGTCTCCCCGGGCGCCACCTGCGAGAGGACCGGGAAGCGGTCGACCCCCTCCATGTAGGCGGCAACCCACTCGATCAACTCATGCCCCGTCTTGCGGAACTCGTCGGGGGTCATGAACGACACCGTAGCTGTGTGCCGGCGACGCCCACCGGGTCGGCTCGAGTCAGGCGCTCACCAGATGACACGGGCATTCCGCGTCTCCGCTGCGTATGTACGCAATCCCCGATCCTTGGTAACGAGAGGGACAACCAAGTCGATGGCCGTGGCGTAGATCAGGCGGTCGGCTGGATCTCCCGGAAAGTCATTGGTGAAGCTGCCGGCGATCGCCGCCGCCTGCGGTGTGAGGGACGCCGCCTCGACCTGCTCGTCATTGAACAAGTCGCGCACCCAGGTGAGGACATCCCGGTCGAGACCGACTCGTCCCTTCCTCACGAGAGTTGCGATCTCCCAACAGGAGACCGGGCTGATCAATATCGGTTTCGCCCCTCCGATTGCTTGGATGGCCCTCCGGGACAGCATGCCCGAGCCGGCGGCCCACCACAGGAGGACGTGGGAGTCGAGAAGGACCACTCAGCCCTCGGCGTTCCATCGTTCGTCTGTCGAAAAGAGCAGCTCCTCGTCGTCCTCGAGAATCCGGACGCTCCCGACGATCGGTGCCTGTTGTGGATCATCGATGGGGACCACCTTCGCCACCGGCCGGCCCCGCTTTGTCACGATGATCGGCACCCCGGTTCTCGCCACCTGATCGAGCAGCGCCAGACATCTCTCCTTGAAGGTGCTCGCTTTGATGATCCGCTCAGTCAAGATGAATCCCTTGTCGCAGGGTTAATGACCAGTGACCATGGTAACTGGTCATGCGTCTCCGGGGGTGCGCCTTCGGCACGTGCTACAGGTCGATGGCGTACGGGCGGGACTCCCGTCGCCAGCCGGAGAGGTCGCCCTGGTAGCGCGGCTGGTACTTGGCGACAACCAGGTCACGGGCCTTGGCGTCCTCGATTTGGTCGGTGACGCGCCTCCCTCGACCGGGCACCTCAACGCCGTCGATGGAGAAGGTCACCTCGGGGTTCGCCTCCAGATTGCGACACCAATCGGATCGCCCAGCGCTCCCGGACAGGAGATAGACGGTGTCGCCTTCGAGGGCGAACCAGATCTCGATGGTATGCCGCTGCCCGCTGCGGCGTCCCGTCGTAGTCAGGTACCCGTTGCTGCGATCCGCCAGCGGTGTGAGCTCGGTCACGGAGACAGATTCCTCTCGGGTCTGGTTACCCGTTGCCCGGTCTCGCCCGGAGGAGGCCGACGACGATCCCTTCGGCCAGCGCCTCCCACGAGGCCTCGATCACGTTCTCGTGGACACCGATCGTTCCCCAGGAGCCATCACCGTCGCTGGTTTCCAGGAGCACCCTCACAGTGGCCGCGGTCCCGTCCTTGGAGTCGAGCACCCGGACCCGGTAGTCGGTGAGCCGAAGCTGATCCACCTCGGGGTAGCGGGTGCGGAGCGCCGCTCGAAGTGCCTGGTCGAGGGCGTGCACCGGGCCGTTGCCCTCACCGGTGGTGACTACCCGTTGGTCGCCCACCATCAGCTTCACCGTCGCTTCGGCTCCGACCTCCTCGCCGGGCCGCCGCTCGACGAACGTGCGGAACGACTCCAGTTCGAAGAACGGCTGGATCCACCCCGTGGCCTGTCTCACCAGCAACTCGAAAGAGCCGTCCGCGGCTTCGTAGTGGTAACCGGTCTGCTCCTGCTTCTTGACCCGGTCGAGCACCACCCGAGCCAGATCGTCATCCATCTCCAGGCCGAGCTCGGCAGCCTTGTGGAAGACCGATGCCCTGCCGGCCTGCTCCGACACCACCATCCGGGTGTGGTTGCCGACCAGGGACGGCTCGGTGTGCTCGTAGGCGCCTGGCCGTCTCGCCAATGCCGAGGTGTGGAGCCCGGCCTTGTGGGTGAAGGCAGATGTCCCCACGTAGGGCCGGTGGGGATCGAGGGCGATGTTGACGATCTCGGCGATGTGGTGCGAGGTCGGAGCCAGTGTCCCGAGCTGCTCCTCGGTAATGACGGGTATTCCCATCTTGAGAACCAGGTCGGGGATGATCGAGCAGAGGTCGGCGTTCCCCGTCCGCTCGCCGTAGCCGTTGACGCAACCTTGCAGTTGACGGGCACCAGCTTCCACTGCTGCCAGCGAAGAGGCCACGGCACACCCGCTGTCGTTGTGGAAATGGACGCCGATCTCGGCATCGGGAAGCTCGGCCCGCACTTTCCCGATCACGTCGACGATCTGATGGGGGAGGGTGCCGCCGTTGGTGTCGCACAGCACGAGCCTCTCCGCCCCGCCTTCTATCGCCGCCCGGGCCACCGCCAGCGCAAACCGAGGGTTGTGGGAGAACCCGTCGAAGAAGTGCTCGGCGTCGAAGAAGACGCGGCGACCCCGGCTGCGGAGGAATTCAACGGTCTCGCCCGCCATGGCGACGGCCTCGTCGAGATCGGTCCGCAGAGCGTGGAGGACATGCTCGTCCCACGCCTTGCCGACGATGCACACCACCTCGGTCCCCGCTTCGAGCACGGCTTGGAGCTGCGCATCCCTCGACACACTGGCGCCGGGTCGCCTGGTGGCGCCGAAAGCGACCAGGGTGGCGTTGCGCAGGCCGAGCTCGCTCGGTGCCCGCCTGAAGAACTCGTCATCCTTGGGAAGGGCGCCGGGCCAGCCCCCCTCTATGTAGTGGACCCCGAGCTCGTCGAGTAGCGCCGCGATCCGCAGCTTGTCGCCCACGGTGAGCGATATCCCCTCCTGCTGCGACCCGTCCCGCAGGGTGGTGTCGTAGATCTCGAGCTGGGTCTCCATGGCTCCTCCGCAAAGAAGAAACCCCCCGCCTGTGGCAGAGGGCTTCGGTGCGCACGCCGGTCGGGCGTGCGCTCAGGCGATGATGATGGTGGTGTGGCGTTCCAAAGCCCGTGGAGCATGCCACGTCGCGGCAGGCGCTGTCAATGTGCTCGAGAAGACGGAAGGCGGAAGACGGAAGACGGAAGACGGAAGTCGGCAGCGGAAGATGGACCAGCCGCCCGCCCGAGCCTGCGGCCGTACTCCCCGCCGGGGGGAGGAGATGGTCAGCAGAGTCGCGAAAACGAAACTTGATTGTTCCCCACGGGCGTCGCCGGGTTAGTAAGTTCATTGAACAATCGAAGTAGATACCACCCTCACCGTGGCGGCACACAAAGCCACCAGGGCGGAGACACGCAGCCGGAACATGCGACTCGCCTTGCAGACGATCTACCGACGAGGCCCTACCAGCCGGGCTGAGATCGCTCGCGAGACGCAACTGGCGAAGGCAACGGTCTCCGACTCTGGTCGGCGTGCTGCTCGACCAAGGACTTGTCGTCGAACTGGGGACCGGCGTCTCCGCAGGAGGGAAGCCGCCCACCCTGGTCTCGCTGGCGCCGAAGAGCCGAAGCATCGTCGCCCTCGACCTGAGCACTGTTCCCTTCACCGGAGCTATCGCCGATCTGCAGGGCGCGATCGGGCAACGAGTCGAGGGGATTGGCCAGCCGACGGGCGACGACGCATTGGAGGAAGTGGGTCGACTGGCAGAGCGCCTCGTCGCGCAGGCGCCATCCGAGGTGATCGGGGTGGGGGTGGCAACTCCTGGGGTGGTGGACTCCGCCGGCACGGTGAGGAGCGCCGCTCATCTCGATTGGGACGAGGTACCTCTGGCCCGCCTTCTCCGCGCCCGGCTCGGTGTTCCCGTCCATGTGGCCAACGACTCCCACGTAGCCGCTTTGGCCGAGTACTCGCATGAGTTTCCCGAGGGCGAGAGCCTTGTCCTCGTTCGCGTTGGCGAGGGTGTCGGTGCGGGCATCGTCCTCGACGGTCGGCTCTACCGAGGACCGGGCTCAGGTGCGGGTGAGATCGGGCACGTCGTGGTCGATGAAGACGGCTTGCCGTGCTGGTGCGGTCGGAACGGTTGTCTCGAGACCGTCGTGGCTATGGGCCCGCTGCTCGCCGACGCCTCGGCCGTGTTGGGCCGCCCGGCATCGGTGGACGATCTGGCCTTGCCGGCGGCAGAAGGCATCGTCTCCGCCGCAGGGCATGCGTTGGGAGCGGCCCTTGCCCACGTCGTCGCCACCCTCGACGTGCGTCATGTCGCCCTTGCTGGGCCGGTCCGAGCAGCTGGTGAGCCGTTCCGGGCGGCGGTCGCAGAGACGATCAAGGAACGTGTCCTCCCGACGATGTCGGCCCACGTCGACGTCCGCTGGGCCGCCCTCGACGCCGACCTCGTCCTGGCCGGTGCCTCGGCGATGGTGCTGGCCGCCGAGCTCGGGGTGGTGTGGCGATGACCTCGGCGCTCGTTGGTGTGGACGTCGGTGGCACGACCATCGAGGCGATCGTGGTCAACGGAAACGGGTTGGCGGGGCGGTCGCAGTGTCTCACCAGCCACGCCGGATTCGACCGGGTTGTCGCCGACATCGCCCGACTGGTGGAGACGACCCTCTCCGATGCCGGGCGATCGCTCGACGACATGACCGCGGTCGGAATCGGTCTCCCCGGCCAAGTCGATCCGGAAACCGGTTGGGTGCGTCACGCCGTAAATCTCGGGGTGGGAGCGAACGGCTATCCATTTGCAGCCGCCCTGGGCGAGCTTCTCGGAGACCCGCCGCTGGCGGTGGAGAACGACGTGCGCGCCGCGACGTTGGGCGCTTTCGAGCACTTCGCCGACAAGAGACCCGGGCTGCGGAGCCTCGCCTACCTGAGCATCGGCACCGGGATCTCAGCAGGGCTGGTCATCGACGGCAGGCTCCACCGCGGAGCCGAGGGGATGGCGGGCGAGATCGGTCATGTCGAGGTCGACCCGGACGGTCCCGAATGCCGCTGCGGGCTCCGTGGTTGCCTCGAGGCTGTGGCCGCCGGGCCGGCGATCGCTCGGCTTTGGCCGGGCAACAACTCGGCGACGAGCCTCTATCGGGCGGCCGCCGACGGCGACGAGGCTGCCCAGCGGATCGTCGCTCAAATCAGCAGGATCCTCGCCAACACCGTGCAGTGGCTGGTGATGGCGTCAGGTGTCGAGGTAGTCGTGCTTGGCGGAGGCGTTGCTTCCGTCGGGCACCCCTTCCTCGCGTCAATCCGGGAGCACCTCGAAGAGCGCGCTGCCCGGTCGGAACTGGCTGCTCTAGTGTTGCCTCCGGATAAGGTGGTACTGCTGCCTTCCGGGCATCCGGTGGGCGCCATGGGGGCGGTAGAACTGGTACGTCGTACCGCCGCCGGAGTGGGTGGGACCACCGTGTCCCAAACGAGAGGAGGACTATGAAGACCCTGAGAGTCATGGCGCTTGTGATCGCCTTGGCGATGGTGGTCGCGGCATGTGCGGCCGAACCCGCGGCCACCACGGCGGCGGGCGGGACTGACACCACCGCCGCGGGTGGCACGGACACCACGGCAGCAGGTGGGACCGACACCACGGCAGCAGGTGGGACCGACACCACGGCAGCCGGTGGGACCGAAACCACGGCGGGAGCCGCGGGTGAGACCCCCTATGAACATCTGAACCAGGCGATGGCCGGCGAGTTCGAAGGAACCGAGGTCGTGATCGTCGGCGCAATGGATCGAGGCGGAGGAGGATTCATTCAACGCCGCCCTTCAGCCTTTCCGCGATGCGACCGGAATCGACGTGGTGTACGAGTCTTCCACCGACTACGAGACCGCTCTGCAGACTCGAGTCGACGGGGGTGACCCGCCCGACCTGGCCCAGATCGCCCAGCCGGGGGTGATGCAGCGTTACGCCAGTGAAGGTTTTGCCCTCCCACTGGACTGGATCAACCAGGAGCAGCTCGAGGCCGACCTCGGGCCGAACCTGGTGCTGGCGGGCTCCTTCGAGGACACCCTCTACGGGGTCTTCTACAAGGGCGATGTGAAGTCGATCGTGTGGTATCCGGTGCAGGCCTTCGAGGAAGCTGGGTACACGATCCCGACGACCTATCAAGAGCTGATCGACCTCTCTGACCAGATCGTGGCCGATGGCAACGGCAACCCGTGGTGCTTCTCGGTGAGGCACCAAGGGGCCAACGACGGCTGGGTGGCGACCGACTGGTTCGAGGATGTAATGCTCCGCACCGCGCCGCCGGAGACCTACCAGGCGTGGATTGATCACGAGATCCCGTTCAACGACCCCGAGGTTCTCGAGGCCGCCGAACTGATCTCGCAGATCTGGTTCAGCCCCGACTATGTCATCGGCGGAACGGACGGGATGCTCGCCACCAGCATCGAGGTGGTGCAGAATCCGATGTTCAACGAGGACGGCCCGGGGTGCTGGATGCAGAAGCAGGCAGCCTGGATCCCCGGCTTCTGGCCCGAGGGCACGGTGGCGGGGGAGGACAGCTCCTTCTTCTACTTCCCCCCGATCGATGACGAGTTCGGCAGCCCAGTGCTGGGCGCCGGCGACCAGTTCGTCATGTTCGACGATCGGCCCGAGGTGCGTGCCACCCTGGAGTTCCTGGCCACCCCCGAGGGTGCGCAGGGCTGGATTGAGTCACCGCAGGCGTTCCTCTCGCCCAACAAGTCGGTTCCCGTCGACTGGTACACGACGTACCCGACGAATGAGCTGGCGGTGATGGTGGCAGAGGCCAGCACATTCGGATTCGACGCATCCGACCTGATGCCGGCCGAGGTCGGCGCCGGTACCTTCTGGACGGGTATGCTCGACTGGATCAGTGCTGATGGCGAGAACACCGAGGCGATCTTCCAGGAGATCGAGGACAGCTGGCCTTCGGGCTAGGCGGGATCCGTTAGATAGTCGAGTTGCGCGGGGAGAGAGCCTTCCGGTCCTCTCCCTGACGCACTCGAAGGGGAGGACATGACGGCAGCGCCGACAAAGATCGCCCCTGAGGAGGAGAAGACTCGCGCCCCGGTCCGGACCAGATTGGCCTCGCTTGGTTGGGGGTTGCTGCTACTCGTCACTCTCGCCGGCGGTTATCTGTTCCTTACCGACGAGGAGCAGCCGGCGAGGCTGATCGCTGGCTTCTACCGGTTGATCGGGTTCAGCGGCGAGGCCGATGCCATCGAAGAATTCGGCATCAACCCGCTCCTCTCCAAGCTGATCATTGCTTTGGTCGCCTTGGTGCTGGGCGTAGCCGGAATCTGGGCGCTCTACTTCATCGCCAACCGTCTCCTCAACACCTTCTCGGGAGAGACCCAGACCAGGCTGCGTCCCTACGTGTTCGTGGGGCCGGCGGTCGTGATCCTGGCGATATTCCTCGTGTATCCCATCGTCGGGACCGCCATCAGATCAGTGACGGACGGGGGGTTCGCCGAGAACTACGGGTTCGTGTTCACCAGCGACGAGATGTTGCTGGCATGGCGGAACAACATTCTCTGGTTGGTCCTGGGGGTATCGGGAAGCGTAATCATCGGCCTGCTCTTCGCTGCTTTGGTCGATCGAGTACGTCGTGAGGCTCTCGCCAAGACTTTTGTCTTCCTCCCTCTCGCCATCTCTGGGATTGGCGCCGCCGTCATCTGGCGTTTCGTATACGAGTGGCGGCCACCGAGTGAGCCTCAAATTGGGCTTCTCAACGCCATCATCACGGCTTTTGGTGGAGATCCGGTTGTCTTTCTCCAGACGCCGGGGCTCAACACCCTTGCGATGATCGTAATCATGATCTGGCTTCAGACCGGATTCGCTATGGTAATCCTGTCCGCAGCTATCAAGGGTGTGCCCGACGAACACCTCGAGGCGGCGCGGATTGACGGGGCCACGGAGCTTCAGGTGTTTTTCCGGATCATCATCCCCTCGATCCGAGCATCCATCATCACGGTGGCCACTACCATCTTCATCGCAGTTCTCAAGGTGTTTGACATTGTCTATGTGCTCACCGGAGGTAACTTCGAGAGCCAGGTCCTCGCCAACAGTATGTTCGAGGAGATGTTCCGCTTCAGGAATCTCGGTCACGCCAGTGCCATCGCCATGGCCTTGCTCATTGTCGTGACGCCCGTGATCATCATCAACGTACGGAACCTAAGGCGACAGGGGATCGGCGCATGACTGCAACCGCGGAAGCAGCACCCACGGCGGAACGGCGCGGGATTCCCATTGCAACCACGCCCCCCGGCGGCACCTTCTGGACAAAGCTCCCCGTTCGCATTTCCGTCATCTTCATTGCCGCTATATGGACATTGCCGACTTTTGGTCTGCTCGTCACGTCCTTCCGACCGCAAAACGAGATCCGTTCGTCAGGGTGGTGGACGGTATTGACCAATCCGTTCATGGAGACATGGACGATGGCTAACTATGCGGACGTGTTCACCAACGAGGGCATGCTCAATGCCTTTGTAAATAGCCTGATCGTCACCATTCCGGCGACCGTGATACCGATCACCATGGCGGCGTTTGCTGCCTATGCGTTTGCCTGGATGAAGTTCCCCGGCCGAGCGGTGTTGTTCGTTGTCGTCGTGAGCCTTTTGGTGGTTCCGCTGCAAATGGCCCTCGTTCCCCTATTGCGGGGCTACGTGCACCTTCGGGCTGACCGGAACGTTTCTGGGGATTTGGCTGGCGCATACAGGATTCGGTTTGCCGCTCGCGGTCTATTTGCTATACAACTACATTTCACAGCTCCCCAAGGACCTGTTCGAGTCGGCATATATCGACGGCGCCTCGCACTTCACAGCATTCATTCGGCTGGTGCTCCCGCTGTCGGTTCCGGCATTGGCGTCGTTTGCCATTTTCCAGTTTCTCTGGGTGTGGAACGACCTCCTGGTGGCGCTGGTCTTCCTCGGTGACCGGGAGGAAGTAGCCGTGCTCACCATTCAGCTCAACGAGCTGGTCGGATCGCGGGGCCAGGACTGGCATGTCCTTACGGCCGGGGCATTCGTCACCATGCTCGTCCCGCTGATCGTGTTCCTCCTTCTGCAGCGCTTCTTCGTCCGAGGGATCCTCGCCGGTTCGGTCAAGGGCTGACGTGAGCGCCGAGCGGGCGCTCATGGCGGCCTTCGAAGGTATCGAGGTCCCCCCTTGGCTGGCTCGGGTGCTCGCCGACCGGCCTGGAGTCACCCTCTTCGGCAACAGCAACGTCGGATCGGTGGCCGAGATGACCGCGCTCACCGCCGCATTGCAGGAGGCGGCCGGAACCGATCTCCCGCTGCTGATCGCAGCGGACCACGAGGGGGGCCAGTTGCTTGGCGCAGGTCCCGCCACGACTCCGTTCCCCGGCAACATGGCGCTCGGCGCCGCCGACGACACCGACCTCAGCGAGGCGGTGGGACGGGCCATGGGCCGCGAGCTGCGTGCCTTGGGGATCACGGTCGACTACGCCCCGGTGTGCGACCTGGCCACCCATCCGGACAACCCCTCGCTCGGTATCCGCGCCTTTGGCGACGATCCGGCACGGGTGGGAGAGCTGGCGGCGGCGATGGTGCGCGGCCTCCAGGCGGAAGGGGTGGCGGCGGCGGCCAAGCACTTTCCGGGCAAGGGCGACGCCGTGGTCGATCCCCACTACGAGCTTCCCGTGCTCGACCACGATCGCGGACAGGCTCGAGGAAGTGGAGTTGGTCCCCTTCCGCGCCGCGGTTGACGCCGGTGCCCGGATGGTGATGGTCGGGCACTACGCCCTTCCTGCCTTCACCTGGAGCGACGACCTGCCCAGCTCGTTGTCAGCCGAGGTAGTCGACGGCCTGCTCAGAAAGAGCCTCGGTTTCGACGGAGTGGTTATCACCGATGCGCTCAACATGCATGCCGTCACCCAAGGGTCGGGGATGGTGGTCGATGTGATCGCCGCGCTCGGCGCCGGGGTCGACCTCCTGCTCTGCGCCGATGGGGAGGAGCAGCAGGAAGTGCTGCGCGCCGGTTTGGACCTGGCCCGCCGCCGCAGGTTGATCGATCCCGGCGGTTTGGAACGGTCGGCCGACCGGGTACTCGCTCTACGGAAATGGCTGGCTGGCTTCGGGCGGCCGGCGGTCGAGGTGGTCGGGTCGGCCGAACATCACGCCCTGGCCGACGAGGTAGCAAGGCGAGCCATCACCCTCGTGCGCGATCGGGAAGGGCTGCTCCCGCTCCGTCCTGCCGCCGATGACACGATCTTGGCGGTCATGCCCCGGCTGATCGACCTCACACCCGCCGACACGTCGAGCATCGTGCCACCCCTGCTGGCGGCGTCGTTGGCCGAGCACCACCCGCGGGTGGTGGAGATGGTCACCTCGCATCCTCCACTCCCCAGCGAGGTTTCCGCAGCTCGCCAGAAGGCCGAGGAGGCAGCCTTGGTTGTCGTCGGCACGGTCTCCGCCCACATCGATCGAGCGCAGGCCCAGCTCGTCGAGGCGCTGATCGGCACCGGCACCCCGACGGTGACGGTGGCATTGCGCACCCCTTGGGATCTCGCCTCCTACCCGGCGGCGGGCACTCACCTGTGCACATACGGCATCCAGCCGCCGGCGATGAGGGCGTTGGCCGCGGCCCTCTTTGGGAGCCTGCCAACCCTGGGCCGTCTTCCGGTTCCCATCGAGGGTCTCTATCCACGCGGCCACGGCGGCGAGTCGTGACCGGCAACCCGCTGGTGGTCCGTAACGGGTCGGTGATCACACCCACCGGCCCGACCGAGGCCGATGTCACCATCGAGGGCGGGCTCATCACATCGGTTGGGAAAACGGGCCCGGCCGGTCGGCTCGACTTCGACGCCACCGGTCTGGTGGTCGCCCCCGGTCTGATCGACCTGCAGGTGAACGGGGTCGCCGGGCACGACGTCAGCTCGCAACCTGATTCGATGTGGGCCGCCGGCGAATGGCTGGCGTCAACCGGTGTCACCGCCTACCTTCCCACCGTCATCACCGGGTCCGATCCCGACGCCGCCATAAATGTCATGCTGGCTGGCCCGCCCCTCGGGTTATCCGCGGTGCCATCCCGCTCGGACTCCATCTCGAAGGGCCGTTCCTCGCCCCCGGGGCACGCGGGACCCACCCCGATGCCTCCCTCCGCCCTCCGTCGGTGGACGACGCCCAAAGATGGGCGCAGTCCGGTGTGGTGGCGATGGTGACGCTGGCACCGGAGTTGCCCGGAGCCACCGAGGTGGTGCGGGTGCTGCGCGCCGCCGGAGTGGTGGCCGCCGCCGGCCACTCGCTCGCCACCTACGACGAGGCAGCAAGCGCCGCCGCCGCCGGGGTCACCCACGGGACCCACCTCTTCAACGCCATGCCCCCGCTCCACCATCGGGCGCCCGGTCTCGCCGGGTTCCTGCTCACCGAGCCGGGGCTCACCGCCGGTGTGATCGCCGATGGCGTCCACGTCCATCCGGCGATGGTGGCTCTCGCCTGGGCGGCGCTCGGCCCCGACCGGCTGGTCCTGGTCACCGACGCAGTGGCCGCCACCGGTCTCGGCGACGGCGCTCACCCGCTGGGCCCGGTCGTCGGTGAGCGTCGAGGGAGCTGTGACCGTGGGCCCCGACGGGCAACTGGCCGGTTCGGTGCTCACCCTCGACGCCGCGGTCCGCAACCTCGTCCGGTTCACTGGCTGCCGGCTCGACCAGGCGATCGTCGCCGCCTCGACGGTGCCCGCTCGGGTAATTGGTGACACGACCCGGGGCCGAGTTGCCGTCGGAGCCCGCGCCGACCTCACCATCTTCGACTTCGACGGAGATGTCGTCGCCACGATCATCGGCGGTCAAGATCGTATTCCAAACCGACCGTCATGGGGAAGGCATGATGAGCAGTGACGCTTTGGGACGAGATCCACGAGCAACCGGACCGGTTGGAGTCGGTGATCGAGGGAAACCGCCGCCAGGTCTCGCGGATCGGGGCGCTCATCGACGGGTCGGACATCGGATGGGTGTTGATCGCGGCGCGCGGCACCTCGGACAACGCCGCCCGATACGCCCAGTACGTATGGGGAGCGCGCAACGGATTGGCCGTAGCCTCGGCGGCGCCATCGCTCTTCGGGGGGTACAGCCAACCGCCGTCCCTCGAAGGTGCGCTGGTCGTGGGGATCTCGCAGTCCGGCCAGTCGCCCGACCTGGTCGGCGTGCTCGAGGAGGCGACGGAGGCGGCGGCGGCCGACGCTCGCCATCACCAACGACCCCGACTCACCGCTGGCTTCCGCCGCCGACGAGGTGCTCGCCCTGTATGCGGGCGAAGAGAGAGCGGTGGCGGCCACAAAGACCTACACCTGTCAGCTCGCCGTGGTGGCGATGCTCTCCGAAGCGCTGGCCGGAGAGCCCGATCCCGGTGCCAGCCTCGCAGAGCTTCCCCAACAGGTGGCCGCGGCGTTGGAGCGAGGCAAGGAATTGGAGTCGGCGGCGGCGCCGCTCGCCGAGGACGACAGGTGCGCGGTGCTCGCCCGCGGTTTCCAGCACGCAACCGCGTTCGAGTGGGCGCTCAAACTGCAAGAGCTGGCTCAGGTGCTGGCACAGCCCTACTCGACCGCGGACTTCCGTCACGGGCCGATGGCGTTGGTGGAGCCCGGGTTCCCCGTGCTCGCCATTGCAACGGCAGGAGAGCTCGAGGATGACGTCGACGAGTTGATCGAGTCGGTTGCGGAACGCGGCGCCGAGCTATTCGTGCTCAGCGACCGACCCGATCACCACCCTCCCGGATCGGTGGTGCACCTGGCGCCCGGTGTCCCCGAGTGGCTGGCGCCAATCCCCACCGTGGTCGCCGCCCAGCTCGCCACCTACCACCTAACCCGCGCCCGCGGCCTCGACCCCGACGCCCCCCGCGGCCTCCGCAAGGTGACCAGAACGATGTGAACGGGAGGCGGCCGGAAAGAGCCTCCGCCTTCCCCGGTGAGGGGGAGGCCTGCCAGCGCCAGCGAGCGGAGGGGGTGACGGTCTCGCGCGGCGATCACCCTCCCCCCAGACCTCCTCCCTTCAGGGAGGGGAGCGCCCTCCGTTCGTCTCCAACCCAGAACCCATAACCCACAACCCATAACGGCGAGCGAGCGAAGCGAGCGAGCCTCCTCTCCTACCATCCCAAGACGTGGCGAGGCGAAAAACGGTGTCGAGGGCCCGGGTCTGGGCCATTCCTGCCGCATGGGTGATCGGGGCGGCTCTGCTGGCTCAGGTCCTCGTGTGGACCGACCGCCGATTGCCGTCGCTCGGTTTTGTCATATCCCCATCGACGGCCCTCTCCACGTTGGCGGCGATCACATCCGGCATGATCGCCTTCACCGGAATCGTCTTCTCGATGATGCTGCTGTTGGTCCAATTCAGCAGCACTGCCTACTCGCCGCGGGTGGCTATCTACCTGCTGGACGATTTGGTGGTGCTCAACGCGCTGGGCGCCTTCGCCGGTACGTTTGTCTTCTCGTTGGTCTCGATGGTCTGGGTCGACCCGGCCGGCTCGGGACAGGTCCCGACAATCACCGTTCTGGTGGCCGTCGTCGCCGTTTTGGTCAGCGTTGCCATGTTCATCGTTCTGCTACGACGTGTTGCCGGCCTGCGGGTGGGCGCGGTGCTCGCCGGTGTTGCCAATCGCGGCCGGCGCGCCATCGATGAATTGCTGCCGGCACGGTTGACGAAAGCGGACGAGGCAGAGCGGGTCGAGGTCGACGATCTGCCCGAGGTCACCCAGGTCGTAAAGCACCGTGGCGCACCCGGCGTCCTGGCGCGCGCCGACACTGCCGCCCTGGTCAGGATCGCCGGTCGGATAGACGGGCTCGTTGAGTTGGTGGTCTCGGTGGGCGACGCCATGGCGAGTGGGGAAGTGGTAGCGAGAGTCAGGGGTGCCAAGCGCCAGGCACCCAACGTGCTGCTGCGGCGGGCGCTGGTCATCACGGTGGAGCGGACCATCGAGCAGGACCCGAAGTACGCCATCAGGCTGTTGGTGGACATCGCCATCAGGGCGCTGTCGCCTGCGGTGAACGACCCGACGACCGCCGTCATGGCCATCGACCACCTCGAGGACATGCTGCGTCGCATCGCCGGTAGGAAACTCGAACAGGGGCACGTCCGCGAGGACGGGCGGCTTCGGCTTGTCTTCCCGACTCCCTCGTGGGAGGACCTGGTCGCCCTGGCAACGGACGAAATCCGGATCTACGGCGCAAAATCGGTACAGGTGATGCGCCGACTCCTGGCGATGCTGGCCGAACTGCTCGGCGAGGTCCCGGAGTTCCGCCGTGGCCCCCTTGTCGACCGTCTGGCTCGGGTTCGGCGGGCCATAGATCGCAATTTCGAGGACCCTGACGACCGGGCAGAGGCAAGCCAGGCCGACACCCAGGGTCTCGGCCTTTCCCGGGGGTAGGCGGACCTTGTCACACCAACTCATCGAGACGGCATGCTGAGGTTCGCCCTCGGCCCGATTCCGGTGCGGATCCACTGGTCGGCGTTGGTGCTCGCTCTCTTTGCCTGGAACGGCGGCTTCCAGGGTGTCGAGATCGCGGTGTTCACCGGGGTCGCCATCCTCTCGGTGCTCATCCACGAGCTGGGGCACGCCGTGGCGGCGCGCAGCTTCAAAGGCGAGGCGATGGTGACTCTGTACGCATTGGGCGGCGTCACCCGCATGGTCCCGACAAAGCCGTTCAGCAATGGGCAGGGGTTCATCATCTCAGCGACGGGATCGGCGGTGGAGATCGTGGCGGGAATGGTCGTTTGGCTCGCCGCCCGTCAGGGTCTCTTGGGCGCAGCCGCCGAAGTCTCGGCTAGCGGATCGTTCGGGGCCATGATCGGACTCGCCATCGGACTCGGCGATCTGCTGGCGTTAGGCGTCGCCGTCTTCATCTGGGTGAGCGTTGTATGGGGCATCTTCAACTGGGTTCCCATCCGCGGTCTGGATGGGCATCACATGCTGGCGAGGATCCTCGACGCCACTCTCCCCCCAAACCCTCTGCGGTCACCCTCCGGGTCATCTCGATCGTGGTCGGACTGGGGGTGGCGGTTTGGGCGTGGGTCTCCGGACAGCGTTTCGTGGCGCTCTTCGTGCTGCTGCTCACCTTCTCCGACGTCTTCCCCAGAGCGGTCGGATCGGTGGCCGGTGGGCGCTGAGCGCCCGGACGACGGGAGCCGGTACGGGCTAGGCTCATGGGCGATGAGCGCAGCAAGGTGGTCTGGCGTCGAGGAGTAGAACTGGGTCTCGCCGCGACATCGATCCGCCGGAGGCCCCGGCGGTTTCTTTATAAGGAATGGTGATGAGCGATCGCAAGCGCGTGTTCTCGGGGATCCAACCCACCGGGAACGTCCACATCGGCAACTACGTGGGGGCGGGCCGCAACTACGTGGCGCTGCAGGAGGAGTACGACACCGTCTATTGCGTGGTCGATCTCCATGCGATGACCATCCCCTATGACCCGGCAGAGCTGCAACGAGGCCGGATCGAGACGGCCAAAATGCTCTTGGCCATGGGGGTCGATCCCCATAGATCGTTGCTCTACTACCAGAGCCAGGTCCCCCAGCACTCCGAGTTGGCGTGGATCCTGGGCACGATCACCGGTCTGGGCCAGCTGCAACGGATGACACAGTTCAAGGAGAAGTCAGACCGGTCGGGCCAGAATTTGGGGCTGCTCGCCTATCCCGTTCTGATGGTCGCCGACATCCTGATCCACCGGGTCCATGCTGTCCCGGTGGGTGAGGACCAGACCCAGCACCTCGAGCTGACACGCGACTTGGCGGAGAGGTTCAACAGTCGCTTCGGCGAGGAGTTCCCCATCCCCGATCGCATCACGCCCGACATTGGTGCCCGGGTGACGTCTTTGCAGGACCCGACGGCCAAGATGTCCAAGTCCGATCCCGATCCGACGTCGCGGGTGCTCTTGCTCGACGACGCCGACACGGTCAGGAGCCGCATCCGCAGTGCGGTCACCGATTCGGAGCGTTACGTCGAGTACGACTGGGACCGCAAGCCGGGGATCTCGAACCTGCTCGAGTTGCTCGCCTTCTTCACCGGCAAGCCGATCGACGACCTGGTGGGTGAGTTCCACGACGGGGGCTACGGCTCCTTCAAGGCGGCGGTCGCCGAGGCGGTTGACGAGGGTCTGGCCCCCATCCGGCGCGCCTACCGGGCGCTCGACGACCGAGAGGTGGCCCGGCTCATGCAGCAGGGCGCCCTCGAGGCGCGTATCCGCGCCGAGGAGACCATGGTCTCGGTCAGGGGACGGGTTGGGCTCGGCGCCTCCTGAGCAGGCTCAAGCGGGGGCGGTGACGAAGAGGGCGATCACACCAATCAGGTTGAATCCGGCGTGGGTGAAGATCGCCGGACCAAGCCGGCCGCGGCGCAGGGTGAGGGAAGCCAGCACGAGCCCCATGATGAAGAAGCGCGGGAGGGTGATCACCGCAGCGGCCAGGAACTGGCTCGGGTCCAGCGTGACCAAGTGGAGGCCGGCGAATGCAGCCGACGTGATCAGCACGGCGGCCCTCCGCCCCCAACGGGCGAGCGCGGTTTGCAGCAGCATCCCCCGGAACATGAGCTCTTCGACCACCGGAGCGAGAAGCGCCGTGCTCAGCATGAGGGCCACCCGCGCCGGTGTGGTCAGCTCACCCACGATCAGCGTCTGGATCTCTTGGGGGCTCTCCACCACCGGGAGCCCGACGAGATCGACAAGGGGGAGGACCAGGATGGCCAGAGCGAACTGGAGAAGCATCCCGAGGAGCAGATAGGCCGGGTCCACTCCGTTGATCTCGAATCCGAGATCGTTCAGGGTGAGGTGGCGCTGCCTGAGCACCCAGGCGATCCCGACGATGTGCCCGACGTACTGGGCGGGCAGGATGACGGCAAACACCAGGAAAGGGGTGAGTTCCCTGCCAACGACCAGGCCGGCGATGACAGCCGATGCCACGCCGAGCCCCAGCACCAGGAAGAAGTCGCTCAGGCTCGGCGCCAGTCGGCCGTCCGTGGGCGGTGCCTGAGGTGTCGGTTCGGTCACCATGCCAGGTTAGGTAGGGCAGGAGTTCAGCCCAGGGTTGGCAGCTACCCCAGCGGTACTCCCCAGCCCTGGGTTGGCAGCTACCCCAGCGGTACTCCCCAGCCCAGGGTTGGCTCGTTGATACGGGACGTCGGGCCCCACTGGTACCGTGGCCGCGGCGACCATTCCTCGGGCGGAGGTGAGCGGTGGAGATCGATATCGGAATCGGCAAGTCGGCGAGACAGGCCTTTGGGTTCGACGAGATCGCCGTGGTACCCAGTCGCCGCACCCGCGATCCCGATGACATCGACATCTCATGGCAACTCGATGCCTTCCGTTTTGAGTTGCCCATGCTGGGAGCGGCGATGGACTCGGCACTCAGCCCGGAGACGGCGATCGCCATCGGCCAACTGGGCGGGCTCGGTGTCCTCAACCTGGAGGGGCTCTGGACTCGGTACGAGGACCCGAACCCCTACTACGACGAAATTGCCGATCTCCCCGCCGAGAAGGCGACTCGCCGGATGCAGGAGATATACCTGCAGCCGATCGAGCCCGACCTGATCGGTCGTCGCATCGAGGAGATGAGAGAAGCGGGAGTGGTGACAGCCGCCAGCCTCACCCCGCAGAAGGTGGCCACCCTGTCGCCGCTCGCCCTCGAGGCCGGGCTCGACATCCTGGTGATACAGGGGACGGTGGTCTCCGCCGAACATGTATCCACCCGGGTCGAGCCACTCAACTTGAAGAAGTTCATCGCCGAGTGCGAAGCACCTGTCATCGTCGGGGGGTGCGCCAGCTACTCCACCGCCCTCCATCTCATGCGGACCGGAGCGGTCGGGATCTTGGTCGGTGTCGGGCCGGGAGCCGCCTGCACCACCCGGGCGGTGCTCGGGATCGGAGTGCCCCAGGCCACGGCGATCGCCGACGCCGCCGGCGCCAGGATCCGCCATCTCGACGAGACCGGTCGCTACGTCCATGTCCTTGCCGATGGGGGGATGCGCACCGGCGGTGACGTGGCCAAGGCGATCGCGTGCGGCGCCGACGCAGTGATGCTCGGCTCCCCGCTGGCCGCCGCGATTGAGGCCCCCGGGAGGGGTTACCACTGGGGCATGGCCACCTTCCACCCCACCTTGCCTAGGGGGACGCGGGTGCAGGTGGGTCAGTTGGGCTCGCTCGCCGAGATCCTCGTCGGTCCGGCGCACGAGAACGATGGGAAGCGCAACCTCTTCGGAGCTCTGCGCACCTCGATGGCGACCACCGGGTATGCCGACGTCAAGGAATTCCAGAAGGCGGAGGTGATGTTGGCGCCCTCGCTCCAGACCGAGGGGAAGGCACTGCAACGAGCCCAGCGGGTCGGGATGGCTTGACCGGACCGTCAGCTATCCCCGATGCCCGCGAGCAGGCAGCCGACGAGGCAGACCATCACGACACGGTGCTGGTGGTCGATCTCGGGGCGCAATACGCCCAACTGATCGCCAGGAGGGTGCGCGAAGCTCACGTCCACTCCGAGATCGTGCCGCGCACCATCACCGCCGGAGAGTTGGAGCGCCGGAGACCGAGCGCCATCATCCTCTCCGGGGGCCCGCTCTCGGTCTACGCCGAGAACGCCTACCGCATCGACCCAGCCATATTCGAGACCGGCATACCGGCGCTCGGCATCTGCTACGGCCACCAGCTCATCGCCAGCGAGCTCGGCGGGACCGTTGCCCCGACCGGGGGCGGTGAGTACGGCAAGACCGAGCTTGCCGTGACCGCCAACTCGGTTCTCTTCGAGGACCTGCCCGATTCGCTCGAGGTCTGGATGAGCCATGGCGATGCGGTCACCATGCCGCCTGCGGGGTTCGTCTCGGTGGCCACCAGCGCCGGCTCGCCGGTTGCGGCCATGGAGGACAGCCAACGTCGGCTGCTCGGGGTCCAGTTCCACCCCGAGGTGGCGCACACGCCGCGGGGGAGCGAGATCCTCCACGCTTTTCTCTTTGACGTCGCCGGCGCCCGCCCGACCTGGACCTCACACTCCATCATCGAGCAATCGGTAGCCGCGGTGCGCCGGAGGGTTGGACACGAGAAGGTGTTGTGCGCCCTCTCCGGCGGGGTCGACTCGGCGGTGGCCGCGGCCATCGTCCATGAGGCGGTGGGTGATCGTCTCACCTGCATTTTCGTTGACCACGGGCTGCTGCGTGCCGGGGAGGCGGAGCAGGTCGAGGAGACCTTCCGCCGTCATTTCGGCGTCGATCTGGTCCATGTCAAGGCCGCCGATCGCTTTCTCGAGCAACTCGGCGGTGTCGATGACCCCGAGGTGAAGCGGAAGAGGATCGGGGAGACCTTCATCCGCGTATTCGAGGAGGTGGCTGCCGACCATGCCGACTCCCGCTTCCTCGTCCAGGGGACCCTGTACCCCGACGTCATCGAGTCGGGCACGAGCGATGCGGCCAGGATCAAGAGCCACCACAACGTCGGGGGCCTTCCCGCCGACATGCGGTTCGAGTTGATCGAACCGCTCCGCGACCTGTTCAAGGACGAGGTTCGGGCGGTCGGCGAAGAGCTTGGGCTACCGGAGGAGATCGTATGGCGCCAGCCCTTCCCCGGGCCGGGGCTGGCGGTCAGGGTTGTAGGCGAGGTGACCGCCGAGCGGCTCGAGGTGCTGCGGGCCGCCGATGCCATAGTGGTCGAGGAGATAAGGAGGGCCGGGTTGGCACGGGAGCTCTGGCAGGCGTTCGCCGTTCTGCCCGCAGTGCGGACCGTCGGCGTCCAGGGGGATGGTCGTACCTACGCATATCCGATCGTGATCCGGGCAGTGACCAGCGACGACGCCATGACGGCCGATTGGGCTCGGCTCCCTTATGAAGTGTTGGAACAGATTTCGACGAGGGTGATCAATGAGGTCCCGGGGGTGAATCGGGTGGCCTATGACATTTCCTCAAAACCTCCCGCGACCATCGAGTGGGAGTAACCGAAGGCCGATAACAGTGTCGAGGGCGTCCGCCCTCGACGGATCCAGTGAGCGACAGGCTCTGGAATGACTCTGGTTCGGTTCGTTGAGCTGTTGGCATTGGCCCTCGGTGCGATCGCGCTGGTGAGCATCCCGTTCGCCTTCTTCTTCGTCTCCCAGGCGCGCCGCCGCGAACAGGAGGCAATCGACGCTGCCGGGAGGTCGGTGGAGTTCACCAAGGACATGATGGGGATGGTGGCTCACGACCTACGCGGGCCGCTCCAGACCATGGTCGGACTGACCGAGGCGGTCCGGGACCGCTGGCGCCACATCCCTGCCGAGGAGGTGGACCGTGCCCTCGACAACGTCTCCAGCCAGGGTCGGCGGCTCGCAGGGCTGGTCGAGGACCTCATGGTCATCCCCGGTGCCGAGACCGGGCGGCTCCGAGTTGAGCCGGTGGAGATGGATCTGGTGCCGCTGGTGCGCGGCGTGGCGGAAACGGTGTTCCAGGATGAGGAGTCGAAGGTCGAGATCGATCTGCCCGACATCGCGCTGGTCGTCGCCGACCCAAACCGTGTCGAGCAAGTCGTCCGCAACCTGGTGGAGAACGCCCGGAAGTACGGCCGCCCACCGGTCGCTGTGGAAGGGGTCGTCCGCTCGGGACGGTTCGTTCTCACCGTCGCCGACGCGGGCACCGGCATTCCTCCCGGCGAGGAGGAGCGCCTCTTCGAGCCCTTCGAGCGCACTCAGGGGCAGGTGAGCGGCATTGGGCTCGGCCTCCCCATAGCCCGGACCCTCGCCCGCGCCATGGGCGGCGATGTCACCTACGAGCACAGAATCCCCACCGGCGCGAGGTTCTCCTTCTCATTGCCTCTGGGTTCTGGGTCTTGAGTTCTGGGTTCTGGGTTTAAACCCGCCACCAATACCCTAGGACTGACCGGATGGCGGGCCGCGATTTCTGAGCCTTGGGTCTTGGGTTCTGGGTTTCAACCCATAACCCATAACTCAGAACCCAAAACGGGCGAAAGCTTCGCTTTCCGCCCTCGTAATCCCATCCCTGTAGTTCTCCGCTCGCACCTCGGGTACCATCGCTCCTGATGCCAGTGTCCGCCGGCCTCGATCGGCAACCCACCGACTCTCCGCTCTTCGAGGGACTTAACCCACGGCAGCGTCAGGCCGTCGCCGCCACCGACGGGCCGTTGCTGGTGGTGGCGGGGGCGGGATCGGGCAAGACAAGGGTGCTCACCCATCGGATAGCCCATCTGATCCGAGACCTCGACGTCCCACCCCACGCCGTCCTTGCAATCACCTTTACCAACAAGGCGGCCGACGAGATGCGGGAGCGGGTAGGGCGGCTCGTCGGTGGCGTGGTGCGATCGATGTGGGTATCCACCTTCCACTCGGCATGTGTCCGCATCCTGCGGCGCGAGTCCCACCGGCTCGGGTACCGCTCCGCTTTCTCCATCTACGACGAGGGCGACTCGCTCCGGCTCACCGAGATGTGCGTGCGCGACCTCGACCTCGACCCCAAGCGGTTCCCTCCACGCCGTATCCGCGCCGAGGTCTCCAGTGCCAAGGACCGCCTTGTCGACTTCGAGACCTTCCGCACCGAGACGGGCGGCTTCTACCACGAGCAGGTGGCCGACGTCTACCGCCTCTACCAGCAGCGGCTTCTCGAGGCATCGGCCATGGATTTTGACGACCTCATCATGGTGACGGTCGAGCTCTTCGGCGCCTTTCCCGATGTACTCGCCCAGCACCAGAGCCGTTTCCTCCATGTACTGGTCGACGAGTACCAGGACACCAACCACGCCCAGTACATGCTGCTCCGGATGCTCTCCGAACAGCACCGCAACCTGTGCGTCGTCGGCGACTCCGACCAGAGCGTCTACGGGTTCCGCGGCGCCGACATCCGCAACATCCTCGAGTTCGAGAAGGACTACCCCGACGCCAGGGTGGTCGTGCTCGACCAGAACTACCGATCCACCGAGACCATCCTCGACGCGGCCAACGCAGTCATCGCCAACAACTCCAAACGCAAGCCGAAGCAGCTGTGGAGCGATCGTGGGGAAGGCGAGCCGGTCTACCACTACCAGGCTGAGGACGAGCACGACGAGGCGGGGATGGTGGCCGACGAGCTGAACCACCTCGAAGACGTGGGGTACCGGCTCGGCCAGGTAGCGGTCTTCTATCGCACCAATGCCCAGAGCCGGGTGCTCGAGGAGGTCATGGTCCGGCGTGGCATCCCCTACACGGTGGTGGGGAGCGTCCGTTTCTACGAGCGGCGGGAGGTGAAGGACGTCCTCGCCTATCTGCGGGCTGTGGTCAACCCGACCGACGAGGTGGCGCTGAAGAGGGTCATCAACGTGCCAAAGCGAGGGATCGGATCGACCACCGTCGGTCATATCGAGCGCTTCGCCCAGACCGAGGGAGTCGGCTTCCTCGGCGCGCTGCGTCGTGCCGGTGAGGTGACCCAATTGACGACGAGGGCACGGTCCCAGGTTGCCGATTTCCTCACAGTCCTCGACTCGCTGGCTGCCGTCGCAGAAGAGGCGGGGCCAAAAAGGACCGTCCAGGCTGTGCTCGACGACACTGGCTTCCTCCGCGAGCTGGAGGAGGAGCGCACCGTCGAGGCGTTGGGCCGAGTGGAGAACCTGCGCGAGCTGCTCTCGGTGGCCGAGGAGTACGAGGAGATCGGCGCCGGGTCCATGGTGGGGGACGAGGAGTGGGACGACCTCACCGGCACACGCCGGCTCGAGCTGTTCCTCGAGACGGTCACATTGGTTTCCGACGTCGACGACCTCGAGGACGCCAAGGAGTCGGTCACTCTCATGACCCTGCACAACGCAAAGGGTCTCGAGTTCCCGGTCGTCTTCCTTGTTGGGCTGGAGGACGGGGTGTTCCCGCATGTCCGCTCGCTGGGTGACCCCGACCAGATGGAGGAAGAGAGGCGTCTCGCCTATGTGGGCATGACCCGCGCCGAGGACCGGCTCTATCTGGTCAACGCCTGGCACCGCACCCTTTGGGGGGGCACCAACTACAACCCGCCGAGCCGTTTCCTGCGCGAGGTCCCGGCCAACCTGGTCAAGGACCTACCCAAACGAGATCGAAAGGACCTCCCCGCTGCCCCCACCCCACGCCGGACGCTGAGCGCCGAGCAGATTGGCCCAGGTGACCGTGTCCGCCACGACAAATGGGGGCTGGGCACGGTGCGGGCTCTGACCGGTGAGGGAGACAAGGCCGAAGCGGAGGTGCAATTCGACACCGAGGGGCGCAAGCGCCTCCTTCTCGCCTGGGCACCACTCGTTAAGGCCTAGTCCGACCGCGGTCGAGAGCGGCTGACCGCCCTCCAGATCAACAGCACGATGATCGCTCCGATCACCGAGCCGATGAGCCCGCTGGGACGGAGAGCCAGTCCGTCGCCAGCGATCAGGCTGGCGAGCAGCCCGCCAACGAAGGAACCAGCCACTCCGGCGATGAGCGATTGGGCGTTTGGCTTGGTGCCCATCCCGAGCACGAGTTGGCCGATCCAACCGATGGCAAGACCGAAGACGAGGAGACCGAGAATGAGGAACACAGCGGCAGGGTAACCGGGCTCAATCGAGCACCGCTTCGACCTCGATCTCGACCTTCCAGCGCGGGTCGAGCAATGCCGCCACCGCGACCATCGTCGCCGCCGGGCGGGCATCGCCCATCACTTCGCCGTGAACCCTCCCCACGGCTTCCCAGTCGGCCGGGTCGGTGAGGTAGGTGCGGGTGCGTATTACGTCGCTTGGCCCGGCGCCGCACTGGTCCAAGGCGTCGATGATTATCTCCCAGCAGCGACGCGCCTGAGCGGCCGGGTCGGGGTCACAGCTCGCGTCGGGCCAGACCGGCGCTGTTCCCGAGACCATGATCCGATTCCCGACACGGAGGGCGCGGCTGAACCCGATCACAGGCTCGTAAGGCGACCCGGATGAGACGATCTGACGCTCGGTCAATGATCAGCCGGATTTCCGAGCCTGGTCTACGTCATCGACCAACTCGCGCCACGAGGCGGTGAACTTCTCCACTCCCTGGTCCTCGAGATTTTGGACCACATCGCCGTACTCGATCCCCACCTCATCCAGGCTCCGCAGCGTGCTTCTCGCTTCGGCGATGTCCTCATCGCCGAAGAGCCGGGGGTGGGGGTTGCCGTGCTCCTTCACCGCGGCGATCGTCTCGAGTGGCATGGTGTCCACGGTGTCCTTCTGGACCAATGCGTCCACGTACTTCGTGTCGGGGTAGTCGGGGTTCTTGGTGCTGGTGCTCGCCCAGAGCGGCCGCTGCACCCGCGCTCCCGCGGTTTGAGAGGGCGGTCCAGCGATCACCGCGGAATGTGTCGAGGAAGTCGCCGTAGGCCACCCGAGCGTTGGCCACCCCCGTCTGGCCCCGCAACTCGAGCGCTTCGGGGGTCCCGATCTGCTCCAAACGGGGGTCGACCTCGGTGTCGAAACGGGACACGAAGAACGAGGCGACCGATGTGATCCCGTCGAGGCGTCCGCCGCTGGCGCGGTACTCGTCGAGCCCGGTGAGATATGCGTCCATGACCTCGCGGTAGCGATCGAGCGAAAAGATGAGGGTGACATTGATCGAGATCCCCTCACCGGTCAGTCGGCGGATGGCGGGCACCCCGGCCGGGGTTGCCGGGACCTTGACATACAGGTTGGGGCGATCGACCTTCTTCACCCAATCGCGCTGCCTCGGCGATCGTCGCCTCGGTGTCGCTAGCCACGTCGGGAGAGACCTCCACCGAGACGAACCCGTCGCCACCGCCAGTGCGGTTCCAGACCGGTCGCAACACATCGCAGCCGGCCTGGATGTCCTGGGTCATCAGCGCCGTCACGATCTCGACGGTGTCGGCGCCCCGTCTCGCCATCTCGCCGAGCTGGTCGTCGTAGTCGTCGCTTCCAGTGATGGCGCCGGCGAAGATCGTGGGGTTCGATGTCACCCCAGTGACCGCATCTTCACCGACGAGGCGTGCCAATTCGCCGCTGGTGAGCATCGACCGGGAAAGCTGATCGCTCCAGATCGACTGCCCTAGTGCTGCGATGGCATGCAGCGGGGAGGTCACGCCCCGAAGAGTAGACGGTTTCTGTACGGTCCCCCGGAGCCGCGGATCGGCTCCCCCTCCGCGGTGAGGCGAGGGGGTTGGGGGGAGGGTGATTGCCGCCAAAGCTCGCCCCACGTCACCCCCTCGCTCGCTCCGCTAGCCCTCCCCCTCACCGGGGGAGGCAGCCCAGACCGGGGGGACGGAGAAGAAGGTGCCGACCACTACCCTCACCAAGCAATGTCGCGCCGGATCCTGATTGCCAAGCCAGGGCTCGATGGGCATGACCGGGGGGCGAAGGTGGTGGCCAGAGCGCTGCGCGATGCCGGGTACGAGGTCATCTACACCGGTCTCCACCAGACGCCCGAGCAGGTGGTAGAGGCGGCGGTCCAAGAGGACGTCGACGCCGTTGGACTCTCCGCTCTCTCCGGAGCGCACATGACGCTGTTCCCCCGAGTGGTCGAGCTGCTTGGCGAGCGCGACGCCGCGGATATCGTTGTGTTCGGTGGAGGCGTCATCCCCGATGCCGACATCCCCCGTCTCCAGGAGTGCGGTGTCGCCGCGGTTTTCACCCCCGGGTCGCCACTCGGCGAGATCATCGCCTGGATAGAAGCCAACGTGCCCGAGAGGTGACATGAAGATCCACGAGTACCAGGCGAAGCAACTGATGGTGGCCAAGGGAATCCCGGTACCGGAGGGGCGGGTGGCAACCACGCCCGAGGAGGCGGTCGCCGCGGTACGTCCCCTGGTGGAGGCGACCGGCAACCCCGTGGTGGTGGTCAAGAGCCAGATCCATGCCGGCGGCAGGGGGAAGGGGACCTTCAAGGAGTTCCCCGATGTTGGCGGCGTGAGCGTCGTCACCAATGGGATCGAGGGCGGGGTCGAGGCGGCGGAGGCGAGGGTCGAAGAGCTTGCCGAGCGGATGCTCGGCTCGACCCTGGTCACGATACAGACCGGTCCCGAGGGCAAGCAGGTAAACCGTCTCTATGTCGAGCAGGGAATCGACATCGGCCGCGAGCTCTACCTCTCGATCGTTCTCGACCGCGCCGTTGGCCGGACACGTCGTGATGGCCTCGACCGAAGGCGGGACCGAGATAGAAGAGGTGGCGGCGAACACACCGGAGAAGATCATCCGGCAGACGATCGACCCGGCGATCGGGCTCGGAGGGTGGCAGGCGGGGGCGATCGCCTATGGGTTGGGGCTCACCGGCGACGCCTACGCCAACGGCACCGGTTCCTCACCACCCTGGCTGCGGCGGCCTCCCAATGGGACACCGACCTCATCGAGATCAACCCGCTTGTGGTCACGACTGGCGGCGAGGTCATGGCGCTGGACGGGAAGATGAGCTTCGACGCCAACGCACTGTTCCGCCACCCCGAGCTCGCCGAGCTGCGCGACCCCACCGAGGAGGACCCTGCCGAGATCGAGGCGTCTTCGCACGGTTTGTCCTACGTCAAGATGGACGGGACCATCGGCTGCATGGTCAACGGCGCGGGTCTCGCCATGTCCACCATGGACATCATCAAATACGTCGGCGGTCAGCCGGCAAACTTCCTCGATGTCGGCGGTGGGGCCGACGCCGAGCAGGTTGCTGCCGCATTCCGCATCATCACCAAGGACCCCAACGTGCGGGGGATCTTCGTCAACATCTTTGGCGGGATCATGCGCTGCGACACCATCGCCACCGGGGTGGTCGAGGCGGTTCGGCAGGTAGGACTCGAGGTGCCCCTGGTGGTGCGTCTCGAAGGGACCAACGTCGAGCTTGGAAAGCAGATCATCGACGAGTCCGGTCTCGATGTGGTCAACGCTTCGGACATGCTCGAAGGCGCCCGCAAGATCGTGGAGCTGGCGTCATGAGTGTCCTGGTCGACTCTGACACCAGGGTCATCATCCAGGGGCTGGGAAAGACCGGCCAGTTCCACACCGACAAGGCGATCGCATACGGCACGCAGATGGTCGGGGCGGTCCACCCCAGCAGGGCAGGCGAGACCCAGAGCTTCACCGGTGAAAGCGATCACTCCGGGGTCGCCGGCCGGCCTGATACATACCGGGTCGAGCTTCCCATCTTCCACAACGTCGCCGAGGCGGTGGCGGCCACCAATGCCAACGCCAGCGTGATCTACGTCCCGCCACCGTTCGCCGCCGACGCCATCATGGAGGCCGCCGACAGCGATGTCGGACTGATCGTCTGCATCACGGAGGGCATCCCGGTCCAGGACATGGTCAGGGTCCGCCGATTCCTCGAGGGGAGGCCGGTCCGCCTGGTCGGTCCCAATTGCCCTGGGGTGATCACCCCCAAGGAGTGCAAGATCGGGATCATGCCCGGCTACATCCACCAGCCAGGCCGCATCGGGGTGGTGAGCCGGTCGGGGACCCTCACCTACGAGGCGGTGTGGCAGCTCACCCAGCTCGGTCTGGGCCAGACGACCGCCATCGGCATCGGCGGCGACCCGGTCAACGGCACCAACTTCCTCGACGCCCTCGGATTGTTCAACGACGACCCTGCGACCGAAGGGGTGCTCATGATCGGTGAGATCGGCGGCACGGCCGAGGAGGAGGCCGCGGCCTGGGTCGCCGAGAACATGGACAAGCCGGTGGCGGGTTTCATCGCCGGGACCACTGCTCCCCCAGGGCGGCGGATGGGACATGCCGGGGCGATCATCTCCGGCGGCAAGGGCACCGCCGCCGACAAGATCGCCGCCATGGAGAGCGCCGGGATCGCCGTGGCCCCCACGCCCACACAGATGGGGGAGGCGATGGTCGAGGCGCTGGGCGGATCTGCTCCGTGACCCCACGACACCTCGATCTGATTCGGGCCGAGGGCAGCGCCCTGGGGAGGGCAGCCCGAATCGACCCCACGCGTCCGGTGCCCCGTTACCCGGGATGGTCGGTTGCCGACCTGGTGGTCCACATCGGCAGCGTCCACCGGAGGACCCTCCGCATCGTCGAGGAACGCGCCCAAGAGCCGGTGGACCGGGTCTACCCCGATACCGACGAGCCCGACGAGGTGCTCGCCTGGTACGACGATGGGCTCGAGGCCCTAGCCGACGCCTTCGAAGTCACCGACAAGGAGCTCGAGGTCTGGGGTCTCGTCCCCTCGTGCAACGTCGGTTGGTGGCAGCGGCGCATGGCGGTGGAGACCTCGATTCACAGGTGGGACGCCGAATCGGCTCACGGACCGGCCCGTGAGATCGATGCTGAGTTGGCGGTGGATGCGATCGACGAGTTCGGACAGCTACCAGCGTTCCGTCTCGCAAGGGCCAAGCTGGGCGAGCCGGGAACGGTGCTGATGCTGTCGGCGACAGATCAGTCGGCGTCGTGGCGGCTCGTCCAGGGAGACGACAGTGTGACTCTGGGTCGGGCCGACGAAGCGGAGGGTGGCGCCACCGTCTCGGGGACCGCCTCAGACCTTTATCTCGACATGGTGGGGAGGACCGCCGGCTCGCTATCCGCCGAGGGAGACGTCGCCGTCATCGAGGCCTGGCGGTCGATGACAAACAGCCTCCCCGACGCAGTCCGCTGAAACCAGGAGACGGAAGACGGAAGACGGAAGTCGGAAGGTTGCTCCGTCCCCCCGGAGCGGGGAAGGGACCCGCTGCGGATTTCTTTCCGTCCCCCGGAGGGGGCAAGGGATCCCCTGCGGAGCAGCGGGTAGGGGGGCTGCCGAACTCCCAACGGTGCTCGAGTCAGGTTCGGACTGAAACCGCCTGCAATGGCGGTGTCCGTCTACCCGGCCTGGAGAGGGCGCCCCTCTGCGACCTACACTCCCGGCCCTGCGTCGAGGGAGTGACTAGGTGGATCCGGTGGTTTGGATCGTCATCGCCGTGGTGGTGCTGCTCATCTTGTGGGTGGTTCTCACTTACAACTCGCTGGTCAAGCATCGCAACCGGGTTGACAACTCATGGGCACAGGTCGAGGTCCAACTGAAGCGGCGCTATGACCTCGTGCCCAACCTCGTCGAGACGGTCAAGGGGTACGCCAGCCACGAGCAGGAGACCTTCGAGCGTGTCGTCGAGGCCCGCAACGCCGCGGTGAGCGCGAGCACCATCGATGAGCAGGCTGAGGCGGAGAACGTGCTCACCGGGGCTCTCCGGCAGCTCTTCGCCCTGGCCGAGGCTTACCCGGAGTTGAGGGCCAGCGAGAACTTCGCCGCCCTCCAGGCCCAGCTGGCCGAGACCGAGGACAAGATCGCCGTATCCCGCCAGATCTACAACGACAGCGTCCTGACCTACAACACACGGGTGCAGAGCATCCCGTCCAACCTCGTGGCGGGCACAACCGGATTCTCGGTTCGCCCGTTCTTCGAGGCTCCAGCAGAAGCCGACGAGGCACCCCGAGTCCAGTTCTGACCAAGCAGAGATGCGCACCGCACGCCGCTGGCTGATCGGGTCGTTGCTCGTCGCCGCGGCCCTGTTGCTGACGGCGGGTCCGGCGCTGGCACAGGAGTTCGAGCTCCCGTCGGCCGACGTCGAGATCCAGGTCTCGCCCGACGGCTCCCTGATCGTGACGGAGCAGATCACGTTCTCGTTCGATGGGTCGTTCTCCGGCGCTTACCGAGAGATCCCGTTGGGCAGCGGTGAGTCGGTGAGCGATGTCGGCGTGAGCGAGGGGGGAACGAACTACCGACCCGGAGCGTCGGCCGAACTCGGCTCGAGCGGGTCGCCGGACACCTTCGGGACCAAGGACCTAGGCGACCGATTGCGGGTGGTCTGGCACTACCAGGCTGCCGACGAGCAGCGGACCTTCACCATCACCTATCGGTTCACCGGGCTGGCGACGGCATGGGACGACGTTGTGGACGTCAATCTCCAGGTGTGGGGGTCGGAGTGGGAGGTGCCGGTGGACCGGCTGACGGCACGCCTCACCGTCCCCGGCGCCCCCGACCAGGTCCTCGTCTGGGGGCACCCGGCATCGGTCGAGGGCTCCACGTCGCTCGGTGAGGACGGGCGCTCACCCCTGCTGGAGGCCTCCGATGTGCCCGCCGGGCAGTGGGTGGAGTTCCGGGTGGCCTTCAGCAGGGATGCGCTCGAATCGGTCCGAGGTGCCCGGGTCCGGGAGGGACAGGGACTTCCCGAGATCCGCGCCGAGGAGGAGAGGGCGGCGGAGCAGGCCAGCCGTGATGCCGCCAATGCCCGCCTGGTGTTAATGGGGCTCGTCGGCTTGGCCGTCCTTCCCGCCCCGCTCACCTGGCTCTTCGGCTACCTGCGGTGGGGCCGCGAGCCCAAGGTGGCGTATGACCGCGAGTATGAGCAGGAGCCCCCCTCCGAGCTTCCCCCCGCCCTGGTCGGCGCCCTCCGCACCCAGGGTGTGGTGGGGACGCCCGAGTTCACCGCAACGCTGTTCGACCTGATCCGCCGGGGCATCATCTCTGCCCGGTCGGTTCAGGTGGAGCGCAAGACGTGGATGGGGCTCCGCACCGAGATGGTGTCCGACCTGGAGTTGACCCTCGGCGCCGAGGGCGCAGTTGACCCCGTCGAGGAGCCGGTGGTGGCCGTGATGCAAAGGGTCCTCGCCGACGGCCCGGCTGCGATCACCGAGTTGCGCCACCGCATCAGGGACGACGTCAGAGCCAACGCATCTTCGTACCAGGAGTTCCGTCGGGGGACACCCCAACTCCTGGTCGAGCGCGGTCTCCTCACCAGGACTCGTCGCGGCGTGCCGGTGACGATCGCAATTGGTGCTGCGATTGTGGCCGGGGGTTTGATCTGGCTGGTGGCGAACTCCGATGGCGGGTTTTCGTCGATCCTTGTCCCCGCCGCCATCGTCGTCCTCATCGTCAACGCCCTCCTCTTCTTCTTGATGTACGCCTTTCGCCGGGCGTGGGTGAAACGAACCCCAGAAGGCATGCTCGAGGCCGAGCGGTGGGAATCGTTCCGTCGCTACCTCAGCGACTTCTCACGTCTCGAAGAGGCGCCTTCTCTCTCGCTAGCGCTTTGGGAGCGATTCCTGGTTTACGCCATAGCCTTTGGGATAGCCGACGAGGTCCTGGCTTCGGCTCGGCTCCACGCTCCCGAGGAGCTCCACCAGAGCAGCGCCGTCTACTGGTACGGCCACCAAGGGATGAGCGGTGGGCTCAGCGAGAACGCCTTCAGCGGGTTGTCCAGCTCGTTGTCGGGCGCCTTCACCCCGCCGGGGTCGAGCGGCTCGGGCGGCGGTTTCACCGGCGGTGGGGGCGGCGGCGGCGGCGGTGGCGGTGGTGGGGGAGGCGCCTGGTGAGTCCCAGGTGCGACGCCTACCCGAAGCGCCTGGCGTCCTCCGCGGCGTAGCCGGCAACCGCCAAGTCGGCGGTCCGCACCGACGTCAGCCGGCGCAGGATATCCTCGACCCTCGAGGCGGGTATGGCGCAGGTGTGCTCGTCGTCGCCCATCCCGGTTCGTGCCCTGCTCAGGGCGCAACCGAGGCTGGCGGCGACCTGGCCCTGGTGGAGAGCGCGAGGGATTATCTGGCACTGCGGCTTGCCGGTCACCTCCAGGTCGGGGACCGCATCCGCCAACTCCATGAGCTGACGGGCGTCGAGTCGGAGGAAGACGATGTCGGGCTCGTCGGCGCCGGCCAGCGGACCGTAAACGATGGCGCCCGGCTGGCTCTCCACCTGCGGTACTTGAGCGAACGCCTCCATGGTGACCCATCCCACGTCGAGCAGCGTGGCGACGTCGTCCTTGTCGACTATGTCCTTGGCCTCGGCGAAGCCATGGGTGAACCGGCCCACGCTGCAGTTGCCGTGATCGGCGGCGACGGTTGAGAAACGGCTATGCGAGGCGTGCATCCAGAAGACGCACGAGGCAGGTACCCGCCCGCTCCGGCCGTCGATCGTCGGATCGGACATGGGGGCGTCGAAGGCGGGGACGCCGGGCGGCGGACCGGAGTGGAAGCTGATTGCCAGTGGCGGGTGTGCCAGGCCCAATGTCGTGGTGAGGTCGCGGGCCGCCTCGGTCCAGTCCATGATCAGTCCCTTCTGTCCGACCGCGCCATGGTCCCACACCCAGTAGGGGACCGGTGACGGCCGCCGCCGGGATCAACCATCGCCCATCACAGCGCCGACCCTGGTCGACACCTCGGGGATCCGCCGGAGACGTGCCTTCTTCAGGTTCTCCCTCACCACCCACGTCTGGTCGGGGTCGCCCGACCTGGCCATTCTCAGCAGCAGCCGCGTCCCGGGCTCGGGGACCGAAGCGACCGCCACACCCACGGTGTATGCGAGGCCTCGGCGCAGCACCCGCACATCATCGTTGCGGCGATCGACGAGCGGGACAGCGGCCAGCACACCGACGGCCGCGTCCTGGATGGCGAGCGCGTCTTGCCCACGATCGGGGTCGTCGAGGAGCGGCGGCTCGGCGACGGCAGCCGCTGCGGCCCTCACCTCGAGAGGCCTTCCATCGGCGACCCAGGAGCGGAGCGCGGCAAGGGTCCGATCCCAGTTGGCGGCGAGCATGGTCTGCAAACCGGCGGCGACCAGTTCGCGAACCCGCCAGCGGGAGTCGCTTGCCGACCGACGCAGCTTGGCCAGCTCGTCCTCCCACCACTCGGGCCGAGTCACTGCCACCTGGCCATATGCCAACGGCGCCACCGCAGGGAGGATCTCACCTGGGTCATTGGGAGGAGCCTGTTCCACCGGCGTCGCCGCCCACCGGTCGAGAACCGACTCCAGCGACTCCTCCGCCCCGGGTTTCGCTGCCATCTTGCCGGCAACCCGTCCCACCGCCATTGCCAGAGACAGGTTCATTCGCGGACCGGGCAGCCGGCTGTTGGATTTCAGATATCGCTCCAAGGGTTCCGGCTCACCGGCCAGCGCTGCGTCGAACAGCGGCGCCAACAGCTCTTCTTCCGTCGCCACCCTGCACCTCTCTCGACGGGTCTGGGAAGTTAGCTGGTGGTACCGGGGAGCGGGACGGGCTGAACCCTAAGATCGGTCGTCCTGGTGTCGTCGCCCATGCCCATCGCCGTTCTCGTGTCCGGGTCGGGGACCAACCTCGATGCACTGCTCGACGCAGCGGTCGACCCGGGATTCGGTGCGGCGGTCGCGGTGGTCATCTCCGACCGGCCCGGGGTCAAGGCGATCGACCGGGCAGAGGACGCCGGCGTCCCCACGGTGGTCGTCGACTGGTCCGAAGTCGCCGACAGAGAGAGCTTCACGGTTGCGGTGTGTGACACCGCAGAGCGTCATGGTGCGGTGGCGCTGGTTCTGGCCGGGTTCATGCGGGTGCTCGCCCCGGTGGCGATCCACCGTTTCCCTCACCGCATCCTCAACATCCACCCGTCGCTGCTCCCCTCGTTCCCCGGAAGTCGTGCCGTCGAGGACGCCTTGGCTCACGGGGTCAAGGTGACCGGGGTGACGATCCACTTCGTCGATGAGCAGGTCGACCATGGGCCGATCATCGCCCAGAAGGCTGTGGAGGTGGTGGAGGGCGACACGCCCGACACCCTTCACTCCCGTATCCAGACCGAGGAGCACCGCTTGTACCCCGAGGTCGTCAGTGCATTCGCCCATCAACGTCTCCGGCTCGAGGGCCACCGCGTCATCTGGGAGAGGGCATGAGCGGTCAACGGACCGCGGTCCATCGGGCGATCCTCTCCGTCTCCGACACCACCGGTCTGGTCGATCTTGCCCGTCGCCTGGCGGTAGCGGAGGTCGAGTTGATCGCCAGCGGGGGGACGGCGGCGATGCTGGCCGAGGCTGGTTTGGATGTGACCCCGGTGGCCGATGTGACCGGCTCGCCCGAGATCCTCTCCGGAAGGGTGAAGACACTTCACCCCGCGGTACATGGGGGAATCCTGGCCGACCCGGCACGTCCCGAGCACCTAGCCGACCTCGAGGAGTACGGGATCGGCCTCATCGACCTTGTCGTGGTGAACCTCTACCCGTTCGCCGAGACGGTGGCGCGTCCCGAGGCGGGTAACGACGAGGCGATCGAGCAGATCGATATCGGAGGCGTTGCCCTGATCCGCGCCGCTGCCAAGAACCACTCCCGTGTCGGCGTGGTGGTCAGCCCGGACGATTACGACGAGGTGGTCAGCGCCGTCGAACAGGGCGGGCTCGAGGATGAGCTGCGACGCAGGCTGGCCAAGCGGGCCTTCTTCCACACCGCTGGCTACGACGCTGCGATCCTCCGCTGGCTCGAACGGGGGAGCGAGATGCCGGAGACCATCGTGCTGGCTTTGGAGCGGTTCGCCGGTCTCCGCTACGGCGAGAACCCGCACCAGGAGGCGGCGATCTACCGGATTTCCGGCGCCGAGCCCTGGTGGAGCCGGGCCAAGGTACTCCAGGGCAAGGAGATGTCGTTCAACAACTACGCCGATGCCTCGGCGGCGTGGCGACTCGTCTGGGCGTTTTCCGATCCGGCTGCCGTGATCGTCAAACACACCAATCCCTGCGGAGTGGCCGTGCGGTCCGCAATTGACGGTGCGTATCGCGCCGCCTGGGATTGCGACCCGCTCTCGGCGTTTGGAGGTGTGGTGGCGCTCAACCGCCCACTCGACGTCGCCACATCCGAGCGGATGAGCGAGTCATTCCTCGAGGTCGTCATCGCTCCCGAAGTCGAGCCTGCTGCGGCGGGCCGCCTCTCCGAGCGAAAGGGGCTGCGCGTCGTCGTCGCCCCCCGGCCCGACGGCGAGGTCCTGGATCTGCGCTCCGTCGAGGGGGGCTTCCTCGCACAGACACAGGATCGGGTCGATCTGCGTAGTCCGGACTGGAAGACGGTCACCTCCCGAGAGCCCACGTCGGACGAATGGTCCGACCTCGAGTTCGCCTGGACCGTCGCCGCCCACACCAAGTCCAACGCGATCGTGATCGCAATCGACGGCACGGCGGTGGGCATCGGGGCGGGCGACCAGAGCCGGGTCGGCGCAGCGGAACGGGCCGTGCGGCGCGCCGACCACCGAGCGCGAGGCGGCGTCGCAGCCAGCGAAGCGCTCTTTCCCTTCCGCGATGGAATCGACACTCTGGCCGCGGCCGGGGTCGCTGCGGTGATCGAGCCCGGCGGGTCGGTGCGGGACCAGGAGGTCATCGCCGCCGCCGAAGAGCACGATATGGCCCTCGTCTTCACCGGCAGTCGGCACTTTCTCCATTGAGACGGGTGACCGCGTCCGCCGGCTCCTTGACGGCAGCCGGAACATGACCGCCGCCATCCTCGACGGGCGACCGGTGGCGAGCCAGGTCAAGTCCGAGGTGACCACGCGAGTCGCCGCGTTGCGGGCTCTCGGGGTGCAACCCGGGCTCGCCACCGTGGTGGTGGGCAACGACCCGGCGTCGCATCTCTACGTGCGCCACAAGAGACGTGATGCCGAGGAGGTCGGCATTGCGAGCATCCACCATGAGTTGCCGGCCGACACCGGCCGCGTGCGTCTGGAGGCGGTTATCGATGAGCTGAACCACGATCCCGCTGTCCACGGGATCCTGGTACAGCTCCCCCTGCCCGAGGGACTCGACTCAGACACCATCACCGAGAGGGTCGACCCGGCCAAGGACGTTGACGGCCTTCACCCCTTCAACCTCGGCCTCCTGGTGCTGGGCCGTCCCGGGCTGCGGCCATGCACCCCGAGCGGGATCCTGCGGCTTCTGGAGCATCACGGGCTGGCCACGTCGGGCAGGCGCGCCGTGATCGTTGGCCGCTCCTTCCTGGTGGGGCGCCCGCTGGCGCTGATGCTCAGCGCCCGCGGTGCCGACGCCACGGTGGCGATCGCCCACACCAGGACGCCCGATCTTGGTGCATTGACCCGCGAGGCCGACCTGTTGGTGAGCGCGGTGGGCGTTCCGGGTTTGATCACGGCCGACTTGGTCAAGCCGGGCGCCGTGGTGGTTGACGTCGGCACCACCCGCACCGCCGAAGGGCTGCGGGGCGATGTCGTCTTCGACTCGGTAGTCGATGTCGCCGGCGCCATAACCCCGGTCCCCGGCGGCGTCGGCCCCATGACGCGGGCGATGCTGCTGGTCAACACGGTGACCGCCGCCGAGCAAAACCCGCTTTTGGCGTCACTAAACGCGCCATGACCGCGTCAGTTGACGCCGAAACGGATCTCCCCGCCGCGACCTAGGGTTCGCCGCCAAGGCGAACGCGAGGAGCCAAACGAATGTCGACGGCGATCACGATGGGCACGGACCGGCTGGAGGTGCCAGACGATCCCATCATCCCGTACATCGAGGGCGACGGGATCGGCCCTGACATCTGGGCGGCCGCCAGCCGGGTCTTCAATGCTGCTGTGGAGCGGGCCTACGGCGAGGATCGCCGGATCGAGTGGCTCGAGGTCCTCGCCGGCGAGAAGGCGTACAACGCGGTGGGCCAATGGCTCCCCGACGAGACGGTGGCTGCTTTCGACCGCTACCTGGTTGGGATCAAGGGCCCGCTGACCACTCCGGTCGGTGGTGGGATCAGGTCGCTCAACGTTGCGCTCCGCCAGACGCTCGATCTCTATGCCTGTGTCCGCCCGATCCGGTGGTTCGAAGGGGTGCCTTCCCCGGTCCGCCACCCCGAGCTGGTCGACATGGTGATCTTCCGCGAGAACACCGAGGACGTCTACGCCGGAAAGGAGCTGGAAGCGGGGACCGAGGGCGCCGCCCAGATGCTCGCCTTTGCCAGGGAGACGTTCGGATGGGACATCCGGGCCGACAGCGGGATCGGGCTCAAGCCGGTCTCGGTGACCGGCTCGAAGCGGCTGGTGCGGGCCGCCATAAGCCATGCACTCGAGAACGAGCGCCGCTCGGTGACGCTGGTCCACAAGGGGAACATCATGAAGTTCACCGAGGGGGCATTCCGAACCTGGGGCTACGAGGTGGTGCGCGAGGAGTTCTCGGGCACCGCCGTGGCCTGGGAGGACTGCGGTGGCGAGCCGGGAGACAAGCTCCTGGTCAAGGACGTCATCGCCGATGCCATGCTCCAGCAAGTGCTCACCCGTCCGGCGGAGTACGACGTCATCGCCACCACCAACCTCAACGGCGACTACATCTCGGACGCCCTGGCGGCTCAGGTGGGGGGAATCGGGATCGCGCCGGGCGGGAACATCAACTACGTGACCGGGCACGCCGTTTTCGAGGCCACCCACGGCACGGCTCCCAAATACGCCGGGCAGGACAAGGTGAACCCGGGTTCGGTGATCCTCTCCGGGGAGATGATGTTCCGCTACCTGGGCTGGCGGGAGGCCGCCGAGCTCATCGTGTCCGGCATGGAGCGCGCCATCGGCGATCGCATCGTCACCTACGACTTCGCCCGGCTGACGGAAGGGGCGACCGAGGTGAGTACCTCACAGTTCGCCGACGCCGTCATCGAACGGATGTGAACTGAGGTCCTGGGGATGACTTGTGTCGAGGTCTGAACGCAGATGATGGGCCGCCTGGCGACGACCCATCATGCTCTTCGGTATGACTTCCAAGTCCCCCGGTGGGGGCTGAGCTCAGTGTTCCCCGTTACTGAGCTCAGCCCCACCGCACCTCTCCGCGCCACCCCCTTGGGCCTTTCGGCCAACCCCTTGGGTCGGAGTGGTGATCGCCGGTTCCCTTGCGAGGACCGAACCGACTCTTCCGCATCCCTACTGATTCACCCCCTGGGGGGCGTAATACAGATTGTCGGGTTGTCAGGGCGCACGCGGTCAATGGGTCGATGAACCTATATCGGGACAGAAAGCGGTCCTGGCTACCCTTCCGGCTCCATCACGGGAGAAATCATGCGCAAGGTGACGGTGGTTGGGGCCGGGAAGTACGGGTCGACGACGGTACAGCGCATCGCCGAAGCAGACCTGGTGGACGAGGTCGTGATGACCGACATCGTCGAGGGCCTGCCCCAGGGCCTGGCGCTCGACATGAACCAGGCGCGCCCCGTCGAGCGCTACCGCACGGTGGTCGTGGGGAGCAACGACTATGCGGACACAGCGGGGAGCGACGTCGTAGTGATCACCGCCGGGCTGCCTCGCCGGCCCGGGATGTCACGGATGGACCTCCTCGAGGCCAATGCCAAGATCGTCAAGGGGGTCACCGAGGAGGTGGCCGCCGGCTCGCCCGAGGCGGTGATCATCGTTGTCACCAACCCGCTCGACCACATGACGACTCTTGCCGCCGATGTGTCCGGCTTCCCCCGAGACCGGGTGATGGGTCAGGCTGGGATTCTGGATTCGGCACGGTTTGCCCATTTCATCGCAGAAGCGACCGGGAGCGACATCCTCGAAGTCGAGGCGCTCACCCTGGGCAGCCACGGCGAGACCATGGTCCCCGTGCCATCCCACTGCACCGTTGCCGGCCGGCCGCTCACCGATGTTCTCGACGCTTCGGAGATCGACAAGCTGGTGGAGCGAACCCGTGAGGGCGGCGCCGAGATCGTCGGCCTCCTCAAGACCGGGAGCGCCTATTACGCCCCATCGAGCGCCGCCGCCCAGATGGTCGCGTCGGTGCTCGGCGATACCAATGAGGTGCTACCGGTGTGCGCTTGGGTGGCGGGTCAGTACGGCATCGATGGCGTCTACCTGGGGGTTCCTGCTCGGATCGGTGCCGGGGGAGTCACCGAGATCGTCGAGCTCGCGCTTGCCGAGGACGAGTTGAACGGGCTCCGCCAAGCTGCCGGAGCGGTCAAGGAGAAGGTTGACGAGCTTCGTCAGATCGACCTCGGGTGAGTCCTTGCCGACCGAAACCCGCACGGGGAGCGGGTCCGTGCTTGTCGAAGTAAGCCAGCATGCTTAGAGTGACAAGGGTGTTATTCCTGCCAAGGAGGGCAGAACCATGACCAAGAGCGATTTGGTGGAGGCAGTAGCCTCCGCGACGGGTGGAAGCAAGGCTTCCGCATCTGCCGCGGTTGACGCGGTTTTCGAGTCGATCACCGACGAACTCAAGAGGGGCAACAAGGTGACGATCACCGGGTTCGGGACGTTTGGGGTGTCCGACAGGGCCGCCCGGACCGGCGTCAACCCGCGGACCGGCGAGAAGATCGACATCGCGGCCCGCAAGGCCCCGAAGTTCACCGCCGGCTCCCAGCTCAAGTCGGCCATCGCCGACACAAGACGCTAAAACCCCCTACCGACCAGAAAAAGAAGGGCCGCCCCTCGGGGCGGCCCTTCTGCAATCCGTCCCCCGAAGGGGGGCTCGGGGGAGTCCCCGGAGTCTCCCCGACGGGTGCGAAACCACCCCCTCGCTCGCTCCGCTCGGCGCCTCCCCTCACCGGGGGAGGCAGTCCCTCTACCCCGGCCGGGGGCCTGCCCCCTCCCGATCTCTAGTACTCGACGTCCATACCGGCGACGGCGTTGCTCCACTGCTGCACCGCCGATTGGTGCATCATCAGCTTGGCCAGGTTCCCCCCGACCTTGAGCTTGCCCTGCATGAAGGCCATCTGCGTGTTGAGCTCGCCCTTGGCGATGGCGACGGCGGTGGGGTATTCGTTGGTAACCGTGACGTCGGCGCCCTCGAGATCACCGATGGCGAGTTGGGCGGCGCCTTCCCCCGTCTTCAGGTAGTAGTTGACGTCGCCCTCTGGCGTGTCGCTCACGGTGAACTGGATGCCGAGGTCGGCGTTCCCGATGGCGCTCTTGAAGCCGTCGTGGCTGTTGAGAGCATCGGTGGTCGACTGGGCCCACTCCTCGGAGAGGAACTTGACGGCCATTGGGAGATCTCCTCTGTAGCGACCCGGCGAGGGTAGCAACCGGCCTGTGATCAGCCCTCGGCGACTAGTTCGGCCAGCCCCGCGGCATCCCGCCGGGTGACCGGGCGCAGCGGGAGGCGAGCGAACCCGGGACGAAGCCCGAACGCGGCGGCGGCGGCCTTCACCCCGGGCACGCCGTGGACCTCGATTCCCCGGCTCATGCCGGTCAGTCGCCGCTGCCATGGACCGGGCCTGCGTCGCTTGACCACCTCGGCAACGAGAGCCGGGGCGTAGTTGGCGCTGGCTGTGATCGCCCCGTATGCTCCCGGCCGCCACCGCCTGGCTCAACGCCGCCGAGGATCCGCAGAACAGGAAGAACCCGTCGGTGCAACCCGCCACCAGGTCGCCCATCCGCACCGGGTCTCCCCCCGAGTCCTTCATCCCCACGATCGCCGGATGCGCCGACAGCTCGACCGCCACCTCGGTGGGGAGTGGGTAGGCGGTGTATGAGGGCACCGAATAGAGCATCAGGGGAACCGGCGCATCGTCGGCCAGGTCTGTGTAAAACCGCTTGACCAACGGATGGCGGTTACGGACCAGGGTGGTGGGCGTGATCACCAGCGCTCCGTCGGCCCCGCCTGCCGCAACCTCGGCGAGTTGGGCCCGGGCGGCTCGCTCGGTCTCGGCGACAACACCGCCGAGCAGGAAGGGCCGGCGCCCAAGTTCGTGGCGCGCGGTTCGTAGCAGTTCCTCCCGCTCACCCGGTTCGAGGTAGGCCCCCTCGCCGGTCGATCCGGCGATGAGGAACCCGTTGATTCCCTCTGCGGCGAGGGTGCGGAGGTTGTGGCGGTGCGATTCGAGATCGAGCTCGCCGTCGGCGGTGAACGGGGTCACCAACGCCGGCATCACCCGCGGGGGAGTACGCATGGCCGGGGAGGGTAACCCTGCTACTGGATCAGCCCGTCGACCTCGTACGGGTTGACGTTGACACCCACGCCGACGAGCTCCTCGGGTAGCGAAGACTCAGGAAGAACGTAGGCGGTCATCTGGCGGAATGCGGCGCGGTTGTCAAAGCGGAGATAGTTGATCCAAGTTGCGTCCCATACGTTCTTTGCGATGACCGGCGGTGGACCAGGGAGGAGGATCCTGTCATAGATTTCGTCGCCGAGCCCGTCCGTGCCCACGCAGTTGTCGTTCCAAGGCCCGATGAACGGGTTATTAAAGACACCAGATCCGGGCAACACCCGGCACTGGAAGTCGTCGGAATCGTGGAGCGCGGTGTCGTAGGTCACTATGACCTCGAGCCCGAGGAGGCCTGACAATGCCACTCCCTCCACCGTCTCCCAGCCGATGCCGGCGATATAGGCCCCGACGAATTGGGAGATCGAGTTCCCGTCGACCACGGGGAAGTAGTAGAAGTGATCGCTCAGTGCGGCCGGGTCGAGCAGCCCGCCGATGCAGTCGGCGATGGCGGCGGCACCTACGTTGCCTGCGCAGGCACCATCGATTCCCGGATCGAGACCCAGCTGCCCGCTACCGCTGAGAAAGCCTCCGTCGACCATCGCTTCGATCTCGGTCACCGGGTTCCCCGGCCAGTCGGCCAGCTGGTTGCTTCCCGGGGTGACACAATCGTCCAGCCGGACGGTGCCGTCGGATTGGGCGATCAGGTGGTCGATGCCCAGCGTCAGATTCTGCAGCAGGCCGCCCCCTGAGCACCGCGGGCTGTTGACGATGCGCAGAGGGGATACGCAACCGGCGTTGACGAACGGATTGCCGTCGTCGAGGCAGGCCAGCGCAGGGGCCGCGGATTCAACCATTAGGGGCGCCATCCTGCCCTCTGCCCTTGGGATGATCGCTGCGGCTGCCTCGCGCCTCGTTTCGATGGAGGGCCCGAAGGCGGGTCCGCTCGTCTGGTCGGGTACCCCCACCCAGGTCTGCCCGACCCTCCGGATGCTCTCTGAGTTGAGGTCTCCAAAGGGCGCCACCGACATGCAGTCGGTGATCACAGCGAACGGCGAACCCGGCGGTGTGAGTTCTGCGGAGCAGCCGGTCAGCGGGACCGACTCCCCGAAGTTCTCGTCAGTCATGTCCTGCGCTGCCGATTGCATAGGTGTGATGCCGAGGTAGGCGTCGTTCGCCGCGGCGAGGGCAGCAAAATCGGCAGCGTTCTGGTCGGTTCTCCCCAGGCTCATGGCCAGTCCGATATCAATGACGATGGCGGCTATGCCGAGAAACGCCGCCATCCCGGCGGCCAGCAAGAGCAGGGAGACCCCCGACTCGTCCTGGTGGACGCGCCGAAGCAGTCTGGTCAACAGGAGCCCCCTCCGCCGGGCTGCTCCAATCGGGCGGTGGCGGTCTCGGAGAGCGGGAGGTTGTTGAAGTACGGGACGAACCCCGATATACCCGTGTATGTCCCCGATGCCGTGGCCGACACCTGGGTTCCACCCCCACTGGCGGAGATGCCGAGCCCGCTGACCGTCCCGTTCGATAGATCAGTCAGCTGATCGCAGGCGGGGCCGATGTTCTCGCCCACCGACGCCAGTCTGGCCGCCTCGGCCGCCGCCTGCCTCATAGTGATCTGGGCGTTCAGGGCAAGGCCGGCCTCGATGATCCCGAGCAACAGGAGCAGCAGGATCGGCAGGGCCAGGGCCAATTCGACCAGGACGGCACCGCGCTCACGTTCTTGGCGGCTTGATTTCACGACGACCGTCTCATGTTGCTGTGCGATGTCGGTTCCCCACGCTCCGTGACCGAAGGGTACTCGTTTGAGAGGACATCGGTCGATCCACGGCACGCAATTGAGAGCTCCGAGTGGGGAGCGATCGATTAGATCGTTCCAGAGAGCGCCCGATGGTCGCGCGAAGCCGGACCAACCTCACAGATCGCGTCGACGCACCGTTCTCACCGCCAGGAAGAGCAATAGCCCCGTCAGGGCGGCTGCCCACACGAGGAAGGCCGCCGTCGGCGGCTCGGCCGAGGAGAATGGCAGGCCCTCACTCAAGGAAACCAGATCCTGGGTGGAGGCGTAATAGGACGCCGCCCTCCACAGTGCGTCCGATGTGATGCCCAGGCTCACGGCGATCCCGATGTTCACCATCGCTCCGTTTCCCACGGCGGATCCGAAGGTCTCGATCAACCCCGCCAACCACGCCACGCCGAAGAGCGAGAAGGCAGCCACCCCGGCGGCAACGACCGAGAATCGGGCGCTCAGCGCCATGGCCAGCGTGAGCACGGCGACTACCTGGAAAGCCATCAGCCCCACGGCCCTTGGCATTGACAGCGCGGCGTAGTCCGCGGTTGCGGTGGCGATCGTGATCACCGAGAGGGTCATCACCGCGGCGAAAACCGCCACCAGCACCGCAAGTGCCGCCCACCGCTCCAGCACCCAGCGCGCTCTGCTCACCGGTCTGGCGAGCACGGCCGCCGCCAGCCCGGAGTCGAGCTCGGGAGCGACGGAGCCTGCTCCAAGGGTGATGGCTAGCAGCGAGCCGATGAATGAGGACACGTAGAGCGCGAGCACAGTCAGAATCCCCGTGGCCGTTGCTGCCTCATCGCTGGCCATGCCGCCCAACTCATCGACCAGCAATGTCATCCCGACCGCGTACAACCCGAGAAATGCTCCAGCCAGCACGGCGACCCAGACGAAGATCCTCCGTTGGACCGCTTCCCTCACCACGGCCATCGCAATCGGATATCTCATCGGTCGCCGCCGGTGACCAACTCGGAGAAAGCCTCTTCGAGCGTCCGACCCATCGGTACCAGCGCCATCAGACGACGGCCGGCAGCAACCACCGCCTCCGCTACGTCGGCGGCGAGGGCGTCATCGGGAAGATCGATATGAACGACTGTCTCCCCTTCAACGGTGAGCTGGCCAAAACGCCGCAGGTCTGACACCAAGGAGGCATCGACCCGGTCCACCACTACCTCGATCCGGTGGGCGCCCCCCTTCAACTCGTCGATCGGACCGTGGAAGACGGTGCGTCCGGAGTCGAGAACCACCACCCGATCACACACTCTCTCCACCTCTCCGAGCAGGTGGCTGTTGAGGATCACGGCTCGACCCTCGGCCCGCAGCTGGCCGATCAGACCCCGTACCTCGCCGCGTCCCACCGGATCGAGTGCCGAGGTGGGCTCATCGAGCACCACCAGCATCGGATCGGCGACCAGCGCCTGAGCGATGCCGATGCGCTGGGTCATTCCCTTCGAATAAGTGCCGATCCGCTCGTCGGCGCGGTGCGCCATGCCCACCCTCTCCAGAACCGCCGGAATAGCAGCAGCTGCTACGGAATCAGCCATGCCGGCGAGGCGGGCGTGGAAGAGCAACATCTCACGCCCGGTCATCCAACCGTGGAACCTGAAGAGCTCGGGTAGGTAGCCAACGCGCCGCCGCGCCGCCGGGTCGGTCGCCGGCTGGCCAAAGAGCCGAGCCGTTCCCGTGGTCGCCGCCACCAGACCGACGAGCATCTTCACCGCAGTCGATTTGCCGGCGCCATTCGGTCCCAGGAGACCAACCACTTCGCCCGGAGCCACCCGGAGCGAGAAGTCGTCGACCGCCACAATTGCCCGGTAACGCTTGCCAAGGCTCTCGGCCTCGACGACGGGCGCGGCCAGGGTCATCGTGCGGTGAGCTGTTGTGCCAGTGCGAGTGCCTCGGCCGGGTCATCTCCGGCGACGCCGGTCACCGTTCCGTCAGGCTCAACCCAGACATACCCGGTCCCGAATCCTGGAACGTCGACCCGGGTGACCTCCACGCCGCCGATGTCAACGGTGCTCGCCGAAGCGACATCGACCGGGATCGGCAGCGGCAGCGACGATCGCCAATCCGATATGGCCGCCAGCTGAGCCACGAGGCCTTCGGGCAGCCCGGGGAGGTCCAGGAGGAAGCGTCGCAGCAGTTCGGGGTCCATCGGGCCTTCCACGGCTGTTTCGATGGGTCCCGATCGACCAACCACCAGGGTCGGTCGGCCGTCCTCTTCGATAGCAGCAACGGCGGCAACCGGCCTTCTCACGATGATCGATGTCTCGTCCAACCCTTCGGGTATCGAGGACGTCGACCCCTCCTCGGCTAGGTACGACCGGACCTCGTCGCTGTCGAAGTCGAGACGCATCTCCCCTGCTTCTATCACCGCCACGGTGGCATCGGGGCCGAGATCCGGCAGGCTGAGCCCGGTCTCTTGGCGCGCCGCGGCCACACCCTCGACCACCTCGGGTTCGGAGAGCGGGGTCCCCTCCACCTCCCCCAACCGATCGAGGATCTCGCCGGTGCGTGCCGCCTCCGCCGCGCTCAGGGTCACCAGATCAAACCGCTCGACGCGAAACTGCGACAGAAAGGTCTCGCCCCATGCCCGCCCGGTCGGCGTTGCCATCAGCGCCACCCCTACGGCCACCGCCGCGGCTACCTTCCAGCCTCGCCGCGGCCATCGGCGTCGGGCGGCCGGGACCGTCGCTCGCTCCAAGCCGGCCGGCTGCGACAACAGCAGGGCCATCTGGCGTCGAGCCAGGTCCGATGTGGTCCTGAGCTCGGCCACCATGGCGGCGCAGGACCCGCAGACGGCGAGATGCTCCTCGGGTCCGGGCACGGCGGTCTCCTCGTCGAGCCAGGCGCGCCAGACGCCAACGTCAGGACAGGTCATGGGGTTGCTCCTCGTATCGGGTGCGAAAGGCGGACTCGGCCCGGGCCAGGGTTGCGCCCACCGAGGACAGCGGCATCTCGAGCGAGGCGGCCACTTCGGCGTAGCTATAGCCCGAGTAGCGGAGCAGCAGCACCGCCCGGTGACGTTCGGACAGCGTGTCGAGAATGGCCCGGACCGCCTCGCGGTTCTCCGCAGCCAGCCACTCCTCATCGGGTTGGTGTGGCCGGGATGCGAGCTCGGGTGCTCCTCCCCTGACGGCCCGCTGTCGCCAACGCGCCAGGTCCCTCCGTCGGTTGAATGCCAGGTTGAGGCAGACGCGGCGTAGCCAGGAGGCAACCTCGGGATAGGGCCGGTGCCGCACCGGGTCGGCGCCCAGGCGAATCAACGCCTCCTGAACCACATCCTCCGCCTCGGACCGGTCGAGCACGCCGGCGACGAGCCGTTCCAACCTCCGACGTTGTTGCGCCACCACACGATCAATAGAGACGGCATCGGCCGCGTTCAGATCCAATGGAGGTGGCTCGGTCGCGCTCACGTCACGAGATGAACACCGCCGGCACCCGGGTATGTGACACCCGGCGCGGCACCGCTCAACCGGCCACCAGGAGTCGGCGGTTCTTGAACTTGGAGGCGATGTAGTCCCGGTTCATCAGGGCGATGAAGTCGATCGAGATCTCCTTTGGGCACGCCCTCTCGCACTCGCCGTGGTTTGTGCACGACCCGAACAGGCCCTCCATGGTGTCCACCATGGCTTCCACCCGACGCCAGCGCTCCGGTTGGCCCTGAGGGAGCATCCCGAGATGCGCCACCTTGGCCGCGGTGAAGAGCTGCGCCGCCCCGTTGGGGCAGGCAGCCACGCAAGCCCCGCAACCGATGCACGCCGCCGCGTCGAAAGCGGCGTCGGCCACCTCCTTGGGGATGAGGGTGAGGTTGGCGTCCGGGGCGGCGCCGGGGGCGACGGTGATGTACCCGCCGGCCTCGATGATCCGGTCAAACGAGGAGCGGTCCACCACCAGGTCCTTGATGACCGGGAAGGCCGCTGCCCGCCATGGCTCGACCACGATGGTGTCGCCATCCTGGAAGCTCCGCATGTGGAGCTGGCAGGTGGCCGTGCCGGCCTGAGGACCGTGGGCCTGCCCGTTGATCATGAGCCCGCACGACCCGCAGATCCCCTCGCGGCAATCGTGCTCGAAAGCGATCGGGTCGCCTCCCTCAACAGCCAGCCGCTCGTTGACCACGTCGAGCATCTCGAGAAACGACATGTCGGGGCTGGCGTCGTCCATGGCGATCTCCTGGAAGCGGCCCGCCGCCGCCCCCGCCGCCTGCCGCCACACCCGGAGGTTGAGCCTCACCGGTGAGCCCCAACCCAGCGAACCCAGGGTTCCAAGCGGCCTCTGGTAACTGCTCGAACCCTGGGTTCGGCAGCTTCCCGCCGCCGGACTCCCGAACCCGTGGGCTGGACAGTACCCTCTGCGACCGCTCGAACCCTGGGTTCGGAGTTGTCTGCCGTCTGCCGTCTGCCGTCTGCCGTCTGGATCACTTGTAGCTCCGCTGGGCGAGCTTGACGTTCTCGAAGACCAAGGGCTCATGGACCAGGGCTGGTTCGGCGCCCTCCCCGGCGAACATCCATGCGCTGACGTGGGCGCAGGTGACGTCGTTGCGCAGCGCCTCGCCCTCCTCGGTTTGGTACTCGACCTTGAAGTGACCGCCGCACGACTCCTCGCGCTCGAAGGCGTCGCGGCACATCAACTCGGCGAGACCGAAGAAGTCGGTGACCCGGCCGGCCCGCTCCAGTGACTGGTTGACCCCCTCGTCACCGGGCACCAGGACGTCACGCTCATACTCACCTCGCAGCGCGGCTATCTCGCTGATCGCCTTTTCGAGACCGGGATCGCTGCGCTCCATCCCGCAGTAGTCCCACATGATCTTGCCGAGCTCACGGTGGAACCAGTCGACCGTTCTCGTTCCCTTGACACCGAGGAGACGCTTCACCTCATCGTCCACTTGGCGGCGCGCCTCGACGAAGACGGGATGATCGGTGGGGACCGGGTCCTCACCGAGGAACCCGGCGAGGTAGTCGTTGATCGTGTTGGGCAGGATGAAGTACCCGTCGGCGAGACCCTGCATCAGGGCGCTGGCGCCGAGCCGGTTGGCGCCGTGGTCGGAGAAGTTGGCCTCTCCGATGGCGTATAGCCCGGGGATGGAGGTCATCAGGTTGTAGTCCACCCACAGCCCACCCATGGTGTAATGCGGCGCCGGGTAGATCCGCATCGGCACTCGATAGGGATCCTCGTCGGTGATCCGCTGGTACATCTCGAACAGGTTGCCGTAACGCTCCTCGATCAGGTCGTGGCCGAGCCGGCCGACGGCATCGCCGAAGTCGAGATAGACCCCGTTGCGTCGGGGGCCCACGCCCCGGCCCTGATCGATCACCTGCTTGGCGGCGCGCGACGCAACGTCGCGCGGCACCAGGTTGCCGAAGGCGGGATAGCGCCGCTCGAGGAAGTAATCCCGGTCGTCTTCGGGGATCTCGTCGGGGGGCCGAGTGTCCCCTGGGTCCTTGGGGACCCAGATCCGCCCGTCGTTGCGGAGCGACTCGCTCATCAGGGTGAGCTTCGATTGGAACTCGTCGTTCTGCGGGATGCAGGTGGGGTGGATCTGGGTGAAGCAGGGGTTGGCCATGGCGGCGCCCTTGAGATAGGCGCGCCAGATGGCGGTGGTGTTGCACGCCATGGCGTTGGTGGAGAGGAAGTACACGTTGGAGTAGCCGCCGGTGGCGAGAACTACGGCATGGGCCGAGTGGGTGGTGATCTCGCCACTGACCAGGTCGCGCACCACGACCCCGGCGGCGCGTCCCTCGTGGAGGACCACGTCGAGCATCTCGCTGCGGGTGTACAGCTCGACGGTTCCGAGACGAACCTGCTCGGCGAGTGCCTGGTAGGCGCCGAGCAGGAGCTGCTGTCCGGTCTGCCCCCGGGCGTAGAAGGTACGGGCCACCTGGGCGCCGCCGAAGGAGCGGTTGTCGAGCAGCCCTCCGTACTCGCGGGCAAAGGGGACGCCCTGGGCGACGCACTGGTCGATGATCTCGACGCTCACCTGTGCCAGCCGGTAGACGTTGCCCTCGCGAGAGCGGTAATCGCCTCCCTTGACGGTGTCGTAGAAGAGCCGGAAGATGCTGTCGCCGTCGTTCTTGTAGTTCTTGGCGGCGTTGATCCCACCCTGGGCGGCGATCGAGTGCGCCCGCCGCGCCGAGTCGTGGAAGGTGAACGCCTTCACCCTGTAGCCGAGCTCACCCAGCGTCGCCGCAGCCGAGGCGCCGGCCAACCCGGTGCCGATCACGATCACGCTGAAGCGGCGTCGGTTCGCCGGGTTGACCAGTCGGACGGCGAACCGGTGGTTGTCCCACTTGTCCTGGATCGGCCCAGGAGGGATCTTGCCGTCGAGGACGGTCGTCGACACAACTCCCGCGGTCACGATTAAGGCACCCATCCCGCCAGCACCGCCACGGGCAGGCTGACGTTGCCCACCACCATGAAGACGGCGAATGCCTGGGCGAACCAACGGCGCCAGCGGTTGAAGCGCGGGTTGTTGATCCCCATGCTCTGGAACATGCTCCATGCACCGTGGTAGATGTGGAAGCCGAGGGCGATGCTGGCCGCGATGTAGAGCAGCGCCACCGGCCAGCGCGACAGGCTGGCGATCACGTTGTTGTACACCTCGCCCCGGACGAAGTCGGGGTTGGCCCAACCCCAGGTGAGGTCGGCCAAGTGGTAGAGCAGGAACAAGAGGACGATTACGCCCGACCATCGCATGGTGCGTGATGCGTAGTTGGCCACGAGGTACTCGCGTGGTCCGGCGTAATCGAGTGGTCGGGCACGCCGGTTGATCACGGTCAGCGCGTATGAGGCGTGGATGTGAACCACGAAAGCGACGATCAACCCGATGCGGAGGATCCACAACAGGACGCTGAAGGGGAGTATCGGCTCGCCCATCTCGCGCAGGAACTCGGCGTACGTGTTGAGGCTGGCCTCACCGAGGAAGAGCTTGAGGTTCCCGATGAGATGGGCGAAGACGTAGAGCAGCAGCGCGATCCCGCTCACCGCCATCGCCCACTTCTTCCCAATGGCGGAGCTGTAGAAGTCGACGATGAAGGGGCGGCGGCGGGTTGGTCGCAAGCGTTGATCTGTCGTGCTCAACCCGCGCTCCTGGTGCCGCAGACGCCGAACTCAAGCTAGCAGCAGGCCACTCCAAGCTCGTTTGGAGGCAGCGGGGAAATGCCTGGTCAGGCCAATTCCCTCTTGACGGTCCGCCATTCGGGTGACAAGATGACATTGTTGTAATTACACGTTTGTGAGTTCCTCTGGAAAGCACAGACGACCGGCGGCAGTTGGGCGACGCACCGTGGGCAACGGAAACTCGAGTCCGAACAGAGCGGGCGGGACGCCACTGGACCGGTGGGATCCACCGGACAGCAAGCTTGCCGATCTCCTCACCACCGACAACCTGGGCTGGCAGGACAAGGCCAACTGCAAAGGCGCCGACGCCGATCTCTTCTTCCCCGAGCGCGGCGCCTCCACCCGCAAGGCGAAGACGATCTGCTCCGCCTGTCAGGTACGGGTGGAGTGTCTCGAGTTCGCCCTTCTGGAGAGCGAGAAATTCGGGATATGGGGCGGTCTCTCGGAGCGGGAGCGGCGCCGTATCCGTAAGCAGCGCGCCCTACGTCGGGCCGCTGCCGGCTGACACCTCAAGGTCACGGTCCGTGCCGAGAGAGCGATCGCTATCCGATCCACCGTGCCCGGAACTAGCCTCGGATCCGAAGCACAGCCGAGGAGCGCCCATTGACCGAAGTCGGGATTGCATTGTTGGTCGTGGCCGCGCTGTTGGTGATCGTCGCGGTGGTGATGAGTAGACGCCGCAGCGCCCAGTCCCAATCGGTGGGTCGTGCCGGGGCGGCCGGCGGTGACACTATCGATTTCGCCGCTCCGCGGCCGCGGATCGCCGCCTTCCACGTCCAAGGCGACGCTGCCATGGTGACCTTTGATGTCCCTCTACCCGAAGGGGAGGTCGATGCGGTTTTGGCTGACCTCTTGGTCGACGAGGCGGTCGAGGTGGTCAGGGAGAAGCGCCATAGCCTCCCCATCGATCAGGTGACAAAGGTGGTGGCGCTGGCCGGTAGCGATGATGCTCCACGCGAGGTCGGCCGGCTCGGGCTGGTCACACCAGGAGAGCTCCCGCCGCCCGTCGTCGGCCGATCACCGCTCCACTTTGGCGCCATCGGGTTCGACCCAATCGATCAAGAATTCGCCTCGGGCGAGCCCGAGCCGGTCCCGGCGCTGGCCGACCGGGCGAGAGGCGATGACCTGGCCCCGCTCACCGACGAGGTTCGGTTGCCAAAGGCGATGGACGTCGGTCTGCGCGCTCAGGGAATCGATCCGGAAACGATGAGCGCCGGCGAGTTGGTCCGAGGGACGCTGTCGCTGTTCGGGTACCAGATCGCCCCCGGTATCGACGACGTGGTCAGCTTCGCCAGCAAGGCGGGACAGCGCACGCTCGTCAGGGAGGACCGATACGAGCCTGGGGGCTACCCCGAAGTCGAAGAGGAGAAGCTCCGAAGCTTCATGGTCGAATTCGTCGCTTCGGGCGCCGACCGTGGCGTGTTCGTCAGCGACCGCTACGGCCCGTTCGGCGTCCATCAATTGGAGCGACGTGAGCCGAGGGTGCGGTTCATCACCAGGGAGCGGCTGCAGAAGTTCGTCGACGCCATGGCGGTCGAGTGAGTCCGGCCGGCAGGGAGCCGGTCGCCATTCGACACAGCGTCGCCCTTCCCACCGCTTCGGGACGATCGCTGCCCGGTATCGCAAAGATGGTGGAGCGGCTCGGCTTCGACTCGTTGTGGCTCTCCGAGGTGGACAGCGACCCGCCCCCGGCTCGTGACGCCCTTGCTCTCTGCAGTGCTATCGGGATCGTCACCTCCGAGATCGGGCTGGTGGCAATGCTCGACCCAGGTGCCCGGTTGCCCACCGTGACGGCGAAGGCAGCAGCCGGCGCCGATCGGATGTGCGGTGGGCGGCTCGCCCTCGGGTTGAAGGACGGTGAGGACATCGACGTCATCCGAGACTCCCTCGACGGAAGGGGACCGCCCAACTTGCCTCCGCCGCTCGGGTCCGTCCCACTCTGGGTGGCTGGCGACGATGGCGACGCCCCGCAGACCGCAGCCAAGGCGGCTGCGGGTTGGTTTGTCGGCTGGAACCACGACACCAGCCGAGTCGTCCAAGCAGTGCACAAACTCGAAGAGGAATGTGATGCCCAGGGGAGGGATCCCCGCTCTGTCCGAGTGGCGGTTGGTGCGACGACAGTCGTCGACGCCGACCATGGCGTTGATAGAGCCCGGAGGTGGACTTTCGACCAAGCCGGGCAATGGGTGGCCGAAATGGCCGGGATGGGCGTCAGCGATCTCGTGCTGTCTTTCGCACCGCGGCCCTTCGGATGGGAGGCCGAATCTGCGGTCGAGATCTGGGCCGCGGAGATGCTGGGCATATCAAGCACCAATGGCGGCTACGCTGGTCGTGAAAGGAGCCGGCGATGAGATTCAGTGGATGGGAGCTAGTCATCATCCTCGTCATCATCTTGCTGCTCTTCGGGGCGAGGAAGCTGCCCGATCTGGCGCGGTCCCTCGGTGCATCCGCCAAGGAATTCCGCAAGGGAGTCGACGAGGGCTCGACCGAGGACACCACCGCCGCCGAGCCCGAGACGATGATCGTCCCCGACGGAGAGATCGTTCCCGAAAAGAAGATCGACTGACAGTCGCGCTGCGGGGCGATGGTCCCGCGTTCCGGCGGCTAGGACACGCCGGAACTTCTCTCTTCCCGGGCACGTTCGGTGGTTAACGGCGTGGAAGGTCTGGCGCCGCACGACTGGGAAGAGGTAGCTCGCACCCATGGGCGGAAGATCTACAACTTCGCCTACCGGCTCACCGGCAACCGTGACGACGCGGCCGATTTGTCCCAAGAGGTTCTCATTCGTGTCGCCCGCGGGTTGCGCGACTTCCGGCCCGGCTCGTTCGACGGATGGCTGTGGCGAATCACCCGCAACGCCTTTCTCGACGAGGTACGCCGCCGGCGCCGTCGCCCAACCGCACCACTGCCGGACGACGTCGATCGGACCGATCTCCTCTCATCCCCTGCCCCCGACGACGTGCTCGCTTCGGTTCGGCTCGGTGAGGACATCCAGCAGGCGCTGCTCGCCCTGCCGTTCGACTTCCGGGAGGCGGTCGTGCTCTGCGACCTGGTGGGCCTCAGCTACGAGGAGATCGCCGGCGCGACCTCAGTCCCGATCGGGACCGTCCGCAGCCGAATCCACCGCGGGCGTCGCATGCTGAGGGACCTGATCGCATGACGCATCCAGGCGAGTTGCTCTCAGCCTGGCTCGATGGCGAGACCACGCCTGGCGAGGCAGCGGCGGTCGAGAGCCACTTGGCCGACTGCGCCTCATGCCGCGTCGAGCTGGACGGGATTCACCGAGCACGCTCGGCGGTACGCGGTCTGCCGTGGTTGGACCTGCCATCCGATGTGGTGGGCCGGGTTGTGGTCCCGCTGCGGCGCAGGCGCCGGGTGATTGTCACTGCGGCGGCCGCTGCCGCCTTGGCGGGCGTCCTCGGTGTCGCCGGTGTGCTCGGCGCCGATCGTCCGGTTCCGCTCACGGTCAGTGATCTCACCGGCCGCTATGCCGCCGCGCTCAGCCGCCGATCCGGGAGTGGTGGCGGTCAAGCTGGTACCGCCACCGGGGCAGGGATGAAGCTGAGACGCCTGCTCTGGGCGCTCGTCGGATGCCAGATGATCGTCGTCGCAGTGCCTGGGATGGCGCTGGCTGACGAGTTGGACGACCGGCTCGGTCGGAGCTCGCAGTCCGAGTTCAGCGGCGACCAGGAGATCAGGTGCGTCACCCCCGATGAAGAGCTCAGCCAATTGGTGACCGTGGTCCAGGCGGACGGCCGACTGGAGGTGCGGGGCCCTTCGGTGACGGTGGTGGTGGACGGGCGCGAGGTTTCGAGCCACGCGATCGGCGGTGCGACCACGGCGGTCGTGGTGCCGACCGCCAGCCCGGCCGAGCGCGCCGACCGCTACCAGGTCGTCATCGCCGGAGAGGGCGTCGAACTGGGCCGCACCGTCGAAATCATCGAGGTGCGCGAGGACGACCTGGTGCGCATGGTGTATGCGTTCGATACGGCGACCGGTGCCGCCCTGCGCGTCGAGTCGCGCAACGACGACGGGACGACCTACTGCGAAACGCGCTACATCAGTTTCTCTGCCGGCGCCCCATACGTGCCCCAGGCAGGCGAGGGAACCATCGAAATGGACGAGGCCGTCCCGGCAGATGAGGTCGACACCGAAGTGCTCCCCGAGGAACTGGCCGGGTTCCGGCGTGCGGATGTCTATCGAGGGCCCGAGGAAAGCTTCGTGGGCTACTACTCCGACGGGATCTTCAGCTTCAATCTGCTCGCCTCCGACCGTCCGCTGGCGGTGGCCGAGTTGGCCGATCGCCCTACGGCAGAGGTGGGCAGCGCCGAGTACCAGCGCGCCTTCGAGCCGGGCCGCGTCGTGCTCGTCTGGGAGTCCCCCGTGGGCGGCTACGCCCTGGTGGGCGACATGCCCCTCGATCTGCAAGCCGAGGTGCTGACGGACCTTCCCTCGCCGGTATCGGGCGGGCTGGCGTCGTGGTGGGAGAGCCTCTTCGGACGTTGAGGTCGTGGGCCCGCTCCTGACGACGTCGGCCGATGGAGCGTGTCACCATCAAGCGGCGCGCCAAGGCATGCTTGGCGGTACCTGGCGTGCTCACGAAGCCTGGAGCTCCTCCGGGCAGGGTGTCTCGTCAACCGGGGCGGGGACAAGCCGCAGCCGGGGACTGACCCGACCGTCATTGCGTTGTTCGACTGGGCGATCGGTCTCCGCCGAAGCCGCCTCCTGATCCCGGCCCGCTTCGCCTGATCTAGCAGCTCCTGTTGCATGCTTCGGGCGATGTCGAGAAGAGCGTGTGGATGGCCGTACATGAGTCCCCCGGGCTGGTGAGAGTTACAACGTTGAAACTACACGCAAATGCGGACAGTTTCCGTCCTCGGTATGGCAAAATGCCAGGCAGTGAACACCTCGGCGCGGCTGCTCAGGTTGCTATCGCTGTTACAGGCACGTACCAGCTGGCCCGGCCCGGAGTTGGCGGAGCGGCTTGGGGTGACCACGAGGACGCTGCGGCGCGACGTCACCAGGCTGCGCGAGCTGGGGTATCCGGTGGAGGCTGTTTCCGGTCGTTTTGGTGGCTACGAGCTTGCCCCTGGCGGGGCCCTGCCCCCGCTGCTGCTCGACGACGAGGAGGCGGTGGCGGTGGCTCTGGGGCTGCGCGCCGCCGCCGGTGGTGGCGTACCCGGATTCGAGGATGCCGCCCTCGCGGCGCTCAGCAAGATCGACCAGGTGCTTCCGAGCCGCTTGCGGGAACGAGTCGCGGCTTTGGAAGCAGCCACCGTGCGACTCGGCCGCGCCGGCCCACCCGGTGAGCGGCTCGACACGTCCTTGCTGGTGACCCTCGCACAAGCCACCCGAGGTCCCGAACGGGTCCGGTTCCGCTACGTCGACTCGGCGTCGAACACGACCGAGCGGCATGTCGAGCCGTTTCAGATCGTCCGCGCCGGGCGACGTTGGTACCTGGTGGCTCGGGACCGCGATCGGGACGCATGGCGAACCTTCCGGGTCGACCGGATGAGCGACGTCGCCCGCACCGGGATGCGGTTTGTCCACCAGGATCCTCCCGACGCCGCCGAGTTCGTTGCCGAAGGATTGGCGGTGTCCGTATATTCTTGGCAGGCGCGGGTCGTCCTCGATGTCACCGTGGAGGAGGCACGCCGCATGGTCGCCCCGACGATCGGCGTCATCGAGCAGTCCGACGCGGCGACGGTGCTCCGCATTGGCGCCGACGACCTCGACTGGATCGCCCGCTACCTCGCCTCGCTCCCGTGTGGGTTCAAGGTGATCGAGCCTGACGACCTCCGCCACTCCGTCGCACGGCTGGCCACCCAACTCGCCGCGTCTGGATGAGGTTTTACTAAGTACTGAGTACTAAGTACTGAGTACTGCGAGCGCAGCGAGCCTTAGGCGAACAGTTCGTCGAGGAGCACGCGCGCCGTCCAGGCGACGGGATCCTCCAGTTCGGCGAGGGTAGGGAGGTTCTCGGGTTGCTCCCATATCGCCGCCAAGGCCTGCTCCCCCCAGCGCAGAGTCACGTCGTCGCAGAACCGGGCCCCGATCAGGTACTGGTCCCGATTCATCTCGAGACCGATCACACGGTCGAGCATGGTCTCGTCTTCGGTCGGCTCGGCCCGCCGCCGAGCCATGGCTGCCCTGATTCCCTCCAGGTCGGGTAGCAACTCGGCGCCGACTCGGCCGACGACGAACTCGGCGTAGCCCTCGATCGTCGCCACGAATGCCTGTATTGCCTCCAGCGTGGGGCGCTGCTCGGGGGTTGATGTCAGGCCGGTCAACCCGGAGGGATCCTCGAGGATGCGCTGCAATTCCTCTGGGTCGCGCAGCGCTTCGAACCGCTGCATCAACCCCGATTCATCGACCTTGAGGCCGCCGAGGAAGCGCTCGATCAGGTCGAGGAAATGCGGCATCACCCAAGGGACCGCGAACTCGGATTGGTGGACCACCTCGTGGAGCGTCACCCACAAGCGGACCTGACGCGGGTCGAGACCCTCGTCCCGGGCGAACGACTCGATGTTGGGGACCACCATCAACAGAGCCGGCTGCTGGGCCGTGGGGAGACCGACGTCGAACTGCCCGAACACCCGGTGGCTGAGGAAACCGACCATGGCGCCCATCTGCATGCCGAGCAGGGCAGGGCCAAGCGGCTTGAGCAACGCCTCCAGCGGGCCACTAGTCAGCGAGTTGCCCAGCTTCTCGGCGAGCGGCTCGACCAGGTATCGAAAGGACTGGAGGTTCTGTCTCGCCCAGGTGGCGCGGTCCACCGGGTCGGCATCGAGCGCTTCCCCTGGTGGCAGGTCGGTGCCCTCGTTGACCTTTAGCTGGGCGAGCCGGGTCAGCTCGCGGTACTCCTCGGCCACCCATGGGTCGACCGGTTCCGGCTCCCCGCTGAGTTGCTTGGTCACCTCGCCGGCCAGTTTCCAGTTCACCGGCCCCGGCTGGTTGAACATCTCCAGCATCTGGGAGAAGAGGTCGTCGGCCATGTCAACCGCTGGCCGGGTTCCGATCGAGCGTCACCTCGATCTGCACCGGGCGGCCGTCACGGAGCAGCCCAACCTCGACGGTCTCCCCGGCTCGGTAGTTGCGGAGCATCCATACCAGGTTGTCGATGCTGGTCACCGGTGAGCCGCCGAGGGTCACGATGACGTCATCCACCTGCCCGCCTCCTGCTCCCAGCGCCGAGTTGTCCTCGAGCTGGGCCACCCGGGCCCCCGATGGCACCTCCGCCCCATCCTCCTCGGGGAGGAACTCGGTCTGTCCCTGGATCCCCAGGTAGGCGTGCGCGATGGTCCCTTCGGCGATGAGCTCGTCGGCGATGCTGACGACCGAGGAGACGGGCACGGCGAACCCCAGTCCCTCGGCGCCGACGTCGGTGACGCCGATGGCGGTGGTGATTCCGATCAGCTCACCCTGGCCGTTGAGCAGAGCACCGCCGCTCGATCCGCGGGTTATCGGCGGCGTCGGTCTGGATCAGCCCATACAGGTTCACGCCGGGCTCCACCTCGAGCGTCCGGTCAAGCGCCGACACGATCCCCGACGTCACCGATGGGGGCCCGTCAAGCCCGAGCGGGTTGCCCACGGCGACCGCCATGTCGCCGATCTGCGGGTCGTCATCGGGTGCCCGTTGGACGGGGACCACCTCAGCGGCTTCCGTGCTCAGGACGGCCAGGTCGGTGAGGGCGTCGGAGCCGACCAGCTCTGCTCGGTAGGTCCGTCCGTTGCTGAAGACGAGGCGAATCGACGAGGCGCCGTCGATCACATGATGGTTGGTGACGACGTGACCGTCGCGGTCGAGGACGATCCCCGACCCGCTGCCCACCGGCAGGTCCCCGACCTGTCGGTCTTCGGCCGCCACCAGGACGGTGACGATCGAGGGGAGCGCCTTGGCAGCGACGGCGCTGACCCGGCCGGTGCTCTCTCGCGGGGTGATGGTCACGGTGCGCGGCTGTGCGTTGGTCACCGTTGTCACCAGCTGGCTGCTCGCCGCCGATGTCACGCTCGGGTCGAGCCGTCCGGAGACGGCGAGGGCGGCAAAGGTGACCAGGGCACCGATGGCCACTCCGAGGAAGGCAGCCACCCCGGTGCGGAAGGCGGAGGGGCGCGCTCCCTCCGAGGAGTCGAGGGTCGGCAAATCCGAACGCGGCAGCGGTGGGGGAGGGGGGTGAGGGCCGGCCGGGCGTACCGTTGGCAGCGGACGGGATCTCCCCTCCGATCCAGCCGTCCTATCGGAGCCGTGGTGCGGACCGTCCTCCATAATGGAGATTGTATGGAAGATCAGCCTCTACGAACCAGGGTCCGCGTCACCGCCGAGAAGATCGACGCCGCGGCACTGCTCGCCGAGGCGAATGGGCCCGACTGCGGCGCCACCACCCTGTTCCTGGGCACGGTGCGGGACCATTCAGAGCGGCACACCGGTGTGACCCATCTCGACTACGAGGCGTACGAGGGTGAGGTGCAACGGAGCGTCGAGTCGATAGTCGGCGAGGCAGCCGGGAAGTGGGACGTCAGGTCGATCCTCGTGGAGCATCGGGTCGGCGTGGTCGATCTGGGCGAGGCTTCGGTGGCGGTGGCCGTTGCCGCCCCGCACCGCGATGCCGCTTTCGAGGCGGCCCGGTATGTCATCGACCAACTCAAGCAACGCGCCCCCATCTGGAAGAAGGAGCACTGGCCGGGCGGCTCGGACTGGTCCAAGGGTTCCTAGAACGGATCTTCTCAGCCGACGTCGCGCCGAGCGAACCCGACGAAACCGACCAGGGTCAGCCCGGCCGCCACCGCTCCCAGCCACAGCAGCGGTGTGGCCGTCAGCTCACCACCTGGCACCTGGGGCACATGGCTGAAGGGGGATATGTCGAGCACCCATTGATCCAGCTGCAGGATCGGTCCCAGCTGACCAAGCAGGAACACCACCACCAGGGCTCCCCAGGCGAGAAGCGTGAATCGCGGGGCAACCCCGAACAGCGCGGCAGCAAGACCGGAGAGCACCCACACCGCGGGGAGCTGGACCAAGGCGCCTCCCAAGGTGTCGACGACGGTCCCGCCGATGTCGTCGATGGAGATGCCATAGGCCACCCCGATAGCCAGACCCCCCACGAGCAACAGCAGGACGGGTCCCAGCAAGGCGAACACGAGATGGCTGCCCTCCCAGCGCCAGCGCGGCACCGCCGTCGCCAACAGGGGAGAGGCGCGCCCCACAGTCTCCTCGGTGCGGAGCCGGAGGGCGGCTTGGATGCCGTAGGCCGAGGCGACGATGGCGAAGACCCCGAGCATGGCAGAGATGTATGCATCAGCCAGCCCCTCTTCACCACCGAGTTGTTCGACCAGCCGGGCGAGCTCCGGGCTCTCGGCGAAGAGGTCGGCGAACGTGGTGGCAGACGTCCCCATGACGGTTCCAAGGCCGACGAAGCCGATGATCCACCCGATCAGCGCTCCTCTGTGGAGCCGCCACGCCAGAGCCAGAGGCGATCGCAAAGAGGCGGCGGCGGCTTCCGGGCCCGGCTTCGTCGCCAGGATTCCCGCCCCGAGGTCGCGCTTGGTGGAGAGGACGAACGCGGTTGCAACCAGGATCAACCCGACGACAAGCGGGATGGCCACAACCCACCATCGCTCGTCGCCGAAGGCGCGTAGCCGTTGCGACCAACCGAGCGGCGAGATCCACGAGAGCCACTCGACACCGGAGGTGCTGTCGCCGGCGGCACGCAGCATGAAGCTGATCCCGAGCACCCCGACGGCGGCCCCTCGTGCGGCCGAGGATCCCTGCCATAGCTGAGCGGCGACAGCGGCAACGGCGGCGAACACGACCCCCGCGGTCGCCATCACCGAACCGAAAGCCAGTGCCCCGGAGATCGGGAGATCTGCGGCTACCAGACCTCCCGCTGCGACAGCAGCGGCAACCACGCTTGCGCCGACCGCCACCACCAATGCCGCGGTGAGCGGGGCGCGCCGTCCGACGGCGTTGGCGCCGAGCAGGTCGCTGCGGCCCGCTTCTTCCTCGGCCCGGGTGTGCCGCACCACCGTGAAGGAGGTCATCAAGGCGATGAGCAGACTCGCCGGCACGGCGAGCCGCCATGCGGTGAGCCCGCCGATGCTCGAGTCGTAGAGCGGACCGAGCAGGACGCCGATCGCCGGGCTGGAACCCAATGTGGCCGCGATCTGCTCGCGGGCGGCGGCCTCGGGGTACAGCTCGGCGAAGCTGGCCGCAGTCATCACCGGAAGAACGGCCAACAGAAGGATCCAGATGGCGAGCCGGATCCGATCACGTCGTAATGCGAGCCGGATCAAGGACCCGGTCCCGGCGAAGAGGTTCACTGCGCCAACTCCGCTGGGTCGGCGCGGTAGTGACGGAGGAAGAGTTCCTCGAGCGTGGGCGGCCGGCTCTCCAGGTCGTGCACCCCGATGTTGACGAGATGGCGGAGCACTTTGTCGATCTGGTCGGTATCAACCTGGAAGTGGGCCACCCGGTTATCGACGACGAGGTCGTGGACCCCGGGAACTTCCGCCAGCCCGTCGGGCGGAGCTGTGAGGTGTGCGGTCATGGACGTTCGGGTCAGGTGGCGGAGGTCTGCCAGGGTTCCCGACTCGATGGCGCGACCCGCTCGGATGATGGTCACCCGATCGCACAGCGCCTCCACCTCGGCGAGGATGTGACTGGCGAGCAGCACCGTCTTGCCGGCGGCGCGCTCCTCGGAGATCACCTCTCGAAACAGCGCCTCCATCAGCGGGTCCAGCCCGAGCGTCGGCTCGTCGAGGATGAGCAACTCGACGTCGGAGGAGAGCGCTGCCACCAGAGCGACCTTCTGACGGTTGCCGGTCGAGTATGTGTTGCCCTTCTTCGTAGGGTCCAACTGGAACCGCTCGGTGAGCTTGCGGCGCCTTCCCTCGTCGAGCCCGCCTCTCAGTCGTCCCAGCAGGTCGATGGCCTCGCCGCCGGTGAGAGTCGGCCAGAGCTGTACCTCGCCGGGCACGTAGGCGAGCCTGCGGTGCAGGTTCACCGCGTCCGCCCAGGGATCGCCGCCCAATAGGACGGCGGTGCCGCTGTCGGCACGTGCCAGCCCGAGGAGGATGCGGAGCGTCGTCGTCTTGCCGGCTCCATTGGGTCCGAGGAAGCCGTGTATCTCACCGGTGGCCACCGACATGTCGAGGCCATCGAGCGCCCGCGTGGTGCCGTACGACTTGGCGAGACCAGTGATCGAGATGGCGTCCATGGTCACAGTTTGGTCCGTTGAAAGACGGAAGACGGAAGACGGAAGCAAACACTCCGTCCCCCCGGAGGGGGAAGGGACCGGCTGCGCAGCAGCGGGTAAGGGGGGCTGGCGAACTCCCAACCTTGCTCCACACGCGGCTTTAGCACCTTTGGGAGTGAACCGGCCCCCCTCCCCCGACGCCGATGGCGTCGGGTACCCCCTCACCGGGGGGAGGGAATCGTTGCTCCCTCCCCCGCAGCGGGTCGCGCGGACGACCTGTCAAAGGTGCCGGTTTCCTGGCTCGGAATGTTTGGCACTCTCTAACCTCCGATCCGAGGAGGCGGCCATGACGACACTGTCCGAACGCCGTGAAGCACCGGGCACCAGCCCCGTGTCCCCGACGATCGCCACCCACTGCCGAGATTGGGCGGCCCATGCCCCCGCCCAGGTGGCTATGCGGGACAAGGACCTGGGGATCTGGCAGGAGACCACGTGGGGCCAGTTGTGGGAGACCGTCCTCGACGCCGCCCATGGGTTGCTCGCCCTCGGGGTGGACGTGGGTGACCGGGTCTCCATCCATTCCGAGGACCGCCCCGAATGGATCGTCCTCGACATCGCAACCGTTGCGGTCAGGGCGATCACCGTCGGGCTCTATCCGACCAATCCCGCATCCGAGGTCCGCTACCTGCTGGAGCACTCCGGCGCCGAGGTCCATCTGGTGGAAGACCAGGAGCAGGCCGACAAGGTGATGGAGGTCATCGACGACCTGCCGCGCCTGAGGCGGATCATCCATCTCGAGCCGCGCGGCTTCCGGCCGTATCGCGACGATCGACGGTTCCTCTCCTGGGAGGAGTTCCTGGAGATGGGCCGCGCACACCGCGCTGCCGACCCCGGGGCGGTGGAGCGGATCATGGCCGAGGCCGAGCCCGGCGACGTGATGACGCTGGTCTACACCTCGGGGACCACCGGGCCGCCCAAGGGAGCGATGCTCACCAACGCCAACGTCGCCTACTGCATGGGAACCGTGATCAACGCCCCGGGACGGATCCCTGACGGCCGCTCACCCAGCCCGGGCGACATGATCCTCACCTACCTGCCGTTGTGCCACGTGGCGGAGCGGATCTTCTCGACCTGGACGATGCTGGCCGATGGGGTGGTGCTCAACTTCGCCGAGTCGATCGAGACGGTCCAGGCCAATCTGCGCGAGATCCAGCCGACCCTCTTCTTCGCCGTTCCACGGATATGGGAGAAGATCCACGCCACCATCCTGATCAAGGGCCAGGACGCCACGTTCTTCAAGCGGCTCTGGTTCCGCGGCTCGATGAAGCTGGCCGACAAAGTCGGCAAGCAGAAGGTGGCCAATGGGGGCGACCACACCTGGGCCAGCCGTCTGCTCTACGGGATCGGGTACCTCTTCGTCTTCCGTGCCCTGCGGGAGCGCATCGGGCTGCGCCGCTGCCGCTGGGCGGGCTCGGGGGCGGCGCCCATCGCCCCCGAGGTGCTCCGGTTTTTCCTTGGGATCGGGGTACCGGTCTACGAGTTGTACGGGATGACCGAGAACTCGGCGGTGGCAACCGTCAACCTGGTCCACCGGATGAGGCTTGGGACAGTGGGAGAGCCTTACGCCGGCACCGGGCTGCGCATCGACGAGGAGACCGGCGAGATCCAGACCAAGCACCCAGGGGTGTTCCTCGGCTACTGGCAAGACCCGGCGGCCACCGCCGAGGCATTCACCGAGGATGGCTGGCTCAAGACCGGAGATGTCGGCGTCTGGGTCGACGGGACCCACGTCAAGATCGTGGACAGGATCAAGCACATCATCATCACCTCGGGTGGGAAGAACGTCAGCCCTTCCGAGATCGAAAACCGGCTGAAGACCTCGCCCTGGATCAAGGAGGCGATGGTGGTTGGCGACCGGCGCAAGTTCCTCTCGGCGCTGATCGGGATCGAGTTGGACACGGTGGGCGACTGGGCGACGAGACGGGGCATCCCCTACACGACCTACCGGGATCTGACCGAGAAGCCCAAGGTGCTCGAGTTGGTCCAGCATGAGGTCGATCGGGTCAACAGCGAGCTGGCGTCGGTCGAGCAGATCAAGAGGTTCTGCATGATCCCCAAGGAGCTCGACCACGAGGACGGCGAGCTGACCGCCACCCAGAAGCTGAAACGCAACGCAATGGAGAGCATGTTTTCCGACCTCGTCGAGTCGATGTACTGATGCGCCGGCGGCTCCTCACGCCGTGACGGGAGGGACGATGACGGCGGTGGTGTTGGCGCAGGCGGCCCCCAACGAGGCCCTGGAGAAGTTCCTCGGGATGCTGGTCAACGGCCTCTCGCTTGGCGCCATCTATGCCGTGCTCGCCATGGGATTCGTCATCATCTTCAAGGCGACGCAGGTGGTGAACTTCTCCCACGGCGCATTGGCCGGGCTCGGCGCCTTCCTGGTCGCCGCCTTCGCCGTCACTCTCAACGTTCCCGGCCGGTGGATACCCGGCGCCCCCGAATGGGTGCAATGGGCGCTGTCGGCGCTGTTCGCAATTGGCGCTTCGGCCCTGGTGGGGATGGCGCTGGAACGGGTCTTCATCCGGCCGATGATCGGCGAGCCGTTGTTCTCGGTGGCGATCATCACGCTGGGGATAGACATCGTCGTGCGCACCATCACCGACGACTTCATCGGGACCGACATCCGCCCCATGGGCGACCCCTGGGGAGCGGCGGTGATCGACCTGGGACCGGTGGTGATACCCCAGGTGACCATCGTCCAGTTCGTTGTGACCGTCGTGCTCATGGCCGGGATAGCTCTCTTCTTCAGGTCGAGGACCGGGGTGGCGATGCGCGCCACCGCCTTCGACCAGGAGGCCGCCATGGCGCAAGGCATCGGGGTAGGGAAGATCTTCGGGATCGCATGGGCCATTGGGGCCGGTATGGCGGCGGTGGGCGGAATGTTCGCCGCCATGTTCCCGCGGGCCACCGGGGTCTCGGCGGCCACCGCCTTCATCGCCTTCCGGGCCTTTCCCGCCGTGATCATCGGCGGGCTCGATTCGATCGTCGGTGCCGTCGTGGGGGGTCTCCTTGTCGGCCTGGCCGAGGCGGCCGTCGGCACCTATGTCACCGGCATGGGGACCGGATTCGCCGGGATCATCCCCTACGTCCTGATGCTGGCCGTGCTGTTCGTACGCCCATATGGGCTGTTCGGGACGCGGGAGGTCATCAGGGTATGAGGCCCACATGAGAGGCCGGCCCCTCCTCTTCACCTCCTACCAGGACGACCAGGCGCTCCTGCCCACGACCAGCAAGCGGATCGTCGTGGCGCTCTTTCTCGTCCTGCTGGTCGTGATCCCGCTCGGGTTCCTTCCCGGTCTCGGGTTCCTCGGATCCGACGATTGGCTCCGGATCCTGAGCAGGGTGGCCATATTCGTCATCGCAGCACTCGGGCTGAACATCCTCACCGGTCTCGCCGGCCAGGTCTCGCTGGGCCACGCCTTCTTCATGGGGATAGGGGCCTACACCGCCGCGGTCCTCGGCGCCGCCCCGGGCGCGCTCATCGGTTTCGGCCTCCCCATGGTGATCTGGCTGCCCGCCGCCGGGCTCGTCGCCGCCCTGGTCGGCGCCCTCATCGCTCCCACCGCGGTGCGGGTGAGGGGGCTCTACCTGGCCATCGTCACCCTCGGCCTGGTCTTCATCGGTGAGTACCTGTTCCGCAACCTGGCGAGCATCACGGGGGGCTCGCAGGCGGGGCGGAGCTTCCCCCCGCTCCAGATCTCTTTCGGCGCCGGCAGCGAGCCGCTCATCTCCTTCACCGAGCCCGGCCCATGGTTCGGAATCGAGCTTTCGGCCCCGGCCAAGTCGTTCTATCTGCTGTCGGCCTTCGCCATCATCGCCGTCCTGGTCGCCAAGAATCTGCAACGCACCAGGGTGGGCCGCGCCTTCATGGCGATCCGTGACCGTGACATCGCCGCCGAGGTGATGGGGGTGAATGAGTTCCGCCACAAGCTGGTGGCCTTCGCCATCTCGTCGTTCTTCGCCGGTATCGCCGGGGCGCTGCTCGCCTCGTTCCTCGGCCGTGTCATCCCCGAGACCTGGGACCTCTTCCTCTCGGTCCAGATCATCGCCATGATCCTGATCGGCGGTGCGGGGACAGTCACCGGAGCCATCCTGGGATCCGCCTTCGTCATCGTGCTGCCCCGGTTGGTCCAGGACTTCACCAATTGGCTCGCCGCCCTGGCGCAGACAGAGGGCTTCGGGGCAACCGTTGCCGGGGTCCTGGTCTCCACCGGCCCCGGGGACTTCGGGTTGGTCAACACCCTGGCGGGCACCGGCCCTGGGCTCAACGTGTCCCAGGCCAACCTGGTGATCTATGGGCTGTTGATCATCGGTTTCCTGATCTTCGAGCCGCTGGGGCTGTATGGGATATGGATCCGGATAAGGAACTACTGGAAAGGGTGGCCATTCACCTATTGACGTAGGGTTTGGCATCGTCCATCAGGACGGCAGGACTGAGAGGACTGAGGAGGAGCGATGCAGAGGAGACGTTCGACGATCTGGGCTCTGGCGGCGGTGATCGCCCTGGTGGTCGCCGCTTGCGGTGGGGGCACCACCACCGCGACCACGACCGGAGGAGCTGACACCACCACCGCCGCCGACACGACTGCGGCGGCCGACACCACCGCGGCCGCCGACACGACTGCGGCGGCCGACACGACGGCTGCTTCCGACACGACTGCGTCCGCTGCCGGCGACATCACCACCGACTTCGGGGTCGACCTGGAGGCGGGCACGATCTCGGTAGGTCTTCTCTCCGACCTCACCGGCCCGTTCGGCCCGCTGGTGACCTCGATCGTCACCGGACAGGAGGTCTTCTGGGAGAACGTCAACCGCAGCGGAGGGATCAACGGGCTGATGGTCGAATTGGTGGTGCGCGACACCCAGTACGACCTCGAGCTCCATCCCCAGCTCTACCAGGAGATCAAGGACCAGGTGGTGGCGCTGGGTCACTCCACCGGGTCGCCCCACACCATGGCCATCCGTGGCGATCTCGAGAGCGACGGGATGCTGGCGGTCCCGCTCACCTGGTACTCGGGCTGGACCGACCCCAACATAAACGCCAACATCCTCCACCACGGGAGCCCGTACTGCATCGAGTCGATGAACCTGCTGGGGTACGTCGCCGGAGCCGCCGAAGAGCCTCCGGCAACCATCGCCCTCGCCTCGATCCCGGGTGACTATGGGTTGGACGGGATGGCCGGGGCCAAGCTCGCCATCGAGGCCCTCGGGCTCGAGATCGTCTACGACGGCTCGGGGATGATCGACCCGACGCCGGGCGCCGACGTCACCCCCATCGCCGGCGAGATCGTCGCCGCCGACCCCGATGTGGTTTTCATGACCACCACACCGGGGACGCTCTCCTCGATCTACGGCGCCGCCCTGGCGAGCAACTTCGAGGCGGTGTGGACCGGGAACGGGCCAAACTGGAACCCCGGGTTCATCGCCCCCGATTCGCCGATCAAGGACGCTATCGCCCGCGACTGGATCGGCGGCATCTACGTCGAGCCGTGGGGTGGAGAGAGCGCCGGTATCCAGGAGGTGATGGACCTCGTCGGCGAGTTGCGGCCCGATGCGCCGCCCAACGACTACTACGGCGAGGGGTTCGTCGAGGCGCAGATCCTTTACCAGGCGCTGCTCCGCGCCTACGAGAACGGTGACATGACCCGCGCCGGGGTCCTGGCTGCAGCGAAGAGCCTCGAGGACGTGGACTTCAACGGTCTCGCTCCCAACGAGACCTTTGTCGGGGAGCCGAATGACCAGGTGCAGCGGGTCGGCTACATCTTCCGCCCCGACCCCGAAGACCTGGCCTCGGGTGGCACCGGGACCAGCGTGGTCGAGGCGGAGTACACCTCCGAGATAGCCGGCTCGTACGAGTTCAACGAGGCCTGCTACCTACTGGAGGGATGAGATGAGCGCGGGGAGGGGCATCAGGCCGCTCCCCGCGCCACCCACCACCTGACAATGCTCGAAGTCTCCAACCTCGAGGTGGTCTACAACGATGTGATCCTGGTGCTGCGCGGGATCTCGCTCGAGGTCCGCGACGGGAGCATCGCCGCCCTGCTCGGGGCCAACGGCGCGGGGAAGACCACCACAATGCGAGCCATCACCGGGCTGCTCGACGTGCACGAGGGCGATATAACCAAGGGGACGATCAAGTTCGCCGGCGAGGACATCACGAGGAAGGACCCCTCCGAGATAGTGAAGCGGGGCATCCGCCAGGTGTTGGAGGGCCGTCGGATATTCGCCGAGATGACGGTCGACGAGAACCTGGCCACCGGCGCCTATACCAATGGGAGCCGCGCCGCCGCTGGTGGAGCGTACGACCGAGTGATGGACCTGTTCCCCCGTCTCGCCGACCGGCACAAGGACACCGCCGGCTATCTGTCTGGTGGTGAGCAGCAGATGCTGGCCATCGGCAGGTCGTTGATGACCGACCCCAAGCTGCTCATCCTCGACGAGCCCTCGCTCGGACTGGCTCCCCGCCTGGTTCAGCAGATAAGGGACATCATCGTCGACATCAACGAGACGGGGACTGCCGTCCTCCTCATCGAGCAGAACGCCAGCATGGCTCTGTCCATCGCCGACCACGGGTACGTGATGGAGACGGGAAGCTGGTCATGGACGGCAAACCAGACAAGCTGCTCAGGGACGAGGACGTGCGCGAGTTCTACCTGGGGCTGCGGGGCGAGGGCGAGCGCAAGTCGTTCCGCGACGTGAAGCACTACAAGCGGCGCAAGAGGTGGCTCTCGTGACCGCCCCGCTGCTCGAGGTCGACGATATCCATCTCTCCTTCAAAGGGGTGCACGCCATCGATGGGGTGTCGTTCGAGGTCGGCGAGCGCGAGCTGTTCGCCATTATCGGACCAAATGGGGCGGGGAAGACTTCGATCTTCAACTGCCTCAACCAGGTCTACCGGCCCCAACAGGGCGAGATCCGGTGGCGTGGCGAGAGCATCCTGGGGAAGCGCCCCGACGAGGTCGCCGCGCTGGGGATCGCTCGCACCTTCCAGAACATCGAGCTGTTCGCACACATGACCGTGCTGGAGAATCTGATGCTGGGCCGTCACATCCGGATGCAGCGGGGCTGGCTCTCCGGTGCGCTCTGGGTGGGTCCGGCGAAGAGGGAGGAGTTGGAGAACCGTCGCCGGGTGGAGGACATCATCGACTTCCTCGAGATCGAGCAGTGGCGCAAGTTCCCGGTGGGGCTGCTGCCGTACGGGATCCAGAAGCGGGTCGAGTTGGGCCGGGCGCTTGCCATGGACCCACAGCTCCTGCTGCTCGACGAGCCGGTTGCCGGGATGAACCTCGAGGAGACCGAGGACATGGCCCGGTTCATCCTCGACATCCAGGATGAGCTGGGGATAGCGCTGATCCTGGTCGAGCACGACATGGGACTGGTGATGGACATCGCCGACCGTGTGCTCGTGCTCGACTTCGGCCGTCAGATCGCCCACGGCTCCCCTGCCGAGGTGCAGCGAGACCCCAATGTGATCCGCGCCTATCTCGGCGAGACCTTCGAGTCCGCCGAGCTGGAGACGGTCGACCGCGAGCTGGCCGAGGAGGCCGCCCCCGACGCTCCGGCGACGTCGAGCTGAGTTCGGCCAACCCAGGGTTCGAAACGTCACACCGCAGCGCTTCCAGCCCACGGTTCGCGGGGTGCCCGGGTTACTCGGCAACCCAGGGTTCGAAAGGTCACACAGCAGCGCTTCCAGCCCACGGTTGGAAGGGGTCCCCGAGCTACTCGGCAACCCAGGGTTCGAAAGGTCACACAGCAGCGCTTCCAGCCCACGGTACGAAGGGTTTCCCAACGGCACCCTCAGGGCTCGCCGAGCAACTTCCAGGTCGCCGGGAGGAGGGCGGCGGCGAGGGCGGCCTTGAGGAGGTCTCCCAACAGGAAGGGAACCACCCCGAGGGTCACGGCCTCGCCCAATGAGAGCCCGAGCCGCATCAGCCCGAGCACTCCGCAGCCGTAGATCACGGCACTGCCCGCAATGAAGGCGATGGCGGTGCCGAGCACCCGTCGGTCATGGCGGCGCTCGGCCATCCAACCGACCAGCGCCGCTGCCAACGGAAATCCGATCAGGTAACCCGCTGTAGGGCCGAGGAACACGTCCCACCCCCCGGAAGCCTCAGTGAAGAAGGGAAGACCGATCCCTCCGAGCAGCAGGTAGATCACCTGGCTGCCGGCGCCGCCCCACATCCCGAGGGCGGCCCCCGAGAGGAGGACGGCGAAGGTCTGCCCGGTGATGGGCACCGGGGTGAAGGGAAGGGGTATGCGGATCTGAGCAGCGGCAGCGGTGAGCAATGCGAACCCCACCATCAGAGCCACAGTCACGAGACGGGTACGTGGAAGGAGGCGGGTAGCCAGCACCGGCGGGGCGTAAGTGTCCAAGGGCTCTCCTGTCGGGCGGGGCACCCGATGCTATCCGCCACGAAAATCGCTCAAACGACAAGCTTTCGTTTATGCCGCTTGAACCTTGTGGCCGATACCATTTGTTAGCCATGACTGAGCCGATGGTCTCCACAATGGAGGGGTCTCCCTCCACCCCTCCGCAGCGGCGTCGGCGAGTTCCGATCTGGCCGTTCGTCCTCGTTGGGATCCTGCTGGTGCTTGGTGGCGTCGTCCTCGCCGCCTGGAACATCACCCTTCCCTACCTGGCCTACGAACCCGGACCCGTCAGGGACGTGAGCGACCTGGTGAGCGTCGAGGACGAGTCGACACATCCCATCGACGGTGACCTCTTCATGCTCACCGTCGCCACGATCGAGTTGAACGGGTTCGACCTGGTGGCGGCGGTGATGGATGATGCAATCGACGTGTATCCCACCGAGCGGGTACGCCCGCCCGAAATCAGCGACGAGGAGTACGCCCGCCAGGGTCTCGCCCAGATGGATGAATCGGAGCGCACCGCCATCGCCGTGGCCCTGCGCCATCTCGGATACGATGTGGAGTTGACCGGTGACGGCGCTCGGGTCATGTCGGTGGTCGAAGGTGCCCCTGCCGACGGCGTCCTCCAAGAGGGAGACGTCATCACTGGGATCGACGGAGACCAGGTCGAATGGGCGCCCGACCTGGTCAACCGGCTCGCCAGTCATGCCATTGGCGACACCGTGTCGCTCACCGTGGATCGGGGCGAGGAGACCCTCGATCTCTCGGTCACGCTGGTCGAGCACACCCAGGACCCTGGTCGGCCGATGGTCGGCATCCTCGCCGAGACCGAGAACGAGCGTCTCAGCAAGCTCCCATTCCAGGTGGAGATCGACAGTTCCAACATCGGCGGCCCATCCGCTGGGTTGATGTACACGCTCACCCTCATCGACCTGCTCACCGAGGACGACCTGCTAAAAGGGCACACCATCGCGGGGACCGGGACGATCGACTCGGAGGGGGTTGTTGGCGGGATCGGAGGCGTCCGCCAGAAGGTGGTTGCCGCCGAGCGTCAGGGCGCCGATTTCGTCCTGGTGCCGGAGGCGAACTACGAGGACGCCCTCAGCGCGCCGACCGCCGACGACAAGGTGATCTCGATCTCCACCCTCCAAGATGCCCTCGACTTCCTCGACAACCTGGAGCCGGCCGCCTGACACGAGGCAGGATGTCCGCGAGGGCGACAAATCCCCTCGCCAGGTGACCGGCCGGTACAGTTCGCGCCATGACGAGTGAGCCGCCGCCTACCTCGTCACCCCCGTCCCCTCGCTTCCGCACCCGGATGCGCGGCTATGAGCCGGCGGAGGTTGACCGGGCACTCGATGAGCTCTTGGCCGAGAGGAGTCGGCTGACCGAGGAGCGCGACGCCCTACAGGCCAGGCTCGATGCTCTCGGCGAGGGCGACCTGAAGACCGAGTTGTCGGCGGTGGGCAAGGACACCGCCGACATCCTGGAGGCCGCACGGCACGCCGCCGCTGGGATGCGCGACCGTGCTGCCGCCGATGCCGCCCGCTGGCGGCAGGAGTCGACTGAGGCCGCTGCCGGGCTGATCCAAGAGGCGACGGGCGACGCCGAGGCGATGCGCAGCTCCGCTTGGGACACCGGGACCGAATTGCTCGCCCAAGTCGATGCCGAAGTGGTGAGCCAGCGCTCCGAGTTGGAACGGGAGACGGTGGATGGACGTGCCGCCGCCGAGCGCGAGGCGCATCGGCATCTCACACTGGCCAAACGCGAGGCCGAAGAGACCGTCAACCGGGCCAAGGCAACAGCCGACGAAGCGGTGGAGGCAGCGAATCGGCGGCGTCAGGAGATCGGCGAGCAGATCCGAGCCAGCATCGAGCAGGCCGAGGAGAAGATCCGGGCGCTGGAGGAGCGACGCGTCGAGCTGATGGCGGAAGCGGAGAAGACCGAGGCCCATCTACAAGCCCTCGACGACGAGATCGCGGCGCGTCGTCAACGGCTCGAGGTGGTCGACCTCGAGATCCCGGGTGAGGTGGGAGGCGCCGGCGAGCCGCTCGGGTTCCGGGTGATCCCAGTGCAGAGCCGCCTCCCTGAGGAGCCGACGGCCGTGAGCGAAGAGCAGCGGTCGGTTGACGCCCTCACCATGGCCGACGAGGTGCGCCGGCTGCGCAAGCAGGCCGACTCAACCGATGACGAAATAGCCAGGGTGGAAGCGACCGCCGAGGCGGCTATCACACCGCCGGAGCCGGTGACACCGATCGAGACCACGTCCGTAGGTGCCCGAGACCGCGGGGGCCGCCGAGGTGGTCCCCCAGGTGGAAGCTCCCGAGCCCGAGGGCCGCCAGGAGCCAGACGAAGCCCTTCCACTGCGGGTAGGGCCCGATGCCTGCCCGCCCCGACGAGCCCACCAAGTCCCTGCCCAACCGTGATGACTTGGCACCGCTGTTCGCCGCCCTTCGAGTCCCCGACCCCGACCCCACACGAGGAGTCTCCGGTTGCGGAGGTGGAGGTCGAACCGGCGCCGCCCCCTCTCCTCCCGGACATCAGCGGTGATGATCGTGCCGCCCTCGAGCTGCGCGATCAGTTGCTGTTGCCGATCACCAACCGGGTGCTGCGCGACCTCAAGCGCCAGCTCACCGAGGCCCAGAACCTGGCGCTGGAGCAACTCCGACTGAGCAACGAGCACTGGCTCCCCGACGCCGGCGAGCTGGAGGCGCGGCTCCATCCCGATCTGATCGTCCTTGCCCAGGAGTCATTTGGTGCGGGGCACGTCGGTGCTGCGGCCCTCGCCGGGGTCGAGGCGACCCGTCCCCGGCCCCAGCCGGGCGACCTTCCCGATCCGACACCGCAACTCGCCTCGGACCTCGCCGCCGAGCTTGCGGCGGCCTCGAGCGGCGGTTCGAGCGGTGCCGTCTCGCGGGTCTATCGGCATTGGAGGACCGACGAGGTGGAGCGCCGGGTGCGCACCCACGCCATCGCTGCCTACCACCGCGGGTTGCGGAGAGCCCTGCTCGAGACCGACCCCGACACGGCGCTACGGGTGGTGCCGTCGGGCCGGATCCACCCCGAGTGCGCCGAGGCCGCCGCAGCCGGGCCCGTTCCCGGCGATAGGCGCCGTTCCCGGTCTCGGCGAACTGCCCCCGATCGCAGCCGATTGCGGTTGCACGGTCGTTCCCGTCGGGTAGCGGCACCCGGCTCCGTAGAATCGACCCTCGATGCTGAATCGCGAACCGGTGCCGCCCCGTCCCGGTATCTCACGCCGCCCTGCCCGCACCATTCTCCTCATCGTCGCCCTGGTCGTGATATTCGGGTTATCCGGGGCGGCGACGCTGTGGACCGATTACCTCTGGTACGGCTCGATGGAGTTGAGCTCCGTCTGGGAGATCAACCTGGTCACCAGCGTCGCACTCGTCGTGGTAGCGGCCGTGATCGCCTTCGCCATGCTCTGGCTCAACCTGATCGTCGCCAACCGCCTCTCGCCGCGCATCCAGTTGCTCACCCTGACCGAGGACGACGAACTGGTCATCCGCTTCCACGAGTGGATGGAGCCACGCGTCGCCCGGGTCCAGCTCATCGCCTCGCTGGCCTTCGGGCTGCTCATGGGGGCGAGCGCCGCCGCTTGGCGCGACGAGGTCCTGCTGTTCCTCAACCCGACGCCCTTTGGGGTGACCGACCCCATCTTCGAGCGTGACATCTCCTTTTTCGTGTTCCAGCTCCCGGTATGGCGCGAGATCCAGTCATGGTTGTTCAATGTCACCGGGTTGGTGCTGCTGCTCGTCCTGGTGGCGCACTACCTCAACGGTGGCATCCGGCTCCGCAGAGGGAGCGCTCCCGACGTCGGCTCCGGGGTCAAGGTTCACATCTCGGTGTTGCTCGCCGTGCTCGCCCTCATCCGAGCCGTCGGCTACCGGCTGGATGCCTGGGAGTTGGTGACCTCGGATCGAGGCTTCACCGGTGCCGGCCTGACCGGTGCTGGCTACACAGATGTCACCTCGAGGCTCCCGGCGCTCAACCTGCTCGCTCTGATCTCGGTGGCGGCGGCCGTTCTCCTGGTGATCAACATCTGGCGGCGCGGCTGGCTGCTGCCCGCCGTCGCCCTCGGAGGTTGGCTGGTGGTCTCGCTGGTGGTGGGCACCTTGATCCCCGCTGCGGTGCAGCGCTTCCGCGTCGTCCCCGCCGAACGCGATCTGGAGAGTGCCTACATCGCCCACAACATCGAGTTCACCCGGCTCGCTTACAAGCTCGATGGTGTTACCCCGCGCCAGTTCCCCGCCACCGAGACCCTCACCGCCGAGGACATCGCTGCCAACGAGGAGACGGTGTCCAACGTGCGGCTCTGGGATCCGAGCGTCATTCGGTCCACCTATGCCAACGTCCAAGAGCTGCGCGCCTACTACAACCTGCCCGACGTCGACGTCGATCGCTACATGCTCGACGGCCGCCTCACCCAGCTCATGGTGGCGGCCCGGCACCTCGACGAGGAGGCCCTCCCCTCGGACAGCTGGCAGGCACAGCGGCTGGAGTACACCCACGGGTATGGGATGGTGATCAGCCCGGCCAACGACGTCGCCACCGGTGGCCAGCCCGACTTCCTGGTAAGCGACCTTCCCCCGGTCGCCGAGCTCGAGGAACTCGAGGTGGCTCAGCCCGGGATCTACTTCGCCGACAGCTATGCCTCGGAACGGCCGCTCTATGTGGGGACCCGCACCCAGGAGGTCGACTACCCGCTCCCCACCGAGGAGAGCTCGGCCCCGGTGCGGACCCAGTACGGCGGTGAGGCCGGCGTCCCCATCGGCGACGTGTTCCGCCGGGCTGCCTTCGCCATCCGTTACCGCGACCTGAACGTGCTCATCTCCAGCCAGCTCACCTCCGAGACGAGGGCGCTGATGGTCCGCAACGTGGAAGAGATGGTCCACAAGGCGGCGCCCTTCCTCTACGCCGATCACGACCCCTATCCGGTGGTGATCGATGGCCGCATCCTCTGGATCATCGACCTCTACACGGTGAGCTCGGACTATCCGTACTCACAGGAGGCGATAAGCGGGTTCACCTCGACCTTGAGCCGCCGGGAGAGCGCCTGGCAGCTCCCCGACTCGTTCAACTACATCCGCAACTCGGTCAAGGCCACCGTCGACGCCTACGACGGGACCCTCACCTTCTACGTGATCGACGAGACCGATCCGTTGATCAACGCCTACCGACAGATTTACCCCGAGGTGTTCGCCGGGGGCGAGCAGATACCCGAGGAGCTGCGCAGCCACTTCCGTTACCCCGAGGACCTGTTCCGGGTGCAGAGCAGGGCATGGCTGCGGTACCACGTCCCCGACGTTCCCACGTTCTATATCGGCGAGGACACCTGGCAGATACCTGCCGACCCAACAACCAACACCGAGGTCGGCCGAGGTGTTGCGCGGCGACCGGCCTCTCGGGGGTGGCCGGCTGGAGCGGATCGACGTCATGCTCCCCTATTACCTGCTCACCGAGATACCCGGGGACGACTCGGCCTCGTTTGTCATCCAACAGCCGTTCACCCCACAAGGCAGACAGAACCTCACCGCGCTCTCTGGTCGCCCGGAGCGACCCGGAGGGATACGGGGAGTTGATCGACTTCCGCTTCCCCCAGGGTCAGCTTGTCGACGGCCCCACCCAGGTCTCGGCCCGGATCGAGCAGGACGACGAGATCTCCGCCGCCTTCACGCTGTGGAGCCAGCAGGGGTCAAGCGTGATCAGGGGGAACATGCTGATTACGCCGATCGAGGAGTCGGTGGTCTATTTCCAGCCGATCTACCTCCAGGACGCACAGAACCCTCTCCCCGAGTACCGGCGGGTGGTGGTGGTCTACGGCGACCAGGTGGTGATGCGCCCCGGGCTGGCCGAGGCGCTGGCGGTGGTTTTCGGCGGTGCGGAGACCCCGACCGAGCCGGGCGGGGAGGAGGAGCAGCCGCCCCCGGTGGAGAGCGACGTTCTCGAGCTGCTCGAGGAGGCGGAGCGTCTCTTCGAGCTGGCCGACGAGGCGCTGCAACGCGGCGACCTCGGCGAGTACCAGCAGTTGATCGACGAAGCCCGCGCCCTGATTCGCCAGGCAGCCGACCAGAGCGGCGCTCCCGCAGAGGAGACCTAACCGACGGTTCGGCTGAGAAACACCCGGCCAACACCGTCAGACCTTCCTCGATGAGACCGGTGGCGATGGCGCCGTAACCGATCACCAAGCCCCGCTGGCGTGGGCCGGCGCAATAGTCGGCCAGCCGATCCACCGCCACGCCTCGCCTCGCCGCTTCGAGGACCACCCGGTCGAGATCCAGATCGATGGGCGAGCCGGGCGCAGATGTGGATGCCGGCCACCGACGGCACCGCGGCCAGCCATGGCGCCAGGAGGTCGGCGAGGGCCCGCTTGACCGTGCGGTGCCGCTCGGCATAGACGGCTCCCCGCCCGGCGCACATGACGGGCGAAGCGACCATCCTCGATCAACTGCGCCAGCGTCAGCTGCATCGCCGGGTCGCCGTGCGAGTCGGACAGGTAACGGGCCGCCCGGAGCGCCGGGATCAGCGTCGGCGGGGCAACCAGGAAACCGAGCCGGAGCGACGGCACCAATGTCTTGGCGAAGGTCCCGACGTAGATCACCCGCCCGGTGCGGTCGAGGCTCTGCAGCGGGTCGAGGGGACGGTCCTCGAAGCGGAACTCGGTGTCGTAATCGTCCTCGATGACGGCGGCGCCGTTCTGGTCGGCCCAGGTCAGCAAGGCGAGACGGCGTCCCAGGCTCATCGGCGTTCCCAGCGGGAACTGGTGCGAGGGCGTGACATAGACCAGCCTCGTCCCCGTAGGAATGTCGCCGACGACGATGCCCTCGCTGTCGACCGCCACGGGTGCGATCTCCGCTCCCATCGTGGCGAAGAGCTGTCTCGCCGGGGGATAGCCCGGCTCCTCAACGGCCACCACGTCTCCCGGTTCGATCAGGACCCTGCCGACGAGATCGAGCGCCTGCTGGGCGCCGTGGGTGATGACGACGTCGTCGGCTCCCGCTCTCAGCGAGCGGGCCATGGCGGCGTGGCGGGCGACCGCGGCCCGCAGTCGAGGCTCGCCCGCCGGGTCGCCGTACCGCCCGGTGTGCGCCTCCAACGAGTAGCGGGCGTAGAGCCGGCGCCACACATCGACCGGAAACAACGACCCATCGGGGATGCCGACCCTGAAGTCGAACCGGGGCGGTGTCGCCTGACCCGACTGCGCCGGAGCATCGAGCCCGCGCCACCGCCGCCCCGGTTGCAGCGCTGTACCGCTTGGGGCGCCTCTCGGTTCGACCCTTCGCACCGCCTCGGGGGCCACGAAGGTCCCTGCGCCGACCCTTCCCTCGAGGAACCCCTCGGCGGTGAGCCGTTCGTAGGCGACGGTGACGGTGTGGCGGGCCACCGACAACTGCGCGGCCAGCGACCGGCTCGGGGGCAGCCGATCGCCGATCCGTAGCCGGCCATCGATGATCCCCTCGATGATCTGCCGGTAGATCCGTTGCGACAGGTCTCCCCGCCCCGCCAGACTGATGTGGAGCGTCATCGGTCAGCTCACAATTGGTCTGGCAAGGAATGTGTTGATTGGACCTTGTGGCATACCAATCAACACCCTACCTTGAGAGCATCCGAGATGGAGACAGAGAGATGATCGAGCGGAACATCACCGGTCTGGCCTGGCACGATCTCTACGCCTGCACCGCCACCGTCCACTCCGTTATCGCCAATCGGTCCCCGCGACGGGAACGGCGCCGATCGCGCCCCAAGGCGGGGCGGCCACCAAGCTCTGCCAAAGGGCGTTTGCTGCCGGGAGGGAACATCGAGCCACCCGCCGCTGCTTGAGTCGGTAGATGGCGGTCGCATCGCAGCCGACGACAACGTCCGATCGGGAGCAGTTCACCACCCTCGATTGGGGGCTGTTCGCTGCGGTGGCCCTGATCTGGGGGTCGTCGTTCCTCCTGATCAAGATCGGGCTCGACGCCTTCCACCCCGGTCTCATCACCTGGGCCCGGGTCGCGCTGGGTGCCGCCACGCTGGCGTTGCTCCCCCGGAAACGGGTGCGCCTCGAGCCGACCGACCGGGGCCGGCTCGTGCTGCTCTCCGTCGTCTGGGTGGGGATCCCGTTCACGCTGTTCCCATTGGCCGAGGTGCACATCAGTTCTGCAGTGACCGGACTTCTCAACGGGGCGATCCCCATCTTCACCGGGCTGTGGGGCGCCATCGCTTTCAACCGGGTCCCTCGCGGTCCGCAGCGCGCCGGGCTCGTCGTCGGGTTCCTGGGGGTGGCGCTGATCAGCGTGGTGTCTAGCGCCGAGGGTGAGTCCAGCGTGGTCGGGGTGGTGATGGTCCTGGTCGCGACTCTTTGTTATGGGCTCGCCGGGAATATGGCCGGCCCGCTGCAGCACCGCTACGGGTCGGTTGCGGTGATGCGTTGGATGCTGGTCTTGGCCACGGTGTGGACGGCACCGTTCGGCATCTTCGGGTTGTTCCGCTCCGAGTTCGCCGTTGGCCCGGCGGTGGCGGTGGGCGTGCTGGGAGCGGTCGGGACCGGGATCGCCTTCGCCCTCATGGCGACGCTGGTGGGGAGGGTGGGCGGTCCCAGAGGCTCGTTCGTCGCCTACGTGATCCCTGTGGTCTCGCTGGCTCTTGGTGTGGCGATCCTCAACGAGTCGGTGTCCGCCTGGGCGCTTGGTGGGGTGGCGTTGGTTCTGGCCGGATCGATGCTGGCGGGTCGAGCCGAGCGCTGAACCAGATCCGTAACAGTTTGGCTACGCTTGGTAGATGCCCGAACTGGCCGGAGATCCATTTGACGCCCTGGGTGACCCACATCGCCGGGCGATAGTCGAGCTGTTGCGGGAGGGCGGTCGCTCGGTAACCGAGATCGCCGACGAGCTCCCCATCAGCCGCCCCGCCGTGTCCCGTCATCTCCGGCTGCTCAAGGAGGCCGGGTTGGTCGTCCAAGAGCCGAGAGGGACACGCCGCGTCTACCGGTTGCACGAAGACGGAGTGGAGGAGGTTCGCCTGTTCTTGGAACAGGTCTGGGGGGATGCGGCAAGACGCTTCCGTCTCATGGCGGAGAACACCGCCCCGGAGGGGCGGCGATGATCGAGCCGCTCAGGTTGAGCCTCGACCTCCGCTGCCCCCCGGAGCACGCCTTCGAAGTGTGGGCGAGGAAGATCTCGGCCTGGTGGCCGGCGGACCACACCGTGGCGGGTGTGGACGGCGTGGAGGTGGTGCTCGAGCCTCGGGTCGGCGGCCGGATCTACGAGCGCGGTCCCGACGGCACCGAGTCGGAGTGGGGTGAAGTGACGCTCTGGGAGCCTCCGGGGCGTCTCGGCTACCTATGGCATCTGAGGCGGGACCGGGCCGACGCGACCGACGTGCTGATCAGCTTCAACAGCCAGCCCGACGGGACGACCCGCATGGAGATCGAGCACACCGGATGGGAGCGGCTCGGCGCCGGCGGACAGGAGTGGCGCGACCGGAACCTGGGCGGCTGGACGACACTGTTCCCCAGTTACCTCGAAGCGATTGGCGAGTAAGGAGGAGGAGTCATGGCGAACTTTCTGTTGGCGTACCACGGCGGTGGTATGGCGGAAACCGAGGAGGAGCAGCAGAGCGGTGATGGCCGCGTGGGGAAAGTGGTACGAGGAGCTCGGGGCCGGCGATCGTCGACGGGGGCAACCCGATCACCCGCACCGTGATGATCAACAGCGACGGCTCGGCGGCCGAGGGCGGCGGCGCCGACCCGGTGACCGGCTACACCGTGATCAGCGCCGACGACATGGACGCCGCCGTCGAGATGTCGAAGGGCTGTCCCCACCTGACGAGCGGCGGCACCGTCGAGGTCGGCGAGACCTTCGACGTCATGGCCTAGGCCCTTGCGATAACCCGGGACGGACCGGTACACTCCGGGGTGCGACGCGGGGTGGAGCAGTCTGGTAGCTCGTCGGGCTCATAACCCGAAGGTCGCGGGTTCAAATCCCGCCCCCGCTACTGAAAGCCTCGGTCAGCGACTGCTGACCGAGGCTTCTACCGTCTCTTGGCTCTGTTCTACCGTCGCTTCTACCGGATTCTCTACCGGCCGCGTGTTGGCCGGTTATGTAACGGTCGAGGCGATTATGAGAGCTTCTGCCGGGCGAGCAGACCGCCACTTCGACGGTGGGGATCGTGCTGGCGGCGGTCTCCCTAGCGATGATGCCTACCCTGGCCTGGCTGAAGAGACAGACAGGGATCCGACTCGACAACAGGACCCTGGTCGCCGACTCGGCCGAGTCGTTCCTCTGCACCTGGCTGTCCGCCATCCTGCTTGCCGGATTGGTGCTCAACGCCACGGGCGGCTGGTGGGGCCGACCCATTGGCAGGACTTAGGGGTCGCCTGGCTTGCACTGCCGCGAAGGGGCCGAAGCATGGCGTGGCGAGATCCTCGATGAGGATTGAACTCCCGTCTCGGCTGGACCACGATGCCTGAACATGTCTGGGTTCCATCCGCAGCTTTGATCAGCGACATGGAGCCAGTCGACGGCACACCTGTCGTCGACCTCAAACCAAAGATCGCCCGGAGGGCAAAGGCTGACAAAAGGAGAACATGCGATGGCGAAAACACGCAAGCCAAATACGACCCGAAAGCCGCCTGTGCCATCGGAGAGTCACGCCGAGATCGAGGAGTGGATCCGGAGCCAGATGCCGGATCTGCAGCCCATCCTTAAAGGGGTCGACGAATTGATCCGCGAGATGATCTCCGGGCTTCAGTACGCCATCAAGTGGAAGAAGGCTTACTACGGGTTACCAGACATCGGGTGGATCGTCGAGATGGTCGCCTACGACGTCTCGGTGAATGTCGTCTTCTTCGGCGGCGCGGATTTCGACCCTCAGCCGCCACTAGGCGACACCGACCGGAGTCGCTACGTCAAGCTGGCGACCCTGGAGGAGGCGCAGGAACCGGAGATGCGAGAGTGGATCGAGCAAGCGGGGCGCGTCCCGGGTTGGAAATGAGCGTTGGTGATGGGCGACGTTCATTAGCGAGAGGCTCCCGTTCATCGGGCCTCGGCTTACTCGTGAGCCGAAGTGGCGGCCGCGGTCGTCCGCATCATCCACGCACCTAGCCAAACGATCGCCAGACCAAGGATGACGCCGCCACTCAGGTAGGCGATGCCGAGGGGAACGCCAGACAGGAGGCCGCCAACGAGGATCGCAACCGAGATGGCGGCTGGAAAGACGCGAGCACGCAGGCTGGCGATGCCGAACAAAATCCAGCCCAACCCGAAGAGCGCGAAGCTCCATAGGCCACCCATGAACACACAAGCCCGAATCGCTTCTGACTCGCTGATCCTGCGATCCGTTGCCCACAGGCGTTCCACAGGATCGGGTTCGAAGCACCTCTCAGGAGACGAGGTGCTCCGAGAGATCCGAACGTCTTCTCATCAAAGTCTCGCGTCTGGATCCGAAACGGCCCACGTGATGGGCGCCAGGGCCGAGGTTGGAAGACCTGGCTTGATCAGGATGACATCTGTCACATCGAGTTCGTGATCGATCTCACTACCCGTCGCACCGGTCGTTCCGCATGATTGGTGTCGAAGGAGGTAGTAGATGGAACATGTGCTCGAAGTACGAGGTCTAGTTCACCGATACGGTGACCACACAGCTCTCGCCGGAGTCGATCTGACTGTCAAGTCGGGGGAGTGTGTCGCCCTTCTCGGCCCAAATGGGGCCGGTAAGACAACCCTCGTCCGCAACGTGATCGGGTTGATCGAAGGCAACGCCGACCTCATCGAGGTGGCAGGTGGCAACCCTCGTAGCGCCGAGACCCGCCGCAGGCTCGGTGTCGTCCAACAGGCGGTCGGCTTTCCGCGGTCACTCACCGTCGGCGAGATCGTCGGCGGTGCGGCCGTCCGCCGGGGTTGTCCCCCGGAAGCAGCCAGCCAAGCCATCGCCGAGATGGGCCTGGCCGGCCTGGAGAAACGGCGGGCAGCCAAGCTCTCCGGCGGACAGCAGCAGCGGTTGCAGCTCGCGATGGGGCTGGTGGCGGATCCGGTTCTGCTGGTACTGGACGAGCCAACCGAAGGACTCGATGTGGAGGCACGGCGTCGGTTCTGGAACACGGTTCGGCGACGTCTCGACGACGGAGCCGGTGTGCTCATTACGACGCATCTCGTGGACGAGGCGGCAGCAGTCGCCGATCGGGTCGTCGTGGTTGATCGGGGACGAGTAGTCGCGGAAGGGACGCCAGACGAGCTGCGCAGGACGCTCCCCGACCGTCGGATCGAAGTCCAGACGAAGGTACCGGTCAGTGTGATCAGAGCGCTCGACTCGGTGCACTCGGTGGAGGTTCGTGACGGTCGCACCGTGATCGCAGCGACCGACAGTGAGCAGGTCGTCAGCACGCTGCTCGACCTTGACCCCGAGGCCAACGATTTGACCGTGGCGACGGCGAGCCTCGAAGAGGTCCTCGTCGCACTGACCCACCATGAGGAGGTAGCAGCATGAACACAAGAATCTTTCGCACAGAGGTGAGAGACGAGCTTTTGGGAATCGTCAGGGAGCCAACCGCTCTCTTCTTCACGGTGCTGATGCCAGTGGCATTTTTTGCACTGTTCGCAACGATGTTCGGCGACGAGGGAGGCTTCGGCGTTGAGTCGTTGGCCACCTTCGGAGCGTTTGGTGTGCTGTCCGTGGTTCTGATGAACCCGGGTATCGGCCTCGCCGACGCCAGAGAGCGAGGCTGGCTCCGCGTCAAGAGAGTGGACGGCACGCCGCTTGGCGTGACGCTGTCCGCCAAAGTCACCGCAGCACTGCCGTATGCGATCGTCACCCTGGCAGGGATAACCCTGGTCGCCCGTCTCACCGTTGGACCTCTGGACGTGCTTCAGGTCCTGCGTGTCATCGGTGTGCTGGTACTCGGAGCCTTGCCATTCAGCCTGTTCTCCCTGGCTGTTGGGGCGAGGTTCAGCCCCAACGCCGCAACATCGGTGCTCAACGCGGTGCTCATTCCTTCGGTGATTCTCTCAGGCCTCTGGTTTCCGCTCGAGATGCTCCCGGCGTGGCTCGGAGAAATCGCGGTGTACCTCCCGCCCTATCACCTGGCACAACTGGCGCTGGCGCAGGTCGAAGGCGGAGCAGTGTGGGGTCACGTCGCCTATCTCGTGGGAACAACGATCGTGGGAGCGATCGCAGCAGCGTTGGCGTACCGTTCCGCGGAAGTGTGAACGACACGACAGTCAGACTCGCGAACTCGGAACGCCTCGACACGAGGCGTTCCGGGTTCTCGCGTTGGGCACCCCTGGTCTTCTTCGCATTCATCCTCATCGGACCGATCTTCTCCCCCGACGCCGGTCCCGAGGATTGGATCCTCGCGGTCGGAGTGGTTGCCGTCGCCCTCCCCACCTTTGTCGTCTCGGAAATACGAGGCTGGGATATCGGGGGAGCAACCGTCCTGATGCTGCTGGCACTCGGAACAGCACCATTCGACTCGACAGCAATCATGGCGCTGCCCATCTACGCCGCCGCTCTCGTTGCCAGGTCAGCCAGTCAGGAGACGCTCCGACTCAGACTGTCGGTGATCACCGGCCTCACTCTGACCGGCTTCTTCTTGAGTTCGATCCCTTGGCCGTTTCGGATCTTCATATTCATCCCGGTGATCATGATCTGGGTCATTGGATCCGCCGTCTTCCATGATGTGTCACGGGACCATCGCGCGGTCGCGCTCCGGGCTGAGAACCGCCGAGTCGCTCATCTCGCCACCATCGCCGAGCGGGAACGGATCGCTCGCGACGTCCACGACATCGCAGGCCAGGCCCTCACCGCCATCATCGTGCGAAGCCAACTCGTCCAAAGACTGGCCCCGTCGGACCAGCGTCGCGCCACAGAGGAAGCCGATGAGGTGGAACGCATAGCTCGCGATGCACTGGCTTCGATCAGGGAAAGCGTTGCTGGATGGCATCAGGCGTCGCTGCTCGACGAGCTCGCCGTTGCCCGCAATGCGCTCGCAGCGGCGGGCACCGAATTGGAGACGCTCGGAGACTTGGAGGTCGATCTGGCGCCCTCGGTCGAGAACGTTCTGGCGTTGGGACTTCGCGAGGCGGTCACCAATGTTCTGCGCCATGCCAACGCTGGCACGGTGGAGGCCCGAATCAACAGCCAGGACGGGGGAGTATCACTAACGGTGACTGACGACGGGATCGGACCCACCAAGGGAACCGGCTCAGGAATTCAGGGGATGCGCGAACGTGTGATCGCCGCAGGGGGAACCCTCACGTTCGGACCCGGAGTGACAGGCGGGACAGAGCTGCGGATCGACATGCCGTTTGGTGGAAGTTCTCCATGATCCGCGTCGTCCTCGCCGAAGACCAGGCCATGGTGCGAGGAGCCTTTGCGGGACTCCTCGACCTCGAACCGGACATCGAGGTAGTCGCTGTCGCCGAAGATGGCGAGCAGGGTTTGGCAGCTGTCGCAGAGCATGAGCCGGACATCCTTCTCACCGACATCGAAATGCCAGGAATGACGGGACTCGAGCTGGCTTCTCGTCTCAAGGACCATCCGACGGTCCGAGTCGTAATCGTGACCACCTTCGCCCGAAGCGGCTATCTGCGGCGGGCACTCGACGCCGGGGTGTCTGGATACGTCCTCAAAGACTCACCCATCGAAGATCTAGCCGACACCCTCCGGCGGGTGGCAGCAGGCAATCGCGTAATCGCCCCGGAGCTCGCGGTTTCGGCGTGGGCCGGCAGCGATCCCCTCACTGACCGGGAGCGAGAAGTCCTCCGAGAGGTCGGTGATGGACATCCCAACATCGAGATCGCGGAAAGGCTTCACCTCGCCGAAGGAACCGTACGCAACTACCTGTCATCCGCCATCGTCAAGCTCGGGGCCAGAAACCGTACCGAGGCGTTCGCCAAGGCCCAGGAAATGGGATACCTGTAGCCCAGGGCAGGTCCTCGAACGTAGGGTTCAGCGATGGCCTTCTCACGCAGCCCGATTCGCTACGCCCACAGTGGTGAACTGAGCATCGTGTACCAGGTGATCGGAGATGGTCCGGTCAACATCGTCATCGTGCCCGGCTTTATCTCGAATCTCGACATGATGCCCGATGCCTACCCCTACGTGCCATTGCTGGAGCGTCTCGGGTCTATCGGACGGTGCGTCCTCTTCGACAAACGAGGCACAGGTCTCTCCGACCGTGATCTCGGGTTCGGAAGCCTCGAGGAGCGTGCCGATGACATCCGGGCGGTTATGGACGATGTCGGCTTCCAGACTGCATCCATCTTCGCCTACAGCGAAGGCGGCCCGCTCAGCATCTTCTTCGCGGCGACGCACCCCGAACGGGTGGATGCCCTTGCTTTGTACGGAACCTTCGCGGTTCTGGTTGCCGATGGGGACAAGCAAAACCAATTGGAGCAAATAGCCGACTTCGCCATGGAGAATTGGGGATCTGGACGGGGCCTGTCGCCGTTCCTTCAGGGCATCCCCTTTGCCAACGAAGCAGTCGTGGCGTCCCTTGCCCGCTACGAGCGGGGCGCCGCATCGCCGGGCACGATCAGGGAGATCTTGAGGGGATTAGGTCAAATCGACGCTCGTGCGCTGCTCAGCGGCATCCGGACCAAGACGCTCGTTCTTCACTCGTCCGGTGATCCGACGGTCCCCATCGCAGACGGCCGGCGTCTGGCGGAGGGCATCCCCGGAGCGACCTTCGTCGAGCATGAAGCCGACTACCACTGGCTGTTCGACGGGCGAAAGCTCTGGTTCATTGACAAGGTGGTCGACTTCCTCGCCGGTGACAATGTCCAGCCACCAGCTACCAATCGGTTCCTGGCGACGGTGCTCTTCACCGACATCGTTGGTTCCCATCGAGGAGGCTTTACGTCAGGGTGACGATCACTGGACCAGGCTGCTGGAGAGACACGACCAGGCGGCCCGCTCCGAAATCGAACGGTTCGGGGGCAAACTCATCAGGACGACGGGCGACGGGTTGCTGGCGGTGTTCGACAGCCCTTCGCGGGGAGTAGCCGCCGCCCACGCCATCAGGAACGATGTCAGCGGCCTCGGACTGACGATCAGAGCCGGGATCCACACTGGTGAGATCGAGCAACTCGCGACTGATATCGGTGGGATCGGAGTCCACATCGCCTCCCGGGTGATCGATCATGCCCGAGACGGCGAAGTCTGGGTTTCAAGAACCGTCAGAGACCTGACGACCGGGTCCGGACTCGAGTTCGTCGACGAAGGACCCCACGTACTCAAGGGCGTCCCCGGCGAGTGGGAGCTCTTCTCCACTCGGTCCTCCGGGTAGGTGCCCGGAAGCAATCGGTCCCAAACGAACCAGATGTGGCTGCCAAATCACTGAGGATCTCGACGTGGTGACCGGAAGGTTCAGGGCCGGTCCCAGACGGAAGGGACCTTCGGCATGCGCGACCGCCTTGACGGTGTCACCTCGCGCTCGGACCCACCGACGCTTCGGGGGACTCGCCTCCCGGTCACAGGTAGCCTGGCCCGACTGCTCTTGGTTGAGCAACCTGGAAGGTCACCGTCCGACATGCGCTTTGAGGAATCCATCGATATCGACGCCGGGCAGCAGCGCGTCTGGGACGTGCTCAGCGACATCGAAGCGTGGCCGCGGCGTATCGAAACGGTCGACGTCACCGAGTTGCTCACGCCCGCTCCGGTGGCGAAAGGCAGCCGCGTACGCATGACGCAGCCGAAGCTGCCAGAGGGCACATGGGACATCACCGTCTGGGACCCCCCGTCCTACTTCGAGATGCGCCAGAAGTCCAGCGGCATCACCAGCGTGGCGGGCCATCGCGTCGAGGCGTTGGAGGAGGGCCGTTCGCGTCCACGCTAAGCCTGGATATGCAGGGATGGCTTGTCCCGGTGTTCGGCCGAATTTCCAAGGGTCTGACCACCCGTTACATGACCAGCGAGGCGCAGGACATGAAGCGCGCCGCCGAATCCGCCGAGACGTGAGGTTGCATGCCACGGACAATGTCTGCGGCGGATCACACGACAAGCAGTCGTAGGGTTTGGCGCGCCGAGAAAGGGACCACGTGATGAGAAGACGGACGACAGTCCTACTGATCGCGGCCATCGCTCTGCTCGCGGGCACGGTGCCGGCCGGTGGTGCTGAGGAGACATTCACCCCTGGCGCCCCCGGCTTGGGCGACCCCTACTTCCCGCTCGACGGGAACGGGGGGTACGACGTCGGGAGATACCACCTGCGTCTCAGATATGACCCGGCCACCGACTTGTTGAGAGGCAGAGCCACCATCAGAGCCACTGCCACCCAAGACCTCTCGGCTTTCAACCTCGATTTCGAAGGTTTGGAGATCGTGTCCATCAAAGTCAACGGAGCACCCGCGGCCTGGTCGCGGGACGGAAACGAACTCACCGTCACACCGAAAAAACCCATTCCGGATGGCAGGAGATTCGTTACGGAGGTGCGCTATCGGGGCGTCCCGGTCACTCAGCCCGACGGAAGTGGCTTCATGCACACGGACGACGGAGCGGTCGTGATAGGACAACCAGACGTCGCCGCCAGCTGGTTCCCTGTCAACGACCATCCTCTCGACCCGGCCAAATATCTAACCGAGATCTCCGTGCCGGTAGGTCTCGAGGCGGTGTCCAACGGTGTCCTCGAACGTAAGCGCACCTCGGGCGGGCGGACAAATTGGGTATGGCGAGCCGACGATCCGATGGCGTCGTACCTGGCCATGATGGTGGTGGGCGAGCTCGATATCGACCGCTATCGGATCGGCAGGCTCCCCACCTGGGACGCCATCGACCCCGACCTCCTTGTCAAGCCAGAGCCCTTGACGGGAGAGGGCTTCGCCTATACGCAACAGGCTGACTTCGCGTACAAGCGTCTTGGTCGAACCATCGACGTGCCGCCGGGGGGAGCCGAGCTTTCCTTCTGGACGTCGTACAAGATCGAAGAGGGATGGGACTACCTGTTCGTCGAGGCTCGCGTGGCCGGCTCCGAGGAATGGACCACATTGCCCGATCTCAACGGTCACGCTAGCCAAGACACCGGGTTCACGTGTCCCGGATGGCAGGAGTTCCATCCGTTCCTCCTCCACTATCAAAATCCGAACTGTGAGCCGGTCGGCACGACTGGCGAATGGTGGGCGGCCACAGGTGCAAGCGATGGTTACGAGCAATGGACGGTCGACCTGTCGCCCTACGCCGGCAGCCAGGTGGAGGTCTCGCTGACGTACGCCACGGACTTCGTTGTCCAGGACTACGGCGTGGTGGTGGACGACATCGTGGTATCCACCGGGGAGGGAAGCACCTCCTTCGAGGATGACGGTGACCCGATGGACGGGTGGGCGGTGCTGGGTGCGGCCGAAGGCAGCCCGGGCAATATCAACGACTGGATCGTGGGGGGACCCGAGATCCTCGCCCCGACCGAGGGGGATATTGCTCTCGGCTCCCTGGCCCGCCAGGACGAGGTCATAGCCTTCCTGGAGGACATCTTCGGTCGGTACCCCTTCAGGGCCGCCGGTGGAGTCGTTCCCGATTCCCCTGATTTGTTCTTCGCCTTGGAGACGCAGACCCGCCCCATCTACAGCAGGTACTTCTTCACGGACTCGATCTCTGGAGACTCCGTGGTCGTCCACGAGATCGCCCACCAGTGGACAGGTGACAAGCTGGCACTCGCCGCCTGGCAGCACATCTGGCTCAACGAGGGCTTCGCCAGCTACGCGGAATGGCTGTGGAGCGAGGCAGAGGGCCTGGGTACCGCGGACGAGATCTTCCAGTCCGTGTACAGCATCCCGGACGACGATCCGTTCTGGTCGCTGACGATCGGTGATCCGGGGCCGGACAACCTGTTCGACATTGCGGTCTACTTCCGAGGTGCCATGACCTTGCACGCCCTGCGCATGCAGATCGGTGATGACGCCTTCTTCGAGTTGGTACGGACATGGACCAAACGCGGCCCGCGCAATGTCAGCACCGATGAGTTCATCGCGCTGGCGGAGCGAATCTCGGGCCAGGACCTAGGGGATCTCTTCGACGCCTGGCTGTTCACCGGTTCCAAGCCGCAGGTCGAGGCTGCCGCCACGAGTGGTTTGACGACAGAAGACGCACCTGATGTGCTCCGTAGCCAAATGGCCCGAATCGATAGAAAGGACACATTCCTCGGTAAGTAGAGGGACGACCAACAATCCGAACGTCGAGGCAGAGCGTCACGAAACCCTGGTGCCCTTGGTCTGATAACCGCCTCCCCCTGGATAGACCCACTCTGCGGACAGTGTCTTGCCGTCGCTGCTCATCTTCGAGATGGCATAGGCCGGAGAGCCTTTGTCGCCTGCCCAGATCTTGACCGTGTCGTCGTCGAGTGGCTCATACGTGTAGTCGAGCGTGTTGCCCATGCTGTCGTAGAACCGAGACCTGATCTCGGTGTCGGGCTCCTCCATGAACGGCCGGTTGTGGCCGATCACTTCGAGCCCCCGTACGGTCTGGCCGTCTTGGACAAGGTCGACGTGCTGGAGGAGGAAGTAGCCGCCCTCCATCCATTCATATCGGATGGTTCCTTCGGCGCCACCAGTCAACTCCCAGGTGCCAATTAAGGAGTCCAATGACTTCAGATCGGCGGCGGGCTCGGGAGTCGGAGGCATGTCGTTGCTCATGGTTTCCTTTCCGAAGCATCTTGATAGATGTCTCTCAGAACAGTCCGCTGTGTCGTTCACGGGCTGGTGGCGAAGATACCGAGGCCCCTGCTCGTTGTCTTGAACAAATTTCACCCGCCGGCGTCGATGTCGCCCCCGCCGCGGTCAATGGCGGGCCGTTTGACTGGGGTGGCGCCCGTGGTATCACATGCAGATGAGGAACGCTGGAAATGGGCGGCAGCCCACTTCCGGTCGGTCGCCGGTCGAATCTGCGCGGTCGCCGCTCATACCGGGACGGCCATCTGTGCTTCTACGCGACGTGGTCGCCCGTGACTACGCAGGATTCACCGACGCGACGTCTCCCCATGGAGGGTTCGTGCTGCCCGCCACCGCTTCCGTGCCCGTGATCGTCAAGATCCAAGATTCGGCGTTGCGGCCGCCGGTATTCGTGAACGGGCCGCACGACCGTTTCACCACGGTCGCCGGCTCATGCGCTCCCTCATATCTCGAAATGTGGTTGGCGCCGTTGGGTGCCTACCGAATCCTCGGTCTGCCTCTCGACATGTTGCCTGATCAGCCCGTGGATCTTGTCGACGTACTCGGAACGGATGGTCGTCGCCTTGGTGAGCAGATTCGCGGTCTCCCGACGTGGAAGGAACGGTTCAATCTCCTCGACGGCTTCCTTCTGGAGCGCATGGATCAGGGTCCCCGACCTTCCCCTGAGGTCAGCCATGCTGTGACGGTGCTGGTGGAGAGTCGCGGCCAGCGACCGATAGGCCAACTGGCCGCCGAGACGGGGTGGAGTCACAAGCATTTGATAACGCGGTTCAAGCGCCAGGTCGGTATGACTCCGAAGATGGCCGCCCGTCTGATCCGATTCGAAACCGTTCGCCGCCGCCTTGCTGGGGACAACCTCGGCTGGGCCCGGATCGCCGCCGAGGCGGGTTACGCCGACCAGTCGCATCTCGTCCGCGAATTCCGGCAGTTCACCGGTCTCACTCCCACTGCCTTTGCGGAGGAAAGTAAGCTGGGTTAAATCCGTCCAAGACTCCAACCATCGGTTCTTCTTACCGTGGTGGCATGAGAACATCGACAAGGTCCGGTCCGTTCTGGGATGGAGTAGAGGGACGGTCGCAACGGCGACAGCCACGATTCTCATAGTGTTAATCGAGACCCCGAATGCCTCGGGGATCGACCGACCTAGCTGGTGAAACCTTGGCGGGCGGATAGCAGATTAAACCGATGTTCGGTGATCGATTTGGCCTATCAACGGGATGCGAAACGACCGGGCCACGGTGTGCCGGGAACGGCCGGCACGGTGTCGAGTTCTGCCACAGCCGCCGGTCGGAAGCCCTTCACGATGAGGTAGACGCCCAGCCCGAACTCCCAAATAGCGATGGGGAGTACCGCGAACAAAGCAATGGCCGACGCACCTTCTCCTGAGAACCCGACGACCACGGCGGTATGATAAGAAACAAGGGCGGCCGCTCCCATGAATCCAAGCACGGGAAGAGCCCGCGGCACCGGACCGCGATTGGTACATCAAGGACCCAATCAAGAGGGCGTTGATCGCTGGTATGAAGCTCTGTCCAACGAGGAACGCTCGGTCATAGAACGCAACCAGAGCCTCTCCGATGAGGCCGGCATCTGCACCGGCGCCGTTCTGCCGCAAGGTCACGATCGTCCAGAGACTTGCGACGCCGAGAAAGATGGTGGCGGCTTCCAGAACTCGGGTGCCTACGAAGCCCATCGCCACTGCCTGGTTCTGCCTCTTCACGACCGGGTACAAAGCGACGGCAGTGCCAATTCCAGCGAGGCCCACGATCAACTCAAGGACGCCTCCGACAAAGACGCCGGTGTCTGCACCAGCCCCGGCTACGTAGCCCGACTCCTTGACTGGACCGTAGAGCGCGAAAGAGGGGATTGAAACAAACGTGAGGACATACATGGCGCCCGCCCAAAGTGCCGTCTTCCTCATCGGGTCCATGGACGCTCGCGGCGTCGGAACGGATTCTGGGGATGCAGTGCCAAGTGCCATGGTGCGTCCTACCCTCTCGAGCGCAGGCAGAAACGCGATCCATCCGTAGGCAATTCCGCCGGGCACTAGTGGGCCGACACCGAAGGCGAGTCGGCCTTCGACGCGATCGGAGACCTCACTTAAATTGCGTCCGTGCCCGGGTTCCGTACGCCGCAGGTCGTGCTCTTCAGCCAGAACCTTCCCCGTGCCGTCGAGTTCTACTCAAGCCTCGGATTCAAGGAGACCTTTTCGGGTCCCCACCGATGGCGATCCAATTCACGTCGATCTCGCCCTAGGCGGCTATAAGATCGGCATCGCATCGGTCGCCTCGACACGCGGCGACCACGGCCTCGACCCAGTTTCCGAAGGCCAGCGAGCCGCAAAGATTCTCTGGGCCGACGACACTCCCGCAGCGTTCGCCGAACTCACCGCGAACGGAGCTCTCGGGCTGGTGCCCCCACACGAATGGCTCGGGCGTTTGCTGATCGCATGGATCGCCGATCCCGACGGCCACCCCATCCAGATCGTTCAAGACCTCTAACCCAGCCGTAGCCTCAAACGCGAACGACTCCGAGGTCGTGCGCTGGCAGTCATAGCTCAGCTGGAGCGATGAACGAGCCTGAGCACCCGCATGGGACATCGATCTCGCGGCGAGCACGGCTTCGCCCCGGAGGTTCCACAAGATCGCGACCCGACCGTACGGCGTGTCGATCGCAGCGCGTGCCCAATCGAGTCGACTACGTGAAGATGTCACACCCGCCCGATACGTTCTCCTGGGGCAGCCCACCGAGGGGAGTACCGTGAATGTGGTCATGCTTCCCACCGAGTTGCGCGAAGGCGATCGGATCCCGATGTCGTGGGAGGAGTACGAGGCGCTGGGCGAGGACGTGCGGGGCGAGTACATCGACGGCGAGTTGGTGGTGAGCCCCTCTCCCTCATTGCGCCACCAGAAGATCTCGGTGAATCTGGTCATAGCCATCCGTAGGGTGCTTCCTTCCACCCATGACATCACGACGGGCTGGGCCTGGAAACCGGCCGCAGACGAGTTCATCCCCGATGTGGTCGTGTTCGAGCGGTCGTCCGAGGACAAGCGGCTGACGGCAGTCCCTCACTTGGCCGTCGAGGTGCTCTCCACCGACCGGGCTGCCGACACAATCCGCAAGTTCGCCAAGTACGCCGCCGCTGGGCTGGAGCGCTATTGGATTGTCGATCCGGAAGGACCTGTCGTCATCGTCTTCCGGCTCGAGGGGGCTACGTACCGAGAACTGGCTCGCCACCATCCCGGGGCAATTGTCGAACTCGACCTTGGGCCTGCCATCGTCAGCCTCGACCCGGGCGCCCTCCTAGGCGACTGATCAGGTCCTGGCCGCCCGATGCCAACTTAAGACCGCGGCCCGCACCCGTCGCCGGGCCGAACATGACTGCGGCGGTACAGTCGTGGTGATGGGGGCGTCTTCCACCCCTCCGGACGAAGTCGCGGGCGTGAGACCACAACAGGGCTGCCTACTGCTGGCCGACATCAGTGGATACACGGCCTATCTCGTCGGCTCCGAGCTCGAGCATGCCCACGACGTCTTGGCGGATTTGACCGACACCCTGGTCCGGTCCTTGACCGCCGGGGCCCTCCGGGTCAACGAAATAGAGGGTGATGCCGTCTTCGTGGTGGCCCTGGGCGAGCGGATCGATGCGGCGATGCTGCTCGACACAATTGCGGTTTCGTACGGCGCTTTCCGGAACCGGCTGCAGAGCATCGCCCGCGCCACGACCTGCGACTGCAACGCCTGCCTCCTGGTCCCGAAACTCGATCTGAAGTTCGTGGCGCATCACGGCCGGTTCACCGCACCGCGCCGTGGCCGGCTCCGAGCGGCTGACCGGCACCGACGTCATCGCCGCTCAAATCGCACTGCTCAAGAACGAGGTGGTAGAGCGACCGGCATCACCGCCTACTGCGCGTCTACACCGATGCCTGTGTGGCGGCTATGGACGTCGACCCCGAAGAGCTTGGCCGGCGGAGGCATGAGGAGGCGCTTGAGCGGGTCGGCGAGATCGGTGGCGTGGGTGGAGGATCTCGATGTCGCCTGGCGGGTCGAGCAGGAGCAACGCCGAGTCGCGCGTCGAATCCGGAGGAGGCGCTGGCGGACGCGGCCATCGTGGTGCCGGTGACCCCGCCCGTCGCCTGGGAGTATCTGACCCGACCCGACCTCCGCTTGGCGTGGGCAGCCGGGCACGACCCGACCTCGACCAGAACCAACCCCTCAGGGCGGGCGGTCATCTCGTCCGGGCGGCCGGCGATGAACGCTCCAGCCCATTGGTCCACGGCCTGCGCCGCCATACTCGAAGATATTCGTCCGATTGGCCGACCATCCGACTACTCCTCCCATCCAAGCTCGTTGACGCCGGCGGTGCCGATGGTCGCCGCATGACCTTCGAGCTCACCCCCGAGGCACCGATCGCACGCGGGTGCGCCTGCTCGCCGATGTTCAGAATCCCAGCCTGGTGGGCCGGCGTGCTCCCCCAACTGCGCCGCACGCTGCAGCGCAAGTTCGACGAATCGCACCGCGGGCTCGCCCACTTCGTTTCCGCACCCGTGGTCGAAGATTCGGAAACCTCGCACCAGCAGCACAAGCACGGCGCTGGTCCCGCTGGTCGAGCCACCTCGGACGGTCGAGCCCATCTCGGATGAGCCCCGTCGGACATCGCTTGCCCGAACATAGTTGTCATGTTGTGCCCAGAGGTGCGGTGCGGCGGTCTCTGATCGGCTCCACCGCGCAGAGGGCCGTGGGAGGATCACGAACGCGAACTGACGCGAACCAGCAATGCAGATCTCAGTGGAGATTTCGCGGGGAGCCGGCGACCGTTCGAGCGGGGTTGGCCAGCGAGGGGTTGGTCACCTCGATGGTGTGAATGCCAGGGGAGAGACGAAGCTCGCCATGTTGTCCCTGGCCCTTGAGGTGAACGGTCGATTCGGTGTTCGCAGGAGCGACGAACACCCCTGAGCTTCCGAATGGGATTTCGATCTCGGCGGTGAGTACGGAATCGCCCCCGAGGTCCCAAGAGATCGCCGCCCGACCGTACGGTGTGTCGATCGAAGCGCTTGCCCAGTCGAGTCCGACCGCGGGCCGGGGGGCAAAGACAATCCGTCGGTAGCCAGGGTGAGCTCGATCCGGGGCGATCCCAGCGACATTCCGATACACCCAGTCGATCATCGCCCCGTATGCGTAGTGGTTGAAAGAGAGCATGTGGCCCTCCCCACCCTCGGCCATGTCGGGCGGTGGCGCCATCGTCCCCGGATGGATCGAGCCATCGGGCCGAATCGCGTCCCACCTCTCCCATACAGTCGTGGCGCCTTGGTCGACCTGATACAGCCACGATGGAGCATCGTGGCGGAGGAGCATGGAATAGGCCTCGTCGAAGAATCCGGCTCCGGTCAGGGCCGGCAGGACGAGGGGTGTCCCGAGAAAACCGGTCGCGATCCGGCCATCTGCTTCGCGGACGAGCTGCGCCAGAGTGGCTGCAAGCTTCTCCCGCTCCGACTCCGGAACAATGTGGAACTCGAGGGCGACGGCGCAACCGGTCTGGGTGGTAGAGGCGTGATCGGCCCAGCGCGACCATGTAGCCGAGGCCACTTCCGCCGCGAGTGCGCTGTACTTCGAGACCGTGTCCGGTTCTCCGACGAGGCTCGCCGCCTCTGCGAGCAGGCGTGAGCTGTGGGCGAAGAACGCATTCGCCAGGAAGTCCGAATCCGTCTTGGCCTCCCAGGGGCGTTCGGCCGGAGCATCAGGGTCGAGCCAGTCTCCGAACTGCATTGAACTGCCCAGTAAGCCATCGGCCTCGGCTCGGGCGGCCAGCGAATCAACCCAAGCCTTCATGCTGGTGAATTGGCGTCGTAGCACCGAAAGGTCGCCATATGACTCATAGACCGCCCAGGGAACGATGATGGCCGCGTCGGCCCATCCCGCCCGCCCGTAACGCGCCACCCCGTCGAGGGCGACGTCGGGCACGACGGTCGACACTCCCAATTCCTCGTCCTGATCGAGGGCGAGATCAATCAGCCAGTTCTGCCAAAACGACTGCGCATCGAACAGTGTGCAAGCAGACATGGCGAATGCTTGGGCGTCTCCGGTCCAGCCCAGGCGCTCGTCCCGCTGGGGGCAGTCCGTGGGGACTGACACAAAGTTGTCACGTTGCGACCACACGACGTTCTCGTGGAAGCGGTTGAGGCTCTGATCTGAGCACTCGAATCGTCCTCGTCGCGGCGTGTCGCTACTCACTGCGACGAACTCGGCACCGAGGACCTCGGCGTCGGTTTCGACGTCGGCGTATTGGAACCCGTGGAAAGTGAATGCCGGCTCGAGGACGATGATCTCGTCATCGGCGAGCGTGTAGCTGTCCGTCGCTTTGGCCGATCGCAATGCCCTGACGTGGAGCGACTCGTCGGGCTCGAGGACCTCGGCGTGCCTCACTGTGACCTTGTCGCCGGCTTGGCCCCTGACTGTCAGTCGGACAAACCCGGCGATGTTCTGGTTGCCGGCGAGACGCACGAGACCATCGGACTTGTCTTCCAGAGCAACAGGGAGGACTGCGACAGGTCGCACCGGAGGCGAAACTCGGGGCTCGATCAGGGACGTATCGAATGACAGGACCCTGACCGGCAGCCATGCCTCGTCGTCGTAACCGGGAAGTTCCCAGCCCTCCCGACACTCCCTGAAGTCGATCACCGCACCGTCATAGAGGTCGGCTGATCTGATCTCACCTGTAGTCGCCAGCCAGGAGCCGTCGGTGGCCACCAGCTGGGAGGACCCATCCGCCAGTACTAGCTCGAGCTGCGCGATCAAGCCCAAGTCCGTTCCATACCTGACAGCGGTCGTTGGTGGGGTCCCACCCCAAGCGCCCTCGATACCACCCGTCACCAAGGACGCCGGCGATCACGTTGGGCCCAAACCTCAGCAGCGAGGTGACGTCATAGGTGGCGGCGAGCAGGCGATGTCGATAGCTGGACCAACCCGGATTGAGCAATTCGTCGGAGACGGGTGACCCGTTGATCGACACCCGATGCACGCCAAGCGAGGTGACATAGAGCCTCGCCTTGACCACCTCGGCCGAAGTCTCGAATTCGCGCCGAACCAACGGCGATGGCGACTGGCGTTCAGACCCGGGATCATCAGGCAGCGTCACCGGCTGTGCGACCCAGTCCGACGCTTCGAGCAAGCCTGCCTCAACGTTTAGGACAGGGCTCCAGTCCGTCCAACCTTCCTCGGTGGAAACACGAACCCGAAGATGACGAATCTCTCTGCTCTTCATCACCGGCCCGGGAGTCGTCACCGCGATCTGGTCGCTCGACTCGACCACGCCGCTGGTAGTCAAGATTTCGGCAAAGTCGCCGGTCAGCGATGTCTCGATCTCATAGGCGAGCTGGGCAAGACGCGATCTCGCCGGAGACACCTGCCAAGTGAGGCGTAGTGGTTCATTTCCTGAGCCGAGCAGCCCGGGGGGGATCTGGGATCTCAGGTCCACGACCGATGATTCGGACGACATGATCCGTCTTTCTCGAGAGGGCTGTTCAGGCGACTAGGCCGGCGTTGTGCTCATCCTTTGACCGCTCCGGCTGCGAGCCCGGAGACGATCTTCCGGCTGAAGAAGATGAACATGATCAGCGGCGGGATTGTGATCAAGAGCACGTCCATGAAGAGGAGGTTCCATTGGGTGAGGAACTGACTCCGGAAGTTGAAGAGCGTCGAGCTGGACGGTGGCGTTCTCGTCTCCAGGAAGGAAGTAGAGCGGGTTGACGAAATCGTTGTAGACGGCAACAGCCGACACCACGATCACGGTGATCACCGCCGGACGAATCAGGGGGAAGATCACCCGAAAGAACAGGGTCCTCGGCGATGCACCGTCGACGATCGCCGCTTCGTCGATCTCACGGGGGATGGAGCCGATGAACGCTCGAAGCACTATCACCGCGAACGGGATCGCGAAAGCGAGCTCGATCAGGATCAAGCCGCCGAGAGTCTTGAACATCCCGAGTGCCTGAAGGACGAAGATCGTGGGGACGACGGCCGGCGGGATGATCAGGCCGGCAAGCATCAGGACGTTCACCAGGGAGCTCACCCGGTCCTTCCGCCGCTGCTGAACGAAAGCCACCATCGAGCACATGAACACGATGAGAGTCACCGAGGCAACGGTGAGAATGAGGCTGTTTATGAGCGCGGTGACGACGATTCCGTCGCGGACAGTGAGCACTTCGCTCAGGTTCTCCCACAGTCGCCACTCCGTTGGCCACGTGAAGTCGAGAGACGATGCTTCGGCCTGTTCCTTGCCCGCGGTGACCAGGATGAATGCAAACGGAACGAGGAACATGACCGTTGCCACGCCAAGCGACACGACGTCGACCCACCATTTGCGCACCAGCTTCAAAGTTCGAGCTCCTTACGATTGAAGTAGCGCATGAGCGGGAAGGCGATGAAGCTGACGGCGATGAACAGGATCACGTTTCCCGCCGTCGATAGACCGTAGAAGCCGGCCTGGTACTGCTTGTAGATCGCCGAGGCGATCACGTCGGTGGTGAACCCCGGCCCACCCCCGGTCATCGTCCAGATCAGATCAAAGCTCCTGAGCCCTCCCACGAGCGAGAGGATGATCACCGTGAAGGTGGCATTACGGCTGAGTGGGACGATCACATACCAGAACTTGGCCCATGCCCCGCCGTCGATTCGCACCGCATCCGTGTATTCCTCCGGAATGGAGATGATGCCCGCGATGAAGATCACCAGCGCAATACCCACGCCCTTCCAAACATCGACCAGCGCCACCGACAGCAGCGCGATCTGCGGGTCTGTGAGCCAGGCCGGGCCCATCGCCGCCGAGCAGTTCGATGGTCTGGTTGATCAGGCCCTCGGCCGGATGCATCAAGACCTCGAAGGTGATACCGACTGCGACTGTGCTGACAAGCACCGGGAAGAACACCATCGAGCGCATCGCTGTCTTGAGCCTGATCCTCGATGTGAACAAGACGGCAAGCAGTAGTCCGAAGACGACCTTGAGCCCGCTTGTGACGAAGGCGTAAATGAGCGTGTTGGTCATGCTGCCCAGCAGGGCCGGTCGATTGAAGAAGAGAACGAAGTTGTCGAGCCCGATGAACTCCCAGTCAAAGAGGGTCCATCTGGTGAGGCTGAAGAAGAAGGCCATTGCGGTGGGGACGATGAAGAGCACCGCATACACCACCGCGGCCGGGAGATAGAAGGTGTGGGGGTACGCGCTGTCCCTCAACGAGCGTGCACCAATCTCGTCGACTCCTTGTGCCGAGAACCGGCGGGGCAGTATCTGCCCCGCCGGTTCTCGAGCTATCGACGTCGGAGATCGGGTCGGTTTGTTGACTCACCAACCGGGCAGGCCGAGTTGCTGGGCCTGGGCTATGACGTCCTCGTCATATTCAGCAGCGGCATCCGCGGCACTCTTGAGGCCTGAGCCGACTTCAACGGTGAGGAACTCCAGTTGCGGGCCTTTGATCGGGGACAGCGAACTCCAGGGCCGGAGATATTGCTCCGGAGTCGATGTACGCCTGGATATCGAGAACGGCGGGCAGAGTGTCCTCGGGGAGTTCCGACCCTTCGATCATATAGGGCCCTTGTGGCGCTACCGCTGCTGTCATGGCGTCCACACCCTCCAGCGAGGCCACGAACGCCAGGAACTGCTTGGCCACGTCTTGCTGCTCGCTTGTAGCCGCGATGTAGATGCCGGCGGGCATCCAGATCGTCGACCCATGAGTGGCGGCGTCGTTCCCGGGCTGCCCGAAATAGCCGATGTCCTCGACGCTTGTCCGGATGGTTCTCCGCGATCGCACCGAGGGCGAACGTCAGCATTGGGTAGTGGGCGATCTCACCTGTCGCCAGCAGATTCGAGCCCGTCATCGAAGAGTCGCCGAGCCGAAGTTCTCCTGGTACCAGCCTTTCTCGAAGCCTTCCTGGAGATGCTCGAAGCCTGCCAATGCCGGCTGGTCGACGTACTTGGCTTGGTTGTTGGTGTACTCCTCCGCCCAATCCGGGTCCTCAGACTGGACGTTGTAGTAAGTCGGCCAGCACGAACAGCTGCGAAGTCCAGGTGTCGGAGTAAGTCTGGCCCACAGGTGCAATGCCACTTTGCGAGGATCGCATCGTTGTTGGCAGCGAACTCCTCCCACGAGTGGGAACGCTCAGACCCAGATCCTCGTAGATCGCCTTGTTGTAGAGCACGCCACCGCCAAGCCCCGTACCGGCGGGAACTCCGTAGATGTCCTCGCCTGCAGTGACGGTCGTCAGGAAGTCCTCGACGATGTCTTCCACGTAGGGCTCATCGGTGATGGGGACCAAGGACTCTGTCGGGTTGAGCGCCTGGAAAAGCGAACCCGTGTTGTACCAGAAGATGTCGGTCATTTCTCCGGTGGCGAGGCGGGTCTTGACGATGTTGTCGCCTTCGCTGCCACCCGGCCGGGTCTCGATCTCGATGGAGATGTTTGGATTTGCCTCTTGAACGCCGCGACCAGACCTCTCGGCGGTGTCGATGGTCACCGGGTTGTCATCGATCAGGAACGAGAGGGTCACTGCCTCTGCCGCCGCAGTGGTCGCCGGTTCAGCGGCTGCCGTGGTGGCCGCCGGTTCCTCAGCAGCTGCCGTCGTGGCCGTTGGTTCCTCAGCGGCTGCCGTGGTGGCCGTATCGCCCGATGCGGCGGTCGTGGCCGTCCCCCCGCCGGACCCACCTCCACAGGCCACAACGAGCAAGGCGGTGATCGCCATCGTGATTACCCCCCGGCGGGAATCCGTTTTCATCTCACTCCTCCTGCGAGAGCCAACGTCCCGGACTGGGTTTGAAACATTATGTGAAACATCTCAAACCGTCTCGCGACCATATTCCTGGCAGCGTTCCCTTGTCAAGTGATTCCGGGCTCGTGCTTCCCTGTGCCGACTGACCGCACCACCGACCTAGCCGCGGAACTGGGTTCTATTGGAACCAAAGCGGATGGGTGTTACCTTGTGGTGAATCTAACATCCGAGCGCCATCGGTGGCACCGAGTGTGGGAATCCCACGATGACGGCAATCAGCGCAGGGACAACATGAGGGACGAGGGTGTCGTGAGACGGAGCTTCAACAGTCCCGAGGAGCGCCTCCGCGTAGTCAGGGGCCTGGTTTCGGATCGAGGGGCTGTGAGAATCGACGAGCTCGCCATCGACTTCGGCGTGAGCGAGATGACCATCCGTCGCGATCTCGACGAGTTGGAGGCGCTCGGTGTGGCCCGAAGGGTGCGTGGCGGGGCGCTCGCTCTAGGCCCCGAGCCGTTCGCGCAACGGCACCGACACAATGCTCGTGCGAAGTCGCGCATCGCAGAGAAGCTGCATCCCCTCCTGCCTGCCAGTGGCACCGTGGCCTTCGATGCATCGACCACTATCTACCGCCTCGCCGCTTCGCTCGAGATCGCCAGGGATCTCGTGGTCGTGACCAACGGTCTCGACACTTTCAACACCCTCGTTGGCAAGGCCGGTATCACCGCGTCCCTCAGCGGAGGTACCCAGGAGCCACGGACCGGGAGCCTCGTCGGACCGATGGCGGTGCGCGCTGTAGGGAGCTACCTCTACGACGCCTTCGTTTGCTCCGCCGCAGCGCTCGATCAAGCGGTCGGGTCGTCCGAATCGGCGCTTGCCGAGACCGAGGTGAAGTGGGCCTTCAGCCAGACCAGCCGTCAGATCATCCTCGCCGTGGACCGGAGCAAGCTGGGAACCAGGGCCCAGGCTCGGATGTTCGAGCTCGAGCAACTCGACCTGCTGGTAACCGATCTCGACCCCACCGACGCCCGGCTCGACGAGTACAGGGGTCGTGTGGAGCTGAGATAGCTCCACTGATCGTGGTGACCGGGCCGCGCATGGGCGCCGAGAGTGGACGGAAGAGAGCAGTTTTCGAGAAGCAACTGTCGCCGCATTTTCGTAGGGTGGCTGGCATGACGGAACTCGATCCCAACTCTCTCGGAGGAGGCATGACCTGTCCCGTCGGCTATTTGGTCGCCACACGAACCCATCCTGATGGAAACCCGATCGGGCAGCTCCAGGATGGAGAAGGCGCGTGACGCTCCCCGACGAAGCAATTCATCAGACGATCGGTTGGGGTGAGTTCGCCGAACGGGAGCCGGAGCTGGCATCGTTCGGGGCGGGGAGGTTGACCGCAGCGCCTGCATATCTGGCGACGCTTCGTCGGTCCGGGTCGCCTCGTATCCATCCGGTCACACCGATCTTCACTGCCGTCGGGATGTACCTGTTCATGGAGCCCACGTCTCCCAAGGGCAGAGACCTCCGGGAGCAGAGATGGTTCGCCTTGCACAACGGTGTCCCGGACAATGCGGGCACCGGTGGCGAGTTCAATGCCAGTGGCCGTGGCTACGCCATGGACGATCCAGACATGTGGTCCCATGTGGCCGGCTCGGCGAGCTACACGCCCCTCGACCGTTACGTCCTGTTCGAGTTGCAACTGATCGAGGCTCGCTGCCACGGATACGGCGACGTACCCATTGCCATCCACGCGGAAGTGGTCGGTCGACCAATAGTCACTTCCGCTGCAACCTACAGAAAGCCGAGGTCTCTGACCTCCGCCCATCGAGGCGTGGGCTTGAATGCTGGCGGTCGGTCCTGACTTGCGACTGAAGCGGGAGGGGCTTAGCAAGCCCGGCGCGGTCCGTCGAGATCCGTCGAGCGGAGAGAGTCTCTATGGGCGAACAGAGAATCACGGCTCGAGCGTTTCACGACACGGGCGGCGTCGACGACTGGCGAATTCTGTTTTGGGGTGCCCACGCCTACTTCCGGATTGGGTCGTTCGCCGAGGGGGCCCGGTTCATTGCCGCCATCGCCGAGGTGGCGGATGAATTGGGGCACTTTCCCGACGTCGACCTGCGTCCGGAGGGCGTGACGTTGCGTACTTTCTCAAGAGAAGACGGGGCCCTGAGCGAGCGCGATATCGAGTTTGCCCGGCGCACCTCGGCGGTGGCGGGGGAACTCGGGCTCATGGCCGACCCGTCACAGGTACAGGTCATTGGCATAGCCGTCGCCCAAGATGCCGGCGCCGATGTACGACCGTTCTGGGCCGCCGCCTGCGGTTATCAGTATCTCGGCGAGGAGGATGCGATCGACCCGCATCGGCGGAATCCGCACTTGTGGTTCCACGAGCTTGATCCTCCCAAGCCGGGTCGAGGCCGCGTCCACATCGACGTCAGTGTTCCCGCCGATCAAGCTGAAGCGCGGGTCGCGGCCGCTGTCGCTGCTGGCGGGCGCATCGCCGATGAGTCGCACGCCCCCGGTTCTTGGACCATTGCCTCCCCCGACAACCACGGCGTCGATATTGCGGCGTGGCCGGACTTCGAGGACCACGAGGAGGATGAGAGCCACTGAGGAGCAGTCGTTTCGACCAGCAAGGTCCCGCACCGTTAGGGGCCTTGTGCTTCTGACCGTGAGCTAAGAACGTCTCGATTGGACCTCGCGTGCTCTCAGATACTCGTCTTCCGACGTCGGGTTAGCGCTCTCGACGAGCGGCTCCCCGGGAGGACGAGCTACACCCGCGCCACCGGGTCGCGGTTGTACAACCTCTTGGCCCACAAGTAGCCGGCGAGGAGGAGCCCGATGCACCAGGCGACGGCGATGACCCAGATATTGCCGATCGGAGTGCCCAACAGCAGTCCGCGGAGCGTGTCCATGATCGGAGTGAAGGGCTGATACTCCGCAAACCAACTCAGTCCGGTGGCCATGTCCTCGGTGGGGACGAACCCGCTGCCGAGGAAGGGGAGGAGGATCAGGGGCAGCGGCAGGTTGCTGGCGCCTTCGACGGTCTTGGACACCAACCCAAAGGCAACCGATAGCCAGGTGAGGGCGACGGTGAGCAACGTCATCAGTCCGATCGCCGCCAGCCACTCGATGAGATCGGCCGTGGGGCGGAATCCGACGAGGAAGGCCACCGCCACCACCAGCGCCAAGCCGAGCATCGTCTGGATCACGGAGCCGATGACGTGCCCGGCGAGAACCGAAACCCGAGCGATGGCCATGGTGCGGAAGCGGGCGATGATCCCTTCGGTCATGTCCATCGCCACCGTGATCGCCGTTGACTGGGTACCGCCGGCGATGGCGATCAGGATGATCCCCGGAGTCACGAAGTTGACGTAATCGGCCCGTCCCGTGAACGCACCACCGAGGCCGGCGCCCAACGTGTCGCCAAAGACGTAGACGAACATGAGCAAGAGAATGATCGGCACCGCTACGACGCTGACAGTCACGGCGGGATAACGCATCATCCGCCGTACGTTTCGCCGCAACATGGTCGCTGTATCCCTGAGCGCATAGGTCTGAGTGGTCATGGAGCGACCTCCGTTCGCGGTTGTGTGGCCGGTTAGTGCAAAGAAGACGTCGTCGAGGTTCGGCGTGTGAATGGCGAGCGAACCGACCTCGATCGACTCGTGGTCCAAGCGGTCGAGCACAGAGCGGAGCGAGGCGATTCCGCCATCGCTGGCCACCTGTAGGGCGAGTTCCTCGTCGTTTCGGTTCACGGCGTCGAGCACGCTCGCCGCCGACTCGAGATCCGCAGGAGCAGCGAAACGCAATTCGATGTGCCCCCCGGGCGCCAGGCGCTTGAGTTCGTCCGGGGTCCCGTGAGCCACCAGACGTCCACTATCGAGCAGGGCGACCCTGTCAGCGAGCCGGTCCGCTTCCTCGAGGTACTGCGTCGTCAAGAAGATGGTGACGCCTCCCGAGGCGAGGTCTCGAATCGCCTCCCACATCGTGTGCCGGCCACGCGGGTCGAGCCCCGTGGTTGGCTCGTCGAGAAACACGATCCGGGGTGAGCCCACCAGACCCATGGCGAGATCGAGACGCCGCTGCATCCCCCCGGAGTAGGTCTCCGGGAACTTGTCGGCCGCCTCGACCAGGTCGAATCGCTCCAGTAGCTCTGAGACGCGCCGCCGGGATTCCGACCTGGGCAGGTGGTGCAGGTCGGCCATCAGCATGAGGTTCTCCTCACCGGTGAGGAGCTTGTCGATGGCGGAGAACTGGCCGGTGACCCCTATGGCTGCGCGCACCTCATCAGGATCCGTCGCCAGGTCATGACCGGCGACCTCCACCTGGCCGGCGTCTGCGCCTATCAGGGTCGAGAGGATCTGGACCATGGTGGTCTTACCGGCTCCGTTTGGACCAAGCAGTGCAAACACGGTCCCCTCAGCCACGGACAGGTCGATGCCATCGAGCACGAGATTGTCTCCATAGGACTTGCGCAGACCTCTTACCGAGATCGCCGCGGGTGTTGATGTCGTGCTCATTTCTCTCCTCGTTGGGTCGAGCGGTGGATCGTGATGTCGCCGAACGAGGTGCGGGCACGGATCTCAACCGTCTTCGCATCGGGGTCCGGGCTCCCGGCAGCCTCCAGGCTGTTGTGGACCCGTCCGAATTTCGTGCTGGCGTCTACCCATGCGATGGTGCCGTTCCCGATCCCGATCGAAACGCTCCCCGATCCCGTTGCCAGCGTCGACGAGCCAGCGGAGACCTCCCCGATCTGGATGTTCCCGTTGGCGGTCCTGGCAGCCACATCGGACCCCACCTGGTCTGCCGCTATGTCACCGTTGGCCGACCTGACCCGGAGACGGGCCGAGACCTGGCCCACCCAAGTCCTTCCGTTCAGGTTCTTGATGTCGGCGTTCCCACCGATGGAGACGATCTCGATGTCCCCTCCGGCGGTGACTTCTCCATCGCCGCCGGCATGGTTGACGGAAACCCTCCCCGCGCCGGTGACGACATTGAGTTGGCCCGTTTCGTCGAGCCGGACATCGCCTGCTCCGTTCTGGACGCGGGTGTCGGCGAGCCTCCCATCGGCACGGAGATCGGCGAGTCCTCCCTTGAAGTCGAACCGAGACAATTCGGGGAGTTCGATGGTCACGTCCACCGAGCCCTTGACCGACTTGGGAACCTTCACGATGAGAGTGCTCCCAGAGAGGTCGATGCGGGTTCGCTTCGCGGCTTCGACGTCGAGCTTGCGCGACGGGATCGATCGGATTGACAACGACCGTGGTGTCGGAGCGCTCGCTTGCAATGACGTGGGCAGCACCGAAAGGCAGATCGATCACGGCCAAGATTGGATCCGGAGTCTTGAAGGAACGCATGTCAGCGCACCCAACCCGAGTAGCGGTCACCAGCACTCGGGGTTCTCCGCCTGGGGTGACCGGCCCCGCCAAGAGAGGCGACTGCGGCTCGAAGGAGCCAGGCGTTGAGCGACAGGCCCTCGGCGTTGGATGCCTCCTCGACCCGCTGCTTGAGGGCGTGGGGTAGCCGGAGGTTCAGACGAGCCATACCGCCTTCGTCATCGTCGCCGGTGGCAACCAACGCTCCGTCCGAGTCCGTAGCAGGAGTGATGTCGTCGAACGTGTCCTCAGCCGGGGACGGTGTCACTACGAAGGTGGGGTTGCCTCCGCGCAGCCGTATCTCGACGGTGCCTGGCGCCAATTCCCTCGTTATCTCGTCGGCGGCGGACGACAGGGCGTCGAGGAGCACCAACCGCGTGGCGGCTTCGAGGGGGGCTGTGAGCCGCTCTGCCAGCTCACGGGCGTCCTCGCTGCCAGCGGCAGCAGCTACGGCCAGTTGCTCACGGAGGTTGTCGACATACGGGGAGAGTTCCATAGTGGCGCCACTATGGCACCAAGTTGGCACCAAGTCAAGTGCCAATGTGACTCATCTGCCAAGTGAGGTCTCGTTGGGTCGGGCCGGGGCTCCTTCGCGGCCCGTAGGGTGTGTTCCATGACCGAAACAGTGAGTCAACGAGTTCTTCGAGCGGTACGCGACTGCGTTGCTCGACCGAGACGCCAAGACAGTTGCCGGGATGTACTCGGTCCCGTCGCTGATCGTCTTCCCGGGGAACATCATCCCGGTGAGCGACTCCAAGCAGACGGAAGCGTTCTTCGATTCCTCGTGGGACCAGTACGAGGGCGTCGACTCGGTGGAGAAGGAGATCAAGGTGATGGCGGAGGCACCAGGGACGGTGTGGGCCGACGTCACCTGGACCTACCGCGGTGGCCCACAGGAGCGGTTCTGCTACCAGCTGGTCGAAGGGGAAGGCGGCTATCAGATCGCGGTGCTCACTCCGATGGAGTGACCGCTCGATGGTTCAATCCTCGGACCGGTCCCCTTCGGTGCCGACGACGTTGAAGCCCTCATCGAGTTGCACGTCGACCTGCTCGCCGCTCTTCAGCGTCACCTCTACCTCGTAGTAGCTCTCCTCGTCCCTTACCTCGGTCCCGGTGACCCTCCCACCGCCAAGGTGGTCGATGGCGGCGGCTGGACGCCCGGTCGAGGTTGGTCCCTGTGATGGCGACGTCGGTCTCGTTGTCATCCGGCGTGGCGTTCCCAGCTTGGGCGACGGCCGGCACTGCGGCTGCCGCGGCGACGGCTGCGCCGATGAGGAGCACCTTGGTTCTCTTCATGTCACTCCTTGGTCGCGTGGCAAAGTTACGACGGTGGTGCTTACGCCAGGCTGACTCCGATCGTTGTCGTTCAGCGGGGGGTCAGCTCGGAGTGGAAGACTGCCTCGGTGAAGATCCTCCTTGTCGAGGATGACAAGAAGATCGCCGGCGCGGTCAACGCGGCCTGGAACTCGAAGGGTTCAGCGTCGAGGTCTCACCCGATGGTTCCGAGGGGCTCTGGCTCGCCACGGAGAGCAGCTACGACCTCATCATCCTCGACATCTTGCTTCCCGGCAGGAACGGGTTTCAGATCTGCGCCGATCTCAGGGCGTCCGGGGATTGGACCCCGATCCTCATGCTCACGGCGAAGGACGGCGACCTCGACGAGGCGGAAGCGCTCGACACCGGCGCCGACGACTACATCACCAAGCCATTCTCGTTCGCCGTGCTCGTCGCCCGGGTACGAGCCCTCCTTCGGCGTGGCGCGGGACGAGATCCGACCCCCATCGCCGCCGGTGACCTTCGCATCGATCCGGCCCAACGGCGCGCCTGGCGAGGCGACGCCGAGATCGAACTGACGACGCGGCAGTTCGACGTCCTCGAGTTCCTCCTCCGACGGGCCGGCCAGGTGATGAGCAAGCGGGCGATTCTCGAGGGGGTGTGGGATTACGCATTCGAGGGCGACCCCAACATCGTCGAGGTCTACGTCAAGAGGCTTCGGAGCCGGATCGACGAGCCCTTCGCCAGGAACTCGATCCAAACCATCCGGGGCGCCGGCTACCGGCTTGCCTCCGACGGCGGCTGAGCCGCCTCGTGAATCCACGCAGCGTCCGCTTCCGTATCACGCTGGCAGCCGCCGTTCGCGGTGGCGGCGTTGCTGGTCGTCGCCGGGGCGGTCCTCGTCCTGCTGCAGCGAGACACCCTGACGGCGAGCATCGATCAGACTCTCACGCAGCGCGCCGACGACATCGTCTCCCTCCTTGAAGAGGGGGGATCGCCTGACGAGTTCGCACCGGGTCCTGATGAAGGGTTTGCCCAGCTCGTGGACGCCAATGGCGCCGTCGCGGCGGCAACTCCCAATCTCGCCGATCAACCGCCTCTCGACATCGCGAGCGGTGAAGACGACCTGATCCAGAACCTCGAAGTGCCCACGGTCGACGATGACTTGTTTCGCGTGCTCAGCCGACCCGTGGCCGGTGGGGTCCTCCACGTCGGTACGACACTACGAAGTGGTCACCGAGAGCACGACCGCTTTGGTCGGTTCACTCGCCATAACCATCCCGGTCATGGTGGCGATCCTCGGTGTGCTGGTCTGGTTGCTGGTGGGCCGGACTCTCCGGCCGGTGGAGGACATCAGATCCGAGGTGCGCGGTGATCGGCGCGACCGATCTTCGCCGCCGGGTGCCCAATCCGGGCACCGATGACGAGATCGACCGCCTCGCCAACACCATGAACGAGATGCTCGAGCGCCTCGAGGGATCGTTGGAACGCCAGCAGCGGTTCGTCGCAGACGCATCGCACGAATTACGTGGGCCCTTGACTCGCTTGCGGGCCGAGCTGGAGCTTGGTCTCTCATCCGCCAGCGACCAAGCGGCGCGTGACCAACTCGGGTCGCTGCTGGACGAGGTGCTCGGCATGCAGGAGATGGTTGAGGATCTGCTGTTCCTGGCGCAATCCGACGCGGGCAAGACCGATCAAACCCGTAGTGCGATCGATCTCGACGACTTGGTGCTGCGCGAAGGAAGGCGGATTGCCGGCAACGGTTTGGTCGAGGTGAACCTTTCTGGTGTGTCCGGCGCTCACCTCGTGGGCAATCGCAGCCAGCTGTCTCGGGCCGTCAAGAATCTCCTCGACAACGCCGAGCGGCACGCTGCCGGCACCGTGGGTGTCGGGCTAGAGGAGCGTGACGGATTCGCATGCCTGACCGTCGAGGACGATGGGCCGGGTATTCCGCTCTCTGGCGTAGATCAGATTTTCGAGAGGTTCGGTCGCCTCGACTTGGCGAGAGCGGCCGGCACCGGTGGCAGCGGGCTCGGTCTTGCCATTGCTCGCGACATTGCGGTCCGGCACGGTGGGTCGCTGGTGGTCGTGAACCCCGGAGAAGCGGGAGCGCGCTTTGAGATGGCTCTACCTCTCGGCGGGTCGGTCTGATCGCTTTCCCATCGTTCAGGGTGTAGTCAGCATGGGGCAAGCATCCTTCGGAAAGCCGCAACCGAGGAAGTCATCGATGACAAGCCGCGCACCCACAATCCTTGGCGCTGTCGCCCTGGTGATCGCAGCCTGCACGTCTGTCGGCACCGCTACGTCTGTCGGCACCGCTACTCTGTCGGCACCGCTACGTCTGTCGGCACCGCTACGTCTGTCGGCACCGCTACGTCTGTCGGCACCGCTACCCCTGTCGGCACCGCGACGGTGACCGCTTCGACAAGCGACGCAGCGGTGCAATGTCCGACCGAAGGGGAGGAGTTCGAAACAGCGATGCTGTTCATCGAGCACAACGCCACCGATGCCGACACCGGGGTTCACGGCAACTTCGGCGGCGAGGCTTGGACGGAGCTGTGCATCTGGAAACCCGATGGAGAGCTCGTTCTCTCGGTCCGGGCGGAGGGAGCACTGGCCGACCTCGGTGTTGCCGACCTGTTCTTTGAGTCGCGCGAGCCGCCCAACGACGAAAGGTCCATCGAGGATCTTCTCGGTGCGTTCCCGGAAGGCGACTACCTCGTTGGCGGAACCGGTTTCGACGGGACGGCGCGAGTGGCCAGCGCCGCATTCACCCACGACATTCCGACCGAGCCGGCCATTACATCTCCGCGGCTGGCCGAAGACGAAGAGGGGGCTGCAGACCTCATCGTCGCTCGGAGAGATGTCGTTGTCGGCTGGGAAGCGGTCACCGAAACGCTCAGCGGCGATCCGGCCAATATCACGGGGTACGAGGTGATCGTGACGAAGGTTGACCACGACGACCCCAACGGTCTCAGCAGACCGGTGTACGACGTGCATCTCGGACCCGATGCCGCCTCGCTGTCGGTTCCTGATGAGTTCTTCGAACCGGACACTCTGTACGAGCTCGAAGTCCTGGCGCTCGAAGTCAGCGGTAACCAGACCATCTCATTGGGATTCTTCACAACGAAGTGACTGTCCGATTACGGCCTCCTCATCAGGAGTAGTCACGCCGGACGAGAGCACGCGTCACAACCGGCGACTTCGCGCCAAACTCTGTGGATGACTGAAGGCGCGAGCACGGGCGGGCAGAGACAGGTGAACATACGCCGGGGTCGTCATTTCGGGTGGTGGGTCGTCGGTCGGTCGGCCGCTGGCCGCCTGTTCATGGTGACGTGGTGGCCGACACAGGGCTTGGCTCGGGCGATTGCCGACATCTTTGGAGGGGAGACAGATCCCGGCAGCGGTGGCGGAACGAGCGAAGAGTCGCCATCGTCCTGAGCCGTTGACCCCACTTGAGCGAGTCCGTTCGCAGTCGAAGGAGGGCCAAATGTCGTTCCAGGCATACCTCGACAACATCGAGGACAAGACCGGCCTCACGCCGCGTCAGTTCATCGCCATGGCCAAGGAGAAGGGTTATGACGATTCGAGCGTCAAGGCAGGCACCATCGTCGACTGGTTGAAGGCCGACTACGACCTGGGGCGTGGGCATGCCATGGCTCTTGTGTATGTCATCAAGAACGGCCCTGAGATCGATTCCAAGCACGTCGGCTCGACCGGCACTCATCGCGACGACTCCGACATGCTCTGGCTCGACGGCAGAGCGACCAAGCCGGAATAGCCCCTCGTCGCGCCATGTTTCGTGATGATTTCGACGGTGGCGAACTCGATCGATCGGTTTGGTTGCCGCACTATCTACCGGCTTGGAGCTCGCAAGAGACGACCGCAGCGGTGTACCGAATCCACGAGTCGAACCTCGAATTGACAATCCCGCCCGCCCATCCTCTGTGGTGCGCGGATGAGCACCCCGAGCCACTCCGGGTATCGGGCGTGCAATCGGGCAACTTCTCTGGACCGGTGGGTTCGACGATCGGGCAGCAGCGCTTCCGCGACGGATTGGTGGTTCGGGAGGAGCAGGACCGATTCGAGGGTTGGCTCCCGTCATCGGGCCGGGTCGCAATCCGCTGTCGTATGAGCCTTTCCCCGCGATCGATGGGCGCACTGTGGCTGGCCGGATTTGAAGAGAACCCGGAGGACGGTGGCGAGCTGTGCGTCGTCGAGGTGTTCGGCCGAAGCATCAAGGATGGATCGACCGAGGTGGGAGCGGGTGTCAAGCAGGTCAACGACCCTCGCCTCACGCACGACTTCATCGCTCCACGACTTGCCATCGATGTCGCCGATTTCCATACATACGCTGTGGAGTGGGACGACGAGCGAGCCGTCTTCTCGGTCGACGGCGAGCAGATGCACCTGTGCACACTTCCGCCGGCATATCCGATGCAAGTGATGTTGGCGTTGTTCGACTTTCCGCAGTGGAGTGGCGGGGAGGGTCACGTACCTTCGCTCACGGTCGATTGGGTCGAGGGTTCGGACTGACCTACAAAGTCTCAACTGAGGAGCACAATGTCCGAGAGCATGACCGACCAGCGGCCCATCGAGGGCGAGGCCTCTGGGGTACCGTTCGTGGCGATACCGCCCGACGGCAGTGCCAGGCCGGACAGCCCCACCGTGGTGGCGTGGCACATGTTGGACGCGCCACGCACCCCGGCCGCCTTCGCCGCGGCAGTGCCGTTGGCGGGCCTCGACGCCTGGAGGGTATACCTCGGTCTCCCCATGACCGGCTCGCGCAAGCCGGCCGGCGGCGACGAGGAACTCCAACGACTCGGCTATGAGGACGGAGTCCTCAACGTTCAAGGGCCGATCACCGATCAAGCAGCTCGGGAGTTCGGACCTGCGTTTTCCGAGATCGGGACCCGACATGGTCTCGGCACGGGACCGGTGGGCCTGGTTGGCGGATCCGCAGGGGCAGCCGTTGCCTTGCTCGTCCTGGCTGAGCAGGACATCGGCGTTGCTGCCGCGGTGCTCGTCAGCCCTGTGGTCAGACTGCGCTCGGTGGTGGAGGCGATGGATCGCCACTTTGGTGTCGAATATGACTGGTCCGACCGGTCACGAGAGGTTGCCACGCGGCTCGATTTCGTGGAAAGAGCTGGCGAGATCGCAGACCGACAGCAGGATCCTGCAGTGCTGCTCGTGGTTGGTGAGGACGACGACATCGACGGAATTCGCCGACCGGCTGAGGAATTGCGCGACACACTCGCCGATCGGTACGCCAAGCCTGCCCGCGCAGGCTTTGTTCTCGTCCCCGGAATGGGTCACCAATTGGCGGATCCGCCCGGCGATGGACCGGCTCCGCAGACTCCAGCTGCCGCCGAGGTCGATCGTCTTGCCGTCGACTGGTTGAGGCGGTATCTCAGGAGCGGTTGAGCTCCGAGCGGGCGCGAATCTCAGCCAACGCCCCCTTGACCCCGCCATCCCATGGGTAGCCGTGGCCAGGCAGCACCCGCTTGGCATCAACGTCCTCCCATTTGCGGAGTGAAGCGAGCGCTTGTTGCTTGTCGACCGTGAAGGGCGCTGGCTGCGGCCCGCGGGCGCCGGTGAGAACGTGGCGAGTCGTCATCGCATCTCCGACGAAGAGTGCATCGACCGCAGCGGAATGGACGGCGATGCTCCCCGGGCTGTGTCCGGGGGTGTGGATGATGCGGGGATCCCCCGGCAGTTCGAGCACTGCCCCATCGCCGACCGTGGTCACGTCCCCGACGTGCGAGGTGCGCAATCCGCCACGGCTCCCGGCGTACCAGAGGAACGACAGGAGGGGCCCGACCTTCATCCGGCCCCACGGAGGGTTCTTCTTCTTTACCGCGCCGGTTGCTTGCAGGGCATCGGCCTCGTGTAAGTAGACCGGCACTCCATGTTCACGCAGACGCTCCGCGAATCCGAGGTGGTCGGTGTCACCGTGGGTCAGGATCAGACCCCGGACGTCTTCGAGCGAGCGACCCATCTCGGTCAACTCGGTGGTGAACTCATCCCATTGCCCCGGCAGGCCGGCATCGATGACGGTCACTCCACGCTCGTCCTCGACCAGGTAGACGTTGACCATGTCCGAGCCGATTCGGCGCAGGGAGGGTGCCAGTTGCATTGCTGTCTCCTTTTCAATGATTTCCGGCCCATCCCTCGGTCAGCATGTAGCCAACCGGAGCAACCCCGATGACCATATCCGAACGCCAGCCTCCCCCGGTGAGGGGGTGGCGCGAGCACAGCGAGCGGACGGTGTGATTCGGGACGAGCGGCGGCAATCACCCTCCCCCCAACCCCCTCCCTCACCGGGAGGGGGAGCCAGACCGGGATTGAGCGGCGGAATCACTCTCGCGCAACCGCTCCAAGCCGTCGAGGATCAGGTCGAGCCCGAACTCGAATTCGAACTGATCGTCGCACCCACCCCCAACGGTGGTTTCCGCGTCGTGGGTGATAGCCATAGCCAACTCGGTGATGTACGGATAGACCTCGGCCATCTGCTGGAGCATCGAGGCTCCAGCATCGGGGCTGTCGGCCGACCCTCGGAGTCGTCGTACAGCTCCTGAACGAAACCCAAGATCCGGCTGCCCAGGACGTGGAAGGCGTGATGGGTCAAGTCGATCGAGAAGCCCCCACGGCGGAGGATCCCGGCCATCGAGTCCATGTACTGCAGCATGGTCGGGGTCATGTTCACCCGGGTGACGATGACGCCGGATGCCCAGGGGTGGCGCAAGAGAGATCTGACGGGCCGAGAGGATCCTCTGTCGAATAACCGTCTTCCAATCCAAAGCGGTATCGGGAGGCTCGATCTCGCCAACCACGATGTCGACCATCCCGTCGAGGATGTCCTCCTTGTTGGCCACGTGGTTGTAGAGAGACATTGCCTCGACGCCGAGCTCCTGGCCGAATCTTCGCATGCTGAGCGCCTCGATCCCGGAGACTGTCGGCAAGGCGCACCGCGGCCTCGAGCACGCGGTCCCTGCTCAGGGGATGACGCGGTCGGCTGGCTGGTGATGTGTTGTGGTAGCCATCTCTGAACCGCCCAAACACTAACGTACGCGGTAAGTTTCTGGATGCCCGCTCTTGACGGACTTACGGCGTATGTGTAACTTACGGCATACGTTTACAGCGTACGTCGAAGAGGGAGGGGTCATGAAGGCGATTGTCCAAGACAGGTTCGGATTGCCGGATGTGCTCGAGATGCGGGACATCGATACTCCGGCGGTGGCCGAGGGCGAGGTCTTGATAAGGGTGGCGGCGGCAGCGATCAACCCGGCGGATTGGGCGTTCATGAGAGGCGTGCCTTACCTCTTCCGTCCGATGTACGGGTTGACCAAGCCGAGAAATCCGGTGAGGGGCAGCGATGTGGCCGGCACGGTGGTTGCCGTCGGAAACGGGGTCACCCGGTTCCAGCCAAGGAGACGAGGTCTTCGGATCGGGACGTGGCACGCTCGCCGAGTACGCCGTCGCCAAGGAGACGAACCTCGCCATCAAGCCGGCCAACTCACCGCTTCGAAGAGGCCGCGGCCGTACCGATGGCTGGCCTCACCGCCCTCCAAGCTCTGCGGCGCCGCCAAGGTCGAGGTGGGCAGAAGGTGCTGGTAACCGGCGCCTCCGGTGGGGTGGGGAGCTTCACCGTGCAGATCGCCAAGGCGATGGGCGCCGAGGTCACCGCTGTATGCAGCACGAGGAATGTGGACAGGGTGCGGTCCATCGGCGCAGACCACGTGATCGACTACACGCAGGAGGACTTCACCGAGAACGGCCGTACGTATGACGTCATTGTCGACAACGCCGGCACCAGATCGCTGCGGGACACGGGGCGTGCGATGTCACCAAAGGGGACGTTGGTACCGAACAACGGGCAATTGGACAGGCTCTGGGTGGCGAGCCTCCCTCGGTTGTTCAGAACGCTGGCATGGTCGTTGTTCGGCCGCCAGAAGGCGCGCATGGTGTTCTCCACCGCAAACCGGGAGGATCTTGAGTCTCTCAACGGATCTGATCGAAGCCGGGACGAGTGAAACCACTGATCGATCGCACCTACCAACTCGCCGAGGCACCCGAAGCCATGGCCTATCTCGGCGAGGGGCATGCGCGCGGCAAGATCGTGGTCGTCGTCTGATCGTGCCCGCCGTGGACACCATGAAAGCGGTAGTTCAGACCGAGGTATGGGCCACCCGACGACGTCTTAGAGCTGCGCGAGGTGGCAATCCCGCAGATCGGGGACGACGAGGTCTTGGTGCGCGTGCAGGGCGGCTTCGGTGCACCCCGACGTTTGGCACGTAGTGATGGGGCGCCCCTATGCCCTCCGCATCATGGGAGCGGGCCTGACCGGGCCGAAGAACCCTGTCCCGGGAACAGATGTTGCGGGCTGTATCGAAGCCATGGGGAAGAAATGTGACCCGCTTCCGGCCGGGAGACGAGGTCTTTGGTGAGACTTTGCGCAACTACCAATGGCACAACGGTGGCGCCTTCGCCGAGTACGTATCTGTGCCTGAGGATTCTCTGGCGCTCATGCCCACCAACGTCGACTTCGAGCAGGCGGCATCCATTCCCACGTCGGGGCTCATAGCGCTGTGGAACCTGCCCAAGGACCTGCGGGCCGGACAGGACGTGTTGATCAACGGGGCCGGTGGCGGGGTCGGAGCCATCGCCCTCCAGCTAGCCAAGGGCTCAGGAGCACGGGTGACCGGTGTCGACCACACCGTGAAGCTAGAGATGATGCGCCGCCTCGGCGCCGACCGCGTCATCGACTACACGAGGGACGACTTCACCCAAAACGGTGAGCGATACGACGTGATTCTCGATATTCCCGGCAATCGCAAGTTCTCCGAGTGCCGGCGTGTCTTGAAGCCGGATGGAAGGTATGTGCTCGTCGGTCACGACCAATTCGGGCGCCGAGGCGGCCGGTGGTTCGGGAGCCTCGGCCGATTTGCCGGATTGATGGTCGCATCGATGTTCACGAGCCAGCTGAGTATGTCCTTCTCCGCTCCAAGCAAGAGAGAATCGATGGAGATCCTCAGGGAACACATCGAAACCGGCAAGCTCCAGCCGATGGTCGCCAGGGCCTATCCGCTGAGCGAGGTCGTCCAGGCGATCAGCTTGCTTCAGACCGGGCTCTACCAGGGCAAGATCGTCATGACTGTGTGACGAACTCGCCGTTGACCAGCGGCGCCACCTTCGTTCCCAGCAGTTGGATGGAGCGGAGGACCTGATCATGGGGAAGGCTTCCCACGCTGATGTGGAGCATGAACCGCTCGACGCCGAGCACCTCTCCCCAACGCACGATCTTGGTGGCGACGGTCTCGGGGTCGCCGACGAGGAGCGATCCAGGGGGCGACCGCATCGCGTCGTACTGGATCCGGGTCATGGGCGGCCATCCCCGCTCACGGCCCAGTTGGGTCATCGCTTGGGCGTACGACGGGTAGAACTCCTCGGCCGCCTGCTCGTTGCTGTCGGCTATGTACCCATGGGCGTGGACGGCGAGTGGGACCTGGCTTGGGTCGTACCCGGACGCCACCAGGGTGCGGCGGTGGATGTCTGTCATGAATGCGAAGCGGTCCGGGTTGCCACCGATGATGGCCAGGGCGACCGGGAGGCCACGCTCGCCGGCTCGCACCATGGATTGCGGCGTCCCGCCCACCGCTACCCACACAGGGAGCGGGTCCTGATGGGGGCGAGGGTAGATCCCCTGTCCTTCGAGCGGAGGGCGGAACTGCCCCGACCATGTGACCCTCTCCTGGTCGCGGATGGCGAGGAGAAGATCGAGCTTCTCGGCGAAGAGGTTGTCGTAGTCGGCGAGGTCATAACCGAAGAGCGGGAAGGACTCGATGAACGACCCCCGTCCAACCAGTAACTCGGCCCGGCCGGAGGAGACCGCGTCGAGGGTGGCGTATTGCTGGAACACACGGACCGGGTCGTCGGAGCTGAGGATCACCACCGCCGGGGCCAGCCGGATCCGCTCGGTCTTACCGGCGATGGCTGCCAGCACGACGACCGGCGCCGACGAGGCGAAGTCACGCCGGTGATGCTCTCCGACTCCGTATACGTCGAGCCCGATTTGCTCGGCCACAACCGCTTCCTCCACCACCTGCCGCAGGCGCTCAGCGTGCGATACGGTCTCCCGGGTGGCGGGATCGGGGTGAGTTTCGGCGAATGTGGTGATTCCAAGTTCCATTCGCAAGGTCAGCCAATCAAGAGTCTGCTCTATTCCCCGATGAGTTCAGTGGGGGAGCGCAGTCCAATCCATGCGAAGGAATAGTCACAGGATTGCCATCGAAGAGCGGCTCCGCACGGCCGCTCGAGGAGATACCGTTGTCCGGCGGGCTGGAGAGGAGGAGCGATGGCTGGATCGAGGATCAAGGGAGTGGCGACGGTGGGGATCCCGGTAACGGACCAGGAGCGGGCGCTCGAGTTCTACCAGGGCGTGTTGGGGTTCGAGAAGGTGCTGGACGGGCCCTTCGGAGACGGCGGCCGATGGATCGAGGTGGCGCCCCCGGGCGCAGCGACAACGGTTGCCCTCATCGCCACGTCGGAGCCGCAGACGCGGAGCGTCGACGCTGCGGTGAGGTACGCCACCGAAGATGCCGACGCCGACCACGCCCGGCTCACCGAACTGGAGTGCGATGTGGATGCCGAGGTGATGCGTTGGGGGGACCTGCCGCCGATGTTCACCCTGCGAGACCCCGATGGCAATGTCCTCGTGCTCGTCGAGAGGGAGTGATGACCAACGGCACCGATGACGCCCGGTTGATGCTGAACAGGTTGTCCTCCGACAAGGTGCGGGAGGCGACCGGCCGGGGGTGGGAGGAGTGGCTGGAAGTGCTCGACGCCGCCGGCGCCACCGACCTCGATCACAAGGGGATCGTGACTCACCTCGAGCAGCACCATCCCGAGACCGACTCGTGGTGGCGTCAGTCGATCGCCGTCGGCTACGAGCAGGCAAGGGGAATGCGGAAGCTGGGAGAGACCACATCCGGTTTCCAGGTCTCGGTCCAGCGAACCGTGCTCCGGTAATGCCGAGGCAGCTTGGCGGCTCATCGAGGCGAGATCCTGAGGCGCTGTTCGGCGGACCGGTCGAGTTGACCGAGGGGGCTCGGTTCGAGGTGCCTGCCGGCGGGCGATGCGATGGCGGCGAGCGGCGAAGTCCGTGTGGTCAAGCCAGGTGACCGAATCAGGATGACGTGGCAGCCGTTCGATTGGGAGGCGCCTGCGACGGTCCAGGTCACTCTGCTCGAGTCGGCCTCGGGCAAGACCGCCGTCAACGTGCTCATCGAGAAGCTTCCCGATGCCGAGCATCGGGAGATCGCACGAGCGCACTGGCGATCGGCGCTGGAGAGGTTCACCGTCCGCCGAACCGTCGCCGTGAGAGCCGGATCAGGTGTCCGCTGAGGACTCGACCTCAGCGTCTCGGATGGCGGAGGCCGTAGCCAGCCGCCTACGCCGCTGGTTCCTCGTCAGGCATCGTTGCGTCCTTCTCTTGGGGATGCTACGAGACGATCCTCCGTCATGGACCTGTGACCGCCCTGAGCAGGCGGTGGGTTGCGACAGAGTGCGGTCCAGACTCGTGCGGAGGATAAGGAATCAGCTATCTTCACGAGTGGCGAGCCCAGGTTTATGGCCTACCTGAAAGAGCCGGTGATCGAGGGCGAAATACCGGCCGCCCGGGTGGCTTAGCCAGTAGCGGCCCCTCAATTCCGCCTACTCCTGGGTCGCCATATCAGCTGTGGGAGTTAGCCATGCCCCCTACCCGCTGCTGGCGCAGCGGGTCCCTTCCCCCCTCCGGGGGGGACGGAAAGAACACGGCGGGCCCCTTCCCTCCCTCCAGGCGGGCGGGTCGGCTTTGCCTCCCCCGGTGAGGGGGAGGTGCGAGCGGAGCGAGCGGAGGGGGTGGTTCAGCACCGTCGGGAGCTCCCCCGGTGAGGCGGAGACGGTTCCGCTGTGGGCGGTCACGATGGCGTCAACGATCGAAAGCCCGAGCCCGCTGCCTCCCGATCGGCGGCAGCGCGAGGGGTCGGCGCAGTCCCGGCGGTGACTGCCGGTGGGGTCTTCGGGCCAGGCATACTTGGACCATGACCGCTGTCGCCGCCAGAACACTCCGCATCGGCGGCAGCAGTTATCCGGTGGTGCTCCCCAGCATTCGGGACCCACGTCTGCACCTCGCCGGGGTGATCATCACCATCCACGTCCTCGGCCAGACGTCGCTCGGTTTCGCCGTGTCGGTGCCGCAGATCCTCTCCGCCATCCTCGCCTGCGCGCTCGATCGAACTGGTGTGGACCTTTGTCGAAACCAGGCAGCATCGTCTGGCCGGCCAGCGCCATGCTCACCGGGAGCGGGGTCGCCCTCATCCTTCGCATCGTCGGACAGCCGCCCGGAGACCACTGGACGTGGGACCGCTGGTACCTCTTCGCCTCGATCGCGGCGGCATCGCTGCTCACCAAATACCTCATCAAGTTTCGGGGCTCGCATGTCTTCAACCCCTCGAACGTCGGGCTGGTCGGGGCCTTCCTTCTGCTGGGGAGCACCGTCATCGAGCCGCTCGACTTCTGGTGGGGACCGCCGAGCCTCGGGCTACTGGCTGCGTATGCAGTCATCCTGGGCGGGGGCATCGCCATCACGTCTCGGCTCCGGCTCCTGCCGATGGCGGCGACCTTCTGGCTGTCGCTTGCCGTTGGGCTGGGTTTGCTCGCCGCCGCGGGTCATTGCATGACCGCGGCCTGGGCGCTGCAACCCGTGTGTGGCTTCGACTTCTGGCGGGTGGTGGTCACCTCGCCCGAAGTGCTCATCTTCGTCTTCTTCATGATCACCGATCCGAAGACCATCCCGGCGAGACCCGGCGGGCGCTTGTTATGGGCACTGGCGCTCGGGATGGCGTGCACCCTGTTGATGGCACCGCAGACGACCGAGTTCGGGGCGAAGGTGGGGCTGCTCGCCGGGTTGGTGGTCATGTGCCCGCTGCGCGGCTTGTTCGACCGAGCACCGGGGGTGATGCGCCGACCGATAACGAGCGCATCGGGCCCGATGCTCCCAGTCTTTGCGAGAGGGGCGGCCATTGGGGCATCGCTGGTGCTTGCCGGGATGGCCGTGGTGGCCGCAGGGACACCGGCGCGGAGCAGCCCGCGGGAGTTGCCGGCGGCAATCGGGACGCCGGTTGAGGTGGAGGTGGGGGCACTACCGCCCGTCTCGGTGGGCGACGAGGTCAGCGCGCTGAGCGGCGAGGCGGCGTCCGAGGCTGACGGAATTGCTGTTGCCCTGGCCGAGGCGCTCGCCATCGAGCGTCAGGCGATGATGACCAGCGACACCAGCCTGCTCCGCTCCGCCGACGGCGGTGCCCGGCTGATCGAGATGGAGCGGGCCATCGAGGCCGCGGCCACCGCCGGGGAGCGGGTCGTCTCCGAGTTCACCTTTGACGGGCTCCATCTCGACGTGGTTCACCTCGATGGGCCTCAGGGTGGGGCTCACCTGGCGGTCGATGCCACCGGGCTCGTAGAGGAGACCACTCTGGATCCGAGCGGCGTCGAGGTCGACCGCGCCGAACGGAGATTCGACACTCGGTTTGTGCTGGAACGTGGTCCCGGGGAGCGGTGGGTGATCGTCGCCGAGATACCGGCGGGCTAGCGACCAAGTCCTATTGCCCAAGTCCTATTGCAGGGCCATCACCCGGTCCGGCGCCAACAGGTAGGGCGGTAGATAGGCGGGGATGTTGGAGAAGGGGAGCACCTCGGGGCGCACCTCGATCCCGAGGACATCGATCATGAACGCCCGGCGGGCCTCGATTCGCCCCCACGCTTCTGGGTAGCGCGCTGCCATCTCGCCTCGCATTGCTTCATCGGCGAGCGCGATGCCGTCCTCGATATTGGTGGTGAAGTAGTCGGTCCCGGTGGCTGGGATGATGTCCACCTGGAGCGCCATCCCCGACTTGAGCGGCACCGTCGAGCCCCGCCCAACGGGGGTGTTGACCCACTCGTCGAGATGGAGTTGGTGTCCAGGGTTGAGGAAGATCCCGAAGAAAGGGTCGCCGAGACGCCGGTCGACTATCTCCTGGAGAACTCCACCCTCCTGTCCGATCTGTAGGGCCGAGTACCAGTCGGCCACCGTCTCGAAGTAGGGGGCCACCAAACGTTCGATGTAGTCGTCGATGCCGTTGGGTAGCCCCGATCCGTCTTCCACCACGAACCCGGCACGACAGTTGAGCGCGCCCCAGACGCCGAAGGCGACGGTGAATGGATCCCCGTACTCGATGGGGCGGTCACCAGGGCTGAGCAGTCCGAATCGGGCGCGGGGACCCGCCGTGAGCATCAGGTGACAGGAGAGCGGCATGCCGTTCCACTCGAGAAGACGCACCGCTTGCTGCTCGGTCATCCCCCGCTCGAGACCCCAGATGAGCCGACGGACGCCCTGTGACGTGTGGCTGGCGGCGTACTCGAACATGGCAAGCTGCTCGACCTCGTTGACGACCCGGAGCCCATCGGCTGCGTCGATCAGGATGTCGGTGGCGTTCTCGACCTCCCCGCCGCTGATCCGCCGAAGCTCGTCGACTATGTAGGAGGGGACGTCGCTTGCGGCAGGGCTCCCGTAGGTCTTCCACCCCACCATGCCCACCCGCCTCCCCGCCGCGACTCCCTCCTCGCCCAGGATGTCACCGAGCGGCTGTGACCGGTCCCGCGGCTGGCTGGGGAGGCTGAAATCCTGAAAGAGGTGGCGCCTCATGGCGAGAGGAGTTACCCCGGCGAGGCCCCAGCACTCGTTGCCCACCAGGATCGCCGGCTCGCTTTCGCCCCCGACAACGAGAAGGGCTTCTTCGAAGCGCGGGTCGAATCCGGTCAAATACGAGAGGTTGGCGCTGTGCTCACGGTCTGCGTACACCACCACTACATCGAGCCCGCGGGATCGGGCACGGCTCCGCAGTCGCTCCAGCCGGGTTACGTAGAGGTTGGGAGGGATCTCCGGCATCCGCTCGGGGACTCCGAACTCCGGAAGCTCGACCCTGGTCAGCTTCGCCGTTGGCATCGATTCATTCTCGCCAACGATGCCTCCCTGCGGGGCGAGGGAGCACCCGAGCGGTCCAGAGGCGTCAGGGGAGGGGATCACCCTCCGGCCCAACCCCCTACGTCGCGGGAGGGGGAGCCAAGCGCGGTCGCCTCCCCGGTGAGATGGGAGCCCCCCAGCCGCAGCGTGCGGAGCGGGGCCCTTCCGCTCCGTCTTCGGCGGGCTCGGCGTCCGGGACTCACTTCGTCGGCGCCGCGCTCGATGACCGAGAAGCTGTTGGCCGAAAGGTCCATCCACGGACCTACCTCGCCGTCGGGCCATTGCACCCTGACCTCGGCTCGCTCGGCGTCTCCGAGGCCGAAGTGGAGCCAGCTCAGCTGCCCTCCGGCGTGGCCCCCGCCGACGTTTAGTTCGCGCTCGACCATATGGCCGTCGGCCCGCACCGTGACGAAGGCCCCGATGGCGTTGATGTTTGGAGCGAGTTGCTCGACGCGCAGTTGGATCCAGTTGCCCATCGGTTCCGGAGCCTCAGCGCTGCCCGACCCGACGTTGTGCCAGATGCGGACCGGCTCGCGCCGCACCACCTCGACCAGATCGAGCATCCCATCGAGGTCGAGATCGACCAGCGCCGCGCCGCGGCCACGGGCGAAATCGACCAGACCGGCTTCGGGAGCCGCCTCGACGAATGTGCCATCGGGCTGACCGAGCAACAGGTTGCTCGGGTCTTCCTCGGCATAGTCGGGCTGTGCTTCGACGTTTCCCTTGGACACGAAAAGGTCGATCAGCCGGTCGTTGTTGATGTCGGCGAACTCGGGGTGCCACGCGGTCGACGGGTACGTGTTGTCGCCGGTGTGGGGTCGGTGCGCGGTAACCCCACGCTCGAAGGCGATGTCCTCGTAGGACGGCTGCGCTGGCCCATCGCTCAGCGTCTGCAGCTTGTTGTCGCCCTGGCTGGTCAGGAACACCTCAGGCAACCCATCGCCAGTGAGGTCATGGCTGGCGATCCCCATTCCCCATATCTGCATCCGCTCCCAACCCTCCTCGTGGGTGTAGAGCCGAGGGGACTGGCCCCCCGCTATCTCCCACAATTGCTCCTCGCCGTCGCGGTAGTAGTGGCGATCGTTGGTCGTCCGCAGGTCGCGTCGCCCGGATCGCCCCCAGTCGCTGAAGAGCACCGAGAGCGTGCACCATCCAGGCGAGAGGCTCGTGGGATCGGCGTATGACCCTCCCGATGGTCGCAGAAGCATGTGGTCGGAGCAGCGACCGGTCTGTTCTCCCGACGGGCTGAGCTCGACGTAATTGCCAAATGCCAGGGTCGGCAACGCGGCGTCGCCTTCCCAGGTCGCGCTGAAGGCGACGGTCCACTCGTCGCCACCGTCGATAGACCATGCCTCGTTGGCGTGCTCGAATCGGCAATCCCCCAGGCCTTTCAGCACCAGGTTCTCCCCCAGTCGGAGCACGGCGAGGTCGGTGATCCCGTCCGAGTCGATGTCGATCGGGTAGGCACCTGTCACCCCAGTTAGCGCCGCCGTTTCGTCTTCCACGGGGGTGAAGGCGATCTCGCCGATGGCGCTCTCGTTGCGGTAGAGCGAAGCCGGATTGACGCCTCCCGCCAGGTAGAGGTCAGACCGGCCGTCGTCGTCGCAATCGAGCACGGCCACACCGCCGCCTACGAAGTAGGTGAACTCACCGTCGTAGACGTGGTCGACGCCCGCCAACGCCGCCTGTTCGACAAGCTGAGGAGGATCCATGGCGGCTGCTGGAGTGTCTCCTCGCACCGCTCCCATCACGAGCAGCCCAACCCCGAGCGTTGCGCAGGCGCCAGCGGCGATGCCTGCAACGAGCCAGGGGACGGCCGCTCCCGACGACTGCTGATTGGTCATGCTTGCCCGCAACCCGCCGGCGGGGAACAATCGGCGACATGGATGAAACAACCAACCCGGTTCGGTGGGGTGTGCTCGGCGTCGCCGGGATCGCGGTCAGCAAGGTCATACCTGGGATGCAGCGCTCGGAGACGAGCCGCGTGGTAGCGATCGCATCCCGCTCGCCGGAGCGGGCGGAGGAGGCTGCCGCCCGGCTCTCGATCCCGCGCTGGCACGGCTCCTATCAGGACCTGCTCGACGACCCGGCGATCGAAGCCGTATACATCCCGCTTCCCAACCATCTCCACGCCGAGTGGGCAATGAAGGCGGCGGCGGCCGGGAAGCACGTCCTCTGCGAGAAGCCGCTCGCCATAAGCAGCGCAGAGGCCCGGGAGATGGCGCAGGCCGCCGAAGGTGCTGGGGTGCGGCTGATGGAGGCCTTCATGTACCGGCTGCACCCGCTTTGGGTCGAGGTGCGGCGATTGCTCGCCGAGGGGGCCATCGGCGATCTGCACGCAGTACAGGTCTTCTTCTCCTATTACAACGTCAATCCCGACGACATCCGCAACATCGCCGACGTCGGCGGGGGCGCTCTGATGGACATCGGGTGCTACGCGGTCAACGCCACCCGCATGCTGTTCGGCACCGAGCCGACCCGGGTCCGTGGGGCGATCAGACGCGATCCCGGTTTCGGCACCGATGTGTTGACCTCGGCACTGCTCGACTTCGACGGGCGCCACGCGACCCTCACCTGCTCCACCCAGTTGGAGGACGACCAGCGGGTTCACATCCATGGGACGAAGGGGAGAATCCTGGTCGAGATCCCATTCAACATCCCTCCCGACCGCGCCACCCGGATCCTTGTCGCCTCCGGTGGCGAACCACCGGTGGCGCCGGAGATCACGGTCCACGAGGTGGCAGCGGCCGACCAGTACGGCGTGCAGGCAGATGCGTTTTCCCGCGCTATCAGGGAGGGAACCCCGGTGCCGACTCCTCCTACCGACTCCATCGCCAACCTCGAGGTGATGGAGCGGATCCTGGCCGACGCCGAGGGGTCCGGCTGACGGCACGCTCAGCCCCCGCCCCCCACGGTGGGGGCGGAAAGGACGCTGTGCCCGGCAGTGCTCGCCGGGTCGGTCACCACCGCCGACAAAGCCAGCTCGGCTGCGCCTATCAATGGTGCGTCGGGCCCGAGCCCGCTGCGGGTCACCTCGACCATCTCCGCCGGCGCATCGAGCCTCACGAGGGCGGCCCCTTCGAGGACCGACGGACGGACGTAGGGGAAGAGGGCGTGGTAGATGCCACCGAGCACGATCAACTCGGGGTTGAAGGTGTTGATCAGGCTGCCGATTCCCAACCCCAGCCAGCGCCCGATCTCAGCTATCCCGGAGAGCGTCCGCTGGTCTCCTGCCTCCGCCCTGTCGCGGACTGTCCTTACGACATCGAGCCCGGTGATGCTGGCCGGAAGCCGGGCGGCGCGGGCCAGCGCCATTTCCCCCGCCTCGGTCTCCCAGCACCCGGTTGCTCCGCACCGGCACCGTCGCCCGGCGGGGTTTATCAGCGTGTGCCCGACCTCGCCGGCGTAGCCGGCGGACCCAAGCATCGGCTTGCCGTCGTAGATGATCCCGGCGCCGATTCCCACCTCTCCCGACAGGTAGATGAGGTGACCAACCCCGACCCCGACACCCCTGCGATGCTCGGCGAGGGCGCCCAGATCAGCTTCGTTGGCCACCGACACGCGCTCCGACACGCCGAGCTCTGAGCCCAGCATCGAGCCGAGCGGCACGTTGTGCCAGCCCAGGTTGGGCGCCAGATGGACGAAGCCATCGGAGCGCCGCACCACCCCCGCTACGGCCGCCCCGACCCCGGCGAGGTTGTGACCGGAAGGGAGCGAGGCCAGCAGTGGCTCGGCGAGCTTGGCCAGGTCTTGGACGGTCTCCCGCGGCGAGAACCGCTCGCGGGGTCGGGCCACGCGCAGCTTGTTGTAGAGATGCCCTCCCAGTCCGGCGGTGGCTACGGCGATGGAGTCGACCGAGAGTTCGAGGGCGAGCACCGCGGCCGATTCGGGCCGGGCGCCGACCAGAGGTGAGGGCCGCCCCGGCCCTGCCGCCCTGGCCGCGGGATGCTCCTCTACCAAGCCGAGCGAGGACAACTCGCCGACGAGATCGGCGATGGTCGAGCGGTTGAGCCCGGTGGTGACGGTCAGGTCGGAGCGCGACAGCGGGCCGGAGAGGTGCACCCGCTCCAACACGGCAGCCAGGTTGTGCCTGCGCAACTCGTCGGCGGCCATCCCGAGGCGCGGGGCGGGTGTGTTACGGCTGTCCAAGGTCCCTATTTGTTGGGGAAATCACTATATAGGCAAGCCCACAACTGGCAACCACAGCGAACGAGGCAATCTCGCTGCGCTAACAGAGCGGACAGGAGTCGATGTTTGTTGCGACGCCGAACATATCCACGTATCCTCGTCCGGGGGCCAGTTCGAACCGGCATCATGGATGTTGACGCGCCTAGTGTCTCTCCGCCGGTTTCGCCGGCAACCGAGTGAAACCGTCCCCATAACGGGGCGCTTGTTTAGGAGGTCGACTTGAACAGGAATACACGCCTGTTGGCATGTCTGGCGGTCATCGCGTTACTGGTCGCGGCGTGCGGTGGTAGCACCGCCGACACCACCGCTGCTGGAGGGACCGACACCACGGCGGCAGGAGGATCCGATACCACCGCAGCGGCAGGTGCCGAAGGCGATATCACCGTCGGAGTCGCCTGGAACAACTTCAACGAGCCGCGCTGGGCCAACGCCGACAAGCCCGCCATCCAAGCCGTGCTCGAGGAGGCCGGAGCGGCATACCTCGAGACCGATGCCGGCTCTTCGGCCGAGCAGCAGCTTGCCGACGTGGAGAACCTGATCAGCCAGGGAGTCGATGCCCTGATCCTCCTGGCACAGGATGGAACCGCCATCCTGCCCGCGGTGCAGAGCGCGCTGGAGCAAGGAATTCCCGTGATCGCCTATGACCGGCTGATCGAGGATCCGGGTGTCTTCTACATCACCTTTGACAACGTCGAGGTGGGCAGGATGCAGGCACGGGCCATCTACGAGCTGGTCCCCGAGGGGAACTACATCTTCATCAAGGGCAACCAGGCTGACGCCAACGCCGACTTCCTGTTCGGTGGGCAGATGGAGGTCCTCACCGAAGCGACCGGCTGCGAAGAGCTCGCCGACCCTTGCGCCATCGTCAATGTCGGTGAGTCCTACACGGACAACTGGGATCCGGAGATCGCCCAGGAGAACATGGAGAACTTCCTCACCCAGAACGACAACAACGTCCAGGCGGTGGTGGCGTCCAACGACGGCATGGCCGGTGGCGTGGTTGCCGCACTCGAGGCGCAGGGCCTTGCCGGCGAGGTCCCGGTATCCGGTCAGGACGGCGACCCCGCCGCCCTCAACCGGGTGGCACTGGGCACCCAGTCGGTCTCGGTATGGAAGAACGCCTTCGCTTTGGGTCAGACGGCCGCCGAGGTGGCTCTCCAGTTGATTGAGCTCAATGCGACTGAGGGAGCCGAGATGACCGAAGTCGTCGCACCAGACGACCTCGGAGACTCGGCGCCGGCCGCGGGAGTGGAAACCCAGTCCTTTACCACCCCGGGTGGCGTGGATGTGGCGTCGATCATTCTGACGCCGCTCCCCATCACGCAGGAGAACCTGAACGTGCCAATCGACGAAGGCTGGATCACTGCAGAAGAGGTCTGTCAGGGAGTCGAGGCAGGCAGCGTGGCGGCTTGCCCGTAACAGCCGAACAACACTGATCAGGCGCACCGCGTCCATCCCGGCAGACCCGGGACGGACGCGGTGCCTACTCTGATAGCGGTGACCATATGAGCGTTACCGAAGCTCCCCCCTCCGAACAGGAGCAACAGGAGGAGACGCCCCGGCGAACGCTGGGTGGATTGATACGCGCCACCGAGGTCGACACCCGGATGCTGGCGATGCTGGTGGCGCTGGCTGTCATCTGGACGATATTCCACTTCATGTCGGGCGGGACGTTCCTGACTCCGCGGAATCTGTGGAATCTCTCGGTCCAAACAGCCTCGGTTGCCATCCTGGCAACGGGGATGACTCTGATCATCGTGTCCCGCAACATCGACCTCTCGGTGGGATCGATGTTGGGAGCGGTCGGGGTCGCCATTGCTCTTCTCCAGGCCGAGATCCTTCCCGAGATGATCGGGTTCGACAACCCGGTCACCTGGATCATCGCCGTCGTGGCCGCCCTCGTTATGGGGGGTCTCATCGGAACGTTCCAGGGCGTCATCGTCGCCTACGTCGGGGTGCCTTCCTTCATCGTCACCCTGGGTGGGCTCCTTGTCTGGAGGGGCGTGGCTTGGGCGCTGGCCAGCGGCCGAACGATTGCTCCTATGGATCGGATATTCCAGGTCCTCGGGGGCGGGTCGCGTGGAGCTATCGGTGAATTGGGTAGCTGGGTGATCGGTATCGCCGCCTGCGTAGGGATCGCCTTGATGCTCGCCCACGGCAGGAGGCAAAGAAGGAGGTATGGCTTCCGGCTGCGGCCGTTGTGGGCCGACGTGACCTTGGGTGTACTGGGTTCAGCATTCGTGCTGGGTGCGGTATGGGTGACCAACAGCTACTACCTCCCCGAGAACGTGGCGCGTCAGGTGGCCGAGGAGCAGGGCATCCCCATCACGGAAGGCGGGCTCAATATCCCACTCGGTATCGCCTACCCGGTCCTGATCGCTATCGGGGTCACGCTGATCATGACCTTCGTTGCCAACCGGCTCCGCTTCGGGCGCTACGTGTTCTCCATCGGCGGTAACCCGGAGGCGTCAGTGCTCGCCGGTATCAACACCAAGCGGACGATCGTCAGGACCTTCATGGTGATGGGGATCCTGGTCGGGGTGGCTGCCGTGGTGTCCACCGCTCGACAGAACGCCGCAACCAGCGCGCTCGGCACCCTTACCGAACTGTATGTCATCGCCGCCGCAGTCATCGGCGGGACCTCGCTCGCGGGTGGGATCGGGACCATCCCGGGAGCTGTACTGGGAGCCCTGGTCATGCAGTCGCTCCAGTCGGGCATGGTGTTGATCGGTGTCGATGCGCCGCTCCAGGACATCGTGGTGGGGATCGTCCTGGTGGCGGCGGTGGCGGTGGACGTGATCTATCGGAGGAGGGCGGCCCGATGACCGATACCCCCCAGCCCGTTGCTCCTCTGCCGGACTCTCCGATGGGGGACCAGACCCCCGGTCCCGCTGGCGACCTGACGCCGCTGGTCGAGATGAGGGATATGTTCGTGAGCTTCGGCGGCGTCCACGCCGTCCAAGACGTCAGCATCGAGCTCTATCCCGGCGAGGTCCACGCTCTGGTCGGAGGAAACGGCGCCGGTAAGTCGACCTTGATCAAGACCTTGTCCGGCGCGCAGCGGCCCGACTCCGGCCAGATCCTGATCGACGGCGAGCCGGTCACCATCCACAGCCCGAGGGATGCCAAGGCCTACGGGGTGGAGACCATCTACCAGACGCTTGCTCTGGCCGACAACATCGATGCCCCGGGCAACGTCTTCCTCGGCCGTGAGCTGACCACCAGGTGGGGAACGCTCGACGACTCGGCGATGGAGGACGCCACCCGCAGGGTCATCACCCGGCTGAACCCGAAGTTTCAGAACTTCAAGTCGGCGGTGGGATGGCTCTCCGGTGGGCAGCGGCAGTCGGTCGCCATCGCCCGTGCCGTCCACTTCAACGCCCGCGTCCTCATCATGGACGAGCCGACGGCGGCATTGGGGCCCGCAGAGACCGAGCAGGTCATGGACCTGATCCGCCAGCTGAAGCGTGAGGGGATCGGGGTCATCCTCATCAGCCACGACATCCACGACGTCTTCGACCTGGCGGACCGGATCAGCGTCATGCTCACCGGGAGGCTGGTTGGCACGGTGAACAAGGACGAGGTGACCATGGACGAGGTGCTCGGCATGATCATCATCGGCAAGCTCCCCCAAGACGTCACCCAGTCGGAGCTGGCCGACCTACACGGCTGACTGTTACGCCAGCAGGTGAAAAGTGGGTGCCAGCGCCGGATATAGCTCGCGGTAACGGGCGTGGCCATCGCGATAGAGGTCGACGAGTTCGGATGGCGCCGCCGCCGGATCGACCCCGATCGTGGCGCCGCACGCTTCCTCGACGGTCCCAAAATGCCCCGAACCCACCGCGGCGAGCAGTGCTGCCCCGTACGCTGCGCCCTCGTCGGTCTGCACCGTGGCGATCTCGGCGCCGAGGACGTCGGCGAGGATCTGTCGCCACAACTCGCTGCGGATGCCACCCCCAGAGGCTCTGATCTGGTCGGGTGGCTCCGTGCCCGCCGCCACCATGGCGTCCAGACCGTCCGCCAACCCATAGGCCACCCCCTCGAGCACCGCCCGAGTGAGGTGGCGCAGATCGTGACGCACGGTGAGACCGACGAAGGCGCCGCGCGCCGACGGATCGGGGTGGGGCGTCCGCTCCCCGGTGAGATAGGGGAGGAATATCAGTCCCTCGGAGCCTGCGGGGACCTCGGCGGCGCCATCCACAAGGTCGTCAAAGGATCGACCCGGGGCCACGGCGTCGCGCAGCCAGCGCAGGCTCCCCGCCGCCGAGAGCATCACCCCCATCATGTGCCAGCGCCCGGGGACGGCGTGACAGAAGGCGTGGACTCGACCCCGCGGCTCGACCACCGGCCCGTCGGTGGTGGCGAAGACAACACCGGAGGTCCCCAGAGAGAGGGCGACCACGCCGGGGGCGACGGCGCCGACTCCGACGGCGTTGGCTGCCTGGTCACCGCCCCCGGCGACCACCGGCGTCCCTGCTGACAACCCGGTGGCCTCGGCTGCGGCCGCCGACAGCACCCCGGTCACCTCGGGGCCTTCGTGGGTCGTGGGGAACAACCCCGGGTCGAGATCAAGCGCTTCGAGGATCTCGGGCGACCAGGTCCGCGCGGCGAGGTCGAAGAGGATCGTCCCCGACCCGTCGGCGACGTCGATGGCGTGGTCGCCGGTGAGCTTGAGCCTGACGTAGTCCTTGGGGAGGAGGACGTGCCGCACCCGCCGCCACCGGTCGGGTTCGTGGTTTCGCACCCACAACAACTTGGGAGCCGTGAACCCGGTGAGGGCGTCGTTACCGGTGACCTCGATGAGACGCTCGAGGCCGACACGTCGCCTGATCTCATCGCACTCGGCCTCGGTCCGCTGGTCGTTCCACAAGATGGCCGGCCGCACCACCCGGCTCTCGTCGTCGAGTAGGACCGAGCCGTGCATCTGACCGGTCAGCCCGACTGCATCCACGTCACTGGGAGCAACATCGTGCTCCTCGAGCACCTGGCGGATCGCGGTCACCGTGCCCTCCCACCAGAGCGCAGGGTCTTGCTCGGTCCATAGGGAGCGCGGGCGTCTCGTATCCGTATTCGGCGGAGGCCACACCGAGAACCGTGCCCGCACCGTCCACGGCCACCGCCTTGGTTGCCGTGGTCGAGCAGTCGACGCCGATGACGACGCTCACGCCTCGAGACTTCCGTTCAACTGGACCGTATCGCCCGGTTGACCCGATTCTCCAGGAGCTCTTGTTGCCCCGAGACAGGGGTCGGGTCGATCTCACCCGACATCACCCGGGCCTCCAGCGATTCGAGGCTCTCGGTGCCTTGGTGGATGGCTTGCCCCAGCGGACCAGACCAGCCGGCGTACCTCTCTGCCAGCGGATCGGAAAGCGACTTGGACTCGACAAGGTCGGCGGCGACGATCAGGGCGGCGGCGACGGTGTCGATGGCGCCGATGTGGCCGTGGAAGAGGTCATTTCGGTCGATCGATTGGCGACGGAGCTTGGTGTCGAAATTTAGACCGCCGGTAGTGAACCCGCCGCCTTGGAGGATCTCGTAGAGAACGAGGGCCCACTCCTCGACCGAGTTGGGGAACTGGTCGGTGTCCCACCCGTTCTGGGCGTCTCCGCGGTTGGCGTCGATCGAGCCGAAGATTCCGTGGCCCACGGCGTAAGCCACCTCGTGGTGGAAGCTGTGACCGGCCAGGGTGGCGTGGTTGGCCTCGATGTTGACCCTGTACTCGTCGGCGAGATCGAAGCGCTGTAGGAACCCGTGCACCGTCTGGGTGTCGTAGTCGTATTGGTGCTTTGTCGGTTCGGCCGGCTTCGGTTCGATGAGGAGTGTTCCCTCGAACCCGATGCGGTGCTTGTGCTCGGCGACCAGAGTGAGGAATCGGGCCAGTTGGTCGCCCTCGGCTCGCAGGTCGGTGTTGAGCAGGGTGTCGTAGCCCTCGCGTCCACCCCAGAGGACGTAGTTGGCCCCACCGAGCCGGAGAGTGACCTCGAGGGCGTGCTTCACCTGGGCGGCCGCGTAAGCGAACACTTCCGGATCGGGGTTGGTCGACGCCCCGGCGGCGTACCTGGGGTGCGAGAAGAGGTTGGCGGTGCCCCAGAGGAGGCGGAGCCCGGTCTCCGACATCTTCTTCTCGGCGAGCTCGACCATCGTCTCCAGGTTGCGAGCCGATTCGGCGAAGCTCGCTCCCTCGGGCGCGATGTCCGCATCGTGGAAGCAGAAGAAAGGCACGCCCAGCTTCTCGAGGAACTCGAATCCGGCGTCCATCTTGTGGCGCGCCGCCTCCATCGGGTCGACTCCGGGTGTGAGCCATGGCCGGTCGAAGGTGCCGACACCGAACACATCGCTCCCCGGCCAGTTGAACGAATGCCACCAGCACACCGCGGGGCGGAGGTGATCCTCCATCCGCTTCCCCATCACCTGTCGGTCGGGGTCATACACGGCGAAGGAGAGGTCGTCGTCACCACCGTGGCCGATCCGCTCACTCACCTCGGGAAAGAACTCGGCAGCCATCCTCCTCCTTCGCAGGGTCAGGCCGTGAATCCACGGGGGGAGAACACTATTCCTGACGACGGGCGGGTGCCCTCACAGCGCATTCCCAGGTTCGGCTCAGCCGCTGCCCAGTACGACGCCGCCAATATGGCACCAACAAGAGAGAGGAAACCCAAAGTGGTCGAGACCGACACATCTCCCCACCCGACGAATCGGCCCACTTGGTTGCTTATCGCCATCGGGCTCGGCCTCCTGGTGGCCCCAGTGGTTGGAGGTGTCATCTGGTTCTTCAGCGGAGACGCCCCGGACGCGGTTGATCTCGAGGAAACGGCTTCGGCTGTCGACGACACGTCGGCCGAGGAGGCTGCAGGAAGCGTCGACGGGATCGAGGGAACCTGGACGGTGGACACCGGTTTGGGGGACTTCCGCGTCACCGAGGAGACCACAGCCACCTTTGCCGGGTTCCGGGTCGAGGAGGTTCTCACCACTCTCGGCTCGACGACCGCGTCGGCCGCACTCCCGCGGTGACCGGGAGCATCGACATCAGCGGAACAACACTCGACTCGGCCGAGATCGTGGCCGACCTCACCGAGATCGTCAGCGATCAGCAGCGGAGGGAGGGCGCCATCCAGCGGACCCTCGCCACGAGTTCCAATCCCGACGCCACCTTCGTCCTCACCGAGCCCGTGGAGTTGGGTGAGGGCGCAGCGTCGGGAGAGCCGGTGAGCGTCACCGCCGTTGGCGAGCTCACCGTCAATGGCACCACCAATCCGGTCGAGATCCCACTGGAGGCTCAACTGGTGGACGGGGCGATCCTGGTCACCGGGTCCACCGATATCTCGTTCGCCGACTACGGGATCACCACACCCCAGGCACCGATCGTGGTCTCGGTCGAGGACCACGGGATCCTCGAGTTCCAGGTTTGGCTGGCCCGCTGATGCAACCCGACAAGGACGTGCCCCCAGACCTAGTGGACGAGCCGAGCAACGAGGAGCTGAGGGCCATAAGCCGGCGCTCGGCGCTCAGGCTCCTCGGCGGTGCCGGGTTGTTCATCGTCGCGGCCTGTGCCACCGAAACGGTGGCCACCGCCACCTCAGGGGCTTCGGGCACCACGGCTGCTTCGGGAACGACGGCGGGCGCAACTGCCTCGACGTTCGGAGCGGCTGGGAGCTGCGTCCTCATCCCGGAGGAGACCGAAGGGCCGTACGCGCTCGATCTCTCCGGTGAGGAACCCATGTTCCGGTCCGAGATCACCGAATCACACCCCGGTGTGCCGCTAAGCCTGACGATGACGTTGGTGGACGCCAACGCAGACTGCGCCCCGGTCTCGGGTGCCCGAGTGGACCTATGGCATTGCGACGCCGCCGGCTCCTACTCGGGGTTCAGCCAGCCGGGGAACGACACAACGGGGGAGACCTTCTGCCGCGGCATCCAACTCACCGACGACAACGGCGAAGTGACCTTCCAGACGGTCTATCCCGGTTGGTACCAGGGGCGGATCACCCATGTCCACTTCCAGGTATTCCTCGAGTCGGGGCTCGCCGCCACCTCTCAGATCGCCTTCCCAGAGGAGGTCACCGCAGCCGTCTACGCCGTAGAGCCATACGCCGCCAGAGGCCCCAACACATCGGTGACCAGCTTCTCCCAGGACATGGTCTTCGCCGACGGCACCCAGTACCAGATTGCGTCGCTCGCCGGCGACACAGATTCCGGTTACACCGCCACCCTCCTGGTCGGCGTGGCCATCTGACAGCTGCCTCCCCCGGTGAGGGGGAGGCGCGAGCGAAGCGAGCGGAGGGGGTGATTGGTCCCGGCGGAAATCACCCTCCCCCAACCCCCTCCCTCACCGGGAGGGGGAGCGGACTTCCGTCTTCCGTCTTCCGACTCCGTTAGCGTCCGTTTCCTGTGACCGATCGCTACGAGGACGGGATGAAGGTGCGGCGCGAGGTGCTCGGCGACGCACATGTAGATGCGGCGACCGGTGAGGCGAGCGGACTCGACGCCGACTTCCAGAGGTGGATCACCGAGTCGGTGTGGGGCGGGATATGGGCGCGCCCGGGGCTTGACCGGAGGACGCGGAGCCTGGTCACCATCGCCATCCTCGCTGCGCTGGGACGGGAGGAGGTGGAGCTCCACCTTCGATCGGCGGCAGCGACGGGTGCGACACCAGAGGAGGTGACAGAGACACTGCTCCACGTTGCCGCATACGCCGGTGTGCCCGCGGCCAACACCGCTTTCGCCGCCGCCAGGCGGGTCCTCGAAACGTGACCGAGCCGCTGGTCACCTTCTACGGCTCGCGTGCCTATGCCGACCACCCGCCATTTCTTTACGCCGAATACCGCTCGACGGTGAAGCGATCACCCACCAAGGACATGGTTCGGATCGTGCAAACCCTCTCGGAGACCACGGGGCCGGGGACGGTGCGTGCCGAGCTCTCGCCGGATGACGCCGACCTCACCACCAACGCCGGCACCGGATCGCCGGCGATCGGTGAGCGGATAATCGTCACCGGACGCGTGCTCGACGACGGTGGCAACCCAGTTCCTGGTGCGCTGATAGAGGTGTGGCAGCCCAACGCCAGCGGCCGTTATACCCATTGGAGGGAGACGGCCTTCCCGGCGCCGCTTGACCCCAACTTCCTCGGCGCCGGACAGACGCTGACCGGTGACGATGGCGGGTACAGGCTCACCACCATCAAGCCAGGCCCATACCCCTGGGCCAACCATCCCAACGCCTGGCGGCCGTCGCACATCCACTTCTCGCTGTTGGGCACATCGTGGGGCAGCAGGCTGGTGACCCAGATGTACTTCGAGGGCGACCCGCTGCTCCCACTCGACCCGATCTTCAACTCCGTTCCGGCCCATTCCAGGAACCGCCTGGTGGCCGCGTACGCCCACGATGTGACCGAGGAGAACTGGGCTATCGGATACCGCTGGGACATCGTGCTGCGCGGCCCGATGGCGACTCCGCTCGATCAGTGATGGCCCAGCTCGGACAGACGCCGTCGCAGACGCTCGGCCCCTATTTCTCGCTCCGGCTAGGCGCCGAGGGCGAGAACATGCTGGCCGGTCCGGGCGTTCCCGGAAGTCGGATCCGGGTCGCCGGCCGGGTCCTCGACGGCGATGGCCAGCCGATCGAGGACGCCCTAATCGAGGTGTGGCAGGCCAACACCGCCGGGCGGTACCGGCATCCCGACGACAATCGCACCGAGATCGACCTCGACGACGGTTTCACCGGGTTCGGGCGGGCGCTCACCGACTTCCAGACCGGCGAGTACCTGATCGAGTCGGTCAAGCCAGGCCCAGTGCCCGATCCGGAGGGCGAGTTGCAGGCGCCTCACCTCAACTTCATCATCCAGGCGAGGGGGATGCTCAACCCATCGTTCACCCGCGTCTACTTCTCCGATGAGGAAGTGGCCAACCGGGCCGACCTGGTGCTGGGGATGGTCCCTTCCGAGCGCCGTCACACCCTCATCGCCGAGCGCGGTACGCCGGGTGACCCTCAGGTGTATCGCTTCGACGTTCGCTTCCAGGGTGACGACGAGACCGTCTTCTTCGAGTTCTGATGGCAGAACTGACCTCGCTGCGTGAGGCGATTGCGGCAACGGTGCGCGACGGGGACACCGTCGCCCTCGAGGGGTTCACCCACCTCATCCCCTTCGCGGCCGGACACGAGATCATCCGTCAACGGCGGCTTGACCTCACACTGATCAGGATGACCCCCGACCTCATCTACGACCAGATGATCGGGATGGGCACCGCGGCCAAGCTCGTCTTTTCATGGGGCGGCAACCCCGGTGTCGGCTCGCTGCACCGCTTCCGGGATGCCGTGGAGGCCGGCTGGCCACGGCCGTTGGATTACGAGGAGCACAGCCACGCCGCCATGGCCAACGCTTGGGCGGCAGGTGCTTCTGGTCTTCCCTTTGCCGCGTTCCGCGGCTACTTGGGCACCAGCCTTCCCGAGGTTAACCCATCGATCCGAACCGTCACCTGCCCTTTCACCGGCGAGCAACTGGCCGCGGTCCCCGCGCTGCGGCCGGATGTCGGGATCATCCACGCCCAGCGGGCCGACCGCGACGGCAATGTGCTCGTCGAGGGGATCGTGGGGGTGCAGAAGGAGGTGGTGCTTGCTTCCGCTCGATCGGTGGTCACAGTCGAAGAACTGGTGGACGATCTCGACCCACCCAGCCTCAACAGCGTGGTCCTCCCCGCCTGGACGATCGACATGGTGGCTGTGGTCCCGGGCGGTGCTGCTCCCTCGTACGCCCACGGCTACTACCGGCGTGACAATGCCTTCTACCTGGCTTGGGACGCCATCTCCCGGGAACGCGACAGGTTCCTTGCCTGGATGGAGGACAACGTGCTCGGAGCGACGACGTGAGCGACAGTCACCCCGGATGAGATGATGATCATCTCCGCGGCGAGGGCGCTGCGCGACGACGACGTTTGCTTCGTCGGGATCGGGGCACCGTCGGCGGCGTGCAATCTGGCCCGGCTGACGCACGCACCCGGGATCACGCTGATATACGAGTCGGGCACGATCGGCACCAAACCGGAGGTACTGCCGCTTTCCATCGGCGACGGAGAGCTGGCGGAGACATCGCTGACCACCGTCTCCGTATCCGAGATGTTCCGCTATTGGCTGCAGGGGGGCCGGATCTCGGTCGGGTTTCTCGGCGCGGCGCAACTCGACCGGTTCGGCAACATCAACACGACCGTGATCGGCGACTACCACCGGCCCAAGGTGCGGCTCCCCGGGGGTGGTGGTGCTCCGGAGATCGCCACCTCCTGTGGCCAGGTGTTCGTCACCATGCGCCACACCAACAAGGCGCTGGTGGAGCGAGTGGACTTCGTGACTTCGCTCGGCTTCGGGCCGACGGGGTCGGAGCGGTCGTCGCTCGGCGTGACAACGCGCGGCCCGACGCTCGTCATCACCGATCTCTGCACCCTCACCCCGGATCCGGTGAGCAACGAACTCATTGTCGACTCGTTCCACCCCGGTGTAGAGAGGAGCGATGTGGTCGAGGCGACGGGATGGGATGTGCGGTTCTCCGCCGACCTGGGCGAGACCGAGCCACCTACGAACGAAGAGTTGATGGTGCTCCGCAAGCTGTATGAGAGGACCGAAGAGGCGCACCGGGGCAACCGCGGATGAGCGGCTGGTTCGACCCCGGGTTCACCACTGACGCATTGTCCGCCGTCTTCAGTCCAGAGGCCCGGGCGGCGGCGATGTTGCGGTTCGAGGCGGCGCTCGCCGCGGCCGAGGCGGAGTGTGGGCTCATCGACGCTGATGCAGCGACGGAGATCGCACTTGCCGCCGAGGCAATCATCGTGGACGCCACCGAGGTCTTCCGCGCCGGCTGGGAAGAGGGGACGCCGGTGATGCCGCTGCTCGACCAGATGAGGGAGCAACTCTCCGTTGAGGCGGGGGAGGCCCTCCATCGGGGAGCGACCACACAGGACGTGGTCGACACCGCCACCATGCTCCTAGTCGGGGAGGCGATCGACGTGCTTGCTCGCCGATCTCGATCCCCTGGTCTCCGATCTGGCTGGGCTGGCACACGACCCACCGGGACACGCCGGCACTGGCCCGCACCTTCCTCCAACCTGCCGGTGTCACCACCTTCGGTTTGCGGGTCGCCTACTGGTTGGCGCCGGCTGGAAGGCATCGCATCCTGTTGCGGCGCCACCGCGAGAGCCTGCCCATCCAACTCGGCGGTGCCGTCGGCACCCGCCACATGTTGGGTGGCCGCGGCGCCGAGGTCGCCGCCCTGCTGGCCGAGTCGCTTGGGCTGGCCGATCCGCCGTCGCCATGGCACGGCGACCGCTCCCCGATTGCGGACGCGGTGGCGGCGGTGGCTGCCCTAGCGGGTGACATGGCCAAGATCGCAGGCGACCTCGTGTTGCTCTCGCACCTCGGAGAGGTACGCACCAGACCGGGAAGCTCGTCGAGCATTGCCGGGAAGCAGAACCCGATCGATCCGATGCGAGCCATGGCCGCCGCCGAGGTCTGCCGCGGGGCGGCAGCCCTCGTCCTCACGGCCCGCCCGCCCGAGTTGGAGCGGGGCGTTGGAGGGTGGCACGCCGAGTGGTGGGCCGTGCCCGCCGCATTTCAAGCGGGCGGCGCCGCCGTCGAGGCCACCGCCAGAGCTGTGGCCGAGCTGGAGGTGGACCCAGAGGCGATGGAGGCCAACCTCGGAGAAATGGATCGCGACGTCGGCGAGGCGGGCGCACTGGTGGACACGCTTCTCGACACGCTCGAGGAGGACGCACGGGTGACCGATTCCGTCGATGTCGGCGGTTGCCGGATCGCATACCTGGTCTCGGGGCCGGCGTATGGCCCCGGCTTGGTCCTGGCCCACTCGATCGGTTGGGACCATTCGATGTGGGCTCCGCAAATCGAAGCGTTAGGGGCGGACTTCCGCATCGTCGCGGTTGACACCCGGGGCCACGGACGCTCTGCCTCATCTCCAGGGCCGTATTCGCTCGAGATGCTGGCGGCCGACGTTCTGGCCGCCGCTGAAGCAGCGGGACTGAGTCGGTTCCACATCGTTGGGTTGTCGATGGGAGGTCAGATCGCACTCTGGATCGCCGCCCACCGCCCCGATCTGTTGCTGTCGATGACCGCGGCCAACACCGCCGCCCGAATCGGGGACGCAGCCTATTGGAACTCCCGGATCGAGGCGGTGCGCAGCGGTGGTATGGCCGCGCTGCGAGAGACAGTCCCGGCTCGATTCGCGCCGGGCTTCCCGTCGGTGCATCCCGACTGGTACGCAAGCGCTATGAATGTTCTGCTGTCCACCGACCCGGAGGGGTACGCCGGCTGCTGCGCCGCCCTCGCCATCTCTGACCTAGGCGGTGTATTGGGATCGATAGGCGTGCCGACTCTTCTCATCGGCGGCGATCTCGATGCCTCGACCCCCGCCTCCGACATGGAGCGCCTTCATACCGCCATACGCGGGAGTCGGCTCAGGATCCTCGAGGGGGCGGCGCACATCTGCCAACCTCGATCGACCGGAGGTCTTCACCGAGGAGCTTGCCGGGTTTCTGGAGAACCCTGGGCCATGATCAACTGAATGGGAGACCGATGTAGTTCTCGGCGAGGGCGGTCTGCGCCGCCTTGGAAGAGGCCAGGTAGTCGAGTTCGGCGTGCTGGATCTTCAGCCCGAACTCTCCGTCGTCGGGAAAACGGTGGAGCATGGTGGTCATCCACCATGAGAAGCGGACCGCCTTCCAAACCCGTCGGAGCGCCTGCTCGGAGTAGCGATTGATCCCGTCTTCGCTCTTGTCCTTGAAGTACTCGATGAAGGAGCGGGACAGGTAGACCACGTCGGACACGGCGAGGTTGAGCCCCTTGGCGCCGGTAGGAGGGACGACGTGACCGGCGTCACCGGCCAGGAACAGGTGCCCGAAGCGGAGCGGCTCGGCCACGAAGCTGCGCAGCGGGGTGATCGACTTCTCGATCGAAGGCCCGCTCACCATCCGGTTGCTGACAAGACGGGGGAGCCGGCTCTTCAGCTCGGTCCAGAACCGGTCGTCGGGCCAGTCCTCTGTGGTCGTGTCGAGCGGGCATTGCACGTAATAGCGGCTCAGATGAGGGTTCCGCATCGAGCAGAGGGCAAAGCCTCGCGCGCTGTTGGCGTAGATGAGCTCGCTGCTCACCGGCGGTGTCTCCGAGAGGACCCCAATCCAACCGAACGGGTAGTCGCGCTCGAAGGTGCGGATCACCTGGACCGGGATCGTCTCTCGGCTCACCCCGTGCGACCCATCGCACCCGGCGACGAACACGGTGCCCACCCGCTCCCGTCGTGCCATCACGCACGAAGGTGACTGATGGCGATTCGGTGTCGGCGTCGTGGATCTCGACCTCTTCAACTCGGTCGATGACGAGAGCGCCCCGGGCATCCGCCGCGGCGAAGAGGTCCTTCTGCACCTCGGTCTGCCCGTAGATGGTGACGTACTTGTCGGTCGCCTCCTTGAAGTCGATCCGAGCACCCGCTCTCCGAAGGCTATGGCGACGCCTCGGTGGATGAAGCCCTCGCGCAGCATCCGCTCGCCGAGCCCGGCGTCGCGCAGCACCCGGGTGGTGCCGAACTCGAGGACGCCGGCACGTATCCGTTCCATGACGTGCTGCCTGGTCTGACGCTCGAGGACGACGCTCTCGACGCCCCCGAGGTGGAGCAGATGAGAGAGCAGCAGACCCGCCGGTCCGCCGCCGACGATCACCACTTGTGTGTCGATCCCGACATTCTGCCGGAACGGGGAAGACGGCAGACGGCAGACGGCGGACGGCGGCTGATCGTGTCGGCACGTGGGACCCACCGCGAAAAGGGGGCTTCCCGCGTCCAACCGTGTGAGGTAGTGTGAGAATTCACACCTTTGAACGTGATGGAGGCGGTCGGGTGGGAACGGGCGTCGGGCTGGCCACGCTTTCGTGGAACCCATGACCGAGGAAGCGGCTCTCCTCGTCATCGAGGGTGTGTCCAAGCGCTTCGGTGCGACCCAAGCGCTATCCGATGTGGACCTCACGCTCCATTCCGGCGAGATCCATGCCCTGGTCGGCGAGAACGGGGCGGGCAAGTCCACCCTGATCAAGTTGATGACCGGAATCTACGCGGCCGACGAAGGCACCATGATCCTGGACGGTCAACCGTTTGCTCCTCGGAATGCAGCCGAGGCGCAACATCTCGGTGTCGCCGCCATCTATCAGGAACCGTCGATCTTTCCCGACCTGAGCGTTGCGGAGAACATCTTCATCGGTCACCAGGACAGGGGACGTCTGGTCAACCGGCAGGCAATGGCTCGCGATGCATCCCAGATCCTGGCCGCTCTCGACGTCCACATCGATCCGCGTCTGCCCGCGGCCGGCCTGACCGTCGCCGGGCAGCAGGCCGTCGAGATCGCCAAGGCAATTTCGCTCGACACCCGAGTCCTGATCATGGACGAGCCGACGGCGGCCTTGTCCGCTCACGAGGTGGATCGGCTGTTCCGCCAGGCGAGGCAACTCAGGGCCTCCGGGGCCGCCATCCTCTTCATAACCCATCGCCTCGAGGAGATCTTTGCGATCTCGGATCGCATCTCGGTGTTCCGCGATGGGCGGCACATCTCGACCCGCGTTGCCGCTGATGTGACCGAGGACTCGCTGGTCCGGGAGATGGTCGGCCGAGACCCTGCCGACTTCTTCGCGCGGACGGAGCATCACGAGGGAGATCCGGTACTCAAGGTGAGCGGCCTGGGCCGCACGGGCGTCTTCGCAGACATCAGTTTCGAGTTGCGGCGAGGTGAGGTGCTCGGGTTCGCCGGTCTGGTAGGCGCCGGCCGGACCGACGTCGGCCTCGCCCTCTTTGGTATCGCACCCGCCGACACCGGCTCGATTGAGCTCGATGGCCGGCAACTGGCCATCTCCTCCCCGGGCGATGCCCTGAGACACGGGATCGCCTACCTGTCGGAGGATCGGAGGCGCTCGGGCCTCTCCCTACCCCAGTCGGTAACCGCCAACATCACCCTGGCCACGCTAAAGCGCTATACCGCGATTCGGCCTCCTCGACGCGGCGCGAGAACGTTCCGATGCCGAATCCTTCCGGCAACGGCTCGGGATCAAGACACCGAGCCTGAAGACACCGGTGGGGCAGTTGTCCGGTGGCAATCAGCAGAAGACGATGCTCGCCAAGTGGCTGAACGCAAAGCCGCGTGTTCTGGTTCTCGATGAGCCCACCAGAGGAATCGACGTAGGTGCTAAGGCGGACGTACACCGCTTCATCGACGAGTTGGCGCGTTCCGGACTGGGCATCATCTTGATCTCATCGGATCTGCCGGAAGTCCTGGCGATGAGTGATCGCGTAGCGGTCATGCGGGAAGGGGTGCTGAGAGACATCTTCCCCGGTGAAAGAGCGACCCAGGAACAGGTGATGGCGCTGGCGGTGGGCGCCGAATGACCACGGATGCCGGTGCGATAGCGCGTTCGAGGCGCTTGCCGCAGCCAGATCGGATCAAGGAGATATCACTCCTGGGGATGATCGCATTCTCGATGATCGTCTTCAGTTTCTTTATAGATGATTACCCGGGGCGCGCTTCTTCGATCGGCTTACTACGAGCGTGGTCATCGTGGCGATCCTGGCAGTGGGCCAGTCCATAGTGATCATCACCCGCAACGTCGATCTGTCGGTCGGATCCATCGTCGGATTCACCGCCTATCTGACCGGCGACTTTCTTGCGACCTTTAGCGCAGCTGGGCCGATCGCGGCGATTGGCATTGCGATCTTTGGCAGGAGCCGTGCTCGGCTCGATCAACGGCGCGCTCGTTGCCTTCGGTGGCGTACCGGCGATAATCGCCACGCTGGGGACGCTGGCGGTATTTCGCACGGCAATGGGCCTGTATGCGGGGGGCATCGACATCACGGTCGATCGATTGCCCGATTGGGTTCTCGAATTCAACCAGCGTTCCGTGCTCACCCTTGGTGGGTTCGACCTCACCTTGATATTCGTGATCACGATCGCCGTGGTTGCGTTCTTCCAATGGTTCCTTGCTCGAGTGAGAGGTGGTCGAAGGCTCTACGCCATTGGATCCAACCCCGATGCCGCCAGCCAAGCGGGGCTGCCGGCCGCCCGACTGATCTTCCTCGCCTTTCTCACCTCGGGGGCCCTCGCCGGGCTGGCCGGCTTCATGTACCTGACCCGGGTCGGCACCATCAGCGCTGCTGCCGGGGCTGGACTGGAACTGCGATCGGTCGCCGCCGCCGTTGTGGGGGGGTCAGCATCCTCGGGGGGCTCGGGGACCGTGCTGGGCGCTTTCCTGGGCGCACTGCTCCTCGATGAATTGCGGCTGAGCCTGATCAGGCTGCCGGCGATCAGCGAGTTCTGATCGAGGCTGCTCTCGGAGCCTTGATCCTGGTGGCGGTCGTGCTCGATGCGACTCTGAGGAAGCGGCTCAATTCTCGCTGGGCGGCTGAAGTGCGGAGATCGATTGGCGAGCCCGCACCTGCTGCTCAGGGCATCCCCGAGGGTGGGTCGGCCGATGCGTGAGTGGGCCCGGAGCCATCGATGGGAGGTCCTCCTTCTCGGGCTGTTGATTGCCACGACCGTGATCAACATCGCCATTACGCCGGTCTATCTCGGCGTCGGCAACTTCATCAATCTGTTCGGGCTCTCCGTCGAGAAGATCATCGTCGCCGTTGTGATGGCCTTCGTCATCATCAACGGGGAGATCGACTTGTCCGTAGCCTCGGTGATGGGTTTCTCCGCTGCCGTGATGGCTGCCCTGTACATGGGGGGCGACGTGCCGTTCGGGTCTGTGTCGCAATTGCGATAGCGGCAGGAGCCACAGCGGGGCTGCTTCAAGGGCTCGTCGTCATCCGCTTCGGCCTGCCCTCGCTCGTGGTCACATTGGCCGGATTGATCGGCTTCCGCGGAGCGGCGCGGGTTTTGATGGAGGACACGTCGGTGGGTGACTTCCCGGAATGGTTCGACCGACTCGGTCAGCAACCGTTGCTCGGTCCGCTCCCACTTGCGGTAGTCATCTTCATCGTCGAGCTAACAATCGCCTGGATCATTCTCGAGCGCGGCGCATTTGGCCGCAAGGTGTATGCGATCGGCAACAGCGCCGAGGTCGCCCGGTTTGCGGGGATCGGAGTAGCCGGTGCGAAGCTGAAGATCTTTGTGACTTCGGGCTTGGTGGCCGGCCTGGCGGGTGTGTTGTTCGCCGCCCGTGTGGGATCGGTGCGCGGCGATCTGGCCCAATTCTTCGAGCTGGACATCATCACGATCGTCCTTCTCGGCGGGGTGAGCATCTTCGGAGGTTCAGGGTCGATGCTGGGGGTGGCCTTGGCCATCTTCACGGTCCTCAACATCCGCAACGGGATGGGCCTGACCAACGTGGACGGGCTCATCCAGACGGGCGTGATTGGGCTCCTGCTCATCGGGTCGGTCCTGATTCCGAATCTCGTCCAGAAGGCACGTCAAAGGCGTACCGCACCAGTGGTCGCCCATGCCCCACCCTGACGTACGAGCGAAACGGAGGTCCATCGAGTCACCTATGAGCGTATGCGAACAGACCAACCAATAGAAGGAGACATCGTGACAGCGATTAGACGACGCATCCCCGCGGTCGCCCTGGTGGCGCTGGCCATGGTCGTAGCGGCATGTGGCGGTGGTGCAGCCGACACGACCGCCGGAGCGGACACCACCGCTGGTGCGGACACCACGGCGGCGGCGGACACCACCGTCGCAGCGGACACGACAGCAGGGGCCGAGACCACGGTCGCGGCCGATACCACAGTCGCAGCGGAGGGCCGGTGACGATCGGCCCGGCGGGCTCGATCGTCGGGACATTCCTTGGGAAGTGCACCACCAACCCAGTGTTCCCGCAGGCGAACGATGGTGCGGTGGAGGCGGCCGGGGAGCTCGAATCCGAACCGACCGAGCTGGTGGGCCCGGCCGACTGCGCCGACACCACCGCCGGCATAGACATCGTCACCAACGCGGTCACTCAACAGGTCGACGTCATCATGGTCTCGAACAACGCCGGTGATCAGCTCGGCCCGGCCGCGGCGGCTGCGCAAGAGGCTGGCATCCCGGTCGTGACATGGGACTCCCCGATCCCGTCCGCTGAGGGCGAGTCGGTGTACATCGCGCCTGCCGATCTGAGCGGTGCCGGCCAGGTGATGGCGGAGATGGCTCGCAGCATCCTCGGCGAGGAGGGGGGCCAGATGGCCATTCTCTCCGCGACGCCCGAAGCAGCGAACCAGAACATCTGGATCGCTTCACTCGAGGAACTGCTGGCGACCCCGGAGTACGAGAACATCGAACTGGTCGACACCGTCTACGGGAACGACGTGCCCCAGGACAGCCAGGATCGGGCGGAGGAGTTGCTCGAGAATCCCGACCTGGACCTGATCATGGCCCCGACCACCGTCGGCATCGTGGCGGCCGCCCAGGTCGTGACGCAAGCCGATGAATGTGATCGGGTCAAGGTCTCCGGCTTGGGAGTCTCGACCGAGATGCGCGACTACACGCTCAGCGGATGCGCCCCTGAATTCGCCTTGTGGAGCTTCCCCGACCTCGGCTACCTGTCCTACTACGTCGGTTACGGCCTCGCCACCGGCCAGATCGAGGCGGAGGCAGGTCAACAGTTCGAGGCAGGTCGCCTGGGTGAGTACACGATCGACGAAGATCCTGGTCGCGATGCCGGCCTTCGTGTCCTGTTGGGGCCGATCAAGAAGTTCAACGCCGACAACATTGACAGCTGACCCGAGGGCAACCTGGGCCCGGGCTCCGGTCCGGGTCCAGACTGCCGCCACGACTGGAGGATCCTGTACTGGGATCGCTTTTGGAGATAATGAGAGTTCTAACGACCGGCCGATCAAGACGGCTGCAATGACAGGTCCAGACATGCCATCCGCTGTCGCGCAGTTGATTGGGCGCTCCAACCGGCTGGGCGCCGACCGTCGTAACACCAACTACGCAGGTGGCAACACCTCGGCCAAGGCGACGGCGATTGACCCGGCATCGGGCGACGAGGTCGAGGTCATGTGGGTCAAGGGCTCGGGTGGGGATCTCGGGACGCTCGGCGTCCCCCAACTGGCCGCTCTCCGGGTGGATCGGCTGCGGGCGCTCCGCTCGGTCTACCGGGGGGAGCAGCACGAGGACGAGATGCAGTCTCTCCTCGACTACTGCGGCTTTGGACCGCCAGGTGCGGCGCCGAGCATCGACACCGCCATGCATGGTCTGTTGGGAGCATCGCATGTCGATCACCTCCACCCCGATGCGGTCATCGCTCTGGCGGCGGCCGCCGACGGTGAGGCCCTGACCAAGCAGTGCTTCGGCGACGAGATCGGCTGGGTCCCATGGCGGCGACCCGGGTTCGAGTTGGGTCTGAATATCGCCGAGATGGCGCGGGATCAGCCCAGCCTGCGCGGCGTGGTCCTGGGTGGGCACGGGCTGACGACGTGGGGCGAGACCTCCGAGCAATGCGAGGCGACGACGCTGGCGACAATCCGCACAGCAGCGGAGTTCCTGGAGACGCACGGGCGCCCCGATCCGTTGGGACCGCTCCGCCCCGGATTCGAGCCGCTAGCCCCGGAGGCGCAACGGAGGCGCGCCGCCGCCTTGGCGCCGGTGATCCGCGGTGCCTGCTCCACCGACAACCATGTGGTCGGCCATTGGTTCGATGACGATCTGGTGCTCGATTTCATCGGTCGTGAAGCGGCCCCCCGGGTCGTCCCGCTGGGGACCTCGTGTCCCGACCACTTCATCCGTACCAAAGTCAGACCGTTGCTGCTCGACCTGCCGCACACCGAGCCGATCGAGGCGCAGATCGAGCGGTTCAACGAACTGCACGTCGAGTACCGCGAGGAGTACCGCCGGTACTACGAGCGGTACGCCGACGAGGAGACACCACCAATGCGGGGGGCCGACCCCGCCATCGTCTTGGTTCCCGGCTTGGGGATGTTCAGCTTCGGGCCGGATGCTTCGAGCGCCCGGATTGCCGGCGAGTTCTACATCAACGCCATCAACGTGGTCAAGGGGGCGGAATCGGTGTCCACCTACGCGCCGGTGCCCGAGCGGGAGAAGTTCCGGATCGAGTACTGGATGCTGGAGGAGATGAAGCTGAGGCGGCGACCTCCTGCGAAGCCGCTGACCGGCAAGGTGGCGTTGGTGACAGGGGGCGGCTCGGGGATCGGCAGGGCCATCGCCGCCATCTTCAGCGAAAACGGGGCGGCGGTAGCTGTAGCCGATATCGACCCTGATGTGGCGGTCCAGACCGCCAACGAGATCGGAACAACCGACACGACGATGTGGGTTCAGGCCGATGTCTCCGACCCGGAAGCGGTACGGGCGGCGATAGACGAGGTGTTGCTCCGATACGGAGGGGTCGACATCGTCGTCAACAACGCCGGATTGTCCATCTCGAAGGCACTGCTCGAGACAACCGAAAAGGACTGGGACCTGCAGCACGATGTGATGGCAAAAGGCTCGTTCCTGGTGTCGCAGCAGGCAGCCGCCGCGATGATCGCCCAAGGAAGGGGCGGCGACATCGTTTACGTGGTGAGCAAAAACGCCGTGGTCGCCGGGCCGAACAACCTCGCCTATGGGTCAGCCAAGGCGAGCCAGGCGCATCAAGTCCGGCTGCTCGCCGCCGAGCTCGGCGAGTGGGGGATCCGTGTGAATGGGATCAACCCCGACGGGGTGGTGAAAGGCTCGGGGATATTCGCCGGCGGGTGGGGGGCGGAACGGGCCAGGGTCTACGGCGTTCCCGAGGAAGAACTCGGCCGCTTCTATGCCAACAGGACGCTGCTCAAACAGGAAGTGCTCCCCGAGCACGTGGCGCAGGCGGCGCTCGCCCTGGTCGGCGGGTCGCTCAGCCAGACCACAGGTCTGATCATCCCGGTAGACAGCGGCGTCGCTGCGGCATTCCTACGGTAGGAGGCGTTCCATGATCGACCCGGCACGCATCGCCGAACTGAACGCACCGTACGAGGAGGCGCTGCGCGCCGATCTCGGGTCCCTGGAGACCAGCCTGGAGCGGACCTCCACCGTGACGGCGAGCGCGCTGCTAGATGCCCTTGTCGATTTCTCGGTGGCGGCTCCGTCGTGGGCGGTGGGGACCGGGGGCACCAGGTTCGGGCGTTTCCCCCTGGGCGGTGAGCCGAGCACCACCGAGGAGAAGGTCGACGACGTGGCGACGCTCAACGCGCTCACCGCCAGCAACCGGTCGATCTCGCTCCACGTCCCCTGGGACCACCCCGAGGACCCCGACGGGCTTCGCGAGTACGCCGCGGAGCGCTCGATCGAGTTCGATGCGATGAACTCGAACACCTTCCAGGACAACCCGGCGACCACAAGGGACGGCGCCATCACCTACAAGTTCGGCAGCCTGGCCAACGCAGACCCGGCGGTGCGGGAAGCGGCGGTGGAGCACAAAGTCCAAGTGATCGACCTCGGGGTGCGTCTCGGGTCGCGGGCGCTGACCGTCTGGCTGGCGGACGGGATCAACCACCCCGGGCAGGCGGATCATCGGACCCAGTTCGAGCGCGTCGCCGAAGGACTGCAGCAGGTCCACGCCCATCTCCCCGATGACTGGCGGATGTACACCGAGCACAAGCCGTACGAGCCCGCCTTCTATGCGACGGTCAACCACGACTGGGGTTCGTCGCTCCTGCTGGCGCAGGCGGCCGGTGACAAGGCATCTTGCCTTGTCGACCTCGGTCATCACCTCCCCAACGCCAACATCGAGCAGATCGTGAGCAGGTTGGCGATGGTCGGTCGGTTGGGGGGGTTCCACTTCAACGACTCCAAGTACGGCGACGACGATCTCACCACCGGGTCGATCAGCCCCTACCAACTCTTCCTCATCTTTTGTGAGCTGATCCGCGCCGGCGAGGGCCGCCTTCCCGACCTGGCCTACATGATCGACCAGAGCCACAACATCAAGGACCCGCTCGAGGACCTCATCCAGTCGACGGAGGCAGTCTCAATCGCATATGCCCAGGCGATGCTGGTGGACGGCGCTGCATTGATCGCCGCCCAGGACGACAACGACGCCACCGCCGCCCAGGAAATCCTCCAGTCCGCCTTCCGGACCGATGTTCGCCCTCTCGTCGCCGAAGCGCGCCGGAGGCAAGGGGCCGCCATCGCGCCGCTTTCTGCCTACCGCTCCCTCGGGTACCGCCAGGAGATGATCGAGAGGCGGGGCCTGGCCTCGGTGTCCACCGGGTTATGAACGACTCCGCCCGGGTGCTGGCGGTCGACCTCGGTGCCGGCTCGGTGCGAGTGGCGGCCGTCGACCTCGCCGCCGCCCCGGCGGTCGAGGTCCTCCACCGCTGGCCGCACGGCCCGGTCGCCGACCCGGGTGGAGCCCTCCGCTGGGACTGGGAGAGGATGGTGGCCGAAGTGGAGATGGGGCTCGAGATCGGGATCGAGTCGGGTTCGGTCGAGTCGATCGGAATCGACGGCTGGGGCGTGGACTACGGGTTGATCGACGACGCCGGTCGGGTGATCGCCGACCCCTACTCCTATCGCGACTCTCGAACCGACGGGTGGATGGCCACGGCCGAGTCGATCGGGCTCGAACACCTCTACCAGATCACGGGTATCCAGTTGATGGGGATCAACACCATCTTCCAACTCGCCGCCCACGATCGGACCGAGATGGAGCGGGCGGCACGCGTGCTACTGCTTCCCGACCTTCTCGTCTCGATGTTGACCGGTTTCGAGGGTGCCGAGCGGTCGAACGCTTCGACCACAGGCCTGCTCGATGCCAGGAGCGGTCAATGGTCCGCTGAATTGATCGAGGCGATCGGGATGTCACCTCAGATGCTGCCGGGCGTGGCCGCTGCCGGGCAGGCGGTAGGCAAATGGCGCGGGATCCCGGTGCACCTGGTCGGTTCGCACGACACTGCATCGGCGTTTCTGGGGGTCCCGGTCGGCAGGGAGCCGGGGACGGTGTTCGTGTCTACCGGAAGTTGGGTGATCGTCGGGATCGAGCGCACCGACGCCGACACATCGCCCGCCGCCATGGCGGCAAACTTCTCCAACGAGTCGGGCGCTCTCGGCGGCTTTCGCTTCCTCAAGAACGTGGTCGGCTTCTGGATGGTCGAAGCTTGCCGGCCGATCTGGGGTGACCCGCCGGTCGATGTCCTCATCGACGAAGCCACCGCGGTCACCGCCCCGGTGCCGCGGTTCGACGCCGCCGACAAGCGGCTGGTGGCACCGGATGACATGGAAGCCGAGATCCGCGCAGCAGCCGGGCTTCCGGCAGGGGTACCCCGAGGCGTGGTCGTCCGGTCGATCCTCGAGTCGATCGCCCACGGCGTGGCGCGGGTCGTAGGTGAACTGGAGGTCCTCACCGCGACCGAGATGACCCGGCTCGCCCTCGTCGGTGGTGGGGCTCGGACCGGTCTCCTTGCGGATCTACTTGCCGAATCCACCGGGCTGCCGGTCCTCGTAGGCGATCCCGAGGCGACGGCATTGGGCAATGCGGTGGTCCAGGGAATCGCCCTCGGGCATTTTGACGGCCGGGATGGAGCCGACCACTGGCTCGCCGCGGAGAGTTGAGATGTCAGACGACCACCAGTCGATGAGCCCCGAAGAGCGGCTCATCGACGTGCGGCGTCTCATCGTCGAACGAGGAGGCGTCCGCATCGACGATCTGGCGATTGAGTTCGGCGTGAGCGAGATGACCATCCGGCGCGACCTGGCGGAATTGGAGGCGCTGGGGGCGGTGCGCCGCGTACGAGGCGGCGCGGTGGCGGTGGGACCTGAGCCCTTCGTCCAGCGGCACCGGCACAACGCCAAGGCGAAGAGTCGAATCGCCGAGAAGCTGCTTCCGCTGATACCCCCCACGGGAACGGTGGCGCTCGACGCATCGAGCACCGTCCATCGTCTCGCCAGGAGCATCGAGGGGGGTCGGGACCTGACATTGGTGACCAACGGCGTCGACACCTTCCAGGCGATGACAGGGAAACCCGGGATCGCGGCGACGCTCACCGGCGGGACGGAGGAGCCCCGCACCGGGAGCCTGGTCGGTGCGATGGCAGTCCGGGTAGCGCGGTCGTTCCTCTACGACGCGTTCATCTGCTCCGGCGCCGCCTTGGCGCACGATGTCGGTTCGTCGGAGGCCAGCCTGGCCGAGTCGGAGGTGAAACGTGCCTTCAGCGAGACGAGTTCGAGGCTGATCCTCGCCGTCGACCGAAGCAAGCTCGGCACCAGGGCGCCGGCGCGCATGTTCGAGCTCGAAGAGGTGGATCTCCTCGTCACCGAGCTCGACCCTGGCGACGGGCGGCTCGATCCTTTCCGGTCGTCGGTGGAGCTCTTGTGAAGGAGGCCCAAATGCAGCGCGTCGGCTTTGTGCTCCGGGTCCGGAAGGATCGACTGGAGGAATACCGCGCGGCGCACCAAGAGGTCTGGCCGGAGATGCTCGATGCCTTGAGACGGCACGGATGGCACAACTACAGCTTGTTCCTCCGCGGCGACGGCACCCTTTTCGGGTACTTCGAGACACCAGTCTCCTTGGAGCAAGCTCTCGCCGGGATGGCCTCGGAGGAGGTCAACGCCCGCTGGCAGGAGTCGATGGCCGAGTATTTCGACTATGTCCCCGCCGACACTGTGATGGAGGCGCTGGCCGAAGTGTTCCACCTCGATTGAGATTTGAACTCCTCCCCATGAGTCGGCCGTGCCCGGTCGGGGGTGTTACCCGACTCCAGCGGGAAGCCCGGCGGTGCTCCTGACGTTGTGCTGGTCAATCGAGATTGGAGCCGAATGCCCATCAACCGACTCAACCACGCCGTCCTATTTGTCCGCGATGCCGATCGAAGCGCCGACTTCTATACCGAAGTTCTCGGGTTCCGGCGTTTGCCCTTCAACTTCCCAGGTGGCGTGTTCCTCCAGGCCGAAGGATCGACCAACGACCACGATCTGGGGCTGTTCACCATCGGCGAAGCCGCATCCGATTCTCCCGCGGGCAGGACTGCTGTGGGGCTGTACCACCTTGCCTGGGAGGTGGACACTCTCGGCGACCTCGCCAACCTGGCCGATAGGCTGAGCAACGCCGGGGCGCTGGTGGGTGCGACCGACCATGGCAGCACCAAAGCCCTCTACGGCCGGGACCTCGACGGCATCGAATTCGAGGTCAGCTGGCTGGTGCCTGCCGATCTCCTCGGGCCCGACGCTACCCCCGTTTCCCGCAGGCTCGACCTCGATGCGGAGATCGAGCGGTTCGGGGTGGACAGGCTGGGAGGTGTAGGCGTCAGCCGGCCTCTGGTCGGTTGAGAGAGCGCGAAAAACATATCGGTCGCGGGGACCAACATGTGCAGTGAGCAATGATTAAAGTTGTTGAACGGCCCGGCGATATGCCTTCAGCTACCCCCGGGCTCCGGTCCCGAGGCGGCGGCGGTGGTGCTTGACCCCCTTGGCACTACCGCCGCCCATCGGGTTTCCTTCCCGATGGGGACTTCCCTTCCCGATGGGAAGTTGCTTGTCTTTCCGAGCCGGCCGGCGCACGGCACCCCCTCGAGCAAGCTCCCGCCGAGGCTCTCGAGTGAGCGCTCAGCCGTGCCCCGGTAGTTGCAGTCGGTCTCCTTCCCTCAAAGGCGCATGTTGTCGATCCCGGCCAAGGCCGGGGCGGCCGACGCCAGCATGGCGAACAGCGTCGTGACGAATATGGATATACGACGGCGGGTCATCCACACCTCCTTAATGCCCTATGGTCCCCCAAGGGTGTCTCGCAGGTGTCTCCCCCCCGAGACATATTTCGACCGACCTCCGGCTCAGCCGGTACGCGAGCCCCTGGTGCGGACCGGGAACCCCTCGGCGCGCAACATCTGGAGGTCGCGCTTCACCGTGGCAGGGCTTACCGAGAGCGCCGCAGCGAGGTGGTCGATGGTGGGCAGCCCGCCCTGCTCCTCGGCTTGGCCAAGCAGCCGAAGAAGACGGCTACGACGGTGCGAGCCTTCGCCCTCGACAGCCTCGTCAGGCGGAACCTCCAACGTCAAGGTGACTTCGATCAGATCAGCATCGGTCAGAGTCCGGCCGACAGGCACATCGCGCCGCGGCATGGCCAGAGCCACCCGGCGCGGGGCGGTCTCCTCCCAGTTGTCGACGATGGCGCGGTGCTCCGGCACCCCGGCGAGCGCCTTCTCCAGCTGATCGGGGTGCAAACCCTCGAGCACCGCCATCAAGCCGCGGTACGCCTGGTCGATGAACTCACTGCGTGGTTCTTCGGGTCGTGCCAACCCCAAGACTGTGGCATGGGCGTGTGGGACGAGGTAGCCCTGCTCGACGCTGGGACCGAGGCTGCGCATCGCCGCCGACGTCGCCTCCAGAGCCGACTCCATGTTCCCGTTGGCGGCTAGGGCGCGGCCGCGCGCTGCGAGCAGACTCACCTCGACGTCCCTCAGGCCCAACTGGCGGCAGGTCTCCTCGGCCTCGTCGATCCTCGCCAGAGCGGACCTGCTATCGCCGGCGTCGAGATCGAGCAGAGCCAAGGCGCGCAGGAGCTGGACTTCAACCCAGCGCCGTCCGCTCGCCTCCGCCTTGTGTATCCCCGACTCGAGGAGTCTCCGCGCCCGGGCGAGTTTGCCGCGGCGGCGAGCGATCCCGCCCAGGACTTCGAGGCATTGGGCCTGGCCGCGCTCGTCACCTATCTCCTCGAAGAACTCGAGGGCAGCGCCGGCCCACTCGGCGGCTCGATCATCGTCCCCGAGCAATTGGTGGTACACCGAAGCGGCGTTGGCCCGCACCATGGCCTCGCCGCGTGCGTTGCCGATGGCGCGGAAGACCTCGAGCGCCTGCTCGTAGCTGCCGACCGCCTGCCCGGTACGCCCCGAGACGTAGTGGTGGTTGGCGAGGTTCACCAGCATGACCGCCTCGCCGTAGCGGTAACCCATGTCCTGGCAGAGCGAGAGCGCCTGGCGGTACGACCGCTCCGCCGCCGATGCATCGCCGCGTTCCATCTGGATGGAGGCGAGGCCCCCGAGCGCTTCCGCCTGTCCGCGCTGATCGTTGGTCTGGACACACAGGTCGAGGGCTGCCTCGAGCTGACCTTCAGCCTCGTCGTATTCCTCGTAGCTGAGTGCGGTCCCCAGCGCCAAGCGGGCTTCGGGCTCCTTGCTCGCGTTACCCCTGTAGACCTCGAGGGCGGCTCGGAGGTGGGGGATGGCCTGTCGCACCTTGCCCGACCAGCTCAGCGCTGCGCCCAGAGCGGTAAGTGCACCGCCTTCGGCTTCCGTGCGTGCCCGCAAGCTCGAGGGCGCGCTGCGCCGCCTGCTCGGCTTCGGCGAACCGGTCGGTGTTGGCGAGCAGCCAGGCGCGCCGCCGTTCCACTTCGCCAAGGCGGTCGGGCCGGTCAACGGCGAGCTGCGCCATGTCGCCCAGCACCTCGTCTTGCTCGTGACGCCGCCCCAGCACGCCGAGGGTTGCCTCGTACTCGCCGAGCAGCTCGAACCGCTGTCCGGCCGAGAAGGCGGCGGGCCCCGCCAGTTCGACGGCGGCCGCATAGTGGCGGGCAGCGGTCTCATACCCGAACAGCCTCTCGGCGCGCCGCGCCGCCTCCCAGGTCGCCGCGGCCGCCTTGTCGCTGACCCCTCCTTCGGTGTAGTGGTGGGCCAGTTCCTCGCAGCGTTCGGGGTGCTGCGCCCCGAGTACTTCGGCCACCCTGATGTGGAGCAAGCGGCGTCGCTTCGTCGGTATCTCGCCATAAACCACCCGGCGGACTGCGTCGTGATAGAAGCCGTATTCATCGCCACTGCCGACCAGCAGACCGGTGCGCTCCGCCTCGTCCACCGCCGCCAAGACGGCCGGGCGCGAGCCCTCGGCCGTTGCCAACAGCGCCGGCAGGTCCACATCGGTGGAGTGGACGGCGACTGCTTCCAGCACCGACCGGACCTCTGGCTCGACTGCGGCCACCCGGCCGGCAACAAGGTGGTAGATGCTGGCGGGGAGCGGGAGCTGCGACGTTTCCAAATCGGCCAGTGAGTGGCCTTCCTCGTGGAGGACGCGCAGGGTCTCGAGGACGAAGAGCGGGGTTCCGCTGGTTTCCCTGTGGAGCCGGGTGACGAATCGGTTGGGAACACGAGTAGCGCCGAATCCCCGCCCGACGAGCTCGGCGGTGTCGAACACCGACAGTGGCCCGAGAAGCACTCGACCCCGCCCGGCTTTCCGGTCGAGCTCGCGGATGGCGTCCCAGACGTCGGCCCGTTGGCGCGCCTCGTCATGCCGGTAGGTCACACACAGCAGTACCTGGCTCGCCGAGACCCTGTCCACCAAACGGGTCAGGGCCCGCAGGGTGTCCTTGTCAGCCCACTGCAGGTCGTCGATCACGATGAGGTGCGGAGCCAGGCGGCCGATCGCCAGAACCAGTTGGACCAGCGCCTCCTGCTTGCGCTCCTGGGCCTCCTTGCCCCGCAGCGAGTCGGCCGCGGGGAGCTTCGAGGACCACATCTCGAGCGATGGGATGAGCTGAGCCACCTCGCGCAGCCAGATCCCGTCGACCTGCTGGGAGAGCTGTTCGGTGCGGAGAACGGTGAGCCCTCCGGCAAGCGCCGAAGTGAGAGCCTCGTAGGGGCGCAGGGCGCCCAATTGGTTGCAGGCGCCCCAGAGGACGTCGAAGCCCCGCCAGCGGGCGTCTTCGGTGATCTCACGGACAAGACGTGTCTTGCCGATGCCTGCCTCGCCCTCGACCACCACCACCCCGCCTCGCGAGCCGAGCGTGCTCTCCAAGGCGTCGACGAGGGTGGCACGCTCCTCGGCCCTTCCCACGAACGGCGCCTTGCCGCCCGGCTGGAAGAGAGGAGGTGGCGGCTCCGTTTCGAGCGGACGCAGCCCGATTTGCCGGTAGCGGGCAATCTTGTCGTATAGCGCGGTGGTGTCGGGGGATGGCTGGGTCCCAAGCTCCTCAGCGAGCACCGAGGCGCAACGCCGGTACTGGGCCATTGCCTCGTTCACCCGGCCCAGCAGGAAGCAAAGCCTCATCACCTCTTGGTGTGATGCCTCTCGCAGCGGGTCGTGGTGGGTGAGCCGGCGTGCGTAGGTGAGTGCCTCCTCGTGGTTGCCGTGGGCCTTCTCCAGCGAGACCAGTTGCTCGAGCGCGCTGAGAAACAGCTGTTGGTAGCGCTCCTGCTCGAGAACCACCCACTCCTCGTAGAAACCAGGTAGGAGGTCGCCTCGGTAGAGCTCGACTGAGTGGCGCAAGCGCTCCAGGTCGGCGGCCGGCGCCCTCGCCGGGTCGGGCCGGCCAACCTGCTCGAGTGTCCGTTCGAACTCTTCGACATCGAGCCAGTAAGGAGCGGTGGGTGCAAATGCGAGCTCATCGGGTGTGATTGCCAAGAACCGCTGTGGGTCGCAGACTTCAGACAGTGCGTCCTGCACCTGCCAGAGCGTGTGGCTGAGCCGCCGCCGAGCCCGTCCCTCGGACAGGTCGGGCCAGAACATCCCACCTAGGTAGTCCCGCATCTGGGGCCGGTTTCGATTGATCACCAGGTAGGCGAGCAGCGACCGGCCGAGCCGTGACGGGATCAGCGGGATGGGATGCTGCCCCCATTCGAGGAGGAACCCACCCAAGAGATGGATCCGCAGCTCGTCCATGGTGATGATGCTACGCCAGCCGAGGCCTGGTTCCAGGAGTAACTAGCTGGTCACCAACGTTCGCGGTGGACCACTTCGTCGAATGGTCGCCTCATTGGCTTGGCTATCGGGGCCAGCGGGCGGTCGGCCGGGTAGCCCAGAGCCATCATCCACGCCACGACCCGGTCGTCGGGGACACCGAGCAACCTCCTGGCGAGATCCTGATCGTCCACCGAGGAGTGCCCGGTGCCGATGCCCAGGTCGGCAGCCGCCAGCATGATCGACATCGTCGCCTGGCCGAGATCGTATTGGGTCAGCTCTCGGGTGCGAGGGTCGGCAGCGTCCGGAGCCACCAGCACGACCGCTGCCTGGCCGCGGGCCAAGTGGGCGGCGCCTCGCCAGACTTGCGGTAGCTCGGCGAGCACTTGGGGGTCGGTGACCACGATGAAGTCCCAAGGCTGGATGTTGCCCGCCGACGGTGTGCGCCGTCCCGCTTCGAGGATCCGGTCGAGGTCGTCTCGCGAGATCGGCTGCGGAGAGAATTGGCGGACATTGCGGCGCGATGCAATCGCATCCCAGGTATCCATCGGTACACCCTACCGGCGCGCCCTCGAACGACCCTACGAGACCGTGATGATGAAGCGCCCGATGGCGACGAAGAGCGCCAGCACGACAACCACCAAATTGACTGCACGGATCTGCGGCTCGTTGCGTCGGGTATGGAGTCGGGCGGCGAGCAGCATGACGATCGCTAGGCCGATGGCTGCGAGAGGGGTCAGGATCGGAGCGATGCCGGTCAGGCCGGGGAGGATCAGGCCAAGCGATGCCAGGACCTCGGCTCCTCCGGCGATCCGGGCCCGCTCGACCCCGGTGTCCTCGATCCACTTCAGGTTCTTGTTGTTGCGAAGACGGTCCTCGGGGGTGAGCAGCTTTCCCAGACCCGAGATCAAGAACGCCACCGCAAGCACCCACTGCACGATCCAAAGAGCAGTGTCCATGAGGGTTATGGGTTCTGGGTCATGGGTTCTGGGTCAGGACGATACCCGGAACTGAGGGCCCCTTTTTTCCGATCCCCGGAGCGAGCAGAGGGGTGATTGGGGCGAGCGGCGGGAATCACCCTCCCCCCAACCCCCTCCCTCACCGGGAGGGGGAGCCGATCCCCGCCTCCCCGCTGCTTCGCAGCGGGCCCCTTCCCCCCTGCGGGCGGACGGAGCAATGTTTCCCTCCCCCGGCGGGGGGAGTACCCGACGCCGGAGGCGTTGGGGGAGGGGGGCTGGTTCACTCCCTAGGGTGCGACGGCCGCGGGTCGATCACCGTTGGAGCTCGGTAGCCCTCCTACTCCGCTGCTGCGCAGCGGGTCCCTTCCCCCCTGCGGGGGGACGGATTCCAACTTCCGCCTTCCGTCTTCCGTCTTCCGTCTTCCGTCTAGTTCAGATAACCACTGAGGTCGTCGAGGAGATTCGACGAGAAGAGCAGGCTGCGGAAGCGGACGAGGTCGTCGTGGAGGACCCGGTTGTTGTCGTACTGCTCGAAGTGCTCGTCGAGCACGGCGTGGACCCGGCCCGTTCCGGTGCCGAGGCCGTCGATACCCCTGAAGCTGAGCGCCTGCATGGCGACCAGAACTTCGAGGGTGAGGATGTGCTTGGCGTTCTCCACAGCCCGAAGCGCCTTGCGCGCCGCCACTGGGGACATGGGGACGACATCTTGATTGGCGGCGTTGGTGGAGATTGTGAGCGTGCTCACCGGGTTGGCCAGCTGGCGGTTCTCTGCGGTGGTCGATGTGGCCAGGTACTGCGATCCCATAAAGCCCATAGTGAGCCCGACCGTCCCGGCGATGAGGAACTCGGGGAGGCCCTGGTTGAGCTTCACGTCGAGGTACTTGGCGATGCGGCGTTCCGAGAGGTTGCACAGCGTCGAAACGGCGATCGCCAGCACATCGGAGACGAACCCGACGCTCTGGCCGTGGAAGTTACCCCCATGGACCACCTTGCGCTGCTCGGGAAAAACCAGCGGGTTGTCGTTGGTCGAATTTGCCTCAACCTCGAGCACCCGGGTCGCCTCGTCGATCGCCTCCACCACCGGCGCCAGAATCTGGGGGGTGCACCTGATCGAATAGACGTCCTGAACGGTGAGGCTTGTCTCGTAGACGGGCCCGGTGGTCTCCTCCTGCCGGATCAGCGAGTGGATCCCCTCTCTGCTGGTGACGTTGCTCGAATCACGACACAGGAGTCGGATGGTGTCGGCGATGTGCTGCTGTCCGCGGTGCGGCTTCACGCGATGCAGGTCCTCGTCGAAGGCATCGTCGAGTCCAGCGAACACTTCGATCCCAAACGCTCCGGTGACGCAGGCCAGGTTGAGGAGCCGACGGGCGTCGTGGACGGCGAAAGCGGCGATGGCGGTGGCGGCCGCCGTCCCGTTCATCATCGCCAAGCCCTCCTTGAAGGCGAGGCGGACCGGGGTGAGGCCCTCTTCGGCCAGCACCTCCTGGGCTCGCCTCAGGCGTCCCTTGTAGAAGAGCTGACCTTCACCGATCACACCCAGCGCCAAATGGGCGAGGTGGGTGAGGTCGCCGCTGGCACCGACGCTCCCGTTCTCGGGGATGTAAGGGGCGATGCCCCGGTTGATCATCTCGGCCAACGCCTCGAGCAACTCAATCCGGACCCCGCTGTACCCCTTCACCAATGTGTTGAGCCGGACGGCGGTGACCGCGGTGGCCACAGCGGGATCGAGTGGGTCGCCCAATCCGGCGGCGTGGCTCCGGATGAGGTTGACCTGGAGCGCCTCGATCTCCTCGTCGCTGATGATCTTGTTGCACATCGGGCCAAACGAGGTGTTGACGCCGTAGATCACCTTGCCGGCGGCGACTTCTTCCTCGAGAAAGCTGCGGCTGGCGATGCACCGTTCGATGGCGCCGGGATCGAGCGTCACCGCCCTCTCGCCGCGCCCAATCGAGACGATTTCACCGACGGTGAGGCTCGAACCGTCGAGCACGACCGCTGTTCTGGACTCCACCAACGCCCTTTCGACAATTCGACCGCCTGGGCCACGATAGCCAGCAACCTGTGCTCAGCCTGGGGTCCCGATCTGGTATCGGCCGGAGGGGCCGGTCGCTTGACTCAGCGGGCACGGACCGGAATGGTGAAGTTCACCGTCGTCCCTCTCTCCGGCGAACTGATCGCGGTGATGGAGCCCCCGTGGGCCTCGACGAGGTCTCGGGCAATGGTCAGACCAAGACCTGTCCCGGTGGAGTCGGCCGACTTGACGAACCGGTCGAAGACATGGGGAAGGGCATCAGGTTGGATCCCGGTGCCGTCGTCTCGCACGGATACCAGAACGCCGGCCGGGTCTGTGGCCACATCGATGATGACGCTCCCCTCCGGCGGGGTGTGCCGCAGCGCATTGATCACCAGGTTGACCACGACCTCTCGGATCCGAACGGGGTCGAGCTCGACCTCGGGCAGATCCGATCCCGCATCCACCGTCATCGAAACCCGCGCATCCTCGGCCTGGGACAACAGCGAAGCGACGGCGTCCTCGACTAGAGCCCCGATGTCTGTCTGCTCGAGGTGGAGCGACAACCGACCTGCCTCGGCAAGCGTCACGGTTCGTAGGTCGTCGAGCAGCCGGCTGAGCACCCGGGTCTCCTCGAGCAACCGAGTCAGGTGGTCGTCGTCCGCAGGGTGCACCCCGTCGAGCATCGCCTCGACGCTTCCCTGGATCACGGTGAGCGGGGTCCGCAGCTCGTGGCTGAGGTCGGCGAGCAGTCTCCGCCGCTGCTCGTCGGCCGCCTCGATCCGGCCGGCCATCCGGTTGAAGGCACTCATCACCTGGCGCAGCTGCGGTGGTCCTGCGGGCTCCACCCGAGCCCGGTAGTCGCCATCGGCCAGCCGGCTTGTGGCGTCGATGAGGCTCCCCATGGGGGCCCAGGTGCGGCGGACTCCCCGACCCACAGCGAACAGGATCAACAGGGTGATGGGGATGATGAACCAGGGGAAGAAGCCGCGCCCAGGACGGCCGCCTCCACCATAGAAGAAGAACCCGGCCACGCTCCAGACGAGGATGAGCGCCCCCACGCCGGCGACCGTGAGCCAGATCGCCCTCCGCCTCCACGACCTCCACGGGCCCACGGCCGACGACGGCGGCCAGCCCTCTTCCTCCGGCCACCACGGGGGAGGCCCGTGGCGGGACCGGCGGTCAGGCATCGGCGAACCGATAGCCGACGCCGTAGACCGTCTGGATGTAACGGGGGTGGCGCGGGTCGGGCTCGAGCTTCCGCCTGATGTTCTTCACATGGGCGTCGATGGCCCGCTCGTACGACTCAAATGCGACGCCATGGACCGCGTCGAGCAGCTGCGAGCGGGTGAAGACCTGCCCTGGTCGGCGCGCCATTGTCAGCACCAAGTCGAACTCGGTGGCCGTCAGCTCAACGGTTTCATCGCCCACCGTGACCCTTCTGCGGGGGACGTCGATGGTGATGTCGGCGGCGTCGATCACGTCGGCCCCGGCGTGGGCCGCCTCAACTCGGCGGAGCACGGCGCGCACCCTTGCCACCAGTTCCTTGGGACTGAACGGCTTGACCACGTAGTCGTCAGCACCGAGCTCGAGCCCGACAACCCGGTCGGTTTCCTCGCTGCGGGCGGTGAGCACGATGATGGGGATGGTGCTGGAGCGGCGAAGCTGGGTGGTCACGTCGAGCCCGCTCATCCCGGGGAGCCCAAGATCGAGGACGACCAGGTCGGGTCTTGCCGCCCGGACCGCGGCAAGCGCCCCTGGGCCGTCCGAAGCAGTGAGCACGGCCATGCCCGCCCGCTCCAGGTAGTCGCGCACCAGCCGGGTGATCTTGAGCTCGTCGTCTACGACCAGGACTGTGGGCATCGCCCCATTCTCACGATCTCGCCACCAAAGGCGCGGCCGGCTTGAACCGGCCGCGCCCTGGGATCACTCCTGCTTCTCGGCGTGGGCTTGTTCGTGCCACGTCGTGAGACGCTGGTCGATATTCGGCGGGACGTCGCCTTGGCCGCCGCGGTACTGCCCGGCGCCGTACGGCCCGCCCCATCCACCTCGCCAGGGCCCCCACCAGAACGCCTTCCCGATGAAGAACAGGAAGAAGAAGAACAGCGGGAAGATGAACCAGGGGAAGAATCCCCATCCATAGCCGCGGTGACCGGCTTGGATCACCGTGGTCGTTTCTCCGGCTGTTGCGGCCACCCCCTGATCGAAGCCGATCTGATACACGCCGTAGCCGATGGCGGCGACGACACCGATTACGAGCACGGTGAGCAACACGCTCAACCAGACTCGACGGTTCATGGTCACTCCTTTCATCTGTGACCACCGCATCGTGGGTCAAGATCGTGGAGAGGGTGTGAACGAGGTGTGAAGAAGTCTCAGTACTCAGTACTTGGTACTTAGTACTCATAACCGGCGGTCACGAAGTGACCGCCGTGTCTTTGATTACCGCCATCGCTGCGTTGCGGCCGTTGACGGCGATCACGCTGCCGCCGGGATGGGTGGCGGCGCCGCACAGATAGACGCCATCGGCGCCGGTCCGATAGGGGAGTCGACGATCCCACATGAAGGCGGGCAGGCATTCCCCCTGAAAGATGTGGCCCCCGCTGAGCCCGATCCGGTCCTCCACATCGGGTGGCCCGTCGATGTGGCGCTGCTCGACCAGGTCGGAGAAGCCGGGTGCAAACCGCTCGATCGAGCGGGTCACGAGAGCTCCCACCTCGTCTCGCCGCTCCTCCCAGCTCCCGTTGGCGAAGGTGTGGGGTACGTATTGGCAGAAGGCGGAGAGAACGTGCTTTCCCGGAGGGGCAATCGATGGGTCGTAGACGGTCTGGAAGTAGAGCTCGCACCAGAGCTCCTCGGCCAGTCCGCCCCGAGCGGCGGCGAGGTACGACTCGTGCATGGCGGCGGGTCCGGTGGTGATCTCGACCTGTGCCGAGGTGGCGTGCTTGGCGCCGAAGTCGGGCAGATCTGACAGGGCGTAGGTGACCTTGACCACGGGGGAGGTGCGGGGTACCTCCTCGACCCGCTGCAGGAACGACGCGGGCGCCGCCGCTCCGAGCAGCGCCGCCGCCCGTTCGGGGTCGGCATTGCACAGCACCACGGGCGCATGGAGGACGCCGCCGTCGGCCAGTTCCACACCCTCCCCCGGCAGGATGCTGCCCACCTCGACACCGGTAGCCAGCGTCGCACCAGCCCCACGGGCGGCGTCGGCCAGCGCCGCCGACACCGTCCCCATCCCACCGGAGACGAACCCCCATGTGCCTGCTCGACCCTCCAGCCGCCCAGATGAGTGGTGGAACTCGATCGAGGCGGTCCCGGGGTCGAATGGCGATGCGTTGGTCCCGATGACCCCTTGGCCGGCGTATGCGGTGATGAGCCTCTCGTCTTTGAAGAAGCCCGACAGGTGGTCGATCTGCGACTGTTCGAAAAGGACGTTGATGAGCTCGGTGTCGCCCCCGAGCCGTTCTTCGATCTCGGAGCGGGAGGGCGGCTCGCCGAGCCAGACATCGCGGTCGCCTTCAGGACGGAGCGCATCGCGAATCCGGTCCCACAGTTGCTGACGGGCCAGGTATCCGTCTACGTCCGGGGGGGAGAGCCGTGCGATCTCGGTGACGGTCCGCTCGGGGTCTGACCAACAGGTGAGCGAGCTGCCATCGCCAAATGGGACAAAGAGGTCCGGGTCGATGGTGGTAACCGCAAAGCCGTGGCGGCGCAGGTCGAGATCGTCGATCACCCTCGGGTGGAGCAGCCCGGCGAGATAGGCGCACGGGGATATGTGGTAGCCGGGCCACATCTCCTCGACGGTGGCCGCCCCGCCGAGTCGGTCGCGACGCTCCAGCACCAGGACCTGCATGCCGGTTCGGGCGAGATAGGCGGCGGCAGCAAGGCCGTTGTGGCCGCCACCAATCACGATGGCGTCCCATCGTTCTCCGGTGATGTCCCCGACATTGGCGGGGGCGCGCAGGCGATCTAGCAGGCTCACGGCGGCGTCACGGTATCAGCAGGAGGCCGATGGGTTGATCGGGCTTTGAGTCGCAAAGCCAGCGCCGGGAAGAGGACAACGGACAGCATCCCGGCACCCACTAGCGCCGTGGCCAGACTCGAGGCCATCCGGCCGGTCGATACGCCGATCTCGGTGATCACCACCACCAATGGCAACGCCGTGGCCGAGACCAAGGCGAGCGGGATCAGGTCGGGCCGCTCCAGTTCAGACCGGTAGAGAAGGACGGGCAGGCCCCTGACCAGGAAGAAGAGGAGGAGGAACAAGGGGAGCAGCAGCAGATCCTGGGTGTCGGCCAGCAACCCAACGATGTCGAAGGTGACCCCGGTCATGACGAAGAAGATGGGTATGAAGAAGCCGAACCCGATCGCCTCCAGCTTGCTCCCCAGCTCCGATGCCTGCTCACCACTCGAAGTAAGTCGGATGACCATCCCGGCGGCGAAGGCGCCAAGCAGCACATCGAGCCCGAACTCGAGCGTCAGCCAGATCAGAGACACCAGGATGAGCATCGCCAGCCGCACGGGTAGTTGCCCGGTGGTGTGGAGACTCTCACCCAGGAAGCGCATCGCCGCAGGCGACCGCGGGCGAGATGCGAGGAAGGCGACGATCAGCGTCACTGCCACGAAGGCGAGGAGTAGTAGTCCGGTTCTTCCCGGGTTGTCTCCGCTGAGCAGCAGAGCTACTGCGACGATTGGGGCGAACTCGCCGATGGTCCCGATTGCGAGGGCGTGGGTGCCGAATCTGTCTCCGAGCACGCCGGCGTCCCGCAGGATGGGGACCAGTGTCCCCAGCGCCGTGGTCGTCAGCGCCAGTCCCACCACCAGGGCAGACACGTTCCCCGACCGTGCCAAGAGGGCGCCAATCCCCAATCCGGCCGCGAGCGAAATGAGCCAGCCACCAACGGCGAAACGGAGAGGCCGGCCACGGATACGAGTCGGGTTCACCTCGTAGCCGGCAAGGAAAATGAGCAGCGAGAGCCCGAAGTTGGCGAGATCCTTGGTGACGGCGTCCTCACTGGCCAGCCCGAGAACCTCAGGGCCGATGAGCACTCCGGCGGCGATCTCCAGCACAACCGCAGGCACCGGGACGCCTTTCAGCCACCTCGCCAGAACCGGGGTGATGGCTGCAGCAATGAATACGACAAAAAGCGTGTCGAACGTCGACTCGGGCACCGCGGCAGGCTATTGGCTCACCGCCTCGGCGTGTGGTCCCGTTGAACCGCTGTCAGCTGGCGACGCGCCCCTCGAGCAGCTCCTCGGAAAGGACGTCTGCGATCTGAAAAGTGACCGAGTCCCCGGCCGTGTGGTACGGCTCGGTGAGAATCATGACGATCCGGCTCGGGCCGCGAGTCAGAACGTGCCCGACGTACTCGTGCTCCCCGTCCCGCTGCTTGGTCCGAATCTTGACGACCATTGCCTTACTACTCCCCATGACAACCAGGTCCAGTTATCGGCGCCCCGCTGTAGGACTTGACCGATTTCAAGCCCGCCATGCCCCTCTTTGGAACTGGTTTAACGCTACACGACGCCAAGCCGCCACGCAACGAGAGAATCCCACTATTTGTGGTGGGCAACATGCGGAGTGTGGTCGTCAGGTATCAGCACCGGCGCGGGTCAGCACCTCAGCGGCGTCTTCCATACTGAACCGGCCCACGGTGACCTCGCGCCCCACCACGACGCCGGCCAGTCGGCGGCCAGCCGACTCGAGTTCGGTGAGAGCGGTGAGGTCGGCCAGGTTGCGAACCCCGCCTGCAGCGATCACCGGCTGCTCCACGGTTGCCAAGGCTGTGCGGATGACGTCGAAGTTGGGTGGTTCGGCCAAGGAGTCGCGCCCGGCCTCAGCCACCATGAACGAAGCCACGCCCGCCGATGACAACTCGATGAGGACCTCCTCGAGAAACCGGCCGCTGTTCGAGGTCCAGCCGCGGGTGGCGAGCTCTTCGTCTTCGAGGACATCGAGGCTGACAGATATCCGATCGGGATAGAGCCGGCAAAGGTCCCAGACCATGTTCTGATTCTCGATGGCGGCTGTCCCCATCGCCACACGCCATGCGCCGGCGGTGAGCATCCGATCGACGTCGCTAGGCGACCGGATACCTCCGGCGACTTGGACGGGGACGTCGAGCTCGGAGAGCATCCGGCTGATCAGGGAGCGGTTGTCGCCATCGCGGCGAGCGGCGGCATCGAGGTCGACGATGAGAAGACGCGGTGCGCCACGGCCAACCCAGCGTCGCGCCCAGGCGAGCGGGTCGGTGTCGAGGGCGATGGCCTGGTCGATGTCGCCCCGCGGCAACCTCACCGCCCGGCCACCGAGGATATTGACCCGAGCGTATAGGTCCACGACTGGGGCGAGGCTACACGGCCGGGTGTCCAGCCATGCGGCCAAAAGAGGCGGTCAGGTCGGACGGCGGTCGGCGGCGAGTCGGAAGAGTTGGTCGGCGGCGTCTCCCATGGTGGCGAACCGAGCGTCGCGAGTCTGCCCATGCAGCCAGCGGAGATGGATCTGCTGGAGGATCACCGCCATCTTGAAGCTGCCGAACACGACGTACCACGGGAGATCCGCCAGGTCTCTTCCGCTTGTCTTGGCGTAGCGCTGAGCGGCGGCGTCACGGTCCATGAACCCCGGGACCGTGGTCGGCATGGGGTTGAGCGCCGAGGGGATCTCGTCGGCTCGGTACCAGACGGCCAGCAGCGTTCCCAAGTCGGCCATGGGATCGCCCCTAGTTGTCATATCCCAGTCGTAGACGGCGACACACCGTGCCGGGTCGTCGGGGTGCACCGCCATGTTGTCCAGTCGCCAGTCGTTGTGGACCAGTGTGGGCGCTGGGGAGTCGGGGATGCGTTCGGGAAGCCATGAGGCCAGCTCGTCGGCGACCGGGATGGGTGTTGTGCTAGCCCTCCGAAAGCGCTCGATCCAACCTCCCACTTGGCGCTCGAGGAACCCCTCCGGATGACCGAGGTCGCCCAGACCGGAGCCGGCCGGGTCGACGGCATGGAAGTCGGCGAGCGTGTCGATCACTACCTCCGACAACTGGCGATTGGCGACGGTGTCTGCACCGCCACCGAAAACAGCCGGCACCTGGTCACGGACAACCACCCCATGCCGCCGCTCCATGATGAAGAACTCCGTACCGATCACCGAGAGGTCATCGCAGTGGAGATAGGCGCGCGGCGCCAGAGGAAAGTCAGACCAAAGGGTGGATAGCACCCGGTACTCGCGGCCCATGTCGTGCGATGTCGGTGCCACTGGCCCGAGCGGTGGCCGTCGAAGGACGTACTCGGTGCTGCCAAACCGGAGCAGATAGGTGAGGTTGGCATGGCCCCCGGCGAACTGGCTCACCTCCATGGGACCTCCCGCACCGGCCAGGCGGGAGACCAGATAGGAGGCGAGATGCTCCCGGTCCAGATCCTCGTCGGGTCTTACGGGGATCACCTCGGGGCCGTTCTCGACCCCAACCGCCTCCATGACATCAAGACTACCGGTTACCGTCCCAGTGAGACGAGGAGGCGCCGACCTGACCGAACGAGCGATGTTCCCGTTATCCGATCAGATCGTGGATGACTTGGTCGAGATGAGCCCGATGATGGCCGTCAACCTCGGTATCCGGAACGATCGGTCGGAGTGGGATGACCTAAGCCCCGAGGGCTTGGACGCCATCGACGAGATGCGTGCCAGGCATCGCCAGGCCATCGACCGGCTGCCGCCCCCGATTGACAGATGGGATCGCCTTGCCCGCGAGGTGGCCATCGAGATGATCGAGGAGGAGCGCGACGAGCACGCCAGGGGAGAAGACCTGCGCGATCTCAACAGCACCGCCTCGCCATTCCAGCTGTTGCGGGAGACCTTGGACATCATGCCGCTGGACACTGCCGAAGACCAGGACCTCGTCATCCGCCGCATCGGGTCGCTCGACCGGTTCTACCAGGGTTTGAGCGCCAGTCTCGAGGAGGGTCGGCGCCGGGGTTTGACCGTGGCGCGCCGCCAGGTGGAGTCGGTCATCGACCAGACCGAGAAACTGTCGAATGAAAAAGGCTTCAAGTCGCTAGCCCGGCGTCTCCCAGAAGATTGTGCCGAGCAGGACCGATTCGCCGCGGCGGTCGCCGCGGCGAAGGCGGCCGCAAGCGATTTCGGGGATTACTTGCGTACCACTTACCTCGGGGCGTCCCAGGAAGCGGATGGGGTGGGCGAGGCACGGTACATCACCGCGGCGCGAGGCTTCCTCGGCTGCGAGATCGATCCTTACGAGGCCTATCTCTGGGGGTGGGGAGAGGTGTCGTCCCTTACCGAGCGAGCCCGTTCGCTGACGGACCAGATTCTCCCGGGTTCCCAGCCGGCCGAGGTGGTTGAGATGCTGCGGTCTGATCCGGAGCACGCCGCAGCCAACCACGACGAATTCGTCAAGGTGATGCAGGACCGGCAAGAGGCGGCGGTGTCTGCGCTCGAGGGGGTCCACTTCGATGTTCCCAGCGAGATCCGGAAGATCACCATCAACCTTGCCCCTCCGGGCACGCCGCTCGGCGCCTTCTACCAATCCCCCTCGGAGGACTTCTCACGACCCGGCGGGGTTTGGTACTCACTTCCCGATGACCCGCACGTACCCCTCTATGAGGAGGTGTCGGTTGCCTACCACGAGGGCTTCCCCGGGCATCACCTCCAGACCGGGACGCAGATGCTGATGGGAGACCGCCTCAGTCGGCTGCATCGCACCGCGGTGTGGTACTCGGGCTCGGGCGAGGGCTGGGCGTTGTACGCCGAGCGGCTGATGGACGAGTTGGGTTACTTCGAGCGACCCGAGTACGTGCTGGGAATGGTCGTCTCGCACCTCCTGCGTGCCTGCCGGGTTGTCATAGACATCGGGTGCCATGTGGGGTACCCGGTACCCGATTCGGCGCCGATCGCCGGCGGAGAACAATGGAGTTTCGACCTCGGAGTGCAGGTTCTCGAGCGCCTTGCCTTCCAGCCACATGAATACGCCGTCAGCGAAGTCACCCGGTATCTCGGATGGCCGGGCCAGGCCATCTCCTACAAACTAGGGGAGAGGGTCATCCTCAGACTGCGAGAGAGCGAGAAGCAGCGACTGGGCGAACGGTTCAGCACGAGGGATTTCCACGACAGGGTCCTCGAAATCGGCCCGGTCGGCCTCGACCTTCTCACCCGAGAGGTATCGACCAGCGAGTGACCGAGAGGGCAGAGACGGAAGACGGAAGACGGAAGGCCGAAAGAGTCCTTTCCCCCGCAGGGGGGGAAGGGCCCCGCTGCGGAGCAGCGGGTAGGGGGGCTGGGGAACTCCCTACGGTGCGTGGTCACCCCCCACCGCTCGTCGCCGCCTCACCCACAGGCTCGTAGCAGCATGTCGTAGGGGTTGACTGCGGCGCCGCCATTGCGGTGGAACTCGAAGTGGGCATGGGGAGGGCTGCCCTTCGCGTTGCCAGAGTTCCCGACGTACCCGATCACGGTGCCGCCCTCCACCCAGCCACCGGTGCCAAAGGCGCTGAGATGGCTGGATGAGTAGTAGTGCCCGTCATCGCCGATGAGACGAACCTGTCTGCCGCCGATGTCGCCCACCCAGGCAGCGACCCACCCCGAGACCGGAGCCCTGACCGGCGTTCCCCTCGGGGCGAAGAGGTCGATCCCGGCATGGGTGCGACCTCCGGGGCGCGGTGCCCCGAAGTCATTGATGAACTCCGCACCACGCACCGGGCACTTGATCGACGGGACCTGCGGGCGGGCACCTGCCTTGGGTACCCGGAGCCTCATCCCGATCCGGAGGGCATCGGGGTTGGGGATTTCGTTGGCTCTTATCAGCTCCCCGGCCGTAGTCCCGTATCGGAGAGCGATCTGCCACAGCATCTCGCCTGCCCGGACGACGTGGACACCCCATCCCTGGCGAGCATTGCCGCTGCCGCCGCCACCGCTGCCGCCATCGCCGCCACCTCCACCACCGCCATTGTTCCCGCTGCCGCCACCAGGGACGCGCAGCCTCATTCCGATCCTGAGGGCGTCGGGGTTGGGAATGTCATTGGCTCGGATGAGCGCCCCGGCCGTCGTCCCAAATCGGAGCGCTATCTCCCAGAGCAATTCGCCGCGTCTGACCACATGGATTTCCCACCCGGCAGAGCCCCCTCCACCACCGCCACCGCCGCCACCGCCGCCACCACCACCGCCACCACCGCCACCTGACCCGTTGTCCGGTACCCGGAGGCGCACCCCGATCCTCAATGCATCGGGGTTGGGGATGTCGTTCGCTCGCACCAGGACGGCGGTCGTGGTGTCGTAGCGGATGGCAATCTCCCACAGCAGGTCACCGGCAGCGACCACGTGGGTCTTCCAACCACCGCTGGCCGGATTCCCCCCACTATCCCGTCCCGAGCCACCGCTCGAGCCACCGCCGCTCCCCGGCACCACCAGACGGGTCCCCGGGTAGATCAGGCTCGGGTCGGCGATACCGTTGGCGCGGACCAACGCGCTGACCGTGGTGCCATACCGTACTGCGATCTGCCAGAGCGTCTCCCCGAACTGGACCACGTGGTATCGGGGTCCATTCCGCGCCGTAGCGATCAGGGGAGTGGCGTCCGCCGACGGGGCCAATGGGGGGATCGAGCCGATGGTGAGGAGGGCGGCCAGTGCTACGACGGCACGCCGATTGCGGTTGGTGGGACGCCTGATGAGCGCGAGCATTCGAGCAACCTCCGCGTCTCCGCCCGCTTCGGTCACGTCAACCTAACCCGCCCTTGTTGGAAGGTGCAATAGGAGATTGAGTCAGCCGCTATGTACCTCTACTCGAGCTTGAAGGTTCATTGCGTTGCGGTGGTAATAGACTGATAATGATCATTAGCATTGGGTCAGATCAGGCGTGTGGTGGTTGGCGCTCCTCAAAATACCGATACGAAAAATGCGGTCCCGGAGCCCAAAATGAATGCCCCACTTACAGGGCGAAAATCAGGCGACACTCCTAGTCTCCTGCCAGTGAGCGGTCGCCAGGGATCCGACGGCTCCTGGTCCGCCGAACCGGCTTCATTGGACCAGCGGGGGCTTGGAGGATCTCGCCTAGCCACCCTCTGGGCGGCCCTGGTCATCAGCGGCCCGACGGCGTTGCTCGGGTTCGGTCTGTCGTCCGAGGGACTTGGACTCTCGCTCCAGCAGATGATCATCGCGGTGCCACTTGGAGCGGTCATCGGGGGTACCGTCCTCTCCCTGGCGGCATGGGCGGGTGCCTACAACGGGGTACCAACCGTCCTGGCCTTCCGCCCGGCATTTGGGAGCGGCGGGGCCGCGCTGCTCGGGGTTGCCCTGACGGTCACTCTTGTTTGCTGGGCGGCGGTTCAACTGCAGGTCGCAACCGAGGTGGTGGCCGTCGCCTTCGAGCAGGCCGGACTACCACTCCCGGAGAATGTGGTGACCATGTCCGTCATCGGTCTGGTTTCCGCCCTGCTGGTCGTGATCGGACCGGCGAAGGTCGCCACACATTGGGTCAGCCGGGTGGTGTTCTGGCTGGCTGTGGTCGCTGTCGGCCTAGCCATCTGGTTGCTGTCGACCCAGCCCGACCAATCCGGTTTGCGAGTACCCGAGCAGACCAGCGCTCTTTGGCTCGCGATCGATGCCGTCCTCGCCCTCGGCATCCTCTGGTTCCCGCTGGTGGGTGATGTGAGCCGCTTCGCCACAGACGAGTCGGTAGCAGCCTCGGGTACGGCGCTCGGGTTCGGGTCGACCGCCGTGATCGGCTCTCTGGTCGGTGGCACCGCGGCACTCCTCGGCGCGGGACCGGCCAACATCGCCGCCGGCATCACCTCGTCGTTGCCCGGCTTCGCCGGGTTGATCGTCGTCCTCGTTTGGATGCTGACGGTCCAGACTCTGCTGCCGTTTGCCGTCGGGTACGTCTCCGGGATGTGCGCCGCGTCCATCACCGGCCGCCGCGTCGGGCGGCCGGTGGCATTGGGCACCGTGGCGGCGATCGTGGTCCTCGCCATCGTGCTCGGGTCGGATTCGGTGGCCGCTCTGGAGCCAACGCTTGTGCTGGTGGGGGCGGTCGCCTCCGTGTATCTGATGGACTACTACGTCGTCAGGCGGAGGATCTACCGCACCGACCAGTTCTACGGCAGGGGCAGCGTGTATGGGGTCCTCAACCCATGGGGATTGCTGGCGGTGGGTGTCGGTGTGGCCGTATCACTGCTCGTGCAACCCGTCGGGCCGGAGGCGATGGTGGAATGGATCGAGGGTCTTGCTATCAGGGCACCGCTGGCTGATCTGGCGCTCCCCGGCTTGGCGACCGCCATGATCCTGGCCGGTCTCGTCTACTGGATCCTGGGTGCCATGTTGGTCCGCGAGGAGGTCGTGGTCTCTCGGGTCCGGCTCTGAGACGACGCTGGGTCTCAGCCGTTCTTGGCGGTCACAGCCGCCGCCTTTCTCACCCACTCGGTGGCACGCCCCACGGGGACCTGGGCGGCGCTCGCCAACTTATCGGGTGAAGCCTCGGCAACAGCCGCCACCGTGTCGAACCCGGCCGAGTGGAGCCGGCTCTGATAGACGGGTCCGATCCCTGCGATGACTGTCAAGTCTTCGTTTCCTGGCTCGAGACCCGTTGGTGCTGGCGGTGGGGGCGGCGCCACCCGGAAGGTAGGCGGTTCGGGCTCGCGCGGCACAACCAGGGAGATGAAGCGGTCGCGCATCGCCCATACCAGAGCGGCAATACCGGCGAGAAGACCTATGAGCCGCGCCGCCCGCCACGCTCCCCCGATCCCTCGCCAGGTTCGTCGGCGACCTGGGATTCCTCGGTGATCGCGTCTTCCATGGGTTGGTAGGAATGGTAGACAGTCCGGCTGTAGCGGCCGTTCGGCAGCCTATGGTCGCCATGGTGCTGTTCCCAAAGAGGTTCTGGGACGGGATCGCAGCGGGGTCGGTAACCGCCGCATTTCGGCGCTGGGAGCGGGCGCGGGTTCTGGCCGGCCGAAGGTACCGGACGGCGGGCGGGATCATCGAGGTCGACTCGGTGGAGCAGGTCGCTGACATCGATGAACGTGATGCCCAACCGGCTGGGTACGTGTCGGCTGCGGAGCTTGTGGCCGACCTGAGGGGGGATCCAGCGTTTCCCGTATACCGGGTGCGTTTCCACAAGGTGGACGGCCCCGATCCTCGCCAGGTCCTGTCGGAGTCGGCAGACCTCGATCCGAGCGACATCGAGCAGATCGACCGACGATTGGCCCGGCTCGACAAGGCCTCGCACCAAGGACCGTGGACCACCTCGGCGCTCGCCGCCGTAGCGGAGGGCCCGGCGGTTCGCGCCGCCGACCTCGCTGGGTCGCTGCAGGTCGAGCGGGATGTGTTCAAGCGCAACGTGCGCAAGCTCAAGGAGCTTGGGCTGACCTTGAGCCTGGAGCGTGGGTACCGACTGTCGCCCAGGGGCGAGGCCTACATGGCGGCCAAACAGCAAGCCCCACCGGCATGAGGATCGACTGCACCCTTCCCCCGGCTCGCTGAGCCGTGTCTTCGAGAAGGCGCGGTGGGCGGAGCGGGTTGGTTTCGACGGCGTGGCTGCGGCCGAGACGTCGCACGATCCCTTCCTGGCACTGGCCGTGTCCAGCATGGCGGCCCCGAGCCTCGACCTGGAGACGGCGATCGCAGTCGCCTTCCCACGTTCGCCGACTATCACCGCGCATATTGCATGGGACCTCGCCGAAGCCAGTGGGGGACGGTTCACTTTGGGGCTGGGGAGCCAGGTTCGGGCGCACATCACCCGTCGTTTTGGCGGGTCATGGGAGTCCCCTGTGCCGCGGATGAGGGAGTACATCCAGGCCGTGAGGGCGGTGTGGGCCGCTTGGCAGCAGGGCTCTCCTCTGCGCTTCGAGGGTGACTCACTACCGGCTCTCGCTGATGACGCCGTTCTTCAACCCTGGGCCGATCGACCACCCGGACATCCCGGTGGTCATCGCCGCGGTCAATCCGGCCATGTGCCGGCTGGCCGGTGAGCTCTGCCAGGGCCTCGTGGTGCATCCCTTCCACACCGTCGACTACCTCGACCAAGTGGTGAAGCCGGCAGTGGCCGCCGGTGCTGAGCGCACCGGGCGGTTGGCCGATGCGATCAGTTTGCACGCTGCGGTGATGGTGGTGACCGGGCGCGACGGCTCCGAGATGGCGGCGGCAGCCGCCCAGGCGCGTCGGCAGATCGCTTTCTATGCCTCTACTCCCTCCTACCGGCGGGTCGTGGAGCATGCCGGCTGGGATGTCGGATCTTCCCTCTCTGGTCTCGCCAGGCAGGGCCGCTGGGGCGAGATGGGAGACCTGATCGACGACGAGATGCTCGCCCAGGTGGCGGTTGTCGCTCCGCTCGAGGAAGTCGGCGAGACGATCCGCCGACGGTACGAGGATCGGCTGGCCCGTCTCACCTTCTACGAGCTGGGGGACGGCTTCCTGCCGAACGACGACTCGTGGTCGCAACTCATCTCGGCGATCCGGGAGTGATCGGACCGGGCCGAAACGGGAGCGTCACCTCGGCCAGTAGCCCACCGGCGAGGTGCCCGACGTCGTTGTAACCCAACAGACGCGGCCCGGGGAGCCGAATGGTGCTGATCGAGGCGTTGAGGATCGCCCCGAAGGAACCTCGGAAGATGTTGCCGTCCCACGTCACACCGGCGGCCCACATCACCAATTGGAGGGCCGGGCCCCCGTGGGTCGATACCACGATCACCTCGCCGGGCTGCGCCTTCTCGGCGATCCCGGCCACCGTCTCCACCACCCTGCCTCGGACATCTGCCCACCGCTCCCCGCCGGGACGGGGGACGTCCTCGCCCAGCCGGTACTTCTCCCACATCTCCGGCCAGAGCTGTTCGATCTCGGAGGAGAGCAGTCCCGACCACTCTCCGTTCTCGATCTCGCGCAGCCCCTTGTGGGTCTCGACCGCCAACTGGAGCATCTCGGCGAGAGGGCTGACGGTGTCACGCGCCCGCTGCAGGTCGCTCGAGACGATTCGGCCGATGGGCACCTCGGTGAGCCGATCGGCGATGGCCAGTGCCTGCCTGCGCCCTAACTCGGAAAGGGGGACATCGGACTGTCCTATGAAGCGTCGCTCCTTGTTCCCCTCGGCTTCCCCGTGCCGGACGAGGAGCAGCGTGACATCGTGATCCACCACTCGTCGGATGGTACGCATGGCTTCTGTCCCCTCCATCGTCCCCGCCGTGGGAGAATCCAGGCGAGGAAAGGGACCGATCTGTCTGTTGTCGACACCGCTGCGCCCGACGCGCTGACTGCCGCCCGGGACTCACTCAATAGGCATGCCTGGCAGGAGGCCCTCGACCTCTTCACCACTGCGGACGAGCAAACCGAGCTCTCGGGCCTCGATCTGAAGAGGATGGCTGAGGCTGCCTGGTTCACCGGCCAGGTCGATCTCATGATCGAGTCATTTGAGCGGGCTTTCAAAGTCTTCGTTTCCGATGGAGAACGCGCCCAAGCCGCGAAGACGTCGGTCGATCTTGCCAGGCAGTACGCCTACAAGGGCCAAGGCTCGATCGCAGGCGCCTGGTTGCGGCGCGGTGAACGCTTGATTACCGGAGAGCCGGAGGGTCCCGCCCATGGCTACCTGTCGCTGAGCAAGTCCGGTATGGCTCGCATCGAGGGAAACGTTGAAGAGGCGATCGGGCTGGCCGAGGAGGCGGTGAGGATCGGCACCGAAACCGGCGACGCCGACTTGGAGGCGATGGCCCTCGTCACGCTCGGAACGTTGAGGATCGCCGGCGGCGCCGTTGTGGACGGCTTCCAGTTACTCGAGGAGGCTTCGGTCGCCGCAGTCAACGGTGAGCTGTCGCCACTGGTGACCGGGATCACCTACTGCAACATGATCTCCGCCTGCCGCGACCTGACCGACTACGTGCGCGCCGGGGAGTGGACTCAAGCCACCGAGAAGTGGTGTGAGAAGCAGTCGATCTCCGGCTTCCCCGGGATCTGCCGTGTCCACCGTGCCGAGGTGGTTGCGATGTCGGGAGCCTGGGACCAGGCCGAGGCCGAGTTGGAACGCGCCACCCGCGAGCTCGAGGCGTACAACGCCACCCCACCACGGGCCGACGGCTTTTACGCCCTGGCCGTCTTGCGCTTCCGCAGGGGAAATCTTGAGGCGGCAGAGGAGGCACTGCGCCAATCGCATGCTCTCGGCCACTCAACGCAGCCGCTCCTCTCGTTGATAAGGCTGGCCCAGGGGAATACCCGTACCGCGGCTGCAGGGATCAGGTCAGCGCTCCAGGAGAAGTCCTGGGACCAATGGACCAGGACGCGCATGCTCCCCATCCAGGTCGAGATCGCTATCGCCGCCGGTGAGCATGCGATCGCCCGCGAGGCCGCCGAGGAATTGGACGGGCTCGTAGAGACGTTCGACACGGTGGCCAGGCAGGCGGAGCGGGAGCTTGCATGGGGGAGGGTTCTCCTTGCCGAGGGTGATCCGGTCGGAGCCGCCGCCCGGTTGCGCGCCGCCATCGTGCTTTGGGGAAGTGTCATGGCGCCATACGAGACGGCCATTTCACGCCAGCTGCTGGCCAAAGCCCTTCGGGCGGTCCACGACGATGACCAGGCCGACCTGGAGCTCGACGCTGCGTTCAAGGATCTGGACACACTCGGCGCCAAGCGGGACGCCGATGCTGTTGCCGCCGAGATCGCAGCGGTGTCGGCGCGTCGGAGCGGACCCACCCAGACCCGGCGCACGTTTGTCTTCACCGACATCGTCGGCTCGACCAACCTCGCCGAGCTGTTGGGCGACCAGTCGTGGGACCAGTTGCTCCGCTGGCACGACGAAACGCTGCGCGAGTTGTTCGTCGCCCACGGTGGTGAGGTGGTGAACTCGACGGGTGATGGGTTTTTCGTCGCCTTCGAGACATCGGCCTCTGCCGTCGATGCCGCCGTTGCCGTCCAGAGGCGGCTCGCCGAGCACCGTCGCTCCACCGGCTTCGCCCCGATGGTGCGCATCGGCCTCCATGCCGCCGAAGCCAATCGTCACGGGTCGGACTACTCGGGTGTCGGAGTCCATGCCGCCGCCCGTGTGGCTGCGTCTGGCACAGGGTGGAGAGATCCTGGCGACGGTCGACACGCTCGACGGCGTCAGCGGATTACGACCTCAGCCCCGAGGGAAGCGGGGTTGAAGGGCATCGACGCACCGGTCCAGGTTGTCGCAGTCGATTGGGACTGATCAGCCGATCACCGCGTTTGCGGTCGCCACCCTGGGGTCAGCGGCTGCAGTGCGGACACCATCACTGTCGACGGTGATCACCGACACCGGCCCCCACCCCGGTTGACTCTCGTCGGCCACCTCGACATCGTGGCCGCGTTGCCGTAGGCCCTCCACCACATCGGCTGGAGTCGAGGGCTCGACCCCGAGCGAGGTGGCATCCCCAAAGCCGGCGGGTGCGATCTCCCAGCGGGGGGCGTGCTGCGCCTCGGCGGGCGACATGCCGCCCAGCAAGAGATGCGCTGCCATCTGGATCAGCAACTGCGGTTGATGGTGGCCGCCCCTGGTCCCCAACACCATGGCGAGGTCTCCCTCGGCATCGGTCCAGAGCGTGGGCGAAAGAGTGTGGAGCGGCCGCATTCCTGGTGCCAGCTCGTTGGGCGACCCGGGACGCAGATCGAACCCGGCGCCGCGGTTGTGGAGGAAGAACCCTGCTTCCCCTGCACCGATGCCCGACCCGATCCCCATGAAGTTGGACTGGATGAAGGAGACCCCTGTGCCGTGGCGGTCCACGACGCACAGGTACGCCGTGCCTGACGGCACTTTCCTGGGGGAGGGCCAGTTCGCCACCCGGTCGGGGGAGATCGCCTCCAAGCGGTCGGCCAGACGAACCGGGTCCAGCAACTGCTCCGGGTCGACCGGGGCCCTCGCCGGGTCGGCAACGAGGTCGTCCCTGTCCCAGGCTGCCGCTCGGTACGCCTCGACCTGGGCGTGCCAGAAGGCCGGATCGTCGAGGTTCGCTGGGGTCCCCAGCCTCTCTAGCAACCAGAGACCGGCCAGGACGAGGTATCCCTGGGAGTTGGGCGGGAAAGTCCACCCAATCAGCCCGAGGACCTGGAGCGATATCGGATCCACCCATTCGGGCCGGCTTGCCGCCATGTCTTCGGCGGTGACGAGCCCGTCAGTGGCGGCGCACACCGCTTCAGCGGTCCTGCCGTGGTAGAAGCCATCACGGCCGACCTCAGCGATCGTGCTCAATGTCTTCCCGAGCCCCGGGCGTCGGAGTCGATCACCCGGTGCAGGAGCGGTCCCGCCCGGGTAGAGCCCGGCGGCGGCGGCTTGCATCCGCAGCATCGGCTCGAGACGGCGTAACGACGCCACCAACTCCTCCGATGCCTCGAACCCGTCCTCGGCGAGCACAATGGCGCCGGCGAGGATGCTCTCGAGTGGCAGGTCGCCGAAACGCTCGTTGAGCGCCACCCAACCGTCGACGCATCCAGGGACCGTGGCCGTGGCCGGGTGGTCCCATGGGATCTCGGCGTGGCCCTCATCTCGCATTGCCCGGGCATCAACTCCCGATCCGGCGCGTCCCGATGCGTTGAGCGCCGCCGGGGCTCGGTCCCCGGGACGGTGCACCAGAGCGAAAAGGTCCCCCCCGATCCCGCAGGTCTCTGGGGCGACCACCCCTAGGACGGCATCTGCGGCGATGGCGGCGTCGATCGCATTGCCCCCGGCAGCAAGAGCAGCTACAGCAGCAGCCGTCGCCAAGTGGTGGGGTGTAACCGCTGCATCGCCCTTCCCAGAAGCCTGGAGCGGCGCTCCGGGAGCGGCGCCGTTCACCGCCTTGCAGCCGATCCGGCCTCGGTGCGCGCCCCATGCTTGAACCACCGCACCGGCTGACGAAGCTCGTGTTCGAGTACCCGTGCGAGACCGACGGCGAGGAACACGTCGCCGAGCGATATGACCTGGCCATACCCGAACAGCCTGAGTGGGATCACGTCGCCGAGGAACGGCAGCACCGTCGACGTATCGAGCAAGACGTGCTTGGTGCTGGCGATGATATCGGCGTCTACGTTGGTGCCCCCGGCGACGTATGCCGCCTCGCTGAGCACCGGCATACCACCATTGGCAACGATCACCGTGAAGTTCATCAGGATGCCGACGCCGACCAGCCACATCCCCGGTCTGCTTCGGTTGAGTGCCACCAGAATGAGCAGCGGGACGTACGACCCGAGCAGCAGCGACAGCGTCACGCCCCGCGACCAACCGGCGAGATCTGGCACCACCTCGGCGGCGAGTTGGAGGGCGAATGCCAGCGGGAGCAGCCACCACTGTTTGATCCGGACATCGCTCAGGTTGCGGAACCTGCCGCCGCGCGCCAGCGCCACTGCCATCCCCACCAGCGAGACTGCCAGCACGAGAACCATGCGCGCACGGTAGCCCCGGCTGGGGGTGTTGTGGCAAGTAGCGTTGTCAGCCGCCGAGCGAGAGCGCGCAATGATTCGCTATGAGGTGCGTGGACCGGCCGCCTGGCTGATCATCGACGATCCCGAGAGGCGCAATCCGCTGTCGCTCCCCGTGATGGAGGAGCTGCGCGATGCCCTCGGCACCGCCGCCGCTGACCGGATGGTCCGGGTGGTGGTCGTCACTGGCGCAGGCGACCGCGCCTTCTCGGCTGGTGGGGATCTCGCAGGTGGGTTCTTCGACAAGCCTCTCGAGCTCCATCACCAGCGCGGTGCCTTTGCCGACGTGCTCCGCCTGATGCGCCGACTGGGAAAGCCAACGATCGCCCGGGTCAACGGGCACGCCCTCGCCGGTGGATTCGGGCTGGCGGCGGCCTGCGACATCGTCGTGGCGGTAGAGCAGGCCCGCTTTGGGACCCCTGAGATCGACGTCGGGTTGTGGCCGATGATGATCGGCGCCGTCCTCGTCCGCTGCATGCCTCGTCGAGCAGTGCTGGAGCTGATGCTGACCGGACGTCTGATCGACGCCGCCGAGGCGAAGGCGTTGGGGGCGGTCTCGAGGGTGGTGCCTGCCGATCGGCTTGATGACGAAGTCGATGCCCTGGTGGCCCAACTCGCCGCCAAGAGCCCCATCATCCTCCGGCTGGGACGCGACGCCTTCTACGCCGTCGACGACCTGGGTTTCGACGAGGCGCTCGATCATCTCCAAGCCGGGCTGACGTCGGTGGCCTCGACCGATGACGCCGCCGAGGGGGTCCGGGCCTTCTTGGAGAAGCGGTCGCCGCAGTGGATGGGCCGGTGAGCCCATGGACTTGCGCCCATAAGCTGATAACTTTCATTGACCGATGAAGAAAAGGATCCGCGTCATCGGCTGGGGGTTGATGGCTGCCGGGCTGGTTGTGCTCGGCTTCCTCGCCTACCAGTACTGGTATACCGACCTCGCCGCAGCGCGAGGCCAGCAGGAGGGCGCGCGCCAGCTTGCAATCAGGCTTGCCGAGGTCGAGGCCGAGGGTGAGGCCGAAGTCACCCCCTCCGGCCAGCCCGATGCCAACCCGCGTCCCAACAAGGTGGTCATCCCTCCTGCGGAGTTGTTCACCGAGGACGCACCCGAGCCGGGCACGGCCTTCGCGGAGGTCCGGATACCGTCGATCGAGGTGGAAGAGGTCGTTTTCGAGGGTGTGGATGTCCCTACGCTCCAACTCGGGCCCGGTCACATGCCGTGGACCCCGCTCCCCGGCCAACCCGGTAACGCCGTGATGAGCGGGCACCGCACCACGTATGGCGCCCCCTTCAACCGGATCGACGAGTTGGGAGAAGGCGACAAGATCGTCGTGGTGAGCGCGGTGGGACGTCACGTGTATGAGGTGCGCGAAACCCTGGTAGTGGAGCCGACCGACATCTGGGTGACCGATCCCCGCTCCGGTGGGTGGCTCACCCTCACCACCTGCCATCCAGAGTTCTCCGCCCAGGAGCGTTACATCGTCCACGCCGAGATGGTCAAGGGGCCAAACATGCGGTACATCAAGGCCAACCCCGACCACCAACTAGCGGCGGCACAGCAGGGCTGAAACCGGCCTCAGCCGTTCAATTCCTCCAAGAGCTCGAGCAGCTGCTCCTCCGGTACCCGGCTGGTGATCTGCCGTACCACGGTCCCGTCGGAGGCGATGGCCACCGTCACCGGCAGGCCGAACGTCTGATAGGAGGTGGACACGGTTCCGGTCTCGTCGAACCCGAGAGGGAATCTGACGCCGACTTCCTCAGCGAATTCGCGGGCCGCTGCCTCTTGGTCCTCCACGGCCACACCGAGGAACGCGACCTCGGGGTGCTCCACCGCTACCCGGTCGAATTCGGGCAATTCGTCCCGGCATGGGATGCACCACGAGGCCCAAAGGTTGAGGATCAGGGGTCTTCCGTCGGAGGCGATGTGCTCGGGGAGACTGAAGTCTCCGCCGGCCAAGAGGGGCACGGTGAAGTCGGGCGCGGGTGAACCCGTCAAACCGACGGCACCGGTCGACATTGGCGCGGCATCGTCCCCTCCAGACATCACCGCCGCCACTGCCACGCCGATCCCCACCACGGCGAGCGATACGAGTGTGAGCAGGCCAAAGCGGGTTGGGAGCGGTGGATCCTGCGGCGGCTCGCCGGCGGGTGGCGCTGAATCGTTGGGCGCAATCACCCGAACAGGGTATCGCCGCCGGTGTCGAACCCGATAGGCCCACCGAGACAACACATCGCCTGAACGAGTACTGAACTGAACCAGTTCGCCCTCTGTCACACTCAGAGAACGCCGACGGGGTGAAGAGGTGACGATCGCTGCTGTGGCGGCAGAGGGCGAAGATGGCGGCGGTCGCCGCTGTGTTCGGCGTGCCACCGCTGCGGCGTCTCGAGTTGGCCTTCCTCGGGTTCGGTTTGGCGGAGTGGGCGACATGGGTGGCGATCCTGGTCTATGCGTACCAGGTGGGCGGTTCGGCGACGGTCGGGTTGGTGGCTGCCCTCCAGTTGCTCCCCGCCGCGGTAGCGGCACCTCTACTGGCAGCAGGCGCCGATCGGCTACCCCGGCACCGAGCTCTGGTGTTGGGTTACGCATCGCAGGCCGCCGCCGCCGCTCTGACGTGGTGGGCAATGGCGAGCGGGCAGGCTCCGCCGCTGGTGGTCGGGTTCGCCGCGCTGACCGCAATCCTGATCACCGCAACCCGGCCAGCCCACATTGCTCTCATTCCAGAGCTCAGCGCCGGGCCGGATCAGACGATTGCGGCCAACGTGGTGTCGGCCATGGCGGAAGGATCCGCTGCACTTGCGGGTCCGCTCATCGCCGGTCTCCTACTCGAGGTCGGCGACCCTGCCCTTGTCTTCTTGGCGATGGCGGTTCTGTTGGCGGCGTCGGCTGCGACCGTCGCCGGCGCCTCGGCCCGCCAGGAACCGGCGTTGGTTGTTCGGATCTCGCCAATCCGGACCCTTCTCGGAGGTGTCGCGATGGTGCTCTCCGAACGCCGCACCCGGGTCATCGTCGGTCTCGGTGGAGTGCAGGCGATCGTGGACGGAGCTCTCGACGTGCTTCTCGTGGTTCTGGCCATCGAGCTGCTGGGTATCGGGGAGCCAGGAGTCGGCTATCTCGGGGCAATCGTCGGGGTGGGGGCTTTTCTCGGCGCCATGGGAGCGGCTGGCCTTGTCGGTCGACCTCGTCTGGCGCCATCGTTGTTGGGCGGTGTGCTCGCCCGAGGTTTGCCCATCACCGTGGTTGGGATTTTCCCGGCGGCGGCGCCGTTGTTGGCTGTTTCGGGTGCGGGCATCGGCTTGGGCGATGTCGCCGGTCGGACCCTTCTGCAACGGTTGGCGCCACGCGAGGTCATGGCTCGTGTCTTCGGCGTGCTCGAGGGGATGGCAATGGCCGGGCTTGCCGTCGGCGCAGTACTCGCCCCGATTCTCATCAACCTGGTCGGCGCCCAAGGGGCCTTTGTGGTGGTCGGCCTGTTGCTCCCTGTCGCTGCGGTCGCCGGATGGCCGATGATCCGCGCCGCCGACACCTCGGCCCATGTGCCAGAGGTGGAGGTTGGCATCCTGGAGCGGATTCCCATGTTGCGGCTCCTCAACCCACCCGCCCTCGAGGCGCTGGCGCTGGGCTCGCATGTCGAAGGGGTGGAAAGAGGCCGCGTGGTGATCCGCCAGGGAGATGCCGGCGACCGCGTCTATGTGATCGACGCCGGTCGATACGACGTCATCGTCGATGGACACCTTGTCAACACGCTCGAGAGAGGCGACATCTTCGGCGAGATCGCGCTGATCGCGGACGTGCCCCGGACGGCGACTGTATCGGCAGCGGAAGACGGGCGGTTGCTCGCCATTGACCGGGCCACGTTCCTCGAGACCTTGGCGCAGTGCCCGGGGACGCTCGCCACCTTCGAGGAGGTCGTCGGCCGACGTCTTTCCGGTCTCGACGGGTGGGTTGAGCCTCAACCCGTCCCGTTGCGGACGAAAGTCATGATCTCGTCGGCCAGCGCAGCCCGGTCGAGGTTTCCGCCGGGTCGGAACCAGCGCTCGACGGCGTTGAGGATCGAGAGGATGAAGATCGCTCCCAGCTTCGGATCGACACCGGGGCGGAATGCGCCTTCCTCGATCCCTTGCTGCAGGACACGTCGGAACGACTCCTCGTAGCGATCCCTGGCGGCGATGATGCGCTCCCTGTACTCGGGCTCGAGAGCCGACGCCTCGTTGAGAAAAGTCCGCACCTCGTCGAGGCTGTCCAGCACCACGTCGAGGTGGCCCGAGATCAGCGCCGCTAGTCGCTGCTCTGCTCCATCGACCCGCTCGGCGCGGGTCGCCGACTCCTGGAAGAGCTGTGCGCCGGTGGCGACCACCTCTACCAGAAGCTCCTGCTTCGACCCGACGTGGGAGTAGATCGAGGAACCGAACAACCCGAGTTCGCCACCGAGGTCGCGCATCGACGTCCCGTGGTAGCCCTTGGCGAAAAGCCGTCCGGCGGCGCGAATCACGTCTTCTCGGCTGTTGCGCCCCGCGGGCGCAGAACTCACCATGGTCGTGCCTTTGGCGAGCGGGGACAATCATCCCCCAACCCCCTCCCTCACCGGGAGGGGGAGCCGATCCCGCCAGCGGAGCGAGCCGAGGGGGTGGTGCGAGCACCGTTGGGAGTTCGCCAGCCCCCCTACCCGCTGCTGTCGCAGCGGGGCCCTTCCCCCTTGCGGGGGACGGAACGGTTTCAGCCTCGCCCGGTGAGGGGGAGGCGCGAGCGGAGCGAGCGGAGGGGGTGACTGTGGCGAGCGGGGACAATCACCCTCCCCCCAACCCCCTCCCTCACCGGGAGGGGGAGCCGATCCCGCCAGCGGAGCGAGCGGAGGGGGTGGTGTGAGCACCGTTGGGAGTTCGCCAGCCCCCCTACCCGCTGCTGTCGCAGCGGGGCCCTTCCCCCCTGCGGGGGGACGGAGAGGAACTTCCGTCTTCCGTCTTCCGTCTTCCGTCTCGTTCCTCATACGTCGTAATCCAGAACGATGCGATCGGTCAGCGGGTGGCTCTGGCAGGTGAGGACCAGACCCTGGTCGAGGTCGGTGTCGACCAGGGCGTAGTTCTTCTCCATCTCGACTTCTCCCTCGACTAGCCGGGCCTTGCACGAGGCGCACATCCCCCCTTTGCAGGAGAACGGAAGCTCCCGGCGCACCCGGAGCGCGGCATCCAGGATCTTGTCCTCTGGCCGCATCCGGACCTCGGACCTCCGTCCGGCCAGGGTGAACTCCACGGCCACGGCGCCTTCACCCGGCGGCGGCTCGGTGGGGAGCGCTTCCACGTCGAGCGGGCCGGCGAAGAAGAGCTCATCGTGGATGCACTTCGGCTCGACACCTCGCTCCTCGAGCATGTCACGGGCAACCTCCACCATCTCGAAGGGACCACACAGGAACCACTCGTCGACGGTTGCGGCATCGGCGACGGTGGCGAAGAGCCTCTCCAGCTTGTCCCGGTCGATGCGCCCGGCGAACAGCGGTACCTCAGGCATCTCCTGGCTGAGCACGTGCACCAAGTGCAGACGGTCGGGGTAACGGTCCTTGAGCCCCTGCAGTTCGTCGAGAAACATGACCGTCCGGGAGGAGCGATTCCCGAAGATCACCGTCCAACGACTCGCCGGCTCGGATTCGAGCGTGGTCGATACCAATGAGAGGACCGGTGTGATCCCCGAGCCGGCGGCGATGGCGGCGTAGTGGCGTCCCGCCAAGGGATCGGGGGAGATGGTGAACTCGCCCACCGGTGGCATCACGTCGAGCATGTCGCCTGTCCGCAGCTCTTTCACCGCCCAGGTGGAGAAGGCGCCTCCCCCGAGTCGCTTTATCCCCACACGAAGCCGAGCTGTGTTGGCGTTGGCGCAGATCGAGTAGGAGCGGCGTACGTCGTGGCCCCCGATCATGGCCCGCAATGTCACGTGCTGGCCGGGGAGGTAGCGGAAGGTGTCGGCCAGCGGCTCGGGCACGTCGAGGGTGACCGCAACCGAGTCGTCGGTCAGCGGGGCGATCTCGGCTACACGCAGCGAGTGGAAGCGGGGCGTCCCCAGCTCACAGCTCCTTGAAGAGATCGAACGGCTCGCCGCAGCTGGAGCACACCAACATCGCCTTGCAGGCAGTGGAGCCGAAGAAGGAAACAGTACGGGCGCCCGCCGCCCGACAACGGGGGCAGCGCGCCTCGTGGGCAGGCGATGGAGGTGCTATCCCATACTCCTCGAGCTTGCGCCTGCCCTCGGCGCTCATCCAATCGGTCGTCCACGCCGGGGCGTGAACGGTGCGCACCACCACCTCACACTCGGGGAGCGACCCGACAATTGCCTCCCTGATGGCATCCATCGCCGGGCATCCCGAATAGGTGGGCGTGATGGTGACCACCACCCGCCCCTCATCGATCGACACGTCGCGCAGTATCCCGAGGTCGTCGATCGTCAACACCGGGATCTCGGGGTCGGTCACTGAGGCGATCACGGAGCGGATCTCTGTCAGGTCGTCGATGCGAATTGTGGTGCTCACCACACCACCTCCGGCATGCTCCTGGCCAGCCACTGCATCTCGGCCACAATTTTGCCGAGGTGCTCGGTGTGGTAACCCTGCCGGCCGCCGACCCGCTGCGATGTGCCGGTCGGCGCTTCCAGGAGGGCCTCGGCGAGCACCGCCCCGACCCTGCCTTCCCAGCCCGGCCGGAGCGTCGCCGGGTCCACCCCGATTCCAGCCACCGCCATGGCGGCGTCGGTGTCGTCGCCCACGAAGAGTTCTCCGGTGAATCGCCAGAGGGCGGCGACGGCTTCATCCACTCGACGGTGACTCTCCTCGGTTCCGTCGCCGAGCCGGATCACCCAGGTCGAGGAGTGGCGGAAGTGGTACCTGGCCTCCTTGAGGGCCTTGGCGGCGATCCCGGCCAACGTCTGGTCCGCCGATCCGCTGAGTCCTTCCCACAGCTCGAGCTGATAGGCGTCGAGGAAGAGCTGGCGGGCCATCGTCTGAGCGAAGTCCCCATTGGGCTGCTCCACGAGGAGGAGGTTGGTGAACTCCCGTTCGGACCGAGCCATGGCGAAATCGTCCTCGTCGTGTCCCTGACCCTCGAGCTCCGCGGCATGGGTGAGCAGCGCCCGAGCCACACCAAGGTGATCGAGGGCGATGTTTGCCAGTGCGATGTCCTCCTCGAGCTCGGGGCGCGGCTGATCCACTCACCGAGCCGCTGCGCCACGACCAGGTTGTCGTCGGCGTGACGTAGCACGTATCTCAGGTGGGGATCGCCCTCGGGTGCGGGGGTGCCCTGCGGTGCACCGATCAAGGCCATCCGCTAACACTAACGAACGATCGTTCGTTTAGCAACTGTCAGTCGGGGTGGAAAGGTCTGCCCAGCGCCGACGGTGCCGGGCCGGCCACCAGAAATCGGAGCGCCGGGTTGCGTTCGGTGAGACGACGCAACCAGGGCCGGTTGATCAACACCAGGGTGAGGATCATCAGCGGGAACGGGAGCAGGGGGAGCACTTGAGAGAGACCGGGCAGGACAGGCTGGAGACGCAGCGCAACCACCTGAAGCACACCAAAGAGGTAGGCGCCGAAGGCAGCTCGCATCGGGTTCCATCCTCCAAAAATGACGATTGCCAGTGCGATCCAGCCGAAGTTGGCGGTGAGGCCCTCGCGCCACCCCAACTTGACGTCGAGGGAGAAGGCGGCACCGGCCACGCCGACAAGGGCTCCGCCGGCGATCGTGGCCAGGACGCGGGACCGGGTCACGTGGATCCCGCGGGCGAACGCCGCTTCGGGCCGTTCGCCCACGCCGCGCAGCGCCAGTCCGCTCCGCGTGCTGTACAGGAAGAGCGCTGCCCCGACGATCAATAGATAGCTGGCGTAGACCACGATGTTCTGCGAGAAGAGCACCGGGCCGAGCACTGGGATCTCGGACAGCACCGGGATGCTGAGCGAGGGCACGCCGGGCCCCGCCACACCAACGAAGGGGGTGCCCAGGTAGTCGCTGAGGTCGATGGCGAGAATTGTGAGGACGAAACCGACTGCGATCTGGCTGACACCGAGGCGCACCCCAGCGAAAGCCACCACACCGGCAACTGCCATCGAGACCAACGCAGCGGCCACGAACCCGAGCAGGGTGCTCCCAGTGGTCACCGCCATGGCGAACCCGGTCATCGCCGAGAGCATCAGGCTCCCCTCAACCCCCAGGTTGACCACCCCCGACCGCTCGGTAATGGTCTCGCCCACCGCGGCGAACACGAGCGGTGTGGCGGCGGCGATTATCGAGGCGAAGGCCGCTTCCATGTCAGGGTTCCTCGACCAACGGCGGCGCTTCCTTGGCGCCCCGCGCCCCGAGGAGCAGCGCCACCAGCACCCCGACACCGAGGACGACACCGGAGAGCGAGGAGTCGACGTCCAGCCGAAGTTGGAGTTGGGTGCCGCCCGCCGCCACCGCCACGAAGACCAGTGCGAGCGGGCCGATCCAAACAGTGCGGAACCCGGCGAGTAGTACCACCAGGATCCCGAGGAAGCCGTACCCCCCGGAAACGGCGGGGACCAGCTTGTGGTGAAATCCGGTTGCCTGCACTGCCCCGGCCAGCCCAGCGAGAGCCCCGCACAAGGCGAAGGCGCCCAGGAGGTAACGCTCGGTGGGTATCCCCAGCACGAGGGCGCTCGCCGGGTTCCCTCCCACCGCCCGCAACCGCAGCCCGGGTCGGGTACCCCGCAGCAGCAGCCCGACCCCGATCAGCCCGGCCAGGGCGATCCCGATGGCGAGAGGAGACAGCCGCAAGTTGGGGAGGGTGGGGAGCCACGCCTGCACACGGAAAACATCGGTTCCGCTGGTGGAAGCGACCCCCTGCCGTTGCCATGGGCCGAGGATCAGATAGACCGCCAGCCCGGCGGCCACGAAGTCGAGCCCGAGACCCCCGAAGATCTCGTTTACACCGCCCCTGGTGCGGAGCAAGCCGGCCAGCAGAGCCCACGCCACACCGCCCGCGAACGCGGCCAATAACGCCGCCGGGACAACCACCCATCCCGGCCCAGGGAGCGACCTCGCCACCCAGGTCGCTGCAATCGCCCCCGCCACGATCTGACCCTCGACTCCGATGTTCCACAGACCCGCGGTGAAGGTGACCACCAGGCCGGAGGCGGCGAGCACCAGGGGTACCCAGGACATGAGCGTGTCGGAGACCTTGGCGGCGGAGCCAAAAGCGCCCTCCCACACCAGCCCGACAGCCTCGCTGGGTGGCACGCCAGAGAGAGCGAGTAGGACAGCCCCGACGGCGAGCGCGGCCACCACCGGGAGGGCGAACCGGACAACTCTGCTCACGAGCTCACGCCGGGCGCCAGCCCACCGATAAGGTGGCCCAGCTCGGATGTGGTGGCGGTCGAGGCTTCCACCACCCCCACCACCTCGCCGGCAAAGAACACGGCGATTCGGTCGCTCTGCGCAACAAGCTCGTCGAGGTCGCTCGAGGTGAACACCACCGTCGCTCCCGCCGATCGTCGCCGGTCGAGCTCGGACCAAACCCATCTGGCCGACTCGAGGTCGAGACCGCGAGTCGGTTGCTCGAGCAGGAGCAGGCGCGCGTTGTCCGGTGCCATCGCCATCATCAGCCGCTGTTGATTGCCGCCGGACAGCACGTTGGCGAGTGTCTCGGGGGTGCCCCTGATCTGATACGCGGCGATGACCGACCCCGCCCGCTCCTCGGCCTCCCCCCAATCGATGGTGAAGGAGTCGTCTGGCGCAGTCAACTCGAGGTGCTCGGTCACGGTCAGTCCCGCGATCAGTCCTTCCTCGAGCCGCCCGGCCGGCACGTAGTGGATCTTGTCGGAGCGTGTCACCGGGTCCGCCCCCTCGAAGAGCACCCGCCCCGACGCCGGTCGCAACCGGCCGGCGCAGGCGCGCAACAGGAGACGCTGACCGCTCCCCTCCAGGCCAGCCAGGCCGAGGGCCTCGCCGCGGCGCACGCCGATGCTGATGGGGCCGGCGCTCGCCCCGGCCTCGGCCATCTCGAGGCGATCGATGTCGAGCACGACCTCTCCGGGAGGGATCCGCTCCCTGGCGAAGGGCTCCACCGAGCGGCCGAACATCATCTCGACCAGCCGCTCGGGAGGTGTGGGCAGCTCGGTCTCACCGGCCACCAGGCCGTGGCGGAGAACGGTGACCCGATCGCACAGCTCTGCCACCTCCTCGAGCTTGTGGGACACGAAGAGCACGATCAGCCCCTCGCCAGCGAGCGTGCGGAGTGCGGCGAAGAGCTGCTTGCGCTGTGCCTCGGTGATCCCCGTGGTGGGCTCGTCGAGGATGAGAACCCTCACGCCGAGCCAGAGAAGCCGGATCATCTCGTGCTGCTGGCGGGCCCCGACGCTCAGCCGCCCTGCGGGGACGTCGGGTCGGAAGTGAAACCCCAATCGGTCGGCAACGTCCGCCAGCTCCTCGGCGGCGGTGCGGGTGTTGCGGTCGGACCCGAGCATGGAGTTTTCGAGCATGGTCATCGGCAGGAACACCAACGGGTCTTGGTGGAGCATCCCGATCCCGGCTGCGGCGGAGTGGTGAGGTGATCCCGGCGGGAGCCGGGCGCCCCCCATGAGGACCTGTCCCGCATCTGGAGCTATGAACCCGGAGATGATCTTCATGAGCGTCGACTTGCCCGCGCCGTTCTCGCCGAGGACGGCGTGGATGGACCCCGACTCCACCAGGAGCGAGATGTCGCGGTTTGCCACGGTCGGGCCGAAACGCTTCTCGATGTGCCGCAGCTCGAGGTTCATCCGGGGTGCGGTTGGCTCACTCGCTCGAGCTCGCTCCCACCATCCCCTCGAGCAGTTGCGGCATGTACCAGATCTGGTTGTCGGTCGCTTCCTCGCCGTCCTCGAGGAACACCGACCCGTCCTGGAAGTTGAGCGGACCGGTGAACAGGTTCGCCGACCCATCAGCCAAGGTCTCGATGAACGCATCGACTTCGGTGGTGGCCTCGGGGGAGAGACCCTCTCCGTTGATCCACCCGACGGCCGATGTCTCCGGGTTGTTGATGTCGGACCAGTCGGGGCCGTTCCACTCGAATCCGGCTTCAAAAGTCCCGTCCACCACTGACTGGGCGATCTCGAGATAGGCAGGGCCCCAGTTGAAGTAGGGGACTCCGAGGCATGCCGCTGGCGCTTCCTCGCAGGCGCCCTCGAAGTCGTAGGGGACGGCCCAAACCGCCTCATCTGCGGCGAACCGCTGTCCCGCCCGAACCAGAGCCTCAGTTGTGTCGATCCCGCTGATCACCACGTCGGCCCCTGAGTCGAAGAAATCGTTGGTCACCTGGGTCGGGTCGAGCGTCTGCCCGGGGATGTTGAACCAGAACCCGATCCAGTTGACGGTGAAGCTGAGGTCGGCGGGGTCGTTCCCGGCGTTCTCCCAGCAGTGGCGGGCACCGAGGTAGGCCGAGTTGACCAGACGGCGCGTCTCGTCGTTGATCAGGGGGCCCAGGTAGCCGATCTGTCCGGTCTGGGTGCTGAGGGCGGCGGCGCACCCGGCGATCATCTTCCCGTACTCCATCCGGCCCATCACGTTCCCCAGGTTTGTCAACTCGGGCCGGTAGTCCTGGCCCTCCTCCCAGGCGCTGTCGCCCGACGACCAGATCATGGGAACTTCGGGATGGGCGGCAGCGGCTGCCAGGATGCCATCCCTCATGTCGTCAGAAGTGGCGAAGACGAGTTGCGCCCCTTGGGAGACCATGTCGTCCACCACCTGCTCGACGCTGGTCTCGGGCCGGTCGGCCGGGTTGACCGTGTCCAGCGAGATCATCTCGGCGCCAAGCTGCTCCTCGAGGTAATGCCCTGCCTCGAAGTGGGCCTGCGACCAACCGTGGTCGTTCTCCGGCCCGACCAGGATCATCCCGAAGGTGAGGTCGGCAGCGGCTGTGGCGGTGGTCTCGGTGGCCGGAGTGGTCTCGGGAGGTGCTGTGGTGTCGGCGGTGGAGGTCTCGGTGATCACTGTGGTCTGGACCTCGCCCGTGGTCTCGGCGGTGGTTCCCGAATCAGCGGGGGTCGTGTCGGTCGGGCCCTGCGTGCATGCCGTAGCCACCAGAGCCAACAGCACGGTGAGCGAGATGACGGGTCGAACCGGCTGTCCTCTCCGCATTTATGCACCTCCGATAGGAGTTGGGGATCATACGGTGCGAGCAGGGCCGACTCGGCTGACGCGCTTGAATCGATTTATGCGCGATCTCGTCCGAGCTCTGCCCAAGGCAGAACTCCATGTCCACATAGAGGGGACTCTCGAGCCGGAGTTGATGTTCCGGCTGGCGGAGCGCAACGGGGTCGAAGTCGGATTTCGCACTGTGGACGAGGTGCACGCCGCATATCGCTTCCTCGACCTGCAGTCGTTCCTCGACATCTATTACCGCGGGGCCGCCGTCCTCCGCACCGCCGAGGACTTCACCGAGTTGATGCTGGCCTACCTGGCCAGGGCCGCCGCCGATGGCGTCCGTCATGCCGAGGTGTTCTTCGACCCGCAGACTCACACGGGGCGCGATGTCGGTTTCGATGTCTTCCTGCCCGCACTGCATCGAGCATCGCTCGAAGCCGAGGAGCGGCTGGGTATCACTTCGTCGCTGATCATGTGCTTCCTTCGTCACCTCACGGCCGCCGAGGCATCGGCGACGCTGGAGACGGCGCTCCCATACCGTGACATGATCCTTGGTGTCGGGCTCGACTCCACCGAGGTCGGTCACCCACCAATCAAATTCGCCGACGTGTTCCACGGGCGCGCCAGCTCGGGCTCCGGGTGGTGGCGCACGCCGGTGAGGAAGCCCCCGCCTCCTATGTGTGGGGTGCGCTCGACATCCTGGGTGCGGAGAGGATCGACCACGGTGTCCGCAGCGAGGACGACCCGGCCCTGGTGGAGCGGCTAGTCGAACAGCGGATCCCACTCACAATGTGCCCGCTGTCGAACCTTGCGCTGCGCGTCGTCGACCGGCTCGAGGACCACAACCTGAAGCGTCTGCTCGACCGTGGTGTCGTGGTCACCATCAACTCCGACGACCCGGCGTATTTCGGGGGCTACGTCCTCGACAACTACGTGGCGGCGGCGGCGGCGCTCGACCTGTCGGCGGGAGACATATGCCGGTTGACCCGCAACTCGATCGAGGCGAGCTTCATGGGTGAGGAGCGCAAGGAGCGGCTGGTCGCTGAGCTGCTCGACGTGGCGGAGGAGAACGGGGTGGCCATCGCCCCCGGACCGTGAGTGACGCAGCGGACTTCGTGGTCCGCGGGACCAGGGTGGCGCTACCCATTGGGTTGCAACCCGCGGCGGTACTAGTCGGCGGGGGTCAGATCACCGGGATCGTCGGCCACGACGAAGCCCCACCCGGCGTCGACGTGCTCGAAGCGGGAGACCGGCTGGTGTTCCCCGGGTTGGTGGACAGCCACGTCCACGTCAACGAGCCAGGGCGTACCCATTGGGAAGGATTCGCCACCGCCACCAGGGCCGCATGCGCCGGTGGCACCACGGCCATCGTCGACATGCCGCTCAACTCGATCCCGCCCACCATCGACCGGGCATCATTAGCGGCCAAGCGTCGTGCCGCCGTGGGCCAGTGCGCCGTGGACGTGGCCTTCTGGGGTGGGCTGACCCCAGATTCGGTGGACGAGATCGAGGCGCTCGCCGCTGAGGGGGTTTGCGGTTTCAAGGCGTTCCTCGTCGATTCGGGTGTCCCCGAGTTCCCGCCGGTATCCGAGGATGTGCTTCGAAAGGCCCTACCCAGGCTGGGCGCCCTCGGTCTCCCGTTGCTGGTCCATGCCGAGCTCCCCGGGCTCATCAGGAACTGCCCATCGGGTGGCTCGTACCTCGATCACCTCGCGGCCCGTCCATCGGCGGCGGAGGATGGCGCGGTCAAGATGCTGACCGACCTGGTCGAGGAGACGGGTGCTGCGGTCCATATCCTCCATCTCGCCTCGGGCGACGCCGTCGAGTTGATCGCCGCCGCCCAGAGGCGCGGTTTGCCTATCACCGCGGAGACCTGCCCCCACTACCTGGTATTCGCCGCCGAGGACATCGACCCGCGGGCGACCCTCTTCAAGTGCGCCCCGCCAATCAGAGAGCGGAGGCACCGCGAGCTTCTGTGGGAGGGCCTGGCCGCAGGCACCGTGGGGATGGTGGTGTCCGACCACTCTCCGGCGCCGCCGGAGATGAAGCAGTCCTCAGGTGATTTCGCCGCCGCCTGGGGCGGGATCTCTTCGCTTCAGCTCAGGCTGGCGGCCACCTGGACGGTGGCGGCCGCCCGGGGCATCGCCGTCGAGAAGCTGGTCGGCTGGCTGGCAACGGCCCCGGCGAGGCTCGCCGGTCTCGACAAGGGGACGATCGAGCCAGGGAAGGACGCCGACCTGATCGTGTGGGATCCCGACGCCGAGTTCACGGTCGAGCCGGCCGGTCTCCACCACCGGCACCCGGTGAGCCCATATGGGGGCATGACGATGCGCGGCGTCGTCGAGACAACCATCGTGCGCGGGCGGGTGGTGGCTCGAAGCGGCGAGGTGGTCTCGCAAAATGGGGCGCTGCTGGCGAGGGAGCACCGATGACCGATCTGATCGATCTGGCCTCGGAGCAGGTTGGTGGCACGGTCCTGGCGGTCAATGACGAGTTCTTCGCCCCTGCAGCCAACCTGGTCAAGGCGACGACTCCGGAGTGGCGGGAGGGCGTCTTCACCGACCGTGGCAAGTGGATGGACGGGTGGGAGAGCCGTCGGCGCCGCTCGCCGGGACATGATTGGTGCGTCATCCGACTCGGCATCGCCGGTGAGGTCAAGCGGGTCGTGGTGGACACCACCCACTTCCGGGGCAACTACCCCGAGGCCTGTTCGTTGGAGGCGTGCGGCGTGGGCTTGGACGACGCTCTGGCAGGTGCAACGTGGGAGGAGCTGCTGCCCCGCAGCGAGCTCAAAGGCGACGCGGTCAATGGCTTCGATGTGGAGGGGGGACGAAGGGTCACCCATCTTCGGTTCAATATCTTTCCCGACGGCGGGGTGGCGAGACTCCGGGTGCTGGGTGTCCCGCTGCCGGCGCTGCAGGAGGTGGCACCGGAGGGAGCACTCCCGGATCTCGCCGGTGCCGTCCTCGGGGGGAGCGTCATCGAAGCCAGCGACGACTTCTTCGGATCGGCCGATGCAATTCTCCGACCGGGTCCCTCCTCGGGGATGTTCGACGGATGGGAGACGCGCCGCCGGAGGGGCGAGGGGAACGACTGGGTAAAGGTGCGGCTCGGACTGCCCGGTAGCCCACGGCACGTCGTGGTGGACACATCCCACTTCAAGGGCAACGCTCCGGGGTGGGCCGCCGTCGAGGCCTCTGCGGACGGGGAGCGTTGGATCCCGATCGTCGGCCGGCGCTGGGTAGGTGCCAACCGCCAGCACCTCTTCGAGGCGGAAGGCGACGTCGAGGCCGCACTGGTCCGCCTCGACATCTTCCCCGATGGTGGCGTCGCTCGTTTCCGGGTCTACGGCGACCCCACCCCTTCGGCGAGGGAGCAGGTCCGGGTTCGCTACCTCAACGCGCTCTTTGAGGAGGAGGCACGCCGCTTCTTCGGAACCGCCTGCGGGTCGCCGCGCTGGGTCGAGCGGATCGCGGCCGGTCGGCCCTATGCGAGCGGGGCTGCAGTGCTCGAGGCCGCCACGGCGGCCTTCGATACGCTCGGCGACGCCGATTGGGAGACGGCCTTTGCCGCCCACCCGCGGATTGGCGAGCGCACTGAGGGGATCCCTGGGCGGGAGCAGGCGGTGGCGGTGGCGACCGCCACCGGTCGGGAGAAGGAACTGGCTGAGGGGAACACCCGTTACCAGGAGCGGTTCGGGCGGTCTTTCATCATCGCCGCCCAGGGGAAGACCACGGATGAGATCATCGAGGCGATGGAGCAACGCATGAACAACGAACCAAAGGCAGAGCGGCTAGCCGCCGCCGCTGAGCAGCGAGTGATCACCGAGCGGCGCCTGCGGCACATGCTCTGTCTGGGACCGGCCCCGACATGACCACGGTGAGCACCCACGTACTAGATCTTCAGACCGGGCACCCTGCGGCGGGGATCTCCGTCCGGCTCGAGCGGCTCGGTCTCGGCGGGGCGGACCTTGTCGGCAACGCCGTCACCGACGGCGACGGCCGGGTGGATGGCCTTGGGGGAGAGGTCGGCTCAGGCGATCATCTGATCACCTTTGAGACCGCCGATCATCCCTTCTATCCAGAGGTGGCTGTCGTCTTCCGTGTTGGTGATGGCGACGACCACCTCCACATTCCGCTGCTGCTCAGCCGCTACGGGTACACCACCTATCGGGGGAGTTGATGCTCGGTCCAAACCGGTATGGGAAATCGGGGGTGCGAGTCTTCAAGCTCCACCGGGGACGCGATCGTCACGAGATCACCGATCTGACCGTGCGGGTGCTGCTCTCCGGTGACTACCGCGAAGCACACGTCGCCGGTGACAACCAAAAGGTCTTCCCCACCGACACGATGAAGAACACGCTCTATGGTCTCGCGCAGGACCACCTCGGACCCGAGATCGAGCGGTTTGGGCTCCACGTCGCTCGTCATCTGCTCGACGCGTCCGACGCCGAAGAGGTCTCGGTGACGCTCTCCGAACAGCGCTGGGACCACATCCTCGGAGCGGGGCACGCGTTCGCTGCATCGGGCGCCGAGCGCAAGCTGGCTCGGGTGGTGGTCAACGAGCATCACGAGCGGGTCACGGCAGGGTTGAGCGGTCTGCTGCTTCTCAAGAGCGCCGGGTCGCGGTTCTCCGGCTTCCCCTGGGACAAATTCACCACCCTTGAGGAGACCGAGGACCGGATACTCGCCACCCGACTCACTGCCTGGTGGACCTACCCCGATCCGCTCGACGACTACCTAGCTATCTGGGAGGAGGTGCGGACCACCCTCCTCGAGTCCTTCGCCACCTTCGACAGCGCCTCGGCGCAGAACCAGGGATATGAGATGGGTCGGGCTGCGTTGGCATCGCACCCCGAAGTCGGCGAGATCCGACTCCGATTACCCAACGTCCACCATCTCGAGGTCGATCTCAACCCCTTTGCGATCGCCGACCGAGGGGTGGTCTTCCAGCCGGTCGACAAGCCCTACGGCGACATCGCGCTCACCGTGCGAAGAGAGTGACCCCTTAGGTTTCGCTCCCCCCGGCGGGGGGAGTACCCGACGCCGGAGGCGTCGGGGGAGGGGGGCTGGTTCACTCCCAACGATGTGATGGCCGCGGGTCGAGCACTGTTGGGAGCTCGGCAGCCCCCTTATCCGCTGCTCCGCAGCGGGTCCCTTCCCCCCTGCGGGGGGACGGACTCTGCGCCCCGCCGTCCCTCCAAGATGCGGAGGAACGAGCGGGTGCGCAGTTCATCCACGGTCAAACCAGTCAGATCGGTGATCTCCTGTTCGGTGACCGCACCTGAGTTGAGGGCCCGGAGGAATGAGTTCAGCAATCCCTGGCCGGTGGCGGCGTCGTCGAACACCTCACCAACCAATGTGGCGGTGGCCGCTTGGTCCATAAAGGCGCGGAGCCGGGCGCCTGCGGGCTCGATGCTCTCCATGAAGAACGAGTAAACGGCGGCGTAGCGGGTGGGTAGCTGGGCAGGGTGGAGATCCCAGCCCTGGTAGTACCCGTGGGCGAGCGAGTGCCGGACATCGCTGAAATGGAGCCTCCAGGCACCGTGAACCGTGCGCCGGTTCTCCTCCTGCTGCTCGGCGGTGAGATCGTCACCTCGATGCACCGGCACCGGCATGACGTTGGTTGCGCCGTCGCTGAGCCATATCCCGCTGCCCGCCAGGCTCACCTGTTGCACCTGACGTGCGAAGTCACATGCCGGGTGGGTCATCGACTGGTAGGCGGCGGTGATCGAGCAGGATGCGGTGAAGTCGTAGGTGCCGAAGTGGGCGGCGATCACCCTGCCATTACCCGCATCGACCAGCCGGCGAACCCCGGTGAGGCCGTCGTCGCCGATGATCGATTGCGGAGTCTCGACCATGAGCTCACACGCCACCCTTGAAATCCCCAGCGCGCTCTCCAACTCGGTGAGCGCCGCGTCGAGCACCGCCACCTGCTCGGGATCCACGACCTTTGGCAAGGTCACCACGAAACCATCCGGGAGGGCGTCGGAACTTCTGACCAGAGAGGTGATGAAGATGTCGAGGGTGCGCAGCGTTCTGCGGTGGAGTTCCCCGGACAGTGGTTTCGTGCGGATCCCGATGAACGGCGGCGCGGTTCCCGCAGTTGCCGCTTTGGCAACCTCGGTTGCTGCCGATCGGGCATGCCCATCTTCCTCCTCGTCGGAGCGGTTGCCGTACCCGTCCTCGAAGTCCAGACGAAAGTCCTCGACCGGCTCCCGCTCCAGCTTGTCCACCACGCGCTCGTAAACCCGCTCTACCAGAGCGGGGTCGCCGGTCATCCCCAAAGCACCCCGGAGCGTCTCGGCGTCGGGCGCATAGGTCTGGAGTGCTCTGAGAGCGAGATCGCCGAGCTTGGGTGCGGTCGCCGCGGTGAAGAGGTGGGCCCCCCCATAGACGGTGTGCACCGGCTGTCGTTTCCCCGACTCTCCGGGAAACCGTGCGGCGATCCGATCGGTAATCGGGCGAAGCCTCTCGCTGAGCCTGTCGATGGTGTGGTCGCCGAGCGTCATGCGGTCACGGTACCGTCGCCGCCCATGGTGACGCTGCTGCTGCGCCATGCCGCGGTGTTGGTGACCGTGGACGACCGAGGCACCGAGATCCCCGACGGCGCCGTGCTCGCCCGCGACGGGTGGATAGAGCAGGTCGGCCCCACGGCGGTCCTACCGTCGACGGCTGATGAGGTTGTCGACCTAACCGGTCATGTGCTGCTCCCGGGGCTGGTTAACACCCACCATCACTTCACCCAGACCCTCACCAGGGCGGTCCCTGGTGCCCAGGACGCCAACCTCTTCGACTGGCTCACCACCCTTTATCCCCTATGGGGCCGGATCACCCCCGCTCACGTCCGGGTATCGACGACAGTTGCGCTGGCCGAGCTTGCCCTCTCCGGTTGCACCACTGCGGCCGACCACACATATCTCTGGCCGCGTGGTGCCCGGCTCGATGACCAAGTTGAGGGCGCCGAGGGCGTTGGGCTCCGGGTCCACCTGTCCCGCGGATCGATGAGCGTTGGTGAGAGCAGCGGCGGTCTTCCGCCCGACGACCTGGTAGAGGACGAGCGGGAGATCATCTCAGACAGCGAACGGGTTATCGCCCGCTTCCACGACGCGGCACCGGGGGCCATGCTCCAGGTGGCGCTGGCACCCTGCTCCCCGTTCACGGTGACCCCGGAGCTGATGAAGGACTCGGCCTCGCTGGCGCGGAGCGCCGGGGTGCGGCTTCACACCCACCTGGCTGAGACCGTTGACGAGGAGCGGTACTGCCGGGAGCGGTTCGGGGTCGAGCCTGTTGAACTCGCCGAGCAGATCGGCTGGCTGGGCGACGACGTCTGGTGGGCTCACGCTGTTCATGTCGGTGACGTCGGCGTCCGTCGTCTGGCCGAGACCGGGACCGGCGTGGCGCACTGCCCCACATCGAATATGCGGCTCGGCTCCGGGATCGCGCCGCTGCGGCGCTACCTGGAGGAGGGTGCACCGGTGGGTCTCGGTGTGGACGGCTCTGCTTCCAACGACGGCGGCGGATTACTCGCCGAGGCGCGCCAGGCGATGCTCCTCGCACGCCTGGCCGCGGCACCCGACGGCCCGCTGCTCGCGGCGCGCACCGCCTTGCGCCTGGCCACGGCGGGCGGCGCAGCGGTGCTCGGTCGACAGGATCTTGGGTCGCTCGAACCGGAAAAGGCCGCCGACCTCGTGGCGGTGCGGCTCGACCACCTCGAATACGCCGGGGCCGGTTGGGATCCGGTTGCGGCCCTCGTTCTGTGCGCCCCGGTGACGATCGACCGCTCCTGGGTGCATGGGCGTCCCGTGGTAGTCGACGGCGAGTTGACCACGGTCGATATGCCGGCGCTGATCGAGTCGCATAGCACGATGGCGGCGGCACTGACTGGGTGAGTGTGCCATCCCTCGGCTAGCTTCGGCAGGGGAGTGGACGCATATCTCGCCCCCGGCCTCGACGAGGCGCTTGGGTTCCTTGGGGAGTGGCCGGGTGCAACCCCGCTCGCCGGAGGGACCGACCTGATGGTCGATGTGAATGCCGGGCGGGTCCGGCCCGAAAGTGTGCTCTCGTTGCGGCGCGTGCCCGAACTGCAGGATTGGGAGGACGGAAGGATCGGAGCCGGAGTGACCTGGCAGAGGCTGCAAAACGCCGGCCACTCTGCGCTGGCCCAGGCGGCGCGCACCATCGGATCACCCCAGATCCGCAACGCCGGCACCATCGGGGGCAACGTCGGGACAGCCAGCCCGGCAGGGGATGGGCTCACCTTCCTCGCCGCCGCCGACGCCCAGATCGAGCTGGCCTCGGCCAACGGCGAAAGGCGGGTGCCCTGGGACGAGTTCTTCGTCGGGGTCAAGGAGACCACGAGACGACCCGACGAGCTCATCACCGCGCTCGTGGTTCCTGACGACATCCCCAGTCGACAGGCCTTCGGCAAGGTGGGGATTCGATCGGCGATGGTGATCTCCATCGTGGTGTGCTGCGTGCTGCGTGACGACGACGGCTCCACCAGGGTGGCATTGGGCTCGGTGGCGCCGACCCCGATGAGAGCTCGAGATGCCGAGCGGATGATCTCGGAGGAGCGCCATCCCTCGGCCGCCGCTCTCGACGAGTTCGCCCGGCTGGTCGCCGAGGAAGTGCGGCCCATAACCGATCATCGCTCCACCGCCGGATACCGGCGTCACGCCGCCGGCGTTCTGGCGCGGCGCCTCTTGGAGCGGGTGCTTTGATCGTCAGCGTCACGGTCAACGGCGAGCAACGCTCTGCCACCGTGTTGGGCAGTGAGAGCTTGCTCGCGATGTTGCGCGATGAGTTGAGGATGGCCGGCTCTAAGAATGCCTGCGAAGAAGGCGAGTGTGGATCGTGCTCGGTGCTCCTCGATGGGCGCCTGGTGTGCTCCTGTCTGGTCATGGCAGCGGACACCGACGGCTCGACCGTGACCACCGTCGAAGGTGTGGCCGCAGCCGACGGTTCGCTCCACCGCGTGCAGCAAGCACTGCTCGAAGCCGGGGCCACCCAATGCGGCTTCTGCACGCCCGGTTTCGTCATGGCGATCGTTGATCTGCTCGAAAGCGAGCCCCACCCGGGCGCCGCCGACATCGGGGAGGCGCTGGCGGGGAACATCTGCCGGTGCACCGGCTACGGGTCGATCGTGCGGGCGGTGCGGCGGCTCGGCGACGATGCAGAGGTGACGTGACTGCGCCCACCAGGACCGTCCAGCAACCACCGACCGGTGTGGCAGAGGGGGTGGGTGCGACCACCGGCCGGCCCGATGCCATCCCCAAGCTCAGCGGGAGCTTCGCCTACCCTTCCGACTTGTGGGCGGAGGGGATGCTGTGGGGCGCCACCGTGAGGAGTCCTTTCGCCAGAGCCCGCATCGGTCGGATCGACGTCGCCCCGGCGTTAGCTGTCCCCGGCGTTGCGGCGGCGCTCACCCAGGAGGACGTCCCGGGGAGAAAGACCTTCGGCTTGGAACACACCGATCAGCCCGTGCTCGCCGATCGGGAGGCGCAATTCTTCGGCGAACCCGTCGCTCTCGTGGTGGGCCGCGACGAGGAGACCGCAAGGCGGGGTGCGGCCGCGGTGGTAGTCGAGTTCGAGAGGCTCGAGCCGCTGACCGACCCCGAGGAGGCCGACCGCCGCGACGCGGTGTTCCGCCGGCTGCGGATCAGACGCGGTGATCCGGGCCTCCACGGCGAGGTCGTTGTTGACGGCTACTACGAGGTGGGGATTCAAGACCAGGCACCCTTGGGACCAGAGGCGGGTCTCGCCGTGCCCGACGGGAATGGTGGAGTCGATCTCCATGCAACGAGTCAGTGGGTTCATGTCGACCACGCCCAGATCGTCGCCTCGCTCGGGTTGGCACCCGATCAGGTGCGGGTCCACCCCGCCGGGTATGGGTGGCGCCTTCGGGGCGCGCGAGGACCTCAATCTCCACATCCATCTCTGCCTCCTGGCGCTGCGCACCGGGAAGCCGGTGAAGATGGCATACCGTCGCGCCGAGTCGTTTGCCGGCCATGTCCACCGCCACCCGGCCCGGATGTGGTACCGGCACGAGGCCGACAGGTCGGGGAGGCTCGTTCGGGTCGAGGCCCGGATCCTGCTCGACGGGGGCGCGTATGCCTCGTCCACCACTGCGGTGGTGGCCAACGCCTCCTATTTCGCCGTCGGCCCGTATCGGTGCGACGCGGTGGTGGTGGAGGGGGTTGGGGCACGCACCAACAACCCGCCGTGCGGGGCGATGCGGGGGTTCGGGGCGGTGCAGTCCTGCTTTGGCTACGAGTCCCAGATGGATCGGCTTTCCGCCTCATTGGGAATGGATCCACTCGAGCTACGCCGCCGCAACGCATTGGGCACGGGCGATGTGCTCGCCACCACCGGCCAGGAGATCGACGGCCCGCTGCCGACGATCGAGGTGATCGACTCGGTCGCCTCGCTCCCGCTTCCCGACGCACGGCCAGACGATGATCCGCGGCTTCTCCCAGGTGGGGTCGGATTGACCACGCCCCTCGCCGCGGTCAAGCGCGGCGTCGGCTACGCCGTCGGCATGAAGAACCTCGCCTTCTCCGAGGGGTTCGACGACTTCGCCGAGGCACGAGTGGCGCTGACGCCGCGCGGCGCAACCGTGGAGACCGCTGCCGTCGAGGTGGGCCAAGGCCTCGTGGCGGTCCTCGCTCAGATCGCCCGTAGCGCCCTCGGTCTCAGCGAGGTGATCGTTCGCACCGTGGACACCTCCCGCCTCGGGTCGGCCGGGTCGACCTCGGCGTCGCGCCAGACTCAGATGTCAGGCGGTGCCGTGCTCGAGGCTGCGACCCGGCTCCGGCAACGGCTGCTCGACGACTGGGAGGCCGACCAACTCGACGACGCCGGACTATGGCGCGGCGAGCAACTCATCGCCGATCTGGACGAGGTGTGCGCCCGCGGTGATTGGGTCGAGCAGGTGCGGTTCCGTCATCCGCCCACCTCGCTCCCCGATGACGACGGCCAAGGAAATGTCCACGCCGACTTCGTGGTAGCCGCCCACCGCGCCGTGGTCGACGTTGACCCCGAACTTGGGTTGGTGAGGGTGGTCAGCATCGACACCGCCCAGGATGTGGGCCGGGCGCTCAATCCCGGGCTGGTGCGGGGACAGATCGAGGGGGGGATCATGCAGGGGCTCGGTTTGGCGCTCATGGAGGAGCTGGTCGTCGAGGACGGCGTGATCCGCAACGCCAACTTCACCGACTACCTGCTCCCCACCATCGCCGACGCCCCACCGGTGGAGATGGTGCTGGTGGAGCAGCCCGGCTCATGGGGCCCCTTTGGAGCAAAGGGCGTGGGCGAGCCGCCGACGATCTCTTCCACCGCAGCGATCGTGGCGGCCATACGCGACGCCGTGGGCCGACCGCTCACCCGGGTCCCGGTGCGCCCCGCCGACATCGCCGGGGTCTAAGAGACCGTTTTGGCGTCACCAAACGCGGTTATGGCGCCTCCAGTGACGCCAAAACGGACCTACATCTGGCCAACTTCGTCGGGGATCTCGTAGGCGGTGGCGTGGCGGTATGGCTTGTCGATGACGTCGAAGAAGGCCGCCGAGTCGTCCGGGTCCGATGCGGTGATCTCCGACGAGGGCACCACCCAGATGCTGGCGGCCTCGCCGCGCCGCGAGTAGACGTCGCGCCCCGCTTGGAGGGCCGTCTCGGCGTCGGGGGCGTGCAGGCTCCCGGCGTGGACGTAGGACAGCCCGCGCCGTGGACGCACGAATACCTCCCACATGCGGTAGCCGCCGCCGGGTTCGGTCATGCCGTCGCCGCGGTCTCCCGGCGTGCCGCGTATTCGGCTGCCGCCTGACGCACCCAGGCGCCATCATCCCAAGCGCGCCGCTTGTGCTCGATCCGCTCCCGGTTCATCGGACCGTCCCCCTTCACCACCGACCAGAACTCGTCCCAGTCGATGTCACCGAAGTCGTAGTGACCCCGCTCCACGTTCCAGCGGAGTTCAGGGTCGGGGATGGTGATCCCGAGGTAATCGGCCTGGGGGACCGTCATGTCTACGAACTGCTGGCGGAGGTCGTCGTTGGATACCCGCTTGATCTTCCATGCGGTGGATTGCTCGGAGTGAGTCGAGGCCGAGTCGTGGGGGCCGAACATCATCAGTGATGGCCACCACCAGCGGTTGACGGAGTCCTGCGCCATCGCCTTTTGCTCGTCGGTGCCCTGGCACAACGCGATGAGGATCTCGTACCCCTGGCGCTGGTGGAACGATTCCTCCCGGCAGATCCGCACCATGGCCCGGGCGTAAGGACCGTACGAGCACCTGGTCAACATCACTTGGTTGGTGATGGCGGCACCATCCACCAGCCAGCCGATGGTGCCCATGTCCGCCCACGACAGGGTCGGGTAGTTGAAGATCGACGAGTACTTGTGGCGGCCACGGTGGAGCAGATCGACCATCTCGTCGCGGGTGATCCCTAGGGTCTCGGCCGCCGAGTACAGATAGAGGCCGTGCCCAGCCTCGTCCTGGACTTTCGCCATGAGGATTGCCTTGCGCTTCAGCGAAGGGGCCCGGGTGATCCAGTTGCCTTCGGGCTGCATCCCGATGATCTCGGAATGGGCATGTTGGGCGATCTGACGTATCAGGGTTTTGCGGTACCCCTCCGGCATCCAGTCGGCAGGTTCCACCTTCTCCTCGGCGTCGAGCAAAGCTTGGAACCGGTCCTCGGGTGACATCGCGGCCAAAATAGCGAACGATCGTTCGTTAGTCAACCGGTCGACGCGTTATCAGCGCCCTTCAAGAGGCGCGTTGCTCGAGCCGGTCGAGCGGCAATGGCTGTATGAAGAGTCCTTGCGGGACCGGCGCTCCGGTGCGGACCAGAGCCAGGTGCCATGAGGGTGAGGCGCCAAGGGCCCAACGGAGGAACCCCACCGCCGCCCGGCCCGCTCGCCGGGCGCCCGGCCGAGGTGAGACACCGAGCACCGACCGAAGCCGGGCGGGGATCGTGGAGACCGCGGCATGGAACAGCACCTGGTAACCGGCGCGCACCCCGGTCGTCAGCGGAGGTGACTCCAGAAAGGAGAGAGCTTCGGTCATGCCCGGTGATGGGGCGGCGTGCGGGTGCGTGGCCAGCCAGAGGCGCAAATCGCGGGCCGTCGTCGGCAGCGGGTCGGCGCCCAACAGCCGGCCCACTTTCGTCTGCTCTTCCACGAACCGATCGGCGTCTCGCTCGGCCAGCGGAGTGGGTGCATATTTCTGGTAGGTGGCGAGGAATGAATCGGTGAGCGCGTTGTGCACCCAGGCGGCGAATTCGGCCGTGTCGGCGGTGTAGGCCCGGCCGCGGTGCGAGGTACCCACCACAGCACGGTGGGCTCGCCGCACCAGGTTCACGGCATGCTGCACCTCGGGGATGGCGCCATAGGTCGTGGCGGTGACGTACGCCGAGGTGCGTGACAATCGGCCGAGCGGATCCTGCCTATAACGGGAGTGGTCTGCAACCCCTGCCACCACCTCGGGATGCGCCGCCTGGACCAACAGCGCCCGGATCCCCCCGGCGAAGGTGCTCGTATCGCCGATCACCGTCCAGCTCACCGACCCGGGCCCGAACAGCCCCGGGTCGCCCCGGTGGGCCAGGGTGCCGGCCAGCGGGTAGGGGGCGTGCTGAAACGGTCCGGTCGCCGAGGCCACTACCCGTTGCCGCAAGGACTCCGAGAGACCGCCGAGATCAACCACCTATGGAGTGTCCCATACGGCAGCCCTTACCGGCTGTGGTCATGCCTCGTTCGCGGCCTCGGCCGATCCCCGAGCAAGATGTAACTGAACGAAGAAGAAAAAAAAAAAAAAAAAAAAAAAAAAAAAAAAAAAAACGTATTGACCTTCTGTAATCCGCATCAAGAGAAATCCTGCGCGAAATTTGTTTTTCGCTCAACTGGTTTATGCTTGTTTGCACCTGACGAAGAACAAGAGAGAAGCCGGAGGTTCAGGCTTCTGTACGCGGTCTAAGCCGCAAGATGGGAATCGAATGGGAAGCCTCAATCTACGTAACGAACTCTATGGTTCAGTCAATTCACGGGGTCTTCCACTACGAATCCAGTTTCTCTCTTCTTCTCCGCTGTGGTTGTCAATAAAACCTATCTGTTCCATAAACCGTAATTACGCCATAGCTTGCCGATTGAACGGTTCCTCCCGGCGCCACAGCTCCCACATCAAAGCGCATAGCTTCCGTGCTACTGCTACTCTTGCCTTACCTGCGCCTTTAGCCTGTTGGAGCTTTAAGCCCCAACGTCTTAGTGCACAATCGCTATCAGTTCTAGTCAGCAAGATATGTGCTGCTTCCACCAGGAGCCATCGCAATAATGAATCTCCTTCCTTGGTAATTCTCCCTCGAAAATCTGCCTCTCCTGATTGATACACACTCGGTGTGAGTCCTACGTAGGACGCTACTTGTTCCCCACTTTGAAATCGCTTCGGGTCATCAATCGTTGCCACGAAAGTTGTCGCTGTGGCAGGTCCTACTCCTGGAATCGTCATTAGATTCGATATCGAAGGAGACTTAGCAGCTATACTTTTCAACCCTCGATACATCCTGCGATGCTCCTTCTGCAGCAGCTCCGCTGAGCGCAGTAGGGCCAGCACTCCTTCCCGCGCTAGCTTGGGCAGGCTTTTAGCTGCTGAACGCACCTCTTTTCCAAAATCTTGTACCTGAGGCTCGAGCCTTTAACCCAATTCCATGTGCTCGAAAGATCCCTCGTATTGACAGTGACAGCGCGTTTTCAGAATGGACCAGTTGTTTTCTTGCCATGAGATAACTACGCCTATCCCGGCCCTCCTTACTCTTACGGTGCACCGGCTCAAACCACTTACTCCGGCATAACTCCGCTAAAGCATGGGCATCCCGGCGATCCGTCTTCTTCTTTCCACTCAACAGCTTCTTTGCCTTTCGAGCGCAGACTATCGACACCTTATGACCTAACCCCTCTACAATCTCGCACACTGATTCCGCTAGCGGGCTAGCCTCTACTATGCAGCTAAGAGTCTTCCACTTACCTAACGCATTTCCTAAGCCTTCTGCCGTTGTTTTAACCTTGGTCTCCAATACAACTCTACGTTCCTGAGAAATAACACACAGACTTGTCTCCTTGTTTCCCAGATCGATTCCACAGTAATATTTCATTTTGAAGTCTCCTGACTTTTGAGGCTCTCCCCTGGAGATGACCTCGTGTTCGTGACATACAACTAAGCTTTCACGCAGGAGACTTCATTTTACTGCTCGACGCTAGAGGCGGATTATTCCATCTACGTACAGTTTGTAGCGATTGCGGGAAGCCGAATTATCAATTTCGTTCGAAGAACTCGTAGGTCAATTCTCCAGAATTGACACCTCTGCCTGAGCGTTTAAATTCTAAAGAAACCATTTGAACTGAAATGTTACTACAGCTTGATTAACCTGCTCATCCAGGCGGAGACGTCGAGGGCGGAGCACCGGTTTTTTGTTTGCTTTCCGCTTTCTTCTCTTCCATCTTTTGCTCGGCCTCGCCCTTCTGTTTCTCGAAGGATTCATCGACTCAGCGGCTGTCTCCGTGAATTGAATCGCGGGATCTTTGCTGATTGAAAACAAGGGCTGCTTGACCTGCACCGGATGCCACAGCTTGTTGCACTACCGTGATTCTGTGCGCCGGTGTTGGCAGGCACGTTGAGCCGTTCCCTGATTGTTATTCTGAACAATCTGGCCTGAGGCTAACGGCAATTGTGTGGAGACTATTCCCATAGCTCCTAAATCGTCGGAATTTCTTGAACTCTTTAGATTTTATTTCGCTAAAGTTGTATTCTCTGAAGATAATAATCCCAGCTTTCTCAATGTTTTCAGGCCATTAATATGTCAGGCTCCCCGTCAGGATTTTAACCAAAAAGAGGAGACGATATAGGGAAAGGTTCGAAATTCCGGGTCCTTCATACGGCCTTTAACAGTTTAAAGCGGTAATGATTTACTTTGATTCCAATGCCTCCTCGCGCATCCGGCCTGCAGCCAAACGCGCATCGAGACCTTTTTGGAGTCCGAGCACCATCTGCGGAATCCATCGAGCGTGCATTCCGGTGGACGCCGCTCTCGTGCGCTGCTTAGCCAAGCCCGTGCAGATATTCTTTCTGCTCTTTCGCAGCCGTCAGCTTCCGAAAGATCTCCAACTTGTTTTCACTTCTGGTGGAACCGAATCTTGCCAACACTCTTCTGTTCCTTCGGATTCCTCGGACGCATTCCTGCACGAAGCGGTCACATTGTTTCATCGGCGATTGAGCATCCTGCGATGCTTGAGCCGCTCACCGTTCTGAGTCAGGCGGGCTGGACCGTAACGCGCGTAAAGCCGAAGCATGACGGAATTATCGATGCTGATGAGTTCGCTGCGGCTGTTACGAAGGAGACGCAGATCGTAACGCTGATGTGCGCGAATAATGAAACAGGTGCATTGCAGCCGATGCTGCAACTTGCGAGATTGCTTCGCTCGCGCGGATTCGGCGGAGTGATCGTCAGCGACGCAGTTCAGATGCCGGAAAAAGCGTCATTTAACCTGGCCGATTATATTGAAGCGGCGTCGATGCGATTGCTCTTTCGGGTCACAAGTTTGGCGCGCCATCCGGTGTCGGAGCGGTGATTCTCGGTGGAGTGAAGCGCTGCTTGGAATTTGATCCGTGTCCCGCTCGGGGGCCGCAAGAGCGGGGCTTTGCGCGGGTAGCGAGATCTGCTCTCGATTATTGCGCTTGCCGCAGTTTGCCGTGAGATGAAATTGCATGCGGAAGAGGTGCGTACCCGCCAGCTGCGTGATCGTTTTGTGGCAGCGGATTCAAACCAGACTGCCTGAAACGATCCGGCTTACTCCGTTTGATTTCGGCGCGTCACATAGCCTTGCATCAACGTTGACCGTGCGTTTCCCAGGATGACCGGGGGAGACGATTTCGTAGTTGCAGCGGATCTCAACGGCCTCTGCTGCTCGACCGGGTCAGCGTGTTCAAGTGGAAAACAACAAGTTTCACATGTCCCCCTTGCTATGGGACTGAATGAAATCGAAGGCCGCTGAAAAATGGTCCGCTTCAGCTTGGATTGGGATGCGGACGAATTGCAGGTGGATGAAGCGTCAGCGATTATTTTTCAAGTTGTTGAGCGAATGCGATCACAAGTGCTGGCTGATGATCGACGCACCGCCGAAGGGGTGATGTGACGCGGAATCAGGAACAAGTTGTCGTTGCGATGAGCGGAAAAGGGGAAGGTCGATTCTTCGGCTGCCCGCATGCTTGCTGATCGATCAAGGGTTCGATGTGATCGGTATTGCGATGCAGGTCTGCGGGATTATAAGAAGAATGACGGCAACAAGAACCGCGCAACGTGCTGCGCGCCCGCTGATTTTGATGACGCTCGCGGAGGCCGAACGGAAAGGCTTTCCGTTTACGTCTTCGATTTCGATGACTCGTTTTCCGACGCGGTGATTCAGCCGTTCGTAAACTCATATCTTAACGGCTATACGCCCAATCCGTGCGTGGAATGTAATCGCAAGGTGAAGTTTAAAGAGCTGCGGCGCCGGGCAACTCGCTCGGTTGTAAGCGAGTAGCAACCGGTCATTACGCGCAGATTAAGCAGCACTCGGGATGGGCGCTTGGGACTCTTCACATCGAAACATTGCCGTAAGGATCAAAGCTATTTTCTCTTTCGCAATGGGACAAGACGAGCTGCGCAACACGTTTATCCCGGTAGGTGCGATGATGAAGGATGAAGTCCGCGCATATCTGGATGATCAGGGGCAATCGATCGCATCAAAGCCGGAAAGTATGGATATCTGTTTTGTTTCGGGAACCGTCCCGGAATTTATTGAACGCCATACGGGGAGGAAGATTGGCGCCGGAAAGTTAGTTACCTCCTCCGGCGAAGTGATCTGGCGAACATGAGGGCGTTCATCATTTCACGGTCGGTCAACGTAAGGGGCTCGGCGGCGGAGCGAGCAGCCGCTGTATGTTCTTGCGATCGATTCCCGAAGCCAACACAGTTGAGGTTGGCGAGAAGGCTGAACTTCGGCGAGACACATTTCTCGTTCGTGATGTGAATTGGGTTGCGGAGTAGTTCCATCGGAGTCGATCACCGCGGAATGTGAAACTTCGCTACCGGGACGAAGGTGTGCTTTGTGAGGTCACTCCGCAAGAGGGCGGATTCGCGCGAGGGAGATTCTCCAGTAGCTGGACCGCAGTCAGTCCGGGGCAAGCTGCGGTCTTTGATTCTCCAACCGCTGATGCAGTGGGCGACTCTCGAAGTTCTTGGCGGCGTAATATTGAGTGTACGGATCTAATGAAAGTCGCATTTGAAACCTTCGGCTGCCGCAGCAATTTTGCGGATACGATCGATTTACAAGCAGCGCTTGTATCGGAAGGTGGCAGATGATGTGAGCTGGAAGCAGCGCTGAAAGGCAACGGTGCAGAAGTGTATGTGATCAATATGTGGCACGGTTACAGATTCCGCCGACAATGAAGCGCACCGGATGCTCCGGAAAGTTCGCAAGCATTCGACCCAATGCGCGGATTGTTGTTACCGGTTGTCTTGCGGAAGTTGGACGTGACGCACTCAATGAGCTGGGTCTTGCCGATGCGATTGAAGTCCCGGTCAGAAACAGGAAAGTAATTGCTGCAATTCTCGGCGGGAAAGTTGGCGGCAGCAACGGAGGAAGGCGGGAAGGGCGATCGATTTCACTCAATGATTCAATCTCAAATTCCTAACCGGCCCGAATGAACAGATGGGAGAAGTGAAGGGACGCGCGCGTTACCATCTGCGTGTGCAAGAGGGGTGTGAGAATCACTGCACGTTCTGCATGATTCCCCAGGCGCGCGGAGGACTCCAGCTCCCGTGCGGTTCAGCTCGTGCTGGATGATTTCATTCGGCTTGCAGAACTCTGGGCCACCGGAGGTGGTTCTCACCGGCACCCATTTAGGGGGTTATGGTGAAGATTGCGGACTGAGCCTTGCGGTGCTGCTTCTAAAAAATAGTCGAACATAATCCGCCACTTCGAATCCGATTAAGCTCGATAGACCCTAATGATGTCTCGCCTGAGTTACTCAGTATCTTGAGCAAAGGTAACATCTTCTGTCACCATCTTCATATCTGTTTACAGGCATTTACCGCTCGCTTGTTGAAGAGGATGAACCGGCCATACCGCATTGATGATGCGGTTCGGCTGTTGTGGCGGGTGTGGAGGAGATGCCCGATAGTTGCATTGGGTCAGATGTTATCACCGGGTTTCCGGGAGAGAGTAGGGAAGAGCTAGAGCAAGGGATCGAGTTACTGCTTGAGCTACCTATTTCCTATCTACACGTATTCCCTTACTCCGAGCGGAGTGGAACGGCGGCGACAAGACTCAATCAAACGGTGGAGATGCCGGAGCGGAGGAGGCGCGCTGAGAGATTGCGCGCGATTTCCGAAAGGCGCTACCGGGAGTTTGCTGAGCAGTTCCTGGGTCGTCCGATCGAGATAGTCGTTGAGACAATCCGAGATTCAGAGCTGCGCGGAACGAGCCGCGAGTTTCTAAGCGTGAGTGTTCCTACAAACTTCCCGGAGGCGATCAGAGGATTGCTCCTCACTGCAATACCAAGGCAGGTTAAGCTGGACGGGAGTGTCGTATGCGCGTTATTAAACCTGGAAAGGTGGCCCCACTGCCTGGTGGTGGTGGTGGTGGTGGGGAACAGGTACAAGTGCAAAATCTACAAGGTCTCCGGCCGGTGATCGCGGAGAGCGGCAGGTCTGGGATGACTTTGCCGTGCACAAAAAGCCGAAGAAGAAGGAGTATCAGCGGGGCGAAGGTAACCGGATGGTTCCGAAGCTCTCACTTCGCCCGCAGCGTGAGCAACTTTCATTCGCGCAGCCTGTCGAACCGTTAAGTGAAGGAAGAACAGTTTTCCCTATACCGGCATGACCTTGAAATATTGGAAGATCGGTTGAGTTTCACGTTCACCGATCGGACGCAACTTCTCGCGGCGCACTAACACACCGCAGCGCGTTAGGGTTGAAGGAGCGGACAGACTACGTAGTGTCTCGAATTCTTGGGTGACGCGGTTCTCGACTTAACTATTGCGCATCTGCTGAGCGATTGGTATCCCGAAGCGAAGGAAGGAGAAGCTATCGAAGATGCGTGCTGCGTTAGTTAACACGCAAGCATTGGCAAATGTGGCTAAAAATGCCTCGATGTGGGACCATTTATCAGGCTCGGACGCGGTGAACTTTCAAGCGGTGGCCAAGAGCGCCCGTCGATTCTGGCGGATGTGATGGAAGCAATCGTAGGTGCAATGTATCGCGACAGTTCATACGAACGATCGTTTGAAGTGATTCGGCATTCATGGATGAGCTTGAGCAAGTTCAGCCTTCGGATCCGAAGACAGAATTGCAGGAAGCACTCCATGCTGCGGGAAGCGAACCGCCGAACTATCTGCTCGAGATGGTGGAATGGACCGGAGCATGCGCCGACATTTGTCACCGTTGTAATTGTGGATGGTGATATTGCAGGAAGAGGCCGTGGCGCAACTAAGAAGGGAGTCAACAGCTGCAGCGGCTGAAGCGCTGGGTAAAATGACCGCGCGTCCAATGCCGCTTGAGCTTATCGAAGGTCAGCGCGTTCTAATTGCAGAGTTGCTGCTGTAGGAACTGCTTCCGCAGCAAAAAACTGCTGAAGAAGATGAGGTAGTGGAGGCAGCGTGAGTTTCAAATCGGAGTACGTATCCATTGTCGGACCTGCGAACGCGGGGAAGTCGACGCTGCTCAACCGTCTGCGGCTGGAAAACCAGCATAGTTTCGCCGCGCGCACAGACGACGCGTAACCGGATTCTTGGAATCAAACATCGTGAGGACGGAGCAAGCACGTAGTCTGAAGTTGAAGAAACGGCAACAGAAAAAATACGTATTGCTACACGATGTTCGAACTGATCCGTACCCTTGAGGTACAAAAGGATGGCTGCCGCCACAAGGCCAGTTGCACCCAGGAACAAACCCACAGAAAGCCGGCTAATCCGTTCCCAAACCTCTTCCACACTGGCGGTCAAGGGACTGATATCAATTGGCATATCGATCGGACGCGGGACCATGCTCGAGACCTGGAGATCCGGACCGGCTTGGAGAGTCGTCGCTTGCATCGCACTCCGAAACAGCGGCCGGAATCTCCTCGTCTTCGGCCAAAAATGCGACCGGCCATCTTTCTGTTGCGTCGAGGATCAGCATGCTCACCCGACACATCGCGGAAAGCCGCTCGGGTGACACGTCCTCTGTTGGCAATAAACGTCCGAACCATTGATCGATGGCAGACCAGGCCTCTTCCAGCGCGAGAGTCGTGGGAGATTTCGATGGATATTCGATATGTTTGGCCGCTGCTTTCTGCAAGAGGCACAAAACAATTTGGTTCCGATGCAGCTTGTTAACGACAAGGTGAGCACGCAGATAATCCTCAACTCTGTAATAAGCCGCATTCCACTCGGTGAGTGACCCGGTCTCCGGTATAAAAGTCTTCATGGCTGAAATGTGAAACTCCAGGTCTCTGTCACTGGCCGTCCTTGTAATTTCAAAAGGGCGCGCAGGTCGACTGCTTGGCGGAGAGGCTCCACGATTTCCACGACGAGGCGCCACGTTCCATTCATTTCATTTTTCAAAAGGCTGTCAGCAATAAACTTCGCTCCCGGTCCGCAATCGACCTGCGCCTCAAGTTGTACTGAGGCAGAAAGCTTTTCAATCGCTTGACCCTCAAAATCGATCACAAACCGCAAATGGGGCGGATCCAAAGCTGGCTCCTCGGTCACTCGCCCAACACGTGTCGAGCGCACCCTCCCCAGAGAAGCGGAAGCGATCTCATTTGAAGTCCAGTGGATCTCGTATTGGAGATCGATTGGCTGGCCGATCTTCGGTGGGGTGGCCGGCACCCAAAAAGCCACGGTGTTGTCGCTAAACTCTACGTTTGTTGGCAATTGCACCAATTCAACAGAGCCTTTCCCCCATTGTCCCAGCGGCTTGATCCAGACGCTGGGCCGCAGTTGAAACCTGGCCACGAGGTCCTGGTAATGATCGAAATTCCGATCGCGCTGCATCAGGCCGAAGCCTTTTGGGTTTTCATCCTGAAAGACATTCACACGCATCATTTTGCCAGCCTCCAAAGGATGCCAAATCCATTCGCCTTGTCCTGTCTGTAACAATACTCCGTCCGCATCATGCACCTCCGGGCGGAAATCACTGAAGAGCGCATGGCCGTTCTCCCCGTGCAGAAACATGCTGGTCAAAGGTGCAATGCCGAAGCGTTCGACTGCCTTGCGCAGGAACAACGATGTTTTGACAGTCGTGACGGTCGAGGGTCCGGGGCGAATGACGAACTGAAAAGCGCCCGCGACGCTCACGCTGTCCATCAACGCAAAGACGATCATCTCCTTATCGCTTTTCCCCGGCTTGCGCAGCCAGAACTCTTTGAATGCAGGAAATTCTTCACTTTGCGTCGAGCCGGTATTCAAGGCCAAACCTCGCGCAGAGGTTCCATAAACCTGACCCAGACCAATCATGCGAAAATAGCTGGCGCCTAAAAAAAGAAGCCAGTTCTCCAAAATGTTTCACTGGGCTCACAATGCGAAGTCCAGCAAGCCCCAAATTCTCATGAAGCTCGAAATGATTGGTGCCATAACTGAAGAACTCCGTCGAAAATGGAACGGGCCGCGTCTCGTTGGAAGTGATCTCATGAATGGTTACATTCTGGTTGTGGACCCAGCCTCGATGAAAAAACTCGATCTGAAAGGGAAGCCCTTCCTCCCTCCACAGCGCTCTCTCATGATTGAATTGGATGTTTTGGTATTGGACGAACCTCAATTGCCGAAGTCCTTCCGGCAAACCATTGGTCGAGGGCTGAAATGGCTCTGCTGCCAAGGCCGCCGCGCGAGCCCGGATTTCCTCGAACTCAACGGAACCTGCCGCGAGCTCAAAGGCTACTCCTACTTTAAGTATGCAAAAATAGAGCGATGTTTTTCTCATCACCATAGGTGAGGACAACCGCCTGATTCCACGTGCCGCCGATCATTTCTTCGCTGAACCCTGAAAGCAGAGTTGCGGAGGAAGCTTCCATACGATTTAGACCGAGGTGTGCAAGTAGTAATACAAGAAGGCGGTCGTTCTTTCGCCGGAAGGAGAACAACAGAGCAATAAAACAAACAAACGTAATCAAACGTAATCTAATTATCACTTCTGGCCTATTTCATTTTAAGGTCAAGCATCAGCACCTAATCACTAAGCATTTTGTGATCGCGTGAACTCTAGCCAGAAGGGTGCCAGCAGGAGCAATGCCGGGGGGTCTCTCGGTGTCTGTTCCAAAACCCCAAATTCATTTGAAAAATATCTCGGCACAATGCAAGAAATGCCGTGACAGCCGCGTGCAGATTGCAAATGGAACGAGAACGCTGGAGAGGTCTTCAAGGTAAAGATCCCGACTCGCCAGTGTTGATTGATTTTTTCTCTGCGGTTGAGATCGGAGCAAGAGAGCCGCCGGTTCGATTGCAAAATTGAAGTCACGCAGTACCTTTCACTCATGCCAAATCAAACAAAACGCAAAGCCGCCAAGCGCGAACTTATCAACACGGGCAGAGACAAACGATTCGTGTACGCCGCAACAGTCTGGGTCAATTTAAGGAAAGTGACGACGTAGGACGCTCTCTTACCGCGGACCGACGCCAGACTGCGAAAACCAAAACCAAGCGGGGCAAGGCGACCGTGGCGACCGTAAGACCAAATAGCCACGAGATACGACGCAACATCGCTCTGCGTGGGGGCTAATTTGCACGCAGTAGCATTTCGCCGCGAGGCGGAACGAAAGAGTGGACTGAAGCCTGCCGGGGTGCCGGTTGGGTCGGGGCGCTTGTATAGACCGGGGTCCAACGGCGGCAACAACGCTCTCAGAGGCAATCCCCGCAAGCCGCGTTAAACTGCATCGACCGCATGAGCGCAAACGTCCAACAACCTTACAAAAGGCGGAGATCTGCATGGCATGATAGGCGCTAAGCGCAATGCTGTAAGTGAATGTCGAACTCGTGCGCCTCCCGAGAAAAGCCGGTTGCCGCATCTCCATCGGTACCGATGCTCATCATCCGTGGCAACTTGAATTCATCCAGCTCGGCGTTGCAGCGGCGCGTCTCGCCGGGCGTTAAACGAGAACAAATCTTAAACTACATGCCACGCCAGGATCTTCTGATCTGGGTATCGCGAGTTTCGAAACCACTCAAGCGACCACGCAAGAGCGCGACGAGTTATGAGGAGTGGCCCGATAGTAAACAGCGCGTAATAGACGAAAGCAGCGCTGAGCGCAGGACCTTGTCGTCAACGATTTCTTTACCCGTCTTCTTCAAAACTTTCCCCATATCTGTCTTCACCGTTCGCACAATTCGAGTCCTACGCGCATCTTTACAACTGCCTGGAAAAGGATCTTAGCAGGCAATATACCGTCCTGGCATTTATGGTGCTGACACGAGTAATAGATAAGGGAAGATACTATGGAATCGTGACGCTTCGACTCAAAAATCTACCGCGGGATTAATCCACGGCTGGCCGAGGACGCCAAGACAGCGATCAGAAAGAAATCGAACTGGCAAAAGCTGAACTTTCTGAGCAGGTCGCCAAGACGGCCGCCATACGGCTCGGTTAGCAGCCGGTGTTTCGATAGCCTATGGAGGAATTATTATTCTATTCATGTGCTTGGGGATTCTTTTTGCATGGTTGCTCATCCGAGTTGGAATTGAAGAGATTCTCGCCATTTTCGCCGGGTTGGGGATCATGGCGGTGCTGTGCATCGCCACAGGGGTGTGTGGCTCTTTTGGTCTCCCTCAAAAGGCTAAAGACTTTATCTCCTTACCGACAAAGGCGGTTCACGAGGCTAAACAGCTCACATCCGAAATCACCGGGAAAGAACCATCGGTTTCCTTGCCAACGCATGTCCCGAAGGCTGAGCGAGGGAGCGCAGAGATCCAAGCCGAATTGGAAGCGATCCATCATACTATTGGAGATGACATTGATGAATTGAAAGACCATCTATCTTTGCGGTCACTTACCAAGGAAGCAACGCAACAAATGAAACTTCATCCGGTACCAACAGCGCTTCTTGGAACTGGGGCCGCTTTCGTCGGCTTCCGAATAGTGCAAAAGGCGCGAAGACGTTCCCATCAACGCACACTCAATGCTTTGGCAGTTGAAAAGCAGGCTGACAAAACCACTGGTCTGCTGGGCAAACTGCTCACCATTATTAACGCGGTCCAACTTCTTGACCGTGTTCGTTCCTCCTTTTCCACCTATCATCAGAATCTCAGAGAAAAATATCCGCATGCGGAAAAACCTTGGAGATAACAGAAAACTCAGTGGTGAATTGCATGACATCATGGGCGGAAAGATTGCAGGATGCGATAGTATTTCAGGGACAAAAGAATAATCTGGTTGAATATCTCAAATCTCTTTAGGAAGGAACTATGGTATTTCAGGGGCTGCGGATTGCTTTGAGGGACGTTTGTTACTTCCGTGTTATTCTCGCCCTCTGCTCAATTTTTTTGAGCGGCTGTTATTCCATGCGGATCTCTTCCGGCGGAGCTCAGAGCGAATTTCAGCCGCCGCGCCAAGTAAACCCCAGTGACGTTGCACTACCGCGCGGGTATAAGATTGAAGCCATTGCGACTGGTTTAACTTTCCCTACCGGTGTGGCTTTCGACTCAGAAGGAAACGTTTACGTTGTGGAATCAGGTTATTCCTACGGAGAATGTGGACCACGCCAAGACTTCTTCGCGTCGATGGCAACGGCAGAATTATTGAGATCGCGCATGGAAACAAGAATGGACCCTGGACAGGGGTCGATTTTGGTGAGGGTGCGTTCTATATAGCGGAAGGTGGAGTGTTGGAGGGTGGGCGAATTTTGAAAGTCCAGCCGAACGGGGCCATCACGGCGCTGGTCACGAATTTGCCGAGCTTTGGCGATCACCATACAGACGGGCCAATTATTGGTCCGGATGGGTGGCTCTATTTTGGCCAGGGTACCGCCAGTAATTCAGGAGTTATAGGCGAAGATAGCGCCAAATTTGGATGGCTGAAAAGACGGCCACAGTTCCACGACATTCCTGGTCAGGATATCACTCTTGTTGGAGAAAACTTTTCGACGAGCGATGCATTGAATACCGGAAATAGGATGAAGGTTCATACGGGAGCGTTTTTACCTTTTGGCACGCCGTCTTCAGCTAATCAGACAATCAAGGGATCGGTTATTTGCAGTGGGGCTATCATGCGGATAAGGATCCAGGGAGGCGATCCGGAGCTTTTTGCTTGGGGTTTTCGAAATCCTTTCGGCCTTGCTTTCTCTGCGGACGGCCGCCTTTTTGTGAGCGATAATGGCTATGACGACCGAGGCAGCCGGCCAATTTGGGGATCTCCCGATGTCTTGTGGGAAGTCACCAGAGGGAAATGGTATGGCTGGCCCGACTTTTCAGAAGGACGTCCACTGACCCACACACATTTCAAGCCTCCCTCCAAACCTCAACCAAGTTTTCTCCTTGCAGAACACCCGAACAACCCGCCTCTGCCAACCGCTAGATTTCCGGTTCACGCCTCAGCAGACGGTATGGACTTCTCTCGAAACCCCGCCTTTGGTCATGTGGGCGAATTATTCGTTGCGCTCTTCGGTGATGAGGCCCCGGCTGTGGGAAAAGTCCTTTATCCAGTTGGAAGCAAAGTTGTCAGAGTGAATATATCCAACGGCCTGATAGAGGAATTTACTGTCAACAAGGGCAAAAAAAACGGGCCAGCTTCCAAGATTGGAGGGGGCGGTTTAGAACATCCTGTGTCGGTCAGGTTCACCAAGAGCGGTGATGCGCTCTACGTTGTAGATTTTGGTGTGATCACCCACACCAAGAAGGGAGTGCAACCTCGGCCCGGCACAGGAATACTTTGGCGGATCACGAGGACGAATGGTTTATGACTAGAAAACGACCGCATGGGAGATCGTCCGCCCACGGAATATGCTTCCTCTGCATGCTTGTGGCGCTTTGGACCACGACCGCTTGTCGTTCGGTTCGACGAGGTGAACCTATTGCCGGGCCCATGAATGTCTCCGATCCGGCCGTAGCACGAGGGAGGCTCGCATTCGCACAACACTGTTACAAATGTCATCCAGGAGGCGAAGGAGGGCTTGGACCTTCTCTCAATGACAGACCTTTTCCGCGATTCCTCATGAAAACTCAGGTCCGGCTCGGCCTCGGCGCGATGCCTTCATTTGATAAGAAAACAATTCCCCCGCCAGAGCTTGATGACTTGATGAAATATGTTCTGGCACTTCGGAGGCATACTGAAAACCTTAAATAGGTCCACTTGGAGGGGAATCAGATAACTCCGACTGCCCTCAACCCGCCAGCGCGTCAACTACCGCTTGACCTTTCACCTTTGGTTTTGTCTGTCACTCCTCGTATCGATCAACTCCGAATTGTCCGATGTATCCCGGGCAACTTTTTTGATCATCCTCATTGTAACTAACGCAAATTGTTCCTGCAAATTGCAGAGTGTTATTCGTGCAAAGCGCAGCGGTAATCATGAACTCATAAAAGGCATGACGTAGGACACAAAAGTCCTGAGCCGTGTCCAGCGATCCAGTTTCGCCCGGGACCTATCGTCCGAGGGGTCTTCGCCAACAATTTGATAATGTTTTTCTTCCAACGGCTTGGAAATAAAAGTCTGCTCTTTGAATATGGAGTGACAGTTAGTTGGAGGAATTCTTTTTTGTAGCCAGCTTGTCGCCATAAGTAAACTTGCTCTTATTGAGCATCCCTATGAATAGCTATTACCCTGCCAGCAACGCGTCAACGACAAGACTGCTTCAACATCAGAGCCAGCCAGGATCGTTGAAGAATATGGACCGGTGGAAATGTTAGCGTCGACCCTCGGATCCGCGGTGCTTTCAAGCTTTTGGTTGCGTGCTCGGCTTCGATTGGCATTCGTCCGGTGTGACGACGGTGACCTGCGGATGCCTTAAAGCAAGCGCAGAAGCGCTTGGGAGATGATTGGGGTATCATGGTCGAGCCAAAGCTCTCGCGATAAATCTTGCCATTGACTTTCACCCTGCCGTAAAAAGTCCTCGTGCTGTTGCCTCGGTAGCTCAATTGGTAGAGCAGTTGACTCTTAATCAATTGGTTCACGGTTCAAGTCCGGGCCGGGGCACCATTTCACCAACCAGTTACGCCGGCAACTCGGATAAGTATCAAGAATCAGCTTATCGATTTGTTAGCGGTTCTCCTTCGACTGTCCGGTCTTCTATGTTGGATGTTCGGTGTTCTCGATTTCCACGCGTGCACCCAGCAACCAGAGAAAGCTTGATCCGCGCGCCGCTTGGTGATTAAGTCAGATTCCGCCGCCGTGACCACAGATGCATTGCTGTGGGTGCTTTTGAGCGCAACGAAGTGACATTTGCACTCATACCGTCTCCACATAAAGCCTTTCGAAATCAAAAAGCGCCTCACGACCAGCTCGGACTTGCATCCTGGGCGTCCGAGTGGAAATTTAGCATTCAACAATTGGACTGATGTGCTTTTGCCAACACCATAGACAAGAAAGAAGCGGTTTTGTCGATGCGCGCCAGTTTTAATTGAGAACACACAACGAGTTTATGCAGAGCAACAAACTAATCATCGGAATGGCCTCCTTTCTATCGCTCCTTTGCGTGATAGCGAGCTCAGGCCTCGGGATCGAGTCACCCAAGATTGTCGGCACCGTCAAGGACAACGTCGGTGTCGGTGTTTCCAACCTCACTGTCCTGGCGTTCAACTCGATCGACTGCACCAATACCACCGTTTCCGCCACGACGGATCGTGGAGGGCAATTTCAGTCTCACGGTTTTCGATGGCGCATGGCAAGTCGGGCTTTCCTCGGCGGAACTGAACGCCCGCGGATACCGGAGTGTGTTCGGGCAGTCCATCACGATTAGCGGGACTAACGGCACCGTCCAATTCGTCGTGCAACCCACCGCTGTGACCGCTCACTTGCGAGGTCAAGTGCTTGATCAGAAAGGAAACGCCATCAACAACATTTCCGTGAGCGCTTCGGGAGCGGATGGGTCGTTCCAAGCCAGGACCGGCGACGACGGCACTTTCGAGTTCGGGGTTTTTGGCGGGAACTGGCGACTGAAGGTTGACGATTCCGAGGCCACGGCTCGGGGTTTTGTCGCTCCAGGATTATCCGTCAGCGCTATCGATAACCAGGACGAAAACGAAATCCGGCTGGTCGCTTTTAAGCCCACAGCCCACATTCTTGGGTCAGTCAAGGACAACACCGGCGGCGCGATTTCGGGAGTCTACCTGTTTGCCTTCGGCGCGGTCAACGGGGCCGATTACGTGCTCAGCGGTGCGACCGACGCGAACGGCGATTTCCGGCTCGACGCCTTCGACGGCGAGTGGGAATTATACGTTTCCTCCTCCGACTTAACGGCGCGTCATTACCGCATGGCACAAGAACAGCACGTCACGATCAACGGCGCAGACCAGACCGTCAGTATGATGGCGGAAAAAATTATCACAACGGCTCATCTGCGTGGTCGTGCAGTCGAGGGCACAGGCCAGAGCCTCGCAGGCATTGCGGTGTATGCTTCATCCAGCAGCGGCGACTTCCTCCAGGCCCAAACGAGCGCTGACGGGAATTTCGATTTCGATGTCTTCGCGGGAGTTTGGAGTGTGCGATTGGAAAGTTCGCAAGCCTTGTGCGGCTTCCTCACGTCTTCGGTGAACGTTCAAATCGTTGATGGTGTCGACGTCAATGACATCCTCTTAGCCGCCTACAAACCGGACGCCCAATTGATTGGCGCGGTAAAAGATAGCGCGGGCCATCCGGTTCCGGGCCTGCGCGTCTCCGCATTCGTAAGTACGAACGACACTACCTACAGCCTTTCGGCCAGCACCGATGGCGACGGCCATTATCGTCTCCGCTTGTTCAGCGCCCCCTGGCGGGTGAACCTGATCGCTTCAGACCTGAGCGCCCGAGGCTATCGCCAAGCCGCCGAGCGGACAGTCATTACCAGCGGTCCGGAAACCGAACTGAATTTCGTGGTCATGGCCGCCCCCCTGAGAGAGACACACGTGCGAGGCCGGGTTATTGATGACAGCGGCAGCGGCCCTGAGTTTTGTGAACCTTTGGGCCAGCAGCGGTGATACGCTCCTGCAAATTCACTCAGGCGGGGATGGCAGTTTCGATTTCGGACTGAACGGCGGGACATGGGAGCTGAAGATAGACGAAACCGAGGCCGATGCCCGAGGCGTCGTGCCCTTAGTATTGGCGGTAGAAGTCACTGAAGGCGTGGACCAAGAGGGCGTCGTGCTGGTGACGCCCAAGGTTAATGCCTCGATCACCGGCACGGTCAAAGACGCGCAAGGCAAAGCGTGGAGCGATCTTTCCGTCTTGGCTTCAGTTCAACTTGATGGCACGAACTATTATGCCTCGAGCCTGACTGAGAAAGATGGCAAGTTTCGTCTGCCTGTTTTCAATCATACTGGCAGGTGAGTCTCTCGAGGGCAGATTTGAAAGCTCGGGGACTGCGTGATCCCGGGCGCGAAAATCGTGATCGTGGATGGCGCCGACCAGGTCGTGGATTTTCAGATCGAACCGCTCTCGGCCGGGAATCCTGCTCCACCCAGCCTAGCCTTGAGCCGCACGTCGACTGGCCAATTTCAGTTGCACATCAGCAGCCAAACGGATTTTGCGTTTCATGTCGAAGCCTCAACCGATTTATTGACTTGGCTGACCGTGTTCACCGGCCGCACTGAAGGCGGCGGCTTTACGATGTCCCACGGCGACGCGCCAGAGGTGAGTCAGCGCTTCTATCGGGTGGTGTCGGACCGTGATCTCGGGCGTGGTCCCGGCCTTCAGCCCGCGCAAACCTCGACCTTCTTGGCAATACGTGGACGCCTGAGACCGAAGACCGACGCGCAGACCGGGAGGTGTGCGCTCCGATCACGCCAACAACTTCTGCACGACTTCGCCGTGAATGTCCGTGAGCCGGTAATCGCGGCCTTCGAATCGATAGGTCAATTGCTTGTGATCGATGCCGAGCAGGTGGAGCATCGTGGCGTGGAAATCATGCACGTTGACCGGGTCTTCCACCATGTTGTAGCCGAAGTCATCCGTCGCGCCGAGCACGATGCCGGGCTTGATGCCGCCGCCCGCCATCCAGATGGAGAAACAGCGCGGATGATGGTCGCGGCCGAAGTTCTCCTTGCGTGATCTCGCCTTGGGAATAGGCGGTGCGTCCGAACTCGCCGCCCCAGATCACGAGCGTGTCGTCGAGCAAGCCCGCGGGCTTTGAGGTCTTTCACCAGCGCGGCGCTGGCTTTGTCGGTGTTCTTCGTCTGCGTCTTGATCCCTTCGGGCAGGCCGCCGTGATGGTCCCAGTCGCGATGGCAAAGCTGAATGAAGCGCACGCCGCGCTCGGCCAGGCGGCGGGCGAGGAGACAGTTGTTGGCGAAGGAGGACTTGCCCGGCTCGGCGCCGTAGAGTTCGAGGATTTCTTTCGGTTCCTTGGCGATGTCCATCAACTCCGGCACGCTGGTTTGCATGCGGAACGCCAGTTCGTAATTCTCGATGTGCGTGGCGATGGCCGGATCGCCCAGGGCGCCGAGTTGCTTGCGGTTCAGCTCCTGCATCGCGTCGATGAGCTGGCGGCGCGCCGTCTGGCTCAAGCCGGGCGGATTGGAGACGTAGAGCACCGGATCGCCCTGGCTGCGAAAGAGCACGCCTTGATGGTTGCCGGGCAGAAACCCGTTGCCCCAGTAGCGCGCTTGAAGCGGCTGGCCGCCGCCGCCGCTGGTGAGCACCACGAACGCGGGCAGGTTCTCGTTCTCGCTGCCGAGGCCGTAGCTGAGCCAGGCGCCCATCGTGGGCCGCCCCGGTTGCTGGTGGCCGGTGCCGAAGAAAGTCACCGCCGGATCGTGATTGATCGGCTCCGTGAACATCGAGCGGATGATGGCGATGTCATCCACGATGCCGCCGATGTGCGGGAGCATCTCGCTCAACTCGACGCCGCTCTTGCCATAGCGCTTGAACGGATAGGCCGGACCGACGCACAGAAGCGCCTTTTGGCCGGCGGTCATCCCCGTGATGCGCTGGCCCTGCGCACGCTCGGCGGGAGTTCTTCGCCGGTCATTTGCGTGAGCTTCGGCTTGGGATCGAACAGATCGAGGTGCGACGGCGCGCCGGATTGGAAGAGATAGATGACGCGCTTGGCCTTCGGCGCAAAGTGGAGCGATGGCAGCGCGCCTTTGGGCTTCAAGTGCAGGATCGTCGCCGCCTCGGCGCCGCAGAGATCGCGACGCAAGAGAGCGCCCAGCGCCAGAGCGCCGAGGCCGGTGGTGCTGCGAGCGAGGAACGCCCGGCGGTTGAGGAGCCTTTTCAATTTCGCTTTGGAAGATCATACCTCTTATTTCGTGATCGTTTCGTTCAAATTGAGCAACACATTCGCCACGGCTGTCATGGCGGCCAGTTCGACCTTGTCCATCGATTCGGGCAGCTTTGATTCGCCCACGCCGCAACAAGCTTCTCGGCAGCCTTCGGCATCGGCTGCGGAATGCCGACGAACTGTTGCTCGTAGGTGCGCTGCAGCATGGCTGACTTCATCGGGCTGGCGGCACGCGACCGAGCGTGTGGCGGAAGGCGCGCGTCAGGCGCTTCGTCAGGTCGGTCGGTTCCTCCCGCATCACGCGCTCGGCCAGGGCGCGGGCGCTCTCGACGAATGCGGGATCGTTCATGAGCACGAGCGATTGGAGCGGCGTCTGCGTGCGCTGGCGCAGGAACGTGCAAACTTCGCGATTGGGCGCGTCAAACGTGGCGAAGGATGGATAGTGCGCGGAACGGCGCCAGAAAACATACATGCCCCGGCGGTAAAGCGCGTCGCCGTGGTCCTGCTCGTACTTGGAATCTGTGCCGTCCCAGATTCCCGGCGGCTGATACGGCTTGACGCTGGGCCCGCCGATCTTCGTGTTCAGCAGGCCCGACACGGCCAGCGCGTTGTCGCGAATGAACTCGGCGTCGAGCTGCAACCGCGGGCCGCGCGAGAGCAGACGGTTGTAGGGATCGCTGCTCCAGCTTCTCGGGTGTCACGGCGGCGGACTGGCGATAAGTCGCGCTGGTCACGATGAGACGAACGAGAGCTTTCACGTCCCAGGGCCTGGCCGATTTGGACCTTGGACATTGGCCTGGACTGTCGCGTCTCCGTCACGGAATTGGCACGCCAGCCAATCGAGCAACTTCGGGATGGCTCGGCCATTCACCTTGCGAGCCGAAGTCGTTGATGGTTTTCACCAACCCGGCGCCGAAGAACATCGCCCAGTAACGATTCACCGTGACGCGGGCGGTGAGCGGATGATCTGTCGAAACAAGCCAGCCAGCGAGATCCAGACGGTTGAACAGGGCAGGCTCTGCGGTGTCTGCTTCACCTGGCGCTGACGTGACGGTCGTAGCAACCGGCGTCTCCGCGCCATTGAGATTTTCGCACGTTCCGGGCGTTGGCGTGCCCGCGGCAGCAACGAGAGCCGCAGGCTGCTCTGTTGACGCACTGTGGGCCGCGGCTTCGGGCGGTCGGGACCGCGCAAGTCACGAGGCGGACGCGGCCGTCTTTGTTTTCAACCACGGCCTTCTTTATTGAAGGCAGGAACGCCGGAGTGTCCGCCGTGACCTTTTCACCCTTGTTCCGGAAGTCGCCGCGGACGAGCTGGAAGGTCTCCCGCGGCGGGTCCATCTCCTCCATGATCATGGAACTGGGGATCGCTTTGATCAAATCATCCTTGGCCTTGCGCGCCTTGGCCAGCGCGGCTTCCGAACGAAGGTAATCCACCGCATAATTGTCTTTGTAGAACCGCCGCAGGTCGTCGCGCTCTTCTTGGGTTCGTTTTCCACCCGACTTCGTGACGATGGGCATGATGCCTGAAAGACGAGAAGACGCGCGTCTTCGGCGCTGAGCGCGCGGTCATAAAAGCGCACGTCATCCATCAGACCGGTAAAATTCGCTTCCTCGTTGCGCGAGCCGATCCGCAACGGCTCGCTGTTGGTGATGGATTTCGTAGAGCTTGTCCTTCTCGATTTCGACCTCGCGCGCACGCCCGTCGACGATAGAGTTTCACGCCGGCGCCTTTGCCGGAGCCGTCATAAGTCGCGAGAACGTGGCCACCACTGGTTTGACATCGAATTTGTCCTTGGTTTTGACCTTGATGGCGTTGTCCGGATATTGGTGAACGAGGTGAACTTCGAATCGTCCGTCGTTCGCCAAAAGATCAAAGCCGCGATAGCCCGGCTTCTTCTCCATCTTGCTCAGAATCGCGCCGTTCGATTGCACCTTGACCCACGCGCCGTAACTGAAGGCATTGGTGCGTTCGAAGGCGACGAGCTGGCCGAGGTCGATGTGCATTTTGCCGTCAAACTTGAGGGCCTTGCCCAGCCGGCCCTCGGCAAACTCCGGCTTGTCGTCGCGAACGAATTTCGGAGCCGGCGCCGCTTCACTCCTCGGCCGCGCGGCTGTTGTCGGCTCTGCCGTGATCTTCGGGCTCGGTTTCCGTGTGCGGCGGTGCAACGTTCGTTGAGAGCGTCGAACGAGTCATCGAACGTGAGCCAGGCGAGCAACCGTTCGTCACTTGGCTTGGCCGGAGGTTTGGCGTTGGTTTCGCGTTCCCATTTCTCCTGAGTTTCGCCGAGTTCGTTGTGCGGTCTTGCAAGGTCTTCTCGGCATCGCGCAGGCGGAAATCGGCTTCGACGAATTGCATGGCCTGTTCGGGTGTGGGCGACGGGCAGGCGCGGCGGCGGATTGTCCGTCCGGATGCGATCCAGTCCCTTCTCCGGCACGTTATGGAAGAACGCATAGAGCTGGTAAAACTCCTTCGTCAATAGCGGATCGTATTTGTGGTCGTGGCACTCGGCGCAACCGACCGTCATGCCCAGCCACACCGCGCCCATCGTGTTCACGCGGTCCACGACGTATTTATTGAGATACTCGTCGGGATCGGCGCCGCCTTCGTCATTGGTCATGTTGTTGCGGACGAACCCGGTGGCGATGCGCTGCTCGCGCGTCGGGTTGGGCAGCAGATCGCCCGCGAGCTGTTCGATGGTGAACTGCGTCGTAAGGCTTGTTCTTGTTGAACGCGTTGATCACCCAGTCGCGCCACAGCCACATGTAACCGCACCCCGTCGAAATGATAGCCGGCGGTATCCGCGTAACGCGCCAGGTCCAGCCAGTTGACGGCCATGCGTTCGCCGTAGTGCGCCGAGTCCAGCAGCCGATCCACGAGCTTCTCGTAGGCCTGCGGCGAATTGTCCGCCAGGAACGCATCCACTTCTTCGATCGTTGGCGGAAGGCCGGTCAGGTCGAACGAAGCGCGGCGGATCAGCGTCGTTTTGTCCGCCTCCGGCGCCGGGTTGAAGGCCCTCCTTCTCGAGGCGCTCCAGGATGAAGTAATCGATCTCGTTGCGCGGCCATTTCTTTTCGCGCACCTCGGGCAGGGCCGGCCGCTCCGGAGTAATGAAGGACCAATGGTTTCTCCACTCCGCTCCCTCCTTCACCCAGCGAATGAGCAGTTCGATCTGCTCGGCGCGGAGCGGCTTGCCTTCCTTGGGAGGCGGCATCACTTCGTCCGGGTCGTGCGTGGTCACCCGTTGCACGAGCGTGCTCTTCTCCAGATCGCCCGGCACGATGGCGCGGTCGCCCGACTTCAACATCTTGAAGGCGTCTTCCTTTTGGTCGAGGCGTAATCCTGCCTTCCGCTTGTCTCTCGTCCGGTCCATGACAGGCGTAGCAGTGATCGGACAGGATCGGGCGGACGTCTCGATGGAAGTCGATTTTCGGAGCCGCCTTCTGAGCAGCGGTGGCCGGGCAGGCCGAAGAGGAGCGTTGCCATTGCGACCGCCGCCAGTGAGCGGCGAGAACTCGCGTGGTCTGAAGTGAAAGTGTCGGCGCTCATGAGCTTCATTTTTACATCAATCCCGCGAGGCTTTCAAAGTCTATTCTCTCGGCCTCTCGAGGCCGGCCGAGACCTTAATCTGCTTAATCTGTAGGGCGCGTTTTTCGGTAGCGGCAAATTTTTGATGGGAAAAGGATTGAACGATTTTGCGGGACAACTCGCCCGCATTTTTTTAGGCTGCGGGGCATGAAACAAAAATGCGCACGCTTTCGCCCACCCACGCACGATGAACAAGAAATTCTGACCCATCTGGTCGTGCGGCTTGTGCGACCGGATGAAGTCGGGCGATTCAATGAACTGATCAGCCAACATCATTATTTGAAAAGCAGCCAGGTCGTGGGCGAACATCTGCGCTATGTGGCCGAATACCGCGGCCAGTGGCTGGCCCTGGCCAGTTGGAGCGCCGCCGCGCTGCATCTCAAAGCCCGCGACGGCTTCATCGGCTGGACGGAGGAACAGCGGCGCACCCGGCTGCCGCTGCTGGTCAATAACAGCCGTTTGCTGATTCTGCCCCCCTGCCAATATCCCAATCTCATCAGCCGTTTTATGAAGGTGATGCTGGTCGGTCTGCCGCAGGACTGGGAACAAAGCTGGGGCCATCGGGTCGCGCTGGCCGAAACTTTTGTCGATCCGCACCTTTATCAAGGCACCGCTTACAAGGCCAGCGGGTGGCATCGACTGGGACAGACCGCCGGCTGGAAACGCTCCGCCGAGGACTTTTATCAGAAGCATGAGCGGCCCAAGCAAATCTGGGTGCGCGAGTTGGTGCCCAACGCCTGCGCCAAACTCTGCGCGCTGCAACTACCGCCGGAATGGAGAAAGGTCGAAGAAAAAGCCGCGCCCCATTGCACGGCTAAAGCCACGCAGATGCGCAGTCTGGTCGAAGATTTGCGCGCGGAGGTGCCGGAGTTCCGCAGCAAGGAAGCTCTGGCCTATCCCCTGGCGGGATTTTTGGCGCTGATCGCCCTGGCCCTGTTCAGCGGCGTGCGCCGGGGGCCGCAGGACTTGGCCGAGTACGCGGCGAGCCTCTCGAAGGGCCAGTTGCGAGCCCTGGGATTTCGGACTAAGCGAGGCACCAGCCGCCTGCGTTGTCCAGGCGAAAGCACCTTCAAGAGGCTGTTGCCGCGGATCGACGCCAGCGCGCTGGAACGGGCCTTGTTGCGGTGGCAGGAACAAGTGCTCGGACCCTCGCAGGACAAACTGGTGATTGTCGATGGCAAGACCCTGCGCCATGCGCACGTCGAGTTGGTCAGCGCCGTAGACGGCAGCGGTCGCTGGCTGGGCACCGTGGCTGTCAAAGAAGGCAGCAACGAAATTCCCGCCGCCCGGGAACTCTTGGTCAAAGTACCCGTGGAGAACAAGACCACGCTGGCCGACGCGCTCCACACCCAGATCGAAACGGCGCAACAAATCCTTTTTGAAGGCGGGGGCGATTACGCACTGACGGTCAAAGACAACCAGAAGGAACTGGTTCAAACCCTGACGACGCTCCTGACCCGGAGCGATTTTTCCCCCTCCAGCCACGGCGCAGACCCGCGCGCTGACGCGGGAACGCAATCGCAGCCGGCGTGAGATTCGGCTTTTGGAATGCCGGGAAGTCACCCCGGAGCAAGTCGGTTTTCCCGGTGCCCGGTTGATTGCGCGGCTGCGACGGCGCGTGCGGCGCAAGGGCAAGAAGACAACCGAAACGGTCTATCTGATCAGCAGCCTGACCTTGGAGCAACTGGACGCGCTGGGTTGGATCAAACTCAAGCGGGGCTATTGGGTCATCGAGAGTCGATTGCACCACGCGTTGGACGTCTCGCTGGATGAGGATCGCAGCCGAGTGCGCAACGCCAATGCGGCGCTGGTCTTGGGAATGTTTCGGCGATTGGTCGTGAGCGTGGCACAAGCGGCGATTGCTCAGGCGCAGACCAAAAAAACACGCTGGACGGTGCGGCGTTATCAGCAACGCTTTTCCCGTCGAGACGGCGGCCCTGAACGCCTCCACGCACTGATCTTCGCCAAACATCCAAGCTCCTGGAGATTCCCAAAATGAAAAGACGCGCGCTGCTCAGGGATTTCGCGGCTAAAAATCTTATTGTCAAACGCCCTTGATTTTCCTAGTGTTCAACGGAGATGCACCGTTTTGGTGTGCGGGCAAACTGTTTTTGCTCGATAAAACGCATAAAAACGCAACAACACTATCGCAGGAGGAAACAAAACATGAAGTTTAATCAATGGACGCTGGGTCTGGCAGCAGCGGGCGTCATCAATCTAGCGTCGGCGGCGAAGGCTGAGGAGGCTCCCAGTCAAGTGCTTACCGCGCTTTCATCAACTACCCTCAGTGGGTATGTTGACACGTCCGCAAATTGGAAGTTCGGTACGGGAAGACAAATCGTGGGTCGATTTAATGACGGCACGAGCAAACAAGACGGCTTCAACCTGAACGTAGTAAAGCTGTCCCTGGAGAAACCACTCAGTGAAGGCGAGTGGTCCGCTGGTTATAAGTTTGATATGTTGTTTGGCCCGGATGCAGGCCTCTATAATCCAAGTGCAATAAGTTCATCATTAGCTCCTGGAGGGGGCTTTCCCTCTCTGGGAGACACCGCCATCAAGCAGGCTTATGTTGCTTTGCGCGCGCCTGTAGGGAACGGATTGGATATCAAGATGGGCGTTTTTGACACCATCATCGGTTATGAGGTATTTGAGAGTCCCAATAATCCAAACTTCAGCCGGTCGTACGACGGCTGGACGCTGGAGCCGACCCAGCACACGGGCATATTGGCAAGCTATCATGTGACTGATTGGATGAGTGTAGCTGGAGGCATAGCGAATACCTTCAACGCGGGGATTAATTTCCAAGCCGCTCGTGCTAATGCGGCCGTTACCTTTCCCGCCCCTCCCGCTGATGAATCTGAGAAGACCTACATGGGTTCGTTTACTCTGACCGCTCCGGAGAGTTGGTGCGTTAAAGGGAGCCGCCTTGTATACCGGGTGTCGTTGACGGCTTGAACAATACCCTTTCACCGACCGCGGGTGACACAACCAGCTTCTATGTTGGGACGACTGTGCCGACGCCCATCGAAGGCTTGGCATTTGGGGCGGCTTATGATTACCGCGCAAGCCAGGTGCTAGATGCGGCAGGAGGACGTAACTCCAACTTTGCCAATGCTGTTTCACGTGTACGCCTCGTTTACAATGAATAGTTGGAAATTCAATAACCGAATCGAATATGCTTCGGGATCGTATGGCACGTTTGGAGCGAGCACAGGCGGTAATGGCGGAACCGCTCCAAAAGCTTCCCGGTACTCAAGAACAACTGTTCTCGAGACCTTCACCGTCGATTATTCGCTCTGGGCGAATGTTCTAAGTCGAGTAGAGTTCCGCTGGGATCACGATCTAAAGGGTAAGAATGGCGGAGCATACCCGTTCGGGACCGACGATCAGAATGCTCTCACTCTGGCACTGAATATTGTTTATAAGTTCTAAGCTCGGCTGAAGAAATCCAAACCCCTTCCCCAAACGGGAAGGGGTTTTTATTTTCAAAGCAGGCAAGGCCTCCAAGAATCCCGGAGGAGCAGCGTGCCGGCGACCTCTCTTGAGCGCAGGAAGGCCATATTCTTCCCGCGGATGCAACAGGCCTATTCCTGATGAACAAGCTCGGGATTTGATCTTCGAGATGAGATGGCCTCCTGGCAGACTCCCCGTTTACTTGTGGCTATGAATTCAACCAGCACCTGATCCCACTGACTGGTGAATTTTTCTCGCGCCATTTCAAGTCTTGTAGTCAGGCTTTGTGCCGTTCTGAACAGGAGGTGGTAAAGTTGTCTTAATTCGAGGCGCTGTTCTGCCGTGAAACCCGCACGGCGCAAACCGACCGTGTTTAATCCACAGATAGCGTTGACGCCGTGGGCGATTGTGAACGGTGGCAGATCTTTGCTGATCCCAGCACCCCCTTGCATTAAAGCTAACGTTCCGATCCGAACGAATTGGTGCACCATACAATTACCGGAAATGACCGCTCGGTCAGCAACGCTGACGTGGCCTCCCAGGAGTGCTCCGTTCGCAATAATGATGTGATTTCCTAACTGTGAGTTGTGGCCGACGTGGCTATTGGCCATCAGCAAATTGTGCGAGCCAATAATAGTATGTTCGGCCAAATTGGTCGAGCGATTGACCGTTACGTGTTCTCTAAAAATGTTGTGGTCCCCTATCTTCAAGCTTGTGGGCTTCTCCGCCGTATTTTAGGTCCTGTGGAGACCCACCGATGACGCAACCGGAATGAATTTCGTTGGACGCGCCAATGGTTGTGTTTCCCGTGATTTGAACATACGGGCCAATCTGGCAGCCAGGACCAAGGACTACACTCTTCGTCGACAACGGCATAAGGTCCCACGCGAACCGTGGGGTCGAGCTGTGCTTTTGGATGAATGATCGCGGTAGGGTGAATCATTTTATCTGCTGCTCAAACCTACATCCGAGCTTCTACTTGCTTGTTCCAAAGGAGCATCGCGGGACCGCAAACACAGGTCGAGCGACAGGACCCTTCGCATGAGGGCACGTTGAATAAAACGAGCTTCTGATAACTATTCTTGCCTCTTTGAAAACGCCTCAATTGTAAAAGTAGCCGAGCTCTCGAAGCGAGCAGTAGTCTTTTGCCCGCTCTTGTGTTCGCCGGCCAAGTATCACGTGATCCAGGATTTCGATTTTCAATAACTGTCCCGCACGGATCAAATCTCGGGTCACTTTTATATCGGCTTCAGAAGGAGTGGGATCACCGCTGGGATGATTGTGTACCAGCACTATTGCAGCGGCATTGGCGGCAATGGCCAATTTGAAAACCTCTCGGGGATGGACAAGAATTGTATCTAGGGTTCCTTGGGAAATCCGTTCTACCCGGATGAGCTTCCTCCGTGTGTTGAGCAAGGCGACTTGAAAGCGTTCGACTTCGTAAAGACGATTTTCCTCGCGCAACAGGTCGGCGATGCGTTCCGGGCTGTCGAGCACGGGTGAGTCATGGTGTAACTCCTGGGCCATGCGCTGCGCCAATGTGAAGGCGCTTTTTAGGGCAATGGCTTTATCCCGGCCAATTGCTTTAACACCTCGCAATTCGTCCAGCGAAGCGCAAGCCAGCCGCTCAAGCGAACCAAAGCGTTGCAACAATTGCTCGGCAACCTGAATCGCGGAAACTCCTTTCATTCCAGTGCGCAGCAAGATGGCAATTAACTCCGCATTCCGTAAGGTTTCCGCTCCGAATTCTACCAGCCTTTCGCGTGGACGTTCGCCTTTCGGCAAGTCTTTTATGCGAATACTGGGAGTCATGCCCTACGATTTGAAATGGCTCATTACAAATCGTTCCTCTCGTTACCGCATGGTTTCTGCGGATGCTCGGTTAATAAAAGGCGCGAATTCCGCATGAAGATGCGATGGAATACGCGCCCACAAACGAGCCGCCCGGCCATTGTAATCTCGGTGCAGGACGTGGCCCACCTCATGAAGGCGAGCAATTACTCCGTAAGACTTGTACGGGACGACCAATTCGACAAATTCGCGAACTGGTCGCAATGCACCGGCTAATTCCCCGAGCAGCGCAGGGAAGCCTTCAGCTGTTTTGGCAGAGATCCCAACTTCGCTGTGGAGCTGAATCGAGATACCGATTGACAAGTCTCGATTAGAGAAGCGATCTGTTTTGTTGAAGACCATAATGGTCGGTTTGCCTGTCGCGCCGATTTCGTCCAGCACCAGTATTCACGGCAGCGATTTGCTCTTCGGCCTGAGGATGGCTGAGGTCGACGACATGCAGCAGAAGGTCAGCTTGCACTACTTCTTCCAGGGTGGCTTTGAATGCCTCCACCAGCCGATGCGGCAGTTTTCGAATAAAACCGACGGTATCGGACAACAAAACGTTGTGATTGCCCGGAAGTCTGAGACAACGCGTTGTCGGATCAAGAGTAGCGAATAATTTATCTTCCGCCAGGACCTCGGCGCCCGTCAGGGCATTGAAGAGTGTTGATTTCCCCGCATTCGTGTAACCAACCAGGGAAGCCAGGGGCCAGTGATTGCGTTGGCGGCCGTGTCGCTGGGTAGACCGCTGGCGCCGGACCGCTTTCAGTTCTTCCAACAGCTTGCTAATTCGGTCTTGTACTCGTCGACGGTCTGTTTCTAGCTGGGTTTCGCCATCGCCCCTCATGCCGATGCCCCCTTTTTGCCGGGACAAGTGCTCCCAAAAGCGTGTCAGTCGCGGCAGCAGATGTTGCAGTTGCGCCAGTTCGATTTGCAACTTTCCTTCACGAGTGCGAGCGCGTTGAGCAAAAATGTCCAAGATGAGCGAGGTGCGATCGAGGACTTTGCAATCAAAGACACGCTCCAGATTGCGGCTTTGCGCGGGAGACAGTTCGTCATCGAAGATGACCGTATCGATCTCGTGGTTTCGGCATTGGCGGGCAAACTCATCCGCCTTCCCACTTCCGATAAATGTCCCGGCGGCCGGCCTCTGTTTTTTGTGTTCCGGTGCCGACGACTTTCCGCCCGCTGTGGCAGCGAGCTGGTTCAATTCTTCAGATCTTGGACTTCCCCGGCTTCCCTTGCTTTTAGTTCAACGCCCACGATCAGAAAGACTCTTTCGACCTTTTTTGGGGATGTTGAAATAAGGTGCTTTCAATTTTTATCCCGTATTAAGGATAACACGCTCGGAACCATATGAAAACACCTTTAGGATTTCCAGCTTCCACCGCTTCTTCGGGAAAAGTCTTTTGGCTGAACCTCAATCAGCCTCTGACAGGCCAGTTTCCGCTTTTCTTTGGGGCGCTCAGCTTTACTCTGCAATCCAGTTAATTTTATGGCGCTAAAGTTGTTTAACACCCTTTCCCGATCCGCTGGAAGAATTGGGCCTGCCGCTGGACCCTGGAAGGGAAGGAATCGTGAAGATCTCTATGCTCCGCCTAACGGATTTTACATGACCACGCACATATTGGAAATTTTCGCACCTTTTAGTCTTCGCCGATCTTGTCCGGCGCTACCTCCAATTTAAGGGCTATACGGTTGAGCACGTAATGAATATTACCGACGTTGAGGATAAGATCATTCGACGCTACAGCAAGAGAAACGAACTTGAACTTCCGGTCAGCAGGTGGGATTGGCTCCGAGGAAAATGTGCTTGGACATGTCACAGAGCCGCGGCCTATCTTCAGACCGTTGATCAGAGCACCCAAGACTTGCTCCCAACACTCGAAGCTAGGAGATATAACGAGACCGAACGAAGCTGCCTTTTTCTGCAGGACCTTGAGTCATTGCGTTGTCTTGTCCCGCACCACTTGCCTCGCGCCACGGTCACATTCGTGAAATGATTAGTTTGATCGAGCGGCTGATCGCCCACAGGGATGGCATACTCAACATCGGATGTTCTGTCTATTTTAGTCATCGCAAATATCGGGCATCCGGGTCATCAAGTAGGGCTTAAATTGATGAGAAATGCACTTGTCATTGTGAAGAAATAGCGTGTGGAGAGAAAGAGAGAGAGAGAATGACGGATATTCCGAAGGAATCCTTAGCGGATTTTGCGCTTTGGGAAGCTACGGACCCCGACGACGGGGATTTTTTGGTGGCAGAGCCCGTGGGGAGAGGGGCGGCCCGGGTGGCACATCGAGTGTAGTGCCATGAGCATGAAATTACTGGACGGACTTTTGATTTGCATCTCGGCGGTGAAGATTTTGATTTTTCCTCACCATGAGGACGAGATCGCACAAAGCGGAAGAGAGCATGCGGTTTCCGCAGCGTTTTGTGACGATACTTGGCTCCGAGTGCGCCCACTTACTTGTGGACGGCAGGAAGATGAGCAAGTCCCTGGGAGAACTTTTATACGTTGCGGGATCTAACTGACAAAGGCTTTTCAGGACAGAGATATCAGATATCTCGTGCTCAGTGCGCGTTCACCGGGAGTCATTGATTTCACCATGGATGGGCTCCTCGGAGCACATTAGAGCACTGGCACGGTTCAACGATTTTCTGGGAAAACTAAGGTAGAATGCCACGCAGGACTGAACCTATGGGGAGCCCGACCCTCTTATATTGGAGATTTTTTTACGAGCTCTGGATGGACGACTGAATGTCTGCGGCTGCCTGGGGAGAAGATCTTCCCTGGATACGCGAGCATAATCGCTTGATCGCTGGACAAGAACTTTCTGTTGCGCGGGCGGCAGTGGCTCTTGCTACTTGGAAGCGCATCAACATTCGTCTTCAACCCTGGAGCCCGCCAGTTCGCCTCGCCCGATGGAACCCCTTCCCAAGTAATTATCGGAGTTCCGGATAGTTTCCCGCTGGCATTTACGCACGGACCTCCAAAGCTTCCTCAAGAGCGTGAGGCGGCTCGGAGGGCGAAAGACTTCCGCCGGGCAGACAGCATCCGTGAAGAACTCAAGATAACGGCTGGTCATCGAAGACACGCCGAAAGGACTCACCTGAAAAAGATGGCGAGTTAATTCCTCAAGAAGGCGATTTTATCTGTTGGCACGCTGGGCGCTTGCGGGTCTGGCATGTCTAAACGGCTTGAACCGCACTTCGTTCTTCATAAGCGGTATTTTTATTTCGTTTTCGGAAAGACACAGAAGAGGAGTGGCAAATCGAACCCAACATTTTGCTTCTTCGGGTCAGAGGCTTCAAGACCTCGGCTATTCGGTGCGACAACTCCGTGAGCCGGGAGGAACTTCCGATTGGGGAGGAGATCCGCCAGACGCTCAAGACAGTCACAGCCGCGCGATGACCGCCGAAGCTGAGTTGCTACTGATGAACGCGAGCCGTGCTCAGTTGGTCCGCGAAGTCATCCGGCCTGCCTTAGCGCTTCAGGAGATTATTTTCTGCGATCGTTTTCATGATTCCACTATTGCTTATCAAGGATACGGCCGTGGGTTGGATCTGCGAAATGGTCCAAACAGTTATTGATTTCGCTGTAGGAGAAACAATCCCGCAACTAACGTTTCTGTTAATGATCTCTCCGGACGAGAGCGAGGCGCGCAGGCGTAACCGCGAGTTGGAGATTGCCCGCCAACGCGATCGATTCGAGGAGGCGGATCGAGGCTTCTTGGAACGTGTCGAAGAGGGTTATCGCGCCATCGCAATTGCAGCACCGGAGCGTGTCGAAATTGATCGATGGGACCCAAAGCATCGCTCCAGGTTGGCGCGGAGATTTGGCGGCAGGTCGAGCCGCTGTCTAAATGGGAAGGCTATCGATAGGGACTGGTCGTCAAACGGCGAAACGATGGACGATGGATCAAATCCTGCCGAAAGGGAACGAGAATCCACCGTTGACAAAAGGTCTCGTTACCGTTACAGTTAAGGCCTCTAAATTACGCTAAAGTTACGAATTGTATGCCGAATACCAAGTCAGCCGAAAGGCGAGCCCGCAATGCTCAAACATGACCGAAATCGCGCTACCAAGTCCCTGTCTGGGAACATTGGAAAAGAAATACCATAGTTTTAGTCGGCGCAGGAAAAAGGACGAGGCAATCGCTGCGTTTCGTCTTGTAAGCTCAGCATTCGATAAGGCCGCCAAGACCGGTGTGCCGCCGAAAGCGAGGGCGAACCGCAAGAAATTCCGACTCGCTTTGCGTCTCAATACCCTTAAATAGATTAGATTTTCTCCTGGTGCCAGACTGCTCGGGAAGTGCAGCTATCCTCATTGGAGATTCTTTTTCCGCCGACCTCGCGCCTCGTCAGGGCGAAAATGCGTTGCCTCGAACGTCCGCGGTGTTTAGTCGTGAGAGGACTTAGGCTCCGAGGCAAGTTTATTGAAATGCTCAGAGGGCTCCGCCATTCTTGTCTTCTATGGATCAATTGGACGAGCTATTGACCTGCCGTCTTGATTTTGGGACCAGAGTTGTCGAACCCTGTTCTATCATTATCTTTGGCGCGAGCGGCGATTTGACTTCGCGAAACTTATACCCGCGCTTTATCATTTGTTTATAGAGCAAGCAGATGCCCAAGCCGTTTCGAATTATCGGATGGCTCGGCGGGAAAAATCAGCCAACGCGTGGCGCGAAGAGTTGAAAGGAGATTTGCAGAAATTTTCCCGAACGCAACCTCCTTTGGATGAGGCTCTTGGGAAGCGTTTGCACTCCAGTTTGGACTATTGTCATGGGGATTTCTCCGATTCGGCCTCGTATATTAAGCTGCGCGATTTATTGGATGGGCACCCTCATGAGGGGCTCCGAAGGAACCTACTGTTCTACTTAGCAGCTTCACCCAGTCAATTCGCTGAGTTGGTCGAGCACCTCCACCAGGCTGGACTGTTTCCCGGGACGAAGGGAAGCAACACTGGCAACGACTTGTTGTTGAGAAGCCCTTTGGGCACGATTTGGCTTCAGCCCAGAAACTCAACTCGGAATTGATGAGGTTTGCCTACGAAAAACAAATTTCCGAAATTGATCATTACCTGGGAAAAGAGACGGTTCAGAATATCTTAATGTTTCGCTTTTCGAATGCTATTTTTGAGCAGCTCTGGGGCCGGCAATCCGTTGATCATGTGCAGATCACGGTGAGTGAGAAACTTGGGGTTGGCTCGCGAGGCGGATATTACGAAGAGGCTGGAGCATTGCGTGATATGGTGCAAAACCATCTATTGCAGGTGCTGGCGTTAGTCGCCATGGAGCTCCCGTCTCACTTGAGGCTGAATCGATCCGCGACGAAAAGGTCAAACTGTTGAAATCCATCCACCCTTCCATCCTCGCCAGGTTGGGATTGACGTTGTCCGCGGGCAATACGCTGACGGCGAAATTGATGGACAGGCACGCCCGGCATACCGTCGTGAGGCAAAAGTAAATCCCGATTCTCAGGTCGAGACCTATGTCGCCCTGAGATTGGCAGTGGATAACTGGCGTTGGTCTGGTGTGCCCTTCTATCTGCGAACCGGAAAAAGCCTCCCGCTTAGTGCCAGTGAGG